>NZ_MDVN01000021.1 GCF_002741945.1 Gaetbulibacter sp. 4G1
TCTAGTATGTTTCAACCTAATACTAACATTCGTATTTTTAATAGATTCGGAAAACTAATAAAACAATTAAACCCTCTTGGAGAAGGATGGGACGGATTATATAATGGGCAAAAACTACCTGCTGATGATTATTGGTTTGCAATAACATTACAAGATGGTAGAATTTTTAAAAATCATTTTACTTTGAAATATTAAACTATAAACTAAGTTATTGTATAGTGAAAAAGTTGCTTCAAATATTACTCCTTTTTATAGTTACAAGCTCTTTGTTTGCCCAAAGAGAGGAAGCTTCAATTTGGTATTTTGGAGAAAGAGCTGGAATGCATTTTAACTTAATTACGAACTCTGCAACTGTTTTAAAAAATGGAAAGCTTGATACAAGAGAAGGTTCTACATCCATTTCTGATAGCTCTGGTCGTTTATTATTCTATACAGATGGACACACCGTTTGGAATAGGAATCATTTTAGAATGAGTGGAGGTTGGTTTTTGTCTGGAGAGACTTCAAATACGCAACCAGCATTAATAGTTCCAAAACCAGATGATGCAAACATTTATTACATTTTTACTACAAGTTTATCAAATGGGTTAGATTATGCCATTGTAGATATGACTAGAGACAATGGCTTAGGTGCTGTTATAAATCAGGATATAAATCTTTTACCATTTGGAACTCAAATGATAACAGCAGTAGCAAAAAATTGTGCAGATAAATCTATTTGGGTTACGGCATTTTCATATGGAACGCTTTATACTTTTGAAGTAAACAACCTAGGGGTTAGTTCTACTTTTTCAACATTTCCAATGAATTATAGTACGCTTTTAGACTTCGACCCTAATTTTGGCTATTTAAAATTTTCCCCTGACGGAACTAAACTTGCTTGTTCAAGTAGGGCTCAAGGAGTTTTTCTTTATGATTTTGATGCAGATTCTGGTATTATTTCAAATGAAAAAAAATTGGATTATAATGCTCCTGGTTCTTCATTTTCAGCTCATGGATTAGAGTTTTCATCAAACAGCCAAATTCTATACGTAAGTATGTTTAATGATTATGTTTCACAAAATGAAGATAATAATAATAATCCTTCAAATCACTTATCATCATTATTACAATTTGACTTATCATCCGCAACAATATTAGCATCAAATCCTTCATCACCACTTGTATTACCTCCAAAAGTAGTAGCTCCTCAATATGTAGTCGAAAACGATAAGCAGTTATATAGAAATGGGCTTCAACTTGCAACAAATGGCAAAATTTATAGAGCTTCAAGTAGTATTTATGGGAAAGGCACGACTTTTCTTGGTGTTATAAATAACCCAAATGAATTTGGTCCTGGATGTAATTATCAAGATAATGCGGTAAATCTTTCTCCTAAAATTTCTGGTATCGCAACTCCTACATTTATACAAACATTCTTTAGAACTCATTTTGATATAATAAAAAATGATTTAAGCACACTTTATTTATCCCTATGTAGTGGCGAAACCTATACTTTAACTGCTGATGATGTACCAGGAGCTACTTATACTTGGACCCTTGATGGAAATCTGCTTCCAGAGTCTGATTCCGATTTGGTTGTTTCTCAACCAGGTCATTATGAGGTTATTATGGATATGAATAATGGTTATTGTCCAATAAAAGGGCAAGCACATATAACATATTATCAAACACCAATTGCTAATACCCCAAATAACTTAACCGCTTGCAGTAAAAAAAATGGTATTGCTTCTTTCGATTTTAGTTTACAAACTAATGATGTTTATGGAGGGCAAGATCCAACACAATTTAGTGTAACTTACCACAGGTCTCAATTTAATGCTGATAATAATACAAATGAAATATTAGGCCTTTTTGAAAATACTGAAAGTCCTCAAGAAATTTTTGTAAGAATAGAAAATAATGATTTCACTGATTGTTATGACACTACTTCATTTTTTATAGAAGTATTTAATGCTCAAATTCAAAATACATTAAAAGATTTATATGTATGCGATAATGATGATGACGGAGATAATATGAATGGTCAAGTTACTATAGATTTACAATTATTTAATTCTAACGTTTCTGTTTTAGGAAGCCAAAACGTTTCAGACTTTATTGTATCTTATTATTCTAGTGAAGCAGATGCAATATCTGGAGCAAATCCGCTACCAAACCTTTATTACAATCAAACACCGTATAGTGAAGAGATTTTTGTGCGCGTAGAAAACAAGCAAGACACTAGATGCTTTGATACTGGTTCATTTACTTTTAACGTTACAATGCCTGATGCATTTAATGCCACTTTAGTTCAATGTGAAGACGATACCCCAGATGGTTTAAGCGTATTTAACTTAAATGAATCGTTTTTATCTTTAACAGGAGGTGCTCCTAATCGTTCAATAAAGTTTTTCTCATCTTTATCTGATGCTCAAGGAAGTTTGAATGAAATTCAAGATAATATATTTTATAATTCTACTAACCCTCAAATAGTATATGCTCAAGTTATAGACGAAATATCAGGGTGTTTTAATGTGTCAGAATTAACACTGCAAGTGGGTTTAACAGACTCAAATGATGTAGAATTTATTGTTTGTGACGATGACAACATTGAAGATGGAATATATAATTTTAATTTAAATAAAATACAAGGCAATATCTTAAATGGATTACCTGTAGGACTTGATGTTTCATTTTATGAAACCTTTAATGATGCGCTTCTAGAAGAGAATACAATTTTGAGAACCTACAGAAATACAACACCTTATAACCAAATTATTTATGCTCGTGTTGAAAATGGTAACGATTGTTATGGTATAAGCGAAGTGTCTTTAATAATTAATAAATTACCAAATTTAGAAATAGAAGAAACCGTTTACTATTGCTTAAATAAATTTCCAGAAACAATTACAGTAAATGCTGGTATTAAAGAAGGTACCCCAACAGATTATAGTTATAATTGGTCAACTGGCGATAACACCTATGAAATAGAAATTAATGAAGTTGGAGTATACACCGTTATCGTTACTAACAGTGATGGTTGTTATAAACAAAGAAAAATTGTAATTGAGCCTTCAAACACGGCAACCATTGAAAACATTGAAGTTGTTGATGCTTCAAAAAACAACATTATTACTGTTCTAGTTTCTGGAGAAGGTATTTACGAATACCAACTAGTTAATGAAGACAACGGTAATACTACCTCATACCAAGAAAGCAATCATTTTCAAAATGTATTTCCCGGAATTTATTCAGTAAATGTAAGGGATACAAAAAACAACTGCGGGGTAATTGATAATCAAATCTCAGTAATTGGCTTTCCCAAATTTTTTACCCCCAATAACGATGGCGTTAATGATACTTGGCATATATACGGTGTCACTGCCGCGTTACAACCAAATTCTAAAGTCCTTATTTTTGATCGTTATGGCAATCTTTTAAAACAATTGAAACCCTCTGAAAAAGGTTGGGATGGTTTGATTAATGGAAAAAAATTACCAACTGATGATTATTGGTTTATAGCTACTTTAGGCGATGGAAGAATTTTTAAAAACCATTTTACTTTAAAATACTAAACGTTTGAAATTAGCCCCAAAAATATCTGTTTTATTTGTTTTATTATCGTGCTATAATATTGTAGCTGGCCAACAACCTACTGATTGTATAGATGCTGTAATTATTTGCGGAAACTCAAATGTAAACCTAAACGTAAGTGGTGTAGGTACTCAAGAATTAAACGGATCAAATACATGCTCGAGTCAAGAAAATAATAGTGTTTGGTTAAAAGTTACTCTAGTAACTAGTGGAACATTAGGTTTTACATTAACTCCAAATAGTACTGCTATAACGGAAGATTATGATTTTTTTGTGTTTGGGCCAAATGCAACCTGTAATAACATAGGACAAGCTATTCGTTGTTCAACAACTAACCCCCAAGCTGCTAATCAAGGAAATAATTTAACAGGAATGAACAGCTCTTCAACTGATATAGCTGAAGGACCTGGAGCAGATGGAGATAGTTTTGTGAGATGGTTAGATGTGCTTGCTGGAGAAACTTACTTTATAGTAATAGATAGACCAATCGGTAATAGTCCTTTTAGCTTACAATGGACAGGTACTGCTCAATTTTCTGATCCGCCTTCAGATCAATCAAATGTAAATGGCACTCCATTAAATTTAGAAAGTTGTGATGTAGCTGCTCCTTTTAATGATGGATTTACAACTTTTAACCTCATAGACAATACAAGTTTAATTGCTGGTACACAAAGTGATATTACTATAACTTATCATGAAAATGCAAGTGACGCAAATATTGGAATAAATGAATTAACTAGTCCTTACACAAACATTAGTAACCCTCAAACTATCCATGCCAGAATTACAAATAATACGACAGGTTGCTTTGAGTTGACTAATTTTCAATTGAATGTTAATTTAGGTCCAAATTTTGCTCAACCTGCAGACTACGAGCTTTGTGATGATTCTGTTGATGGAAATAACACTAATGGTCAAGTAACTTTTGATTTATCTTCTAGAAATGCTGAAATTTTAAATGGTCAAAACCCAGCAGATATTAATATTACTTACCATACTACTTCGTCAGATGCAGAAATGAGAATAAATTCATTGCCTAACTCTTATTACAATACAACTCCATTTAATCAGCAAGTTTTTGTTAGAATTGAAGATGCATTAAACCCAGATTGTAAAAGTATAACTACTTTAAATTTAGTTGTACACTTAAACCCCGAAGCCTTTAACGAAACCATATTGCAATGTGATGAAGATGGAACCATTGATGGGCTAACGCTTTTTAATCTTAACCAAGCTAATGCGGTTTTAACTAATGGTGTTGCCAATTTATCTACTAAGTTTTATACCGATGCTGCTAGAACTATTGAAGTTAACGGGAACTCATTTACCAACACTGTTAACCCTCAAACTATTTATGTCGAGGTTATCGATAATCGTACAAATTGTTCCTCTCCCTCAGAGCTAACCCTTGATGTTAGTGTTACGGATTCTGGTGATACCGAACTTATTGCTTGTGATGACGATGGAATTGAAGATGGTTTCTTTAATTTTAATTTAAGTGATGCCGACAACGATATTGTTTTAGGGCTACCTGCTGGTTTAACCATTTCTTATTACGAAACCTATGATGATGCTTTACTTGAAGTGAATAATATAGGAACA
>NZ_MDVN01000022.1 GCF_002741945.1 Gaetbulibacter sp. 4G1
TTCTCCTTTTCTTGGCCGCTGAAGTATAAAAAAAACCTATAATGACTCCTTTATAATCTAATTTTTATCTTTAATAAAAACTAACACAATAAAAATATAACACGTTAAGGATAGTAATATCATCCTTTTTGAGGCACAATAAAAAAATACAATGGATAAAACAAGCCCCAATCCATATCGAAGTGAAGGCTATAATTACTTTATAAGAAGAAGTTCCATACTACTCCGAAACGCACAGTAAAGTCTCGATATGGATTGTTTGGTGCTGCGAAATAATTGTAACCTGTAAATGCTGAATTGAAATGCTCGGCTTTTATATAAATTCTTGTTTGACGAATTTTTGCATTTACAAAGAAATCTAATCGTGGGAATCCGCCATATTCTTTATCGGTTTGTACATAGAATTCTGCCAACAATGGATCGTAGCTATTCATATTATACTTTGTGAAGTAATTGAATGTTACACCTGTTTGTAAGTACATGGCTTTTTTAAATACGTGACTGGAATAATACAATGTATTGCGCGTAGTAAGCTGCGGAACGTTTAATATATTATTATCGTCTTGTACGTTTTGATATAATAAGGTATTCTGCAGTGCAAATTTGCCAACTTTTATTTCTTTGTCTAATTTAACTCTTAAATAACTTATTGTTTCGGTATTTTGAAATGGTTTGATTGGAACAAATTCGCCATCTGGAATCCCTGTTGCATCTCTTTTAAAATAGGTATAGTCGTTTATTGTTGAATAATCGACAGAAATATCAGCTATTTTTTTTGATTTTAACTGAAATGCTAATTGTTGGGTTTCTGTATTATTAAAATTGTTTCGCCAATTATAGTTTGTGTAGTTACTTTGATATAACAGCACATTATAATTTGGTGCTTTGGAACTGTGATTTATTGATGCTGTTGCTGATAAATCGCTATTTAGTTTGAATGTAGCATGTGCCTTTAAAAAATTTCCATCGAAATCTCCTGAAACATTTATTCCTAGCTCACCAAATAATTCAAACTTTTTAAATTGCTTGCGGTATTTTCCTCCAGCTGAAAACACATCGCCTTTTAATCTATTGGTTATTGTATTACCATTTAATACTACCACCTTGTTGTAACCATAATTATAATTATTACTGCTTACATTAAATTGTAAATCGCCAATAATATTGTTACTATAATTTAGTTGAAGTTGATTATAAAAATTTTCGAGTGTTACACGGTCTCTTTGGTTCGAACTTGCAAAAGCACTTCCAAAATAACTTGTACTTACACTAGTTTGATCGTATTGGTACGATTTATCTTTTAAAGATATAATATGACCTATGCTTAATTTATTTTTTGAAAGCGAGTCTTTTTTTCTGATAATACTATAATTATGCTCTAAATGAAACCGCTTTCCTCTTAATATATTTTCAGCATTTTCGAAATTTACTTCTAAAATTGAGCGATCTAAAAATTCCTCGACTCCATTTTCGAAATTCTCAATCATATCATCTCTTAGCCCCCCATTTTCTTGATTCAACAAGTCTTGCATTACTATATGTGCTCTTGCAAAGTAGCGATTGTTTTTAGTTTGATAGTTTGTTGTAAAACGAAAATTCCCTGTACTTGTTAACAAGTGCTGGTATTTACCTAAGGACCGAAGGCCTTTGTAAGCTATTGAAAAATTTAATTGAGGCGATGTGTTAACTGTGAAAAAAGAATCGGCAAGTTGCCCTTGCTCAAAAGCAGATTTATACAATAGTTCTGTTAATGGTGTTGGCACACGATAGTAATTAACATCTTCTATCTCCATATAATTAAAGTGCCTTGCTCTTGCACCAAAACTCGGCATTAGGCTAGTGTTTTCAAAATTATACGTTAGGCTATTGTAGGTTTGCCCTAAGTTTGAAAAAGGTATTAAACCAAAATTGTCTTTCCGTAAATAATTAAACTTGTATTCTTTTCGAATGGTTAAGGTAGTATCTACAAATGTTGTATCGTTTTTATGGGAGATAATTAAGTAGTCTGATATTTTAGCTTTTTCTTGCTTAGCTCCTCTATTATTTAAATCTGGATTTAGAGAGTCTTGCTTTCTTAAGCGCTCCATTTGTTCTTTTGATAGTTTAGGTTTTGTTTGTGCACTTACATTATTAAACAAAAACACCAAAAAAAATACTAAAATTAATCTTATCATAACTTAATTTTCCACAGCAAAAGTAATTATTTGAACGCTAATTTTAAGTAAATATTTTAAATAAAGAAAGCCAGCTATTTTAGCTGGCTTTCTTTATTGCTTTAAACTTGGTAAATATACCAAACAAAAGTAACTTGTATTTTTGAAGAAACTATTGTTTAACTATTTTTTTACTTATTGATTTGTCTTTAAAACTAATTTTTACAAAATAAATGCCTTTAGATAAATAACTAATATCAATCTTATTAGAATTATAGTTGCTTTGTATCTTTTTACCAATTACATTATATACTTCGATTCTATCTATATTGTGTTTGGACTTGATATTTAAAATATTTTTCACTGGATTAGGAAATATTTTAAGGTCAGCAAATTCTGCATCTTTAGTACTTAAAATTGAACAAGACTGTAAACTAGCTCCAGTTTCTATTGTTCCTTGCGGTGTTAAATCTCTCCCTGTAAACGCGGGATAACTAAGTTCGTATTTAAAAGCTCTAAATGTTAAGTTACCTAATGGTGTATCTCCTTGAGCTATTATATCTCCATTATTTCTTTGAGGGTTAATATATTCCCAAACTTTATTTTTTAGATTATCTATTTCAAATAAATACCCAGAATCTGAATCACAAATCAAAGTATTTCCATTGGGAAGTCTTTGAGCACTAGACATTATCCTTGAAAAAAAGTCAGTGAGAGTAGTTGGATCTTGATAAGACCAATCCAAATTTGTTGGCCCATAAGGGGCGCCAGTATAAGTATAGTTTCCACTCATATCCTTTTCCGGATTTATTATTTCTACTGTAGAATACTCGGTAGACCTACCGAAACCGTTATTAAATAATAAAATCTTACCTCCATCATTGTAAGTACTCGGAATCCAATGTGGCGTATGTTGTCCAAATAATTTTTGATCTGATTCTAATCCTTTTCCATAAGCAAATGGGTTCCCCCATCTGTAAAGTATGTCTCCTCCTTTATTTCTATTTCCTCCAGAATGTAAAGAAGCTTCTAATGTTGTTGTTGAATGATCTATTATATATATTTCATTCATTTGTCGTGCGCTAATTATAATTTCGTCTAGGTTTTCGTTATATTGAATTGAATTACAATGCAACCAATTAGCTTTTTTATCGGAGGTCCCCAAATAATTAATATCTAACAATTGCGGGCTATTAGAGACTACTCCAAAATTATCTTTGGTGTTATCAAAATCTTGGATTAAATGGTCCCAGATGTTCCATTCCCATACAATACTAGCTCCTCCATTTATTAAATCTGGCGCAATCTCAATAACTTGTTCATTGTATAAATCTGCATCATCTAACAATGCAGGATCTCTTCC
Organism: Gaetbulibacter sp. 4G1; assembly: GCF_002741945.1. Lineage (GTDB taxonomy): Bacteria > Bacteroidota > Bacteroidia > Flavobacteriales > Flavobacteriaceae > Wocania_A > Wocania_A spongiicola. The sequence goes on from NZ_MDVN01000022.1 coordinate 3,517, forward strand.
TGCCTGTATAGCTTCAGCTGCAGCTTTTTTTGTTAAAGCGAGTATTAAAATATTTCCGTTAGACATAGGGTATATATCATGATGCTGAGTCAAGCTACTTGAAGAGTATGTGTAGCTCCAAATTACATTATCATCCCAATCTATTTTTTCAATAATTCCACCTATACCAGGAATTGAAATATCGGTATTTTCTATAACCCCTGTTCTTAAGATACTCCCATCTTCTAAAAGGTATACAGATTTTCCATCAATGTAATTACTAGTCCACTTATTAATTATTTCTCCACAATTATTAATTAAATAAGTAGACTTATGACTTGTAAATAAGGTATATCCATTATAAGCTTCAGCAGAATTGCTAATTATGCCAACCGTATTTTGAGAGTATAAATTAGCAATAATTGAAACAATAGCGAAAAAGATATAATACTTCTTCATAGCAGTTTAAAGTATTAGGTTAAACAGTATTATAAAAATACTGATGTAAATAAAAAAGTTCAACAATTATATTGCTGAACTTTTTATATAATAAAATTGTTTATTCTTATTAATTACTTAAAGTAAATTCTGTTGCTTCAGATGCACCAAAACTTCCTCCAGTTTTTATAACGTTTCCATTATTTGTAAGCGTATAAGAACCATTCCCGTAAGTACAGCAAATACCATCAGAATACACATCATAAATAGTAAATGTATATGTACCGTTTGGTAAACAGAATTTATGAGAAGCATCTGTTTGACTACCAGCATATGCTGCTGAGTAAAGTACTGTTCCAGATGAATCTTTAATATCCCATGATGTTTCAGCAGAATAAGAATCAAAAACTATGTCTAAAAAAGTTTCTGGATTTGGGCATACCTGCTCTAAATTTAATGTAATAGGATCTCCTACAAATAAACCTTCAGAATCCATAAACTCTAAAGTTAATGTGTCTCCGTTAGGATCAATACTCGCTCCATCAACATCAACATTAAACACTCCAGCATTACTATTTGCAGGCACTGTTACTGAAGCAGGCACTGTGTAAGTTGAAGCACTAGCCGATGTTTGATCAGCTACAACACTAATTGTAAATGATCTATCTGCACTTGCTACTTGAGATGTAAATATTTTTACTTCTTGTGATGCAGTTCCTGTTGGGTCAACGCCAATATTGAATCCAGTCTCAAAAGAAACATAATCAATATTAGAAATGGCAATAACATCTTCATTTTTCTCACAGCTTACAAAAGCAATTAGAGAAACAAACAGAAAGAATAAGTTAATTTTTTTCATAATGTAATTTTTTAATTATTTATTGAGTTAGTCAAGCCAAATATAATATTTATTTTATAAATATCATATTCAGAATCGTTTATATATGCAGTATCTGCACAGTTTTTAGTTATAAAATTTATTCGATAACAACTTTCTTATTAAAAATTGCGTTACCGTTCTGGATATTTAAAAAATATACTCCAGAATAAAATGCTTTTGTATCAATTGAATGATTAATCTTTGACGATGCTTCTTTTAAGCTTTTCTTATATACTTCACGTCCTTGTAAATCATACAAACGAATTGTAGATTTTTCACTTTTAGAATCAAAGTTTAAATTTAACTTATCATTTGTTGGATTAGGCCAAACCGTTACATTAGATATTAATTTATCTGACACACCTAATGTTAAATTAGCTCCTGTTAGAATTAAAGAAAAGGCTTGAGAACCATTAGTTAACGTTCCTTTATGCGTTACTGTTAAAGTATAATTTCCTGCTACAGAAGTGGTAATATCAATTCTTTCAATATTATCAACATTATTATCTCCTTTAATGGCAGCAGCAGCTACATTAGTATTATCTAACTTCCATGGAGTAAAAGTTGTAGCGCCAGAATCTTCTATTCTTAAATCTAAATCATTAACTAACCTAGGTGTTAAAACATTACCTGGACTTGAAGATGTAGCTCCTGCAGGGTCTGTCCAACAAATGGTAGCACTAATTGGTCCTGTTCCTGCTGAAGAGAATTGGTATGTATATGTACCACTATTATTTAAGGTTAGCTCATCTATTTTAGCTGTTCCATCATTATCATCTTTAATTGCATTAGCTGCATCTTCAGCGTTAAGTAAACCCCAGCCAAAAACAGGATCTGGTCCTACTTTATTTCCGCCATCAATTGCTGTATGACAAACCAAGCCTTTTAATGTTGCAGCTCTCATATAATTTGAGTTTAACTGGTTATAATATTCTTGAAGCAATAAGCATGTCCCAGCTACATTAGGTGATGCCATTGATGTGCCTGAAAAAGTTGAGTACTCTGTGTTCGATCCAGATGTTGGTGAGTATACATTAGTTCCATCACCTGCAATATCTGGTTTAATTCTAAAATCATCAGTAGGCCCTTGGCTACTTCCTGAATTTATTGCTAAAACTGTTATTTCTCCAGTCGTTGCATTAAAAAATGGGTTTGCATTTGCAACTACCAAATTATTTTTAGCAGTTTTATTTCCTGTTAATTTATCGTAACCTGTACCCAAACCTCCAGTGTATGTATCAGTTCCTTCATTACCAGCAGATTTCACAGCTAAATAGAAGGGAGAAGAGAAGGCTACTTGATCCCATGTTCTAGCATTAGCTGTATAAGCTCCAATATTAGCAGCTGTGATTTGCTGTGTCCCTCCGTTTGTAAATATAGGAACACCGTAAGAATGATTGGAAATCAGTAAGCCGTTTGAAGCTTCATTAAGAGCTTCAGTATCATCTATAGTCCAATCAAAAGATCTCAAAGTTGCTTTAGGGGCCATTCCTTTAGCACTTGCATCTGCTCCTTTACCCATTAGAGTACCAGCTACATGTGTTGCATGATCACTTATTGGTCCAAAAAAACCTCCAGGAAATTCAGGATATTCAACTCTAGATTGTGGAACTATTTGATCGTCCTTAAATTCATCATGAGTACCACGCACGCTTTCTTCATCCCATACCCCAATATTCATATTTTCTCCTTCCAAACTTAACCCCAAGCTTCCTCCAGGTTGTATTCTATTAGTTTTCGTACCAATGGCACTATTTACATTGTGGGTTGTTCTATAAATAGGGTTCCCATCTACAATATCATAAATATCGTAAGTTTTACCTTTATTTTTATACTTTCTACCAAGTGCTTTATTTGATTTCAAATAATTTTCAATCCTGCTTTCTCTTTCTAAATACTTATTAAGTAACTCAGCTTTAAGGTCATCTATATTTTCTTTATTATAAGTTTCAGTAATTTTTTTTATTTCAGCATCTGTTTGCGCCGCTACTATAAAACCAAATAATAACAATAAACTAAAAAGTAGTTTTCTTTTCATTTCTTATTTATATAATTCATTAATAAAATAATTTTTAATGGTTGGTAAAAAATTAGTTAATTATTAATCTATAAAAAAAATGGAGTAGTTTTTAGTGCTTAAAAACTACTCCATACTATATAATTTATAAATTAAGACTAGTCCTTAGTTATTGATAGACTCATCAATATTAGGATTAGCATCAATTTCTTTTTCTGGAATTTTTAAGTAAAATAATTCGCTATCAGCTGGTACAGTAAGTACAACTCTATGCTCAGGATCTCTTACAATAGCACTTCGCGTTCTTTTAGCATCAAACCATTCAACTCCAAATTCTCCATATAACTCTTTACGTCTTTCAAGTAAAATCTCATCCATAAGAGCCGCTCCAGTACTTGTAGATTTTACAGCACTACCATCTCTAGCAGATTGTAAAGCAAATAATAAATCTTGTGCAGGACCGTCATTACCCATTCTTGCTTGAGCTTCAGCATCAATTAATACCATTTCAGATTTTCTCATAATTGGTAAATCAGTATCAAAAGTAAATGCAAACTTTGTTGTAATAAACTCTCTGTAAGGAGTAGAAGAACCATAAATATCGAAAAATAATCTTCTAACATCTGTAGCAGCAAACTCAGAAACAAAATTTGTATTTACATAAGTTGCTTGATAAGATAGTGTTAAGTGATCTGTCATTACGTGTGGTGCCGCATAAAAGAAATTAGTTTCATTAGCATCTTGGTACATACCCCATAACCATTCTTGATCTCCTAAATCAGTAAAACCTGCGCCCCAGTTTGTAGATACAACAGCTGATGCTGCATTACCTCCGTAAGCTGCTCTAGCAGACGAAGAAGCTAATGCCCAATCATCTTGAGTCACTAAAAGCACACGAGATAAGATACCTTGCGCTACAGCTTTATTAATATAACTTTTTCCTAAACGTGAATCTGGTAAATCAGCGATTGCCGCTTTTAAATCAGATAATATTAAAGCATATACTTCACTAGTAGGGCTTGTTGGATTACCTTCAGAAGCTCCAGTTGCTGGCTCAGTATAAATTGGTAATCTAGAAGCCGAAGGATCTGTAGTATAATTAGGTGCGAACTCTAATGCTAACTGAAAATAATGGAACGCTCTTAACGTTTTTCCAACTGCAATAAACTCTCTTTTAGATACATCATCTAAAGTACTGCTTTCAACACCTTGAATAAGAACATTCGCTTGGTTAACATTATCATAGTTATAATCCCAGTTAAAGATTGTACGTCTATAATTTGGCTCTCTATTTTCATGTCCATAATCAAAACGATACCAGTTTGGTGATTGGATAATATCATTACCTTTTACTGTTCTAGCAAAATACATCGCATATAAACCTCCAGTATCAACTGTAGTATACTGCGCTCTAAAGTTTCTTAAAATACCTGTAACATAAGACTCAACAACAGCACGATCAGCAAATACTACATCAGCAGTAACACCATTTGTGTTTTTTGGTTCTTCTAAAAATTCTTTTTGACAGCTAGTCATCAATGCAAAAGCTGTAAACATAAGGAGGAAACCTCTCTTTATATTTTTTAAGTTAAAATTACTTTTCATCTTTTTCTTTTTTTTTAAAATTGTAAAATAGCACCAGTTGTAATAGTTTTAGCTAACGGAGATCTGTTATTTGTTAAACCATTAAAAGCCTGTTCTGGATCAATTCCTTTATGCGATTGCCAAGTTAAAATATTATCAGCTTGCAAGAATAATCTTACTTGACTGAATCCTATTTTTTCTAATACTGACTCAGGTAAGTTGTAACCAAAAGTTAAACTTTTCAATCTTATATAATCATTTTTAAATAAAAATCTTGTAGATCTAGATGAATGATTATTGTTTCCTGTTAATAATAAAGGATAATCTGTTATATCTCCAGGGTTCTGCCATCTATTAACTACATCTACATGATGATTAGATCCTGGGTTTTGGAATTGATTAATCAATCCTGAATAATCAGAATCTAATAAATATCCACCAAAGCTAAAGTTAGCTAAAATACTCAAGTCAAATTGCTTATATCTAATTGTGTTAGTAAAACCACCATAAATATCTGGCAATGAAGACCCTTGTTGGTAACGTGTTGCTTGGTCATTATCTTTAGTCGTAACTTTATCAATAACATTACCATTTGCATCTAAAACATCCATATACCACATACCGAATCCGTCAGCAGGATCAACTCCAGCCCACTCATCAATATAAAAATCAAAAATAGAATTACCAACTTTCCAAAGTTTAGACCCATTGATAAATTCATCTTGAGTTAACTCTGTAATCTCATTTTTATCTAAAGAGAAGTTAATTCCAGAAGACCAGCTAAAGTCATCAGTACTAACGTTTATAGAATTAAGCGTTACTTCCCATCCTGAATTCTTGATACTACCAATATTAGTAGTAATTTCAGAAACACCTGTAGATGAAGGAATTGGTTTATCATAAATTAAGTCAACCGATTCTTTACTATAATAATCAACAGTACCCGAAATTGTTCCGTTAAACAATTCAAAGTCTACACCTATATTTGTAGAAGATGTTTTTTCCCAGCTAATAGTAGGATCTGCAACACCACCTAGTAATACACCAGTATTACCTTCGTTATTCCATCCTAAATTAAAAACAGATTGGTATGGGAAATAATCTTGCGCTAGAGGGTTAGAACCAGAAATGAATATTTGATTATTTCCTAATTCACCATATGATCCTCTAAACTTTAAATACGTTAACGTATTACTATCACTTAAAAAACCTTCATTAGATACTATCCAAGAACCACCGACAGAGAAAAAGTTACCCCATCTAGTTTCTTCAGAAAATCTTGTAGATCCATCACGTCTAAAAGATCCTTCTAAGTAATACTTCTCATTAAAGTTGTAAGTTAATCTTCCTAAATAACTATTTAATCTTTCCATAACTGTATTACCTTCAACACTTTCTGGGCTTGTTGCACCGTCTAGCACTTCTACATTAGGTAAAAACCCAGTTCCTTGAGCTCCTAAATCGTCAAATTCAAAAGTGTAGGCCTCTGTAATAAGGTCTACAGAAAAATTATGGTTTCCAAAAGACTTAGTATAATTTAATGATTGTATTGCGTTTAAAGTAGTAGTAAGGTCTCTATCTTGATCTACTCTACCACCAAGGTTTGTAGCAAAACTAAATAAATCATCATCAAAACTAAATGAATCAAATAAATAGTTTTCGTAACTAAGATTAGTTCTAAAAGTTAATCCTTCAAATAACTTTATCTCTGCGAAAGCATTACCTAAATAACTTGTACGTCTTCTATTTTCTCTACCCAAGAAAATACTAGCTAATATGTTTTCACCACCATTTGAAGGCCTAACACTATTAACTGATTGACCTGGTACAAAACCATTACCTAAATCATAAAAAACATCACCAGCAGTATCTCTTAACAGCTGACCATTACCATCTCTTGCATATACAGGATATACGTCTGATACATTATAAATCCAAGAAATAGCTTGAGTAGTACTTCCAGATGTTTGATCTGGACTTCCTGAAGTTGAACGAGAAAAACTTGTATTAAAACCTACTTTAAACCAGTCGTTTACTTGAGATTCTAAATTAACACGAGCAGAAATTCTTTCGAATCCTGATTTAATAACTGGTCCTTCATCATTTAAATAATCAAAAGACATAAAATAAGTTGATCTATCATCACCACCAGACAAGCTAATGTTATGATTTACTCTCAACACATCATTTCTAATCACTTCATCTTCCCAACTATTTTCCCATAGTTTATTAGCCGTAGTTAAGTTACCATTAACATCTACAGGGTTTGCAACGTTATAAGGATTGTATCCAAAATAATCTACAAGTCCATTTGATGCATTTTGAGCCGCATCAGTTGCAGATTGACCTAGTACGTATTGATTAGTGTTCTTTAAAGCTTCCCATGTATATCTGAACTGATCATCTACACTTGCTAAGTCATGCAATCCAATTGTTGGATTAGATAAACCAATTTGAGATCTGATTGTAACCTTAGGTGCAGAATTTTTTCTACCTTTCTTTGTTGTAATTACAATTACACCATTTGCTCCTCTAGACCCATAAAGTGATGTAGAAGATGCATCTTTAAGAACAGACATTGATTCTATTTGGTCCTGACTTATAGAGTTAAGATTTCCATTATACGCAGCCCCATCTAAAATAATAAGTGGCGCAGCAGATGCGTTAAGACTACCAAAACCTCTAATACGTATAGTAGGGTTAGTACCAGGTTGTCCACCAGCGGTTATAAGACTTACACCAGGAACAGCTCCTTGTAATGCTCTTAATGGCGACGTTACTTGTTGATTTTCAATTGTAGTACTTGATACAACACCAACAGAACCTACAATTGATTGCTTAGTTTGTGTACCATAAGCAACAACTACAACTTCATCTAAAGCAGCTACATCTTCATCTAAAGACATATTAATTGTATTGCTTGCTCCGATAGTCGCTTCAGCATTCTTCATTCCTATAAATGAAAAAACAAGAACTTCACCAGCAGATCCACTAATGGTATACTTACCATCAAAATCTGTTTGTGCTCCCCTTGTCGTTCCTTTTACTATTACGCTTACTCCAGGCAATGGTAAACCATCAATAGATGATGTTACTTCTCCCGAAATAGATTTCTCTTGTGCATTAGAGAATTGAATTGAAAACGCCATTATTAGCGTTAACAACCATGTCAACTTTAATTTCATATAACAATTATTTTGAGTTAGTCAACCACAAACATCTTAATAATATATTAAATAAACAAAGAAATACCTTAAAAAAATGTTAAGAGAAGTAAGAATTAACATTTAGCATAATACGCATTTAACAAAAAAACAAACAAAATATTTAATATTACATCAAAATACATGGTAAAAATTCCGAATTTAACAACAAGCACTGTGATTTTCGCAAAAAACAACATAAATATATTATGTGTGCATAATAATTACCCATAAAAATTATAGATTTGACAATATTTATATATAAATGTTGCTAAATAATTACTCAAGCAAGGCGTTGGAGTGTGGAACTGACGAAGCGGGACGAGGCTGTCTTGCTGGACCTGTAACTGCTGCTGCGGTTATCCTTCCTCAAAATTTTTCTAACCATATTCTAAATGATTCTAAGCAACTTAGCGAAACAAAAAGAGATAAATTAAAACCTATTATAGAAACCGATGCCTTAACCTTTGGAGTTGCTCATGTTTTTCAAGAAGATATTGATACCATTAATATTCTTAATGCTTCAATTTTAGCTATGCACAAATCAATTGACAAACTTAAACAAGTTCCAGAATTTATAATAGTTGATGGTAATAAGTTTAAACCTTATAATAATGTATCATACAAAACTATTATTAAAGGAGATAGTAAATACTTAAGCATTGCCGCTGCTTCTGTTTTAGCAAAAACTTATCGTGATATTTATATGAATAAAATTCATGAAGAATTCCCTATGTATAACTGGAAACAAAATAAAGGATACCCAACTAAAGAGCACAGAGAAGCCATTAAAAAATATGGTATAACAAAATATCACAGAAAATCGTTTAGATTATTACCCAATCAATTAAAATTAGATATTTAGGTTTATTGTAATAATCCTAGTTTACTTTATAAGACTTTCTATATTTTTTAAAATGAAAAATATGTAGGTTTGTAAAAATTAATTACTTGCATGAGATTCTTTTGCCTAGCCCTCTTATTAATTACACTTAGTTGCTCGAACAACAAAAAAAACCGAACCAAGTTAATTCACTTTATCCCAAATGAAACATCGGTAATTATAAAAACTTCAAATATTGAAAGTTTAAAAAGCGATATTCAAAATAGTGACTTTATCCAAAAACTGGCAAAAGCAAATACTTTTAATCATATAGAAAGTAAATTAGAATCTCTATCTCTTCTGTTTCCAAAAGACGAAATGCTAATTTGTTTTTCAAATGGAGAAAACGACAGTCTTCAATATTCAATAATTACAAAATACCACAAAAATTTATTTAAAAGAGATTCTTTATCAAACTACATTGAAGAAACAATTACCTATAAAAATAAATCTATCATAAAATCTAAACTAAACAACAACACGTTTTATAGTACAGTAATTGATAGTATGTTTTTCGCATCGTCTTCAAAAAAAATAGTGGACGACGCTTTTTTAAATTCTGACACAACTATTGAATTAGAAAAAATTTATAATACAATAAGTAAAGACAAATCCTTATCTATTATAATTGAATCTGAAAATAAATTTATAAAATCATTTTTTATTGAAGATTCCATCAGCTTTAATAATTTTTCAAATTACTTAGCCATAGATACTGATATCAGTCAGGATGAAATTCTAATAAACGGTATAACAAAAGCAAAGGATTCTTCAAAAAGTTTAATTAACATTTTTAAAAACAACATTCCGCAAGAAAATCAAATTCAAAATATAACACCATCAAACAGTGATGGTTTTATGAGTTTTACATTTAGTGATTATAACCTTTTTAAAACCAACTTAAAAAAATTCAATAGAAAAGACTCTATCGTTTCTTCTGCTCTTTTTGATAACATTACAGAAGTTGGAGTGATTTACGAAGACGAAAAGCATGCCGTAATATTAAATTCAATAGATGTTATTGCTACCAAAGATGCTTTACTAAGTGAGTTAAGTACTATTGATAGCTACAGACAAATTGATATTTTTAATTTTAGCGAACCTGATTTGTTTTCAAACACTTTCTTTCCTTTAATTACATCTAATAATGCTACAAAATATTGTGTATTAGATAACTTTTTTGTGTTTGCTGATAATTTAGAAATGCTTCAAAATATTATTGCTAATTATCAAAACAAAACTACTTTAAGCGAACAATCATATTTTAAAGACATTAAAGAAAACTTAAGTGACGAATCTTCATTATTAACAATAGTAAATCCATCGATTTTAAAAACCATTCTAAATAAAAATCTTCAAGATAATTCTAACTACAATTTAAATAAATATAATGCTTCGGCTTTACAATTTATTTATGACACTAATTTTGCTCATGTTAATGGCATTATTAAAAAAGCTAAGACTAGAGGTTACCAAAACTCTATTTCAGAAGTATTTAATATTAAATTAGATGCAGATTTATTAAACCAACCTCAATTTGTTACCAATCATATTACCAAACAAAAAGAAATTGTTGTTCAAGACGTAAATAATAGACTGTATTTAATTTCAAATAAAGGAAAGGTTCTATGGAAAAAACAATTGCAAGGGGCTGTTATAGGAAACATTGAACAAATAGACATATACAAAAACGGTAGGCTTCAGCTTGCATTTGCAACGCCAAATAGAGTTTATGTAATAGATAGAAACGGTAAAGATGTAGCTCCATTTCCTGCAAAATTTAATGACAAAATCACACAACCGCTATCTGTTTTTGATTATGACAAAAAGAAAAACTACAGATTACTTATCACTCAAGGTAAAAATGTTTTAATGTACGATGTTAAAGCGAAAATTGTAAATGGCTTTACCTTTAAATCTGCCAACAAAAACATTTTAACCCAACCCAACCATTTTAGAATGAGTGGTAAAGATTATTTAACTTTTAAAACTGAAGACAAGCTTTATATTTTAGACCGCACAGGAAAAAATAGAGTAATACCAAAAACCTCAAATAGATTTTCAAACCAAAGCGTCTATCTATATAAAAATAAATTTACAACCACTACCCAAAATGGTAATTTAGTAACGATCGACACAAGAGGTAATACATCAATTCAAAATTTAAGGCTTTCAAATGATCATCATTTACAAACTACAAGCAAAACACTTGTTACATTAACAGATAACAAATTAGGTATTAAAAATAGAACTATTGAACTTGATTTCGGGAACTATACTCATCCAAAAATATTTTATTTAAATGATAAAATATATGTTTCAGTTACCGATTTACAATCTCAAAAAATATACCTCTACGATAGTCAAGCAAAACCTATAGTAAACTTTCCTGTTTACGGAAATTCTTTAATTGATTTAGATAATGTTGATAAAGACAGAAATCTTGAATTTGTCACAAAAGGAGATAGCAACTCTATTATTTTGTATCAAATGAACTAAATTATTATTAAATAGCACTTAAGGTTTTGCATTTGCAAACTAATTTTTATCTTTAAGGCAGCTATTAATCAAATAATTACAATGAAACCACATAAAAATGCATTACGCATTTCCTTTATTGGGATTGCTTTGGTATTTTTTATATCTAATACTTACGCACAAACTAAACAATTAAAACGACCAAAAAGTTCGGTTGGCATTTCTAGCGTTGATAACTTTGTAACACAATCTTTTGATATATATGATAAAGTATATAAATATGACGGTTACGCCGCAGCAGGGACACCACTTGACGATGATGATATTGATGTTTTAGAAGATGCATTGGACGATTTACAGGGTTTAAGTGATAGCGCTCCAGATATTTTAGGAGATATTGACGGCACAAGTGTTTTAAAACAAGCCAAAGCTACATTACAAATAAACAAAGCCAAAAAAGCATTAAAATACAGTATCAAAACCGCTAAAGAATTACTTCTAGGTCAGCGCGAACGTGATAAAAAAGAAAATGATTCTGGCAATACATCTACAAGCGAAGAAGGTTCAAGTAATTCTTCAGGAACTATTAATGGGAATAATGACACAGCTGAAGAGGTTAACACTAACATATCTGACAATTTAGAAATTTATAGCAAGTTTGATTATGTCCCAGGAGATAAATTACTATTTTTTGATAATTTTTCTCAAGATTTTGTTGGCGACTTTCCTAGCAAATGGAATACTAATGCCTCTGGCGAAGTTGTAAAAATTGGCAACAAAGGCAATTGGTTCGAATTAAAAACTGGATATGGTGTTTTTTATATCCCTGACGTAAAAGATTTACCTGAAGACTTTACCATAGAGTTCGACTTACTTACCAAAGGAATTAATCAACAAACATCTTCTACAGCTAGATTTCATGTAATTTTAAGTGACAATGATCAATTTAAAGATGGTGTAGAGCATTACGCCAAAATCTCTATTCCTTTAGGGCAGTATGCCTCTTTTGCATTTAGAGCTCGAAACTATTTTAATAGAAACGGAGGCTCAATAAATACAGATATAAAAGCAGATGTTAGAAAAGCTGTTCTTAACCAACCGCATATAGCTATTTCGGTTACTAAAAAACGCTTTAGGCTATGGGTAAACGAAACTAAATACATTGATATCCCGAGGTTTATAGAACAAGAAAATGTACTTAAATATTTAAAATTTCATCTTAACAATCTCAAAGACGGACAAGAACATTTATATATAAGTAATTTAAAGGTGGCTAAAGGCGGTGTAGATTTAAGGCGCGAATTAATAAGTAAAGGAAAAATATCTACCAACGGCATTTTATTCGATTCTGGTTCTGCAAATATCAAACCTCAATCTTATGGAATTATTCGCCAAATTTCTCAAGTACTAATACAAGATGAAAATATCAAATTAAATATTATTGGCCATACAGATTCTGACGGTAATGATGATACAAACTTAAAACTATCAAAAAGCAGAGCTAATGCTGTAAAAGAAGCTTTAATTAAGGTTTATAAAATATCTAGTGATAGATTGCAAACAGAAGGAAAAGGAGATACTGAACCTGTTGATGATAATAATACCACTAACGGCAAAGCAAAAAATAGACGTGTTGAATTTGTGAAAATATAGATGATTATGAAAGCAAAAATTATAGGTTTTTTCTGTTTATTATTTATTAGTTACTCTTCAATTAGTCAAAATACTTGTAGTGCTTATTATCCTTTTGAGGAAGGTGCTAAATTTGAAATTACAAGCTTTAACAAAAAAGGTAAAAAAGAAAGCGTAGTTAATTACGAAATAACTACTATTGATAATAATGTTGCCACCATAAAGGCAAAAATATCTGATGCTAAGGACAAAGAAGTAACCACTACAGAATACAACATAACCTGCAACGGTAATAGTGTTTCAATTGATTTTAAATCTTTAATGAATCCAGATTTATTTAAACAATACAAAGACATGGAAATGGAAATGTCTGGAACCAATATAGAATTTCCAAACAATTTAGATGTGGGACAAACCTTAAAAGATGCTAACCTCAAAATGACGATGAATATGAGTGGTATTAAAATGAATATGAGCATAAACATGCTTAACAGAAAAGTAGATGCCAAAGAATCTCTTACAACAGTCGCAGGAACATTTGATTGTTTTGCTATAAGCTATAATACCGAAATGAAAATGGGCATGAAAATGAACTATAAAATTAAAGAATGGATTGCCAAAGGTGTTGGTGTTGTAAAAAGTGAAACTTATAATAAGAAAGGCAAATTAATGGGGTATTCTGAACTTACAAGTATAACTAAATAAATATTTAAAATATAACGATAACCAAATCTGAAGTCCTCGAATCTTGAACGCCAAAACTATATGTTTTGGCGTTCTTTTTTGGTGCTTATTTGCTTTGAAATTATTACTATTGTAGTCTTAATATTTTATACATGATTTCACGTAAAAACGCTTCAATATCAAAATTCATCATTCATAAAGTCGGTAATAAATTTAATGATACAAAAAATGCTTTTTCAGATAAAACAGTTGATTTTGATGAAGCGAGTTACGATTTAATGCTACCCTTCTTATTAAGATCATTTGGTACCGCGGTACAAAGCTATCGGTTTAACCATCATGCTAATATTTCACTAAACGAAATTAACAGTTATGCAACACAACTTTTTAATGATGATGAAGCATTTGTTGATATTTCTAAACATGTAGTTACTCACTTATATGAGCAATCTACTTCAGTTCAAATAAAAACTGGCGACGTATTAGTCGTTATGTTTGAAGGCATAGAGTTTAGAGACATGACAACTAACGCTATTGGTATTTTTAAAATTGAAAGTAAGGTTAACTTTTTTCAAACCTATTTAGAAAATAATAGTTACGATGTCTTAGTACAAAAAGGAATCAACTCAAAGAAAGTAGATAAAGGGTGCTTAATTTTAAATCAATCTGACACCGAAGGTAACATTATTTTAAGTGTAGATAATAATGGATATGATGCACAATATTGGACGAATCAGTTCTTAAATATTAAATATGCCGATGATGCCAACAACCATACGCAACAGTACATTGAACTTTGTAAAGACTTCTCTACCGAAATTTTAAAAACCAGTTACGGTGCACAAGAGCAAAACACATTTTTAGCGAAAACCATCGACTTTTTTAAAGAAAATGAAGTTGTAAATATAGAACGCTTTAAAGAAGAGCTTTTTGAAGATGAAAAACAAATAAGACAATTTGAAGATTATAAAAAAGAGTTTGAAGGCGAACAAAATATTGTTATTAGAAATCAGTTTGATGTCGCTGAACGTGTTGTGACTAAAGAAAAAAGAAAGATTAAAACAGACATAAAACTAGATACCAATATTCAAATAAAACTCGATATTGATGCTCCTGATGCATCTGCTGAATATTTAGAGCGTGGTTATGACGATGATAAAAAAATGCACTATTATAAAGTGTTTTTTAATGCTGAAGCCTAATTTCTTGACTTTTTAATAAAAATAAACGACCTTGTAAAGGTTACAATTCATTCAATCATTATCATGAAAAAAATTCTTTTTTTATTAGCCTTAAGCTCATCTATTCATTCAATTACAGCTAGCACAAATAATACATTTTTTTTGACTGAAATTAGTCAAGATTCACTTAGACTAACTGAACTTGACAAGTATTGGTCAGAACTTTCAAAAACTGTTAGAGAAGGTGAATTTGAAGCTTATGAGGCAGGTTATCATCCGGATGCTGTTGTAATTTTTGCAACTGGTAAAAACAAAACTTCTGTACCTCTAGCCAAAGCACTTGCTGGCTGGAAACAAGGTTTTATTGACACTAAAGAGGGTAAAAATAAAAGTGATGTAGAGTTTCGTTTTTCGCAACGTATTGGCGATGCTACCACAGCTCACGAAACAGGAATCTTTAATTACTGGTCATCAGACAGCAATGGTAAAAATAAGGTACAGCATATTATACATTTTGAAATGTTGTTAGTAAAACAAAATGGTAAGTGGGTTGGCATAATGGAACATCAAAAACACCGAGCTACTCAAGAAGAGTGGGATAATTTAAATAAGTAAAATTCCAAATATTAAATCATCTCTAACAAATCATTCATACTACCAAAGGTTTTAGTAGCTAATGCATCTAATTCGTTATCTAAATCGTGTGCTGTAAACCCGAAGACATCAAAGCCTCCATTAACCGCTGCTTTTATGCCAGACAAACTATCTTCAATCACTACACATTCATTAGGTTTATACCCCATGGTTTTTGCTGCTAATAAAAAAATCCCTGGATCTGGTTTCCATTTTTGGATGGTATAAGAACTAAAAATGTTATTCTCAAAATATGGTAATAACCCTGTTAATTCTAAATTAAGTCTAATTTTGTTTTCAGGCCCACTGGATGCTACACAAAAGGGAAGTTTTATATTTTGTAATACTCTTAAAACTCCTTGAATGGGTTTTATATTTGCTTTAAAAGCATCAAAACTACGTTTACGATACTCATCTTCAAAAGATTGAGGGGTTTCAGAATTTATTAATTTTGAAACATGATTAACACAGTCTTTAAGAAAGCTCCCTTTAAAATGTTTTATGGCATAATGCAAATCGATATTAGCTCCCAATTCGTTAGCCATATCTACAAATACTGCATTACTTATGGTTTCACTATCGACTAAAACACCATCACAATCAAAAATTACACATTTGTATTTTGACATAAACTATGGCGTAGAATTAGAAACCTGTAACAGTTTTCCATTATAATATTTGTTTCCGTTAAGCGAAAAATCAAAAATATACTTTGCCATTTCTAAAGCAGTAGTAGGTGCTTGATAACCAGGAAATGCTTCTTCTAGCATTTCAGTTTGCACTGCACCTAAAGCAAGGACATTAAAAGCAACACCCTGCTCTTTGTATTCTTCGGCTAATAATTCAGTTAAAGTAATTACTGCTCCTTTACTAGAACTATACGCAGCTAACCCTGGGAATTTCATACTACCTTGTACGCCTCCCATAGAACTAATAGTTACAACATGACTACTCTTTTTCATAAATGGTAAAACAACACGAGTCATTTCAGCTACCCCAAAAACATTGGTTTTATAAACTTGCTCAAAATCTACCATAGATGTTTCGGAAAATGGTTTATTAAGTAATGCCCCTGCATTATTTATTAAAACATCAACCTGCTCCCACTCACCTTTAATATAATCCTGAACTTTAGCATATTCATTAGCATTTGACAAATCAAAAGACATTGAAACTACATTATCTAACTGTAACCTTTTTATTGGTTTTTCATTTCGCGAAAGCGCCAGCACATTGTGCCCTGTTTTAGAAAATAACTTTACTAACTCGTAACCTATACCTCTACTTGTTCCAGTAATTATAATATTACTCATCGTTCATTTTTATTTCCTGAATTGGTGCGTTAATCATTCCTTCTAATGCAGGAATCATGACATTCATAAAATCAGTCATGTGCTTATAATCCATTTTATCAGCTTCATCATCTACGTGATGGTAATAATCAAAATTGGTGAAATCAAATGTAGAAATAGCATGAGCTGGCTTTTTAAAAGCTTTATAAAATGGATAATTATCAGACCTCATAAACAATTGAAATTCTTTAGCTTTTGGAAAAAAGCCAATAACTTCTTTTCCTCCATATTCATTTAATTTTGCTCCCATATTAGATTTTTCATAACCCGACATGTAAGCCATAATTTCTTCTTTAGCTCTTGGAACGCCAATCATTTCAAAATTAATCATAGTATACAAATCGAGGTTTTCTTTTTTAAGCCTTTTTGCTAAATGACTAGACCCCTTTAACCCCATTTCTTCAGCTGAATATAAAGTAAAAAGAATGCTTCGTTTATTATTTTTACTCTTTGAAAAGTAATTTGCCCACTCTAATACAGCTACAGTTCCAGAGGCATCATCATTAGCTCCATTTGCAATAACATCTCCATTAACTTCTTTTCCATTTCCAATATGATCATAATGTGCTCCAAGAATAACAAATTCATTCTTTAATTCTGGATCGTTCCCTTCAATATACCCTACAATATTATAACCAACAATATCTTTTAAATTAAAACTATCTCTATACGTCTTAAAATAAGGTTTTATATTATTTTTTTTGAAGTAGTTCTCAATAAACACAGCGGCTTTCTCAATTCCTTTACTACCTGTATTTCTTCCTTCTAATTCATCTGAGGCTAAATACTCCATACTTCTTTTAATAGATTCTAAAAAAATAAAATCGTTATTCTTTTTAAGTGATGTAGCTTGTATTTCAGAACTTGTAGGAGTTGCTGATGTTCCATCAACTCCAGATTTACCATTGGCTGCTTTACGACTTATTGAGCATGAAACTAATACTAAAGTTAGAACAATTAAAAGTGTGTTTCTCATATTATTTTTATTTGAGTTTAAAGATAAAAAAAACCTGCTTCAAACTAATGAAACAGGTTTTTAATTTTTTTTATAAAATTCTGAGTTAAATTCAGGATGGTATATATTATACTAACATAGTAACTGGGTTTTCAATGTACCCTTTTAATGTTTGGAGAAATTGAGCTCCAGTAGCACCATCAACTGTTCTGTGGTCACAAGCTAAAGATAATTTCATAGTATTTCCAACCACAATTTGCCCATTTTTAACTACTGGCTTTTCTACAATATTCCCAACAGAAAGAATAGCCGAGTTTGGTTGGTTAATAATAGATGTGAATGTGTCTATACCAAACATCCCTAAGTTAGAAACTGTAAATGTACTACCTTCCATTTCTGCAGGTGTTAATTTTTTGTTTCTGGCTTTTCCTGCAAGGTCTTTAACCGCTGCCCCAATTTGAGGTAAACTTTGTTCGTTAGCAAACCTAACAACCGGTACAACTAAACCATCTGGCACAGCAACTGCAACACCAATGTGTACGTGGTTGTTTAAGCGCATTTTATCTGCAAACCACTGAGAGTTTACTTGTGGATGTTGTTTTAAAGCTAAAGCACAGGCCTTAACAATAATATCGTTGTATGAGATTTTAGTATCTGGTATTGAGTTGAATTGCGCACGGAACGCTATAGCATTCTCCATATCAAACTCCACACTTAAATAATAATGAGGTGCCGTGAATTTAGAGTTTGTTAATGCTTTAGCTATGGCTTTACGCATTTGCGAATTAGTAACATCTTCAAAATCTTCTTGACCTGTAGGGACAAATTTACCAACTGATGCTCCAGAAGCTGCTGGTTCGTAATTTTCAATATCTCGCTTAACTATACGTCCGTTTTCACCAGTACCTTTTACTTTAGTTAAGTTAATTCCTTTTTCTTCAGCTAATTTCTTAGCAAGAGGTGATACATATAAACGCCCGTTCTCTGTAATTGGAGTTGGAGTTGGTGCTTTTGATTCAGTTGTAGTAGTAACTTTAGGTGTTTCCTTTTCAGCTTCAGTCTTGGGAGCTTCATCTTTTTTATCAGCAGAAGATGTTGTCGAAAAATTGGCAGCCACACCAGAAACATCTGTTCCTGCTGGACCAATAATTGCTAATAGAGCATCTACTTTCGCAGATTCTCCTTCTTGTAATCCAACTTCCAATAAAGTACCAGATTGGAAAGATTCAAATTCCATAGTGGCTTTATCAGTTTCTATTTCGGCTAAAATATCGCCTTCTTCAACAGTATCACCCACTTTTTTTAACCAAGTTGCTACGGTTCCTTCTTCCATAGTATCACTTAATCGTGGCATGGTTACAACTATAACACCTTCTGGAAAGTCTTGCTTTACTTCTTCAGTAAAATCAACATCTGAAACGTCCTTAGGCTCATCTTTTACTTCTGGAATTACATCAGATTTAGCAACTTCTGTATTCCCGTTTAATAACCCAGAAATATCTTCATCTTTATCTCCAATTATTGCTAATAGCTCATCAACCTTAGTAGTTTCACCTTCTTGTACACCAATATGAAGTAAAGTTCCTTCGTTGAAAGACTCAAACTCCATAGTGGCTTTATCGGTTTCTATTTCGGCTAAAATATCGCCTTCTTCAACTTTATCACCAACTTTTTTTAACCAAGCCGCTACGGTCCCTTCTTCCATGGTATCGCTTAAACGCGGCATATTTACTACTATTGCCATAGCTTATATTTTATGTTGAATAAATGGATAATCTTCTTGTTCGTAAACAACATCATACATCACATTCTTGTCAGGGAATGGAGATTCTTCTGCAAACTTTTCGCATTCAGAAACTAAGTCTTTAACACGTTTATCAATTACTTTGATATCTGCTTCTGTAGCATATTTCTTTTCAAGAATAATATCTTTCACTTGTGTAATAGGGTCTATTTTCTTGTATTCTTCAACTTCATCCTTAGTTCTATAATGCTGAGCATCACTCATTGAATGCCCTCTATAGCGATATGTTTTAAGTTCTAAAAATGTTGGCCCTCCACCTTTACGCGCTCTTTGAATAGCTTCATCAAAAGCTTCAGCAACTTTTATAGGATTCATTCCATCAACTGGTCCACAAGGCATTTCGTAACCCTTACCTAGTTTCCATACATCTGTATGATTTGCTGTACGCTCAACTGATGTACCCATGGCATAGCCGTTATTTTCGCAAACAAACACCACTGGTAAATTCCAAAGCATTGCTAAATTAAAAGTTTCATGTAACGAGCCTTGTCTCGCAGCACCATCGCCAAAACAGCATAATGTTACAGCATCACTATCATGATATTTATCTCCAAAAGCAATACCGGCTCCTAAAGGAATTTGTCCGCCTACAATACCATGCCCTCCATAAAAGCGATGCTCTTTAGAGAATATATGCATTGAACCTCCTAAACCTTGAGATGTTCCTGTAGCTTTCCCGTAAAGCTCTGCCATAACACGTTTAGGATCCACCCCCATACCTATAGGTTGTACGTGGTTACGATAAGCCGTAATCATTTTATCTTTAGTCAAATCCATTGCATGTAAAGCACCTGCTAAAACAGCCTCTTGACCATTATATAAATGAAGAAACCCTCTTACTTTTTGTTGAATATATACTGCAGCTAATTTGTCCTCAAACTTTCTCCAGAACAACATATCTTCATACCATTTGAGGTATACTTCCTTAGTTATTTTTTGCATTGCTAGCGTTAATTTAATAAACGAATAACAAAAGTAATACTTTAGTCATTAATGAAAAAGCTGAAAATAGTAAATTTTATACGAAAACGTTATAGCACAGATTTATCGAACACTAATGGCAACAAATTTGCCAATGAATTAGATTTTGCTACTTTGCCTGTTTCTCCCATAAAATAAATTTCAATTGGTGTGTCTTGCTTTACTTCATATTCGGCAATAGTTTGTCGACAGGCACCACATGGCGGAATAGGGTTTGTTGTTTTATTTTTTTTAGAACCGGCAGTAATAGCCATTCTTATTATTTTTGCTTTTGGGTATTTTGCTCCTGCATAGTAAATAGCTGTTCGTTCTGCACATAACCCTGATGGGTAAGAAGCATTTTCTTGATTGCTTCCTGTAATTATTTCATTATTATCTAAAAGAATTGCTGCACCAACGTGAAAACTTGAATATGGCGCATAGGCTTTTTCTCTTGCCTCTATGGCTTTATGCATTAACTTTATAACATCTTGTGGCAACTCACTTAAGTCTTCAAAGACATAAAGTGTTGATTCAATTTTTACTTCCTTCATAAACTACACAATGTTGAATAAAATCATGATACCAATATAAACAAAAAAACTATTGCTTTATGACAATAGTTTTTTATAAAATTATTTAACTTTTGATTAAAACTCGTTATAAGTCTCGGCACCAATATTAAATGTTAACGAAAAACGTAACGTGTTCTCCAAAGGGCTTTGCACTTTAGATGCTGAAAATAGGTATGATAAATCTATATTAACAACATTGTATTTAAACCCTGCACCGAGTGCTAAAAATTTTCTCGCACCCTTTTCTTCACTTTCATTAAAATAACCCGCTCTAAAGGCAAAAGAATCTTGATATAAATACTCTGCACCTAGAGACCAAGTAAACTCTTTTAATTCTTCACTAAACCCACCTGGAGCGTCTCCAAAAGATTGAAACATGCCAGATAAAAAGCTAACATCTTGAGATTGTCCGCTAATTATAACATCATCTTGAGTTTTGCTACCTAAAGTATCAACACCATCATCATAAACTCCATTACCATTAGTATCTGTATAATTATACTCATCTCCTAACATTGGTGGTGTTGGCACCAATAACTTCCCAACCTCAGCGGTTACAGCAATTTTATTGTAATCATCAAATATAAAATCGAACCCAGCTCCTAAACGTAACATAGTTGGCTGAAAATTTTCTTGTCCGCCTTCATCATATTTAAACTTTGGTCCAATATTTTGAATAGCAAAGCCCATTCTCCAAC
The DNA here is from genome assembly GCF_002741945.1 of Gaetbulibacter sp. 4G1. Classification (GTDB taxonomy): domain Bacteria; phylum Bacteroidota; class Bacteroidia; order Flavobacteriales; family Flavobacteriaceae; genus Wocania_A; species Wocania_A spongiicola. The sequence goes on from NZ_MDVN01000022.1 coordinate 25,453, forward strand.
GTCCGTTAAAATCGTTATAAGCTTCCTCTTCTCCTTGATAAAATCCAGAAATATCTACTCCGAATGTGTTCGCAGCAGCTGTATCATTATTTCCTGTATCTAGTCTTAAATCAGAACGCAAATAACGCATAGCTACAGACATAGCAAACTGATCTGCTAATCTTAAAGCATATGATACATCAATTGTTAACTCATTTGGTCTTTGAATTAAAGCATCGGAAAACTCATCTTGAACAAACTCAATATCTCCTAACGAAAAATATTTAAAACTAGCTGCAAATGAGCTTTTTTCATCCAATCGATTAAAATAGGTGACATTTCCTAAAAAGATATCGTTAACCAATTTACTTAAGTACGGTGTATAGCTTACGCCAATACCAGATTGAGTTTCTGAAAACACATATTTTGATGGGTTCCATTGTTGTGAAAATGCATCAACTGATGTTGCTACACCCATATCTCCCATGGATGCTGCGCGTGCATCAGGGGCTATTAAAACAAATGGAAGTCCGGTTGTTATAACTCTAGAATCATCATTCGGTATTATTGTTGTTTGAGCATCAACTTTAAAAAAAACGGCAAACCCTATTAATAGCAATATTCCTTTCTTCATGAATTAGTTTTTATTTAACAAATATAATTTTTTCTTAGAGGATTACAAGTTTCTCTATTTTTTGTACTTTTTTATTTAGCAAGCTAGACTGTACTGTTAGCTTATATATATACACACCTTTTCCTATTTTATCTCCAAAATCGTCTCTTCCATCCCAAATAATATCTCGAGATAACGAGCTAGTTGTTTTTGTCCCTGCATTGGTTTGACCATTAAGCGTTTTTACCAATTTTCCAGAAACGGTGAATATCTGTATAGAAACGTCTAAAGGGTCTGAACTATTGTGATTAAACCAAAATTCTGTGTAATTTACAAAAGGGTTTGGGTAATTAAGAACATTGTTTATAACCAACCCTTCATCTTTATCGTGTACAATAAACTGAATTTCAGTAACTGACGAATTATTATAAACATCCCAAGCTTTTAAAGTTAAAGTATGAAGTCCTGGTTCTAAATCTCTAAAAGGAAATGAAACAACGCCTTTTTTATAATCATCAACTTCGGTTTGGTAGTAATCGTTTAATATAAATGGGTTGGTTTCATCTCCATCTATAATGGCCACAATATCGTGACCGATACCACTTGCCGTATTAATACCATTATCATCTTCCAATTTAGCTAATAATGTTGGTGATTCGTTTGTAATTCCTCCTGATACAAAATTTTCATCATTCATATAAAGCGTAATTACTGGCCCTATATTATCTTCAGCTGCATTTTCGTTTAAACCTCCTATTCTAACAGTATTAAGGCTAACACCAGATTGATCTTGAAGCAGTTCTTCGTTTTTTGAATAGAAGCTAACTTTCCCAAAACCGACAGGAATACCAATATCTTTTGGCACCACAAAATCAAATTCGAATTGACCATTAGTAACTGAAGCTTGTCCTCTGAAAATAATTTCTCCTAAAGTTTCAAAGTCTAATTGTACTAATTGCCCATTTAATCTAGTACCATCATTTGCCAATGTTTGTCTATTTATATTCTTATCATAAATAGTTGTTGAAAGTGTTCCGCTATAATTGCTTAAAACAGCACCTGAAACATCTGTAACTTCTCCTGCTAGTTTTACATAACTTAGAGCTTTTAAAGTATCTGTAGCTTGAGTAACAGGCACATCGTTAATTCTTGTTAACCTAATGTTTGGCTTAGGAAATGCTAATTTCATGGCAGGGTCTCCAATAAAAAACACTAAGCGCCTTTGACTTTGATTTGAAATTGATGGTAAATTTTTTGTTAACCTTAAAGCTTCTGCCATTGATGGATACTCATAATCCTCAAAATTATCAGTATCATTAAACGAAAATAAGTATTGCTCTAATTCATTATTAAAGGTGATTCCAAAATTGACAAACACTTGCCTTGTAGTTGTAATTAAACCAATCGCTCCTGCTTTTTTATTCCAATAGGTAAACTCTCCAGCAGTATCTCTAAAAGGGTTATCAAATTTAGTAAACTCACAGGTTACCGTAACAAAACAATTGAGTTTACAAAAATTTCTAAAGCCTTCTACATCAGGTTTCGTTAGAATACGTTCTTGCGCCAATCCTTCCTCTCCACCATGCCCAAAATAATTAACCACTAATGCACCATTGTCTATAGCATTAGTTAAAGATTCTGTAACTTGTGGGTACCTGTTCCCTCCTGCTGAGGCTTCTTGTTTAAAAGCATCAGTATGAATTTTAATTACGTTCATAAATTGCTTTTCTTGATTAACAGTGTTCCCTACATTATCTGTGGTTTCTTGTAAAATGCCTTCCCAATCTTGATCAACATCATCTGAAATGACTACAAAATTATTACGCCAACTTCCAAAAGCTTCTTTTACGTAGTAACTTTCTATTTTATCAACCATTTCTTTGGCTCGTTGTGGAGTCTCGGCTAGTATTCTACCTACTGCCACATCTAATTTATCGCTTGTAGCCATCGTTCCTTCATTTGCATCCATCATCCCATAAAAGTCGTCTGAAACAAACGAATTGGTTAGATTAAAACTATTGTACGAATACCATGAAGGCATAATATTGGTATTATTAGCAATTCTATCTTTATAATCAAATGAGCCATCTCCAAATAAGCACAAATACCTTATTCTATTTTCTGGTGTACTGGCATTATCGTAAACATACTTTACTAAATTCCTTATTGCTCCAACATCTTGATTTCCTGTGCTAAACTCATTATATATTTCACTCAATCTTAAAACTTTAACATTCAAGTCATATTGATTCCTATTTATTTGAGCTAATCGTTCGGCTTGATTATACATATTATTTGGCGCAATAATAATATAATCGATATCCTGAAATTGGCCACTACTGTTCTGGAAAATAGTACCTTTTATATTTTGATTACTTATTCTTTTGTCATCATCTACTTTTGGTTCAAAATAATCTAATGGTGTTACAGCAACATAGGTTTTAAGTGATCCTAAGGTTGACATAAAAGACAAGTTATTACTTGCATCATCATTAGCATAACTTGTTATGTTATACAAATCGGTTACATCCCAAATCTCAGAAATTTGTGATGCATTTGCGATATTATATTGCCCAATGCCTGAAGCTGATACAACTGCACTATTTTTAAATTGAAATTGTTTATCTGTAAAACTTAAGGCTCTAGTCGCTTCAATTGAAATATAATCCAAATATCCTAAACCACTTGGGTTTCCTTGGTTGTCATAATTAAGATCTACACTTATATTAGATGAAGTTACATTTACATTACCAATAAAAGACGATTCACTAGCTAAACTCGGGCTTGATGACCCTCCAATTGATAGTGTTGAAACGGCACTCCCATTAACACTAATTTGCATACTACTTTGTGTTGAAGATGCCGATGCTACATATACTTTAAGATTTATTGGGCTAGATGTAACTAAATTAGGGAAATCGAACTCGAAAGTTTTAGCGTTTTCAATATCAAATCGATCTCCAAACCATCTCCTACCTAAAAAAGCAATATTATATTCATCTATTTCATGAAATTTGTAATCCTCAAAAGTATCAATAACCAAATCAGCATTCCCTATAGGCTGAATCATAGGCTGTATACGTTTACCAGAACCAGAACTTACATTTATATAATAATAAGTTTTATCGGTATAGCAATTAATATTGGTATTACTTTCTGAATTAAATTCTTTTGGTCCTTGGGCATAAAATAAAATATGATCTTCATTATTAAAAACACCATCTTCTTCTCCAATAAACTTTATAGCATTCTCGGTAATATCGAAAGGATAGGGTACGCCATTAGAATACGGAATCATGCGTCCACCATTTCCGTATAACTTTATAGTTCTTGGATCTATACTATTTACGTTTACTCCTAAATCTTGTAAAAAACTCTTAGAAATTTTAAATACACCTGTTGTATCTACATAAAACTTAAACCATTCTCCAGAGCTTAATACTGAGTTTGTTATTACTCCAGATACACCATTACCCTTATTAAACAAAGATACATTACTAACATTTGTATTATAATTTATTTGAAAAGATTGTACTTTTTTATAATTACCGTTAGCATCCTTTATAATAGGTGTTAATTGAAAGTAAGCAAATTGTTGTGTCCTTGCTTTTGAATTTTTTAAAGCAAATTTTATTTCGCTACCAATAGTATTGATTTTTAAATCCTTTAATTCTTCTTTTGAAATTGTAGTATAACTAACATTACTAATAGATATTGAAGATTCGTTTATTGCATTTGAAATTTCCCATTGTGCTACAAATAGCAAGCCTTCATTAAAATCAAAACTAAAATTATCAGTGTTAAAAGCTGGTATTTTTAATTCATAGTTACCGCCAGAAATGGTTTGGTAACCATCCCAATTAACGGTAAACCTTTTTTGCTGCGAAAACATTGTTGCAGAAATAATTAAAAATAAAAGTAAAATTCTTTCTTTCATCGCTAGAATAACGGCTTTTGTAACATGTTATTATTAAAAAAAATAACAAATTTAAAAACCATAGCAAAAATACAATAATAAATTAGTAAAACACGCGTTTATTAAACACAAAACAATGATGAAAAACACCAAAAACATCGTTGTAATGTTAAAAAAATAGGGTGAAATGCATATTTTTTTGGTTAAAATGCAAAAAATTGCTTGTGTTATTCGGTTTAATTCTTATATTGCAGCACCAAAAATATTATTAGCTTACTTAAACGTATGGATATGAAAAAAGTAGTAGCACTAAAGGTTATGGTAGTTTTAGCACTATCTGTAACCGCTATTGGTTGTAAAAAATCTTCGAGCTCAAAGAATAGTTCTAGAGCAACAGGGTGGCAAATCAACGACAGAGAAGGTGGTTTTCAATACAATACCAATTTTAAAGAACAAGAAACTGCCCCAGGTTTAGTCTTCATAGAAGGAGGAACTTTTACAAAAGGAAAAGTACAAGATGATGTCATGCATGATTGGAATAATACTCCAACGCAACAGCATGTTCAATCTTTTTACATGGATGAAACTGAGGTTACCAATGTAATGTATTTAGAATACTTAGATTGGATTAAACGTGTTTATCCGCCAACAGACGATAATTTTAGAGCTATTTACCATGGTGCTTTACCAGACACTTTAGTTTGGAGAAATCGCTTAGGTTTTAATGAAATTATGACTGAAAACTATTTACGTCACCCAGGCTATGCTGAATATCCTGTTGTTGGTGTAAGTTGGATTCAAGCTGTTGAGTTTGCTAATTGGAGATCAGATCGTGTTAACGAATTTTACTTAGAAAAAGCTGGGTATTTAAAAAGAGATGCTAAAACTTTGGATGTAAATGCTGATGCTACTTTTAGTACAGATACATATATTAACGCGCCTACTTTAACTTATGGTGGAAATGAAGAAGTTATAAATGGTGACGGGCGTAATAAAAGAAATGTAAGAACTGATGCCGATGGTAACGAAACTGGTGTTTATGCTACTCGCGAAACTGGTATCATTTCTCCAAAATACAGGCTACCAACCGAAACTGAGTGGGAATATGCTGCTCTAGGATTAGGCGAACTTAGAAGCTACAACCTTTATCGAGGTAGAAAAAAATATCCATGGGATGGTCAATACACACGCTCAGGAAAACGTAAAGTTCGTGGTGATCAATTAGCTAACTTCAAACAAGGAAAAGGAGATTACGGCGGAATTCAAGGTTGGTCAGATGATGGTGCTGATATTACTAATGCTGTTAAATCATACGATCCTAACGATTTTGGATTATATGATATGGCTGGTAACGTAGCCGAATGGGTAGCAGATGTATACAGACCTATTGTTGATGATGAGTTTAACGACTTTAACTATTACCGTGGTAATGTTTATACAAAAAATGCTATTAACGAAGATGGCTCTGTAAAAGTAGTTACTTCTGATGATATTGTTTACGATACGCTTTCTAACGGAAAAGTAGTTGCTAGAAATTTACCTGGTGAAATTCTACAAGTTCCAGTTGATGAAAACGAAACTTATTTAAGAACTAACTTTGATAAGAGTAATGCTATAAACTTTAGAGATGGAGATAGACGTTCTTCTCGTAACTTTGAAAGTTTTAACGATGATGAAGATTTAGAATCAGGAGACAAATCTGATACTGAAACTCGTCTAATGTATAATTCTCCAAAGCACTCAATTTCTAGAGATTCATTAGGAAATATTATTAGAGAATACGATAAAAACGATAATAGATCTTCTTTAATTAATGATGAGGTTAGAGTTTACAAAGGAGGCTCATGGAAAGACAGAGAATACTGGCTAGATCCAGCTCAAAGACGTTATTTCCCGCAAGATATGGCTACAGACTATATTGGATTTAGATGTGCTATGTCTCGTGTAGGCTCAAAAAGCAAGTCTAAAAACAAAACAAAAAATTAAAAAGTTTCAAATAAATATATTTAAAAGTCCTAGCATTTGTTAGGACTTTTTTAATACTTTTAATTTATATAATTTATTAAGATACTACATATTGAAAATAGATCAAATACATAGTCTTTTCTTAGAGTGCAATTCGGTTTGCACTGATACTAGGAAAATTCAAAAAAACGATATTTTTTTCGCTCTTAAAGGCGATAATTTTAATGGAAACGTTTATGCAGAACAAGCCTTAAGTAAAGGTGCAAAATATGTAGTTATAGATGAAGCAAAATACAACACCTCAACTCATACTATTGTTGTAAATAATGTGCTTGAAACGCTTCAAGAGTTAGCTTCTTATCATAGAACATTTTTAAATGTTCCCATTATAGCTTTAACTGGCAGCAATGGAAAAACCACAACCAAAGAGCTAATAAACGCAGTACTATCTCAAAAAAATAGCACAACTGCCACTATTGGTAATTTAAACAATCATATAGGGGTACCTTTAACCCTACTTTCTATGAATTCAAATACTAAAATTGGAATTGTAGAAATGGGAGCAAATCATTTAAAAGAAATTGCATTTTTATGCAATATTGCCAAACCAGACTATGGTTATATAACCAATTTTGGAAAAGCACACTTAGAGGGTTTTGGAAGCGTTGAAGGCGTCATTAAAGGCAAAAGCGAAATGTATGATTATTTAATTGCTAATGATAAAACTATTTTTGTTAATGTGAATGATGCCATTCAACTTGACAAAACAAATGATGCTAAAAGAGTTGTTTTTGGGGATAATACTTTAGCAAATACTACTATTGATTTTATTGATGCGCAACCATTTGTTAAATGCAGATATAATGGCATAACCATAAAAAGTAAACTTATAGGAGATTACAACTTTAATAACATTGCAGCAGCCATTGCAATAGGGGAATATTTTGAAGTAGAAACTGAATCCATAAAAATAGCTATTGAAAACTACACCCCAACTAACAACCGTTCGCAAATAATTAATAAAGGGGATTACAAAATTATCTTGGACGCATACAATGCTAACCCTACAAGTATGCGTGCAGCGTTACTTAATTTTGAAAAGCAAACAGGATACAAAATAGCCATACTTGGAGATATGTTTGAGCTTGGTAATGATGCTGAACAAGAGCATCAAAATATTACAGATTTGGCTGTTTCTTTAAATATTGATAAAATTATTCTTATTGGCGAAAACTTTTATAAATCAGAAAGTAATTCTGCCAAAGTCCAACAGTATAAAGTATATGAAAACTTTAAAGATGACTTTAGCTTTTCTCAAATAGTACATGCTACACTATTAATTAAAGGATCTCGTGGTATGGCTTTAGAAAGAGTTTTAGAATTAATCTAACATCTATATATTAAAAAAAAGGTATCTGATTATTGGTTTATAGTCAGATACCTAAAATAATTCTCCTTAAGAATTAATTAATAGCATTACAAAGATGTATGAATATTAAATACTAAGCAATACTCAATTTGAGTAATTACTGTATTTATACAAAATTCTTATTCATTTTAAGCATCCCAACTAACTCTCCTGTTGAAGATATATTTAATTTTTTAAGAATGTTTCTACGGTGAGTATCAACTGTATTAGAACTTATATTAAGCCGTTCCCCAATCTCTTTACTTGAATGGCTTAACACCAATAATCTAATAATATCACGCTCTCTGTTGCTAATACCATTAGTAAGTAGTTTCTGCGAAAAGTTATTAAAATATACCGTTTCGTATTCATTATTTTTGTTTAATAATTTAGCTGTAGCGGTAATATCTAGTTTTATTTTAGAATCTAGTACGGTGTAATGAGCTAGTCCAATTATAGGTTTTTCATCACTATCAAACTCAAGAGGTGTTGTGTTTTGTACCACGTTAACATAGTTATCGTTTGCATCTTTAATTCGATAATTCCAAGTATAACACATTTTACTTCTTTCAGTAATATTAATATCGTTTAAAGTAAAATTCATAAGTTCATTTAAAGCCTTAAGCCATAAATCTAAATCTTCTGGATGCATTCTACTCCAAAAGTATCTCATACCACGGGTTTTTAATTCATTAATATCAAAACCCAAACAGGCATTCATATTTTTACTTATAAATTCAAAACTTAAATCTTGAGTATTAGTAATGCAAAAAAAAGTGGAACTATATGGCAGATAAACATCTAGTTCTTTAATCTTTTCAATATGCTTTTCTAAGGATGGGTTTTCGTAGGATTTAAATATTTCTTTGTATACATTTTTAATGCTACTACTATCCATAAATGAGAGATTTTAATAAAAATAATGAAATTATTTTTATTGGCGAAAGCTTTTATGAAGTTACTCTCACCATTAAAATAAATATTACAAAAACATCAAACGTTTTATAATAATTATTCTTTTGCTATCTGATTTTTCAAATCATCTAACAGCACTTCTATTTTATTAATGATTTGCTCATTATTTAATACAGCTTTGTAAGATTCACTTTGTTCTTGCACTCTATTATCATTAATATTGTCATCTCTTAACAACCAATTAAGATCTGCTTCAGGAAACTCTTCTATTATTTTATTTAAAAAATCTAAGGACACCTTTTTACCATTAATATACTGTGAAAGCTGGGAATAATTCATATCAAATTTTTCAGCTAAATCACTCAATTTATTATACTTAGTCTTAACTAATTGTCTTAGTTTATCTTCAAAACTCATAATTTAGAATCAATATGAATTATACAAATAATTAAATTTTTATTATTTTATTTAATTATTTGTATATATTTGTGTAAATCTACTCATGTTTCACTCAAGTTATGACAAATTTAAACAAATTATACACATTATATGATGTGCATTCTAAGAAAGAACAGGACGCTTTAAAAGATTTACTCATAAATCATCTACCTAAAGAATATACAGCAAAAGTAATTCTTAAACTTTCTACTAATAATATAAATGTTGACTCTCAAACCGTCAGAAATACTAAAAACGGATTCAGCAAAAATATTTTAGTTTTTAATGCCATTATAGAAATAGCAAAAGATTATAAAGACATCTCAAACCGCTTAAGAGAGAACCTCCAAAAAACGAGTTAATGAATTAACAAAGCGTGCTTTGTTATAATATAAACACAACTTTTTAATAGCAGGGATTAATTTGCCAAAGATAAAAGGCTTAAGTGTGTTTTAAATACCAAACCTAAACTGTATACCCTACAGTTTAGGCGAGGTATACTTATTATTAGTATTATTTACTGAAAAAAACAAAACTTATACAAAAAAGTCCCGATGCAAATGCATCGGGACTTTTTTAATGTGGGCGCGAAGGGATTCGAACCCCTGACCCCTTGGGTGTAAACCAAGTGCTCTGAACCAACTGAGCTACGCGCCCTCTAAATTGGACTGCAAATATAACCTAGTTTTTAATATTGCAAAAACTTTTTCAATAAAAATTAAATAAATTTTCACTCTTAAACTAACTATTCATTTAAAGCGCTATTACTCTACTTCTTTCATCCCTATAACAACTTTAGTAACAACCTTTTGCCCCATCATTTCAAAATTCATATCAATAGTAGATAAAGTAGGTACTCCTGAAACTTTATCAATATTCATAACACCCGTTAAGCTTCCTGTAGAGGAACCAGAGATATCGCCTTTAACATCTATTACTACTTCTTTATCATTAATAGATTTAACAGTATAAGTACTATTAATTTTCATTCCGTTATTATCTTTTTCTGCTGTCCACGAATACCCAACGGTTACGGCCTCTTTAGGATAAACCACACTTTCAGCTTGACTGGTAAACTGGTCTGCATTTCCTGTTCCTTCTAACATCTTCATTTCTAAGACTTCTCCATAGATATTAGTTTTAGAAGATAAAACTGTTTCGAGCATAGGTTTCATTTGCGTACTCATCATTTTAGCCGTTTCATCTAAATCTTCTTCCTTAAGGTTTGAATCGTAACTTACTTTCATACCGGCTTGTTCCATATACATTTTAATACTCTTAAAGCCTATTTCTGAACTATAGACTCCATCATTAACATCAATGACTTCCATAGGCATTTCCATGACCATATCCATAATCATAGCTCCTTCACCCATATTTTGCTTCATATCCATCTCCATTATATACTTATCACCTTTATTATAGTTTAGCCTTAAAAGTGTTGATTCTTGAGCAAATGATACAGTAGTTACAACTAGTAATAAAAGTGTAAAGAGATTCTTCATAATGTTTGTTTTTTATTTTTTGTTTTCAAATATAGTCTAAAAAAGGAATTGTACTAAATTACTTCTGCTACTACAAAAGTGCTGCCTCCTACGAATACAAAATCGTTTGAATTGACATGCTTTAATGCTTCTTTATAGGCTTCTTTTACAGAGTTGAAGGCTTTACCTTTTAAATTAAGTTTATCGAATATAGATTTAAGTTTATTGGCATCCAACCCTCTAGGTATATCTGGTTTACACAAATAATAAGTGGCCTTTTGAGGTAATAAATCTAGAATTGAATTTAAATCTTTATCATTTACAACACCAAAAACAATATGAAGCTGCTCAAATTTTTCATTTAAAAGCTGTCGCATTACGTATTGCAGCCCTTCTCTGTTATGTCCTGTATCGCAAACTACTTTAGGCTTTTTATTTAAAACTTGCCATCGCCCTAGCAACCCTGTATTTTTAATAACACTCAATAAGCCCTTTTTTATATTTTCTTCAGATATATTATACCCATTTTTATTGAGTTCCTTTATTGATTGGATAACTGTTTTAATGTTTTTTATTTGGTAACTTCCTAATAAGTCAGATTTATATACTTCAGTTATCTCTTTATCCGCGAAAGCTATGTTTGATTTACTCTTTTTTGCTAAATCTTTAAAAACAGATTGAGTTTCTTTTTGAGTTTCGCCAATAACAACTGGAATATTTGGTTTTATGATTCCGCCCTTTTCAAAAGCAATAGCCTTTAGTGTATTTCCTAAAAACCGGGTGTGATCTATCCCAATATTTGTAATAACTGATACTTCTGGTGTAATAATATTAGTAGAGTCTAATCGTCCTCCTAAACCCACTTCAACAACAGCAATATCTACTTTCTTTTTTGAAAAATATTCGAATGCCATACCAACAGTCATTTCAAAAAACGATAATTGATTTGCTTCGAAAAAAACTTTGTTTCGCTTTATAAAACCAATAACATATGACTTACTAACTTCTTTGCCATTTATTTTGATACGTTCTCTAAAGTCTTTTAAATGAGGTGATGTGTACAAACCAACATTATAGCCTGCTTCTTGTAAAACAGAAGCTAGCATATGGCTAGTTGACCCTTTGCCATTTGTTCCTGCTACATGAATAGATTTAAAATCATTATGTGGTTGCCGTAAGTGATTAACCAATAAAATAGTATTACTTAAATCTGTTTTGTAAGCCGATTTACCTTGTTTTTGATACATTGGCAGTTGAGAAAACATCCAATTTAATGTATCTTGATACGTCATTATTTATTGGCCAAGTTTGAAGTTTACCTTAACAAAACCGATTTGTTTTGCTGGCGCTTTAGAATCTGCTGGCCATTTATGAGACATGGCTATTTTTTTTGCAGGAACTAGCAAACATTGGGCTGTATTTGTTGTGCCTTTTACTCCAGGAGTAGCCTCAACTACATTGCCACTTCTGTTTACAACAATTCTAACGATAACCATTCCAGATTCGTTACAATCTTGCTTAAGTGTTTTGTATGTTGCTCGTCCTCTACCGTTTAAACCGTAACCTACGCCACCACTACCAGATCCAGAACCTGGTCCAAAATAACTTGGTGCATAAGGGTCGCCATTTAGTTGTCCTTTATCGCCGGTTTTATTATCGTTGCCTTCACTACCAGTTTCACTGCCTTCAGATTTACTAACACCTCCTATTAAAGCATCTAGTTTTTTCCTCTTTTCATCTTCCTCTCGCTTTTTTTTAGCAATTCTATCGGCTTCCGCTTTTGCTTTAGCATCAGCGATGGCTTTTGCTTTTGCTTCAGCTTCTTTCTGTTTTTTTATGGCTATGGCTTCCGAATTATCTTCAGTTAAAACCTCTTCTTTAGTGTCAGATGATTTTGTAGGTTCTGCTTTTGAAACATCTGGTTGCGGTGGCTCTTCTACTTTTCGAGGTTCAGATTTTACAGGTTTTTTAGGCTGTACATTCCCTTTACCAAAATCTGTTGTTCCAAAATTTACTGCAACGCCGTACTCTTCTGGAGGGTCCATATACGTTGTACCAACCACAAACAATAGTACTAAAAGAATGATAGTAATCAGCGCAGTGATTCTAGCAGAATTCTTTTCATGTATTGTTTCAAAATATTTCATCTCTAATTAGGCTTTACAGCTAAAATGACTTTAAATTTATTTCTATTGGCGATGTCCATCACTTTCACAACATTCTCAACTGGCACCGATTTTTCGGCTCTTAAAACTATGGTTGGTTTTTCTTGAGAAGATAATGCTGCCAATAATTCATTCTCCAAAACACTTACGCCTACTCGTTTTTGATCGATATAATAGGTCAAATCTTTTTTAATACTCACCGCCACCGATCTTTTATTTTCGGTTTTACCACTTGCTTTTGGTAATATGATATCAATAGCATTTGTGGTAACCAAAGTGGAGGCTATCATAAAAAATATAAGTAACAGAAATACAATATCTGTCATGGACGACATATTGAACTCTGGCGTAACTTTATTTCTTCCTCTAAAATTCATCTATTCTAAATTTTTAATCATTTATTTACACTACGTTGGTTCGTTTAAATGATCTAAAAACTCTAATGAGTTAGCTTCCATTTGATACACTACTTTATCTGTTCTAACTACCAAATGATTGTAAGCAATGTATCCAATAATTCCAACTATTAAACCTGCTACTGTGGTTGTCATTGCAGTATATAATCCGCCTGCTAAAACATCCATTTCAATGGTTCCTCCTGCATTAGCCAATTCAAATATTGCTAATATCATTCCAACTACCGTACCAAGAAATCCAATCATAGGTGCTGCACCAGATATTGTTGCTAGAATACTCACGTTTTTTTCTAAGCCATATATCTCTAATCGTCCAGCGTTTTCTATTGCAGTATTAATATCAGCAAGCGGCTTTCCTATTCTAGAAATACCTTTACCAATTAATCTTGATACAGGTGAATTTACTTGTGCACAAAGCATTTGTGCCGAGTCAATTTTACCGTTACTTACGTGGTCTTTAATTTGATTCATAAAATTGGCATCTACTTTTGATGCTGCTTTTATAGCAAATAATCTTTCAAAATAAATGTAAGAAGCCACAATAAGCAGTAAAAATAAGAGTGCAATTATAACTTGTCCTGCAGCGCCACCGCTACTTATTAATTCTATGATCGAAAGTGTTTTTTCTACCGATTCATCAGTAAGCACTTCTGCTTCATCTTGTGTGTTTAGTAATAAAATATTTAGCATATAATTCAATTTATTGCAACTGTATAACGTATCTTTTATTGTTAAAGTATAGCAAAAATGCTTTTTGCTAGATTCTCACTATTGTGAGAATGATCTGTTTATTTGAAATCTCGATAAAAAATCGAAACTTATTTTTTCAATTAAAATAAAGTTCTAGTAAACATAAATGCAACTGAACCTACTAAAAAGCCAACTGCTGCTAACCAAGCAATCTTTTTTAAATACCAGAAAAAGTCAATTTTTTCCATTCCCATTGCCACAACACCTGCTGCCGACCCAATAATTAACATACTACCACCTGTACCCGCAGAAAAGGCTATAAAGTGCCAAAGTTCATGATCTATAGGCTCAGAGAACATTCCTAAACTAGCCGCAACTAAAGGCACATTATCAATAACTGCAGATCCTATACCTAAAAATAAAACGACTAAATCTGACACTCCTCCTTCATGTAATTCAGTTCCCAGTTGTGGAGTATTTCCTCTTAACCAATCTGCAGCACCAAATAAAATCCCTAAAGATTCTAAAGCGGCAACCGCCATTAAAATTCCTAAGAAGAATAAAATACTTGGTAATTCAATTTTTGATAATGAATGGTGTACAGGGCTGTGCATAGCATGAGCATCACTTTCCTCTGAATCAACTTCAGTCATACTAAACTTAGAATTACTGTAAATTTCAGCAAAAATTGCCACTACACCTAGAGATAGCATCATACCAACGTATGGTGGTAAATGTGTAATCACTTTAAAAACTGGCACAAAAACAATAGCTCCTAAACCAAGATATAACATCGTTCCGCTAAACTTAGATTTTTTCTTAGTTGTAGCTTCTTTTTCAAGTTCCAAATCGCCTCGAAACGCTGGTAAAAATGATGCAATAAATGTTGGTACAGCCATACATAAAAAAGATGGTAATAATAAATACCCAATTAAATGACCTGTAGTTACTTTTTTACCAATCCATAACATGGTTGTTGTTACATCGCCTATAGGAGACCAAGCACCACCCGCATTTGCAGCAATAATAATTAAACCGGCATACCAAATACGAACACTTCTATCTTTTACAATTTTTTGAAGGATAGAAATAAGTACAATAGTTGCAGTAAGATTATCTATAATAGCCGATAAAATGAATGCTAAAATGGCGAAAATCCAAAGTATTTTACTTTTCTTTTTTGTTTTTATAAAGTCTTTAATTGTAGAAAAACCATCAAAATAATCAATGATTTCAACAATGGTCATGGCTCCTAAAAGGAATACTAATATTTCTGAAGTTTTACCTAAATGATGTAAAAGTGTTTCTTCCATAAGATGCATCTTATCTTCAGAAGCGAAACCTCCAAACCCTTCTAACAATGAATGTTTGGAAGAATCAAACCATTGGGGGAAGCTATCTATACCTAAAGCAATTAACGCCCAACAAATAGCCATCATGACCAATGCAGGAATTAGTTTATCAATTTTTATATTATGCTCAAGGGTAATGGCTAAATAGCCCATTACAAATACTAAAATAATCGCAGCTTCCATATATATTTGGTTTTTATATTAGTTGGTTTAAGGCAATCTCAAATGCTGTTGCACTTATTCCTGTTTTACTTTGGTTCTTATTATAAACTTTTTCTATAGCTTCTTTAATTTTATTTGAGGTATCGTTAAATATCGCTTCATCTGTCATTTGTACACGGCGTTCCATAAAATATGCAAAAACACGTGCCATTCCGCAATTAGAAATAAAGTCTGGTATTAAACTTACTCTATAATCTGTATGCTCCATTATAGGGCCAAAGAAAATCTCTTTATCTGCAAAAGGCACATTAGCTCCACAAGATATAACTTCTAAGCCACTATCTATCATTTCATCAATTTGGTGAATCGTAATTAATCGTGATGCCGCACATGGTGCAAAAATCTCAGTGTTAATAGACCAAATTTTTTCGTTAACTTCTTCAAAAGGAATTAAATTTTCAGCAACAAGTGTGTTTCCATTTTTTGCTAAGAACAAGTTAGTAATTTCTTCGAAAGTAAAACCATCTTCATTAATTAATCCTCCTGCTATATCAATTATGCCAACTACTTTGGCTCCCATTTGCGATAAATAAAATGCTGCCGCTGCTCCTACATTACCAAAACCTTGTACTACGGCACGTTTACCTTTAATGTCTCCACCATAAATAGCATAATATTGTTTCACTGCTTCGGCAACACCAAAGCCAGTTATCATGTCTGCTACAGTATATTTTCTTGAAACACTTGGTGAGTATATTGCGTTTTCTATAACCTTAATAACGCCTTGTCTTAACTGTCCAATTCTATTAATTTTATCAGCTTCAGTAGGTTTAAAATGTCCATTAAAAACACCTTCTTGTGGGTGCCAAACACCGCTTTCTTCTGTAATAGGAATAACTTCGTGAATTTCATCAACATTCAAATCGCCACCTGTACCATAATAACTTTTAAGTAATGGCGACACTGCGGCATACCAACGTTCTAATACACCTGTTTTACGAGGGTCTTTCGGGTCGAAATTAATACCCGATTTTGCACCTCCAATAGATGGACCAGATACGGTAAACTTAATTTCCATGGTTTTTGCTAAAGACAAAACCTCATTCATATCCAAACCTTTTCGCATTCTTGTTCCGCCTCCTGCAGCGCCTCCGCGAAGCGAATTTATAACCGTCCAACCCTCTGCATCCGTTTCAGGGTCTTTCCAATTAAAAACAATTTCTGGTTCTTTATTTTCGTATTTTTTTAATAATTCTTTCATTTCTTAATAATAATCATTTAATTTTTTGCTTAATCTTTTTAGTGTTTTTAGTATTTCTTCTTAAGCAAAGCTAAAGCTGATTCATATGAAAGGTGTTAAAATTATTAATTTAACAAATATAAAAAACTAAAAGTCCTTTAATATTAAATTTTAATAAATTTTAGGGAAGATATATTTTACCAGAACTATGGTCTTTATTCGCGCCTGTTACACTTTGTAAACAATTGGTCTCGTTTCTTAATTTTAGCACGCCTAAAAAACCAAAAATAATGGCTTCTTTAAATTCAATAATGTCGTTTGATGGGGTTACTATTTGATTACTAGAGCGTGATTTTATACTTTCAATAAGAAAGGTGTTATACGCGCCACCACCCGTTATAAGCAGGCTAGCATTAGCATCACCGTTTGTTACTTTTAAAATTTGAATAGCAACATGTTCAACAAAAGTTCTTAAAACATTTTTCATGTCTAATTCAAACGAATCTATTAAGGGGAATATATTAGTATTAACCCATTCTAAGCCTAAAGATTTTGGTGGGTTCTCTTTGTAAAAATCAAGTGTATTTAGCTGTTCTAATAGTTCATTATTTACAGTTCCTGTTGACGCTATTTTACCTTCATCATCAAAGTTAAAACCAAGTTGCTTTACATAATAATTTAGCACAATGTTTACAGGACAAATATCGTAGGCTATTCTTTTGCTTTTATGATCAAAAGATATATTAGCAAAGCCTCCTAAATTAATACAGTAGTTGTATTCTGAAAACAATAACTGGTCACCAATTGGAACTAAAGGCGCGCCTTGGCCACCAAATTCAACATCCTGCACTCTAAAATCGCAAACTACTTTGTTGTTTACCAAGCTCGCCATATTTGGCAAATTACCAATTTGATAGGTTAGTTTATTTTCTGGTTGATGTAAAGCGGTATGACCATGAGAGCATATCGCATCTACATCGTTTATATTATTCTTTTCAATAAAGTTGTTGATAATATTGGACAAGTAAACTGTATAATCTTCATCAATTTGTTGCAATTCCTTTAAAGAATATGAGACTAAATTTTTAAGGATTTCATGCCAATAATTATTGTAAGCAACTGTTTCTGTGTGAATTATTTTAAACTGCCATGTTTGCTCAAATTCAAACGTAACATATACCAAATCTATACCATCTAACGATGTTCCAGACATCACTCCGATAACATTATATTTCGATTTCATCATATTAAGTAGCTGTTAAACAATAACTAATTGAAGTTTGACTGTTACTTAGGTAAAAGTAATCATCTTAAATAAAATGATGAAAGAATTTACAAGCGAAAACTAAGTTATAATTTTTAAGAATTCACAATTAAAAGCTATATTTGTAAACATTTTTTACCAAAACAAGATTTTAATTACGAATTATGGATTTTAACCTTTCTGAAGAACATTTAATGATACGCGATGCTGCTCGCGAATTTGCACAAACCGAATTGCTTCCAGGAGTTATTGAACGCGATAATAAACAAGAATTTCCTGCAGAATTAGTTCAAAAAATGAGCGATTTAGGTTTTATGGGAATCATGGTCGATCCTAAATACGGCGGAAGCGGTATGGACGCCATATCTTATGTTCTTATTATGGAAGAACTATCAAAAATTGATGCCTCTGCTTCTGTAATTGTATCGGTTAATAACTCGTTGGTTTGTTATGGTCTTGAAGCTTATGGAACCGAAGCTCAAAAAGAAAAATATTTAACCAAACTAGCTACAGGAGAAAATATTGGTGCGTTTTGTTTAAGCGAACCCGAAGCTGGTAGTGATGCCACATCGCAAAAAACAACAGCTATTGATAAAGGTGACCATTATGTTATTAATGGCACAAAAAACTGGATTACAAGTGGCGGACGTGCCGATGTGTATTTGGTTATTGCACAAACCGATCGTGATAAAGGATCGCATGGTATCAATGCTTTTATTGTTGAAAAAGGCATGGAAGGGTTTCATGTAGGGCCAAAAGAAGATAAATTAGGCATTCGCGGAAGCGACACACATACGCTGCAATTTAATGATGTAAAAGTGCCTAAAGAAAATAGAATTGGAGATGATGGTTTTGGTTTTCGTTTTGCTATGAAAACCTTATCTGGTGGACGTATAGGTATTGCTTCTCAAGCGCTTGGTATTGCTCAAGGTGCTTATGAGTTGGCTTTAAAATATTCTAAAGAGCGTAAAGCCTTTGGTACCGAAATTTGTAACCATCAGGCCATTGCTTTTAAACTTGCCGATATGCATACCGAAATTGCTGCTGCCAGACATTTAGTTATGAAAGCAGCTTGGGATAAAGACCAAGGAAACAATTACGATATGTCTAGTGCGATGGCAAAATTATACGCTTCAAAAGTGGCTATGGAACACACCGTTGAAGCGGTGCAAATTCATGGTGGTAACGGCTTTGTAAAAGAGTACCATGTGGAGCGTTTAATGCGTGATGCTAAAATTACACAGATTTATGAAGGCACTTCAGAAATCCAGAAAATTGTGATTTCTAGGAGTTTGATTAGGGGGTAGGTTTTGCCTTGTATTATTTGCTTTTTTTGAAGGCTCTCTTTTTATTTGACATAAGAACAATTATAGTACATTTATAGCAAATTAACGTATGCTTGCATTTTACATAATTGCAGATGTAATAACACGCTAGTGTTTTATATCGTTAGTAATTATGTAAAAGTTAATTTGCGCCAACGCTCTGCCTACTGTATCTATAATTCTACATTATGTAAAATATCCCCAGAATATACAGTCTATTTAAAGAAACTTTCGTCTGGGGGTCATTAAACATTTTGCCTTTCTGTTTTTCGTCTACATTGAAACTACCGTCGGTTTGTACTATAATTTGCCGTTATGTAAAATATCCGCTCCCAAGCGCTATATTGCTAAATAAAATCAAATTGCTTTATGGCAATTTATTTTAACCACAATTTGCCAACACTTGCCAGCGCATAATAAAAGCTTCGTTTTGACTACCCATTATAATTCTCGTAAATGGGAAAATGTACGTCCAAAAAAATTTTAAGCGATTCTCGTCAAGGTTGCCGCAAGAGTATAAAATTTTCCCTTGCTTAAATCCACGCTTTAAAATTTCTATACACTTTGCTCTATTCGTTGTATAGCAGCCCAACCCAACTATTTGTTCTAGCTAAAATTTATGGTATCTAAAAGTCTATTCTCGTAATTGAAAAATATGTTCTTTTAAAATGGCTAACTCGGTTTCTGATTTATCACCTCTACAAACTATTTTTTCATCCATATTAAAGTTAGTAATGTTGATGTCTATTAATCTCATTTTCCTCAGATATTTTGATTGCCCCCAATCAGTTTTAAAAGCATTTGAAGTTCTACATACGTTATACCAATAATTTTGTTTTTTAATTTCTAATGTCTTCAATATTTTAAAATCATTATATACTTTTAAAATAAATTTTAAAATCTGAGATGAAAGATATGCTAAATAAGTGATTGTGATTACAGCTATAACTACCGAAAGTATGTATTTATTAATTATGAATAATAAAATAAGAAAAGTTGAAAATAAAGCCAGAAAACCATAAACAATCAACATATCTTTAGAAAATAAACTTTTCAACCTTCTTAATACTGCATTATAAATATGATTTCTTTTCATTTTGAATATTGAGTAATACTCATCAAAGGAAAAAGTTAGTAAACCAATCATTATTACCCATAAATATGAAAAAACCGATTCATAAAAACCCTTTTGTACGTGGGATTTTATATAAGCTATAGTATATACAACAAATATAACTAAGCAAAAAAATCTTAAAGATGATACGAATCCGATTCTGAAATACGATAGAAAGCTCTTATTAACCCTTTTTAAATATGAAAATAATAATACTCCCATTTCAAGTAATAAAATCAACAAAACTAGCAGTATTGATGATCTCCAAAACGCCAGTTTAATAAAATAAAGCAAAAAAAGTAAAAAAGAAAACCAACGAAGAATTATTGAAATAACATTTAGTCGTAAAATTAACTTCACTTCCTTGAGGGAATCAGATACACCTAGTGTAAAATTAAGATCTGAAAAACTAGTTAATAATTTATATACATTAATGCGTTTAATATAATTTTTTATAGACTTTATAGCTTGAGTCTCAATACTTGCTAAATGTCTACAAGATATCAATGCCGTTTCTGAAACCCAAGTTCCCCCTTTGTTAAAAGCTATTGCTATACCTTCACTTCTTTTATCTGGGGTAAGAATAGGCAATATTCCGCAAGCAATTTTAGAAGTTAATTTATCTTTAGAGTCTATCAACTTAACAACGAGTATTGATAAATCATCTTGAAATTCTGATATAGCACTAGGCCGTGATTGGCAAGCATCTTTCAAAAACCGAAGGCAATGAATTGCAGGTCTTGCTTTAAGTAAATCTTCACTAAATAAAATAGTTTCATACTTCTGTATGGTATCCCAAGCATATTGAGCCAATGATTTTACTTCCTTCAAAGGAGCAACTCCACAATATACAACTAAAGTATCTCTCCATCTTGAGTCACTTGGAATGGCATTTTTATTTATTAAGTTAGAATCTAATAATAGGGCTTGTACTGCAAAGAATTCTGCAAATCTTCTATGAACAAATGAAAACCTGTCTTTATTAGAGCCTCCCCACCTAATTAAACGGGAATAATTTAAAACTTTCAACTTTTTATCTAACTCACTTATCTCATTTAAGTGCTCTAACAAATCCATACTAATCTCAAGGCCAACATTTTTATTTTCAAAAATAGATTTAGAAATAAAAATTGCAGCATTTAAAACCTCTTCCTTTGTTAGAGATAGTTCATTAATGAAGTCAATGTCTTCGTTTAATCTTTTGTCAAGATAGTGGTTAAATAAATCAAAGAACGTATCAGGTAATTTATCTCCATTGTCTACAACATATATTGCTACTAGTTCAGACATGAAAGGGTTTCTAAGAGCAGGAGCTAAATGGGGTCTTTCTTTGAAAATATTTCTTATAACTTTTAAATGGTCAATGTTTTCTCCCAAGAGCCAATTTTTCATGGCCTTAATTATTTGTTTTTCTTTAAAGGGGCGGATTTTAATTTTAAGACCATTAAATGCCGTTGGTTGTCTAAAAGGTCTTGAGGATAAAACCCCTCTGCAATAATGGAGATCGCCTAAAAAAACATCAAAAGCTTTGGATATTTTTTTTATTTCATTGCTTCGATCGTCTGTGTCGAGAACCATAGGTAATTCATCGAAAGAATCAAATAAGAAGAAAAAACCACCACTTTCACGAATTCTTTCGAAATATTTCTTTATAAACTTCTTACCATCTCTACCTGCTTGTTTGATTATATATCGTTTTGCAAATTCTGAAATCTCTTTATCTGTAACTTCTTCTGCTCCATCCCATTTTTTAAGGTTTATATACAAAGGAACCATGGCTTGGTTTCCACGTTTTAACACGTCTTGATAGAGAATGCGAGTCAAATGTCTTAAAGAAACGCTTTTGCCTGAACCTGGATCTCCAATTACAAGGAAAGACCTCTGAGAGTTATTAGATTTTATGGCTTTTATTAAGTCTTTTTCTATGCGTGATTTGGAAGTTTTAGATTTAATAACTTCTACTTCAGCTTCCAATGTAGTATAGTTATTGTCACTCCAATTTAATTCTATATCTAAGTTATCTAATTTAGATACCATATATCTACAAAAACGATTTCTTAGTTCAATATAGTCAGGTTCTTTAAATGGAGAACTTCCTTTAAGTTTATCCTTTTTTGGGTGATCTGTAATATTTTGTCTTTCTTTTATTCTTGTTAAGAAAATTAGTGTGATACCCGAAATTAGTATTATTAATATATTGCTTAATTCGTTAAATGGCTTTGCAAATGGGGTTAAACCTATACTTACAATTACTGAATTAACGATTTCAAATAACCAAGACTGTTGTATAATTAAAAAAGTAATTGCTAAAAACGCAGTAACCCCAATTATTCTCAGTCTAACTATACCTGCTCTGCGATAAAGTAGTGGTTTGAAAATGATGAAAGTAGTAATAGAAAAGATAAGGACTATTAGGGCTAATTCTCTTCCAGAAAAGATAAAGGAAAAAATACCTAAACAAGCTGTAACTATTACTAAAGTTACAATTGTTAGAAGTCTCATTTTTTCATCACTCATGTGTTTAATATGTTTTTAGGTTTTAGTTAATTTTAACCGAGCTTAATTAATAATATATTAGTCTTACTTAATTAAAATTCACAGTATTCTAAATAGGAATTTATAAAAGTAATAAAGTTTGTAAGAATATATTTGTATAAAATTAATTATAAGTCAATTTAAACCCATTCCACACACATTCCCCTAATCTCCTATCGTCGTTTCGGGCAATAAGTGTTGCATTACCATTTTTAAAGGAACTTTCGGGAATAAATTTTTTCAAGAAACTATAGAAAGGATTTGAGCTTTTAACCAAAGCTCAAGTTACATAACGCAGGAACATTATAGTACAAACGAAAATATTTGTTAATTAGCTTTTATACCAATTCAAAAAAGAGGTTACAAAATGCTCTTTCTTTCTTGAGGACACTGGTATTTTTTTTCCATTTTTAAGGTAAATAGTACCAGACTTCTCATACTTATCTATAAACTTTAAGTTTACTATAAAGGATTGATGTGGGCGAATAAAGTTTACCGCAATGAGCTGATCTTCAAACTCTTTTATAGTTTTAGATGCAACATGTTTTCTCCCATCATTACAGTAAAATGTGGTGTAACCCTTATCCGATTCGCAATAAAGTAATTCATTTAAATCAATAACCTGAAAGCTATCATGTAGAGATACAATTAATTTAGTATCGTCATTACTCCATACTTCTTTTACTTTTCTAATTTGTTGTTTTTGTTCAGCTATAGGTAAATGTTTCACCTTTTCTAAAGCGGCTTTAAGCTCATCTAAGTCCACTGGTTTTAAAATATAATCTATCGCTCCACTCTTTAAGGCTTTTATGGCATATTCTTCATAAGCAGTGATGAAAATTACTTTAAATTGTAAGTGTTCTGTTAGCTCTAAAAACTCAAAAGCGTTACCATCAGTTAGATTAATATCTAAAAAAATTAACTCTGGTTTACAAGCACTAGCCACAACAACAGCTTCTTTTACTGATATGCATTCTCCAACAACTTCTACTTCTGCATCTATTGTTTTTAAAATATTAAGTAACCCTTTTCTAATATAGGCTTTATCTTCTACTATTAATGTTTTCATCATACCACAAGTGTTTTATGAGGAATTACTAAAGTAACAATAGTACCTTGCTCATTGTATTTTTGCCTATCTTCAACACTAATAGAACCTTCCATTTTAAAATCTTTAGATAATATTTTTAAACGCTCTGATGTTATTGATGATGATAATGATTTTTTATGACTTTTTTTATTTGCTTGTTGAGACTTATAACCTATTCCGTTATCTGTTATAAAACACATTAATTTTTTGTCTGCATAAGTCAGTTTAACATCTATTTTCCTATTTGTTTCTTGACCTTCAAATGCATGCTCAATAGCATTTTCTACAAATGGCTGAATAAGCATTGGTGGAATTTCAAATAAAGACACATCGATAGTATCTTCGACTAAAACTGTAGACTGATAAGCGTTACTTTCTAAATTCTGAAGTGTTAAATAATTTTTAATAGCTGTTAATTCTTGTGACAAAGAAACCGTTTTATCTCTTGAGTTTTCTAAAGTAATGCGCAATAATTTTGAGAATTTTGACAAATAATTAATCGACTTTTTTTCTTCTTTATTCAAAATCATCCCTTGTAAGACTGACAATGAATTAAAGATAAAATGCGGTGTCATTTGCGAACGCAATAGTTTTTGTTCTATAACTGCATTTTGAGTCTTAGCCTTGGCATGGCCTAATTTCTGGTAGAAAATAACAGCACCCAATAACATTGAGATTAAAAGAACACCAATAATTGCCCATAAATAATTGCGCTGGGTTTTTTCTAAATTTATATTAGTTTCTGTTATTGTTTTTGTTAATTGTAATTCTCTTATGCTTGCAGAATCTAATGCTTGCCTGTGTTTGTATTCAGATTCTAATCGTGTTATTTTTTCAATATTTTTCTTATTAAATAAGCTATCGTTTAATATTTGATATTGTTGATGATTTTGAAGGGCTTTTTTATAATTACCTATATGATTATATATGTCAGAAAGTATTTTATTAGCATCTCTTTGAAAATTTAAAAGTTCAAGATTATCTGCAATCTTTTTACCTTTAAGAACGTGGGACAATGCGCTACTATATTTTTTTTTAATTACAAGGGTTTTGGCTTGACCCAGAAAAGAATAGCATATGTTTCGTTGATTATCAACCTCTAAGCTCATTTTTTTTGCTGATTCAAAATATTGATATGCTGTGTCATATTCATTTAATGCTAAATGGACATCAGCAGTATTAATTAGTGCAATGGCTTCACCTCCTTTATCATTCATTTCTCTATAGACTTTTTTTGCATCATTAAGATATTGACGTGCCCTTTTATATTCTTTTTTTGCTGTATAAGCTAAACCTATATTATTATAGTTACTTGCAGTAGCATTTTTATAATTGCCTTTTAAATAGTTTATAGATTCTTTAAAACAATCTATTGCTTTATCATAATTTTCTAGCTCTGTATAAATAGGCCCCATATTACCAAAAACATTTCCTATTGCTACACTATCTACATGTTTTTGGGCTATTTCGAGTGATTTTTTATAATAATCCAAGGCTATTGTGTAATTTCCTTGGTAAGAATAAATAATCCCTAAATCACTAAAGCAACCAGAAAGTAATGTTTTATTTTTTGTTCCTTTTCCTTTAAGTAAGGCTTCTTTATAAATTGACTCAGCTTCATCATAATCCCCAATTAAAATATAAGACCATCCTATATCATTCAAAACACCAAACACTTCCTCTTTATCATTAAGTTTTTCACTAATCATTAAAGCCTTTTTGTAATGCGATATAGCTTGTTGTTGATCCCCTTTTTTATAATAGAAATGTCCCATTTCTTTATAACATTCTGAAATTCCTTTATCAAAACCAATAGATTTATTTAGCTTAAGTGATTCTTCATACAACGGAAACCCCTCTTCATACTTTGTTTTTGAAGCGTTAATTATTCCATTTATAAGCATGTTTTTAGCTTTCCCCTTAGGGAAATTCAGCACACTTAAAATTTTGGTAGATTTTTTTAAATACACCTCGGCTGTAGTAGTATCTATTTTCCTTAAACTGAATGCCAAATTGTTTAGAAGGTTTACTCTAATCGTATCTTCTACTTTATGATTTTGCAATACCAGTTTAAGACTATCTATTTCTGCATTTTGAGCTAGAATAGTAGTTGAAATAGAAAAAGATAGCACTAAAAAAAATATAAAGGAATTGGTGATTTTCATATTAAAGGTAGAATTTCAAGCTAATTACAATATAATTTTTAACGATAACAAATAAAATACTAACTACAAGCACTTTAAAAACGCTTATAGTTAGTAAAAGGTAAATCTAGTTTTAGATTACGCTTATATTTTTAGCTACAAAAAAATAAGGTAAAAAATTAATGCATATAATAAAACCAAGGACAACTCTAACCTATACCTTTCTAAAAAACTAAGCATATTCAACAAGGTTTATAATATTTATTAATTAACTATAACTTTTTTGGTAGCTATTCCTTTATCAAAATGAAGTTTTAAAATATAAACACCACTATTAAAAGTTGATGTTTTTATTTCATCACTTGTACCTGTAGTTATTTTAGCTCCAGTAATATTGTAAATGCTATAGTTTTTTAATTTAATGTTATTTGGATACGAAATTTTTAAAGCATCCGCTTCAGTAATAACCTTTATATTATTTGTTAATTCAAAATCAGTATTACTTAAACTTAATAGCGCATCTTCGGTTACAGGATTAAAACCTGTCCATAACGCTCCAACATCTGTAACATAAGCACCCATAGTATTTGGTGGGATATGTAAATGAATGTTACCACGGTTAAAAGCAAAAGTATCATTAGTACCAGTTGTAATTGTTGGTGGTGTTGTAGCCAATGAGGTTACACTAGTTAATGGGTTGTTTCCAAAAGCTAACAAACCAATAAAAGTAACATTACTAGGAATAGTAATATCAGATATATTATTATCTACAAAAGCACCAATACCTATATCAGTTACATTAGCTCCTAATGATAGGTTTGTAATAGGGTTAGTTGCAAAAGCTGTAGTACCAATAGTAGTAACACTGCCTGGAATGGTTACACTTGTTAAGTTATTAGTGTTAAATGCTGAAATCCCAATTTCTGTAACACTATTAGGAATAGTAACACTTGTTAAGCCTATGTTTTCAAATGCTGAATCATCAATTTTAATTACATCAAATACTATAGAACCTGCCGTAACAGATGCTGGTATAACAACACTAGTGCCATTTACTGGGTCGTAATTTGAAACTTCAGCTGTTGTTGGAGAAGTTGCTTCAAAAACCATTTTAAAGCCTGTCCAAAGTGCTCCGCTATCAGTAACATACTCGTCTGTAGTATTATTTGGTATAACCAAATTAATGTTACTACGACTATAACTAGAGGTTCCAAAAGTATCAGTACCGCCACCTGTAGTTATAATAGGAGGTATTGCACCTAATGAAATAATTGTATTTAAGGGATTATTAAGGAAAGCAATTGGACCAATATTAGTAACACTTTCAGGAATTATAACACTTGTAAGTTGATTTGTATGAAAAGCAGAAATCTCAATATTAGTAACACTATTTGAAATAGTAACATGGGTTAAATTTTTACTTTGAAAAGCTCCACCAGCAATATTGGTTACATCATACGCTACAACACTATAGGAAACAATAGCAGGTATATTTACTACAGTTCCCCCAGCTGTATTATAGCCTACAACTTCAACTGTATTAGATGTAGAAGAAGTTACCTCATAAGTTATAAAATCTACAACAAAAGTATCTCCAACCGCTAATGCATTTGCTTCTGTTACCGAATTAAAACCAGTCCAACCCCCAGCAGCATAGGCAGCTGATGTTCCTGCTGGAATCGTTAAATCAATAACAGAACGGTTCCAAAACGAATCATTAATCCCAGGAACAAATATAGTAGGAGGTATTATTGCTTGTGAAGTCACAGTTGCTAATGGATTATCTCTAAAAGCAGTGTTCTCAATATTTGTAACAGTACTAGGGATAGTAACATGAGTTAAATTATTACTTCGAAAAGCACCAACATCAATATTAGTAATACCACTAGGTAATGTAATACTAGTTAATTGATTAGAACTAAAAGCACTACTAAAACTAGTAACACTATTTGGAATTACAATACTTTGTAGTTGGTTTTGACTGAAAGCAGCTGAGCCAATACTGATAAGACTATTTGAGAGTGTTGCATTAGTTAATTGATTGCTTTGAAAAGCAAATTGACCGATACTGGTAACACTATTTGGAATAGTAATGCTCGCTATTTGATTGGTTGAAAAAGCATGATCACCAATACTTTGTATACCATTTTCTATAGTAACACTAGTTAAATTATTATGCCAAAACGCATACTGGCTAATACTGATAACACTTGAAGGTATAGTTACAGTTGTTAAATTCTGATCACGAAAGGCTTGATTTCCAATAGTTGCAATATTACTAGGTAAAGTAAACGTAACGCTAGTTATTTTGCCTGCTGATATAATATAATTAAAAGCATCGTCTCCTATGCTAGTTACATTATAAGTTGTGCTACTATTAGTAATTGTGTTAGGTATAACTACATCTGTATTACCACTATGATTGTAGTCATGGACTTCAACTTCATTAGGTGACAGTGAAGTAATCTCGAAGGTTATAAAATTATCAACAAAAGTGTCTCCAACCGATTGAGAATATCCTATTACAGATATACAAAAGGTGATTAAAATAAGTAGGTTTCTTTTCATATTTGATTTGTTTAAAGGTTTATAAAAAGCCAAACTACCTTTATAAAACAAATCGAGAAATAGTAAATCTTTTTTTGTAGGGTTTTAATCAATAAGCGTTAGAGTTGATTTTATATGCGTTTTATGTTGACAAAACAATCTACTACTCTCTTATTGTTGTTTCAGAAAGAATAATGTTTACAAAGTTGATATTTCTTTAGAAGAGCCCATAGTCTATCACAACTAGTGTGATGGCATTACTATAAAAAGTATTTTAAGAAAACATCCTTAAACTAATCACAAAGCACATTCAATTCTTGAGAATCAGATATGGTAAGATTTGGAACATCCTGCCCACTATAAATTTTGATACAAGACAAATCTGGGTTATTATACACCGATAAAAAACTTAATGTATTAAGGTTACTCACATCAAGTCCCGTTAGTAAATTACTAGATATCCACAATACAGTTAAAGCACTGTTTTGCTCTAAATTAAGTTCCTTAATTTTGTTATCTGAAAGTACTAGAGTTTCTAACAAGGTATTAGATGACACATCTATACTAGTAAGCTTATTTGTTTTTAAAAAAATGTTTTTCAAGTTTACAGCACCTTCAACATCAAAAGATTCTAAATCGTTATCACTTATATACAAGACCTCGATAGCTTCGTGGTTAATACTAAACTCTTTTAAGTAATTAAATGATGCATCCAACCTTTTTAACTTGGTGGTATTTGACATGCCCATAAGCGTAGTAAGCTCATTAGATTCTATATTTACCTTAAGCAATTCTGGGTTATTGCTTAAGTCGATGCTTTTAATATTATTAGCGAATAAAATCAAAGTATCTAGCAACTTATTGTACTTTAAATCGATTTGGGTAATGCTATTTTGTGCTGCTGATAATTTCTTTAAATCTACAAATCCTTCAATACCCGTTAAATCATTAATATCTAAATTATCTACATTAAGATCCTGAATGTTTTTTGCATCTGTTTTTAACATTTGCTTATTCACGGTATTATCAGAATCGATTCCTAGACTTATTAATTTAGCTTCAAAATTGGCATCTGGAATATTTAAGTATAAGTCATCAGATGGTGTATTTGTGTTATCATCTGAACAAGAGATAATTAAACACGATGGGATTACACAAATTAATTTCATAGCCTTACTCCAAGTCATAATCGATTTTTTTTCGCGCAAAGCTAAATAGAAAAGGGAGTTTTTCAGTATAAAAAAACGATTATTATTATCAATTTAACACAACAATAACATAGTAACTAAACGCTTGTAAATCCTTATTTTGTAAAGCATTTACAATAAGCTAGTTACATAAAAAAGAATATTGTTTTAAGACTACTCTAGTTTTTTAAATCATCTAAAACCAAACGCAGTTCGCCATAGGTATATTTATCGTCAATCTGGTGTTTCAAATCTGATAGGTTTTCAAATTTATGCTTAGGGATAAGGGCTTTTAGTTCTTTATAGTGTGCTTCGGAAATTAGGTCGGTTATTTTTACTTCGCCCGTTGGTATAAAATGAGCTAAATGCCCAGTTATAGTATTAGAATTTAGTTCTCTTTGGTTTGCAATCTCATCAATAGATTTTCCTGATTTAAACAACTCTAAAGATTCTTTTTTAGTATCTCCTCGCTTTTTCTTGGTTTTTTCTACTTCAAATAGGTCTTCTTCAGTAGATATTTCTATATCATTTTCATCGCAATAGGCATGAATAACTTTTAGAATCTTGGTTCCATACTTTTCAACACGGGTTTTTCCCATACCATTAACCTGTAGCAATTCTTTTTTATTGGTGGGTAAGGTTTCGCATATTTCGTATAAAGCTTTCTGGGTAAACACCTGATAATGGATCAAATCATTTTCTTGTGCGATGTCATTTCTAAGCACTCTTAATAACTCAAATAATTCAACATTGGTAGTACCATCAATAACCGATTTTCGAGTTTTTTTAGGTTTTTCTTTTGCCAGAAAAACAGATTTTGCCCGCAATTCTAAAAAGGTCTTGACATTAAAACCTTTATCCAACTTTTGAAAGTACAGTAATTTGGTTGCTAAAAGCTCTTCTATCGTGTCTAGTTGTTTATTAATATCTTTTTCAATCGCTTTATTATCCGTTGTAAAACCTAAAATTTTAAAAGGTTCGCTAATAGTGGTTTTGGTTTGCTCTCTAAAATAATGGATTGCTTTTACAAAACGTTCTTGAACATCTTTACTAGATTCCGGAGCTCCTGCCGATTCTGATAATGTTTTAAGTTGTGCTTTAAAACCATTGCCAATTTTCAATAAGCTAGTTACCCCTTCTTTTATAGTATTTAAGGGTGTTTCTACCTGTCCTTCAATAATGGTTCTATTTTTATAATAAATATCTAAAATACGTCCTACAGGATATAAAAACTTATAAAAATCGAAAAGCTCTGCTATTAAATTCAATTGAAATTCAGCTTTCGATTGTTGTAATATCTCATCATCGGGCTGATTTTCTTCAGCACTTTTATTAAACGACAATACATTTGCATCGCTTATAATTTGGTTGGAGCTTATTTTACTTTTTAACACCAAACCTTCTAAAGATTTGCACCTGCTTAATGCCACATAGGTTTGCCCATGAGCAAAAGCCCCTTGGGCATCTATAATGGCTTTTTCAAAGGTTAAACCCTGGCTTTTATGAATGGTTATTGCCCAAGCCAATCGCAATGGCATTTGAGTATATGTACCTATTATGTTTTCAGAGATTTCGTTTGTCTCTTTATTAACCGTATAATTTATATTATCCCAAAGTTCTGGAGTGGTTACAATATTAAAATCATCATCAGGACAATTAATAACAACTTCATCTTTATCCAATAAAATAACCTTACCAATCTTTCCATTAAAGTAACGCTTTTCTGGAGAGCTATCATTTTTAATAAACATAACTTGCGCTCCAACTTTTAAAATCAGCTCTTCCTTATTGGGGTAAGCATAATCTGGAAACTTACCTTCTACAACGGCATTATAAATATGTGCTTTGGTTTTTAATTTGGTAAGCTCTGTTTTATTGGTTTGTTCTGCTCTATGATTATGAGTTGTTAAGGCAATGTAACCGTCTTTTTCGTCTGGTATAAAATTGGGTTGGTAGCATTTATTTAATTCATCAGCCGAGGCTTGAGTAAGGGTATCATTTCTAATTTCATTAAGAATATTAATAAACGTAGGATTGTCCTGTCTGTAAATATGCTTCAGCTCGATAGCTACAGCATGACATGCTTGATAGGCCTTGCTACTAAAAAAGAATCCGTTTTTATAATGTGCTTTTAATAATTGCCATTCGTCCTCTTTAATTACTGGTGATAATTGCTGCAAGTCGCCAATCATTAATAATTGAACGCCTCCAAACACTTTATTTTTATTTTTAAAACGTCTTAGTGTTTTATCAATGCCATCCAATAAATCGGCACGAACCATACTAATTTCGTCAATAACCAATAAGTCTAAAGACTTGATAATATTTATTTTGGTTTTATTGAATTTTCTATTGAATCCAGAGGAAGGTCTCACTTCTACATCTGGTAAAATAGGGCCAAATGGCATCTGAAAAAACGAATGTATAGTAACGCCTTTGGCATTAATAGCAGCTACTCCAGTTGGAGCAACTACAACCATACGTTTCAAAGATTTCATTTTTAACTTGTGCAGAAAAGTAGTTTTTCCTGTTCCTGCTTTTCCTGTTAAAAACACATTTCTATCTGTATTATTTACAAAATCCCAAGCTAAATCTAGTTCGTTATTTACATCCATAAACTACTAACTCACTTTTTTTACTAGTTTACCAACGGTTAGTCCTTGAACTAGTATGGAGAAAACCACGACTACATAAGTAATTACTAAAAACAAATCGCGTTGCATAGCCTCCGTAAGCCCTAATGCCAATGCAATAGAAATACCTCCTCGCAATCCGCCCCAAGTCATAATCAAATTCGTTTTTGGAACAAAATCCAATCGTTTTTTAAAGAAACTTATAGGTAATAATAAAGATGTATATCTACATAAAAGTATAATAGGAATGGCTATTAATCCTGCTAAAATATATTTTCCATCGAAAGCTAAAACTAGCATTTCCATACCAATAAGCACAAATAATATGGTGTTTAAAAGAATATCTATAAGTTCCCAAAATTTATCGACATAACTTTCAGTAATCTCAGACATGGCACTACCTCTAACTGTATCGTTACCAACAATAAGTCCTGCAGTAACCATAGCCAATGGCGCAGATAAATGAAGTTTATGTGCAATTACGGTTCCACCCATTACTGCAGCAAGTGTTATAATAACTTCAATATCGTAATCGTCAATAGATTTCATTAAACGATAGGTTATCCAACCTAAAATACCGCCTAATAAAATACCGCCAAACACTTCTTTTCCAAAAAGGCTAAAAATATCAAAAGCTTCTACTTCTCCAGTCCCTAAAGCGGCAATTTGAAAAATAGTAAGAAACACAACTACACCAACACCATCATTAAACAACGATTCTCCTACAATTTTAGCTTCCAGTTTTTTTGGTACTCCTGCTTTTTTCAAAATACCTAAAACCGCAATTGGGTCGGTTGGAGAAATTAAAGCACCAAATAGTAAGCAGTAAATAAAATCGACATCTAAATCTAGCAGCTTTAAAAGGTAAAACACAGTAATACCTACTAAAAAAGTAGACACTAATACGCCAAAAGTTGCAAACACAAAAACGGGCCAACGCTGTACCTTTAGTTGTTGGAAATTTGTATGCAAAGCCCCTGCAAATAGCAGAAAACTAAGCATAATATCTAACAATACGGTTTTAAAATCTATTTGTGTAATAATATATTTTTCAGCATTTAAAAGTGTAGAATCAAAATAACTTAAAGCAAAAACACCAAGAGTAAAAACAATAGTAATAAGCATTAACCCAATAGTGTTTGGTAACTTTAAAAAGCGTACATTAATGTACCCAAAAATTGCCGATAGCGTTACTAAAACTGTAATTATAAAAAAGTAGTCGTTCATTTCTCCTTTGTTTAGTTATGCTAAAGTAAAATTTTAAAATCTATATCAATGAACTCATCTGAACTTTTTTAATTTGCTAAAAAAATTAAATGAGTCCAATAATTTATGTTAAGTAATGCTAATATTATCGACTGAAACTTTTAGATTTATATCTTTAAATAAAATTTAAAACCACATGCAAAAAACATATTACGATCCTGCTGATTTAAGAAAGTTTGGAGATATAACAGAATGGAGCGAAGAACTTGGGAACAAATTTTTTGAGTATTACGGAAAAGTATTTGAAGAAGGCGCTCTTACAGCCCGTGAGAAATCCTTAATTGCTTTAGCCGTTTCACATACCGAGCAATGCCCTTATTGTATAGATGCTTATACTAAAGACGGATTACAGCGCGGGGTAACAAAAGAAGAAATGATGGAAGCCATACATGTTGGAGCTGCCATAAAAAGTGGTGCTACTTTGGTTCATGGTGTACAAATGATGAATAAAGTTAAAAAGTTAGACGGTTAGAGTTTTTTTAACAACCAATAAATGTCTCCTCGAGCGCAGTCGAGAGGTATTCATAAGGTCTCGACTGCGCTCGACCTGACAACAAAGTAAATAATGGTTACAAAGTCCCTACATAAACGCGAAAGCGACTTGGCTAATAGCAATAGGCAATTAGAAATTTTATCGAATGGTATTTTTCAAAACGGAGAATTACCAACCTTTAAAGCTAAAATTGCTGAAACTAATCAGTTTCCGCTTAAAGCAAAAAAATTAGAAATCCTACAAATAAACGTTGGTTATATGTGTAACCAAGTTTGCGAACATTGCCATGTTGATGCTGGTCCTGATAGAAA
Source organism: Gaetbulibacter sp. 4G1 (assembly GCF_002741945.1). GTDB lineage: Bacteria > Bacteroidota > Bacteroidia > Flavobacteriales > Flavobacteriaceae > Wocania_A > Wocania_A spongiicola. Next base: position 60,105 of record NZ_MDVN01000022.1, read on the forward strand.
AGAAATTATGACACGTGAAACTATGCAACAATGCTTGGTTGTTATTAAAAACACTGGAGCGCACACTTTAGATTTAACTGGAGGTGCTCCTGAAATGAATCCAGATTTCAGATGGTTTGTAGAAGAGGCAGCAAAGGCGGGTATTAAAGATTTTATAGTACGCTCAAATCTTACCATTATTAGGGCCAACAAAAAGTATTACGATTTACCAGAGTTCTTTAAAAAACATAATGTGCATGTAGTAAGCTCGATGCCACATTGGACACGTGGAAAAACGGACAAACAACGTGGTGATGGTGTATTTGATAAATCAATAAAAGCGTTACAAGAATTAAATGCAATTGGCTATGGTATGCCAAATAGTGGTCTTAAATTAGATTTAGTTTATAATCCATCAGGGGCCTTTTTACCAGGAGATCAAATGTCTATGGAAAAAGATTTCAAAAAGGCTCTATTAGAAGATTTCAATATTCAGTTTCATAATTTATTTGCCATTACAAATCTACCAATCTCAAGGTTTTTAGATTATTTAATTGCTTCAGAAAATTATGAAGACTATATGTATTCGCTCGTAGAAGCTTACAACCCTGCTGCTGTTTCAAATGTAATGTGTACGAATACGCTTTCCGTTAGTTGGGATGGTTATTTGTATGATTGCGATTTTAATCAAATGCTAGAACTACCTGTAAATAGTAAATCTAAACACATTTCTGAATTTAACGAAGACTTATTAGAAGGCAGGAAAATTGTTATTTCGCAACACTGCTATGGTTGTACAGCTGGTGCAGGAAGTAGTTGTCAAGGTGTGGTTGCTTAATATGAAACAGATTATATTATACATATTTATTTGTTTTTCGGCCTCTGGGTTTTCCCAAAAGTCAATTTCAGAGGTATTAGATAAATATAATGAAGAAAGCATTCCGTATATTACTGTTAAAGATTTATTCAAAAAAGAAAAAGAAGTTATTCTTTTAGACGCTAGAGAATCATCAGAATTTGAAGTCAGTCATTTAAAAAATGCTCTTTTTGTTGGGTATGATAATTTCAATCTAAAAAGAACAATCAAAAAAATCAATAACAAGCAACAAACTATTATCGTTTATTGTTCGTTAGGAATACGATCAGAAGATATTGCCGAAAAACTCAAAAAGGCTGGATATACTAATATTTATAATTTACATGGTGGTATTTTTGAATGGAAAAACAATAATTTCCCTGTTTATAATTCCATAGGAAAAGAAACAGATAGTATACATACATTTAACCACGAATGGAGTAAATGGTTAAAAAAAGGTATTAAAATTTATGACTAAAGAACTCATTATTGTTTTTGTAAAAAACATTAAACTAGGCAAGGTTAAAACACGTCTTGCAAAAACCATTGGTAATCAAGGGGCTTTTGAGGTGTATAGCGAACTCGTTAAAATTACAGAAAATGCTACTAAAAATATTCCTATAGATAAACGTATTTATTTCTCTGATGCAGTTATCAAATCAAAATGGGGAGCTCATTATAAAGCGGTTCAAGAAGGTAATAATTTAGGCGAACGTATGAAAAACGCATTTATAAAAGGTTTTGAAGATGGCTATAATCGTATTGTACTAATTGGTTCCGATTTACCTGAAATTAATTCTAGTCATATAAAAAACGGATTGCAAGCATTAAAAACTAATAATGTAGTTTTTGGACCTGCAATCGATGGCGGTTATTACCTTGTTGGTATGACTAAGATGTATGATTTTATTTTTGACAACAAACCTTGGAGTCAATCTAATTTATTGGACGTTACCTCAAAAGAATTAAAACAAAATAACACCTCTTTTGCTTTACTTAACTCTTTAAACGATATTGACACGTTTGAAGATTTAGAAGCATCAGCATTTTACAAATCAAATATTAAATTACAACAACGAATACAACAATTAAATGATTAAACACATAAACGAAACTGTTGAATACTTACAAAGTAAAGGTTTTGAAAACCCAGAAGTAGGTATCATATTAGGTACAGGGCTAGGAAAACTTATAGAAGAAATAGAAGTTTTAATTGAAGTGAGTTACAACCACATTCCAAATTTCCCAACTGCTACTGTCGAATTTCATAAAGGCAAGCTTGTTTATGGTAATCTTGAAGGAAAAAAAGTAATGGTAATGCAAGGTCGTTTTCATTTATATGAAGGCTACACTTTGCAAGATGTTACATATCCAGTACGCATTATGGAAAAACTAGGTATTAAAACTTTATTAGTATCTAATGCAGCTGGAGCCATAAATTTAGGTTTCAAAAAAGGCGAATTAATGCTTATTGAAGATCATATAAATCTGCAAGGTAGCTCTCCATTAGCATTTAAAGGTGTTGAAAAATTAGGCGAACGCTTTACTGATATGAGTGCACCGTATGATAGTGGCATTAATTCAACATTCAAAACCATTGCTAAAAATAATAATATAAAACTTCACGAAGGCGTTTACGCTAGTGTTGTTGGACCACAACTAGAAACTCGAGCAGAATACAGAATGCTTAAAATTATTGGCGCAGATGCAGTTGGTATGAGTACCGTTCCAGAAATTATAGTGGCAAATCATTTAAAATTAAAGGTAGCGGCAGTGTCAGTTTTAACCGATGAATGCGACCCAGATAATCTAAAACCTGTAGATATTTCAGAAATTATTGCCATGGCTACAAAAGCAGAGCCCGATATGATAACATTATTTAAAGAATTAATAAAAACGATATAATAATCAGTCTTTAGTTTACAGCCAATTTAACTGAAGACTAAAGAATGAAGAATGCAATTATGAGCTACCTAGAAACCACTCACGACGTATATAAAGAAGCAGCATTAACTCCTGATGTTGGCTTATGTTGTACTACAAACCCAATATGGGAATTACCAGGATTAAAAATCCCTAAAATTATGCAAGAGATGAATTACGGCTGTGGTTCAACTGTGCATGCACGCGATTTAACCAACAATCCAAAAATGCTTTACGTAGGTGTTGGAGGCGGTATGGAATTATTACAATTCGCCTACTTTAATCGCCAAAAAGGAGGTGTAGTTGGTATAGATGTTGTCGATGAAATGCTGGAGGCCTCGCGTAAAAATTTTAAAGAAGCTGAAGCACAAAATCCTTGGTTTAAAAGTGAATTTGTTGATCTTAAAAAGGGCGATGCAATGCATCTTCCTGTTGAAGATAATAGTATTGATGTCGCAGCACAAAACTGCTTATTTAACATTTTTAAAGCTGATGATTTAAAGAAAGCTATCGCTGAAATGTATCGTGTTTTAAAGCCTCATGGCCGTTTAGTAATGAGTGATCCAACTTGCGAACAGCCTATGAATGAAGAATTACGTAACGACGAACGTTTACGAGCTTTATGCTTAAGTGGTAGTTTACCCATTGCTGAATATGTAAAAGCTTTAACTGATGCTGGTTTTGGAACTATTGAAATTCGTGCACGTAAACCTTATAGAATTTTAGACCCTAAAAATTACCCAACGGATGAGTTAATTTATATAGAATCTATTGAGGTAGCTGCAATTAAAGATCCGATGCCAGAAGACGGTCCATGTGTCTTTACAGGTAAAGCTGCAATTTATTATGGGGACGAAGATTATTTTGATGATAAAGCAGGACATATTTTATTAAAAAACCAACCTTTAGCTATTTGCGATAAAACTGCTGGAGCATTACAAGCTATAGGTAGAGACGATATTTATTTTTCAGAATCTACTTTTCATTACGATGGTGGGGGTTGTTGCTAAACAACTTATTATAAAACAATTAAAAAGAGCGACTAATTAGTCGCTCTTTTTTTAACATCTAAATTCTTTAAAGCAAAAGTAAGCTATCATAGATATTATCGTCAAAAAACTAAGTAAAATAATTTTCTATGATTCTTGTACTTTTATTCCTTTCTGCATGTTTTTTAGCCTATAGTAATGGTGCTAATGATAATTTTAAAGGAGTTGCCACACTTTTTGGCAGTGGAACTACCAATTACAAAAAAGCCATTAATTGGGCAACCATAACTACATTTTCAGGATCTGTTGCAGCCATCTTTTTAGCCAATGAATTAGTAAAGAATTTTTCGGGAAAAGGATTAGTTCCTAATGAACTTATTACCATGCCTATTTTTGCTATTGCTATTGCTTTTGGTGCAGCTCTAACTGTTTTTATTGCAACTAAAATAGGGATGCCAATTTCTACAACGCATAGCTTAGTTGGTGGTTTATTTGGTGCCGGAGTCATGGCAGTAGGTTCTCAATTTAATTTTGAAAAACTTGGAAGCACATTCTTAATGCCTTTAATAGTTAGCCCTTTAATGGCTGCTATATTAAGTTTAATCGCATATCTTATTTTTAAGTTTTTCAGAAAACAACTGGGAGTTACTAAAAAAACAAACTTAAGTATTCATAAAAAACAGACTATAAATATCGCATCTGTAAATATGGATAACTCTTCAACGTTAAAATCAAACACCTCTTTAAAAGCTACAATAAATGATAAAGTAGAAACTTATGAAGGTGAAATTTTAGGGTTAAGTTCACAAAAAGCTTTAGATAGTTTACATTATTTAAGTGCTGGAGTTGTTAGTTTTGCTAGAGGTTTAAATGATACCCCAAAAATAGTTGGGCTACTTTTAATTATTAATACTATTGATATTAAATGGAGTATGATTATTATTGCTATTGTTATGGCTATTGGTGGATTACTTAATGCTAAAAAAGTAGGTGTAACTATGAGCAAAAAAATCACACCTATGAATTCCGGTCAAGGCTTTACCGCCAATTTAATTACAGGTTTATTAGTAACAACAGCTAGTGTTCATGGATTACCAGTTTCTACAACTCACGTATCAGTAGGTTCTATTTTCGGTATAGGTACGGCTACTAAAAAAGCCGATTACAAAATGATAAGTAAAATATTATTATCTTGGTTATTAACACTACCAATGGCAGCAATTATTAGTGGTATACTCTTTAAATTATTAGAGAATCTATAAAGAAAATGAAGTACACAATATCTATATTTTTAGTTATTATTTTATCTGGTTGCTCTGGGACAAAGCGGGTTGTTGAAACTCAAAAACCAAAAGAGCAAACAGAAATAATAGTGAAGACTAAAGATTCAATCATTCAAGAAAAGCTTATAACTATTATAAATGATTCTGTAATTGTAAATAAAGACAAAACAGTTAAGCGTGAAGAAGAAATAGAAAAAGGCAATGATTTTAATCAAATTGTTACCAAACGATTCATTACAACACATCAATTATGGGATGAATTATTGAGCAAGCACATTTCAGATAAAGGAAATGTAAACTACAAATCGTTTAAAAACGAACATAAAAAATTACTCGATTATATCAATGTTTTAAACTTAACATTTTCAAGCGATGATTTTAGGACATTCTCTAAAGAAGATAAACTAGCCTATTGGATAAATGCTTACAACGCTATGACTATTGATTTAATTCTACGCAATTACCCAATAAAAAGCATAAAAGACATTGATAAACCTTGGGATAAACGCTTTTGGAAATTAGGTGAAAAATGGTATAATTTAAACGATATTGAACATCAAATTTTACGAAAAATGGATGAGCCTCGTATTCATTTTGCCATTGTTTGTGCATCGATTTCATGCCCTAAGCTACTAAACGAAGCTTATAATGCCTTAAATTTAAATGAACAACTAACCAATGTTACCAAAGAGTTTCTTTCAGACACCTCAAAAAACAACATCTCAGAAAACAAAATTGAACTATCTAAAATTTTCCAGTGGTTTACCAAAGATTTTAAACAAAATGGGAGTTTAATTGATTTTTTAAATCAATACTCGAACATCAAAATTTCAGCGAAAGCGAAAAAAAGTTTTAAAACCTATAATTGGAATTTGAATGATTAAATAAAGCTTTAGCTCCATTTGAAGAGCAAAATATGAAACACCAAATCTCCATAATAATACCTATATTAAATGAAGCAGATAATATTTACCATTTGCTAAATCATCTTTTAGGAAACTCATCAAAAGAAAATGTTTTAGAGATTATTATTGTTGATGGTGGAAGTACAGATGGCTCTCAAAATATTGTTTCAAAATTCAATAACATTGCGCTTCTTCATTCAAAAAAAGGTCGTGCAAAACAAATGAATTTAGGTACAAAAAAAGCTAAAGGAAGTATTCTTTATTTTTTACATGCTGACTCTATTCCTCCTAAAAATTTTGACAAACACATTATTGAACAAGTTAAAAAAAACAACGATGCTGGTTGCTTCATAATGAAGTTTAATAGTAAACACTGGTGGTTAAAACTTGCAGGACAACTAACACGATTACCTTTTAGATTTTGCCGTGGTGGTGACCAAAGTTTATTTATTACAAAATTACTTTTCAATAGCATTGGCGGATATGACGAAAACTTTAAAATATATGAAGACAATGATTTAATTGGTAAGCTTTACGCTCGTAAACAATTTGTAGTTATTCAAAAATGGCTAACTACATCACCAAGATGTTATTCTACAAATGGTATTTGGCGCTTGCAGTTTCACTATTGGACTATTCATTTAAAAAAATGGTTTGGTGCTTCGCCTGAAAAACTGAATCAATATTATTTAAAATATGTAAGTGTTAAAAAATGATAAAATACACTTAATGAAACACTAAATGTTACAATTAGGTTATATAATCGTCTACTTTTATAGCAAACAGATTTTTATATGAAACCAAATTTACATCTTATCTTAATCACCCTCATTTTTTCTCAATTAATTCAAAGTCAAGAGTCTATACATGCTAAACTTATTGATTCTACTACTCAAAAGCCCATCCCGTTTGCTACCGTTGAGCTTAATAAAAAGTCTGGTGTTATTACTAATGGGAATGGTATTTTTCATATGCATTTAAATAGAAAATCTACAAAAAAAGACTCTCTTTTTATTAACTGTTTAGGTTACGAAACTAAACGTATTGCTATTCAAAAATTTACGGACAGCATTATAGTTTTAAGCCAAAAATCCATTGAGTTAGATGAAGTTTTAGTTTCAAACAAAAACTATACTATTGAAGAAATTTTAGAAAAGATAAGTCAAAACTTAGCCAATAATTACGACTTTGATTTCACAAAAAGTAAATTGTTTTATAGAGAATCTTATTTAACCAATATTTTGAAAAACAATATTGATATAAAAAAATCTACTATTCCTGAATTTAGTCAAAAATTCGTTGATAGCATACTAAATATTATGCCTAAAAGCTCTGATAATTACACCGAAATTTTAGGAAATTTATATGAAAAGCCTATTCCAAATAATGCTCAAAAGTTAGATATTATAAAAGCTTCTAATCTTTATGATAAAAACAACGAAATTACTTTTGAAGGCTTAGAAGAAAAATTTAATGCTATTTTTAGAAAGCATGTAAAAAGAGACTCCTATTTTAAAATAAAATCTGGATGGTTTGGCACTAAAGAAGAAATTGATTCTTCGCTTTTTGGAGACGAAAAAGAAACTAAAGAGGTGGAACAAACAAAAGAGCTTATAGAAGCGCAAAAAAAGAAAGAGCGTGAAAGAAAAAAGAATTTTTTAAGATATAGAAAAGGCTCTATTACCAATTTAGAGTATAGTAGTTTTATATACGAAGACTCTCATTTAAATTTTTTAGAAAAATCTAGACGTTATGATTTTGAGCTTTTAGACTATATTTTCTTAAACGGCAATTTTGTTTATAAAATAACATTTACACCTAAAAGAAAAGAGGACTTTAAAGGGACTATTTATGTGAATACCGATGATTTTGCGATAGTTCGTGTGGATTATGAAAATGTAAAATCTTTAAAAAAGTTTAGACTTTTAGGTATTTCATTAAATGAATATTTAAAAAAGGGAACTTTTATTTACTCGAAAAATAATGCTGACAAATATGCCCTTAAATATGCAGAAGTAGAGATGGGTAGTAAATTTGGAATTAAAAGGCCTTTGAAAATCATTGAAAAAAATAAGAACACAAAAGGGAGAAGAAAGCAAAATGAAATTTCGACTGATATTCATTTTATAGTATCAAATATTACAAAAAAAGAATTGGTTGTTTTTGAAAACGAAAGTATTACCGAAGCTTCGTTTAATAGCTATACAGAAAAAGCAAAAGTAAACCCTACATATTTACCAAAATACGATCCAGAATTCTGGAAAGGGTATAATGTTATTGAACCTAATCAGGCTATAAAAGATTTTAAAAGTATTGAGTAGTTTTAACCTTTATTCCTACCTTTTTCATTTGGGTATAAAGACGGTAAATCATCACTTTGAAAAAACTCTTTTGTAATAATATTAATAGCTGACAATTTTCCTGTAAAGGCAGCTCCAGTATCAATATTCCATATATTTACCGCTTGCATTGGAATATCAACATTAAAATTAATTGTTGGCGTATGTCCAATATAAATTTCGTTATAATACTTTAATCGTTTTGGATACAATTCTGAATCTTTTTCAATACGCTTATCCATTGTCAATGCCATCTCAAAAAGTGTTCTGTCAAAGTAAAGGCTCGCTTTAAAAACTTCTTTTTTTACACCGTGCATTGATGTAAACCCAGCATGAACAAACAACCTGTTTTCATTATCAATAAAATAAAGGGGCATATTTTCGAAAAACGCTAAGTGCTTCTTTTTTTTATCTTCTGAAAAACCTTCATAACTATCAATAGTTTCTTTACCACCATGCATATACCAGGTTGGGTTAACCTCATCATTTTTTAACCAGTTTTCACACCAAACATCATGATTTCCTTTGATGAAAACACAATTTATTTTCTCAGAAAGCTCAATTAAAAATTGAATAACTTGTGCAGATTCACTCCAACCATCTACATAATCGCCAACAAAAATGAGTGTGTCTTCGTCTTTAACCTCTAACTTATTTAACAGCTGAATTAAAGCTTTTAAACCACCATGAATATCTCCTATTGCAAATGTTTTCATTAATTAAATTTTCGATCAAAAATAGGGGATTCTTTTTATAACTATTAAAAGAATATTAAATTAAAAATACTGCCCAATCCCAAATACAAATCCTTTAGTAGAGTTTTTAGTTATACCGTGCCCGTAGTCTATCCTAAAAATAGCATTATATATTTTTTTATGGATAAAACGAAGCCCTAAACCTGGGTATACTTTAATATTTTCGTTTTTGCTAAAGTCGCCAAAATCTCCTCCTGGATTCCGCCAAGAACCGGCATCAACAAAAGCATTACCTTGTAAAACAAACCAATTTTTTTCATAAATTGTATGGCGAAACTCGGTATTAAGAACTATAACACCAGTTCCTCTATCAATAGTATTTCCAACACCGCGAACGTTTAAATTATTATCTACAGAAAAAGGAGCAAATGGTGTTTTATCATTTTTTGACAAACCTAATCGTAACCTATTAGCCCAATTACTTCGTGAGCCAAAGCGTTTAAAATAGAAAAAGTCATTCCATGCTATAAAAAAGTCTGGTAATGCATCGTCTGTAGAAGTAACATACTGAAAGTTAAATTGATTTTTTACTCCAGATACATACTGATAAGAATAATCTAAATTATTATATTCATAAATACTTTTTAATAACCATTTATGCACATTTAATTCTTGAGGAACCATAGGGTTAGTTGCTCCAAATTTATATGCATAATCTTCAACAAAATAGTTTATACCTAACTCTATTTTATTATTAAAATTAAACTCATATAAACCCAAAACTTCTATGGATTGATTATTATACTTATAATCAGCGGTTGTTCCATCAAAAAAAACAGGCTCTTGCGTTGTTAAATTTTGAAAGTTTACTGCCAATCCTAGCTTATTCGAAAACAAATAAGGTGCTCTAAAATTTATAGCGTAACTACTGTAAATATCTTTTTGATAAAAGCCTCCAAAGCCAATGTTTCTTCCAAACAAGTTAAATTCGTGTAACCCTAGTCGATAAGCAAATTCATCATTATTTGTAGTATAAATATTTGCAGATGGGATTAAAGTGAAATTTTCCTCAATATTATAAAACACGTTATATTGCCCGTCTTCAGAATGAAACACTTGATAGTATGCATGGGATATAGATGGCAAACGCTTTAAGCGTTTTATATCTTGCTCAATAACTAACGTATCTAACTTCTCTCCTGCTTTAATAGTAGAAATGTTTTTTATAAAAGATGATTTTAATCTTTTATTACCTTGAATCTTTAAATCGGCAACTATATGATTTTGCGAAAACAAACTCACACTAAATAAACTTGCGAATATGATGATTAGAGTTTTATTCATTGCGCCTCAAATGTTTTTAGAACCACCCAATTCACCCAGTTATCTTCGCTAACATCCATCAAAGTAAAATGATAATTGTTACCTGCAATTAGTAATGGGGGCATTTGCGTAGTTATATTTAAAACTACATTTGATGTGTTGTAATACTGAAAATGATTATCGTAAGTATAAGTGCCTGAAAGTAAATTATCTTGAATATCTGAGACAACTTCAAAATAAATAGCATTATCGCCTAAAGGATTATCTGTCCATGTAAAATTTGGCATTCCTGCTTCATCCTGATTTATTGAAACATTGTCATTCCAAGCGGTTGGTTTTGTAATTTGTTTAGATCGAATAGGGTTTGATATTTTTATCTCATCATCCAATTCATAAGTAACTATAATCCATTTTTCAACGGCAGTAGTTTGAGTAAACTTTCCTAAATATCCATTAAAAAAAGGATCGCTTGTAATGGTTATTTGCTTATAATTCGAAAAATCATTTTTATCAACTTGGGCTGTTTCAGTTTCATAAAGCCGAATATTGGTTGCTCCTGTTTTTGGGTAAAAGAAAGTTAAAACATCATTAGTATCTACATCACTAGCAGAACACGCTATTACAGCGCCCTTCTCAACAGGTTTATTTAAAACATAAGCCGCTAAAGTATCAAGTAATAAATCATCATCATTATCTTTTAAACAAGATGTAAAAACCAAAAGGCCTAAAATTATGTACTTAAATTTATTCATTTAGAATACTCTATATACTGCTTGCGCAATAAATCTTCTACAGGTTTATTTTGTGGTGTAAAAAACGCATCTTTAACTCCACCACTGTCTTCATGTTTATGAAACCATTTCCAAATAAAACCTCCTGCAAACCAATCTTCATTCCAAAAGGTTTCAAATAACGCTTGAGTTGTATTGGTTTGAGCTTCTAAATTAACTACATTCATGCTTCTATCACTTTTCCATGGCTCTTTCCCTGAATAATCTACACTTCTATAGCCAAATTCAGTAAACAAAACGGGTTTATTGTATGTCTCTGAATACTTTTTTATAACAGCTTTATGTGGTAACCACCCTACTTTTAACTGATTAATAGTAGGTGTTTTTTCTTCACTTACAGGAAAATAAGCATCAACTCCAATAAAATCTAAATCGTCCCAAAATGGTGTGCGTTTAAATTCATCCCAATTTGCCGCATAAGTTAATTTCCCTTTGTAAATATTCTTTATTTCTACTATTAGGCTATTCCAATACTTAGGCCTGTTTTCTATAAATTTTTCAAGTTCTGTACCAATACAAAATAGCTCTGCTTTTACATCTTGAGCTAGTTGAGCATGCTCTAAAATAAATTTTGAATATGAATTTTCTAAGGCTTTCCAATTAGCTTCAGAATTCATTTCAATATATCCAGTAAACTCACCATGCCAAACCCAAATTTGAGGTTTCAACATAATTTTAATATGCTTTTTTCTGAGCTCTAAAATATACTGTTTCGCTCCTGCTTTTGTTTCTCCATACCATTGTCTTTGGGTATTAAATACAATTTCTGGGTGCTCTAAATTCCTTATAAAACCAAAAGGCATGATTGCAGCATAATTTGCGTTTACGTTAACAACAGGTTTTACATGGCTTTCATTAATGGCTTCAGCTGAAGCCACAAAACTCACTCCATTAATTTTTTTGCTTTGTGAAGTACAACCTTGAATTGTTATAAATAAAAAGACAATTAGGAGCTTACAAACTTTCATAAAATTTGATTTAAACCCCTAATTTACTTATTAATCATTAAAATAATGCTCTTAAGCCCAGATTAAATGATTGTCCTAGACCAGAATTGCTTCCTCTAACAAAATTACTATAAAGTACTTCTAAGTTTAAAGTTTTACTTAATTGGTACTTTCCTCCAAGTCCTAAAGCTGTGAAATCTTGTTCAAAATCTCCAACACGTTGTTGGTGCTGAACAAATCCTAAAATGGTGAATTCTTGGTTTGGAAAATAGCTTAAAAATACGCCAGGAGCTAAAACAAATGTTTTATCGGCAAAACTAGTTTTCTCTCCAAAGTTATATTCGGTATTTAATTCTGTAAACAATTGCCAGTCTCCACTTGGGAAAGTATAATCGTAGAAAAATCTATTTTGAAATGTATAAGCTGTTTGATCTAAAAACACACCATCTTCAACTTCATTATCTACTAAAGGAATATGAAACGCAGTTTGAATAGTAAAATTATTCACATTTTTAAGCGGATTGAATTTAATAGCTGGTGCAATTGATGTAACTCCTGAACGTGCAGTTCCTCGCTCTCCATCAAATTTAAAAATATCAAAAGCTTTTCTATTCCCAACCACATTTGATCGCATTTCAATTAATAATCCAACATTTAATTTGCTGTTTTCTGAAACTCCTGTAAAAACATCAATAGTTGATGTAAAATAGGTTTCTCTTGGCTGATTTTTAGAAACATCACCACTACTATTTGCTACTTTAGTTTGTGTATATAGGTTATTAAAAAACTTAATATCCCATTGTCCTTTTTTAAGTAACTTAGATGGTGTATATGTTTGAATATTACTTTTTGCTTGATCATCGTTATCTTCGTCTTGCGAAAAACCTGTGAAGGTTATTGCAGAAAAGATTAGTAGTGCTATAATTTTTTTCATTTTATTCATTCTTAATTTACTTTTTTATTGTTTGTTTAATTTCCAATCATATGGAAAATAGCTTAGTTTATACTTTCCTTCTAATTTTTCAGTTCTGTATTTATTAATAAAATCGATTTCAGATTCACCCTTCATAGTAAAATCACCTTTATACCATTCCATAATTTGTGAAGCTTGAACACGCTTCTTTTTAGTGTTTACTCTTAAAAAATCTCCGTTAATAGCTTTTTTAGTTTGCGTCTCTAATTGCGCATCTAACGTATCTGGTAAATAAGCTTTATTTATTAATGGAGGGCACCCAACTGCGCCACAAACTAATACAAAATGAAAACGTGCATCATTAAACTGAGCTCTTAATAATTTATGCTCAATATCATTTAGTGTGATATTTTTTCCTGCTAAACTATACTTAGTTTTATCAAAAAAACCAGCATTATCTAATGGAGAATTAGTTGGATAATTTTCGATAATTCCTTTTATGACAGATAAGTTATAAGCATTAATCCAAAAAGCTTGATAATTTTTTGCATCATTCTTTGAAACCGAAATAGCTTCAGCAAGATTTAACAACTCATTTAAACCTTCTTGGTTTTCATAAACTTTAGAATAAGCGACTTTACCATTACTAACATAAGTTTCAAAAAAAGTATTAGTTTTATTGAAAAAGACATTCACATCTTGCGAAAACCCTTTAGTGCTAACTAAAATTATTACTAATATTATTATTTGTTTTTTCATTTGATTCAATTTATCATTTGCAAAGTAATAACTCCTAGGTCGTATAAAATGTTAGATAGCTTACATTGATAAAAAAAAGTTTTTGACGTCTTTAAAATCTTTAAATCCTTACAATACAATTTCAATTTATAGCTATTCTAAATTAATAAGCTTAAGTTAAGTTATTATCTTTAACTTCGACCTAATACAGCATAACTAACAAAATCATGGAACACATTGTTATTATAGGAAACGGAATTTCTGGTGTTACAACAGCAAGGCATATAAGAAAACTTTCTGATAAAAAAATTACCATAGTATCTGCAGAAACCGATTATTTCTTTTCTCGAACGGCACTTATGTATGTATACATGGGTCATATGAAGTTTGAACACACGCAACCTTACGAGTCTTGGTTCTGGAAAAAAAACAGAATAGAGCTCAAAAAAGGCTATGTAAAGACTGTTGAAACTAAAAGTAAAACCTTGCATTTTGCAAATGGAGACGCATTACAATACGATAAATTAGTAATTGCTACTGGAAGTAAACCAAATAAATTTGGATGGCCAGGTCAAGATTTAAATGGTGTTATGGGTATGTACCACAAACAAGATTTGGATAATCTCGAAGAATATGCTCCTAATAATAAAGTGTGTAAACGTGCAGTAATTGTTGGTGGTGGCTTAATTGGTATTGAATTAGCAGAAATGTTACATTCTCGTCATATCCCAGTTACTTTTTTAGTTAGAGAATCTAGCTTTTGGAATGGTGTTTTACCTGAAGGAGAAAGTGCTATGATTAACAGAGAAATATTAGAAAATGGTATTGATTTACGATTAGGTGTTAATTTAAAAGAAATTAAAGCAGATAAAAACGGCAAAGTTAAATCTATAATTATTGCAGAAACTGGCGAAGAAATTGAATGTAGTGTAGTTGGATTAACAGCTGGAGTTTCTCCAAATATCGATTTTATTAAAGATTCTGAAATTGATACTAATCGCGGTGTAAAAGTAAATCGCTTTTTAGAAACTAACATTCCTGACATTTATGCTATTGGTGATTGTGCAGAACAGCATGAGGCAATAGACCAACGCAGACCCATTGAAGCTGTTTGGTATACCGGAAGGATGATGGGAGAAACTGTTGCTCAAACCATTTGTGACAATCGTATCGAATACAAGCCTGGGCATTGGTTTAACTCAGCAAAATTTATAGATATTGAATATCAAACCTATGGTTGGGTTTGGGCACAACCAAAAGATAATGAAGCTCGCTTTTATTGGGAGCACGAAGATGGGAAAAAGTGTATTCACATAAACTACGATAAAAATACACGAGAGTTTATAGGTATCAATAATTTCGGAATTAGAATGCGTCATGAGTTTTTTGACAAAGTTTTAACCGAAAAACGCTCAATAAATTATGTTTTAGAACATCTATCAGATGCTAATTTTGACCCTGAATTTTATAAGCTTTACGAGCCTGAAATCGTTGCCAAATTCAATCAAGAAAACAACACTAATATTCAACTTAAAAAGAAAAGTTGGAAACGTATTTTCCAAACTTCATAGTAACTTATAGCATAAGCAATGAAAACAATAAAATATACAGGGTTATTTATTTTCCTTATCGGTCTAGCTATTTTTACGGCAAGTATTTTTACAGGATCTTTTAGTTTAAATGAATCAGAACTAAATGCTTTTATAAGTTCTAAAGGCTATAAAAGTGAAATTATAAAAGATGAACTTAAAAAAGCCGTTGTAAATAATAAAGGGTTAAATATTTTCGAATTCTCAAGTGGAATACGTAATGCTTACCAAGCTTCTAATAATTATTATGATGGTTTAATAGCAAAGTATGATGCAGAAAAGAATTGGGATAAAAAAGGAGAGCAATTTCAATATAAAATTTATGGTAAACCACATACATTAAGTTACGAAATTGCAAAAAAAGCAGGCTCAGGTTTTGTTAAAGACAATGCAGGTATTATGTGGTGGCTTACTTTTGGTTTAGCAATACTAGGAGCATTATTATTTATTCTTCCAAACTTCATATTACTTGGTAATAAGGGTATAAAAAACAATGGTATTTATTTAGAAGCGAGTACTAATCGAGGCTGGATAGCTTGGTTGGTATTAATATACCTCGTTTCGTTTTATTTGCTATTATATTTCTTACCAGATTATGTGGTTAACTGGACCTATATTTTAGATCCAATAAGTGAATTTTTAAATGGAGGCGCCGCAAGTCAGTGGTTCGTTTATGGTTTCTTGTATTGTGTAATCATGCTTGTTATGGCAATTCGTATGTATATTAAGTACCGTCATAACAAATATCAAGTAATACGTACAACCTCGGTGCTATTCTTTCAAATTGTATTTGCTTTTTTAATTCCAGAAATTATGACAAGTCTAAATATGCCTGGATACGATTTTAAAAATGCATTTCCTTTAGATTATGACTTTTTCTTTGAATGGAATTTAGATAGTTTAAAAAACAGTGGAGCTGTTGGTTTATTTATTTTAGTTTGGGGTATTGTATTAACCTTAATTATTGTACCTATTATGGTATATTTTTTTGGAAAACGATGGTACTGCTCGTGGGTTTGTGGCTGTGGCGGTTTAGCCGAAACTTTAGGAGACCCATATAGACAACACTCAGACAAAAGTCTTAATGCATGGAAATTAGAACGCTGGTTAATACATTCTGTATTAGTGTTCTCTTTAGTTATGACTTTAGTAACACTATACTGTTACTTTACTGGAGCACAATCATTTTTAGGGATAAATTCGCAATGGATTAAAGATACTTATAGCTTTTTAATAGGAGCTTGGTTTGCTGGGGTAATCGGAACTGGTTTTTATCCTATTTTCGGAAATCGGGTATGGTGTCGTTTTGGCTGTCCTTTAGCTGCTTACATGGGGCTTGTTCAACGCTTTAAATCACGATTTAGAATCACAACTAATGGCGGACAATGTATTTCTTGTGGAAATTGCTCTACCTATTGTGAACAAGGAATCGACGTGAGAGCCTATGCTCAAAAAGGCGAAAACATAGTAAGAGCAAGTTGTGTAGGGTGCGGTATTTGTTCTGCAGTTTGCCCAAGAGGTGTTTTAAAATTAGAAAACGGACCAGAAAAAGGACGTATTAATCCTACTGATGTTTTATTGGGTAATGATGTTAACTTAATGGATTTGGTAAATCAAAAATAATGCGCTATTTAATTGTATTCTTATTGTTTTCCTCGCTTTCCTATGGTCAAAAAAGTTATCAAAAAACTTATTTTGATAATGATAATCTAAAATCCGAAGGTTGGATAAAAAATAATCAAAAAACAGGTTACTGGAAATTCTATTACAAAAATGGACTTATCAAAAAAGAAGGGCATTATTCAACAAATAAACCTATAAAATATTGGTATTTTTACTCCGCAAATGGTACTAAAAAAAGTGAAGGGCATTTTAAAAAAGGTGAAAAGTCAAATTGGTGGTTATTCTATGATGATATGGAAAAAGTTAATCACAAATGCCAACTTAAACACAATCAGAAAAATGGTTATTGTTTAATGTACAAAAATGAAAAACTTATTTCAGCAGCTAAATTTAAAGCAGGAAAAAAAATTAAAGAATGGACAGATTTAAAAACATTCAAAAAAGAAAATAATTTATTAGACCTACAATGACACATATAAAAGTCATAATCCCTGCTTATAATGAAGCGGACTCCATTACGCATGTAATTAATGATATTCCAAATATAGTTGATGAAGTTATTGTAGTTAGTAACAACTCATCTGATGATACCGAAATGAATGCAAAAAAAGCGGGAGCTACAGTATTATTAGAAACAAGAAAAGGTTATGGGTATGCTTGTTTAAAAGGGATGGATTACATTGCAAATCAAAATGAAAAACCAGACATTATTGTATTTTTAGATGGGGATTATAGTGATTATCCTGAAGAATTAACCAAAATTGTAAATCCAATTATTAAAGATAATATAGATTTTGTAATAGGAGCTCGAGTTAAGCGACTTAGAGAACAAGGTTCTATGACGTTTCCTCAAATTTTTGGAAATTGGCTAGCAACTACTTTAATGACTTTATTTTTTAGAGCGAAATTCACCGATCTTGGCCCGTTTAGAGCTATTAAATATAATAAGCTTTTGGCTTTAAACATGGAAGACAAAACCTATGGTTGGACGGTAGAAATGCAACTAAAAGCATTAAAACAAAAACTTACATATATCGAAATACCAGTAAATTACAGAAACAGAATTGGTGTCTCAAAAGTATCTGGTACGGTAAAAGGTGCTATATTTGCAGGCTTAAAAATTTTAGGTTGGATTTTTAAATACAGTATTAAAAAATGATTCTAGACACAATAATCATAGTAGTATACACTATAGCGCTATTACTTATATTTATGTATGCGTTGGCGCAGCTAAACTTACTATTCAATTATTTATCTTCTAAAAAAAACAACGCTTCTTGTGAGTCTTACGATTTATCAAATCCAGACGAAATCCCTTTTGTAACTATACAATTACCTGTTTACAATGAAATGTATGTTATGGAGCGTTTGCTTGATAATATTGCTAAAATAGATTATCCAAAAAGCAAATTAGAAATTCAAGTTTTAGATGACTCAACTGATGAAACAGTTGAAACGACTAAGAGGCATATCAATAGGCTTCAAACCAAAGGTTTAGACATACAACATATTACTAGAGCTGATAGAAAAGGGTTTAAAGCTGGAGCACTTAAAGAAGGTTTAAAAACTGCAAAGGGGGAGTTTATTGCTATTTTCGATTCAGATTTTTTACCAAAAAAAGATTGGCTAAAACGTACCGTCCCATATTTTAAAGACGAAAACATAGGTGTTGTACAAACACGGTGGGGTCACATCAACCGTAACTATTCAGTATTAACTAAAATTCAAGCATTTGCTTTAGATGCGCATTTTACGCTTGAACAAGTAGGTAGAAATAGCAAAGGTCATTTTATCAACTTTAACGGAACTGCAGGGGTTTGGAGAAAGACCTGTATTATTGATGCTGGGAATTGGGAAGGAGACACTCTAACTGAAGATTTAGATTTAAGTTACCGTGCACAATTAAAAAACTGGAAATTTAAGTATCTTGAAGATGTTGAAACTCCAGCAGAACTTCCTATAGTTATAAGTGCAGCACGTTCGCAACAATTTAGATGGAATAAAGGTGGCGCAGAAAACTTTAGAAAGATGATGTGGAAAGTATTAAAAAATAAAAACATTTCATCTAAAACAAAAGTTCATGGTTTACTTCATTTATTAAACAGCACTATGTTTTTAAACATCCTTATTGTTGCTGTATTAAGTATCCCAATGTTGTACATTAAAAACGAGTATGCTCATTTAAAACTCTATTTTTATGTCATGAGCTTTTTTGTAATAAGCACCTTAATATTTTTTATATGCTATTGGATCATGTACAGAAAAATGTATGGTGGTGGTATTAAAAATTTTATGAATTATATAGGGATGTTTTTTGTGTTTTTCTCAATAGCCATGGGTTTTTCATTGCACAATTCCATTGCTGTTTTAGAAGGCCATCTGGGGAAGAAAAGTGAATTTGTACGTACACCTAAATTTAATATTAGTACTATAAAAGATGGTTGGAAAAAGAATAAATACCTAAAAAAAACAGTTTCTATACACGTTATTTTTGAAGGTCTTTTAATGCTTTATTTCGCCTTTGGTATGTATAGCGCATTTGTAGTAGGCGACCAAGGTGGTGATTTTGGATTGTTCCCTTTTCACCTCATGCTATTTTTAGGCTTTGGTTATGTTTTTATTAAATCGCTAACTTCTAAAGTTTAAATCTCCTTGGTTTTTTTATCTAATTTAATCTGTAGCTCTTGTTTTAATTTCTCAACTAATTCTGGGTAATCATAAGCTATATTGTTAGTTTCTTTTTCATTCGTAGAATGATCATATAATTCCACAAAGCCGTCTTTATGAAGCACCAATCTATGTGTTGAGGTTCTTAAAGTGGCTGCATAATTGTTATATGCTAAGGCAATATGACCAACTGAATCTTTCTCTTCTAAAACTTTTTTTAACGAAACACCTTGGATGAAATTAGGTATGTCTAATCCGGTTAGCTCACATAAAGTTGGAAAAACATCAAGGGTTTCTACAATAGCATTGGTTTTAAAACCTTTCTTTTTAATTCTAGGATCATGAATTATCAAAGGAGCATGCAACGACTCCTCAAACAAGCTATGCTTACCCCATATAGCATGCTCACCTAAATGCCATCCATGGTCGCCCCAAAGAATAACTATAGTATTTTTATCTGCTCCAGTTCGTTTTAATTCTTCAAGAACTTTTCCAACTTGGGCATCGGCGTAACTAACACAAGCTGCATAATGCCGTCTAACCACATCAGCAAATAGACCATCATTATTTGGGTCTTTCCCCCATCTATTATATTGCTTAAATTCTCCTGAATTATGCCATGTAGTCTTTCCTATTGGTTTATTAGAATGTTTTATATCAGGAAATTCAGTATCTTCATATTTGTCTAAATAAGCTTTGGGAGCTCCAAAGGGTAAATGTGGTTTAATAAAGCCTACTGCAAGAAAAAATGGTTTTTCATCATTAGTTGTAAGCCTTTTTAATTGCTTTAATGCCTCTTCAGTAATGGCACCATCAGGGTAGATATTATCATCACCATCTACGGATTGAAAAACATCCATTTCACTAGACTTTACGCGAATTTCTCCATGAGCTAGCCCGTGCATCATTCCCCGTGGATGCTCCCATTCTGCAACTGGCATAATATGCTTATCCCAGCCATTAGGTATTTCAATAATAGTACTATCATTCCAATTCACTCCCCCTCTTCCTCCTGGGTGATGAGATACTTTTCCAACTGATATTGTTGTATATCCTTGATTTTTAAACCATTCTGGCATACTTGGGTCAACCTGTTCTCCTTTTAATATTTTTTTTGAGCGTAAAAAAAGAGCATTGTTACCCGAAGCTCCATATTTACCAGTTAATAATGTATAACGCGATGGTCCACAACTTGGCGAATTAACATAATGTCTTTGAAAGGAAACTCCTTTGTCTGCAAGCTTATCAATGTTTGGGGATATTATATATTCTGCACCAAAGCTCTTTAACTCTGGACGAAGATCATCAACACAAATTAAAAGTATGTTTGGTTTTTTTTCAACTAATGCTTTCTTACAACTTGATATTAGTAGGATTGGTATAACCAAACAAATAATCAATAATGATTTACTTCTCTTCATTATATTAATACTTTTAATTTATAGAAGTATTTACAGCATAGAAACTAAACTAACCCAAAAAGACTTAATTTCTATCGAATTAGCTTATCAATCCTTGTCGATTTTTTTGTATTTATTTTTGCTTTTCTTCCAATCAATAAGTTTAGATGGGTAGTACTTAACATTCATACGGTCTAAAAATGGTGTTTGATTTGCTAATCGCACTTTGTAATTTTCCCAATCTCGATTCTCTTGAGTCGTCCAACTAAGCTCAGAGTAACCAATAGCTCTTGGAAAAGCCAAATATTCGAGTTCTTCAATGTTACTAATAGTTTCAGACCAAAGTGGTGCTTCTAACCCCAAAATATTTTTTATTGGTATGCCTTCATAAGATTCTGGTGTCCATATATATGCAGTATCTACAGGAATATAAGCTGCCCAATGTAAACCGTGTTTGGAAAGTGTATCATATTTCATATCTAAATACGCTTTTTTAGCAGGCGACATAATTATCTTCATTCCCTTATCTACAGCAGCTTGAGCGTTTTTTTTGCTAGCCCAAAATTGAGCAATTGAGGTTGAATCTATATCTGCAGTTGCAACCTCATCCCATCCAATCATACGTTTGTTGTATTTTTGAACAATCTTCTCAACTTTATTTACAAAATATATATAGTCAGGTTTTTTAGTTACATGACTCTCGTCCCCTCCAATATGAATATACGGTCCAGGAGTAAGCGCTGCTATTTCACGAATTACATCATCAATAAAATTATAAACAGTGTCTTTACGCGTATTGAACGTACTAAAGCCAACCTCTGTGCCTTGATACAATTCTAGTTTTCTTCCATTTCCGTTTAAAATCGGGTAAGAAACTGAAGCTGCATTAGTGTGCCCAGGCATATCAATTTCTGGTATAACTGTAATATGATGCTTTGCTGCATAATCAATAATTTCGGTATAATCTTCTTGACTATAAAATCCTCCTGATTCTCCACCTACTTCTGTACTTCCTCCTATTTCAGTTAGTTTAGGCCATGATTTAATTTCGAGACGCCAACCTTGATCATCTGAAAGGTGCAAATGCAATACATTGTACTTATAGTATGCCAAAATATCAATATATTTTTTTACATCTTCTACACTAAAAAAATGACGCGCCACATCCAACATGCTTCCTCTATATTCAAACTGAGGGTTATCAATAATTTTCCCTGTTGGGATAGTCCATATTTTAGTTCCAGCTACCAGCGTATCATTACTTGTTTCAGGAATAATCTGTCTTAAAGTTTGAATGCCTCTAAAACTACCTGCTGCTGTATTTGAATTTAGAATTATTGAGTCTTGAGTAATGTGCAATTGATACCCTTCTTTACCTCCAACATTAATACTATCAGATTGATTAATATAAATAACGGTTTCAATACTTGGTAGATCATTTACATTTACCTGCACATCTAAATTTGTTTTTGCTTTAATCTTTTTTGCTAAAAACTTACCAACCTCATCAAAACCTTCTACATTTTTAGAAGTATATATGGCAGTATATTTATCAAGTGCAAACCCGTTATTAGATGGAATTACTTGTAAAGGTTTTGGGATAAAGTTTTCTAAAGATAAATCAGTTTTCGGAAAGTTAATTACCCGCTCCTTTTTTTGCTTTGAACAAGCCATAAAAATAATTACAAAAAATAAAGTTACTAAGGTTCTAATTGCTCTTGATCTTACCATAATTTAAATTGAAACTAACTATATTATACATTACATAAACAAGCTAACGAAGTTATCTAATTTCTCTCATAAAATCAAGTAAGTGTATCTATATAAAAACCGACAAACAATTAATATTATATTTACTGTATGCTTTTAAACCCTGTCTTTTTTAAATTAAACAAAACACCACTACTTTTAGCGTTAGTAAGCTTACTACTATACATTTCTTTTGCTTATGATTTGATTCGTACAGATTATATAAAACTGGTTATGCTATATGGTGCTTTATGGTTTTTGTTTTACAAATTGGTACAATTTTTAAAAACTAACATTAAACTTTTAACTTGGTTAGCATTTGGACTTAGAGCCATATTTATTTTGGCTATACCAAATCTATCTCAAGATTTTTATCGTTTTATTTGGGATGGCAGAATGCTTTTAGAAGGTTTTAACCCTTATTTATTTACAGTAGAGTCTTTTATTAGTAAAGGTGAGTTTCCTGTGGCTCAAGCACAAGAATTATACAATGGCATGGGCACTTTAAATGCTAGCCATTTTACTAACTATCCTCCTATTAATCAACTTTGTTTTGTTATTGCTGGGTTGTTTACAGGAAAAAGTATTTTAGGATCAGTAGTTATAATGCGTCTCTTGATTATTATTGCAGATTTTGGGACGCTATACTTTGGTAAAAAATTGCTCACAAAGCTAAAAATTCCTGCATATAATATCTTTTGGTATATTTTAAACCCATTTATAATCATTGAATTGACTGGAAATCTTCATTTTGAAGGTGTTATGATTTTCTTTTTAGTTTGGAGTTTATACTTATTGCATATTGGTAAATGGCAATTTGCTGCTATTGTTTTGGCTTTATCAGTTTCTGTTAAATTAATTCCACTGATATTTTTACCTTTATTATTTCAAAAGCTTGATTGGAAAAAAAGCATCGGGTTTTACTTAATCTTAGGCTCTATAACCTTATTACTTTTTGCTCCATTTTACGCTTCTGAATTTATAAATAACTATACTGAAACAGTTGCTTTATGGTTTCAAAATTTCGAGTTTAATGCAAGTATTTATTATATAGCTAGAGAAATTGGTTACTCATTTAGAGGCTATAATGAAATTGCAATTATTGGAAAAATGACGCCAATAGTAGTCATCTTTTTTGTTTTAATAATTACTTTTTTTAGAAAAAACAAAACAACGATTCAATTAATAACAGCAATGCTATTGGTTTTATCTTTTTACTATTTCACAACCACAACTGTACATCCATGGTACATTGCTACTCTTCTAATATTATCAGTATTTACTAAATATAAATTCCCGTTAGTATGGAGTATAGCAATTATACTTAGCTATTTGGCTTATATAAATGTTGATAAAGCCGATAAGTCTGAAAATCTATGGGTTATTGCTTTAGAATACTTAATTGTTTATAGTGTATTCGTCTGGGAAGTTTTTTTAAATAAAAAAAAGGAGGTTAAAAAACCTCCTTTAGAAAAAATTTAATAGGCTACTCGCCTAATAGTTTTTAAAACATAAACCTCAGCACCATCACCTGCTTTGGTTTTTGCCGTAACTGCGTATGTTATTGAAAAAATTTCACCATTAAAGGTATCTGACTTTAAATCAAATTGTTCTAAAATTTCAGCGCTTATATCGCTAAACTCTATTGTTTTGGCATCTTCATTTCCATTAGCTATTGTAGTAAAAGAGTAAGTTTCACCATCAAATCCATTGAAAGTAGCATTGGTAGCTATTTCATCTTGTGCATTAGTGGCTGTAGTAAAGCTTAATGTAAAAATGCTTACTAGCACTAAAAGATAATTTCTCATAATTAAAAGTATTTTAATGTTTATAAATGATTTGGGTAATAGGAGTGAACTCCTATTCAATTTTTAATAACTTTTGCGCAAAATGTTATCCTTAATTATTTAGATATACGCACATAAAAACCAATTGGTTTTTAAACATATAAACATTAACACGTCATTAAGACAAACATCGATAAACAACATACTTTGTTAAGGTTTCATGTGTTGTTACAAGATATAGAATTGTTTTCAGTTTACTTAAAAAAAGGATTTTTAAAAAATCTAAATCAATTTAAGACTATCTATTCTGTAAATAAAAACATCATTTTCTTTACTATCTAATACTTCAGAAAATGTTAGTTTAAATGATTTATCTATAAAGGAATCATCTTCTTTTAAATTGTATTTGTATAATGCCTTGGGATGAATTTCTTCAAAATCTATTAGTAAACCATCTTCAAATAGAAATGAATAAAAATTGTTTTTATTGTTTTTAAAAACTGCCGTTTTCATAATAATATGTGTAATCACTTATTTAGACAAGCAAATGAAACGCATATATTTTAACAGAAAGTTTTCTAAATATTAAATAAAGTTAAAGCATTTTAAGCATATTTAACTCTTGCTCGGTTAAATGCTTCCAACTACCACGCGGAATATCTTTTTTAGTCAAATGCCCAATAGCCACACAATCTAAACTTTCTATCTCATACTTTAAATAATCAAAAATAGTACGGATAATGGTATTGCCCGTATTTTTGATTTTTAAACCTATTTCTTTTTTCGAAGCACCATCAATATAGCTAATCTCCTCAACAGCAATCAG
Source organism: Gaetbulibacter sp. 4G1 (assembly GCF_002741945.1). Lineage (GTDB taxonomy): Bacteria > Bacteroidota > Bacteroidia > Flavobacteriales > Flavobacteriaceae > Wocania_A > Wocania_A spongiicola. The sequence goes on from NZ_MDVN01000022.1 coordinate 85,427, forward strand.
TTTTCCTTGAACTTTAAAACCTTCTTGAACTTTTTTTAAATCTTCAAGTCTTAAATTTTTATTTAATTCAATATGAAACAAACGTGCAACGCCATTTTTAGAATTAGTAAATTTATCGACTATAACATCATCATTTGTAAATAACAACAAGCCTTTTGAGTTTCTCCCCAAACGCCCAATAGGTTTAATACGTGAGGCTGTCGCATTTGCCACCAAATCCATTACAGTACGTCCTTTTCCTTCGCTAGTTGTAGTAGCAAACCCTTTAGGCTTATTAAGTAAAACGTAAGCTTTCTTTTCTGGATTAATTCGAGCTCCATCATAGCGAACTTCATCTCCAATTTTTACTTTGTAACCCATTTCTGTAATTACCTTTCCGTTTACAGAAACCAATCCTGTAGCTATATGAACATCCGCTTCACGACGTGAACACATACCAGAATTAGCAACATATTTGTTTAAACGAATCTCATTCGGGTTAGATGGCTTTTTAGGTTTAGGGTCAGTTCTTTTAAAAGTTGCATTACCTTTAGCATAACTCTTTTTAAAGTTCTTTTTAGAACCTTCTACTTGAGTTTTTCCTTTTCTTTGTCCACCTTGTTGTTTACTCATTACTTTAATTTTGCTGCAAAGATATAGCTAAAATTACTATTGACGATTTAAGAATGAAGAATTGTTTTTAATCGTTAAACTTAACCGTAGATTGTCGTTCTCTATTCACAGATAACTTAGTTACATCTGGACGTGAGTAATGACCAACTGGGTCAAAATTTTGGCGCTCTTGCAGCACCCTATTAAAATCAATAGTTTCAATTATCAAACCTTCTTTATTTAAAACAGGTTCTATAACCCATTCGCCGTCAGGTCCTGCAATACAACTGCCTCCATTAGCCAAAATATTTGGAGCATTTTCTAGAATCTTATTTAAGTGTGGTGTATCTTCAGGAAAATCATTTTTGTTCATTAAGCTAGAAACCGAAATAACAAAAGATCGCGATTCTCTTGCAATAAATCGTGTTATATCTTTGGTATTATGGTCACTCCCCGGCCATACGGCAATATGCAAATTTTCTCCTAAGCCATACAAAGCTGCTCGTGGTAAAGGCATCCAATTTTCCCAACAGTTAAGTCCTCCTACCGTAAATTCTTTAAGCGAATGTACTTGCAACCCATTACCATCACCAGGTGACCATGTTAAGCGTTCATCGTAAGTGGGTTGTAATTTTCTATGCACAGATTCAATACTTCCTTCTTGATTTATATACACTAGTGAAGCATAAATACTGTGCCCTCCTCTATCTAAAGGCCTCTCAATTACACCTAAATAAACTGCTATTTTATGTTGCCTTGCTAATTGAGAAACCACATCTAAATCGCCTTTTTCAATTGTAATAGAATTAGATACGTAATGAGCGTGCAATTCTTTATTTACTTTTTTATTCCATTCTGCTCCTCCAGTTAATGCTAACCAAAAAGGATAACCAGGAACTAAACCTTCTCCAAAAACAATAAGCTCCACGTCACTTTTAGAGGCTTCAATAATTGAATTTTCAACTTTTTTTAATGTCTCTAATTTATTCAACCAAACTGGTGAAATTTGAGCTAAAGCTACTTTAAGCATGTCTTTCTTCATTTAAATTCTGTTTAATACTAAATCAACATTAATTAAAACAATACTAAAAACACCAGCTAAAATGATGAATTTTAAAATATTATGTAGTATTAAATAATGTGTTTTTGTTTTTGATATCCATAGTAACAATAAAAACCCAAAAAGCAATACAATACATAAATAAAAATAGATGTACATATAACCAATTTCAAAATGGTACACCAATAAATATATAGGAACTAAAGTTAGTACAGCCAGTATAGTTAGCATTACTTTTGATACTTTTTCGCCATAAGCAATTGGTATTGTTTTATAATTTAAAAGTAAATCACCTTTTATATTTTCTAAGTCTTTGGTGAGCTCACGCATAGACACAATTAAAAATAGAAACAGAGCATGTACAAAAATGACTGTTTCAAAATTTTTATAATACATAAAAATGGCAAAAAAAGGTGTAATGGTTAAAACAGCTGATGTTAAATTACCTATAAATGGGAGTTTTTTTAATTTATGTGAATAAAACCAAATACCAAATATATAAACTGAAAAGAATATAACAGGTTTAAACGACACGTAACTTGCCATAATAACCGCAATAAAATTCAATACAAAATAGAATGACAATTTTGTGTTTTGGCTTACCAACCTATCTAATTTTGATTTTTGCGGACGATTAATTAAATCCTTTTCTGAATCGTAAAAATTATTGATAATATAGCCTCCTGCAATAGTAGCAGCTGATGCTAAAACAAGCATAAACAGGTTAATATCAAAAAGAATACCTTTAAGAGGCTTATCGTGTGCAAGAATATATATGGCCGCTAAATATTGAGCAATAATAATTACCAAAATATTGTAACCACGAACCACAGAAAACATGCTAAAGAATTTTAGCAATACATGTTTTTGTTTTCGAGAAAGCATAATGTAAGTTAGAAGTTGTAAACTACCTCTAATTTATAATCTTTAAGCGTTTTCTGAGCAACATCAATATTTTCGGTAAAACCTAAAATATATCCACCTCCGCCAGAACCACAAAGTTTCAAATAGTATTCATTTGTTTCTATACCCTTTTTCCAAAGTTCATGAAACTGCTTTGGTATCATAGGTTTAAAGTGATTTAAAACTACTTTTGATAATTGCTTAGTATTACTAAATAATGATTTAATATCCCCTTTAAGAAAATCATCAACACAAGCATCAGTATGCTTAATAAACTGATCTTTAAGCATTTTTCTAAAACCTTCTTGTTTCATATTCTCCATAAAAATATGAACCATAGGAGCAGTCTCTCCAATTATTCCTGAATCTAATAAAAACACAGCACCTTTACCTTCACTTTTTTGGGAAGGAATTCCAGTAGCCTCAATGTTATCTTTAGAGTTAATAAGAATTGGAATACTTAAATAGCTATTTAAAGGGTCTAAACCTGAAGATTTTCCATGAAAAAAGGACTCCATTTCAGAAAAAACAGATTTTAGCTTAAGTAATTTTTCTCTTGTTAAATTCTCTAAAACTGTAATTTTATCTTGAGCGTATTTGTCGTAAATCGCAGCTACTAATGCACCACTACTACCTACACCATAACCTTGTGGGATTGACGAATCAAAATACATCCCTTTATCTACATGCTTCTGAAGTGTATCGATATCAAAGGTTACTAATTCTGCATCAATGTTACTTAAATAACTAACAAAACTCTTTAAACTTCTATTAGATTCTATAGCTTCTTCAGATGGGTTTTCGTCCATCTTTAACGCGCCATTATAAAAATTATATGGAATAGACAGTCCTTTAGAATCTTTAATGATTCCATACTCCCCAAAGAGTAATATTTTTGAGTAAAAAAGAGGTCCTTTCATTTAGCAATTTTTTGATTCGGTTTTGCAAAATTACAACAGTTTCGCCCCAAATCCAATTCTATCACTAATATAGTGACCATTTTGGCAATATGCAACTAATTCATTTTTAATGAATTCGTTAACTAATTCCGATTCAGCTTCTGGGAATAATACATGGACATTAGCTCCTGCATCTAAAGTAAAACAAACATTAGAATTAGTTTTTTCTCTAAACGTCCATATTTTATTGATAATTTCCAAAGTATTAGGTTTCATCAAAATAAAATACGGCATGCTAGTCATCATCATTGCATGCAACGTTAGGGCTTCGCTTTCAACAATATCAATAAAAGCCTTTAAATCTCCATTTTTTAATACACCTATAAGGCTAGAAAGGTTTTTATACGCTTGCTTAAATCGTTCTTCGGCAAATGGGTGATTATACATTAAGTTATGTCCTATCGTACTACTCACTTGCTTTTCGCCTTTATCTACTAATAAAATAGTGTCTTGATAGTTTTTAAAGTTTTGATGAACTTCAAAAGGGTATTTTACTCCAAAAAGGTCTGAACTTTCAGCAATATCTTGATGTTTACCCCAAACTACTAAATCACCTTCAAGACTTCTACTAGCACTTCCAGAACCTAATCGTGCTAAAAAGGATGCTTTTTGAATAAAATATTCATCTGTCACTTTGACTCCGCTCAATGACCGTTCAACACTCATTAAACAAGAAGCTAAAGCACTCATTCCTGATGCTGATGAGGCGATACCAGAACTATGCGGGAATGTATTTGAGGTTTCTATTTTAAAATGGTAGTCTTTTAAAAATGGTAAATAAACTTCAATACGTTTAAAAAAAGTTTCAATTTTTGGTTTAAAATCGTCTTTATTTTCTCCATCTAAATATACTTCAAAAGAAAAATCATCATTGTTTTCTTTTTTAGAAAAGCTAAGCGTGGTAACTGTTTTACAATTATTTAGCGTAAAACTAATGGATGGGTTTTCAGGAATTTGATGTTCCTTTTTCCCCCAATACTTTACTAAAGCTATATTACTTGGAGAGGACCATGTATAACTTCCATTTTCTAGTGTTTTTGAATATGATTTTAAAATAAAGTCTTGTTCTACCATCAATCAATTTTATTCCGACAAAGACTGTCTAAAGACAGGATATTTTATCTTATATTTTCAGCAAAAATAAGTAAAATCTAATCGCCTTTTTCATTTTCCAAAGACATTGCTAGTAATTTTACCATTGTATTATAATTTCTAGCAGTCCCAATTGTTTTGAGTTTTCGTTCAAAAAAATTCATGTTGAATTTGGCTTTACCATATCCTTTTTCGCAATAAAAATAAATGCAATCATTAATGATGTAATATTCTTCACCTTCATAAACTTTTTCTGAAGCGATCTTTACCAATTCTTCTTCTGGTACATTATGCAACATCGTAAAGTAACTTTTCATTTTTTTTTCTTCAGAAAATGGACAATTATTAAAAATAGTCTGTAGATGTTTTCTTGTTCTAACTAAAACAGAAACCTCAAAATCAAAATGCGAGATAATTGCATTTTGCATCATTTTTTCAATGTTTTGAGTGCTTGTATCTGAAGATTGGAAAACTACATTACCGCTTTGTATGTATGTTTTTATATTTTTCAATCCTGATATGGCAAGCAACTCTCGTAACTCTTCCATCGGCACCTTTTTGTGCCCACCAACATTAATTCCTTTTAATAAAGCAATATAAGTATTCATTTATTTTGATATAGATTTTGCTGCAATGTAAGCTCCTGTCCATGCGTTTTGAAAATTAAACCCTCCAGTTATAGCATCAATATTTAATACTTCTCCAGCAAAATACAAGTTTTTGTGCAACTTACTTTCAAATGTTTTAAAGTTTACCTCCTTTAAGTTTATACCTCCTGCTGTTACAAATTCTTCTTTAAAAGTACTTTTGCCGTCAACTTTAAAAACCGCTTTAGTTAATTGCATTGCCAAATCTTCCAATTGCTGTTTATTAATTTCTGCCCAAGTTTTGGTTTCATGAATATGGGCTGCTAAAACTAATTGTTGCCATAGTCGTTTTGGTAAATCAAATTGCGAAAATTTAAACACTGTTTTCTTATTTAAATCTTGTTTTAATTGTTTTAGAATAGCTAAACAATCTTCAAACGGTTGTTCAATAAAGTTAACTTCAATAGAAAATTTATAATCGCGTTTAGCCAATTCTAATGCTCCAAAAGCAGATAATTTTAAAATGGCTGGAGCACTCATTCCAACATGAGTTATAAGTAATGGCCCTTCTGATTCTAAATTAGACTTTACAACTTTTACCTTTGTATTTTGCGCAACAACTCCAGGAATATTTTTGATGCGCTTGTCTTTTATATTGAATGTAAATAATGATGGAATTGGTTTTGAAATGGTATGATTTAATTGCTCAAGCAACTTCCACATTTTTGGATTACTTCCTGTTGCTATCAGTACCTTTTCTGAAGTAAAATCACCTTGATTGGTTTCCAACAACCAGCTTTTAGTATTATTTTGAATAGATTTAACCGAATGGTTATACAAAACATCAACATGATTCTTTTTAACTTGATTTAAAAAGCAGTCGATAATGGTTTGTGAAGAATTTGAAACTGGAAACATCCGTCCATCCTCTTCAATTTTTAATTCAACGCCTTTTTTCTCAAACCACTCAATAGTATCTCCAGTCATAAATTGATGAAATGGCCCTAGCAATTCTCTTTCTCCTCTTGGGTAATTTTTTGTTAATTCTGAAGGGATAAATTCGGCATGTGTTACATTACAACGCCCACCACCAGAAATTTTAACTTTCTGTAAACCTTCTTTTCCACGTTCAAGAATAGCAACTTTTAAACTTGAATTTTGTTCAGCAATATTTATGGCTGCAAAAAAACCCGCGGCTCCTCCTCCTATAATAATAACATTGTATGCTTTCATAAGTTTTAAAAACGGTGTAAATTTAGCATTATAAATTATCTCTACTAAATGAATAAGTTTCTTTTATCTTTTATACTACTTACATCTTCTTGCAGTACAGGAAACTTAAAAGTTATTGCTGATTTACCTAAAGCCTTAAACGAAGCTTCTGGGATTGAAACTAATAATCATTCTGATTTAATATGGATGGTAAATGATGGTGGAAATGCATCTAAATTATTTGGGCTTTCAAGTGATGGAAAAATAAAAAAAGCATTAAAAATAAATGCCAAAAATAACGACTGGGAAGACTTAGCGTCTGACAAGGAGGGAAACATATATATTGGTGATTTTGGAAATAATGCTAACAAACGTAAAAATTTAGCCATTTTAAAAGTCAGTGTCGATTCTTTAAACAATAAAGGCAAAATTAATATAGAACGTATTTCATTTAACTATCCTAATCAAAATAAATTCCCACCGAAAAAGAAACATTTATATTTTGATTCTGAAGCATTTTTTCATTTTAATGATAGCTTGTACATATTTACTAAAAGCCGTGTAAAAGGTGATTTTGGTAAAACTGATTTGTACAGAATCCCTGCAAAACAGGGCAAACATATTGCCGAACATGTATCTTCTTTTAATTCCTGCCCAGAAATAGATTGTTGGATTACTTCTGCAGATATTAGCGATGATGGTAAAAAAATAGTGCTTTTAAACTCAAAATCTGTATGGGTCTTTATCGATTTTAAAGAAACTGATTTTTTTAGCGGAAAGGCAATAGAATTCCCGTTAAACCACAATTCGCAAAAGGAAAGTATTTGCTTTAAAAATAAAAATACACTTTATATTTCAGATGAAAAGGCACATGGAGTTGATGGTAATTTATATAAGCTTGAAATAAATTAACCCACTATTTCTTATTATATAAAATTATGATTACCTTTATTTAATAAGAATTTTCTATCATTTTTTATGGAAACTCAAGAACATAAAAATCATCAAAACTTCCGCATAGCATCCAAAAAAGACCGGATAAAAGGATAAAAGTTCTTTATATAAACAAGTTGTGTAACATTATGAAAAACAGAAACCAATATAGTAATCTAATCAAAATTCGTTTTTTCAAAGGAAAAATGTAACTTTAATCAAATTTATAGAAGTTATGAAAGTATCTAAATTAATTTCCCCAATCTTCCTTTTAGCGTTTATTATAATATATAGTTGTGGTAGTACAGGAGGTTATTTTAGTAAATCAAAATGTGGTATGACATTGATAAATCCTAAAAAGAATTATAAGCAGACCGATTCTATTGTAAAAAGAGGAAGAATAGGTCTAGGAGTTTTAAATGTATTTGAAAAAGTCAGTGGACTAAAAGATAGTTCTGCAGTTTATGATTTTTATAATAAAAAGATAAGAGAAACAGCAAATTATACACCTCGCGAAGTAGTAGATGCACTGAATTTTAGAATTGAGAGCTTTTGTTTTAAGCACAAACAATTGGACAAAGACAGGAGAGATTCACAACTACCTCAGTCGAGTAGAAAAAAAGCTGATAGTCTTTATTTTGTGAACTTAGATAATATTGAGACTTTTAATAAAATATTACAGGGACAAATATCTAATCCTTTAGACAGTATTGTAAAAAAAAAACCTTAGCCCCAATTATTAATGGCGCATTTAAGAAAATAGAAATTAAAGATATTCCATATAATTTTTCTTCCGACGAACTTTTAGCTCTTGAAAATTATGTGCCGTTTTTTTGTAAAATAGAAATTAAAAATGATAATAACCATACTGATTTAAAGTTTCATAACATAGTGATAAATCACGAGGTTCCTAATAGTAAGAAACTAAATAATGATGATGAAGATTCTGATTTTGAAAGATGGATGCCATATAATTTAGGGGCTACCTGTTCTTTTGAATATTCAAATCATTTTGATGATGAATCTACTGATGTAAATCTATTGGCAGCACAACTGCAGAAAAAGTTGACTAAAGAACAATCTATTAAAATTCAAAATGATATAAATAGAGCAGTCATTCAATCATCAAAAAAAAAGGATATAATAGAATTAGGTGTATACTTTAAAAACTATTTCTCAAAAGAGTTCAAACTTAACTATGAAAGTTTCCATATTTCATTTAATGACCCTGAAATATTTTCATTTTATTTCTTTATTAGAGAGGAAGTGATTGACAATTACTCAAATTTAAGTGTGTTACCAACAGAATCTTACTACGAAGAGTTAGGAAGTCAAAGCATAAGATTAAAATCTATTAAACCTGATACCGAGGAAATTACGAATAAACTTGTTGATTTAGAAAAACTAAGGGTTTGCATTGAGATTAACACCTCTTCGACTAATACTAGTGAGACCTTTTTGAGTAAAAAATGTTTTGAATATAATCTATAGAGTTTATTGAGCTCTTTAAAAATATGCTAATAACGTTACACAACAACGTGTATAATTAATTGCTCGAGTTTCTCTCTGCCAATCGGAAAATTCTCTGAATTTTCCTCAGTCCAAAACCTTTTGCTAACTTAGTTGCTAATCGCAACTAATCATACACAAACACGTTGTACTTAATTTATGTCGAAAAGCAAACCTGGAATCGAATTTGAAAAATTAGCTGAGTCAATATTCAAAAAGTTGATTCGTGACGACCGATTTGAATCTGTAGAACATAATGTACAACTAATGGGTCAAGATGGTCTTAGGCAAATTGATGTATTAGTGAAAACTAAATCAATAGGCATGGAATTTAATACCATAATTGAGTGCAAAGATTACAAAAGAAAACTTTCAATAATTTATGTAGATAGCTTCCATTCTAAACTTCTTGATGTAAATGCAAGTAAAGGCATTCTGGTTTCAAGAAATGGATTTTCTACAAAGGCTATTTCCAAAGCGAAAAGATTGGGTATTACTTTGTGTACAGCTGACGAGGCATCAGATCCAAACTGGAAATTAAAAGTAGATATTCCAATTGTTTTAGAAGAAATTCAACCAGTTCATTTTAGGTTTACTGGTGAGTTTAACACGCAAGAAATGATTAATATTCCTCATGAGAATCTTCCAGTAATAAATGACATTGACCTCACTAAATTCGTAAACGACGGCTGGAAAAATGGAAGTTTACCTTTCAAAAAAACTAAGAAACCGCAAAAAGTAACAATTGATAGTTTATCTCCTCCTTATTATATCAAAGCTGAAAATGGAGTTCTTGTAGAAATGAAAAATTTTGAAGTTACTTTCTCATTAGAAATTCGATATTATATTTCTAATCTAAATGAATTGAAAAATACTCAAATTTTGAATAATATAACGTCTAGCAGTACCACTATATTCTTCGATGTTAACTCTATTACTGATTTGAATTTTAATCCTAAAATAATCCCTAAAACACATTTAAAAAACTACAAAGGATTAACTTTATCTATCAAAATACTAACAGATATGGATGATGATTATAAAAAAGTTCAATTTTTTAAAATAAACTAAATACAACAACGTGTATAGTCAATTGCTTGATTATCGCCTACTTGGAAATTCCTTCGGAATTTCCTCTGGTTCGTTTTTGTTTACTAACTTAGTCCTAGCCTACGCAACTGAACCATACACGAACACGTTACCACACATTTGATAAAAATCGAACGTTCATATAATCCAGAAGAAATTAAACTGTTGAAAAGCAGGAAAAATTCGCTTTGGGACCACTTTGAGAATTTTGGACTAAAATTTATTGGAGTAACATTTGTACTTCTTGCACCTCTATTACTTTATGATAAGTTTATTAGTAAAGTCTCGTCTGAAACGCAACTTCTGATTTTAATTCCTTTACTTATAATTTCAATTGGAACTGTAATTTATTGGATGAATAAAAACGGAGAAATAGGCTGGAATAAAAAAGTGGAAAACGAAATAAAAAATGGACAAGCTCAAGTTCTGAAAATACAAACGGGCAAAGTATTTAAGCGAAAGCAAACTTGGGATTTAGGCTCTGGTTTTTATTTAAAAATATCAGATAATCAGACCCTGTTTTTGCAAGGACAATATTTTGACGAATTACAATATGGACGGAAATTTCCAAATACTGACTTTGAGATTGTGAGAACCAAACTGACTTTTAACGAATTGATTGACATAAAATCTTTTGGAAAATACTTAAAACCTGAAAAGAAATTAAAAGCATTTACTAAAGAACAATTTGACAAAAACGAAGTTCATTGGGATGGAGATTTATTGGAAATTCCAATTGAACAAATAAAATAAAAACGTGTGGTAACAATGTGTATCATTCATTGCTAGTAAAGGCTTACTTACGAAAATCCTCGCGGATTTTCTATTCGGTTTGTATTTGCTAAATTAGGTGTTTAAAACACGTAACAAACCATATACAACCACGTTGTATTTAATACCAGAACAAATTAACGTTCCTCTTTTATATTAAAAAATTGTAGTATTTAAAATATTATATATATTTGCACTGACTATACGGTCAGTCAATTTAATTTTATGGATAAAAAAGAACAAATAATAGAAATCGCAACCAAACTATTTTCTGAAAATGGATTTGAAAACACACCTATTTCAAAAATATGCGAGGAAAGTAATGTTTCCAAAGGATTAGTTTTTCATCATTTCAAATCTAAAGATGAATTGTTAAGGGAAATATTTTCAAGCACTACAGAAACAATAATTAAATTAAATGAATCTGTTAACAAAGAACAATCTCCAATCAAACAATTGTTGGATTTAATCAATTCATTCTTTTCGCAAATAGAAAAGGATAAATTATTTTTTCAATTGAATTTAAACATTATGATTCAACCAAAAACAAGGGTGCTATTAAACGATTTAATAAAAGAAAGAAGTGCTTTTATCTTAAATTCTGTAACACAACTTTTTGAACAAATAGATACAGAAAGTGCAGAGATTAAAAGTTATTTATTTATAGCAGAACTAGATGGTATTGCACTTAACTATTTAGGAATTTTTGATGATTACCCATTAGATAAAATCAAAAACCAACTAATAAAAAAATATACTTAAAATGGAATTTAAAATAACACAAGACACGAATAAAATTAACGAATTAAGAGCACAGTTATATTCAAAATTAACAGCTCCTATTGATGCAATGTGGGAGTTATTATACATAGCATCAGCTAAAAACTATCTAATTTATAGTGAAGAAAAAAATATAGGATATTGCTCCATTGACAACAATCATAGCCTTCTGCAACTATTTTTTTTAGATGGTTTTAAAGCTAAAATGAAAACTGTAGTTGAATCTCTTATTGAGCAAAAATTAATAGTTTCAGCAAGTTTAAGTTCAAACGAACCAATAGCATTTAACACTTGTTTATCACTTTCAAAATCAATCAAGCCAAATACGTTTTGCTTTCAGCATACAAATTCAGAAGTTGATGAAAATTCATCTTTAAATCTTGAATTAGTATCAGAAACTGATATTCCAGAAATCAAATCGTTTTTAAAAGAACAAATTGGAATGGATGATACCTTTGGCTATACTGAAAACTTGGTAAGCAGAAAAGAAATTTACTTTATAAAAGAAGGCAATAAAATTATTACTACTAGTGAATGTAGATGGAGTGATACACAGCCAGAAATAGCCGATTTGGGAATTATTGTAAATAAAAATCAGCAAGGAAAAGGAATTGCTACTCAAGTTCTGAAATTGCAAGCAAACAGAGTGATACAAGCAAACAGAAAACCAATTTGCTCAACAACAATTGACAATATTGGTTCACAAAAAGCAATTGAAAGAGCTGGTTTTTATTGTTCAAATATCATTTTTGATATTCAATTTTAAAGTTAGAAAAATGACAATAAACGATTTAGGTTTTTATAAACAATTAGAAATATATCGACAAGAACATCAATTGGACTCTTTTGAAGTTGCTCGTGTAGTTTCTGAACATAAAGATAGATACACAATTAAAACCGTTTCTAACGAATTGGAGGCTGAACTTATTGGAAATTTAAGATTTACAGCAGAATTCAAATACGATTTACCTGTTGTCGGAGATTGGGTAGCTATTAATGAATATGATGACAATAAGGCGTTAATCCATTTTGTATATCCAAGAACGTCTATATTAGCAAGAAAAGCAGTTGGTAAACTTGGTAAAACTCAAATAATTGCAACTAATATTGATCTTGGCTTAATTGTTCAATCAGTAAATCGAGATTTTAATTTAAACCGAATTGAACGCTATTTAACTATTTGTAATTCGGCTAATATTAGACCTATTGTTATTATTAGTAAGATTGATCTAATCCAAACATCAGAATTAAATGAAATTTTAAATAAGACTAAAGAACGAATTAAAGGCGTTTTAATAATTGCAATTAGCAATCAATCAAAAGATGGGATTAGTGAAATAAAACAACAATTAACAAAAGGAAAAACGTATTGTTTGTTAGGTTCTTCGGGAGTTGGAAAATCAACGCTAATAAATACCTTAATTGGAAAAAATATTATGAATACTGGAAATATTAGTGAAAGTATTGATAGAGGAAAGCACGTTACAACTCGCAGAGAATTAATTGTTACAGAAAATGGAATTTTAATTGATAATCCTGGAATGAGAGAAGTTGGAATAACTGACAATTCCAAAGGTCTTGAATTGACTTTTGATGAAGTTTCCAATTTAACATTCGACTGTAAATTTAATAACTGTACACATACAAATGAAAAAGGTTGTGCTATTATAAATGCTTTGGAAAACGGAGAATTAGATTTGGAATCATATCAAAATTTTCGAAAAATGGAACGAGAACGACTATTTTTCGACTCGAGTTCAGAGGAACGTAAAAAGAAAGATAAAGATTTAGGAAAATTGATTAAAAATGTAGTTAAAGAAAGAAAAAGAAACAAGTACTAAATACAACAACGTATATAAAAAATAGCGGCTTTAATGCTTAAACGAAAATGAATTTTATAAATTTAAGGTCAGTTATAATCTGAAAAATTAGTGCGTAAAAATCCGCTACTTTTCATATACAAGAACGTTGTAACACATTACTCAAAAAACTCTGGCAATAAATTTTGAAATTCCTTTTTTCCTTTAGAAGTAAGAAAAGGGAATAATATACTTAAGAATGTATTTACGTGATAATCTATATTTCCTGTATTCAATTTATTCGAATAAAGATGACTAGAATATAACCAAGTATTACCATAATCAATCATTCTTTCCGCTAGAAAATTATATTCTAATTCAAAAGATGATTCTTTCATCAAATCTTTTACTTTCATTTTTTTAAATAACAAGAAACACCCCTCAATTCTTTTTTTATATACCTGTTGAAAATGTTTTTGTACTGTACTATTTATACAAATAAGATTATATAAGTCAGTCCAAAAAAAATTATAATCTAACATTCTCCTCATACTTCTCTCAATATCAATTTTAACTTGTTCAATTGAGACTTCAACATTAGCTAACAGATCAATTCTTTCGTCAAATTCTGAAACCATTTCAAAATACAAGGCCTCAAAAATATCTTCTCGTTTTTTGTAATGATAATTTAAATTTCCCGGACTCATATTCATTTTTAAGGCTATCATTCTTATAGTTACATTGTGATATCCTTTTTCATTGAATAAAGTCTTAGCTGCTTCTAAAATTAGTTTCTTTTTTTTGCTCATTAGTAAACTTGTCCTAAATAAATATTTTTAGTAAACTTGTCCTAAAAATACAAAATGAAATCATTATATAAATCACAAATTGGAAAAAAAGAGATTATAAGTCTTTATGATCAAAAATTAAAGGACTTAAATATTGATTATAAATACAAACTCATCAATACGAGTTTTGGAAAAACCAATATTATCGTGATTGGAGATTCCTCGAAACCACCAATATTAATAATCCACGGTTCAAATGGATGTGCTCCAATTTCATTAGAAACCTATCCAAATCTTTACAAAGATTTTCAAGTATTTGCAATAGATGCTCTTGCGCAACCCAATAAAAGTGCGGAAAACAGGTTGAGTATGAAAGACGACAGTTATGGTTTTTGGATGAATGAAATTATAAATAAACTAAGCCTAACCGATGTAACTATGGCTGGTTTTTCGTTTGGAGGACTAATTATACTCAAAACATTAATTCAAGATGAAAAAAACATTAAAGAAGTGTTTTTATCTGCTCCTGCTTTTATTGTAAATGGTAATCCTATAGTTTTATTATTTAAGGTTTTTATTCCTATGAAGCTCTATATGAAAACTAAAAAATCAAAGTATCTTGAAAAATTTTTAAACACTCTTTTTACAGAACCAGATACATTCGCTCTTGAGTATTTATCAAAAGTGTTTTTATATTTTAATATGGACTTCACACCAGTTCCTGTAATAAAAGATTCTGAAGCCAAATTGATAACCACTCCAATAAATATATTTGCCGCAAAAAAAGATATTATGTTTCCTGGAATAAAAATGCTTAAACGTGCTAGCAAAATTTTTCCATCTTTAAACAATACTATTTTATTAGAAAACTCTAAACACGTCCAAAACAGAATTGATAATAATAAAATAGAAAAAATAATATCGAGAAAATAACGTATTACAAGAAAGGCTAAAAAAACAGAACCTAACCTACCAAACCGATTTTCCGTATTTTAGCTGGAACGTTAGGTGTAATTTGACCAAGCCTTGAAAATGATATTAAAACATGAAAATTTCGTAATCGAAATAACAGATGAATCTGATTTGGATTCAGCAAAATTTAAGAAACAATATCCAGCCGATTTAGGTCATAAAATAGAATATCAACCTTCCTCTAAACATGGAATTCGAGTAATAGAAAGCGGAATTGAAAAATGTAGCGCAATATTATTGGAAAATGGAGGCGCAACTAGAATTTCCGAAAACTCATTCCTTATAAAAAAGGACAGAATCTATATCTGCTGTTCTGACAAAGTTTATTGTTTAAATATAACGGATTTATCTGCTAACTGGAGAAAACAATTTGACATTGCAACCTGTTTTGGAATTTACGAATTTGAAGATGACTTTGTTATACACGGAGAACTTCAGATTAGCCGAATCGACAAAAACGGAAACGAAAAATGGACTTTCGGAGCCAAAGATATTTTTGTGAATCCAGATGGAAAAAAAGAATTTAAAATTAATGGCGACAGAATTGAATTGACAGATTGGGATGGGACGAAATACGAATTAAACTCTGACGGAATTGAAATGTAAAAAAACTACACCTAGCAACGTGTATAATTCATTGTTCATTCTATGAGCTTTTGGAAAATCATACGGATTTTCCTATGTTGTGCTTTTGTTTACTTGTTTAGTTCCTAAACAACATAACGAAATCTCACACGAATACGTTGGCATGTATTTGCGAGAAAGACATACGTTACTATTATAAAAATTATTGGATAAAAAAATCATGACTGTAATAAATCAACTTTCATCATCATTAGGACATAAAGGGAATGATGCGAATATAGCTTTAGCTAAGGAACTTGCTGAAACTGAAAATAGTGATGCTATTAAAGAACTTGTTGAGAATCTAAAAAACAAGGATAAAAAAATACAAGCTGATTGTATAAAAACACTTTATGAAGTTGCCTATATAAAACCAGATTTGATTGCGAGTTACTATTCAGAATTTTTAGAATTATTATCAAACAAAAACAATAGATTGGTTTGGGGTGGAATGATTGCCTTAATGACAATTACAGATTTGAAAAGTAAGGAATTATTTGAATCATTAGATTTGATTTCAGATACGGTAAATCAAGGTTCCATTATAACGATTGATTCAGGAGTTGAGATTTACGCAAAGCTTAATAAATACTCGGAATATCAAGACAAAGTAGAAAATTTGTTGATTGACCAATTATGGAAATGCCCGATAAAACAATTGCCTAAGTATATGGAAAAATCAATTATTTCGATAACTAAATGGAATAAGGAGATTTATAAAAAAATAATTAATGAACGAAAACCGGAATGTGAAAAAGACTCTCAAGTAAAAAGACTTGATAAAGTGTTGAAACAGATTGATAAGATATAAAACGCATTATGAGAATTAGTATAGCTAATCTTTAGTAGAATGCTGAATGTATTTACCAACTACAATAGCAGTAACAATTACTAAATAAAACTGCCCCATTAAACCTGTTATAATAGCTGCTTTTTGAGATAAAGGAGTAGTAGGAACAATATCGCCGTAACCAATAGTCATTAAGGTTATGTAAGAATAATACATAATAGAATCTAAGCCTAAAACGACTTTACTGCCATCTATTACAATTCCTTTAAACGAATTAGGCTCTAATAATTCTATAGTAGCAAATAGAAAAAAAGCAATAAACCCTAAAGAAATATAACCACACATTAAACCAATAACTACAGTATTATTAACCCGTTTAGCTTTCCATATTTGCATGATAATTTGGTGGGTAACTATGATATAAAAAATAAAATAAACACTTAATCTTATTAAAAAATTATCTTGAAAATCTGTATCTCTACTTATCATACTACTACCAAAAACAAATAAAGAAATGGTAAATAGTATAATTAAAAACCACATCAATTTTTTCTTTTTAGAAATAAGCAAAATTCCTGCTATTGTATTGACTAAAAATAAAATTGGGGTTAAAACATTTTCAAAAAATTCACTAGGAAACAGTAAAGACCCAAACAATATAAATAATTGTGTAGCGAAAAAAATCTCAAATCTATGTTTATATAAATCCTTAATCATTCAATAGGGTTTCATTGAACTCATAATCTTTATAATTCACCTTAAAAAAGGCACTGTATAATGAAGGTATAAATAACAGTGTAATTACTGTACCAAATAATAACCCAACCATTATGCCTATAGCCATGCCTTCCCACATTTCACCTCCAGAAATATATAATGGTATTAAGCCTAAAACGGTAGTAAATGTAGCCAGAAGTATGGGGCGAAAGCGTTGTAAACAGGCTGCTATAACTGCATCCTGTTCTGTTCTACCTAAATCTCGTTCTTCTATTTCCATACGGTCAATAAGTACGATAGCATTATTAATTACAATTCCTGCTAAAGAGATTACTCCTAAAAACGGCATAAACCCAAACGCTTCTCTAAAAATTAACAACCCAATTACTACACCAATAATTCCTAAAGGAATAGTTAACACTACCATGGTCATTTTTCTGAAAGAATTAAACTGAATAATTAAAAGTAAAACAATAATAAACCCAGAAACAGGCAAGTACCCAATTACTGAGCCCATACTTTCTGCTGTTTGTTTGGCATCACCTCCAAACTCATAGCGATAGTCTTGTGGCCAATTTTGCTGTTGTTCTTCTAACCAAGGTGTTATCACTTTGGTGATTTCAGATGCATTCCCACTTGCTCTTAATTCACTAGTTACATTTATAGTTCTACGTAAATCAAAACGTTTAATTTTAGAATATTGCCACTGAGGAACTATAGAAGCCACTTGTAATAATGGAACACTCGCTCCTGAGTTTTGCGAATAAATATTTAAAGTTTCTAATGACGCCAAAGATTGCTGTTGATTATCATCACTGCGCATTAGTATTGGAATCGATTTATCATCTTCACGATATTCACCTGTTTGAAAACCGTCTAAAACTGTCCGTAGAGACGTTGCGATATCTTCACTACTAACACCAGCGGTTTGCGCTCTGTTTTGATCTATTTCTATTAAGAATTTTTTACTTTTTGGCCCCCAGTCATCCTTAACATTTTTGGTTCCTGAAATACTTGATAGTTTTAATTTAACAGCTTCAGCTATTTGAGATAACTCATCTGGATTCTGACCTGAGACTTTAATTTCTATCGGCGTTCCTCCTCCTCCAGCGCCTAAAGCACCTACTTTAATATCTGCATTTGGAAAACTATTAAACGTAAACTTATCTAGTTTCGCAACCATTTTATTGTTTTCATTAAAAGATGAGGTGTTCACTAAAATGTGTGCGTAATTAGAATTTGCTTCATCTGGCGAATACCCTAAATCATACGACTCTGGTCCTTCTCCTATGTATGATGACCAATCTGAAATTCCAGTAGTTCTACTATCATTAACCTGCAACGAATCTGCCATAAATTGCTCAATACGTTTTACAACTTCTGTAGTACGCTCTATTTTGTTTCCTTCTGGAAGATTAATGTTTATAGTAATCATATTACGATCGCTATCTGGAAAGAAAATAAATGGAATTTTGGTAAAACCATACAAAGAGGCAAAGAAAATAAGGAAAATGCCAATAATCACTTTCCACTTATTTAACAATGCCAGCAGAATAAGGTCTTTATAATACACTTTAAGTTTATTAATAATTCTATCAATAAAGCTTGGTTTCTTTTCCCCTTTAGGGGCTACTTTTAAAAACAGGTAACAGAATAATGTAATAACTGTTAATGCTATTATCCAAGATGATAGTAATGCAATTGTTATCACAACAAAAATAGGTCCTACAATGTCTCCCATTGTTGTAGGTGATAAAAAGAATGCTAAAAAGGCGGCAGACGTGGTTAAAGTAGAAATGAGTAATGGCATCCATAATTCAGAAAAAGCTTCCAACGCTGCTTGCTTTTTGTCTATGCCTTGTTCCATTTTAACCATAATAGTCTCGGCGACCACAATGGCATTATCCACTAACATTCCTAAAGCCATAATCA
Source organism: Gaetbulibacter sp. 4G1 (assembly GCF_002741945.1). Taxonomy (GTDB): domain Bacteria; phylum Bacteroidota; class Bacteroidia; order Flavobacteriales; family Flavobacteriaceae; genus Wocania_A; species Wocania_A spongiicola. The sequence goes on from NZ_MDVN01000022.1 coordinate 104,535, forward strand.
AGGCTGCTAACGTCACTTGATTTAATCCTATATTTATAATTCCCATAATCATTAAAGTCATAATGGTTACAATAGGAATCAAACTGGCAATAACAAAGCCTGTTCTAAAACCCAGAAAGATTAACATAACTAATAATACAATACCTATAGATTGCATAAGGTTTACAATAAAGTCGCCAACTTTAACATCTATGTATGTATCTAAAGAAGATACTCTGGTAAGCTCTAGTCCTATTGGTAATTTTTGTTGCCATTCGTTTACAACTTTATTTACTTCTTCTCCTAGTGTAATTACATTAGCATTTTCTTTTAAGTTAACATGTAATGAAATAGCATCTTTCCCATTAATTCTTACTTTTTGAGTTGGTGGGTCTATATAAGCCTTTCTTATAGTTGTGATATCTCCTAATTTTACCAATTGCGAGCCATTGCTATTACCAACAGATATAAGCATGTTTCTTATATCTTCAACCGAATTAAAATTTCCAGTAGGCTCCAATATAATACGCTCATCTCCTAAATTAATTTGCCCGCCAGAATTTAAAATATTAGTAGAAGCTATAGATTGTTGTAGTTTAGAAGCAGAGAGCCCATATTCTTTTAACCTCGTATTGTCAAACTCAACAAAAATGCGCTCTTCTTGTTCTCCTCCCATTTCAACTTTTGCAGCATCAGGTATTTTGATAAGTGCATCTTTTATATCATCTGCATATGTTTTCATTTCTGCATAGGAATAACCGTCAGAAGTTAGGCCAACTACAATACCATACACATCTCCTACACCATCATCGTTTAAAGAAGGGTTTACACCCTGAGGTAATCCTTGTAATGCATTTAATTTTCTACGAAGTCGATCCCAAACACCTTGCATTTTTCCTGATGCTACTTCATCTTTTAAGGTTACGGTAACCACAGACAAGCCTGTTCTAGAAGTACTAGAAACTTCTTTTAATTCAGGGAGTTCTTGGGCTACTTTTTCTATTTTATCGGTTACTAATTGCTCAACACGTTCTGGTCCAGCGCCTGGAAATTGAGATACTACCGTAGCAACTCTTACCGTATAGGGAGGCATACTATCTCGAGACAAACCAGAATACATAGTTAAGCCCATAAGTATTATGGTACCTAGCACCATAAATGTAATTCTGTTTTTATCTATTGAAAATTGTGCTAAATTCATTGGTTGGTTGTTTAGAATTATTGAAGCCTTACTTCTTGTCCATCTAATAATGTTTGTAAGCCAGCAGTAGCAATTTTTTGTCCCGCTTTTAATCCAGATTTTATCTCAAACCCTTCATTAGTTAAATCACCAATAGTAATTTGTTGTTTCTTAACTTTAGTAATCTCTCCTGCTTCTTCTACAAGAAATACAAAACGCCCATTACTATCTTCTCCAACAGCATTTGCTGGTACAACTAAAATAGTTTTATCATTTTTACTATCTCCAAAATCGAAAGTGATATTAGCTGCCATACCACTTTTAATTTCATCACTAGGGTTTACTATAGTAACACGCACTGGATAAGTAGATGTATTGGCATCAACTGCAGGTGCTATTTCGGTTACTTTAGCTTTAAATTTTTTATTAGGTAGAGAAGAAAAGTCTACATCTACCACCATATCTTGTTTTACACCATTAATAACACTTTCAGGAATTCCTAAAGTAATCTCCATATCTCTTCCTGCATTAAGTGTCGCTACAGGGTCACCAGGGTTAACATTTTCATCAACTTCAGAATTTACAGCAGCAATAACACCATCTTCTGGTGCGTAGAGGTATCCAAAACGAATTTGTTCTTGCTGAATTGATACGCCTCGTTTAGCAGATTCATGACTTTGTTGCGCAGTTTTATATGCGTTTTTTGCTGCTTCAAAATCACTTAATGATGAGCTTCCTTTTTCGTATAGTGAACGCACTCTATTTAAACTCAACTTAGCTGTGTTCATTTGAGAAGCAGCACTATTCAAGTCTGTTAAGGATTGCTCATAAGATAAGCGAGACTGAACATTATCTAGTTTAGATAACAACTGTCCTTTTTTTACTTTCTGTCCTAATTTGATATCATATTGAGTAATGATTCCTGTATTTCTAAAACTTAATTTAATAATTTTATCTGTTTGAGCTGTTCCGCTAAATGTTCTTATTTTTCCTCCTCCTAAATAATTAACTTCTTGATATTTAACAGGGCGCACAAACTTTTCTACAGTCTTTTTCTCTTCAGCACAAGAAAACACTACTAAAAGGATTATGATACAAAGGTTGGTTATATTCTTCATAATTATATTTTTAATTTCTATTATTCAAAAATTCAATAAATCGTTGGTTAAAATTTGCGTTATCTGCTTCACTATTAAGTAAAAAATAATACCCTAAATAACGTTCTAACTGCAATGCATTAATCATATAGTTATACACTGCACTTACTCTTGCTATCTGAGCATTTAGATAATTGTTTTGAGCATCAATTAACTGAACAATATTTACTGCTCCGTTAGAATAAGAGGCTTGAGTTAATTCAAGGGCTTCATTCGCAGTTTCTTCAGAAACTTTAGATAATTCAATATTGGATATTTGATTAATAACATCTAAAACAATGTTTCTAATGTTTACTGCAATATTTAATTCAGTATTCTCCTTATTAATATTTAGTTGATCTTTTTGAATTAATGCCGTTTGACGATTTATATTAGTTTGGTTGCTATTAAGTATAGGAATAGAAACATTTAAACCAATATTGTAATTGCTATCTAAAAAGCTAGAGCCTGCTGGTGCAGTACTGCCTACACCACTTCTATCAAAAACCCTATTGTATTGTCCTTGTAACGCTACTGTTGGCAAAAAACGTCCAGAGCCATTTAATTTGATATTCCGATTTGTGGCCTCTAAGTTATAACCTAAAGCTTTTAATTCAGGTGCGTTTACTTTAGACTCTTGAATCAAAAATTCTATAAATGGTTCTCTTAAAGTAGGGTCGTCCAACATCTCTATAAAATTGTCATAGTTATAACGCTTTAATAACTCACTGGTTAAATCAACATCTTCTATACTAATCTCTCTATTTATGGGATTATTAAGCAGTTGATTTATAACTACAAGGCTTTGTTCAAATTGATTAATTGCTTCAACCAAAGATTGTGTGTTTTGTGCCATTTGACTACGAAAACGAAGTAGATCTGATTTACCTGATTCACCAGCTTTAAAATTCTGTTCGGCTATTTGCAAATTACGTTTGGTAAGGTCTAAATTTCTTGCCTGTATCTGTAAGTTGGCTTTTAGTATGAGGACATTAAAATAAGCGTTTGAAGCATTAAAAATAGTATTAAGCTGTTCTATATTGAAGCTTTCTTGTTGTACTTTCTGCAAGCTTTTTTGAATAGAGATATTAGCATTTGCTGCCTCTGAAAAAACCGTTTGCTGTAAGGTTATATTTCCTGCTGTTTGAAATTCTGGATTTTGGCCACTACTAATTTCTGCTAAATTAGGATCTGTATACGTTCCATTAGCAGATGCCGTTACATTGGGCAAATAATTACTCTTTGCCAACTTTACATCTTGCTCACTTAACACCACATCTTTTTGAACAGATTGCAAGGATAAATTCTGATTAAGTACAGTATTAATTACTTCTAATAAATTGTATTGTTTCTCTGAGATTGCATTCTTAAAGTCTCCAACAAAATCTGTGTCATTAATTAAGCTATATTTTATAGGAACACCAACCAATTCGGCAGTATTAAAATTCATGGTTAAACGACTGCTATAGTCAATAAAAACTGGCATATTAGATAACAACTCTCCGTTTATATATCCTTCTATAGAAAGCGCAACACGACGGATAAACTGATCGAAATTATCTTCTGGCTGATTAGTTGCCATAATGCCTAATTTCACTTGTTTAATACTATTATTGGTAAACGATGGTAACTGCTTACTAATAAAAGTTTGTGCTAATATATTTACCTCGCTATCCTTTAAGAAAAAACCGCTAGCTAAATATACCGCATCAACTCCTTCTAGGTTTGAAGTAATATCTGATACTGTTTCAAAAGGAATGAGCTTGTAATCTGCATCTATGTCTTCAAACTCTTTATCAAATGTTTCTTTTATAGGTAAAAGATCTATAATATGGTTTTCAATTAAGATGCCTAGTTTTTTATAATTAGTAAGTTCTTTAAACTTGATAAAGTCTTCTTGATAAGACTCCGATTCTACTAAATAAGTAAAATTATTTATACCAGATGTTGCTTTAGTAAAATCAATTGTGCTAAAATCTCGGTTAACAGCTCCAAACAAAATAGTTGGTTTTTTATAAACCGTTTGCTTACTAACTATTTCGTTGTTTATTATACCAAACGCAAGAATTATGTCTGTATCATTATTGATAAGCTTATTATAATCTTCTTCAGCCTTTTTAAGATTATAGTTGTTTACAAGAATATTACTTTCAGAAAAACTAACCGTAGCATCTTCTCCTACTACTGCAATAATTTGGTCTTGCATTGTTTTTAGTAGTGGATTGACTTCTTCTGTTCTATTATCTAGAAGAATTCCTATGTTATATATTTTTTTTTGTGCAAAGACGAATGATACTGAGAGTACCATAAGGATGGTTAATAGCTTTTTCATTTACCATAAAGTTAGTTAGCTTCAATTTACGAAAAAAAAACATCTATCCTAATTTATAAAAAATAAGGCTATTAACTTTTTTATGAAAAAAATAACTTGAAAGAAGTTTAAAAACCAAACCCAATTTTGAAGGCTAAACGCAAACCATCATCGCTATTAAATGCTGAGATATTAGCAGTAAACATATCTGCAGCATTGGCAAATATTCCACCACCAAATGATGTATTCCAAGTATTGGAATGGTACATAGGGCTTAACAACAAACTGTCGTCAACCCAAACACGTCCATAATCAAAACCTCCATAAAATCCTATATTTAAAGGCATTAATCCTGTTTTTACCTTACGAAGATTTAATCGTATATCTGTACTCTGCGCAAAGGCACTTTTACCTGTAAAACGTTCATTTCTATAACCTCGCAGTCCATTATTAGCACCAATATTTGCGCCTTGATAAAACTCAAAATCATCTCCTAAATTAAAATGCCCTTTAAATTTTGTAGCTAAAACTAGTTGGCCACTTGGCTCCAGCTTATAATCGAAGCTCAATTCTGGGATAACATACCCAAAACCTTTAGATTCACTAACATTATTTTTATAACCTGTTTGGATTGCAAATAGCATCCCTAAGGTTGGAAACGCTTTATTATCAGAATTTGCAAATTGATACTTTGCATGAATGCCATAAAAATCATCATTAACATCAACATTATCTCCAATAAATTCATCATTTATAAATCGTCCTTCAGTTTCTTCAACCTCAATAGATTCGTAGGATACTCCAACCTCAAAACTAGCGCCTAAGCGACCTCTCCATACTAAGGTAGGATAAAACTCTAAAGTCCTTAATTTTACTCGATTATAGTCTAAATCTACATCAAGGCCATCATTTTCATCAGCCTCTGGGTTGGGTGTTGCATTACCATAACCAAAAAAGTTTACAGCATAATTCGGACTAGTAAACTTAGCATTTATACCTAAATTCATATTTCCAACCACATTTGCAAATTCTCCTTTGTAACCTAAATCAAATCCTTGAGTAGCAAAATAATATGCTGCAGACATGGTATGCTGAGAAGTAAATGGATTACGTTCAAAACCATAATGAGTTAGGGTATTAGAAAAGCCTATTTTAAAACCATCATCTGGGTTAGACCCTATAGTTGGCACAAATTGATTGCTACTATTTTTTAGTTTCTTATAATCATATACATTTGTTTCGTAATCATCTGTTAGTTTTCTACTTCCTTTATTGGTTTTAAACTCGCTTTTTTTAGATTTATAATCATATATTTTTACACGTTTCCCATTCTGAACATCATAAACATCTTTGTTTTGACCTCCTATTAAGCGGAGTTTAATTAACTGATCACCTACTCCAGATACTTTAAACATATCGTCATCATCTAAACCATAAATCCAGATTTCTTTGGTGTCATGGCAAGTATAAATACGTTGATGAAAAACATCTGCTTTTTTTCCTTTTTTAATACGATAGGCTGTTACTTTTGTATCTCCTTTTGGCATACGTTCAACCTCAAACCAATCGTCTTTATCTGTTCCTTTTATAATTGCAAACTCATTAATATGATTATAATATTGATCTGATATTTTTTGAAGATTGCTGCGCCTACCTTGTAACTTTCTTTTAATATCTTGTATTGTTTCTTGATTTACTTTTGAAGGAAAATAAGTAAAGGCTTCATCAATAATACCATCTGTTAAATTCTCGACAATATGCTTTACTTGAGCATTCCAAACACTTCGATTAGATTGATTTATCAAGGCCATATCTAACGGGTAAGGTTCTAAATTAAACCATTTTGGACTTTTTAAATCTTCATCATAACTTTTCATTAAACGGAGCGATGGTAAAACCGTTGTTGCAAAACTTAGCAAAGCGCCATCGGCCATAATTGAAAACGCTTGATCGCGATCTCTAGGCACAGGGCGATATACTGTTTTTTTATTTTCTTTAAACTTTGCCCAACGCCATTGGTCTTCATGTCTATCCCAGTCTCCAATAAGCATATCAAATAAACGTGCTCTTACATAAGCTTCTTCATCTAAAATGATGTCTTCATCTTTATTTAATTCTTTAAGTAAATCGTCTGTACTAATTAACTCATTTGAAAAACCAAAGCTAGCCTTGTCTCCATGACCATCAGAAGCACGTTCTTCTATCATATATAACTCATCTCCAAATTCATCATTAAATTCACCTAAAGCTTTTTGTTTAGGAATATAATACAATACAGGGTTGGTATGATAAACACCCACAGCATTTGACAATGTTGCTATTGTGAAAGGCGCATAAGGATGAGACCCTGTAAAAACATCTAGCAATAGTTTTTCGGTATAAGTATCATTAAACTGTCCTTCAATATATTGGTCTTTAAAAGCTACCGCTTGTAAATACTGAAGTGCATTTTTACGAAGTGCACGCATTACATATTCTCTGCCTTGTTTATCTTGCAAACGAACAGATTTAGACTGATGCCCACCTCCTTTTCTTACTGGGGTTAACCCTCCGAGTAAAGTGTCAAGATTAACTGTTGGAACTGTTACTTTTTTACTAAATTCTTCACGATAACGCTCTCCCCAAAGTGCTTTATAAATACCGCCTTTAGTGGTTTCTTTTTCTGAATAAATTGAAGCCGTTTTTTGCTTAACTAAATTCTCACTGTATTTAATGCTTGGTACCGTTTTTTCTGGAGCAATAACTTCTGTTTGAAATACAACGTTATTTACTTCTGTAGAATAAAAACGAACATGAGATGAACCATCTTTAAACACATCTAATCTAGCATATCCTGGCGTACCGTAAGAGAATTTTCCGTTTTCAACATTTCGCGTTGCCATAGATTTGGATCCCGATCCGCTAACAATTTGTGGTAAGTTATCTTGAACAATATACTGTAAATTATGATCGTGCCCTGAAACAAAAATGGTTTTATCATTTTCTTGAGATAATGTTATAATACGTTTTCTAAAATCATTATAGAGGCTATTTTGAATATCGACTGTAGTTACTCCTCCTGTTTTGCGAAGCACATTTTTTAATGTTCCTAAAACAGGAATAGGAGACATATGACTGCCAAAAGAATATTGCCCACCATGAGAACCATTAGTAAACATAGGGTGATGCAATGCTACAATTGTTGTTTTCCCTCTAGCTTTCTTTATTAAACTTTCAAATTCTTCAAAAAACTTAGCTCGTGTTTTAATCTCGCAATCATCATTTATAGTTGGATGTTTATCCCAATCGGTTAAATACCATTCCGAATCAACAACTAACATAACAACCTCATCAGATATATTTACCTTTTCAATTGGGCATCCGTTTTCTGGCAAAAATGTATTCTTGCCTAATGCATTTTCAATGTACTTTTCTTGACGTTTAAGCCCTTCTAGACCATTGCTATACCAATCATGATTACCTGGAATAAAAATAGCTTCTCCTTTAAAATCCTTAACTGCATTGGTTTGAATTTTTAATTGATGTTCTGCAAAATCATACCCTTCATCTCCTTTATTTGGCAACCCGTTTGGGTAAATATTATCTCCTAAAAAAATAGCCGTACTATTTTTTGAAGCTTTACTCAATTCAGTTTTAAACGCTAGTAATGCCTCCGAAGATGAACCTATAGGCGAATTTCCAGCATCGCCTATTAAGTAAAAAGAATGCTCTATCTCTTTATTAGGGAAAACAGAATTGGTATTTTGATTTTTATATTGTGGCTGATAAGTTGCGCATGCATTAAGTATAAAAAAGATACCTGTAATGAAAACGATTTTGGTTAGCTTATACATTTTTGGTTGTTTAATTGTTTAAATTTAATCAAATCTAAAGTAACTTTAACATAACAAGTGGAATATTACTTTGGAAGACAGATTTTGAATTTTACTGCAATTACTTGTTTTCACAATTTTATGCATCCAAATACGAATACAAATTTTAAATTATTGATGTGTCAAACACTACTTTACTTGCAATAGTTTTATGTACTGGGCAGCGTGATGCAATTTCTTTTAAACGCTGTTTTTGCGAGGCATCTAAATTACCAACAAATTTTAATTTCTTACTAATATGATCCAAATACCCTGGTTCTTCTATATCTAGTTCCAACTCATCGCTATGCTTTTTAGAATGCGATATATAAACAAATACTTCTTGTAAATCCCATTGTTTACGTTGTGCATACATTTTTAAAGTCATAACTGTACAGGCCGCTAAACCCGCATTTAGATACTCGTAAGGTGAAGGTCCAAAATCATCTCCTCCAACTGATGTCGGTTCATCTGCAATTATACTATGCTTTTTGGTTTGTATAGAGGTTGTAAAGTTATCTTCAATTAAATTTAAATGCCCTACTAATTGCTCTCCTTGCGTTTCCAGCATCGTATTTTCTTTAGGCTCAAAGTAACGCTGCACCCAAGTTCCAATTACATTTCCAACATAATTACTATCATTAGAATTAGTTAATAAGTGATCTGCATTATCAAGTGTAACAAAACTTTTTGGATGATGCGCATTATGATACAATTGTTCAGCATTTTTAATACCAACAATAGCATCAGTTGGAGAATGCATTATTAACAGCGGTTTACGTAAGTTTTTCACAACTGAAGGCAAATTGGTTTTATCAAAATCTGAAACAAATTCAGGGTTTATTTTAAATGGTCGCCCACCAATATTTACTTCGGTTAACTCGCCTTCTCTTATTGAATCGATATCATGAGAGAATAAATGCTTAACATGACTTACCGTTGCTGGAGCACCAATTGTTGCTACTGCTTTAATGTTTTCTAGTTTTGAAGCTGCGCTAATTACAGCTGCGCCACCAAGCGAATGACCAACAAGTAATGCTGGTGCTTTATAATTGTTACCCATGAAATTATTTACCGCAATTAAGTCTCCTACATTTCCTGAAAAATGACTTTCGGCAAACTCGCCTTCACTTTTGCCTAAGCCTGTAAAATCAAAACGAACCACTCCAAATCCGTAATTGGTTAATGCGCGACTAATATTTTTTACAGCACTTAAAGAACTTGTACATGTAAAACAATGTGCAAAAATAGCATATCGATTAGGTTTTTGATTTGCTGGCAATTCTAAATACGCTTGCAAAGCCAAGCCTTTATCGTTTTCTATATTTAATTTTGTACTCTTCATTTTTCTAAATTGATATTATTAAATGTTCAACTTTCTTATCATCAACATAATTAGAAAACTTATCTAGCAAAAGTTGTAATTTAGGATTGATAAATGTTTCGCAAAAAGGCTTATTTGGGTTTTTCTGATAATAGTTTTGAATGGCTTCTCGTGAGGCTTTAAATTCTAAAAAAGGAAATACTTTAGTTATAATCTTATCATCAAAACCCTTTTGAAGATTTTCAATTATCTTTTTAGAATTATTTTCTTGCTCACTTGAAAACGTATAAACTGCCGAACGATATTTATTCCTCATAGAATGATTACTATTGCTTTTATGCGTATGTAAATGAATCTCTATTAATGTTTCTAATGTAATTTCTTCGGTATTAAAATGTACAACAACAGCTTCTGAAAACTCTTGGTTTTCTCCAACTGAAGACACATAACCTTGCTCAACTTTTTCAACACCTTTCAAAGATTGAAAAACGGCTTCGGTACACCAATGGCATCCACCTCCTAACGCAACTTTTGTTTTTCTATCCATTTATTTAGCTCTTTATCTGATGGGTTTCTCAGCTTCTTTTCATCAATAGTTATAGTCGGAAAATTAAGCTTTCTGTTTTTATAAAGACCACGCAATTCCTCTGCGTAGTCTTTATTTTCTTCTACATCAAGAAATGTATAACTTAAACTATGTGTTTCAAAAAATGCTTTATAATACTGCGTTTTGTGACACCTTTCCGCTCCATAAAGTTTAATTTGCATTTTGGTTTAGGCTTTTAAAAAAGGTAATCGCTGCATCTGGGTTTAAGTGAAAATCTGAAAACACAACATTATCATTTTTATCAATAAAAATAAACCAAGGTGTGCCTCCCGTTTTATAATTTCTCATAATATTTGAATGCGATTTACCATCATCTCCAGCATCATGTCCAAATGGTATTTTCAAATTATATTGCTTTTGAGTTTCCACAATCTTTTCATAAGTATTAGAATCATGACCTTCAAAAACAGTTTGTATTGCCAAAAAAACAATCTTATTGTTATCTTTTAAAGCCTCTACCATTTTCTTCAAATCTGGCAACCCTTTGCTGTGGCAACCAGGACACCAATGCTGAAAACAATACACCACTTTAAACTTTCCTCTAAAATCTGAAAGTTTGATAGATTCTGTTTTCTTTCCGTTGGCGTTAATCCAATCATTAACTAGAAATTCGGGAGCTTTAAATACTTGGGCTTCCTCTGCTTTATTTGACATTATAATTGTCCTTTCTTTTTTAAGGTTATTTTAATTTATCAGCATGGAGTTTTCTCAGTTTTGCCAATTTAGGTGTAATTACAAAACTGCAATACCCTTGCTTTTGATTATTTCTATAGTAATCTTGATGTTCTTTTTCTGCTTCATAAAAAACATCTAAAGGCGATATTTCTGTTACTACAGGGTTTTCATAATAAGGTGATATTTCTTTTGAAACAATTTCAGCAATTTCCTTTTGCGTATCATCATGATAATAAATTACCGAACGATATTGTGTGCCTCGATCTGCCCCTTGACGATTCAAAGTTGTTGGATCATGAGTTGTCATAAAAATGACTAAAATGTCTTCATAAGAAATTATACTTGCATCAAAAGTAACCTGTACAACTTCGGCGTGTCCAGTTAAACCTGAACAAATCTCTCTGTACGTTGGATGCCCTGGAACATTCCCTCCAGAATATCCAGACACTACTTTTTCTACACCTTTAACCTCTTGAAAAACAGCTTCTGTACACCAAAAACAACCACCACCAAAGGTAGCTATTTGTGAATTCTTATTTCCCATTAGCTGTCTCCTTACTTAAAGTCATTGATTCTGAATTGATGCAATAGCGTAGTCCACTTGGCTCAGGTCCATCAGGAAAAACATGTCCTAAGTGACCATCGCAAGTATTGCACATCACCTCTACACGAACCATCCCAAACGCCGTATCTCTTTCATATTTAATGGCATTGTCTTTAATAGGCTGTGTAAAACTAGGCCAACCTGTACCTGAACTAAATTTAATAGTAGAATCAAACAAAGGTGTGTTACAACACACACAATTGTATTTACCTTCATCATGAATACTACAAAGTGCTCCACTATGAGGCCTTTCGGTTCCTTTTTGTCTTGTGATTCTAAATTGCTCTGGAGTTAATTGAGCTTTCCATTCAACCTCTGTTTTTTTAACACGTCTGTCTGGAATTGGGTTTCCTTTTACGGAAAAGTTGATTACTTCTTTCCAAGTTAGCATACTGTTGGTTCCTTTCTTTTTTAATTAATAATATGCTTTTTTCAACTTAAATATAGTCGAATTATTGTTTAAAAACTTACAGTTATAATTTAAAGAGAAAAGCACATCAATTACTACCTGTATCGATGTGCTTTTTTCAATATTCTAAGTGAGCTCTAATTATAAGTATTACTTAGGTTTTTCCAATTTTTGTCGGCTATAGAAACGAGTTTATTATGATTTTTTTCAGCCAACCATAATTGCTGAGCATCCAATTCTAGATTATATAAATATAAGAAATACTTACCATCTTTAACTATAAACTTGTTTGGGTCTGGTCTAAATTTTGCTCCTGCATAAGCTCCAAAAGCACAAAACCCACCGTATTGAGGTTCATATTTTGCAGGGTTTTTATCGAAACTAGCTTTTTGCTCTGCTGATGTGAAGTAGTAAACTACTTTCTTGTATTCTGATTTATATTTTTTTAAGCCTTTTTGAGCGATTCCTAAATTTAAATATGATACTGGGCTATACCCTTGTAAAGCAATATTACTATTGTCTATGTTATTTGCTTTTTTATCCTGAGCAAATGATACTGTAGTCATTAAAAATGTTATGACTAAGGCTGATGTTTTTATTAAGTTTTTCATTTTATTAATTATTGTGCATTAAAATATTCTTCTTGTATTACTCTACCTTCGTCATTCCAAATACGACGTATAATTTCGTGCCAGTAAATTTTAGTATTGTCTTTCATATTAAAATCGAAAGTAAACTCTGAAGCTGATACATTTCCATCAACAATTGTATGATGTAGAGTAATACCATTTACAGCAGCAATAGCTCCTGCAAAACCTTCCATTTTTTCAACCATTTGTACTTTATTGGTTGTTGCTAAACCATTATAATCTGACGTGGTTGCATTATCTGCAAAGAATTGTTTAACAGCATCTACAATTGCTCCTTGAGCTACGATGCCATCCATTTTTGACGCTTGTTCTTTAATATTCATTATTATTTTTTTAGTGATTAACAAATTGTGTTTTGTAATTACACTGCAAATATGCGAATGAACTTAGATTAAGAACATATACAAAATACGCTAAAAATTGTACTTTTTATTTTTTGTAAACTGAAGGTGAAACACCAACATGATTTGTGAAGAACTTAGAAAAATGATTGGCTTCTTCGAAACCTAAAGCAAACGCAACATCTTTAACATTTTCATTTTGAGAAAGCATTATTTTTGCAGATTGAATAATTTGAGAGCGTATTAGCTGACCTAGAGAACAGTTCATTTTTTGTTTCACTTTTTTTGAGAGTGTTTTAACACTAATATTCATTTTATCTGCATAAAACCCTAAGGCGTGCTCTTCTTTATGAAACAATTGAATTAGCTCAATAATGTTTTGAGAAAACATATCTCTATCCTCATAATCAAACGTATTTCTAAACTGGTTTGGTGTTTGTCCTATAGTATCTTTAAACACTCGATTAAAATAAGCAGGATCTTTATAACCCTTTTCGTAGGCAATTTCTTGAATACTTTTATCTGTAAAAGCAATATCTTTTTTACTTTCTAAAAGCTGCTTTTTATGAATGAGTTTATTTATGGTAATACCTAATTTATCTTTAATCAAATGCTGTACGTTATAATCATTATGCATATGATTCATAAAAGATTTCACATTAATTTTATTAGTAAATTCTTCGTCTATTATATCTTTTACATCAAAAATAACTTGATACTCTTCTTTATTTGCTTGAAAAGGGTTTTGCCAATACCATTGTTTTGTAGAAACATCAATAAGGTTACTCATTTCATCATTAAAAACAGTCTTATTTAAAAAAGACTGACAATCTTCACATTCATTAAAGTTTATATAGCCTAAAGAAATAAGGTGTTTAAATAGAATACGAACATCTTTAGATTCAAATAATATTTTATCTGGAAATTCAATAAAACGAACCACAAAATCATCAGACATAAACTTTATATACTGTCCTTTTTCTAAAAAAATAGCTTTGTCTTTCCAATCATGATAGCTATTAAAATCTACTTGAATATTTCCAGTGCCATTAAGTATATGTATTAAAGTGTACTTATTAATAAAATATACTTTGTTTATTTCAGCTTTAATTTTACTTACCATTAACTTTAAATAATTATGGTTATTTAGACGTATACAACTACTAAATACTACAATTTAATACGACTTGAAAGTAATAACAAAATTTACGACAAATTATAGCGTTAATTTACATTAATAAAAGTTTAGTATTTTTACTAATAAATCATTGCTCTTTATGAAAGACCTTATTGCAGAAGCTGAAAAACATGTCGTTCATCTATTAAATGAAAAACTTGACAATACATTTGTTTACCATAATTTGGGCCATACACAACTTGTGGTTGAAAAAGCAAAAGAATTAGCAGATTTATCTAATTTAAATGATTCTGAAAAAACTGAATTAATTATTAGTGCTTGGTTTCATGACACGGGTTTCACCGAAAGTATTGAAGGTCATGAGGAAAAAGGTGTAGAAATAGCTACAACCTTTTTAAAAAAACATAATGTTTCTGAAAAAGACATAAATAACATTTCTTCTTTAATACTAGCAACCAAATTAGATTATAAACCGAAAACACTATCAGAAAAAATAATACGAGATGCTGATTGTGCTCATATTGGAAGTAAAAACTTTAGTGACATAACAGTATTACTTAGAAAAGAATGGGAGCTTAACTGTAATAAAACTTTAAATGATGATGAATGGTTAAATGAAAACATAAACTTTTTAACAAAAAAACATCGATTTTATAGCGATGCTGCATCCTCTAGTTGGGATAAGGCTAAAAGTAAAAACATATCGCAGTTATTAAAAACTCAACAAAAACTGAATGAGAACACAAAAAAGGTAAAACAAAAAAAGGCTGAGTTAGACTTCAAAAAAAGTAAAATAGAATTACCTGAACGTGGTATTGAAACTATGTTTAGGGTGACATTAAAAAACCATATAACCCTTAGCAATATTGCCGACACTAAAGCCAATATTTTGCTTTCAGTTAATGCTATTATTGTTTCCTTGGTGCTATCTAACTTAGTTTCTAAATTAGACAACCCTTCTAATAGTTATTTAATAATTCCAACCGTTGTTTTTGTATTATTTACTGTAGCTTCAATTGTTTTATCCATTCTAGCTACTCGACCAAATGTAACGAGTGGTAAGTTTACTAAAGACGATGTTGCTAACAAAAAAGTAAACTTATTATTTTTTGGAAACTTCCATAAAATGAGCCTTAAAGATTTTGAATGGGCTATGGGAGAAATGATGCAAGACAGAGAGTACCTTTATTCTTCAATGAAAAAAGATTTGTATTTTCTTGGATTGGTTTTAGACAAAAAATATAAAATACTCAGACTTACTTATTCTGTTTTTATGGTTGGTATTATTGTAAGTGTTATTGCTTTTGCTGTAGCGTTTCAATATTCGTGAGTTAAGCCTTAATTTCTTTCATTAAGTCATTATATGTGTAAAAAGATTTATCTTCTTCACTTTTATGATACAACACACTTACCCTAATGGCTTTTAAGCCTGTTACTGCTTGTAAATCTTGCAATTCAACTATTTCTATATCGGTATCTAAATAGTGTTTAGATTGTAAAAACTTAATATATCTTAAATACTCACGTTCGTCTTGTTTTTGAGAATAAACAATACTTATTTTCCCTTTTTGAGTTACACGTTCTTTTGTTCCTTTTATATAGGCTTTATCTACTCGTTTTTTTACAATTTCGTAACGTGCGTTATAAGTACCATCAACATCAAATTGTTTTTCATCCATTCTAAAACTAATAGATAAAGGCTGATTAAATACTAAAATCATAGACGCCACATCTAACGCCACTGGAAACCCTGACTGCATTTGGTAATAAGAATTTTCCATTTCGCACATAACCTGTAACTGCCATAAACGTAAATTATATAAATAAATAGGGCTAAAACTTTCTTCTTTAGTAATAGATTCTCCTATGTACATATTATGCTCAACACCATCAGTTTTAAAGCGCTCAAAATAATGTGGATACATGGTTTGTGCTACTTCTTGTTTTTTATCTAAAAGAGAAGCCATTTCTTTATTAATCAAAGCAATAGTATCATCATAATCTTTTCTATGACGATACAAAACATCTACCTTATCATCAATACTATCAAAATAAGCATCAATAGATTCTTTTAAGGTATCAATAGTATAAATGTGTTTAAGTGCTGGCTCAATTTCATCTTTAACAAATTCAGATATTTGTTGCTCGCTATCAACTTGAAAATGTGTATTTAAACCTTCTAAATACTCATTAATTTGATAAATAAATTGATCATAAATTGGTAAGGTTTCTATTTCTGAAGCTTTTTCAAAAATATCCATAACTGCATTTAATTGAAGTGTTAAATCTAACCTTGTTGCTTTATTTCTAGCTTCTGAAGATCCTTTAATATCTATTTGTCCATAAAGTGGGTAAATATTATCGAAAGCTATTTTTTTAAAAATAGCTTGTTCGCCATTAAATTCAGATTTTATAAAATCTTTAGCTTCTTTTTCAAAACGCCAATGTACACTCGGATGTATAGAAGTACATTCTTTTTGAATTATAGCTTCAATTAAATTTTCTTCATCACTTTTAGAACGTTCTACAGCTGATACTATAAAAGGCATAACATCTATTAACTTATTAGCATTAATACTATTAAGCACTTGTGGTTTATTAGACACTATTTCGATAATACCCATTAACCCACTTTCATTAGCTATAGGAGCAAAAATAGCGCTCTTAATGCCTTGTTCATGTAATGCTGTAATATGTGGTGCGCTATCTTTAGCCTTTTCCATGATTCTATCTACATCTGATACAGAAAAATATTTATTTTCATTTATCAGCCTATTATATGACCATGAACATAATGACCCTGAACAACTAGCGCTTTCTTTGTTTCCTAAAAGAAAACTATTCATCCCTACACCATATACACGTTCAAAAATACCTTCCTCTTTATTAAAGATTGAGAACCCTACCTTTAAATCGTTAATTCCAAAAAGAGACCTGAAAATTTCATGGAATCCTTCCATAAAATTCTCATCTTTTCTTTTATCATCTCCTATAAGGTTAGATTTTATATTAGATATTGATTGATCATCTGTTACATCAAAAATATTTGAAATAACAAAACCTTTAAAAGTGTAACTGTTTGGTGGAAATTTTTCTTTCCATAGAACAATGTTTTCAAAATTATCTAACAATTCATCATAATCTTTTTGAGTAATTTTAGGTGCATTTTTATTTGGAATTATCTCAGTAAAATCTGCATTATATAATATCTTGTAATAATGTAGTATCCCATTTGCATCTGGTATTTCGTAATAAAATGGTCTTTTAAAATTTAAATTATACCCATAGCAAAAGTTTAAAATGATAGTACAAGCAATGATATACTTATCATCTTTAGGCATGTTTTTAATATCAAGCTCAAAATCATCACCAGCAATTTCTATTATATTTTTAAATCTTTCAGATGAATTAAAAATTAAATTGTGAAAAGGAACAGATGCCGTTTTAATTTCGTTTTTTGTTAAAACAGGACTAAAAGAATCTTGAAGAATAACACTAATTTCTTTTTCTCTTTCCTTTAATTTTGAAACATCACTAAATCCATCTCTTAACTCAGGAAAATTATCAGCTGTTTTTAAAATACGCGTTGCCTTTTCTGCTACGAACTCATCATCGCTATTAGCCAAAGTCTCGTAGTGTTGAAGCAATTTGTTAAAACTAACCTGTAGTCTTAAAGGTGATTCAATATTATCGTTAATATCCATGATATCAGATGTCTTATAATGCAAAGTTACAAATTATTGGATTAGTCGGTATAAACTAGACTTTCTAACATTAAAAATGTTACAAGTTTATGTGTTAAATTTTCATGTTTTTAACACCTAAAAAGTAAAGATTATAAAGCTTTATTTTAATTGAATTTTAATCAACTATTTAACAGTAAAAATATGAATTTGATAATTTTATGTATTTTTAAACACACATTAACTAACTAATACTAATTATTATGTTTTCAAAAACAAATTTAATTTCTACGCTTGTAACAGGTATTTGGGGCTTTTTTGGTGGCTGGATACTTTGGGGTATGATTGGAGACCCAATCTTGAAAGATCATGCTATTACTTCTGGACTTATGAAAGAAATGCCAGATATGGCTATTCTTGCTATTGGATGCTTAATTGTAGGATTTGCTTTTTCAACCCTATATTCAAAATGGGCAAGAGGCACGCATGGTGTTTCTCATGGTGTACAATTTGGCATATGGCTAGGTGTTTTAATAGGTCTAGGTAGTGGTTTAATAGATCATTCTACTGCTAATATTTTAGATTTGACAGGAACTATTATTAATGCAGTAATTTACATTGTGCATTTTGGTATTATGGGCATTCTAGCAAGTCTAGTTTATGGAAAGTTTAGCTCCGCTGAATAGGTAATAATAAGAACTAAATCAAACTAAAAAACTCCTCGTACGAGGAGTTTTTTAGTTTAATACTATTTGTGTTTAGCTCGTTTTCTATAATTTAAACCAATTTTGAGTAATTTCTTCTTCTATGTTGTAATTTCCTTTATGAATAAACTCGTTTTTAATAGCATTATATTCATAATCTTTACCCCATTCTTGAAAATTATTAGCAACTTCTTTTATAGAATCACATATGAAATGAATTTCTTCATTGGTCATCGTTGGGTGAATAGACATACGTATCCAACCTGGTCTTTCTATTAAACAACCGTCAAGAATTTTTTTCTCTATAGATTTTGACGTAGGTTCATCTACATTTAATAAATAATGCCCATAAGTTCCAGCACAAGAGCACCCTCCACGCGTTTGAACGCCAAAACGATCATTCAAAAGTTTAACAATCAGGTTGTAATGAGCATCGTCAATATAAAATGAGAACACACCTAACCTATGAGTATGCTTTGGGGCCAAAATTTGTACATTGTCTATTTTAGAAAGCTTACTAAAAATAATATCGTTTAGCTCATGTTCTCTATCTAAAATATTTTGAACTCCCATCTGTTCTTTTAACTGAATGGACAATGCAATTTTTATAGCTTGTAAAAAACCTGGTGTACCACCATCTTCACGAGTTTCAATATCATCAATATAATCATGGTCTCCCCAAGGATTTGTATAACTAACCGTTCCTCCTCCTGGATTATCTGGCACTAAATTTTTATATAATTTTTTATTAAAAATTAATACCCCAGATGAGCCTGGACCTCCTAAAAATTTGTGTGGAGAAAAAGTGATCGCGTCTAAATACTCGTCTTCATTTTCGGGATGCATGTCAATATTGGTATATGGCGCAGAACAAGCAAAATCTACAAAACACAAACCATTATTTTGATGCATTATTCTTGCTACTTGATGATAATTAGTTCTAATACCAGTAACATTAGAGCAGCCTGTTACCGCTGCTATTTTTATTGGGCAGTCTCTATGTTTTTCAATAAGTTTCTCTAAATTTTCTAAACAAGGTAAGCCCTGACTATTAGAAGGTATTACTTCTACTCTTGCTATGGTTTCTAACCATGATGTTTGGTTAGAATGATGTTCCATATGAGACACAAAAATGATAGGCCGTTTTTCTTCAGGGATTTCTGTATGATCTTTTAAATTCTCATTAACTTTTAAACCTAAAATTCGTTGAAACTTATTTATAGCTCCTGTCATTCCTGTGCCAACTGTTATTAATACATCTTCTTTAGAGGCATTAACGTGCTTTTTAATTATGTTTCTGGCATCATGATAAGCCAACGTCATTGCTGATCCTGTTATAGCAGTTTCTGTATGAGTATTAGCTACATATGGCCCAATCTCATTAAGCAGCTTTTCTTCTATAGGTCTATATAATCTTCCACTTGCTGTCCAATCTGCATAAATCACCTTTTTTCTGCCATAAGGAGAGTTGAAATATTTATCAATTCCAATAATATTTTCCCTGAATGGCTTGAAATAATTTTCAAGATTCGTCGATTTTTTAATAGTTGGATTAATCATAGTAGAATATAATTAAGTTAGTTTTGTTTGTTAAAAGCGTCCAAGCCTTTTTGCAAGAATTGAGCATATTCGTCTTCATCTGGCGTATACCCGACTGGTTCATTTAAAACCTCGTTATTGTTAGGGTTAAATAAAACGTAATAAGGTTGAGAATTTGATTTAAAGAATTGTGTTTGAAAATTAGCCCATTTATGCCCATAATTTTTAAGTAACCTTGTACCTCCATTAACTCTGTTAACTTCAACTTTCTGGCTATCTGGAAGGTCTTTTTTATCATCAACATATAAAGAGATTAACACATAATCATTTCTCAAATAACTATCTATTTTTTCTAATGGCCATATATGCTCTTCCATTTTTCTACAATTTACACAGGCATACCCAGTAAAATCAATCATGATGGGTTTATTGACTTGTTTTGCATAAGCAATTCCTTCTTTTAAATCTTTAAAAGTTTTTAAATTATTGGTAGTATTACTAGGTAAAAACCAACTATAGCCAACAGGAGGCGCCAAACCACTTAATAAAGTTAATGAGGTAAATGTATTAGTCTCTTTATTAACTCTAAATCCTGATGCTAAATATATAGCGAACGATGTTACCAGAATACCTCCGGCTATTCTTGAAAAAGAAAGCTTTTTAATAGGTGAATCGTGAGGAAATTTAATTTTTCCAAAAAGGTAAAGCGCTAAGCCTGCAAAAATGATAATCCATATCACCAAAAATGGTTCAATTTTTAAAATACCCCAGCGTTTTACTAAATCTGCATTTGATAAAAATTTAAAAGCTAATGCTAACTCCAAGAAACCTAATATTACTTTTGTTGTATTTAGCCAACCACCAGATTTTGGTAGCGCATTCATCATATTAGGGAACATAGCAAATATTGCAAATGGAAGCCCTAATGATACACCAAATCCAGCCATACCCGCTGTAAGTTGCCATGCACCGCCATCGGCTGTAAGCGAACCTGCAAGTAATGATCCTAAAATAGGTCCTGTACATGAAAATGATACAATTGCTAATGTCAATGCCATAAAGAAAATACCAATTATACCACCTGCGTTCTCGCCTTGGGTAGTTTTTGTTGTCCAGCTTGAAGGAAGTGTTAATTCATAGTATCCAAAGAATGAAAATGCAAAAAACACAAATATGGCAAAGAAAATAATGTTCAACCATATATTGGTTGATATCTCATTTAAAATGTCTGGATTAACAGAGTCTAAAAGATGAAAAGGAATACTTAAAATTAAATAGACCATTAAAATGAAAAATCCATAAAGAATTGCTTTAGAAACGCCAGAACCTTTTCCTTGATCTCCTTTTTTGGTAAAAAAGCTAACTGTTAATGGAATCATTGGAAATACACAAGGTGTTAAAAGCGCAAGTAACCCACCTAAAAATCCTAACCCAAATATAGTCCAGAGTGACTTTTTTTCAACTGAAGTAACTTCGGTTAACTTTACATCTTCAGGAACCATTCCGTACAATAGTTTATTAATGTTATCATTATCAACAGATCCATTCTGGAGTGTATTTGAATTCTGAGTTTTGTTACTATTATTAAAATTGAATACCAAATCAACCTCAGTTGGTGGCAAACACCTTGTATCATCACAAACCATAAATTCAACAGTTCCTCTAACTTCATTTATACTATCAATAACTTCTATAGTTTGCGTAAAAGTTGCAGATTCTTCAAAAAACTTAATTTTCATATTGAAAACAGGGTCGTCTACAGTATGCCCAATGTCTTCAGAAGTATTTCCAATAACTTTGAAGGCTGTATCATCTTCATCTCCATATAAAAATGTAGTAGGTATTGGTCCATCCTCAGGAACATTTTGAGAATACAAATGCCAGCCAGATTCAATCGTAGCTTTAGTTATTAATTTATATTTAGTATCTGAAACTTTCTCAACTGAAGTGGTCCATTTTACTGGATCCAGTATTTGTGAAAAAGCATTTAAGCTTAGTGATAATAGGAGAATTAAAAATAATTTCTTCATTTATAAATTATTATATTTTTCAAAAATAGAATTATGTTTCTTGTTTAAAGGTAACATGTGTTACTTAAAAGCATAAGTATTATTAAAGGTAGTATAAATTATTACTTGTTAGTTTATAAAAAGAACTATTAATTATCCTTTCTGTTACCTTTAAATCATTAACTAACTAAAATTGCTTTCACAAAACAAAAGTATTAAAGAAAGACTTAAATTTTGCCATTCTCTATTTTCATTTAATTTAACATGTTTAACACGTGTACTTTTATGCTTATAAGACGTTTAAAAAGCCATTTCCCCTACTAAAAAAATGTTAAATAACATATTTTAGAATTTTAAGCTAGTACAAATAGCTAAGATATTTGCACGTTTTTATAAGAATTATTGAAGTATTTTAATTGTATTACGAACCGCATAAACAAATACATTTACCAGATTCTCATTTATTTTTTTCTAAGGAAAAGCCTTTAGTTATTTTACCGATTCGTAGTTATCGTCCCAATTTTTCACTTTAGGTTCACCTAATTTCCCAATAGATTTTGCTACCAGCATTGAAACGGCAGCATCACCTGTTACATTTACTGCTGTGCGGCACATATCTAAAGGTCTATCTACAGCAAAAATAAGTGCTAATCCGGCTTCAGGTATTCCAGCGTAGCCTAATACACCAACTAACATAACCATGCCTGCTCCTGGTACAGCTGCACTACCAATCGATGCCAATGTTGCGGTAGCTATAATGCCTATTTGTGTGCTAAAACTTAAATCCATACCAAAAGCTTGTGCTATAAAAACAGCGGCTACTGCTTGGTACAAACTTGTCCCATCCATGTTAATAGTTGCTCCAATTGGCAAGACAAAACTAGCGGCTTCTTCCTCAACTCCTAAGTGTTCTGTAACTCGTTCCATAGTTACTGGTAATGTTGCTGCACTTGAACTTGTTGAAAATGCTAATAACTGCGCTGGAGATATTCCATTAATAAAAAAACTGGGTTTCTTCTTGGTAAACACTAATACTAACATAGTATAAATTGCAATCATTAAAAGCAATCCTATAATTACTGTTAATGCATACCAACCTAATGCTTTGAATAAATCAACACTTGGTGATTCTACAACTAAAGCTGCTAATAAAGCAAATACCCCATATGGAGCTGCGAGCATAATAAGATCAACCATTTTCAAAATGACTTCATTAAATCCATCAAAGAAATTTTTAACGGTTTTGCCTTTTTCTTCAGGAATCAAAATCAATCCAATACCAAAAAATACCGCAAAAAAGATAACTTGCAGCATATTACGGTTACTAGTCGCTGATGAGAAAATATTTTCAGGCACCAAATCTTCTAAAGGTTTTAGCGGACCAGCTTCTTTTTGAGCTTTTGCCGTTTCTTTATACTTAGTGGCGTTATCGGCATAATTACCAACCATTTCCTGCCTAGTTTCTTCAGATATGGAATGCCCAGGGTTTACCAAATTAACCAGAAGCAACCCAATAGATACTGCAATAATAGTAGTAGAAATATAAATACCTATAGTACGCCCTCCCATTTTTGAAAGCTTAGAGATATCTTTTAAATCAGACACACCCTTTATCAAAGCTGCCAAAATCAATGGTATGGCAATAAGCTTTAAGGAATTGATAAATATTTTTCCAAATGGCTTTATCCAATTTTGAACTATTTCTTTTCCCCCATCAAAATTCGTAAATAATAATCCTACTATTACTCCAAAAAGCATCCCTAGCAATATTCTCCAGTGTAGCGCAAGTTTCTTCATGTTTTCAAAAATTTAATGGTTATATTTTTTAGTTAAACACACTTTTTAGTGCATTGCTCATTTTAATCCATTCATCAGCACTTTCCCTAAGTTTAGTTCTTTCCTGTTCTATATGAATAAATCGACCTGTAGTTTCTGATGCAGAAGCTGAACATGGGTTTGATGAACTATTTATTAATCGTCCTTGGGTATTCGTAAAACCTATAAGCCTCGTCCAACCAGTATCAATATGTGCCAACTTAAAAGTTAACGAGTTATCCTCAACTAAGAGTGCATCTTTTATTTGTGTGGCGTAATCTATTGATGGTGTTTCTCGTGTTCCATTGCTCAAAATAACATAAGGGTCGGTTGCATTTTTACCAAAACCATGTAATTGAATAAAAACAGAATTTGAAACTGCATTAAAAACATTTTCTGTTGTTTTTTGAAAAACAGAATTGACATTGTGAGCTAAATCAGAAACTCTGTAAGGTTGCGATCCAGAATTACATGTAGAAGTTGTCCCAGAACATGTTGACTCTTCACTATTATTACAACGATGAGCCCCACTTATAAAAACCGCCTTAGCAACATTATTTTTAAAACAATACACGGCTTGTTTACCAGTATTGGTATCATTCTTTATATGTGGCGCTTGAATAATAAGGTTATTTATGGTAGGTGTTTTACTAAACACATAAGTTCCCCAATAATTAGATTTATCTGATTTCTCTTCTAAAATATAAAATACTTGATTTGGTGTTAATGATGTATCAGTAAACTCATTAATTTGATAGTTTATTTCAGATGATTTTAAAACTGCATCATCAATATTTTCACCTAAAATAGCATCAATTATTTCATCCCATGTAGTTAATTGTGCGTCTAAAGGAATTTTATAATTATTCCCAGAATCTCCAGGCACATCATCGATAAAACTTCCTAAATAGGCTTCAATATCTCCAGATGTAGTAACTAAAACCGCTGCACCATCATCCGTTTTAACGTTAACAACATTACTAAAGCCAGATTCGTTTCCTGCAGCATCCCTTGCTTTTAACTTAAAAGAATATGTGGTGTTAGCGTCTAATCCACTTGCTGTATGACTTGTTGATGATATTGTTGCTAAAGCTTCATCATCTTTATAAATACTATAATTTTTAACCCCAATATTGTCTGTAGAAGCTGTCCAGCTTAAATCTATAGACATTGTAGAAATACTTGTAACTATAAGGTTTGTTGGCGCCGAGGGGGCAGCAGTATCTGTTGTTGATGCAGGAGCTGAATCGTCAGAGCCTCCACTAGAACAACTTGAAATTATAACACAATATACTATGGCTAAATATCTATAAACTTTCATCCTCTAATAACTAAATTTTACTTTCTTCCTTTAGTGATTTTGTTTTATTATTTTTCTGATTAAAACCCTGCATTAATTGATATACATATGGGATTTGCTTTTGAAAACGTGTTAAAATATCATACGAGATATTGTCTCGACTAAAAGGGACAACTTTTACATACTCTTGAATTTCATCTACATTCCTACCATATTTGTAATCATAAGGAAAACGACCATCTGCATCAATTATATTATTTGCATTGTCTTTGTTGGCAACACTAATGTAAAACTCGCTATCTTTAATATTTCCGTTAGGGTTAAACAAAGATTCATTATTTAAATAATCGTGTAGTTCTTTGGCTGTATCAACTGCTGGGTCTATTAAGTTTATATTTTCAACCATAAATTCACGGTACATATACTTGCCTTTTTTCCCTTTGTAGCTATATAATTCTTTTAAAATATCATCAATCTCATTCGTCATATATGGATAATGTGTACAACCTAAAATGATTGATTTTAATTTGTTATTAGTTTTTGATTGACGGATTTGCTCCATTAAAGTTACTAAGTGATAACGCACATAATTTTTTGCATCATTAATTTGAAGGATTGAGCAATCGTCAACCTTTTCAGTATCGCAAAGCATTTTACTATTATCGAAATCGAAATTATAAATATCGAAAAGCGCTTTATCTATTTTTACATCTCCATCTAAACCAGGTCCTTTATAATCGTTTCGTGGTTTTTTCAAGTTCTTATCAAAATAATTTGGGTCTTCGTCAACAGCTTCTGCAATACCAATACCTCCTTGAGAAAACACTTCAATATTCCCGTTATAACCTAAATCTTCTTTAAACTTTAAAAGTGTATTTCTATAACCTTTAGAAGCCACAGTTCCTGCTGTAGCCAGCACTCCAATAATAGCATCCTCATCTTTTTCAATGGTTGCCAATGTGCCTCTAACTCCGGCATCAATAACACCAATTACTTTTAGGTTTGAATTGGCTTTTCTTAAGAATTCTTCAATATATTCTTTTCCGTAAGCTGTAGCAGTGTTGCAAGCAATTACCAAGGCTTTTACAGGTTGTTTATCTGTATTAACTGAATTATCTGTGGCATCTAAATAATAATTATTGCTCATTAAAAACTGTGCGTCTTTAATAATATGCTCATTTAGTAAATCAACTTTATCTTCTTTTGAGTAATTGCCATAAGGCATATTAGCTTGGTCTCCCAGATATATAAAGGATTCTTTAATAAAATCTATCTCACCATCGCTTCCTTTTTTATGGTTTTCGTTATTATTTTCATCATAATTAACAATAGCTTTAAGAACTGTTAATCCGCCAGTTCCAGAATCGAAAACACCAATTGGTAAACTTTTATCTCCATTAGGATAATTATTAAAATCGATATGATAAAAACTATTTTTGTCTTCAATAATGGTAGTAATAATATCTTTCTTTACTTCAGAAGTTTGTGATACTTCTTCTGTTTTTGCCACCTTTTTACAACTTACTATTAGCAATGCTAATAACAAAAACAAGAGTTTTAACTGTCTCATAATTATTTCTTTTTTAATACTTTTCCGTTTAAAAGCCCTGTGAATTCACCTTTCTCAATAGATACTTTTCCATTGATGATACTATACACTAACCCTTCTGCATATTGAAAAGCATCTTTGTAATCTGCTATATCTCTAAAAGTTTCTGGGTTAAAAATGATTATATCTGCATAATAACCTTCTTTAATTTGCCCTCGCTTAGGTATTCTAAATATGTCTGCTGTTTTTGAAGTGCTCCCATTAATAAATGTTGCCATATCAACTATACTATCTTGTTTTACATATTTGTGATACTTACGCGGAAATGTTCCATATTTTCTAGGATGCCCTGTATTTCCATCTGATCCAGTAACTACCCAATCTTGTTTCATGAAATTGTGAATATCATCAGGATTCATGTTAAATGAAGCTACTCTTACATATCCAGTTTCTAGAACTGGGTATACAGCTTGTTCTGGCGGTATGTTTAACAATTCTGATATTTGCTGAAGTGTTTTACCCAAATAAGTAGCATTATTACATTTAACAACAAGCAGTTTTTCTGCACCACCTCTGCGCCTAATATTATTTCTGGTTTCTTCAAAAATGCGCCCTTTTAATTTTGGATTGGAAGCACGATACAATAAAGAATCTTTCCCTCCGCTTTCTGCCCAACGTGGTGAAACTGCAGCATTCAAACTAGTACCAGAGGCATCATACGGGTATTGGTTTGCTGTTATTTCAATACCTTCTTTTCTTGCTGTTTCAATAATTTTAATAATAGAATCGCTTTGATGCCAAACATCAACGCCTAAGCATTTTATATGTGAAATATGTATTGGCAATTTTGCCTGACGTCCAATTTGTATAGCTTCTTGAACCGATGCTACCAAACCAATGGTATTAGAGCTTTCATCTCGCAAATGCGTATCATAAATACCTCCATTTTTTGCAACAATTTCTGCCAGGGCGATAACCTCATTTGTACTCGTATAACTCCCAGGAGCATAATATAATCCTGTTGACATGCCAAAGGCTCCTGCATCCATTTCTTTTTGCATTAACTCTTGCATTTTAGCAATATCATCAGGTGTAGGTTCAACATTACTTTTCCCAATAACTGCTTTTAAAATTTCGTGATGCCCTATAAGTTGTACAGCATTAGTACCAATACCTTGTTCTGAATATAGCCTTTGATATTTCTTAGCAGGATAAAAACTATCACCATCATTACCAACTATGGTTGTGGTGATGCCTTGTATCATAAAAGGGAGGTTGTGAGCTGTTTTTTTGTCTTTATACTCTCTATCGGCATGCGTATGTGGATCTATAAAGCCTGGTGATACGATTAATCCTTTTGCATCGATTGTCTTTGTTGCTGTTATTTTAACTTCATCTTCATTCCCTACAAAAACAATTTTATCATCTTTTATTGCAATTGATGAATTTTTTGGAATACGATCTGCTCCATTATAAACTGCTCCATTTTGAATTAAAATATCTACTTTAATTTCTTTTTTACATGAAATCAAGCAGCTAATCATAATTAAAGGAAAAAGAAGTTTTATTTTTCTCAATGGTTCTATAGGTTTTAGTTTCAAATTATTTTTTTAGTAAAACACGCATCATTTGTTCGGCCGTAACTTTACCTATTAATTTTATTCTATCTTTAGGTGTTGCATCTCCAATTTCATAAGTTATACCTGTAGCATTATGCCCATATAAAAACCAGCCTTTAGATACAGGTTTAGTACTGTTTCCTGCAGCTTCATTTACTTTATAATTAGGTATATTTTGTTCTAAGGCTTTAAACCAATCGTCAATAAAATTTGGTAAGGTTGTTCCTTTTCTAATTGTATTTGTATAAAAAACATCTTTGTAAGTGGAATGAAAGTCTAACCCTAGTATCACTTTAGCCTTATTTTTTCGTAAAGTTTTTGTAATATATTCTACAGTTTGTTTCACTTCTGGTTGGTTGTATATTGACCAATCTCTGTTTGTGTCTACACCTCCTGCATTATGACGCCAATGCCCAAGATCAACTCCATCTGGGTTCATAATAGGAAAAGCCAATACCCGATACTTATTTAAAAATATATCAGAAATATTAGATTGAGTTAAAATGGTTTTTAAAAACTCTTGAAACGCAAAATAACCAGTAACTTCAGGTGGGTGTTGGCGCGTTAATAGAACAATAATATCTTTGTTTTTTTTATCTCCTTTATAAATATCAAGAACAGGTAAATTTCTCCCTAATGTTGATTTTCCAAAATTGCTAAAGTGTACATAATCCTCTTTTCCTTTAATTAAGTTTGTATACCACAATTTAACATCTGATGACGAATTTATTTGCTGAGCTGCCACAGTTAAAGGAGACTTATCTAATTTTAGCTTTATAGTTACAATGCTATCTCTTTTGAGAAAATTAGTAGAATCAATGATAAACCAATTTTTATCTTTTTTTAATTTAGGTGCATATCTATGTTTATACCCTTTTGGATATTGAAACTTTAAGTAAAATGACTTTGGGGTTTTTGACCAAATTTTAAAGGCATAATATGCACTATTATTAATGGGCTCATTTTCAGGATTTATTAAGAGAACAGCTGTGCTATCATTTTCCTTTTTCAACCCATTCAATCTTGCGCCATCAAACTCATTGCTAGCATAAACCCCTAAATCATCTAAAGTAAACGTTTGTTTCTTTTGAGATTTAATGGACTTTGTTGTAGTGTCTACAGGTGTTTTAAAAGAAACAGTGTCTGCGCTTTTACAACTAACTAAAATTAGAATAATTAGTACTAAATAGTTACGATGAAATAGTTTCATAAATTCGTTCTTTAAAAATTATTACTTTTATTTAATGTTGCCATAAATTCGTGGGCGTATACTTGAGCTCTTTTTATTATGAGGTCTCTATCTACCTCATCACCTTCCTCATAGGTTACTGCCTCACAACCAAATTTGTTAAAGAAGTAATTATAACAATACGGCAAGCTTTGAGCTCGTCTTCTAGCTTCAACCTTAAACGTTGAGTTATTTTCAATTCGAGGAATCCAATTTGGAATAACTTTATTCCTTTTTGCTTCATTTATTGAATCTAAAATTAAAAGGTATGGCCCTGAGTATGATGTATGAAAATCAAGTGCAAATCGAATTTTTTTTCCTTGGCTAGTTTTATGAGTTAAATATTTATCAACCATTTGAGTTTCTGGTTGTGTAAAGTCTACCCAATCTCGATTTAAATCTACACCATTAGCATTGTGCCTCCAATTACCCATATCTGCTCCATCTGGATTTAATAAAGGAAACGTATAGATATTAAATTTACTTCTAAAAGTATTGGCTGTTTTATAGTTACTTAATAGCTTTTCGTAAAAAGCTTTAAATGCAATAGTACCACCAGGAACTTCTGGTGGATGCTGTCTGGCAATTAATACTATTGTATTTACAATACTATCATTATCAACCTCTAAAGCATAATTATTTTTGTTTAAAACTGTTTTTCCAGCAACTATTTTATTGATTTTTGGATGCTTAATCAATAATTGATTCATCCATAAATAGGTGTTTTCTGATGATTCTATTTCTTGCGCAGCAACGTATAATTTTTGAGGAGAAACATTTAACTTCAATGTTGCTATTCCTGTGCTAGTATCAATCTTAATTTTTTGAGAGTCAATTTTCTCCCAATTCTTTTTGTCAATACTTAATTTAGGAATATAGCGGTGCTTATACTTACCATAATTAAGCTTTAACTCTATCTGTTTATTTATTTTAGAACTAATACCAAAAGCAAACCATGGACTTTTATTTACCGGTTCGAAGGCTGGAGAAATATAAGCTGTATACTTATTTGCTCCTGTCTTCTCTACTTTGGTTAATTTTGAGCCATCAAAGTCTGTGTAAAAAATAGCATCTTCAGACACTTTTTTATTACAACTAATTATGCTACTTATTACAACCAAACAAAAAATAAATTGAAAAAGCTTCATATAGGTTTACTTTAGTATTGAGAATAAAATATTAGTGCATAGGCTTATATAACTACTCGCCATTACTTAAAATGAGGGATTGTCTTTAATAAGAAGTTCTTAAAAACAACCCCTACACTAACTCAAAAATCAAACTTTTTTGTCTATTGATTTATTTGTGTTTTCACAAAAATATCAGCTATATCAGGTACATTATCCGCATTGGTGTTTTCTTCATCAAACGGATATAAGAATCGTTGTGGTCTTTGTGACCCTGTATTAAAAGGTACAGGCACTTGTAATGCCGTAGCGTCTTTTTCAGTTCTTCTAATATCGTTAAAGCTTAAAATATCGGCAAAGAAAGTTACATAACGTTCTTCAATAATTTCTCTAAGCAAAGCATCTTCTTTTGATAAAGAGCTGTCAGCATTTTCAATCCCGCCTGCTTCAAAATCTGCTTCAACATAATCGTCATAAATTCCAGAACTTGTAGAGAAGTATACACCATTTCTCAAATTAGCTCTATGCTCATTTAATTTAGCTAAAGCTGAATTAAAATTAGTAGAGTTTGAACGTAATGATGCTTCTGCCCAAGTTAGCAGATTCTCTTGATATGATATCTGATTCATTGGCTCGTTGTTTGCTGCTATTCCTGATAAATTAATATCTACACCATCATAATAATAAGCAGCACGATCTACTTCATCCGTTTTAGCATTGTTTCTACTACTAGCACCAGTTCCTACCAAATCAATTAAAAAAGATCCTTCTGTAGTCAAATCATCTGGAAAGCTACCAGTAAAAAACTGATTTAATAAATTTGTATCACCAGTTAAAACAACCGCTGGCGGGTAATATTTCATAGATTCAGATTCTGAAGATATCCCGTTTTGAGCAGCCGCCGCCGCATTAGAATAATCCCTAACATCTAAAAACAATCTTGCCTTTAATGTATAAGCAGCTTTAATCCATTTACTTGAGTCGCCTCCAAAATAAATATCTTCGTTTATTCCTCCACTTGTCCCTGCTACCTGCAAATCTGATATAGCTTCATCTAATAAAACTTGCAGAGCTGTATAAACCTCTGTTTGGCTATCATACTTTGGTGTTGGTATTTCATCATTGCTCGCTTCTGAATAGGGTACATCTCCGAACACATTTACTGCTGTACCAACAGCATAAGCTTCTAAAACTTTTGAAGCCCCATAAAAAAAGTTTTTATTAGTAACTTCTATTCCGCTTCTTATTTCTCTAGCTTGCTTTACAACACCAACATAAATATTACGCCAAGGCGTATTCGAATTAGTGTTTCCGTATTCATAGTTTTGTACTGGAGCAAATCTACCAGAACCTACAAAGTTTCCTGTCCAAACTCCTGCAGCCCAATTTAAATAGCCAGATTGTGCAGTTGTATTTGCTAATTGCATACCTGTAAATAATGTTTGACCATCTACAACTCCAATTTTATTTGGGTTGTTATCATTTATATCGTCAACAACGCTTTGGCATGCTACTAAACATATAAAGGTCGCTATAATTAAACTTGTTTTAAATAATCGCATAATTAATTTTTTTAAAATGTTATATTTAAATTAAACATATAAGACTTTGTGGATGGGTTTGTGTAATAATCTAACCCTCTAGAATTACCAACTCCTGCAAAATTCTTATCAGGATCATTACCAATCACATCAGTCCATAAAACCAAGTTTCTACCTGTTACACTAAAGGCAACCGCTGATAATTTTAATTTGTCCAATACTTTTTGTCCTAAAGAATATGTTAATGTTAATTCTCTTAAACGTGTCCATGTTGCATCTTGTAGCCATAGCTCACTAAACCCTCTATTTCCTGCTCCATTACCTCTATACCAGTTTTGTTCTAAAAGTACTTGTCCTGCACCAAAATCGTATAAATTACCTCTTACTACATCTCCTGGAGTATAGGCGTTACCATTAACATCTACTACTCCTCCTGCTGGAATAGTAACCTTATTCCCTGATTCTGCACTAAAACCTCTTTGAGAATTAATTTGCCTTGTCATGTCATAAAAATCTCCACCTTGTGAGTGCTCAAATAACACATTCATTGACAGATTTTTAAATCCAATATTAAAACCTAAGCCTCCAGTCCAGTCTGGGTTTGGGTCTCCAATTATATCATAAACAGGAGTTCCTACCGGAAAACCATTAGCATCTAATTCAATACTTCCATCTGCATTTCTAGGTAATTTACCTCCAAATATGGCTCCCATTTGATACCCTTCTGCTGCAACAGAATCACCTGTACCAAAACCAGTTAAAGCTTGAATATCTGCTCCTGCCAAACTTGTTACTTCATTTTTATTGGTACCAAAATTACCATAAGGAGAGAATGACCAATTCTCATTATCTCTTAATAGATTGGCATTAAACTCAAACTCAAATCCATTATTTTTCATTGCAGCTCCATTAGTATAAATACTTGTAAAGCCTCCACTTGGAGCTCTATCTAAAGTTAATAGGATATCCTCAATATCATTTGAGTAATATGTGAAACTTGTAGACAATGCATTATTAAAAAAGCGTAACTCTAAACCTCCTTCAATTTCTGTTTTTATTTCTGGTTTTAAATCTGCATTTCCTAATTGATTATCTAACCTAAATCCTCCTCCATGGTTAGTTGAAGAAAGGTTACCAAAAATACCATTACTATAAGTGAAATCTCCTTCATAATTTGTAGCGCTTCGGTAAATTCCTGGTTGAATACCTACTTTACCCCAACTTAACCTAGCTTTTGCAAAACTTATAAAACTATCTTCTGGGAAGAAGCTAGCATCTGAGAATTGCCATGCAGCACTAGCCGCTGGATAAAAGAATGGCTTATTAATTGTTGAAGCTGCTTCTACTGTACCAGATAAATCTATAAATAGTTGGTTATCTATTCCAAAATTTGCAGTTGCAAACCCCCTGTTGGATCTACGATGACTTATAAAATTATCAGCTTGAATTATTCGTGAATTATCTAAAGTATAAATTTCAGCATTTACTATAAAGTCACTACCCACAGTAGTTTCTCTATTAAACTTTCTATCGTTAACATTCCAGCCCAACACAAACGAAGAGGTAATTTTTTCATTAATATCTGTATCATACTTAGCAATAGCATCAAAATTCAATTCTGTAGCCCCTATGCTTTCAAATGTTAAGTTACCTTCAAGTCGTGGTTGAGATCCTGTTCTAGCCGATCCTCTTGGATATAAATAAGTTCTATCATCACTATAAGTATCAACACCACCTCTTAACTTAACATTTAAGCCCTTAATTGGAAAAACATCAAGCTCTGCAGAGTATATGTGCCTATTTACAATATTTGGTGCTTTTTGTTTATTGGTTGTCCATAATGGGTTATTATAGAATGGTCTTTCACTAGCTCCTATCGGGTTTCGATATGATCTATGACGGCCACTTGTTTCTGCACCAGAGGCACTTACATAAGTTCCTGTATAATCTTCAATATCAAAATCTGAAATATTTCTATAAAACCCTAGTAATAATCCTGCAGTATTTGAGTTTTGCTGAATTCTGTTAGCACTTACTCTTGAATATTTACCTTTAAGTTTTAAACTGATAAAGTCACTAAACTTCCGAGAAGCACTCAAATTTACAGTATGTCTTTTATAGTCATTATTTCTAACAACACCTTCATGATCTGTATTTCCTAAACTGAAAAAGATATTACTATTATCATCTCCACCACTTATACTAACGGATTGTTCTAACAATATTCCTGTTTGGAATACTTGATCGAAATTCTTTTGTAAAAATGTTTCTTTAGAATTTTTACCTCCGTGAAGATTTGTAGAAGTTCCATCTGGAATATCATAATATATTCTACCTGTTTGGTCTCCTATAAAGTAAGCTCCCGAAGTATCAAATGCATCTTCTCCTCCAGATCTGGTTGATATTTCATCTCCCCAACCGTGTAAATAACCATATCTAAACCTACCACTTAATCCTTGACCATAATTAGATTGAAGAGGTGCAGTTGCGTTAACTTCGTCCAGAGCTAAAGATGTTTTTAAAGACACTTTAAATCCTTTTTTTCCAGATTTAGTTGTAATAATTACTACTCCATTTGATGCTCTTGACCCCCATAACGCTGCAGCTGATGCGCCTTTTAAAACTTGTAAGGTTTCAATATCATTAGGGTTAATATCATTTAAACGAGATTGTTGTGATGTACCGTTTCCTGTAGACGAACTAGCACCACCTTGCGAGTTACTATTACTTACAGGAATACCATCAACAATAATGAGTGGTTGCGTACTTCCAAAGATAGTATTAGCTCCTCTAATTCTAATATTAGAACCAGAACCAGGATCGCCATTTGAGCGTGTAATATTAACACCAGACATTTTACCTTGTATAGCATTCGCTACAGAAGTTTCTCCGGATCGAGTCATCGCTTCTGCTTTAACACTAGATACAGCACTACCTAGTTTATCTGTCTTAACAGCAAAACCTAAGGCATTAATCACAACCTCATCTAAACTTGCTGCATCTTCCTCTAAAGTAACATTGATTTCTGTTTGGTTTCCAACAACAATTTCAACTGTTTTAAAACCTATATAGCTTAAAACAAGAATAGCTCCCTCTTCTACATCTAAACTAAAATTTCCATCAAAATCTGTTGAGGTTCCTGTTGAAGTTCCTTTAACTATAACATTAACACCAGGTAACGGAACACCATAATTATCGGTTATTGTACCCGTTAGTGTTTTTTGTTTATTTTTTTTAATTATTATCTCTGGCTTTTCATTAATAACGATTGAGTTATTTTCTGAAACCTCAAAATTATAATTACTGACTGAAAAACATTTCTTCAATAACTTGTGTAGCCTGATGGTTCCTTTAGTAATATGAACCTTAGGCAAGTCTTTAAATAAATCTGTTTTATAAATAAATTTATAATCTGTTTGATTACTGATTAATTTAAAAACCTCATCAATACTTACAGTTTTATCCTGGTCAATAACGACTTTTACATTCTGGGATAAAACATTGTTCGGAGTTAAACTGAAAACTACGGAGCAGAAAAAGAATATTAAAGTTTTCATAACGATTGTTAGTAGTTTCTTTCTAAAAAAGAACAAAACTTTAGTTGGTTTAATTTTCATAAATTTGCATGTGTTAATTAGTTACATTTAATTGATTAATTACCTAAAGGGGGAGGAAATGTTTGCGGTGAGATGTTAATACTTCCGACCCTCTTTTTATTTTAATATGATAGTATTATTGTTTATTTCATAAGCATTAATAATTTTTGTTTTTTTGATTAAATCTAATACGTCTTCTATTTTTTGATCTCTACCTAACTCTCCATTGAATTCTGTGTTTTCAAAAGATTTATTTTGAAAAATTATAGTAACATCATACCATCTAGAAAGCACTTTCATTATTTCTTTTAATGGCTTTTTGTAAAAAATGAATTCTCCATTAATCCAACTAATTTCACTATTAACATCAACCTCTCTAATCCTTATATTATTAGTAGATACATCAATAACAGATTGCTGGTTAGGTTTTAAAAATTCTGTTTTATCATTATTTTTAACCGAAACTTTACCCTCAACTAGCGTTGTATATATAGCACTTTCATCTTTATAAGCCTTAATATTAAACTCTGTTCCTATAACTTCAATTTCTTGAACATCAGAAAGTATTTTGAATTTTGAGCCTTTATGTTTTGTACTTGGAGATACATCAAAATACGCTTCGCCATATATTAATTCTACTCTACGGGTTTCTCCTTCAATGAAACTTACTGGGTATTTTAGTTGAGATTCAGAATTTAACCAAACTTGGGTTCCATCTGAGAGTTTTACAAAAAACTGACCTCCCCTAGGTATTGTAAGATAATTATATACTATTTCGGATGGTTTATTTTTGTTAGCAGAGCCATAAACTATTTGTTCTCCATTACTGTTTGCATTTTTAGTTTTAAAAGACTCTCCTTTTTCCAATTCTACAACAGAACCATCACTTAGTGTTAATGTGGCTTTATCTGTACCAGATTCAATATTATTTACAATTATTGGGCTGTTTTCTACAGGATTATAAAATATATTATCTCTGAAAAAATAACTTGAAGCCAATATTCCTATAAAAACTGCAGCAGCAACGTACTTTACTATATTACTATTTTTACGTTTTTCTTTTCTTATACTACCTAATATATCTTTCTTAGCTTTTCTAATATCATACTTACTTACAAGCATATTAGCATAAGCGTTAGTCTTAATATATTCAAAAAACAATGTTTCGTTTTTAGGATTACTTATCCATAATTCCAACTGCCTAAGCTCATCAATATTTGCTTCATTAGTAAGAAACTTTGTAATTATTATTTCGGTCTTTTTATCCATTTCTTTTACGGCATCTATATTTGTATAACGAAACTAAAATTACTATACCACCACGCTTTATTAAAAAAAAATTAAATTTGTTTTAACTTAATTCCATATTATCTAATTGCGCTACGTATTTTCTAATCAAAAAAAACTCATAAAACACCTTAGAAAAGGTAATACTGCTGCATATTCTTATTTGGTAGATCTCCATTATAAAAAGTTATGTGATTATGCTAGTAATCTTGCTAGAGATAATTTCAAATCAGAAGATATTGTCCAAAATGTTATTACCAGAATGTGGATAAATCGGAAAAAATTAAGTCCTGATATTTCTATTAAGAATTACCTTTATAAATCAGTTTACAATGAATTTATAGATCAATATAGAAAAGAAATAGCCGTTACAATTTTAGAAAAAAAATATATAGAAGGCTTAGAGACAATTATTGAAATAAAGGATATTCCTGAAACAAATAAACTAATGACTCTTGTACAAAATGAAATAGAACAATTACCACCTAGGTGCAAAGAAACCTTTTTACTAAGTAAGCAGGACGGCCTTACATATGTTGAAATTGCAGAATATCAAAATGTATCTGTCAATACTGTTGAAAAACAAATGGTTAAGGCCTTCTCAATTCTTAGGAAAAAGATGAAAGAAAAGGTTATGTCGTTTATGTTTTTACTATTTAATATTAAAAGCTCCTAAATAACTTCTAACTTTTTACCTACTTTAACGAAAGCTTTAATGGCTTTTTGAATATGTTCTTTATTATGTGCAGCAGACAATTGCACTCTTATTCTGGCTTTTCCTTTAGGTACCACTGGAAAGAAAAAACCAATAACATAAATACCTTCTTCTAATAAATACTTAGCAAAGCTCTGAGCCAATTTTGCATCGTATAACATAATTGGAACTATAGGGTGATGTCCTGATATAATATCAAACCCTGCCGCCGTCATTTCAGAGCGAAAATACTTTGTGTTTTCTTCTAGTTTATCTCTTAACTCTGTTGAATTTGATATTTTGTCTAGTACCTTTAAAGTTGCTCCAACAATAGCTGGCGCCAAAGTATTTGAAAATAGATAAGGGCGAGAGTTTTGCCTTAAAATATCAACAATCTCTTTTCTAGCTGCTGTAAAACCTCCTGAAGCACCTCCTAAAGCTTTACCGTATGTACCAGTAATAATATCAACTCTATCCATAACATTATGATACTCATGAATCCCTCTACCTGTAGCGCCCATAAATCCTGTTGAATGGCATTCATCTATCATTACTAAAGCATTATACTTATCAGCTAAATCGCAAATTTTATTTAATTGTGCAATAGTTCCGTCCATTGAAAAAGATCCGTCAGTTACAATTAATCTACGCCTAGAAGAACTCGCTTGTATAAGTTGTTCTTCAAGACTAGACATATCGTTATGTATATATCTAAACCTTTTTGCTTTACAAAGACGAATACCATCAATAATAGAGGCATGGTTTAAAGCATCAGAAATAACTGCATCTTCTGCAGAAAGCAAAGGTTCAAATAAACCTCCATTGGCATCAAAAGCTGCAGCATATAAAATGCAATCTTCCATGCCTAAAAACTGTGCGGTTTTTTGCTCCAGTTCTTTATGAATGTCTTGTGTACCGCAAATAAATCTCACCGATGACAAACCAAAACCATAGTTTTTAATGGCATTTACTCCAGCTTCAATAACTTCAGAGTTAGAAGCTAACCCTAAATAATTATTGGCGCAAAAATTTAGAACCTCTTCTTGAGTTGTCGTGCTTATACTTGCTCCTTGTTTTGAGGTAATTATACGTTCATTTTTATAAAGACCGTTAGATTTAATAGTTTCAATTTCTGTTATTAAATCATCTTTTAAATTGCCGTACATAAATTATATAGTTATAGGGTTGTTATTGTATTTAAGTTCTAAGTTTCTAAGCATGACATCTGTCATTAACTTTAAATCAAATTTAGGTTGCCAATCCCAATCTTTTTTAGCATCGGAATCATCTATACTCATTGGCCAAGAATTTGCAATATCTTGCCTAAAGTCTGGCTTGTATGTTATCTGAAAATTTGGATGAATTTCTTTTATGGCTGTCGCTAATTGTTTTGGGTTAAAACTACACCCGGCAATGTTATATGATGTTCTAACAGTTATTCTCTCCTTTGGAGCTTCCATTAGCTCTAATGTCGCTCTTATTGCATCATCCATATAAATCATAGGCAACACGGTTGATGCACTTAAAAAACATTCAAACTTCTGATTATTAACTGCTTTATGAAAAATATCTACAGCATAATCGGTAGTACCTCCACCAGGTAAAGATTGATACCCTATAACACCTGGATACCTCAAAGAACGAACATCCAATCCATATTTTTCATAATAATAATTTCCCCAGTTTTCTCCAGCAGCTTTACTAATTCCATAAACTGTTGTGGGTGTTAAATTAGAAGATTGTGGTGTATTTAATCGTTCTACATTATTGCCAAACACTGCAATAGAACTTGGGAAAAAGACTTTTTTGATATTGTATAATCTTGAAACTTCTAAAACATTAAAAAAGGTTTTCATATTTATATCCCAAGTGTTTAAAGGAGCCTTCTCTCCATTTGCAGATAAAATTGCCGCAAGATGATATATTTGAGTGATTTTATACTTTAAAATAATCGCTTTTATCGCTTCAAAATTTGAAACATCAAGAACTTCAAATTGCCCATTAAAATCTCTATCATACCTCAAATCAGAGGCAATTACATTATCAACACCATATTTCTTTTGTAGCTTTTTTGTTAAAACAGTCCCTAATTGTCCGCTAGATCCAGTTATTAATATGATTTCTTGGCTCATTCTTATTAAAATATTAAAAGAATAAAATTAAATAATTTGCTTATTTTACAATTAAAAAAGCTTTTAATAATAAAAAAATAAGTAATTTTATCTTTTATTTATCTCTTCATAAGAAATATAATCTTTAAATAATATTCGTTAAACATAAAAAAAGAAAATTTATCTTCAAATGGAAAAGCTAGACGAAGTAGACCTTAAAATTTTAAGAATTCTACAAAAAGATTCAAAAAAAACAACTAAAGAAGTTGCAGAAATACTTAATCTAACTCCATCGCCAGTATATGAACGCATAAGAAGATTAGAAAAAAAAGGGTATATTAAAAAGTATGTAGCACTTTTAAATAAAAAACTTCTTAATATTCCCATAACCGCTATTTGTATGGTATCACTAAGATATCATAATGAAGGCTTTATTGATAAATTTGATAAGCAAATCAAAGCCTTAAAAGAAGTACAGGAATGCTATCATATGGCTGGGAAAGTTGACTTTTTTTTAAAAATTAATTTAGATAGCCTTGACGAATATCATGAGTTTGTTCGATTAAAATTATCGAAAATTGAAAACATTGGTGTTCTGGAAAGTTATTTCGTTTTAAAAGAAATTAAATCTACTACTGAATACTTTATATAATAAACAGATGAAAATTCTGCCTTTTTATAAGATTTAGCCTAAAATATCAGTGTGCAAAAACCGTTTATTCGGAATACTTAGCGCTTATTACATTAGCATTTGCCAATATAAATGTTCTCTATAGTTTTGATGTTATGGAAAAAATTTATTTTGAAAGTATAAATAGGCATTATTTAAGTTTGCTTATTTTTATTCCTATAGCTATACTGCTTCTTCTAACTAATGAAAACTTAGATTGGTACATATATCTTATAGTATTTATTCTAGCAGAAATAATAGGTTTATTTAGTCCTTTTATTTTCACAAACTATATTAGATACAACAAAGAAGCTATCTTTATAAGATTTAATAGCCTTAAGGGACATCACATTAAAATTAAAGATATAAAGAAAATTATTTTTATTAATTCATGCTTAATTATCCGATTATATTCTGGCAATAGTTTTGTTTTCAACACAAAAAATATTGGAGATCATAGCATAACAACTTTAGAGAATTTGTTTGAACGAATTATGCCTAAAGAAACAAAAGAGCATTATTGTCAGCAGATAATTTAATAATTACATTCTCCCTTTTTAAGATTCATTGAAGACTTTTTTTAGTAAAATACTAAAAAAAATGGTGCTTATAGACTCAACATTAAAACAGTTATTATTGTTTTTACCCATTTATTAGAATATAGCCTCCTTATATTACATTCTAGGTTGTTATTAAAGTATATAACCTTATGTTTGAATATCCATAACTTTAATAAGTAGGTTAAGTTTATGGTTGATTTGGGGCAAAAGGCGGACATCTGTTCGCCTTTTACATTTTACTTTGATCTATTAAATGGTAGATTAGTATTCTTTATTTTGAAGACTGAAATAAATCTCTTAAAAATATTCTTACAACTACTTATCGATAACATTAAGAAGTTATCAAATTATATTTATACTTAACAAAAATAAAAAAGGCTTCTCAAATTTGAGAAGCCTTTTCCTTTACAGTGCGGGCGGGGAGACTCGAACTCCCACACCTCGCGGCACTAGATCCTAAGTCTAGCGTGTCTACCAATTCCACCACGCCCGCTAAAGGACTGCAAATATAAACAAGATTTTTAAATTGCAAACTTCTTTATCATTAAAAACATTCTTTTTTTATACTTTTGATAAGAACTTTACAAACACCATATGGATAACATACAATCATATATTAAAGCGCATAAACAACGCTTTTTAAACGAACTCGTGGAACTCCTAAAAATTCCATCAATAAGTGCCGATTCAGCATACAAAAATGATGTACTTAAAACTGCCGACAAAATAAAAATTAGTCTTGAAAATGCAGGATGCGATCATGTAGAAATCTGCGAAACTAAAGGATATCCTATTGTTTATGGCGAAAAAATAATTGACAAAAATTTACCAACAATTTTAGTTTATGGCCATTATGATGTACAACCACCAGATCCTTTAAATTTGTGGCATTCACCTCCTTTTGAACCCATAATTAAAACAACAAAACGCCATCCCGAAGGCGCAATTTTTGCTCGTGGAGCATGCGACGATAAAGGACAAATGTATATGCACGTTAAGGCATTAGAATTTATGACATCTTCAAATCAATTGCCTTGTAATGTTAAATTTATGATTGAAGGTGAAGAAGAAGTAGGAAGCTCAAACCTTGCCATATTTGTAAAAGAAAACCAAGAAAAACTAAAAAATGATGTTATTCTAATTTCCGATACTGGTATGATAGCCAATGACACTCCTTCAATTACTACAGGCCTACGCGGATTGAGCTATGTGGAAGTGGAAGTCACTGGCCCTAACCGCGATTTACACTCTGGTTTATATGGTGGTGCTGTAGCAAATCCTATAAACATATTAACCAAAATGATTGCGTCACTTCATGATGAAAACAATCATATAACAATTCCTGGTTTTTACGATAAAGTAGAAGAGCTATCAAAAGAAGAGCGTGCAGAAATGGCTAAAGCTCCTTTCAGTTTAGAAAGCTACAAAAAAGCACTAGATATTGAAGCTGTTTATGGTGAAGCAGGTTACACCACAAACGAAAGAAATTCTATCCGCCCTACGCTAGATGTTAATGGTATTTGGGGAGGGTATATAGGCGAAGGTGCTAAAACCGTTATTGCTAGTAAAGCGTACGCAAAAATATCGATGCGTTTGGTTCCACATCAAGATTGGGAAGAGATTACCCAATTGTTCAAAATACATTTTGAAAGCATTGCTCCAGCTGGTGTTATTGTAAAAGTAAAACCACACCATGGTGGGCAAGGTTACGTAACCCCAATAAATAGTTTAGGGTATCAAGCGGCAAGTAAAGCATATCAAGACACTTTTGGAAAAACACCAATTCCGCAACGAAGTGGTGGCAGTATTCCTATTGTATCGTTATTTGAGCAAGAATTAAAAAGCAAAACTATTTTAATGGGCTTTGGGTTAGATAGTGACGCTATTCATTCTCCAAACGAGCATTTCGGAGTTTTCAATTATTTAAAAGGAATCGAAACTATTCCGTTGTTTTACAAGTATTTTACCGAATTATCTAAATAATATTTTGGGTGTTACCGCCATTTGCTTTTAAGTAGCAAAAGGCGGTCGCGCTTTTCACTATATCTTTTGCAAAAAAGCAAAAGGATGCCGTTGCAATCGCTAACACAACAAGCGTTAATAAATGAACAACCAACATAGCAAACACCTTCTTCTACTTTTATTGGCTACACTTTTTATAAGTACCTCTGGAGCTTTAGGTAAATATATAGATATGTCTATTCCTGTTATTATTTGGTGGCGTTCAATTATTGCTTCAGTTTTACTATTTGCGTTTTGTCGTTATAAAAAAATTAGCCTCAAATTAAAATCAAAAAAAGAAATCATCCTCTTTATAATTAGTGGTGTTTTTTTAGCAGCTCATTGGATTACATATTTCTATGCTTTAAAGTTATCCAATGTAGCTATTGGTATGCTTTCATTATTTGTTTACCCCATACTAACAGCATTTTTAGAACCTTTATTTATAAAAGTAAAGTTCGATCCAATTTATATATTCCTTGGAATTATGGTACTAATAGGCATTTATATTTTAGCGCCAGAATTTAGTTTGGAAAGTGCTCACTTAAAAGGTATTTTATTCGGTTTAGCTTCTGCACTATTTTATGCTATTCGCAACATTATTTCAAAACAATTGGTAACCAATTACAATGGTACCGCAATCATGTTATATCAAATTGGTATCATTACCATTGTTTTATCACCTATGCTATTTTTTATGGATACATCTGGCATAGCTACACAATTCCCTTATATAATAATTCTAGCAGTAATTACTACTGCCATTGGCCACACTATGTTAGTTAATAGTTTAAACCATTTTACGGTAAGCACTGCCAGTATCATTAGTAGCACTCAACCCATTTTAGGAATTATTATAGCATTCATCTTCTTAAACGAAATACCAACAAGGAATACTTTTTTTGGAGGCCTCATTATTCTTTCAACCGTAGTTATTGAAAGTATTCGGTCTAGAAAAAGCAGTTAACCACTACTTATTTATCAAGTCGAGTACTGTCAAAATCTCATTTTTATTTTCAAAAAATATTTTTTTACTCTACACTTGTAGAATCAAAATATTTACTCTACATTTGTAGAAGTAATTCTAACTCTGTAGAAAATGAAATTATCAAAAGCCGAAGAAGATTTAATGAATCATTTATGGAAACTCGAAAAAGCATTCATGAAAGATTTGCTTGAGGCTTATCCAGAACCAAAACCAGCCACCACAACCGTAGCAACGCTTTTAAAACGCATGAGTGACAAAGGTTTTATTGCATACAATTTATTCGGAAATTCAAGACAATACTACCCTTTGGTAAAAAAGAAAGATTATTTCTCCAAACACGTAAATGGTTTAATAAAAAATTTTTTCAACGATAGCGCATCACAGTTTGCATCATTTTTCACCAAGGAAACCAACCTTACAAAAGAAGAGTTGGAAGATTTAAAAGCCTTAATTGATAACGAAATTAAAAAGAAATAATTATGCTTTTGTTTGTATTAAAATCCAGTGCTTGTTTAGCTGTTTTTATGGTATTCTATAAACTATGTTTAG
Source organism: Gaetbulibacter sp. 4G1 (assembly GCF_002741945.1). Taxonomy (GTDB): domain Bacteria; phylum Bacteroidota; class Bacteroidia; order Flavobacteriales; family Flavobacteriaceae; genus Wocania_A; species Wocania_A spongiicola. Next base: position 149,310 of record NZ_MDVN01000022.1, read on the forward strand.
AAAAAACTAGCGCACACACTTTTAAACGTTTTTATTTAATTGGGGTAATTTTAATTTCTATTAGCATACCGCTTATAACTTTTACAGAATATATCGAATTATCAAAAACAGATTTTGAGAATGCTCTACCTATTGAAGTAACAGATCAGAGCAAAACATTCTACGATCTTCTTCCAGTTATTTTATGGAGTATTTATGTCTTAGGTCTAATAATATTTTTATTTAGGTTCTTTAAAAACATATACAGATTATTTCAAAAAATAAAAACAAATCCAAAACTCAAAAGCGAAAACTTTATCAATGTTTTATTGAACGATTTAATTATTCCGCATACTTTTTTAAATTATATTTTTCTAAACAAGACTAAATATGAAAACAAATTAATTCCCGACGAAGTATTGTTGCACGAACAAATTCATGCAAAACAAAAGCATGCTTTAGATATATTGTTTGTTGAATTATTTCAAATATTATTTTGGTTTAATCCTTTGCTTTATTTCATAAAAAAAGACATTAAGCTTAATCATGAATTCTTAGCAGATCATGCCGTTTTAAAGCAAGGTATAGACTCATCAACTTACCAAAAAACATTGCTCACATTCTCGTCTCCCAATAGCTTTCGAGATAATCAAAATCAACAAATAGTAAATGCCATCAATTATTCATTAATCAAAAAACGATTTACAGTTATGAAAACAAAAACGTCAAAAACAATTATTTGGCTTAGAAGCCTTATTATTTTACCCTTATTAGCAATTCTAATTTATAGCTTTAGCAATAAAGCTATAATTGAAACTGAAAACACAACAGAACAATCTGTATATCAAAAAAAAGCAACTCAAAAAGAAATTGCAGAATACAATAGATTGGCAAAAAAATACAATAATCCTCAAGGTAGAGTTATTATAAAAAACAAGGAAGTTGAACGCTTAAATTACATTTATAGGGTTATGACTGTAGAACAAAGAAAAAAAGCTGAGCCATTTCCAGTATTTCCACCTCCACCTCCAGTTCCAGGTGAGCCATCTAAATTAAGAGGAGTTGTTGAAGTTCCAGCTCCAGAACCAACACCTGTAAAAGTTGTAGAAGTAAGAGAAGTTCCTGCACCTGTAGAAGTAAGGGAAGTTGTTGAAGTTCCACCACCGCCACCGCCTCCAAAAAGCCCTTTAGAACACGTAAAAGATATGGCAAAAAAAGGAGCTAAGTTTTACTATAATAAAAAGGAAATATCTTCAAAAAAGGCCATAAGTATCTTAACTAAAAACAAGAACATTAGCATTACTACAAATCATTCAAATGATAACGATTATGTTGTTCAGCTTTCAACAAAACCCATAGTTATCAAAGAAGATTAAATTAATTAAAATTAAGCCTAAAAAAATCTTTAGGCTTTTTTTAGCTCTATAATGTAACAAAATGTCAGTTTCAGCGTTCTAATAAGCAATCAATCAAAATCAATCACACCATGTTAAAACGCTTTTTTATTATCTGCTCCGGTTCAGATACGGACATTTTGGAAACATGTTCTGTTGGTGAACAAAATAAATACGCAGGAATTGGTGCTACTGTTTTCTTTACAGCCGTTATGGCCTTTATCGCATCTAGTTATGCGCTTTACACAGTTTTCGACAATCTTTATACAGCTATATTTTTTGGCTTAATTTGGGGCTTACTCATTTTTAACTTAGACCGTTATATTGTTTCAACAATTAAAAAAACAGGCAATGTTATTGATGAACTTATACAGGCGTCTCCTCGAATAATACTAGCGATAATTATAGCCATAGTAATCTCAAAACCTTTAGAATTAAAAATATTTGAGAAAGAAATTAATCAAGTGTTGCTAGAACAGAAGAATGATTTAACATTAGCTAACCAACAACAAATTGCTGAGCAATTCAATCCAAACATTGCTTCACTTCAAGGTGAAATAAAAGGCTTACAAAATGAAATAGACACCAAAGAAACTGAGGTAAATGCACTATACGACACTTACATTGCAGAAGCTGAAGGAACTGCTGGTACAAAATTGCTAGGCAAAGGACCTGTTTATAAAGAAAAAAGAGAAAAGCACGATGCATTATTAGCTGAATTACAACTACTAAAGGAAGAAAACAAATCTAAAATTGCAACTGCTGAAAATAAAATAGCAGAACTTAAAGGTGATTATGAGACTCAGGTTGTAAACACACAGCCCATAATTAGTAATTTTGATGGTTTAATGGCTCGGGTTAATGCTTTAGGAAAACTTCCTTGGTTGCCATCATTTTTTATATTCTTATTGTTTTTAGCTATTGAAACATCTCCAATTTTGGCCAAATTATTATCGCCAAAAGGAGCATATGATTTTAAACTTGAAGATCAAGAAACTGCTATAAAAACAACAGTACTCCAAAATACAAATCAAAGAGAAGCCTTGTTAAAAACAGATTATGCCATTAACGATCGCATTTATAGTGATATAGAAAATGAAGAAGAATTGTATACTTACAAGCGCAAAAAAGCGAGGGAACTTATGCAACTTCAAGCTGATGCCTTTTATAAGCATCAAAAAAACGCGTTGTAATGTTTGTTTTTACGCTGCAAAATCAGATTTAAAATGCTCATATAAATCTTTGCATCCTAAACCAATTATAGACATTTTCTTATTTTTAGATATAGCCTCATAATGCAACTCTGCTAAAGCATTTACGCCATATTTATCCATCCACTCAATGTTTTCAATGCTAATAGTAAGTGCGCCTACTTTATCAAAAATATTATTAAATTCATTCTTAAATACGCCCAAGTTACGCTTACTAAGAATGCCTTTCATTTTAAAAAAATTGTTGTAGCTTGAAATCTCTAATTCCATAATATAAGATATTTGTACTGGTTAAACAATAAATTTGAGGGAGACTAATTAATTGATTTTCATATAAATGTATAAACACAAAAAAGGTTTTACATTATTTTATCGATAAATAGATTTTAACTCTAGATAAAAAAATAATAAATGCAAAATTAATCGATGAGCAACCACATTTAAAATAAGATTTTGCTATTTTTACTTTTGCTAAAACATATAATATTTATTATGAAGCACCTTATTTTAATACTATTTATAACAACTTTTTTTTATGGCAATGCTCAATCTACTGAGAATGAAGATAAAAAAGCTATTCAAAGTGTTTTAAAAGCACAAAGAATTGCTTGGTCTAAAAACAATATTGAAAAGTTTATGGAAGGCTATTGGAAAAGCGACTCGCTTAAATTTTATGGCAGTAATGGTGTTACTTATGGGTGGCAGAATACTTTAGAGCGCTATAAAAAAAGTTATCCAACCGAAGACCACACAGGTAAATTAAGCTTTAAAATTAACGATATTTCTAAAATTAGCGAGGGAGCTTACTTTGTTTTAGGTGAATATCATTTAAAACGTGTGGTTGGAAACGCCGATGGGATTTTCATGATTATTTTCAAAAAAATTAATGGTGAGTGGAAAATTATTGCTGATACATCTAGTTAAGTTATGCAACCAATTGTTAGAAAAGCTACTTTAAATGATGTCCCTATTTTATTAGAGTTTGAACAAGGACTTATTGAAGCCGAACGACCAATGGATATTACCATTAAGGAAGGAAAAATAAGTTATTATGATGTTACAGAGTTTATAAAAAATAAGGATTCAGAATTATTTGTCGCTGAATTAAATAATGAAATAGTTGCTTCTGGTTACGCAAAAATAAAAGAAGACAGACATTATTTAAAACACGACAAGCAAGGGTATTTAGGTTTTATGTTTGTACCAAAAAAACATAGAGGGAATGGTTATAACAAGCTAGTAATGCAGGCTCTTTTAGAATGGTGCCAAACTAAAGAAATAACCGAAATTAGATTAGATGTTTATGAGGATAACCCATCTGCTATTAGAGCATATGAAAAAGTTGGTTTTAAAAAGCATATGATAAGTATGCGACTAGATATTGAAAACTTAGATTTATAATAACTTATGTATTATTCTTTTAAAGGAAAGACTTCTATATTATCACCCAACCATTCACTTAACTTGTTGTATATTTTTTGCTGATCTTTTTCAGAAAAGTGTTTTATTCTAGTTCCATGATGTCCGTCTTCTAAAACCATCTTTAAAGCATCTACATCTGGTGCAGGTGTTGGCGCACATGCTCCCCACGGATCGTAAGCACCGTATATATATAAAATATTATTCCCTTTATTTTCAGCATAATCTCTAACTTTTTTAATATACTCGGGGTTATATGTTAAATCTACATCAGTTGGAGCAAACCGCAAATTTGAAGGCGATTTAACTACTTTAAGTAAATCCTTTACAGGCTCTAAATCAAAACCATAATATCCTAATTCCCTCATATGCTGATAAAACGATGGTAAGTATTTAGTATAACCTTCATCACTATAAAAATCTATACCAACTGTTTTATGCATATATTTTACCAAATCACCAATTGGTGCATCTTTGCTAGGTATTTCCTCGCACTTATCTCCTCGCCATTGCCAAAAAGAAAAAGGAAATTCTAGTACAGTATATTCTAAAGCTTCTTCATAAGGAACCTCAGTAAATGTCATCTTATTTTCATTGGCTATTTCTTTAAAAATTTCAAGCGCTTTGTCTTTATTTTTTAGTACTGTTCTTTGAAGTTCCTTTATTTTATTTCTACATTCAATAGTTCCAACCGTATTAATTAAATCATTTGTACGTTGGTCTTCCAAACCATTTATCATAGGCGCTACATAAGGCACAGACACGTCAACATCGCTAGGGTATTTAGACTTATAAATTAAAGTGGTTTCTCCTCCTTTGCTTATTCCTGTAGAAATCCATTTGTTTTTATAAAGTAGTTTCAATTTATTAATTAATGCATGATAATCTTCAACTGCCTGATCGTTAGTTAAGTATTCCCACGGAATTGGTTCTGGTCTAGACTTACCATAAAATCGATACTCAACCATAACTTGGTTAGACTGTAAAACCTTACTCAATTCATAAGTTTTATGTTTGGCACTATACCCTTCGGTTACCAAAACTGTAGGCTTTAAATAATCTGTATGAGATATGTATACATAATGATTAAAACTCCCTGCTTTAATATTGCTGTGATCCAAAGGTTGTTTTAAAATAAGTTGATACGCATTCTTAAAATGATCTTCTACCTTTACTGGACTTATCTCTGCAGTAGGAAATAATACTTTTAACTGCTCTTCAAAAGTTAAAGCATCAAAATTTACTTTGGACTCTTTACAAGAATATATACTAATGCTTACTAAAAATAAGACTAATATTTTTTTAATAGAATTCATTTGTGATCATTTTAAGTTTTAAAGATAAGCTTTCAAAAAAAATGACATCTGTATTATATTATCCATATTAAGTATCATTTTAGTTTATTCGTAAATAATATTGAATTAAAAATAATGATTTTGTTACATTTAACTCATGGAAAAGATTTTACAAATAGACGATGCCTTTATTGAAAATAATACTGTGTTTTCTGAATTAATTCAAGAACTAAAGCATGGATTCTCTAACAATAAAACAATCATCCCAATGCGGCATCATCATGACTTTCCAAACCCAGAAGTTAATGCTGATTCTACATTATTATTAATGCCTGCTTGGAATCCAAATAAAGATGCTGGCGTAAAAATAGTTACCGTAAGTCCTGAAAACAGACAATTTAATTTACCTTCAATACAAGGTACATATATATATTTTGATGCCGTAAAAGGAACTATAAAAGCCATTTTAGAAGCAAAAAGCTTAACTGTTAAGCGTACAGCTTCAGCATCTGCTCTAGCTTCAGCATATTTATCTCGAAAAGACTCAAGCTCAATGTTAATGGTTGGTACTGGAGCATTATCAATTAACCTCATCAAAGCACATGCATCAGTAAGACCCTTAAAAAATGTATTTATATGGGGGCGTAGTTTTGAAAAAGCACAAGGCATAGCTTCGGCATTAAAAAATGAGAGTTTTAGTATTAAAGCTATTAAAACAATTAAAGAAAAAATATCAGATGTCGATATCATTTCATGTGCAACATTATCTAAAACACCTCTGATTTTTGGCAAATATTTAAAAACAGGACAACACATTGATTTGGTTGGGGCTTACAAAAAAGATATGAGAGAAGCAGACGATGAAACCATTGTTAAAGCCTCTGTTTTTGTAGATACGTTTCAAGGCGGATTAAAAGAAAGCGGGGATATTGTTATTCCAATTGAAAAAAACATTCTTAAAAAAGAGCATATCAAAGCCGATTTATTTCAGCTTTGTGCAAATAAACAAAAAGGACGAACTTTTGAAAAAGAAATTACAGTATTTAAATCGGTAGGTCATGCACTCGAAGATTTAGTTGCAGCTGGATATTATTTTAAAAAATTTAAAAATGAATAATACATATCAAAATATACTTAATAAAACCCATTTTGAACCATCAAAAGATTGGTTGCAAATTAAAACAATTGATATGCATACTGGCGGTGAGCCTTTAAGAGTTATTGTTGATGGCTTTCCAAAATTAAAAGGTAATTCTGTTTTAGAGTACCGTAGATATTGCAAAGAAAATTTTGACTTTTTACGTACTACATTAATGTTTGAACCCCGCGGTCATGCCGATATGTATGGTTGTATTTTATTACCTCCAAATGATGATGATGGTGATTTTGGAATTGTTTTTTTACATAACGAGGGATATTCAACCATGTGTGGCCATGCTATTATTGCTATTTCTACTTTGGCTATTGAAATGCAATGGGTAGATGTAAAAGAAGGAGACAATATAATCAAAATTGATGCACCTTGTGGAAGAATCACCTCTTTTGCTCATGTTGAAAACGGAAAAGTAACCGGAGTAAGGTTTCATTGTGTGCCAAGTTTTGTGATTGGACTAGACAGAGCCGTTAATGTTGAAGGGTTAGGGAAAGTAATCTACGATCTTGCTTATGGGGGCGGTTTCTACGCTTATGTTGACATGGCTAAAAACAACTTTAATTTTAATTTGACCCCTGAAAGTTACAGAAGTTTGATTCAGTCCGGAATGGACATCAAACATGCTGTTATGGAAACTGATAAGGAAATTATACACCCTTATGAAGAAGAGCTCAGTTATTTATACGGAACAATATTTATTGATAACAATAAGCAAATCTCTGGTAATGACAGTCGTAATGTTTGCATTTTTGCAGAAGGCGAGGTAGACCGATGCCCTACAGGTTCTGGTGTATCTGGAAGAATGGCCATACACAAAACTAGAGGAGACATTGATTTTGGAGAAATCATGACTATTGAAAGTATTACAGGTTCTGTTTTTAAAGGATCTGTTGTTTCTGAAGAAAATTACGGTCCATTTAAAGCCGTAATTCCTCAAGTTGAAGGCACTGCTTATATTACTGGCATGCAAACTTTTGTAATTGACCCTAATGACCCAATGAAAGACGGATTTATTTTAAGATAGATAAGTTACTATAATCCAAATGGGTTTTCTATACTATACATGGGCTTAGTAAACCATTTTGGACCATTTTCGGTCATGTAAATATGGTCTTCATGACGAACCCCAAATTCATTTGGCACACAAATCATAGGCTCGTTGCTAAAGCACATTCCAGGTTCTAAAACTGTTTCATCTCCTTTAACAATATATGGGTATTCATGAATATCTAAACCAATACCATGGCCTGTTCTGTGTGGTAACCCAGGAAGCTTATAATCTGGCCCAAGACCGTGAGACTCTAACACTTTTCTAGATGCCAAATCAATTGTAGCGCATGTATTCCCTAACCTAGCGGCATCAAAAGCTGCTTGTTGAGTTTCCTTTTCTATATTCCAAATACGTCGTTGTAAATCATTTGCTTCTCCAAAAACATAAGTTCGTGTAATATCAGATATGTAATCATGTAATACACAGCCTGTATCGATAAGAACCATATCATTCATTTCTAAATTCTTTGGTTTACTTACACCATGTGGAAACGAAGAATCTACACCAAATAATACAATACAAAAATAAGACCCCGAAGTGGCGCCAAATCGTTTATGAGCTTCATTAATAAAATCTACAACTTGCTTAGCAGTAATGCCAACTTTTAAAATTCTTGCTGCCGCTTTTTGAACTTCTAAAGTAATATCCATTGCATGCTGCATAATGGCAATTTCTGCATCAGACTTAATCATCCTACAACCTGAAATAACTGGTTTTGCATTAATTAAGGTATATACAGGTGAGGCTTTTAAAATACCTTCTGATATAAAAAATGGGGTAGTTTCGTCAATTAAAATTTCACCATTTGCTACACCATTATCTTTAAGGGTTTGATTAAATAATTGAAAAGGGCTTTCGTGTTCTTCCCAACAATGAACTTCTCCATTAATAATCATAAAATCTAAAATGGTTCCTTTTTCAAATTGAGGTGCGATATAATGAACTTCTCCATTTGGAAACAATAAGGCTCCAACCATTCGCTCGCTAGAATTCCAATGAGTTCCTGTAAAATAGTACAAATTAGTTCCTGAATGCAAATACAAAGCTTGAGCATTTTTAGCTTTCATCAAACGGCAAGCCTTTTTAATGCGATTCTGAAATTCTTCTTTTTGAATGGGCTTTACTAAATGTGCTTTGGGTTTAATAGCATTTAATTCTGCTTCAATTGTCGATCCTCCAATTCCAATCATCCTTTTTAATTATTCATTAGTGCTTCAATATCTTCAATTTCGATCGGCATAGCTTCGGTTAAGTTGATATTCCCATCTTTAGTAATAAGATAGTCGTTTTCCAAACGACAGCCTATACCTTCTTCTGGAATATAAATTCCTGGCTCGCAGGTTAAAACCATTCCTACTTCAAATGGACGAGAATACAAGCCTACATCATGTACATCTAAACCAATATGGTGTGCTGTACCATGCATAAAATATTTCTTATACAGAGGTTTTTCTGTATCTTGTTTTAAAACTTCATCAGCATTTAATAAGCCTAACTTTATCAATTCTGTTTCAATTAAAGTTGCCATTTGTTGCTCATAATCAGACGATATCATTCCTGGTTTTAAAAGTTTACTCCCTTCTTTCAAACAATACAAAACAGAACTATATACTTCTTTTTGTCTATCTGAAAATTTTCCGTTTACAGGAAAACATCGTGTTGTATCACTATTATAATTGGCATAACAAACACCAAAATCCATTAAAACCATTTCATCATTTTTACAAACTGCATCATTTGTATTATAATGTAGTGCGCAAGCATTTTTTCCTGAAGCAACAATAGGTTGAAAAGCATGACGAATAGCTCCCGATTTTATTAAATTATAAGTCAATTCTGCTTCTAACTCATATTCTTTGATATTAGGCTTGCACGTTTTTAAAACACGTTTAAACGATTCAATACTAATATTAGCTGCCTTTTGAATTAATTTAATTTCTTCCTCAGATTTAATTTGCCTTAACGTTCTAGTTACCTTAGCTGCTCGAAAATATTGGTGTAAAGGATATTTTTCTTTACACCACTTAATCATTCTATCTTGTTGTGTTTCTTGGCTTTTTGTTACACGTTTTAAATGTTCGTTATGTCCTAAATAAAAACCTTCAGCTTCAAAAGCCATGTATTGCAAAACCATTTCGAAATCTTGAATCCATTCTACACGTTTAATTCCTGAGATTTCACTCGCTTGCTTTTTTGTTAGCTTTTCGCCGTCCCATATTTTAATATGCTCATTCGTTTCTTTTATAAATAAAATCTCTCGATTTTCCTTTTTATAAGCGTCTGGATATAAAACCAATAGCGTTTCCTCTTGGTCAATGCCAGATAGGTAAAACAAATCATTATTTTGAGTAAAACCCATTACATCATCAGCATTATTGTGTTTTACATCATTTGATGTTAAAACTGTAATGGTATTTTCACTCATTTTCGAACAGAAATTAGCTCTGTTTTTTATGAATAATGTATTAGAAATTTTATCATACCTCATAATTAAAAAGTTCTATCTGGGTGGTAACTAGTTATATCTAAAGAGGTTTTTTGTTCAGAAATAATTTCAGAAACCAATTTCCCTGTAGCTGTTGCCATTGTCCAGCCCATCATAGCATGGCCAGTAGCAATAGTTAAATTTTTACATTTATTAGATTTACCAATATACGGCAATCCGTCTGGAGATACTGGACGCAAACCAGAGGCAGCTCCATTTTTTTCTTCCTGCGTTAATTCAATACTTGGATAATATTTTTTTGTAGCATTAGCTATCGCTTCAACTCTTACCCTATTAATATTATGATTTATGCCTGCTATCTCCATTGTACCTGCAAAGCGAGTAAACCCATTCATTGGAGTAACAGCAACTTTCGCTTCTGATAAAATTGCCGGAATAGAAATTCCTGTTTCTTTTTCTGAGTTAATTCTGTATCCTTTCCCAGCTTGAAGCAATAATTTTAGTTCTAACTTTTTACTTAATATAGAACTCCAAGAGCCTGCAGCTAAAACAAATTCGTCTGCTTTTAACGTTTGCTTGTTAGTCTTAATTCCTGAAATTTTTTGATTTTCAACTTCTAAGTCCTCAACCTTTTCATTGGTGTAAAAAACAACGCCTTCTCTTTTTAAATGCGTTTTCATGTCGCTCATAAACTCATGCGGTGTAGTATGAGAATCACATTTATAATAAGTTCCTCCTTTTACATTTATATCTACATTTGGTTCTAATTGTTTTAAAGCGTCAATACTAATTTCTTCTACATCTAAGCCTTTTTGTTTTGCTAAATGAGCCGTTTTTATTTCTTCATCTAACATTTTATTGGTTTGACATAACATGAGTAAACCTTTTTTCTCGTAATGAAAAGTAAAGTTTTCATCGCGTTTTATATCATCATATAAATCTTGGCTTAAAAGCGAAATGTTTTTAATTGCAGGAATGGCCTTATTTACATGTTTTATATTACATGATTTGTTAAAGGCAAGAGTCCATTTAAAAAAATCTAAATCTAACCGCGGTTTAATATAAAGAGGGCTTGATTTATCAAACATCCATTTTATTCCTTTTTTCATAACACCTGGAGCAGATAAAGGAATAATATGACTTGGAGATAAATACCCTGCATTGACATATGATGCTCCAGAATCAAGATTCGACTGATCGACGATAGTAACTTGATGTCCTTCTTTTTGAAGATAATATGCAGAACATAAACCAATAATTCCGCCACCAATGACTACAATATTTTTACTCATTTTAATAAAAAATCAAATTACTTGAAAACCATATGCATATGGATCATCATCATCTATTGTAATTGTATTATGTCCATATATTCTTGCCCAACCTTTTATACTTGGAATTACTGCAGGTTTTCCGTCTAAAAATACTTCTTTTTCAACACAACCAATAAATTTACTTCCAATAAAACTTTCATGAATAAAGTCTTCTCCTTTTTTAAGTTTCCCTTTTGCATGCAGTTGTGCAATTCTTGCCGATGTTCCTGTTCCACATGGTGATCGATCTATAGCTTTATCGCCATAAAAAACAGCATTTCTTCCAGAAGATTTTGGGTCAATTGGGTTTCCTGTCCACAGCATATGTGTAACATCTTTAATCGTTTCATTTTCTGGATGAATAAATTTATTTGGATATTTTTCGTTGATTCTATCTCTCACTACTTGAGAGTATTGAATAATTTTTGAAGCTGTAAAATCGTGAATTCCAGAAAAGTTTTTTTGAGGATCTACTATGGCATAGTAATTCCCACCATAAGCAACATCAAAAGTGATTTCTCCTAATTCTGGACAATCAACAGTTAAGTTTTCTGCAGCTAAATAACTTTTTACATTAGTTAGTTTAACCCAATCTACCTTTTTACCTCTTTGTCCATATTCAATCTGAACCAAACCAGCTGGTGCTTCCATTCTAATTTTTCCAGGGGCTTTGGGTACAACCAACCCTTCTTCAATAGCTATTGTGATTGTTCCAATTGTACCGTGTCCGCACATTGGTAAACATCCTGAAGTTTCAATAAATAGAATTGCAAAATCATTTTCAGGATTATGCGGTGGAAATAAAATGGAGCCACTCATCATATCATGCCCGCGTGGTTCATACATTAACCCTTTTCTAATCCAATCGTATTCTTTTAAAAAATGCTGGCGTTTTTCGCTCATGGTATTCCCAACTAAACGTGGGCCTCCACTTTTTACGACTCTTACAGGGTTTCCGCAAGTATGAGCATCTATACATACAAAAGTATTACTTGCCATTTAAATTAATTTTTTTAGTAAATAGTTTAAAACTTAAAGGGTGCTATAAAATGCACCCAATAAGCCTCTATTTGAGTTAGTCAAACTCTTATTAATTGTTCTTTACTTTATATTTTATTTACACTTTTATTCCCATTAACCAATCTTGAAATGCCTAGTGGGTTTTCGTTTTTTAATTCGTCTGGCAACAATTCATTTGGCCAAGATTGAAAACTAAACGGTCGAACCCATCGCTTAATAGAATCTACTCCTACTGCTGTAAAGCGGCTATCAGAAGATGCAGGGTAAGGTCCTCCATGAAGCATAGATGGGCAAACCTCAACACCAGTTGGAACGCCATTGAAAATTATGCGCCCTACTCTATTTTGCAGCGCATCAACAATATTAGAACTATTAATCAACTCGTCTTCATCAGCAATTATTGTTCCCGTTAATTGTCCTTCTAAATTATTAATTACTTCTTCTAATTGTGCTTCGTTTTCACACTCAACCAGCATTGAAAATGGTCCAAAAACCTCATTATGCAACGTTGGGTTTTCTAAAAATGTTGACACCTTAACTTTAGACACTGTTTGCCTAGCATAATTACTTTCCACATCAGAATTATAATCTGCTAAAATATTTACTTCAGATTGTTCCAAAGCTGTCGCCTTATTATTTTCGTATGCTCCATAAATATTTGGGTGCAGCATACATGAAGGTTCTATTTTAACAATCTCTTCTGATAAAACATTTGCAAACGTTGTTAAGCCTTCTCCTTTAATTCCCAATAACAATCCTGGGTTTGTACAAAATTGTCCAGATCCTAAAGTAATTGACCCTGCATAAGTTTTTGCCCAATCTGCCGCTTTGTTATTTAATGCATTTGGCAACATTATTACTGGGTTAACACTTCCCATTTCTGCAAATACTGGAATAGGTTCTTCTCGTTTTGTTGCTAAATCAAATAAAGCTCTACCGCCTTTAATGCTCCCTGTAAATCCTACTGCTTTTACTTTTGGATGTTTTACCAATTCTTGCCCAACTTCTATCCCACTACTATTCAAATTTGAAAAAACGCCATTTGGCATACCCGTTTTTTCAGCTGCTTTAATTACTGCTGAGGCTACCATTTCGCCAGTTCCTGCATGCATTGGATGTGATTTAACAATTACTGGACAGCCTGCTGCTAATGCTGAAGCTGTATCTCCTCCGGCCGTTGAAAATGCTAATGGAAAATTTGATGCTCCAAAAACTACAACTGGGCCTAATGCCACATTCATTTTTCTTAAATCTGTTTTTGGAATAGGTTGTCTATCTGGTTGTGCCGTATCTATTGATGCATCTACCCAGTTTCCTTCTGTAATATGATTTGCAAAAGCACGTAATTGGCCAATTGTTCTACCACGTTCGCCCATGGCTCTTCCATTTGGCAATCCGCTTTCAGAAGAATACACCTGTAATAGCTCATCGCCTAATGCTTCTATCTCATCTGCAATGGTATTTAAAAACAGTGCTTTTTCTTTGCCCGATTTTTTTGAGTATTCTTTAAATGCCTTAGCTGCTAAATTTGCCGTTGTGTTTATTTCATCAGAGGTGGCTTCAACAAATACATTATCATTTTCAATATTTAATTGTGGGTTAAATGTTTTATATGATTTGTTTCCTTTTGCTGAAAGTTGATTTCCGATGTAATTTTTTCCTGTTATCATTCTTTATTTAATCTTTTTAAATGCGCTTCAATATCTACTGGTTTATGAACTATTTTAGTTGACACTGGATATTTTTCTAATAAGTTTTTAGGGCGTATTGGTCGTTTTTCAAAGTCTCCTCCACAGTTTGGACATACTTCTTGCAATATGTTTTCTACACAGTCTTTACAAAAGGTACATTCAAATGTACAAATCATTGCCTCTTGAGAATCAAATGGCAATGATTTGTTACAGTTTTCGCATGTTGGTCTTATCTCTAACATACATATTTTAGATTCTGCACTAATTTAGTACTAATATCTAACTCTAGCAACGGCAAAAACCAATGATAAATTTCGATAGCTTCTTGAATTCTACCTGCATTTACCAAATTGTTAATTGCTACTGTTTCTGTAGGAAATGCACAAACCAATCCATCTGCTCCCAATAATGCACTTTCTAAGGCCAATGTATCTACTCCACATAAGATTGCAAAACGATCTCCAAAACGATTTTTCATTCTTGTAATATTTGAAAGGCTTAACCTATTAAGTCCAAAATTTCAAGTCTTTCTTTTGCCAGAATATATCTTGCACGGACATCATCAATTTGCTGTTGAGTTAATTTCTTCCCAAAGGTACGAAGCCCTCCAGCAACATCATTATGATGAATTCCCATAGCAAGTTTAAGATATTCCATAAGCAACGGCTGAGCATCCAGATACGATAATGAATTTAAAGCCTGAGAAATTTTGTTTGCCTCTGCCCATTCTCCATTTAAAACATACTCCTGCATAGTAACACTTGCTTTTGGGAAGATACAACCAACACCTGTAATTCCACCACATGCACCTGCAAGTCCTGCATGTACAGTGACTGTGTCTACTCCTGCCAAAACTTTTGAGTCTTTGTTCTCTAACACCAAGGTTTCAATAATTGAAACATCTATAGTCGATATTTTAAGAGCAGTTACCTTAGGAAGAACAGAGAGTCTTTTAAGAAGATCTGTTGACAGCGCATGATAACCAGCTGCATCAGGATTATTATAAGGCATAATTGTAACGCCTACATCTTTTGCAGTTTCTTCAGAAAGTGCATAGTACTCATACATTTCTTTTTCAGAAGGAACCGCCTTAGTTTTTGGTGGCATGACCATGACTGTATCAACTCCAACTGTTGCAAGTCCTTCAACGATTTTGGCAAGTTCTTCCTTAGTTTCTGCTGCTGCTCCACTAATCAACGGGACATTGTATTCTTTAGCAACCTCAGAAAGGGATTTAAGTAAGGAAAGACGCTGTTTGGTGCTCAGGTAGCTATTCTCACCCAGAGTTCCAGAACCGACAAGTCCGCTCATTCTGCTTCCGCCCTTTCCTTGAACTTTTAAAATACCTGCAGCCTGTTTTTGTGTTGCATCAAGGTCAATTTCAAGAGCGCCGGATTTTGACTCTTTCAACCATGTAAACACGGCTGGCATTACGCCATTCCATTTTAAACTCATTGTTTGATAATTTATTTTTTAGCAAAATTATAGTTTGTTTGGCTTGCTTAATAATGCCTGTTTATCCAAAATAAATACTATATTATCCAAATACGAAATTTTAACAATTAATTAGAGTATTATTTATGTATTTTTGAATGAGATGTGTTTATTGAGGCACTGAAACAAATTTAATACAAGTGAAAGTTTTACCATTTAAAATACCAAAACCTGAAGACGATGCTTTTGTTTTTCAGGTAGATTATGCAAATACCTTTTACGACAAACTGCATCAACATGAAGAAATTCAAATAAGTTATATTGTTGAAGGTGAAGGCACTTTAATTGTTGGAGACACCATAAATTATTATACCAAAGATGATGTTTTGATTATTGGAAGTAATATTCCTCATGTATTTAAAACTGATGTGGAAGCTTCAAAAAAATCGCATATGCTCACCTTGTTTTTCACCAATCAATCTTTTGGACCTTACTTTTTTGGGCTTGAAGAATTAAAAGAATTAGCACCATTTTTTAAACGTGCTAAACATGGTTTTAAAGTAACTTCGAAACAAAAAGTAATTAAAGATTTGTTTTTTGAAGTTGAAAACTCATCTAAACTAAACCGATTCATTACGCTTCTTCAACTTTTAAAAATCACATCAAAATGTAATTACAAAAGTTTATCTTCTTTTATTTATGATAAAAAATACTCTGACAATGAAGGTAATAGAATGCGTAATGTGTTTGAATACACTATGAATAATTTTGAAAAGGAGATTACATTAGATACTATCGCTGAAGTTGCAAACATGACTAAAAATGCGTTTTGCAAATACTTTAAAAAACGTACTAATAAAACTTATGTTCAGTTTTTAAATGAACTACGGTTAGAACATGCCAGTAAACTTTTGCTATCAAGCGAAGATTTATCAATTTCTGAAGTTGCAGAAAAATCTGGTTTTAATAATATGTCTAACTTTAACAGACAGTTTAAGGTTGTAAAAAACACTAGTCCTTCTTTATTTAAAAAGAATAATCGTTATACGAAAGTTCTATAAGCAAAGGTTCCATTAAGTTTATTTTGCTAAAAGTTATGCTGCTATTTGTTGGCTTATATTATATGTTGAAATAATTGTAATATCATCCGTTGCTATTACTTGACCTTCTTCAATAATATTAGCAAAAACTGATAAGATTGTATAAGAGAACCAAATATTAACCAACATTAAAGGTATTTGCAAGGCATCTTTTATTCCTAATTTTGAATCATCTACATGTACCCATCTATCCAAAGGTTGCTCATACATACAATTCATTATGTTTTTTGAACCAAAGTGTTTTTTTAGCCTTAAAAATATTTCTACATCAAATAACCACCTTGTTAAAAATGAATTGTCATACGCAACTGGAATAATATTTCGTTTAAAAACTTTTGCACCGCATTGAGTATCTTCAATTGGTAAGCCTAAAATTAAATAAACTATCATTTTTACCATTTTAGAAAAAACATTTCTAAACAAGTTTCTTTCAATTTGCCCTTCACCTTTTCCTCTTGAGCCATATACTAAAGACAACTTATCATTGTTATGCAATGTATCTACCAACTTTTTAAAGTCTTTAAAATCGGTAGATAAGTCTGCATCAATAAAACCTATGTAGTCAATATCTTGTCTATTATAAAGATAGCGCGCACCAGATCTTACAGCTGCTGCTTTACCTGCATTCTTTTTCACATCTACAATACTTATTTTATTTTGAGCTTGCTCTTGAATGTCTTGTAATACCTTTAATGTATTATCTTTACTTCCATCATTAACAAAACATAAATGGTATTTGTTATGTGATTGAATAAATTTAATAAAAGCTTTAGTATCCAATCTTTTTTCTTCGTTATAACACGGTATAATAATTCCAGTTTTCATAGTAAACTTGTTTTGATTTATGTCTCAAAAGTATCAGCGATTGACGTCTTTTTTGGGTGTAATTCGTTGGCTGGAGAGGTTGTGTAGATGAATGAAAACTTTACTTCGATAAATACCACTCGTCGAAACAAAACTTTGTTATATCTTTAATTCGTAGAAAAGAGCTTACATTTTTCAATGAAAGAAAAGTCAAATAAATATTTAATTGTTGCTATACTTATAGGATTAGCATTTCATGGAACTTCTATATTTTTTACTTTAGAAGAAACATACGATGCCCTGATTCATTTGTTTTTTGCAGATCATTATGCCAATAGTTGGTTTGAGCCTTGGAATTATAAATGGTATACAGGGTTTACGGTAATGAGCTATCCGCCATTAGTGCATCAAGCTATTGCTGCATTTTCTTTTATTGGAGGTTTAAAATTTGGGTTATTTACTATAGCTATAATTAGTGTAATATTATTTATAACTGGAGTTTATCGATTTTCTTTATTAATCACTTCAAATAAAGCTGTTGCAGGTTACGCAGCAATTTTATCTGTATTTTCTTCTTCTTTTGTAGAGACTTTACACTTATTTGGACAATTACCAAGTATTATTGGTATATCTATTTTAATGCATGCCTTACCAGAAATTTATTTGTGGTTAAAAACGGGAAAATATCGATTTCTATTTACTTCATTATCCCTAATAGCTGTTACTGTAACATCACACCATGTAACTCCTATTTTTGGTATGGTCTTTTTTATTTTTCCACTAATAGGCATGGTTATTATGGACGAATCAAGAGAACAGGTTGGATCCATAAAAGCTGTTACAATTAAAGCCTTTCTTAATAGTTTCTTTAAATTATTTAAGCGTATTATAAGTTTTGGGTTAAGTTCTCTTGTTATAATTATAGGATGTATACTGCCTTATTGGATAAATTCAAAAAACAACCCTATTACCCAAGTTCCTATCCCTCATGGATCTCGCGATAATTTTTTAGAAATATCCTCTTCAGGGTTGGTGTTCTTCTTAATTCCTTGGGGTGTACTACTTATACTTCTTCCTTACATTTTTTATAGATATTACAGTAAACGCTATTTGTTTTTTGGTTTATCAATAAGTATATTATTTATTTTAGGAACTGGAGGCACAACGTTTATCCCTAAGTTTGTGTTAGGTGAAACCGCCTATAATATTTTAACACTTGACCGATTTACACTTTGGGCATCAATCATGTCTTTACCTCTTTTTGGGGAATTTACGTATCGATTTGTTCAAGGCGATTTAAAAACTATAATTCAAGAC
The DNA here is from genome assembly GCF_002741945.1 of Gaetbulibacter sp. 4G1. Lineage (GTDB taxonomy): Bacteria > Bacteroidota > Bacteroidia > Flavobacteriales > Flavobacteriaceae > Wocania_A > Wocania_A spongiicola. The sequence goes on from NZ_MDVN01000022.1 coordinate 167,937, forward strand.
AAATTTGGAGCTATTTATCATCGAATTATTGGTGGACTACTCGCCAGCTTGGTTATTTTCATGACTATTTTTACCATGAGTTTGGGGTATTTTAGACCTTCACAACCTCAGCAAATTAAAATGTTGCCTATTGTTAATTTTCTTAATCAAGATCAGCATGACCAATGGCGCTATATGACTTTAGGTTTTGGCGATCAAATGGCTTGGTTATCTACACAAACTAATGCCTTAAGCGTTGATGGCAACTATCATTCAGCAAGACGATTACCAGAACTCACAACACGGCCTATTGAGCGCCTTGAGAACTCCAAATTTAAAGGTTTAGAAGGCATTGGGTCTTTACAACAGTTTTTAACTACCCCAGAAAAGTATCATCTTAAGTATGTCTTTTCTAACGATAAGTTTTACGACCCCATATTATATTTCTGTGGGTGGCAGCGTTTGCGTCAGTTAGAAAATGGTATTCAAGTATGGGAAAAGCTAAATGTTCCACCTATCTCATCCATTTTACCTAAAGAAGAGGTTGCAACATGGCAAAAACTACTTTGGGGTATTGTTCCATTTTTAACTATTATTATAGCTTTTATATTAAATATCCAATGGCTATGGATTCGAGCTTTAAAAGCAAGATCTAGAACAATTCCTGAGTATTTGAGTTTTGAGAATAGTTATAGTTTGTTTCCAAAAGGGCTTCTTAAAACAACACATATTTGGGCTGTATTTTTGGTTATCGTTATAGGCTATAGCGTCTATAAATTCTATATAAAAAATGATGCTCATCATTCGCCAGAAAATGCCATATTGGCTTATTATGATGCACTTGATTTTAAAGAATTTGAAAAAGCACATCATCTTATTAACCCAGAAAGCAATATGCCAATTGCTCAATATATGCTAGAGATTTCGGTAACTGACGGCTTATTGAGTTCGTATGCCAAATTAGATGCTATAGAAACCATTATTACTAATAAGACAGACCGTTTAGCAACTATTAAAGTAAATACCAATTGGATTACACCTTTAGAAAAAATTAAGAAAACCAATTATAAATCTCTTATTAAATTAAATAGTAAATGGTATATCCAACCAGAAGATATTGATTTAGATTTACCACCAGACCAGCTATATTCTGATAATTCCACTGGATATTTTAATCAAGGTCGTAGACGCATTACTACAGAACAAACCCATCATGAAGATGTTTTGAAACAACCAGTTTTAGAAATACTTTCAGCTAAATTGATAAAACGTGATAATAGTTATGCTTTAATTGGAGAAATTCAAAATATAGATAATGTTCCAGCAGATGTTGTTTTAAAAGGCACTTTATATAATGATGATGATAAAGAACTAGCAACCTTTAACGCCAAATATCATGTAAAACATAAATTACTACCAAAGGAAGTTACTTCCTTTAAAATTAATTTTGAAGGCATTGCATGGTCTAAAACTCAAGATTCTATACCTAAAACATTTAACCCTGATGAGTTTACACCTATTGAATTTAGTGAGCAACCTACTAAATTCAACTTACAAGTTGCTGGTAATGTTTCTGGATCTGATTTGTATAAAAAAGTTACTATTAGTGATTTAAATATCTCTCCAGAAGCTATTAGCGGTAAATTATTCAATTCTGGATTAAAAGAAATTACCATTCCCCAATTACTTATTACCTATTATGATGAAAACAAAAATATGATTTGGGTAGATCATTTATTTCTAGAAGAAGGTATCAGACAGCAGCGGCAACAAGGTTTTGAATATCTACTTTTAAAAGACAAAAACCTCAACATAATAACTGATAATATGGAAAACTGTTTTGTAAATGGTTTACCAAATGAAGATATTTCTAATAAAATAGTACCCAATAGAATTAAAAACCAAGCACATGTTGCTTTACAAACCATAGAACACGCAAATTATAAGTTTATAAAAATAGAAACTAATAGTTATATAGGAAATTCAAATTAATGACATTAAAACCTACATATCTTTTAATAATTACATTGGTGTTTTCATCATTCGTATCATCTGTAGATGAATCGATTATTAATAACAACATTCAATTACTTACTTCAGAAACTGAGTTTGAGGCAGGAAACACTATCGCTTTAACATTTTCAAATACTAATGCTTCTAAACCTAACTTATATTTAAGTAATAGTTATGGCTCTACAATTATTAACCCTCATCTAGAAAATGGTATTTTAAATTATCAACTTCCCAAAACCTTCAGCAATAAAACGGGGGTAATTAGCTGGAATTTATTAGGTGATGATACACCGCTTTCTGGTAAGCTTAATATATATCCAAAACAAGAAGTAACAACTATGGAAACGTACTTAGGCCCTCCAAGTATTGAAGCTGGAGGAGCAGATTATACCATGTTAGTTGTTATTCCAAAAGATATTTACGATAACCCTTTAAAAGATGGTACGGCGGTTTCAGTAAAATATCAATTTTCAGAAAATAAGAGTAAAGATGTAGTTTACATGAAAAATAGTATCAGCTATAGAAATATATATTCAGAGACAAAAACAGGTAGAATCCTTATCAGTTCTGAATGTCTTAGCAAAAACTCAAAAGAATATGATGTTAATGTTATGCCAGCAATTCCAACAGATTTCACCATAACCTACAATCGTAATCACGAGTATGCCGATGGGAATCAAATCACAAATTTTTCAACCTCTATTATAAAAGACAAATACGGCAATATTGTTAGCGATGGTACTTATGTTGATTTTTTTATAACCAATGCTTCTAACCATATTCTCAAAACGTCTGGCAGCACCATTAATGGCATTGCAAAAGCTAAAATGATTCATCCAGACCACGAAGAAAATTGGGTGGTTAAAGCCTTTATAGGAGGGATGGCTGAAAGTGATAGCTTATCATTAATTTACAAACAGGCTATTTTAGATTTTCAAATTGCTTTTTCTGATGATAACAGAACGATAAGCGTTGGCCCTTTAAAAAGTTTTATGAACCAAATGATTCCTGATGGTTTAGAAGTAAAGCTACACATCTACCAAAACGATAAAAAAGTTAAAACACTTTTTAAAAGCACATTTGAAGGTTATACCAATTTTAAATTGAGTTCTGATATTTTTACAAAAGGCACTTATACTTTTAAAATAGAAACTGCTGGTATTCAAAAAATATATCAAAATATAAAACTATGATAGGCATTAATAAAAACATATTACGTGCGGTTTTAATACTATCTTATATCGCTATAACTGCATTGGTTGTTTTTGGTATTAGTAGTTTATACAGTTATCTTAACACAGGTGCAGATAGAAGTGCTATACTGCATACAGATATTAAAAAAACAGACCAGTACTTACCAAAAATTACCTGGGCGCCTTTAAACAACGAAGGTCGACCAATGAATGAGCAAACCTTAAATGCTATTGAAAATGATTATTTAGATGCTTGGTATGTAAAACATGTAGCCTATAAAACAAATAAAACCATTGGTATAGACGATTATTATACTGACAGTTCGCGTGAAAATATCTTCAATATTATTGAACAAAATAAAACTAAAAACATCACTGTTGAAGGTACAACATTAAAGCATCATCCAACCTTAGAGTTTTTTAGTGAAGATGGTCAATTAGTGGTTATAACAGATAACGATGTTGTTGAATACAAGCGTATTTATGAAAATGAAAATATCATTTTAGAAACCACAGAAAAATCGACTTACAAAGTTATTTTATTATTAGAAGATGGGTTTTGGCGTATTCGGCATATTATAAAACAAAAAACAGAGGTTTATAATGCAGATATTAATCCGGTTTTAAATAACATAACCAGCATAAAAGGCATTAATTATTATCCTCAAGCTACACCTTGGAATATGTTTGGCGACAAATTTGATCCAGCAATCATTACCAAAGACTTTAAACTTATTAAAGAATCTGGACTCAATAGCATTCGAATTTTTGTGCCTTACGAAGCTTTTGGAAAAGCCAATATTAATAGTAAAAAACTAAAAAAACTTACTCAATTATTAAACTTGGCTGAGACACAACAATTAAAGGTAGTGGTGACTTTGTTTGATTTTTATGGTGACTATTCGGTACTGGATTGGACGTTAAACCAACGTCATGCAGAAACCATAGTATCTACTTTAAAAAACCATAACGCATTATTAGCTTGGGATATAAAAAACGAACCTAATTTAGATTTTGAATCCCGTGGACAAAAACACGTCATAGCTTGGTTGGATAACATGATTGATTTAGTGAAATCTGTTGATAAGAAGCATCCTGTTACTATAGGGTGGTCTAATGCTAAAAGCGCTAAGTTTCTAAAAAACAAACTGGATTTTATCACTTTTCATTATTATGAAGATTTAGATGATTTGGAGGCAATATACAAAGGCTTAAAACAAGACATTCCTAATAAACCTATCGCAATTACCGAATTTGGCATGTCGTCATATAAAGGACTTTGGAATCCTTTTGGCAATTCAGAAAAGAATCAAGCTGAGTATCATAAACAAGCACAAAACATTTTTAGCAATAATGAAATATCATTTATGTCTTGGACGCTTTATGACTTTATAGAAATACCAAAGGAAGTCGTTGGACGACTTCCTTGGAGAAAACGGGCTCAAGAACATTTCGGATTTATAACCCAAAACGGAGAGACTAAACCCGCTTTTAAATACATCTCTAAAGAATAGATTCATTAACACTTAACTTTTAAATAGGCTTTTCTTTCAAGATATATGGGGCAAAAAGTTTGGGTAACTATTTTAAGCTATAATTTGATCTTCTATTATTACTACTTCTTTTTTATTAATGATATTCTCAAATGTATGTATATACATATCTGCAATTTTTGACATTGGATAAGCTGTTGCCGCTTTATAATTTGCTTTTTCTAATTCAACTCTATAAGCATTGTTTGAAAGAATATTTACTATGGCTTGAGCTAAACTGTTAACACTTTCTGGTTCAAAAAATTCACCTCTGTAACCTTCATCTTTTACCAGCAGTGCCAAATCTCCTAAATCTGGCATAACTACTGCTTTACCATAACTTCCTGCCTGGTGTAATACTCCAGAGCTTCCTGTTGTAGACGTATAAGGAAAAACCACTACAGCACTTTCTTTAAATAGTTTTGGCACATCTTCTTCTGCTACATATCCAGTAAAGGTTACACCTTCTACATGGCTATATGCTTCTTTTACAGATTCTAAATATCCTGGTGTATTAGGGTTATCTGTTCCTGCAATAACTACCTCTAAATTAAAATTTGAATGTTCTTTAATTAATTCAACAGCTTCAATCATTCCTTCCACTTTTTTGTAGGTTCCAAACTTCCCAAAAGTCATCACTTTAAAAGGTTGTAATGGCACATCATAAGCAGGTTCTTCAAGAATTTCAAAAGTACCATGAGGTATTAATTTTACATTTTTAGCATTATATTTTTCTTCTAAAATATCTACATACTTTTGCATGGTTAAAGCAACTACATCAGCTTGCAGAATTAACCTTGTAAGCGTGCTTCCTATAAATCCATAAATTTTTTGCATGATTTTGTTATTGGTAAACCCTGCTTTTCCTAAATCTACTTCTTCTAAAATATTGTGTAACAAAACGATATTAGGTATTTTCTTTAGCTTACAAACAAATGGCAGCATTAAACCTAAAGCAGCAGCTACTTTTTTATCACCAAATTTCATAAACTGTAAATTAAATAACACAGAGTCTGGTTTAGTTTCATTAATAGCTTTAGTAACACTATAAATGTTTTTATAGCTATTAAATGTCCAACATTCTTTTATTGTTATTTTACAACCAGCTTCGGCAAAATTGATATCTTTTTCACCTTCAGTTCTGTCAGTTAACAATACAATTTCTGTAATATCTTCTTTTTGTCTAAAGTGCTTTACTAAATGATAAGCGTATTCATTTAAAGTGACTTTACTTGGCGGATATGCTGTTACAATTGCTAGTTTCATAAGTTCTTTTTTTATTGTTATCAAATGGTCTTATGGTGTATCCAGTTTTTATTTATTCAGAATATGAACATTTAGTTCTGGACGATTCATAATGATTAGTTTTTTAATTACACTGTAAATTTGGGGTTTTTAAATACTAAAAAAGGAGCATTATAGACGGGTTAACATTTACTGTAGACGAATGGTAGTTTTCTTTAGGTTAGCCTTTTTATAGTATAAGAAGTTGCTGTGCAGATAATAAAATTAACTTCGTAGAAGATACTAAACTTGAAAAAGGGTTTTTAAAGCAATTATTGGAAGGTATGGAGAGGTTAAAGAGTCAAATAAAGTATGATAAAAATTGTGCTATAAAACTATATTTTCATTATATATATTCAAAACTCTAAATACTTTTGACTAAAATGAATTTGCTAAGAAATGTTTTTATTTTTTTAAAATAAATTAACAGGAGCTAGTAAAAACTGGCCCCTGCTAAAAACTTTTAAGCTGGTACACATATATATGTGCCTAAAGGAGCTTCACAACGAAGATCACAGGTCATTGAACCACATTCATAATGGCCGCTACAAGGGTTTCCAAGATTCCAACAACCGCCGTTACCACCGTTTATTGATTTTTGCTCTGCCTTAGTTAAAACTCTTCCGAAATTCAAAATTGATTTTTTCATTATTGAATAATTTAATTTTATTAAAGCCTTGAACTTTTAAAGACACTCAAGGTTTATGTCTATCCTTCGCGAGAGAATATTATTATAAGACAAAACTCTAGACTTAGAGGCTTGCTACAAACTGCATATTAGTCGATATATTGGGGTTATGATTTTCTTCCAATTCTTCAATAAAAAAGACAATATCTTCCCTATTGTATTCTTTGGGGTAAGCTTTACCATTGATTAAAATTTCTGGGGTAAAGTTTATATTATTGTTGATACACCAGTTTTTTTCCTTCATCAAAATCTTCATATAACTTTCCATATCAATCGCATACCCCCATTTTTTGAACCATTTTTCTGATGACATGTCTCCATATATATCATTCAAGGCCTCTAAGAAACCACCTTCTACATCATAAAGCTCCAATATTCTACTAGCAATTAATACAGCTTTTCCTTTTATTAAATCAGTATTTACATTAAAGCGTATTCGAATTTTGACAATGTCTCCGTATTTTTCTACAATATTATGCACTGCTTTGTGAACGGGTTTACAGTGTCCGCATAAAGGGTTAGTTACAATTAGCAGCTCCAGTTTTGAACTTTGATTTCCAAGTACAATTTCTTTAAGATTTTCAATTTTAGTATCTAACTTCTTTGATTTGGCTAATAAACTTTCAAATAAACTGTAGTTTTTTTTAAACTTTAAAAAAGTGATTTTTTCATTCCTAAGAGCAATTGAATCTAATATTATAGGCTTTATGAGTCTCCATGCTAAAATAATCATGGAGAAGAACAGCAAAGACATAATCAAATTATCTATACTCACTTGTTCAAAAGAATTCCCATGCAAAAATGCAATTAACGATTGTCCCCATAAAACAGAAACTATACCCAAGCAAAGTATACACCATTTTTTTACCACCCAATGTTGATAATATATAGAGTATAATGTTATAGGTAGTGCCAATAGGCTAAATATATATGACAATTTTGGTTCACTATGGATAATAATTGATCCAAAAGCAATAAGTAATACACCAGAAAAATAGAGTAAGGAAATATCACTTAATTTATAACCTTTAAAAATCACTGCTCCTTTAGAAGATAATACGGCGTCACAATCTTTTTTATCATCTCCTTCAGTGCAAAATGTATCGCCAATTAGTGTTGACACACCATATTCTTGCTTAATGATGGAGATACTAATTATTATACCTAAGAGTGTAAGAATAATATAACTTATACAATACAAAGAGGCATCAAATAAAAACATCAGTGAAACAAAGAGTGAAATAATTAGTCCGAACAATACATTCACAATTGAGAACTGCTCCTTTTTATTGATTAACTCTTCACTTTTTTCGGATTTCTCAACAGCTATAATTACTCCTGTAAATACTTCTAGAAATTCGTCTTCGGTAAAAGTTTTTTTTGCTCCATTACTACTTATAATCTGAATTTGTTGATTTTGTTCTACAGAAACCAACCCTGTATTTTGGTTGCTAGTAATTTGCGCTATAAAACATTGGGGAAGTTGCTGAAGTACCTGAGCTTCAACAGGTACTTGAGCCGCAACATTTTCTATGTTGAAATGGTCAAGAACTCCCGTTACTGAATGTAAACTTGGATAGGATGGGTGGCTTTGTATTTGAAAATCAAGTTCTTCCTTATTAAAAGGAATTTTATTTTTTTTTAACACGCGACTTACCAAGCGTGCAAGCGGACTTTTCATTTTTAGAGAATTGAGGTACTTTTTTTGAAGCCTAACTATACGTTTTCAACGTTGAATTTCAAAAATAAAAGTAGTATAATAAATCTAATAAAACAAATTTTTTCTTACACAAAAATAAAATTGAAGGATTATTAACTCAATTCTATATAGCTGAATTAAAAACAAATATACCTCATCAAGTCATCTTCACATTAATTTTAAATTGATAAAGGTGTAATATGCATATATAACGTCTTCAAAACGGCATACAATTACTATAATCTTTTTTGATCTAGTTTAAAGAATACTACCTGAATGATTAATAATAATATCATTGCGAAAATCTGCATGTGTACTACTTGCTCTAAACTCTCATGGTAAAAAACAACCAACACCATTTGAAGCATTCCAAACACTCCTGAAATAATAACTGGCACATACCTATCTAAAGACAAATAGTAATACGCAAATATGTTAGAAATGGCAAACATACTTGTGGCAATAGCATACTTCCATAAAAGCGGTGCCATAGTTATATAACTGTTACCAAATAGTAAGTTTATAATGGTTTCTGGAAAACTTAAACATGTTAAAACAATGGCAAATGAAATAATCGCTATATACCCAACGTATTTAAATAATATAGATGCTGTTTCTTTTCCTTCTTTTTTAAGTTGAACCACTGTTGGCAATAAAAGCATTACAAACATCCAAGCTATAAAGTAAACTACACGCCCTATTAAAGCTAACGAAGCATATAAACCAGCTTCATAAGATTCAAAATAATGTTTAACTAAAAGAATATCACTGTTATTAATAATGATTTGTGTCAACTCATAAAACGCCGTTAAAATAAAAAATCGTTTTACCTGTTTAGCGTGCGATACATCTATTAATGTTTTTGTTTTAAAAGCAATCGTTTTGAATTTAAAAGGGACTAATCCAAACCCAAAAGAAATTAAAATTCCAATAGCAATAACAACTGAAGATTGAATGTTAAATAAAAATAGTAACCCCAATGTAATTAATAGGCGACTCAACATTTCGGCCTGATACGTTACAGATAATGCTTTAAATGCTTTTTTCCCTTGAAAAACACCTCTATTCACACTCATTAAAAAATACAAAGGCACACCACAGCCAAAAATCACAAACATACTAGAGGTTGATGTATTAAACAGATGCTGTAATTGTGCAGCAAAGCATATAATTATTGCACCCATAGCAATACCTACCGCAAGCGCATTTTTATAAATTTTTGAAATAAAGATTTTAAATAATTGATTTTCGAATAGTACTGAAAATTTTGCTGTTACTAATTGAAAAGTCATAGCTATAAAAGAGAGCACCAATAAAAATGTAATAAGTACTGCAGCATCAGCAAATTGAGCTGGCCCTAGCAAACGACCAAGAATTAAATTATACAAATAATTCCCTCCGTTTACAGCCAGAACACTTATCATAAACAACTGTTCTGGTGTTATCTTTTTTCTCAAATTATTTGCTATTGTAATCATTTCTAAAAATGTTATTAAGGTTTGCCGTTTCAAATTCTTTACTAATACGTTTGTTATCTTTTCCTAAAACAAATAATATCTTGCTTCGTCTTTTTGCTTTAGCCGAAATAAACTGCATAACGCTTAAAGCTCTACTGTCTATACGCTTAACTTGTTTAAGGCATATAACAATCTCGTAATACCTATCTAGCAAATTGTTAAAGTAATTGGCTACTTGGTTACTATGTGCATTTGTAAAATCGCCGTGGATTTCAAAAACACCTTTGTTGTTTATTATTTGAAAGTTCATAATATTTAATTTAGGTTCTATTCTTTATGCTACATTACTTAAATACAAATCATCATAAACCTCTTTGCATCCTGTTCCAACAACAAAAAACTTTATGTCATGTTTTACGGTATAAGCATATATAGATCGTAAAGCAATCATACCACCAGTATCAATCTCTGTTACATTTTCTATATTAATAACTAAATCTTCTAGATTTAGCATAACAGTTTCAATATGGTTTTTAAAGCTTAGTGCAGTCATTACATTAATAGCTCCAGCTGCAAAATAAATTCCGTTTTGTTCTGTAATTGTAAGTGCCATAATTTCTATTTTTTAAGTTTATATTGATTTGGTTTCTGATGTAAATATCATTTAACAATCAATAGAAAGACTGTATATTTCGGTGAGTTGCAGTTTGCTGTAGATGAATGAATCGATACTTATGCTTAACTTGCATTATGATAAAAAACCAAATGATGCCCTTTAAATTTCGAATCAAAATACTTGTGTTATTAATAACTACTTCTATGTATGCGCAAGACATGCAAACAGGTTTCAATTACTTAGAAACAGGTAAATATGAAGCTGCACAATCGTTTTTTGAAACCGTATTAAAAGACTATCCAGACAACAAAATCGCTAAATTATGCTATGGTCGAGCGGTTGGATTAAACGGAAATTCGAAAGAGGCTGTTTCCATATTTACTAACCTACTAAAAACGTATCCGAACGACTTTGAAATTAAACTCAATTATGCCGAGGCTTTACTTTGGAATAAAAATTATAATGTTGCGAAACCTTTTTACAAAAATCTAATAGAAGAAAATAATCAAAGCTTCCCAGCTCTTTTGGGTTATGCTAATACATTATCAAATCTTAAAATTTATGATGAAGCTTTAGTTTATGTCAATAAGGCGTTAAACGTTTCTCCAGGCAACCAAAATGCTTTAACCTCTAAAAAATATATGTATTTAGGTTATGCTTACCAAAACCAGCAGCAACAAAACTATACTGAAGCAGAAAGGCTTTTAAAAGAAAACCTTGAGATTTTTAAAGATGATAAAGACACCTTATTAAATCTTGCCAACTTGTATTTAATTTCAAATGAATTAGACAAAGCACGTGACACTTATGCTATTATTGCTAAAAGCCCAGAGAATAAAATCACAGCATTAAACGGATTAGCTTTGGTAGAACATTTAAACGGAAAAGAAAAAGACGCATTAAAAATAAGTCAACAAGCATTTAATGCTTTAGATAAAAACACGGATGAAGCCTTAATAAAACAAACCAAAGAACGCTATATACAAGCCTTAATTTGGAATAAAAAATATAAACAAGCCAAAGCCTCGATAAATGCATTAGTAAGTAAGTTGCCCAATGAAAATTGGGTTTTGGCTTTACGAGCTACTCTAAACATTTATAAAAGTGATTTTAAAAAGAGTGTTGCGGATTACAACCAGATTTTAGTGAACGATAGCAGCTCTTTTGATGGTAACTTAGGAAAGGCAAACGCCTTAAAAGCTTTAGGTTTTTATGATGATGCTTATACATCGGCAGAAAACACATTAACCTTTTATAAAAATCAAAAAGATGCTACTAACTTTATAAAAGATTTAAATACCAGTTTCACACCTTTTTTAGAAACAAAAGCCTCGTATAGTTTTGATAATGGTGATAATGAAGCTTTTTCTTTTCAAAACAATATAGCCATTCCAACGTCTACTAAATTTAAATGGTTAGCTAATTATAGTTACCGCACTACAAGCAACAACATAACTAATAACAAAGCAACATCAAACAACTTCTCTGCTGGTTTAGTGTATCAATTGCTACCCAATATAACGTTTAAGGGAACTACTGGTGTTACTTCAGCAAAAGCAAATACAAATGATTACACCCAATTATTAACTGATATATCGTTTAACATCAAACCTTTTAAACTTCAGGTTTTAGATATTGGCTACAAACGTGAGATTCAAAATTTTAATGCTGATTTATTAGATCGGGAAATTGTAATGAATAATTTTTATGCCAATTATAACCTGAGCACCAATTTTAATTTAGGTTGGTTTACGCAATATTATTACACATCACAAAATGATGATAACACCAGAAACCTATTGTTTACCTCGTTGTATTATAACATTTTAAGTAAACCATCATTAAAAGCAGGTTTAAATTACCAATACATTACATTTAAAAACCAAGTGCCAACAATTTATTTCAGTCCTTCAACATTTAATGCTGGTGAGATTTTTATAAACCTTATCAAAGATGAAATTATTACAAAACCTAACGAATGGTTTTACGAGTTAACCGCTGCTACAGGTTTACAATACATTGAAGATAATAGCAGCCAAAGTACCTATAGAATACAAGGTAAATTAGGTTATAAATTTTCAGATCGGGCGCTTTTAAATGTATTTGGAACACGTAGTAATATTGCCTCAGCCACGGCTGCAGGATTTACATTTACCGAAATTGGTTTACGTTTTAAATGGTATTTGTTTAAGAGTCCTATTTTTAGGCAGCAAACTACTTCTAGAAATTAATTAAACACGTTTAGCTACTTTTATTTTTTTTCTTTTCGTAAAATTTTCTCCATTTTACGACCTCTTGCTAATTCATCAATAAGCTTTTCCATGCGTCTACATTGTTTATACAATTCAAATTCATCCTCTATTTCTTCAATGCGATAACCACAAACGACTCCTTTAATCATGTGTGCATTAGGATGAATTTTAGCTTTTTGAAAAAATGTTCTAAAAGTTGCTTTTTCATCAATGAGTGTTTTTAAAGCATCTTTATCAAAACCTGTAAACCATTCTATTACTTGATTGAGTTCTTCTTTTGTTCTACCATTCTTCTCCAACCTATTCAAATAAAGTGGATAAATGGATCCAAATATCATATTAGCAACTTTTTCGTTTTTTTCAGCAGTAACCTTCATTTTTATTTGATTTTGAATTAATTGGTGCTAGTGATGTGTTCGTATATGGTTAGCTACATTAGCAAGAACAGAACTAAGTTAGCAAAAGAAAATGAACCAGAGGAAAACTCATAGGTTTTTCCGAGTAACACAAATCCTAGCAATTAACCATACAGTTTGTTTTTGCGTATTTAATTTTCTTTAATGAATTTTTTATTGTCTAATATCCAAATCCACATTCCCAAAAATCCAAGCCATAAAACCAGATGTGTACTTCTGTGTTTTTTTGCATTCTCAAAATCGGTTTTTCTCCAAATAAACCATAAGAACAGAATGAGCAAGGCAAAATGGAAAAACGGAACAATGTTTAGAAAAAAAGGTTTTTGTTCGTTTTGAAAAAAAGTTTCTAAGTTGGAGATAAAATAAATAAAAACGATAGTTTGAAGAATCGTATTTAAGGTTAATAGTATTCTAAGTTGATTAAAATCAGTTCTATTCACAATCTTAGTTTTCAGGGCTTACATAATTACACACAACGTGTTTGAGTATGATTAGAACTAAGTTAACAAAAGAAAACGAATCAGAGAAAATTCTACAAATTTTCCGAATACAAACTAATCAAACTACTAACTACACAATCTATTAACCACCATTTTGTTTTTTCGAAATTCATAATCTCTATATTATTTCCTATAAGAACTGTACCCAACTAAGCTCCATATAAAAAATAGTCCCAACAAACCAATTCTAACATAACCAAAAAACGCGCTAATCAAGAGCATAAGACTAAGTGATAGAGCTATCATTTTTATGCCATTATTGAGTTTTCTCTTAGGTTTCGATCTCTTTTTTTGAATTAACTGATTTAGAAAGATTTCATCAGATCTTTTTAAATAATATTGTATTTCAGATTCCTCAAACCCCTTCTCTTTCATTTTCTTTTTTATATCGATTGAGGCAAAACCTTTTTCTCTCAATGATATACTATAGTCTAATTTATTCATCTCACCTATTATTGTGGCTAACGGTTACATATAAGAATAGTGCGATTTTATGACCGAGGATTTTCCAAAGGAAAAAATAGAAGCTAGCAAACTTGAAACTACCTTTGGTTAAGCCCAATATTGAGTAATTATTTTTATCCATTATTGTAACGCGTTTTTATTTCAGGCTACACTGAGAATATTAATTAATCCTCCAATGATTATTAAAAATATCATAGTCAAATAACTTTGTTTGCTGGTTATTTTCCCATTCATTAATTTTATTCCAAAATATAAGCTTATAATACTTAATAATACATTTGAAAACAAAACCCAACTAGGATAAATAAAAGCAAAAAGAATATCGGTATAATTATATTTGTAATAAAGTGATATCATTTGACACATCCAATAGAGAGATAATACCATTTGAATTAAGCCTAAAACTGTATTTACTCTACTTTTCATTAATTAGATTTAATATCATCTTCAGTTCCAAATTTTCCGTCAGAACCAGCAGAAATAATTAAAAATCCTTCCCCATTTTCCATAATCGTAAATTCATATTCTCGATTCCAAGCGTCTTTTTTCCAATCTTGTCTTAAAGGACTGTTTCCTATTAATTCATTCAGTTTTGTTGGATATTTCCCTAAATTATCGTTCCAATTTTCCATTCTTTCGCTCATTTCGGATATTTCTTTTTTCGTTTTTTCTGGAAACACAGATTTCCTTTGATAAGTAAAAAACAGAAAAGCACTTATAATTCCAATTACTAAAACAGAAATAAAAACTAATGCACTTGGTTGCATAAAATATTTTTGAATCGGTCTTTTAATTCCGTCTTCTTTTTCCTTTTTGCTTATTCGTTTTTGATGTTTATAATCTTCACGAATGAGTCCAAATTCAGCTAAAGTCGAAAGTATTAATTCTATCATTTAGTTCGTTTCTCAAATGTGCTACAACGGTCTCGTATAACCGTCAGTTACGGATTTTTAGGTTTTAATTTTCGGTTAAGCACTGACGCTCGCAATTCCGAGTGGATTCGGAGGTAGTCGAATCCGCCGTAATTGCGGTTATACATTGTTGTGTGTAGTGCTTTCACATTTTTCTTTTAATTCATTGTTCGAGTATGTTATTTCATAAATCCATTTTCTTCCCTCATTTTCACGTTCTCGAATAAATTCCTCTGTTTTTTCGACACAAATGAATCCAGTACTTTTTGGATTAAATAAATAAATTTCGTCTTGGTCAATTTCGATTAAGTCAATCCAATTGTTACTTAATTTTTCCTTCGGTATTTTAATCAGTCCGAAGTTATAGTTTATAAGGAAAATATAAAGTTCAGAGTCTGTTATAAGGTCAAGAAAACTCTTTATAATATTTTCAATTATCAGAGTGTTTTCAATTTCGGTTTGAAAGTATAAGTTTTCTTTCCATTTATCATTTGGCCAATCGTCCGTTTCAGATTGAAAAGAATCAGATTCCTGAAAACTTAAAAAATCAAATGAGTTTTTTGGCAATATTGAATTCAGTTTCGGTTCGAGTTTTGCCTGTTTTTCTTTCCGTTCAATTTCCCACCTCAATTTTTCAATTCTATTTTTTTCTTTATCTGTCATTTGAATTTCTCCGTTTTTACGGCATTACACACAACGTAGATATATAGTTAATAACTATATATATCTATTATATACACCACCAATATAGTAAGATTTTTCTTTTAATTTATTTACAAACTGCTTAAAAAATAAAAAGGCAAAAAACTTACGTTTTTTACCTTTTTATCAAGTTAGGGCAATTGCTATTAATAACTCTTATTTAATCTATAAGTAATTTTATGGTTTTATAATTTGTATTTTGGCCTTTAAGAGTACAAAAATATAAGCCAGTACTTAAGTGTTCTCTTGTTAATGGCAAACTGTTTTGGCCTTTTCTAGCTTTAAACGTTTGCTGCTTTACAAGTACGCCTAATTGGTTGTATACCATCAATTCTACATTTTCATTGGTTTGTGCCGTAAATTTTATAGTAGTATTGGCACGCATTGGGTTTGGTACAGCGATAGCTTTATTATAATCATCCTCTGCATTTAAAGTTTCAACCGAAAGGGTATTACTTTTAGAAAAACGCACGTGTTGTAAACTCATGGTTTTTGTTTCTTCAATACCATTTTCAGCTAGCATGGTAAATACTACCGAGGTTATATCGTTTGCTGTAAACACTTCGTTGTTTATAGATTTAAACTCAGAAAACGGAATGCTATAGGCTTTAAAATCATCACTAAGCTCTATACTTGCTTTATACTGTGTTTCCCAGTGATCAATACCCTCTTTTACAAGTCTAACAATTAGAGTTCCTGTTCCTTTTGCTTCCAATTGAAAACTGTTATAGCTTGTAAAATCTAGAGGATTAAATTTTGGTGTTAATGCTCTATAAGCTGCTATATATTCGCTTGTGGTAGCAGTTAACTCAATATTTCTCTCGATAGGAAACTCATCATCATTAAATGCTTCTTCGTTAGTGTTTACCGCATAATTAGTTACTGTTGTACTAGGTGCAGCATCATCATACCCCCACGGTCCATCAGACATAAATAAATCATCAGGTGTCGCCATGCCATCTCCTATTCTAAATCCAATATCAAAAAGATTCCCTGCATCTACTTCCATATTGGTAATGTAATTTCCATCTAAATCTAATGTTGACGATACATACTCTACCGTATTGGTTTCTGTAGCTCTTAGCCCACCATCAAAAACAACAGCTTCACTTCTATTGGTATTTACAATTTGTAAATCTAATTTACCGTTATGGTATTTTCCTTTTCTAACAAATACCGTTGGCGGTGTAGAGTTATTATAGCTTGAAATTGGTTTTTGAACTTCTAACAAACGAACCACTTCTTCTCCAAGGCGTAACAAATCATCTAACGAGTTTGACCATATTTGGAAATTGTAAAACGGTACATTATCCTCGTATTTATCTAAGTTCCAATGACTCTCTATGGCAAAGCTATTAGCATCTTTGGTTGCCTTTGCTGATAAGCTTAAAACAAATTCTAAAGAGCCATCAATGTTTCTTATTAATGCTTTTATAAATTGTTGCTCTCTAATTTCTATAGTAGATACAGATATTAGCTGCGCGCCTAATAATCGGTCGCAAATGTATTTTGTATGCTCATATACACCATCTTCTGTTTTAAGTGCTAGTATAGAACCCACAGTTTCTCCTGCTCTTAAATAATCAACAGAATACACATCGGTAGCATTTGTAATACCTATTAAATCTCTAGGAGAAGACTCAATAGCTAGGTCTTCATTAACAACTTCTAGTGGAATTAAGTCTGCCAATTGAAATCCGCCTCCTTTATTAGATGTACTTTTTCCGTACTTTGATGATTTATTGAAACTTTTAGCAGTAGTTTTATCAAACTTATAACTGCTTTTTGCTCTGTTAAAGTTTCGTTTACTAATTTGTTGAGACAGTCTATTATTACTTTCTAAACCACCTGTATTCCCTCCTGTAGTTGGTGCTTCTATAACAGGGCATGCTGCATACCCCGAACAAGAAGGGTCTTCACAATCTATTAATCCATCTCCATCATCATCAATTCCATTTGTACAATCTTCTTGTGGAACTGGTGCCGTTGGACAACGTGCGCCATCGTTTTGAGAACTAGAAGGGCCAAAAGCAAACAAATTTGAATCCATTGCATTTGTGCCATTTAAATCTTGTACATTTTGAATCACATAAATAGTCCCTGTTTGATTAGCCGATACATAGAATCGACCAGATGCATCAAAGTAAACGGCACCATAAGTATAGTTTAATCCTGAAAGAATAGGCACTTCCCCCATGCTTTCCATAACACCTGTTTCTGCATCTATACGATATAAAATATTTGTTTTCTTTTCTACAGTATACAGTTTACCATCTACGGCATTAAATGCCCAATCGTGAATACTTATGTTTTTTGATAAGCTTTTTGTGGTTATATATGCTCCATAATTATCAGATTCTGGGTTTACATCTAATGCGTAATAATCTGTACCTCCTCCTTTTAAATAGTAAACGCCATTTGCACTAACATCTCCAACATAACGTCCACTAGTTGGTAACTCGTCAACATAAAAAATGAGTGTTGAGAAGTCTTTACCAATACGAACAATAGATTTTGATGGGAAACTTAATGATCCCCAGATAAATCCATCAGTAGGATTGTATGCTGCTGCGTTAATAGTACCTTCAGTAACATCGGTAGCAACCGAATAAGAATTCCCCGAAGCTAAGTCTATAGCATACACATCATTGTATTGAAATAAGTACGCGTTATAATCGCAATTAAAAGGCGTTTCTTGTGCGTTAATGCTTAAAACTGAAATGAATAATAATAGTAATAGTTTTTTCATGATATAGTAATTTATACCACAAATTTATCTCTCTATAAAGGGTTAAAATTTAATTTTCGATGGATGAAAATTAAGTGTAGACGAATGGAATTATTAGCAGGTTAAAGCAAATTTAACCGTTTCATTAACTCAGGTCTGTTTGAGCGACTTACCGGAATTACATCTTTTTTAATAAGCACACTATTATCCTCAATATCTACAATTTTTTTAATATTGATAATGTAAGAACGGTGAACTTTTAAGAATAAATCATTTGGTAATTTATCTTCAATTTTTTTTAGTGTAGAATGTACTGTATAATTTTTATCCTCTGTTTTCACATTAATGTAATCGCCTTTAGCCTCGATAAGATATATGCTAGGAATATCTAACTTTATTAGTCGTCTATCAATATTTATATATAAATCATTGGCTGTAGATGCTTCAGTTTCTGTACCAGATGGAATTACTTTATTTTCAGCAACTTTTGTTGTTTCTGCTTTCTGAATTGCTTTTTCAAAACGTGGTAAGGCAATTGGTTTTACTAAATAATCTACAATGCAATCGTACTCAAAAGCTTCAATAGCAAATTGAGAATCTGATGTTGTTAAAATTATCTTTGGTGGGTTTTTTAATGTTTGGATAAAATCAAAGCCTGTAAAATCGGGCATATGAATATCTAAAAAAATCAAGTCTACTTCATTTTGGTTTAAATATTTCATTGCTTGAATAGCATTAGGAAATTCTTCCAAAACATTTAAACTAGGGACATTTGTGCACAATTGTGCTATAATAGTTCTGGCAGTAGCCTCATCATCAACAATAATACAGTTCATAAAAATAAATAATATTACAAAGTATTTAGAAAGTTTGTTATAACTTGAAGAATGTTATCAAAATCTTCTTTACCAGCAGCTTTATTTTTTTTTAAATTGTTTTCAAAATCCGCAGCTATAGCATAACTCTTTTCAAGTCCTAAAATACTAATTTTATGTTTAAGTTTGTGTACATTTTCTGAAGCTTCTTTAAATTTTTTTGCTTCTATGTTTTTTAAATAAACTGCTTTTTCATCAGGAAACTCTGTTTTTATAATTGTAATTAGCTTATTCTTAAAAACATCATCACCTCCAGAGAGTGTATCTATATAAGACAAATTAGGCCGTTCCATAATTATTTTTTTAATGTAAAATGAAAGGTTGTTCCTTTTGTTGGTATAGATTCTATCCAGATTTCACCTTTAAATAAATCTATGATTTTTTTAACTATAGATAACCCAATTCCTGTAGACTCTTTACTTTCTTGCAAGGCATGAAAAATTTTAAAAATTTTGTTATGATACTTTTTATCTATACCAATACCATTGTCTTTTATTGAAAACTGATAAAATGATTTTTGATCTTGAACATCAATTTCAATGCGTCCTTCTTCTTTATCATTAAACTTAACAGCATTGCTAATTAAATTTTGAAACAATTGCTGAAGCTTCACTTTATCTCCGTAAACTATTGGTAATGGATTTAAAGTTTCTATTTTAATATGTTCTGGCACAAATAAAATTTGCTTTAAATCTTCTATTAGGATATTTAAATCTACTTCTTCTTTTTTAGTAGAGTCTGAACCTACACTTGAATATAACAGAACATCTGAAATAAGTTGTTCCATCTTTTCCAGCGTTGTTTCAATAAGTTCTAAATTCTTATTACTAGTATCATCTAGCTTACCTTTATTATCTTCTTTTATCCAATTAACCAATGCATCTATACTTCGCAGAGGTGATTTTAAATCATGAGATACTATATGCGCATATTCTTGAAGTTCTTCATTACTTTTTTCTAATTTAGTTAAAAGATCTACATTCTTAGATTCTGCTTTTTGTCGTTCTCTTAAATTGATAGCACTTTTTAATTGCATGGCTACCAGATTAGCAATACTTTCTAGGGTATGCAAATGCTCTTTTGTGAAATAATTTTTTTCTATATGTTCAGAATCAATAATTCCAATTACACGCCCATCACTTATAATAGGTACCGTAATTTCAGATAATCGCTTTTCATCATCAACTATATATCTAGAGTCTAATGCTGTGTTTTTTATTATTTCTGCTTTTCCTGTTTTTGCAACTGTACCAACGATACCTTTACCTATGGGGAGCGTAATTTTATTAAGAATTTGATTTTTACCTTCTACTTTTTCTCCATAAGCTGCAATTTGCTCTAGTGTTTCTTTTTCCTGATCTACTAAATAGATAATACAATCATTAGTATTTAAATATTCTGCAATATTATGGGTGATTTCCCAGGCTATTTCATAAATATTCATTTTACCCAATATTGACTTAGCAACATCATTAATCATATCTATTATCAATGATTTTTCTCGCTCTGAGGTAATATCTTCAATAAGGGCAACTTGATATTTAATATTACCCAAGTTATCTCTTACAGCATTTACGTTAGTTTTTGCCCAAAGTACTGATCCATCTTTTTTCTTATAGCGTTTATCTATAACAAAGTTGTCGATTTTTCCAGAGTCCATCTTTATTAAATAGTCTTTAGATTCTGAAAAGTCTTCCTTTGCTGATACATCTTTAATAGTTAATTCTGAAAGTTCTTTTTCTGTATATCCTAATAACTCCTGTATAGCATCATTAGTTCTAATTATATTTCCTTTTTGGGAAAGAACAATTCCCAAAGACGAATTCTCAACAATAACATCCAACTCCTTCTTTTGTTCTTCTATAAGTGCTGCAGTGCGCTTAGACTCAGTAATATCTCTTATAATACCTTGGGCAGCTATTGGTTGCTTTACCTTGTTATAAATTACACTAGCATTAATATGTACCCACTTAACAGCTTTTGTTTTTGTTATAATTCGTGCAGTATAATTTGTAAAAGAGCCATGTTTTCTTAGTTTTTTAAATGATTTAAATGCATAATTGGCATCAGCTTTATAAATAAGATTTATTACGTTAAGTCTTTCTTTACTTATATCGTATCCAAAAAGTTCTGTCGCTGCATCGTTCATTTTTACAGCATTACCATTAAGGTCCATTATTAAGTAAGCATCATTAATGTTTTCAAAAACACCCTGTAATTGAGATTTTTTTTCCTCTAAAAGCAACTCTAGTTTTTCGTTTGCTCCTTTTAGCTCCTGTGCTGTATTAAAAAGTTGTAGTGATTTATCTTCTAATATTTTTTCCGCTTGTTTTCTAGCAGCTTTTTCACGTGCTAAAGCACGTTCTAATATGTCAATCTGTTTTTGACTCATTAATTTTTGTTAATTAAAAACTTGACTTCTGTACCGTCTTCTTTTAATTTTTCTAATATAATGGTAGCTGTAGAATTAAAATGCTCGAAGGTTTTGTTCATTAACCCTAATCCGAAATGATGCATTGCTCTACTTGATTTATATATCATTTCAAGGGAATTCTCTGTTTTTTTAACAACTTCAAAAGTTGGCAATTCTGCTTCAGGATAAATTTTTCTAACTTCTACATGAATATGGTTTTCTATTGAAGCAAGCATTTCTATTGGGTCCTTGTAGGTAGCTATTAGATCTGGGTAACTTACTTCTAAAACACTAAAAAAATGTTCTGCGTAAACCAATAATAGGTCATCAATAGAAATGTTTGTATTAGCACTTAAATGTTGAAGTAATTGAAGCATTTCTGAAAACTTATAAGTCCCTACAGATGTATAAACCCCGTTAGATTCTAAATTAGATTCGTTAATAATTTTATCAACCATTTCTAATCCAAACTTATCTTCAACCAAATCTAAAAACTCAGTAAAAACAATACCTTTCATCTCTAATTATTTTAATTCATTAATACTCCAATATGCTAATAGTTTTTCAATTTTAGAAACATACGCTTCGTATTTTAATGGTTTTAAAACATATCCTGCAATTCCTATCTTATAGCATTCTAATAAATCTTTTTGATTGTTAGACGTGGTTAAAATAACAGTTGGAATATGCCTTAAAGTATCATCATTTTTAAGTATGTTTAAAAACTCTATACCATTTATTTTAGGCATGTTTAAATCTAATAAAATTATGTCAGGTAATTCGTCTTTTTTTTGCAAAATTTTTAAAGCATCTTCTCCATTGTTGGCCTCTGTAACATTATGTTCTAATTTAAGGGAAGAAATAGTTCTATTGAATTTCATTGTTTCAATGGTATCATCTTCTATTAATAATATATTTAAGGCTTTCATTATGTTATGATTTTCACTATTAATTGTGTGAAATTAAATGATGTAAGACGAAATACTAACTTTATTTCGTTAAGGCAGAATTAAGTGTAGATGAATGACGGATAAGTGTCGACGAATGGTTTTTATTTTCTTATCGAAAAGTTTTCAAATCAATGCAATCACTAGGAATGAAGCCTTCTATTTTAAAAACAAAAAAGAAAAACTAATTCTATAATTTTTTCACGTATTCGGTAATCATAACGATTTGTGTTGGCCCTACTTTACCTTCAATATATTTATCATTATCTCTATCTAAACGTATATTTCTCACAGCTGTTCCTTGTTTAGCAACCATACTAGAGCCCTTTACTTTTAAATCTTTTATTAAAACTACTGAATCTCCTGCATTTAAAATAGCTCCATTTACATCGCGATGAATTATTTTATCACTCTCATCTAAACCTTCTCCCGTAGCTTTGGCAAACTCCAAAACATCGTCTTCTAAATACATCATGTCTAGTAAATCTTGTGGCCAGCCTTCAGCTTTTAATCTGCTTAACAACCTCCAAACTACTACTTTTACAGCTTGATGCTCACTCCACATACTATCGTTTAAGCACCTCCAATGGTTTGCATCAGTGGTTTCTGGGTTATTTATTTGAGTTATACAAGTACTACATGCCAACAAACTACCATCTACTCCTGCTGTTGATACTGGTGGCACTTCATATATATCTAAATTTTCAGTAGCTGCACATAATTCGCAAGTAGATTGGCTTCTATCTTTCAATGTTTGTAATAAACTCATTGTATGTTTTTATTTGATTTTGCAATAATAGGATTAAAATGCAGGCTTTACAAATTACAATTACTTGTATAAAAAAATGGATACTTTTAAAAGCATCCATTTTTTAAATAATCAGTTATATTATTTTCTAAGTTCGGGAACAACTGTATATATGGCATCACCATGCACACCAGTAAAATATTTATCTCCCATTTTTCCCATTTCTTTTTTTGCTTCTTCAGTACTCCAATGTGCATCAAATAATTCTCCATCTTTATCAAACTTCTTATCTAAATCAGCTAAAGAATCTAAAAAGAAAGCTTCCACAAATTCCGTTTTATCAGATCCGTAAGCATGATTCATAGGATAATATGCTTTTACATATTCATTTTTGTGTGTTACGTTTTCAGTATACTCAGTAAAAGTATCCATAAACTCTTTGTACGAACCATCTTCTGGGAAAGCAAAATGGCTAGTGCGCAAGTATACAATCATGTCTTTTTTTGGGTCTTCTGATAAGCTCTTGGCAAGCGGCATGGTTGCATAAATTTCATCTGAATGAAAGGGTGAATAATAATTGCCTTGTTTTTTTAAAAAAGCTTTGCGTTCATCTTCATCAGCCCAAGCTTCTTTAGCTAACTCATCGTTTCGCTTAGCTGCTAAATCTATAGCATTCCAGTTTGCATAGGCTTGCACATAAACTAACTCTCTGTTATCTGGTGTTATTCTATGCAAATAAAACCCAGCTGCCATAACATGCTCATTCTTTTTAGTTACTTTATCCATGTATTCCTTCTCTGTAGCCTTCCATTCATCCATTTTAAAATCCTCTAAGTCCATATTCCAATGCATGGTAGTTACAGTAACATATTCTGGTCCTGCTGGCGCATCATCTTGTGCAAAAATTGTTGTAGTGTTTAGCAACAATAGTAAAACTACAATTGCTGAAAATAATCGGTTGGTTGTTTTCATAATCTGTTAAAAATTAAAGTTAATATATTGGTTTGGTTAATACTACTTTAAGATTTAAGGGCTCGTGATTATGCTATTAATAAATTTTTAGAGATTGAGAGATTTTTGATGAATGAGTTTAAATATACAAAATATTTATTTGACTATTAACACTTTAGTAATGTCTACTTACAATTGCGCTCTCATTTTTTTAGTCATGCCTTTAACAACCATATCATAAGAATGATCGATTAATTCAATAATGAATTGTGGTTTTAACTCGCCTTTGTATATAGAAATGGTGTTCCAATGTTTATTACTTACATAAGGTCCTGCATAAATACTTTCGTATTCTTCACGCAATTCAATTGTATAATTTGGATCGCATTTTAAGGTTATGGTAGCTTCCTCTTTTTCCCATTTATTAAGAGGGGCAATTACAAACATTTTACCCAATACTTTAAAGACCAAAGTATGCTCATCAAAAGGAAATTCTTCTGTTGTTCCTTTTTTGCTTAAACAATGTTCGCGAAGTTGCTCTATGTTCATAAAGTAAAAGCTAATATCAAGACAATAATCATAAGATTTGTTCCAATACCAAAATAATGGTTTCTATAACTAATTTTAATATCAAAAAAAACTGAAATTAAATAATCGATTACAACCCAAAAAGCTCCTACGATTAAAAAAATTACAGAAATTGCTATCCCTAGAGGAGGAGTATGGCTATCAACCAAACCATGTTTTATTATTGAAAATATAGTTAGACATAAACCAATGATATATATAATTACTTTTAGGCTATTATAACTAAACCTCATAATCATTCAATTTTTTTAACACTTGCATCTTCAAGTTTTAAAGCTGAATAATCTAATTTCCAACCAATGGTTTCAACAATAGTTTCCATAAGCAAAATGGTTTCTAAAGCTTCTTTTTGTGCAACCTGAATTAAACCGCTTTCTGGAATTTTATCTTTAATATGCTGCTTCGCTTCAGTATGCAAATCAGTTAAATCGGTTGCTTCAAATTTATTGAACAAACCGTCAGATTTATCATAATAATTCAAATTAGTTTCGATGGATAAAACTTCAGGTTGCGGAAAATGTTCTAATATAATTTTCTTATTATCATTATCAGGCTTAAGCTGAATTTTAGCTAAATCATAACCCACATAGGCTTTAGCGTTAATAACTACAAGCGCTTTCTTTTTGCTAGAAATAAGCTTTAGGAATTTTTCTTTTACATCTTCATAATGATATATTTCAGCAAAATCACCTTCAACAGTTATAAACTTGCAAACTGTTTTTATCTTATCTAAAAGCAATACAGATTGTGAGTTAACTAATTGCTTTTTCTTAAGAGATTTTAGATAAGTAACAACACCTAAACTCGCTAAAACACCAATGATTATTCCTAAAAATGCTTCCATTAATTTATTAGTTATTTTGTTTTAATCTTATAAAATCAAATAGTATTCCAAAAAAATTATTGATTTTCAATTTTATATAAAATAGGTTTACTTGGTGTTGCATCATTTTCAAAAGGAGCAATCATAAGGTTCAGTAAATATTCACCATCATCAACTGTGTTTGGCACATAAATAAATTCTGTAATAGTTGCATCCATTCTAAGTTCTCCTTTGGTGTTCCAAAACGCATTATGAACCAACAATTTCCCATCATCCCTTTCTTTATCTACCGATGGCAAATCTATTAATAAGTGCTTAATTCCTTTTTCTTTCAAATAAACAGCGACTTCTTCTAATAAAAAAGGCGGATTTGTATTAGAATATCGCTTACTTTTTTTCTCCAATAAATTAGGTAAAGTTCTAATAATAATGGCATCTCTTTTTTTATTTCTTAAAGCCGTTTTAATTTGTTTTTTTGATATAAAAAAATCGTCTCCATCGTTTTCTGGTGCAACAGTTACAACTTCTGCCACAAAAAAATAGTGCTTTAAATTTTTGTTTACTGAATGGACTTCTTTTGTAATATGACCAACACACTCAGTATGTGTTATGTGCGAATGAGGATTAAAATGAATGTTGTTAAAATTAACTACTGCTCCTTCTGAAACTTTAATAATTTCACCATCAGAATCTTCAGGAATAATCTTTGGATCATCAACATACCAAGCATTTATATTTTCTTTAGACATATCAATTGCTATAGAAATATCTATAGGTTTGGACACATCAATTTGTATTTTCCTAGAATTGTATTGTATAGTTGCGATCATTTATGCTGAATTTATTTCAGTATCGTTTTATTATTAAATCTATAATTCCAAATATAAGTTTTTTAATTCAGGGTTCTTTAATTCAATTAAATGCCATTTCCATTCTTTTCTCCAATTCTTTAATTGCTTTTCTCTTAAAAAAGCATCATGATAATCCTGAAATTCTTCAAAGTATAATAATTCATTCACACTATACTTTTTAGTAAACACTGTTGCTTTACCTAAAACATGTAGCTCTATTCGCTTTTTTAAATCGCCAGTAGCTCCAATATACAAAACTGTTCTATTCTTGTTTGATAAGATGTATACAAAACCTGTTTTCATATTTTAAAAAGATCCTGAATCTAGTTCAGGATGAATAATTCAGAGGCAATACCGTCAACTAAAAATTTTCCTTTTTGGGTTGTTTTTAAAACATTAAGGTTTGGAGAACCAGAAAAAGTTGTGATTTCAAGCAGTTCTTTATTTATGAATTTTTCAGATGATGTTTTTAAATATTGCAAAAATTGAATACCAAATTCAGCTTCAATTTTATATAAAGAAACGCCCCAAATAGTTCTTAAACCTGTCATAATATATTCATTATACTGATCTTTTATAGATAAGTTTTCAATTGTATTTGGCAATTTATTATCATGAATAGATTGAATGTACTTTGAATTATTAGCAACATTCCAACTACGTTGTGTTTTAGAAAAGGAATGCGCCGAAGGTCCAATTCCTATATATGGTTTCCCTTGCCAATAAGAGGTATTGTGTTTTGAAAAATAGTTTGGCTTACCAAAATTAGAAATCTCGTAGTGCACAAACCCATGCTCAGTTGTTTTTTCTATTAAATGATTAAAATGTTGCAATGCTAAATTTTCGTCAATTGGTAGGTAGGTTCCTTTTTTTATAAATGTATCCAACGCAGTTTTAGGTTCTACTGTTAATGCGTAACTTGAAATATGATTAATCTCAAAGTCAAAAGCCATTTCTAGATTTTTATTCCATTTTTCTAAACTCATATCTGGAATACCGTAAATTAAATCGATAGTTATATTATCAAAATATTGAGTTGCCACAGATAAACATTTTTTTGCTTCTTCAGATGAATGCGCACGATTCATGCTTTTTAAATCGTCTTCAAAAAAAGATTGAATGCCAATACTTAGCCTGTTTATTCGGGTATTAGTTAAATCATTAATTTGATTATTAGAAAGATCGTCTGGGTTAGCCTCTAAAGTTATTTCTGGGTTTTCAATTACCTTATAATTTTCGTAAACCGAATCAATCAACAATTGCAATTCATGATTAGTTAGCAAACTAGGTGTACCGCCTCCAAAATATATGGTTTCAATAGATTGGTTTTCAAGTTCATTTTTTCTTAACCCTAACTCTTTTATAAGTGTTTGAATCAATTCATCTTTCTTTTTTAAAGATGTAGAAAAATGAAAATCGCAATAATAACATGCCTGTTTACAAAAAGGGATATGAATGTAGATACCTGCCATTACTTAGTTTTTAACCAAACAATAGTTAATGAAATTCCATAACCAATTATAATATATAATATTACAGAGATAAAATATATAAAAACACCCTTGATAATATTTAATATGCTTATTTTTTGAAAAAATGAAATTAATGCATAAATCATGTAAAAGAACATAAAAATAAACGGCAACATTCTATACTGCGGGTTTGCATATTGTAACCCAAACATTAATACAACAGTGGCAAACATATAGAACCCAATAACGTAAAATGAAACAGCTATATATTCAGCAAATGTGTATTTTTTAAAAAAGAATAGTTTAACAGCTAAGGCGAAAGAAAAAACGAAAGTGAAAATAATATTATTTATGTTTTTCGACATAAAAACCCCAGCATTATTTATTAAACTTTGATTTATTTCGGCGCCTCCGGCTGTTGCCATATTCTCCATTGGATCGTAATTCAATAATGCTTTTACAATTACAAAAATTAATGCTATTAAAATAAAAAAAGGTACTGGTTTATAATACATTTTCCTTTTCCCACTTAAGTATGCTCTAAATAATTTTCCTGGATTTATTATTAATAGTTTAAGAGTAAGAAATAAAGGTGAATTCACTGAAAAAACAGCGTCAATAAAATCTTGAAATGTTTCTTTAAATGTAACTTTATTAATAGAAGTTCTTTGTCCGCAATTAGAGCAATGTTTACCACTGGTAACTATTTCACAATTTTTACAAATTACACTCATACTTTGCTACTTTTTAACCCTATCTTCATTCTGCTTTACAAAAGCACTCCAGCCCGAATAGCTTTTACCAACAGTAACTTTTCCTGAGTTATAAAAATGACAAACTGCAGCAGCTAAACCATCGGTAGCATCTAAATTTTTAGGCAACGTTTTTAATCCTAATAAATTTTGAAGCATTTTGGCAACTTGTTCTTTACTAGCGTTTCCATTACCAGTAATTGCCATTTTTATTTTTTTAGGAAGATATTCAGTTATAGGGATTTCTCTACTTAAACCTGCTGCCATTGCTACACCTTGCGCACGTCCTAATTTGAGCATACTTTGAACATTTTTACCAAAAAACGGTGCTTCAATAGCAATTTCGTCTGGGTTATGAGTATCTATAAGCTCTATAGTACGTTCAAAAATAAGTTTCAACTTTAAGTAATGATCGCTATATTTTTTTAAATCCAGCTCATTAAGCTGAACAAAATGCATGTTTTTCCCAACTACTTTTATAAGCCCGAAACCCATAATAGTTGTTCCTGGATCTATTCCTAAAATAATTCTTTCTTTGCCCATTAATCGCAATATTGACAACCACTAAGTGAAATAGATGCGCCGATTGTTAATGTTAACATGTTTCCGTTAAACGATCCCAACCCACTTGAAACAGGATTAAAATCTTTTCCAAAGCCTAATATATAAGATGCATCAAAATATACCGAAAGTTTATCGGAAATTCCATAATGAAACTCTATTCCTGCCATTGCATTTAAAAAAGAAGTATCATTTTGAGTGTAATTCCCTAAAGGCTTTATAGTTGTATAACCTGGTCCAGCATGAACAAATGTTCCCATCTGCTGTGGTAAAAAACTAAATATGCTTGTTGCATCATAAACTAATTGCGCATTGAGTCGAGTGTAATTAATTTTAAATTCTGGTGTATCATTTAAGTTTGAAAAACGATTATAACCAAAATCTAATTTTGCTCCCAACTTAGGCTTAAACATGTATTGAACACCTAAGTTTATGCTAGGGAAATTGACAGACTTGGCTTCAAAATTATTAACAAACCCACTTGCCGATGGCTTATTAATGCCTAATGCAAATTGAGCTTTAACCGTGCTTTTATCACTTTGTGAAACCGCTGAAAAACTACAGAAAATAAAAATTATTGAAAATAATATCGATTTAAATTTTAGAGGCATAAAATAATATTGGTTTAATTTGCTGTATAATTTTATATGATAAATAACACATTGCCATACAAAACTAAGCAATTCTTTTTTGTGCTCATTAAATTAAGCATTGTTGTTGGCGCATTTTATTTTATTTACAATAAACTAGCAAATAACGATAATTTACAACTTTCTACTTTTATCGATTTTTTATCAAAAAAGAATGTTTTCGCAACAAAAAACATCATTTTATTACTCTTTTTAAGCATTTTTAACTGGTTTTTTGAAATCTTGAAATGGAAAATTTTGGTTTCTCCAATTAAAAAAATTAGCTTTAAAAATGCACTAGAACAAAGTTTAGGCGCCTTAACAGCATCATTACTTACACCAAATAGAGTTGGAGAATATGGAGCAAAGGCTATCTATTATCCAACAAATATGAGAAAACGGGTTGTACTCATTAATCTATTAAGCAACCTATTGCAAATGGCCATCACAGTTATTTTAGGCGTTTTAGGTTTTTATTTTTTAATATCAACTTACCCAGTAAATTTAGACTATTACAAACTTGCAAGAGTAAGCATAATTGGTTTAATGGTGCTGTTTTTAGTAGGCTTTGGCATTAAAAAAAGTAAAATTACAATTAAAGGTTTTTCGTTAGAAAAAGTAAAACGATTTGTTACAGAGTTTCCTAGAATAAAAATTTTACAAGGACTTTTATTTTCTTTTGTGCGATACGCAGTTTTTTCGTTTCAATTTTACTTTCTATTATTACTTTTTGGTAGTAGCATAGCTTACTTAGATGCCATGATTATAATTACATCAATGTATTTATTAGCATCAATTATTCCTTCTATATTTATTTTTGATGTAGTTATAAAAGGAAGTATTGCTCTATATTTATTCCAATTTGTTAATATAAACGAGCTTACAGTTTTAAGTATTATCACCACAATGTGGTTACTAAATTTTGTGATACCAAGTATGTTTGGAAGCTTTTATGTCCTTAATTTTAATTTCCCAAAAAACGAAGATTAGTTATGGTTTTAATTAGCATTATTATAACCGTTTTATATTTACTTTTAATAGGAAGTTTTATTTTTGGTTTTGATAAAGTCTCTGTTTTTAAATTGAAAGATATAGATGTAAAAACCAAGTTTTCTGTAATTATTCCTTTTAGAAATGAAGCTAAAAATTTATCAGATTTGTTAGCATCAATTGCTACTTTAGAATATCCAAATCATTTATATGAAATCATATTTGTTGATGATGATTCTAATGATGATTCTAATGATTTAATAAAGGAATTTATAAATAACTCTAGTAATAACATCAAAATAATTTCTAATGAGAGAACGTCTAATTCTCCAAAAAAAGATGCTATTACTAATGCAATAAAACATTCAAAACATGAATGGATAATTACCACTGATGCTGATTGTATTTTACCAAAATATTGGCTAGATAGTTTTGATGAATTTATTCAAAAAACACAAAGTAAATGTATTGTTGCTCCTGTAACATATATGAATGAAAGTGGTTTTTTAAACCGCTTTCAAATTCTAGATATATTAAGTTTACAAAGCACTACCATTGGCAGCTTTGGTATTCAAAAACCGTTTTTATGCAATGGAGCAAATTTTGCTTATAAAAAGGACGTTTTTATAGCAGTAAATGGATTTGAAGGCAATAATAATATGGCTAGTGGCGATGATGTTTTCCTGCTAGAAAAGGTTGAAAAAGCATACCCAAAAACAATTAATTACTTAAAATGCGAACAAGCTATTGTAACAACTAAAGCGCAACAAAACTGGAATTCATTAAAAGAACAACGTGTAAGATGGGCGGCAAAAACAAGTTTATTAAAAAACACATTTAGCAAGCTAACTGGGGTAATTGTTTTGCTAATGAACGCGTTAATAATTGTGCTTTTAACACTAACCTTTATAAATGAATTTAGTCTTAAAAGTTTTATCTATATTTTGATTATTAAATTTAGTATTGATTTCTTATTAATTTATAAATCTGCTTTGTTTTTTAATCAAAAACATATTTTATCAACTTATATTTTTGGTTTTTTAATTTACCCTTTCTTCAGCGTTTATATTGCTTTAATTTCAATGTTTAAAGGTTATAAATGGAAAGGTAGAAGTTTTAAAAAATAAACTTAATTGATTTATTTTTAGTAGCTTTACATATAACCCAATATCTTAAAAACCATGAAAAAGGTTCTTTTCTTACTCGTACTTACTACTTGTTCTTTTTCTGTTTCTGCTCAACAAAAACATACTATTAACGGAAAAAATTACGAACTTAAAACTGCCGTTGAAGGTCATCTAAATTTACTTTGGAATATTGTTGATAAACAATTTCGATATTTTGTTAAAACGGCTGATGGAAACGTTTCAGAATTGTTAAATACCAAAGATTCAAGCAATAACTACCAAGAGCAATATAAAATACAGCTCAAAGAATTAACTAAAGGTGCTAATGTCAATACTAACGATTTAAAATTTACATTAAACGATTTGACACAGTTTTTTAAACACTACAACTCTGCCATAGGTCATTCGGCATACCTAGATGAAAAACCAATACTTAAATTCCGTTTAGGTTTTTATGGCGGTATTACAAATCATCCTTTTGTAAATAATACGAATAATACAAAAGTTCCTTTTTTTGGTACTGAACTTGAAGTCTTTTCTTCTAATGAGAATTCTAACCATGCTGGCTTTTTTAGTATAGAACATGCTTTAGATAATGATGATTTTAAATATACTTCAACTCAACTAGCTTTGGGTTATAGATATAGGTTTATTAATAAATCATCGTTTAACATTTACGGAAATGCTCTTTTAGCAACTTATAATTTCTCAAAAAGAACTATTTTACTAACAAGTACCACAAATGAAGTAGTAAAAAACTCAACCTTCAAAATTCCATTTGCATTTGGTTTAGGTGCTGATATCAAAATTAGTGACGGCAGCTTTATAACCTTAGCTTACAACGAATTGATAGCTCTATTTGTAGATAACAATGGTAATTTTCCAATTGATTTTGCTGTTGGCTATAAGTTTAATTTATAAATGAATCTATTAAATAAAACATCAAATCCTGCATTTACAAATCACTTTTTTGGTGGCAATAATACATCAGCAAAAACCATGTCTGTAACTGGTGTTTTTATAAAATCTTTGGCCTCAATAAGTATTATTATAATTATATCTCTTGGCATTTGGAAGTTACATAACCAAGGAACAAATCTTAAATGGTATTCCATGGGAGGTATGCTAGCAGCCATAGTGATAAGTATTATTATTTCTGTACGGCAACACTGGGCACATATTCTAGTTCCCCTTTATGCTATTGCTAAAGGTTTTTTTCTGGGTAGTATTTCGGCTTATGCACACGCTAAATTTCCTAATTTCCCTTACCAAGCCATAGGCATTACGATGGTAACTTTTGTGGTGATGCTCTTGTTGTATCAAACACGGGTTATAGTGGTCACTAAAAAACTACGAAGCGTTATTATTACTGCTGTAACAAGTATTTTTGTAATTTATATTATTTCATGGATTTTAGGCTTTTTTGGTATTAAAGTTTTTATTTGGGGCGTTTCTTGGCCTGCAATAGTTTTTAATATTCTTGCCACTATTTTTGCTTCACTATCATTACTTCTTGATTTTGATTATATAGAGCGCTACAAAAACAAAGCTCCTAAATATAAAGAGTGGTTAGCAACTTGGGGCTTATTAGTTACTTTGGTTTGGTTGTATATTGAAGTTTTAAGGTTGATGAAAAAATTAGCAATTAGGTTTTAAAACTAATACTAGTTAACCTTAACAATTATTGGTAGTTTAAATGCTGTCGTTACTTGCTGTCCGTGTTTTGTAGCTGGAAAAATTTTGGGGAGCGAATCTAAGCTTTTTGTAAGCAAACTTTCAATATTTGGAATTTCTTCACGGGTAACAGCGTTTATTTTTGCATCTATTAATTTTAAGTTTCCCGTTTCTGATACTTTAAAGTTTAAAACAATAGTATCACTAATATCTTTTGATACAATAATTATTTCTTTTTGTAAAAAATCAGAAATATGTGAGGTTAGAATTTTTTGGAAACATTCTTTTACATCATTCTTAACAGTCAAAGAATCGCATGCAGAAAAACTAGGATATTCATCTACATCATTCCAATTAAAAGTTTGTAATTCTTCTTTTAAAATAGCTTCAGACGATGTTTTTTTTACATTAAAATACTCGCAAGAGGTAAGCATCAAAACAAATAAAAAACCTAAAAAGTATCTCATGGGTAATAACTGAAACCGAAAAGTACAATTTTTTTTAGATTTTAATCTTCTTTCTTCTCTTCATTAAGAAATTTTTCCTCTTTAAGTTTAGAAATTCTATCATTTACAAAACCTATTAACTTGCCATTAGGGAACTTTCTCTTAAAATCTTCTAACGCCTTAATCCTAGAATCAAAATCGGCATAATAAGCATCAAGCGTTATTGCCAAGTGAAAGCTTGAAAACTCATTTGAAGGATTCTCTTTTATTGCTTTTTTTAAGGCATCAATCCCTTCTTTATATTTTTTTTGCCGATTTAAAACTGTTGCAAGTTTCATATATTCAGCATCTAACGGTGTATCTAACAATGCCAAAGCTTTCCATATATATTCTTCAGCTTTTTTAAAATCATCTATTTTCTCATAGTAGATTCCTATCACATAAATAGAGGTTGCATCCAATGGGTTGAATTTTAAAGCTAACTTCCGTTGTTCAATAGCCTTTTCAAATTCATATAATTGCGCATAACTCAAACTTAATTTTTCATAAATAAACGCTGAAGATTCACCTAATTCAAGAAGTTTCTCGAACCAAACTACAGCTTTTTCATATTGATGCCTCACATAGTAATTTTGGGCTTTCAAGCTTATCAGTTCTTTATTATTTTTATAGGAGTTGAGCCCTATATCAATATATTTATCTGCAGTTTTATTATGCCCCTTTTTAAGATGATATTTTGCTATTTTAAAAATTGCTTTTTGGTGTGTAGTATCTAATTCAAAAGCGCTATGAAATCTATTTTGTGCTGTTGAATCTTTTAACTGCTCTAATGTTAAACCTAATTCATAATGAAAATTTGGGTTTTTATAATCTATATAAACTAGTTTATTAAATACTTCTGATGCTTTTTTAAACTTTTTAGATCGGTATAAAAATTTGCCAAAATCATATTTTAACAAGGTGTTTTCTGGGTTAGTTTCCACACCTTTTTCGTAATTAATTAAAGCTTCATCGTAGTTACCAATAGCTATGTAGGCTTTTGCTATTTTATGGTATACTTCTGGTTGATTATTGTACGTTTTATATTGTAAAATTGCTTTACTATAATTACCATGAGCAAACAAACTATCTGCAATGTTTAAAACCGAAGTTTGAGCTTCGGTTTTAAATGCTGTACATATTAAAAAAATTAAAATGATTCTATTCACTTACTTGAAATATTATAGGTAAAGAGTAAGGAACAGTTACTATTTTACCATTATGGGATCCAGGTTTAAATTTAGGAAGCGATTTAACAACTCGTTTTGCTTCTGATTCTAAATCAGGATGCGGTGCTCTTGACCGTATATCAATAATATTACCTTCTTTATCTATTTTAAAAATAACGTTAATACGTTGCCTTCCTGCTAAGCCTAATTCTGTAGCCAATTTTGTATTGAAATTTTTATTTACATGTAAAGCAACCTCGTTTGCAACGCATTCTTTTTGATCAGCTTTACTTAAATTTTCACATCCTGGAAATATTGGAGGTTCTTCTACAACAGCAAAAGGCACTACATTTGATGTGCTTAAATCATCAGTAATTGTAACTTCATCAAGCATTTTTGTTTTTTCCTCAACCTCAAAAATTATAGGTAATGAATAAGGTACTGTTACTGGTTTGCCACGTTGTATACCAGGTTTCATTTTCGGTAAAGAAGAAATTACACGTATAGCTTCTGCTTCTAAAGCTGGGTGTGGCGCTCTTGAACGCACACCAGTAATATTTCCTTCTTTATCTATTTTAAAAATAACATTAATACGTTGTCTGCCACTTAACTCGTTTTGGTTAGCAATTTTGGTATTAAAATTTTTAGCTACAAATTCTGATATGTTGTCAGACATGCATTTTTTCTTTTCAATATTACTCGCTAGGTCTTCACAGCCTGGATAAACCGGCACATTCTCAATAACTGCAAAAGGGACTTCTACTTCATCTAGCGGAATAACATCTGATGCTTTTTCTTCTATTTTATCAGCAATTTGAAATATAATTGGTAACGAATAAGGAACTACTACATTTTTTCCTTTGTGCTTACCTGGAATCATTTTTGGCAGTGTATTAATAACTCGAATTGCTTCTGCTTCTAAATCAGGATGCGGTGCTCTTGATCGAATTCCTGTTACATTTCCTTCTTTATTGATTTTGAAAATTACATTTATACGTTGTTTTCCAGTTAAACTTAACTTATTAGCTAAATCGATATTAAAGTTTTGATTAACATGCTTTGCAATATTATTAGATATACATTTTTTTTGTTCCTCTTTTGTTATGTTTTCGCAACCAGGAAATATTGGAACTTGATCTATAACAGCAAAAGGGACTTCTAATGCAGATTTGTATTCCTCTTTCAGTTTTAAAAGCTCTTCTTTTCTTTCCTTTTTTTCTTTTTCGGAAAGCTCTTTAGGTGTTTCGGTGTTTCCCCAATCAAAATAGCTTATATTATAATAGATTATATAAGAAGAGCCATCTGGAAAACTTACTTCACTTTTTGAAAAGCCGTTTGGTACTTTTTCTTTAACAGAATGCACACTATACTTTACTATATCATTTTTTTTATCAATATAGCCCCAACTTACATAGTCTTTATTGTTTTTCAGAAAGCTCTCATATTTCTCATGAATTTCCTTTTTCTCTCCTACGAGTTCTTCATCTTTACCCAAAGAATAACTAAACTTGTTTAACTCTATTTCACTGCTAATATTTGGTTTATCTTGAGCCTCTGCAGAAGTATAAACAAGCATTCCTAAAACCATAGGAATTAATAAAGCATATTTAAATAAATGAATTTGTTTTGACTTTGTTTTTGACAACATAACGATTCGTTTTTTGATTAATGATTGTTTAAAAAATGTATTGATGAATGATATTTTTTTGGTTTCGAAAACTTGTTCCAAAAGGTTTTGGTAGTATTCACTTTTATTTTGATGCTTAACTGCATTAGCATCAGCAATAAATTCGTGCAGTGTTGCCATTCTATTTTGATACATATACACTAAAGGATTAAACCAGAACACTATACGTAATACTTCAAAAAACAATAAATCTAGTGTATGCTTTTGCTGAGCATGAATTAACTCATGTTTTAATATAGATTCTTTATCCTCTTCTTTAATATGCTCTCCTAAAAAAATGTAGCTGAAAAATGAAAATGCTGCATTACTATTTATTAATTCAACTAAAACAATGTTACCTATAGATTGCTTTGGGTTTTTTAATACTAAAACAAAAATTTTGATCACTTTAAATAGAAACAAACTAAAGGCAATAAAAACTCCTATATAAAAAATGAGTTCCCAATATGGAAAAGAATTATTTTCTAAAACAACAGTATCCAATGCTATAGTATCATTGATGTTTGTATTTGTTTGCCCTAAAACAACCTCTGGTAGAGAAACAATATAATTTTGTGGAAGAACTTCTTTTAAACTATTAATCTTTATAAATGGTAGTATTAAAGAAAGAATTGATGTTACCAACAAATACATCCTATTCCAATTAAAAAAAGTGTCGCGTTTTAAAAACACATCATAGGCTAGTAGAAAGAACAGCTGAAACGCTATAGTTTGCAATATATAATGTATCATTATTTCTCTTTTTTATTGATTTCTTTTAAAACCGATTCAAGCTCATTTAAACTAATATCGTTTTTCTTCATAAAGAATGACACCATACTTTTAAAAGAGCCTTGAAAATAATTATCTACCAACTTATTAATAGATTGATTACTATATTCTTGTTGTTGCATTAACGGAAAATACACATGCCCTTTCCCTTGTTTTTCATAATCTACAAACCCTTTACTTTCTAAAATTCGCACAATTGTAGATACTGTATTATATGCAGGTTTAGGGTTTGGAAACTCTTCAATTATGGCTTTAACATTGGCTTTTTTAAGTTGCCAAAGTATTTGCATTATCTCTTCCTCGGCTTTAGTAAGTTGCTTCATTTTTAGTGGATTTTATTATTCAACTAAACTTTTAGTTAAACAAATATAACTAAAAAATTAGTTTGAACTAATTTTTTAGTTTAAAAATGTAACGTTTGGCATAATTTTTAGTCTAATTAAAAGAATAACTTAAACACTTTTATGGATATTATTTTAATTATTATTGCTGCCTTATTTATTGTTTTAGGAATTATAGGTAGCTTTTTACCTGTGCTACCCGGACCTTTAACAAGTTGGGT
Organism: Gaetbulibacter sp. 4G1; assembly: GCF_002741945.1. Classification (GTDB taxonomy): domain Bacteria; phylum Bacteroidota; class Bacteroidia; order Flavobacteriales; family Flavobacteriaceae; genus Wocania_A; species Wocania_A spongiicola. The sequence continues at coordinate 206,447 of NZ_MDVN01000022.1, forward strand.
AGGTTTATTAATTCTTCATTTTACAGACGCCATTCCTATGGATATGTCGTTTATAATTATAACTCTAGTTATAGCAATTTTTATTTGGATACTAGATTATATTATACCCGCTATTGGAACAAAACGCTTTGGAGGTACAAGATCTGGTATGATTGGTACAACAATTGGTTTAATAGTTGGCCTAATAGCTCCTATTCCGGGCGGTATTATCATTGGGCCTTTTGTTGGTGCGCTTATTGGGGAATTATTAAATAACGCAGATTCTAAAACGGCAATCAAAGCTGCTTTTGGTTCGTTTATCGGTTTTTTAACTTCAACATTTATAAAGTTTATTGTAGCAATAATTTACCTAGGTCTATTTATTGGTATTTTATGGGATTATAAAAATGCTCTTTTTATATTTTAAAAACAATTTATTTAAAATAGAAGAACCCTGTGGGTCTCTCACCTCCACAGGGTTATTGTAAATTGCTATTATCAACAAAAAAATTGAGGGATTAATTAATTTGAAGTGTTGATACTACAAATATAAATATAACAAACGGCTTTGAACTGTGGAAAAACCGTAACTCCTTTACGGTTAAATTGTAGAATTGAGATATAGCAAGGGTTTTGGGATTTGAAAAAAAATGAAAAATTTAAAAATTTAACAAATGCTCATCGTTTTGTTATCATTTTACACAAAACCTTTACTCCTAGCTTCTCTTAATAAAGTCTCGTCTTGACCATCTTGAACAGAAAATAACTCTTTAAGTTGTTTCTTTCTTTTTTCAACAGCACTTAAAGATATGTCTAAATGTGTTGCAAGATTTTTAGTTTTTACGCCTTGAGATAATAAATGAAGTATCTTTCTGTTTTTATCATCAATTACAATATCGCTTGTAATCGTTTTTCTAATATGACTATTTACTGTACCACTATAAAAGGGAGGGTTATTAAGTACTGCTTGAAAAGCGCTTGCTAATTCGCTAGATGTTAAATCGCTTTTAATTAAGAACCCTTCAGGGTCAATAGTTTTAATAATGTTATGTATGCGAAAAGATTCGTTGAACATAGTTAATATTATAATTTTAGCATCTGGCAAAATGTGACGTGCATGCTCTGCTAAATCTTCGCCAGATTGCATTAATCCATCTGCCGATGGTGGTAAGCTAATATCAACAAATAATACATTATATGGGGTATTATTATCAACAGCTTTATTCATAAAAGTAATAGCTTCATCACAATTATTTGCAATGTCTATTGATAATTCTTGACTTTCTTTTTTAGAAAATAATAATGTGTTTTGATACCCTTCAATAATCATTGGGTGGTCATCAATCATTAATATTTTAATATGCTCTGTCATTCAATTATAATTAATCTGTTCTAACCTTTATAGTTATGGTTGTTCCTTTATTTAATTCTGAGTTTATTGTTAAATCACCTTTAATCTCTTCTACTCTAGAGTTAATGTTTTTTAACCCAATTCCTCTTTTTGCCTTATTAACATCAAACCCAGAACCGTTATCGTTAATCTTTAAGCAAAATACGTTATTTTTAACTTGAAAACTAATTTTTACAAGCGTAGCATTAGCATGTTTATAAATATTTTGTAACGATTCTTGTATTATTCTGTATATGTGAATTTTAGTTTTATTTGAAGCTTCTTCCCAATTAATATCGTCGTTAGTTTTTAACTCATAGTCAAATCCGTAAGCCTTCGTTTGAGTTTCTACTAAGGTTTTTATAATATCAACAAAACCAGATCCTGATACAAAATCGGTATTTAATTCATGAGATACTTTTCTAATATCATCTTCAATGGTTTTTAGCTCAGAAATATATTGGCTTCTAGTATTAATAGCTTCTGCATTTGTACCCATGTTTAAACTATCTAAACTTAAACGTGTACCAAACAAGCGTCCTAATACACCATCGTGCAATTCTTCAGAAATACGTTTCTTTTCTAAGGTTCTTGCTTCTTCTATATTATCTTGTTGCGAAAGCATTAGGTTATATATTTCTTCGTTTGTTTCTTGCTGTTGTTGTATAAATTTTAACTCTTTGTTTTTATTTCTTTGCGTTATAACTAAATAAACTAAAAAGGATGTTATAATTAATGTTACCGAAATAATAAAAAGCCACATTCGTTCTCGGGCTATTCTAACATTTTCTTGTTCAATTTTATCGGTTTCAAAACGAATCCTAGCAAATTTATTACGTATTCTTCGTTCGCTTTTTTGCAAACTGTCATTAAGCTTTACATAATCCCCTAAATGTTTAGCTGCTACGCTTCCTTCTTCTATTTTTGAAAGTAGTAATAAAGAACTTAATAATTCATCATTATAATATTGTTCAGAAACCTCTTTAGCTTTATATGCATAAATTTTAGCTAAATCTTTTTTATTATTGTCATAATAATATTGAGCTAAATGTTGATTAATAATAACCGAATTATAGCCCCCAGGATTAACACTATCTGTAATTTTTAACGCTCTTAAAAACAACTCTGGGAGCTGTTCAGTATTTTTAGACAAATATAATGTATGAGCGTAATTATCTAAAACTAACGCATACATATCCGGACGGTCATTAATTAAGTTTTCGTTATCTAAAATTTGCAAATAATATTTTAATGCTAATTTATAGTTTCCAGATTTTTTATAAGATAATGCTAAATTATTCTTAGCAACATCAATTGTTATTCTTGTGTCACCAGTTAATCTCTTTTTTAAGTCTATAGATTTATTATAATATGAAATAGACTCTTCAAATTGTTCTAATTCACCAAAAACTAACCCCAAAGTATTATATACATAGGATTTATATTTAATAACTTCATTAGTTTCAGTAACAGATTCTAAAAGTGAAATAGCCTCAATTGAGGTAAGTTCGCTTCCTGTTAAATCATTTTCATTGCATTGAACAGTTGCAATTCCATATAATGCTAAAGCAGTTTTGTAATTATCTTTTAAACTTCTATAAACTTTTTCAGCTTTATGATAATAATAATATGCACTATCCCCTAAAAATTCAAATCTATATAATTCCCCGATTCTATAATGAGCGTTAGCTATTGTCAAAGAATCAAGGCTTTTAGAATTCAACACACTTTTTTGGATTGAATCTATTCTTTCAAAACCTGTCTTCTGCTGAGCAAAAGAAGAAACAAAAATAACTAGCAGAAATATGTGTGTAAAAATATTCTTCAAAAAGGATAATATTATCTATTACCTCAAATGTATTTATAATTTTTTAATTATATAAATAAAAAGCCCTTTGCAATAAAGCAAAGAGCTTTTATAATAAAGTTTATTCAAATATTATTTATTCTTGAATACCACCTCCAGTAAATAAAGTTTCTTCAGTTTCTGGTGCAGTTAACACGTCGTCTTCGTTTAAATCTTGTTTTGTACAAGAAGATAATACTGTTACAAATAACGCAAGTAATAAAGTAATTTTTAGGGCTTTCATAATTATTTCGATTTTAAGGTTAATATTATTTTTCTCTATTTATTTTTTAAAATTTAAAATGTTATCGAAAGACTTTGAAATCAAAATCTTTGATGAGGGAAAAATGGATAATTAACTTAAAATCGAATGCATAAAAAAGCATATAGATTTTTTAAAATACTATGAGGGATGTATGACTATAAAGTCAAAAGAATGGATTAATAAATCTTAAATAGCTAAGGGAATTTTTTGGGGCGCATATTAAGAACTGCTAAAGTATGCCAATCGGCCTAAGTAATAGAAATATAATCGATAAAATGTATGTTTTTATCGATTAAATGTAATTTATCATCAATCTTATTAACAATTAGCTGTTAAGAACTTATAATGTAGATCCATTTTTAACTAAACTTGTTTTAACTATTTTAGTTTTAAAATCTAACTGTTGATCAGATATTTTCTGTAATCTATTTATAAGCATTTGTGCAGCATTAGCTCCAATTGTTTTAGCATGCTGCCTAATTGTTGTTAATCTTGGTACTGAGTGATTTGATACAGATTGGCTTGAAAAACCTATTACAGAGATATCTTTTGGCACTTTAAGGCCAAAACTTGTGGCTACATTAATAGCAATAACCCCAGAAGCGCTATCTGCAGCAATTATCGCATCTATATCTTTATGCTCCTTCATAAAGGCTTTTATTTTGTCTTGAGAGTTATCTCCTTTTTTAATTTTTAAAACTAGAGGTTTATGCTTAGTGGTTTCTAAAACGGCTTTGTTATAACCTCTTTCTCTTAACTTACCAACGCTTAAATCATCTATATTACTTATAAAAGCTATTTGTTTTCTGTTTTCTTCTAGTAAACCTTTGGTGGCTCTATAGGTGGCATCAAAATCATCAACAATTACTTTATCGCACAACACATCGTGCGCCACTCTATCAAACATAACTATTGGTAAACCTTGCTTGATTGTTTTTTTAAAATGTTCTATTTCGTTTTTAATTTGTGTCTCTTCTGAAACGCATAAAATAAAGCCATCTACACTTCCATTTGCTAATAATTGTAGACTTTGTTTTTCTTTATCTAAAGATTCGTTAGAGATACAAGTAATTATATTATACCCATGCTGTGTGGCTTCTCGTTCAATTCCAAATAAAACTTTTGCCAAAAAATGATTCAAAATATCTGGGATAATTACCCCAATAGTATTAGTCCGGTTTTGTTTTAAGCTTAAAGCTACCTTATTGGGTTTATAGTTATATAAATCGGCTAGCTCTTTAACACGTTTAACTGTTTCTTCCCCAATTTCTTCGCTATTATTCAAAGCTTTGGACACTGTAGATATTGAAACATTTAACTCTTTTGCTAATTGTTTTAAAGTAACCATTCTATTTACAAGTTTGTTTTTATAAAAATGCAATTTACAAAATTACATCATGTAATACGTGTTGTGCATAAATTTGTTGAAACTGGAAACGAAAAGAATTAGCTAATTTGAATGGTAAGTATAAAAAATAGCTACATTACGAACTTGTGCTTATTTAAAAAACAATCGAGATCATAACGTAGCTATTAATTATAAACCAAATAGGCTTTGTTGATTAATTTCTATATTCATAGATTTTAAACAGTAAAAAGTTATTTGATTCTTATATATTTTTCAACTATTTCTCTTTTTATTCCTGCTTCTTTGACTTCTTCTAACCCAGCTTGAATTAAAGTATCTCCTTTTATTTGGATAGTAAAGGGAAATTCATGATTTTTTATAGCTTCAACACTAGTGTAATTCAAAAATTCTACGTAATTATCCCCTTCTAAAGTATACTTACCTCCACCTCCATAAAAATTGTTTGTACTATTATTTTCTTGGTTAAAGAAAGCAAAATGATCACCGTTAATGATTTTTATGAAGCTAGTGTGGCTTAAGTCTTTTATTTTTAAGGAATCATTTTCATTAATCTCTGCATATACCATTTTCCAAGTACCTTCTATGGCATTATTTGAACTAAGACTTTTTTTATTTGAGCAACTATGCACTATTAAGATTAGAATAAAGCTAAAAATTAATTTTTCTGTTTTTCTCATTTATAAAAACAATTAGAAATGATAGCGTTTAAACGCCTCAATAGCGGCATAATCTGCTAAGCCCAAATCATTGTATTTTTTTGCTGTCAGCCGATTTCTATCTTCAACGCGTACCCAAAATTCTCTTGAGTCGTCTCCTTGGAACATAACACCATCTTTTTGAGATTGATGGTAAAAAATAGCATGACGCTTTTTAAGCACTTGATCAGGACTCATAGGTACAGCCATATCAATTTGGTAAGGATCCCATTCGTGCCACGCACCACGGTATAACCATACCCAACAATCATTCATATAACTGTTATGTTTTATTTTCTTTAATGCTAAAAACAAGCTATCTAAACACATCTTATGGGTTCCGTGTGGGTCAGCTAAATCCCCGGCGGCATAAATTTGATGTGGTTTTACATGCTCTATCAAGCTGCACATAATATCTATGTCATCGTCAGAAAGGTTATTTTTCTTAACCGTACCTGTTTCGTAAAAAGGTAAATCAAGAAAATGAACTTTAGAATCGTCAACTCCTAAATATCGAGTAGCAGCTAGAGATTCACTTCGTCTTATTAATCCTTTAAGTTTTCTAACTTCAATGGAGTCAATATTATTTTCAGTTTTATTTTTTAAGAATTTTATAATGTTTTCTGGCTCTGTAGAATTTGAATTTAATGATTTAGATATTTCTGCAAATTTTAAGGCCTCTTCATCTGAAACTGCAATATTCCCAGAAGTTTGATATGCCACATGTACATCATGACCTTGTTCTACTAGCCGATCTAAAGTTCCTCCCATAGAAATCATATCATCATCAGGATGTGGGCTAAAAATAATAACTCTCTTTTTTTCTGGAGTTGCTCTTTCTGGTCTATTTGTATCATCTGCATATGGCTTCCCACCTGGCCAACCAGTAATGGTATGCTGCAACTTATTAAACATTTTAATATTTAAATTATAAGCAGTTCCATCTTCTGTTAAAAGGCTAGACATTCCGTTATCATTATAATCTTTATCCGTTAACTTTAAAAAAGGTTTATCTGTTAACTCGCTTAACCAAACAACGGCTTTAAGTTTTAAAGTTTCTGTCCACACACAAGAGGTTACTAACCATGGTGTTTTTACTCTGGTTAGTTCTGACGAAGCATCACTATCTAATACAAAAGTTGTATTATTATGTTCTTGCAAATAAGTAGCTGGAACTTGAGAGGTAATCTTGCCCTCTATTGTTTTTTTAAGAATTTTAGCCTTGCTAATTCCCCAGCCTAAGAGCACTATCCTTTTAGCACTCATTACAGTACCAATACCCATAGTTATAGCTTTTCTAGGTACATTATCAATACCAAGAAATGCTGGCGCTGCATCTATACGCGTTATATGATCTAATGTTATGCTTCTAGTTCCAGAGTTAAAATGAGAACCTGGTTCATTAAAACCTATATGTCCTGTTCTACCTATTCCTAAAAGCTGAAAATCTAAGCCTCCAAGGGTTTTAATTTTCATTTCGTAATCTATACAATATTGATATAAATCTTCAGCACTTACTTTACCGTCTGGAATATTAATGTTTTCGGGTAATATATCAACATGATTAAAAAGGTGCTCATGCATGAAATAAAAATAGCTCTGAATATTATTTCTATCCATTGGCAAGTACTCATCCAAATTAAAAGAAACAACATTAGCAAAACTCAATCCTTCTTCTTTATGCATTCTAACCAATTCTTCATAAACTTTTATTGGTGAAGAACCTGTGGCTAGCCCTAACAAGCAAAGCTGATTTAATGCACTTTTCTCTCGTATTAAATTTGCTATTTCTTGAGCAACAAGAATAGAAGCTTTATGGGACGACTCAAAAATAACGTTATGGATTTTTTCAAAACGCGTATCTTCAAATTTTCCTGGTTTTTTATAAGAAATGCTATTATTGGCAATACTTACTTCCATTTTCAAACATGATTAGAATTGTTTTTTGACAAAGCAAGCGAAAACTTAGAGTCTCCGCTTGCATTTCTAACTACTCAAAAAACTTTAATTTAAAAAACAAACACTTAATTTAAAGAATGAAAAAAAGTATTATAAATTCATTCTTTACAATAAAGGTATACGGTAAAAATTTAGTGTGTTTACCGCTTTATTTGTAACCAATATACTATTAAAATACCTGCTCTTTTAAATAAAATATACAAACAACATCGTTTTAAAGACAGACAACAATATATTGTGGATAAGCGATTTGTTTTAATTAAAAATCATACCCTTCTTTGTGAAATCTCATTTTATTTTATACAAAAAAATCAAAAAAACGCAATTCAATATTGTAATCTGTCATTAAAGTTTTGCATATATCCATTTTGTTTTCACAACATAAATTTTTATATTTATAGTATTGTATCTCATGTAATTATTACATTATTGCTATATTAATTATATCTTTTTATTAAATTTCGACTACACCATTAATCGCCAATTAATAGTTGTTTGTCATAAAAAACGTGTTGTATATATATTATTTTTTATATCAACCCTTTAATTAGATATTTTGCATATTCTTATACCTTATTAGGTTTAAACACTCTTAAAAATCAATAAATTAACTTAAACTATAAATAAATGACAAAAACAAAAAAACTAAACTAAAATCAAACCCTCAAGAACAAATCTTGAAACAATCAAAATTAAAAACTAATTCAAAAAAATTATGATTCAAAAATTACTAAAACTAATGTTTGTGTTTTGTTTGGTCAGCATGCAGAGTATGCAAGCTCAAAACACTATAACAGGAACTATTACAGACAGCAACACTGGCATTCCTCTGGGAGGTGCTAATGTTATTGAAAAAGGAACCGCTAATGGTGTATCAACAGATTTTGATGGCAACTATAGCATTACAGTTTCTAGTTCAACTGCCACTTTAGTTATATCTTATATTGGGTATACTAATCAAGAAATAGCTGTGAATAATCAATCAACCATTAATATAGCACTTGTAGAAGATGCAAGTCAGTTAGATGAAGTTGTAGTAACTGCCTTAGGTATTAAAAGAGAAAGAAAATCTTTAGGATATTCCGTTCAAGAAATTCAAGGTGCTTCTATATCTGAAGCTAGAGAACCTAATATGGTTAATGCCTTATCTGGTAAGATAACAGGGTTACAAGTTATTAAAAGTAGTAATGGACCAGCAGGTTCTTCTAAAATTGTATTAAGAGGATATAGCTCTCTAACTGGTGATAACCAGCCATTAATTGTTGTTGATGGAACACCATTAGATAACTTTACAGGATCTTCTGGTGAAGGCTTCTGGAGTCCAACTGCCGATTTAGGTAATGGTTTAGCAGATATAAATCCAGATGATATCGAATCTCTATCTGTTTTAAAAGGAGCTTCTGCAGCTGCATTATATGGTTCGCGTGCAGGTAATGGTGTTATTTTAATTACTACTAAAACAGGTAAATCTAGTAAAGGATTAGGTGTTTCATACTCAGTAACTACTGGGTTTCAAAGTATTTTCTCAGTTCCGGATTTACAGAGTAGTTTTGGGCAAGGTTCTGTAGGTGTTTATGATGAATATTCTCAATCTAGTTGGGGGCCTAAAATTGAAGGACAAACAGAGACAGGACCTGAACAAGGGTCGGTTGTTTTTGATAAAGCTTATGATAATATAGGAAACTATTACAAAAATGGGTTTAGTCAAAACCATAGTCTCTCTCTACAAAATTCATCAGACGCAGGTTCTTTTTATGCCTCAGCTAATTTTCTAGATGATGAAGGTATTTCACCATCAGCTACATTAGAACGTTTAAATTTAACAGCAAGAGGAGTATCTAAGTTTGGAAATGACAAAAAATGGACTGCGGATACAAAAGTGCAATATAATAGGACTACGGCTAATAACAGACCAAGAACTGGTTTTGGTGCTTTAAGTCAATATCAAACCATAATCAATTTCCCGAGATCACGTGATATTGAGCAATATTCTGCAGGTGTAGATGAGTTTGGAAATCAAATATGGTTTGACCCTAACTCTAATCAAATTAACCCTTACTGGGCTAATCAAAGACGTTTAAGTTCAGATTCAAGAGATCGTTTTATAATTAACGCGACTTTAAAACATCAGTTTAACGATTGGTTAAGTGCAGAAATTAGAGGAGGAGCAGATTTATATACCACAAATACTGAATCTAAAGTATTTGCCGGTACTTCAAGTACGTCTTCTTATGGTTTAGGAAAAAATACTTTTATTGAGCAAAACTATAGTGCTTTAATAGCTGCTGCTAAAGACAATATTTTTGGAAAAATAGGAGGATCTATTACTTTAGGAGGTAACTTAATGTCTACAGAAAGAAGTAGCATAAGTAGTAATTCAGGAGAATTACTTGTTCCTAATCTATTTAGTTTAAATAATGGAGTAAATCCTGCAAGTGTTTCTCAAGGGTTTAGCAACAAAAAAATAAACTCAGCCTATGGTCTTTTACAAATCAACTATGATGGTTATTTATTTTTAGATATAACTGGTCGTAATGATTGGTCATCAGCTCTAAGTGAAGCTAATAGATCATTTTTCTACTCATCTGTAAATACATCACTTGTTATTTCTGATATGATAACAAAAAATGGTGGTGACTTACCAAGTTGGTTCACTTTTGGTAAAATAAGAGGATCTTATGCTGAAGTAGGTAATGATTTGAGTCCTTTTTCATTATACAACGCATTTACTATAGGTAATGATGCTAACGGAAATACAACAGCCGGTACAAACAGCGTATTAAGAAACCCAGATATTGTAAATGAGTTGATTAAATCTGTTGAGGTTGGTTTAGAAGCGCGCTTTTTAAACAATAGAATAGGATTAGATGTTACTTGGTATAAGCAAAATGCAACAAATCAGATAATAAACCTTCCTTTAGATCCTTTTAGCGGATTTAATTCTAAGTTGATAAATGCTGGTGATATTCAAAACACTGGTGTTGAGTTAACTTTAAAAACCAGAATTTTGGATAACCCAGATGGATTATCTTGGGACATGGATGTTAATTACTCAACAAACAAGAATACTATTGAAGAGTTGGCTGACGATGTTACAGAATATAGCTTAGGTGGGTTTGACAACTTTAATATTAGAGCCGATGTAGGTGGAGATTATGGTGTAATAGTAGGTTCTAAGTTTAGAAGAGTTGAAGATGAATCAAGCCAATTTTTTGGAAGAATTTTAGTTGATGCTGATGGACTACCACTAGCTTCAACAGACAAACATGTTTTAGGTTCTCAACAACCTGATGCTTTATTAGGTATTACAAATATGTTTACATACAAAAACTTTTCTTTTAGCTTCCTATTTAATGCTAGCATTGGAGGTGAAATTTTCTCTGGTACAAATCATGCGCTACAAAGATCTGGTTTAGCAGCTGTTACAGCACTTAACGGAGAAAGAGCTGATATTGTATTTAATGGTGTTGTAGATGACGGCGCTGGAAATTTAAGTGAAAATACCACTGGAGCTACACCTCAAAACTACTGGGCAGCTATTACAGGCCGTTCTGGAAACTTGGGTATTAATGAAGCTAATGTGTATGATGCAACACACGTAAGGTTAAGAAACGTAAATTTAACCTATACATTTGATAAAGCATTTATAGATCGAACACCTTTTCAAGGGTTATCTGTTGGAGTTTCAGCCAACAATGTATGGTTAATTACAGAACATTTAAATGGTGTAGACCCTGAGGCAGTTAATGCTACACGATCTAATGCTACTGGTTTTGAAAACTTAGCACCACCAACCACAAGAACTGTATTCTTAAATATAGCCGCTAAATTTTAAAAAAGAAAAATTATGAAAAAAGTATTAAGTAAAACACTGGCACTATTTTGTGCCACACTATTGATTTTTTCTTGTAGTGATTTTGAAGAAATCAATAAAGATCCCTTGGCTGCGACAGCAGAGCAAGTAGAAGTAGAGTTTTTTATTAACAATTCTATTCAAGCAGCACAGCAAAATCCACACATTGCTGAACGTGTATTTGTGTTATATTGGAAAGATGCTTCGAGAACCTCTAGATTAGGAGTTCTATCTCAAGGTCGTTCAAACGATGGATGGACTAACGACTATTTTAACGGATATATCTCTAAATGGTTACTTAACATTACAACTGCGGTTACGGTAGCAGAAGAAAAAATTGCTACAGGAAACGTTAAGGAATATACTGAGAATGTATTACAAATTGCAAGAATTTGGAGAGTCTATATTATGAGTGAAATGACTGATGGTTTTGGTCCAATTCCTATAAATGGATTCCAAGGAGAAAACCCTGAGTATAATAGCGTAGAAGATGTTTACATGTTTATGCTAGCAGAATTAAAAGATGCTGTTAGCAAAATAGATGAGACCAACACATTTAAACCAGATGCAGATTTAGATCCAGCTTTTGGATATGATTATGCAAAATGGAAAAAGTACGGTAACTCTATGAGAATGCGTTTAGCGATGCGTTTATCAGAAGTTGCTCCTTCTGTTGCTCAACAACATTTTGAAGAAGCAGCTAATAGCGGACAAATTATTGCTACATCTGACGATGATATGAGAATTACTGAAGGTGGTGGCTGGAATAACTATACAAATGTACAGTCTAGACAATGGAATAGCCATTATATGACTGCAGCTTATAGAAATGTAGTTGTAGGATTAGGTAGTGTAACATCTGTTGACCAATTACCAGTTGAAGATCAAATTAACATTAAACCTGCAAATTATATGGGATTAAAGTTTGATGATCACTTTACACAACTTACTAACGATCCTGCAAAAGGATTCTGGTTTGATGGTTTACCAAACACAATCGACCCTAGAGCTTATAAAACATTCCCAATTCCTGGAAACCTTGATGATTCTAATTATAGCAATTTCCCAACTTGGAGTAGTGCTCATACACAATCTGAAAGAGATTTATTAGATGATGCCGGAGATGTTTTAATGACTTTAGATGGTGCTTACACCTATAATGCATTTGCAGCTGGAGATTGGGGAGATGTAGGGGCGAAAAACCAATTACGTTCAACTGGATCTTACCCTCGTTTAGGTCTTGATTTTAGAGGTGGAGGAAAGTTTACTGAGCGTGTATTTTTCCCATCTTGGGAAACACATTTCTTAATAGCTGAAGGTGCTGCGAGAGGCTGGAATACTCCTATAAGTGGAAAAGTTGCTTACGAAACTGGAATTGCAGAGAGTTTTGCATATTATGGTACTTCAGATCATTTAGCTACTTATATAGCTTCTGAAGAATACAATAATGCTGGAACATCAGTAAGCTGGGATCATACAACAGAGCCACCAGCAAGTGTAACTATGGATTATATTGATGGTTATACAAATGCTGCTGGAACAGTGGAATATACATATCCAGTAAATACTATTTACGAAGGAGGTAATGTTAGAAATGACCTTCTGAATAAAATTATTACACAAAAATTTATAGCATCAAATTCGTGGTTGCCACTTGAAATATGGAATGATCATAGAAGATTAGGTTTACCATTCTTTGAAAATCCTGCGGTTGAAAATCCACTTCCAGACTTACCACAATTAACGGCTGGAAATGTAATGACAAACCAAGTAAATTTCTTTGGACAACGTATGAAGTACCCTTCATCATTTGAAAATAATATCCCAGTAGGACATGCTCAAGCTGTAGATTTATTAGGAGGACCAGATACTGTACATACACCATTATGGTGGGCTAAACAAAATTAAGCCAATATTATACTATTATAAATAATATTTTATGATTGTAATAAGGGAGAATCTATAGATTCTCCCTTATTTATTTTTATATTTATCATTCATTACAAAAAGTGCTATTTTGAAAAAAATTATTATCTATATAACCCTACTATTTTTACTTGTTAATTGCAATCAAAATAAAGAATACAAAACTATAAAGGCAATTAAAAATAAGCCTTCAAATGACACTACGTTATTTACTTTAGTTTCAAACAAAAAAACAACTTTCACTTTTCAGAATAACGTAGAAGAAACTCCAGATTTGAACTTTTTAAATTTTGGAAACATATACAATGGTGGTGGTGTGGCTACTGCGGACTTTAATAATGATGGTTTAGTGGATGTGTTTTTTGTAGCCAATCAAAATTCAAATAAACTCTATTTAAACGAAGGTGATTTTAAATTTAAAGATATTACTGAAACATCTGGATTAGAAGATGCCAAAGGATGGTCAACTGGTGTTTCTGTAGTCGATATTAATAATGATGGCTGGTTAGATATTTACATCTGTAAATCTGGAAGTCGCAACGCTTACTCGTCAAGAGAAAATAAACTGTTTATTAATCAAAAAAATAACACATTTATAGACAAAGCCAAAGAATGGAAAATTAATAACCCCGGATTTAGTACACAATCTTATTTTTTTGATTTTGATAAGGATGGTGATTTAGATATGTATCTCGTAAGTCACAGGCCCGATTTTGAAAACACAGGCAAACTTGATATGCGTATAGAAAGGGATTATTCAAGGTTCAGTTCAGATATATTATATAGAAATGATGGTGCTTATTTTACCGAGATTACTCACCCTGCGGGGATGGTCAATAAAACTTGGGGTTTAAGTGCTTCAATAGGTGATTTTAATAATGATGGTTGGCCAGATGTTTATGTATGTAATGATTTTTTAACTCCAGATATGCTTTATATAAATAATAAAAATGGCACGTTTACTAATGAAATTTTAGATAGAATAAAGCACATTTCTTTCAGTAGTATGGGGTCTGATTATGCCGATTTAAATAATGATTTGCTTCCAGATTTATTCGTTCTAGAAATGGCTTCTGAAGATCATGTACGAAGCAAACAAAACATGGCCACAATGAGCACCGAAAATTTCAACGGTTTAGTTAAAAATAATTACCACCATCAATACATGGTAAATACTTTACAATTAAACAGAGGAAATGGAAAGTATAGCGAAATGGCTCAAATTAGTGGCTTAGCAAAGACAGATTGGAGTTGGGCACCCTTAATCGCTGACTTTGATAACGATGGACTTAAAGATATATTTGTTACAAACGGCATTCTAAAAGACATGGCTAATCAAGATTTTAGAACCGAATTAGATAAACGCTTTTCAGAAAAAAAACAACCTAGCTTTAAAGAAATAACAGCCTTACAACCTTCTACAAAGCTTGGCAATTATGTGTTTAAAAACGAAGGCAACCTAAATTTTACTAAAAGTGCTAAAGCATGGGGATTATCCGAAAAAACCCAATCAAATGGCTCTGCTTATGCCGATTTTGATAACGATGGCGATTTAGATTTGGTTATAAACAACATCAACGATACACCACTACTCTATCAAAATAATGACACTAATAATTTTATTCAAATTAAATTAAATGGTGGCGACAAAAACAAATTTGCAATCGGTTCTAAAATTACCATAACCGTAAATACCGCAAAGCAATATCAAGAATTATATACGAGTAGAGGTTTTATTTCTTCAGTACAAAATGTAGTTAATTTTGGTATTGGTGATGCAACAATTATTGATGAAATTTTAATTGAATGGCCAAATCAAAAACACACTAAACTAACCGACGTTGATGCTAATCAAATCATTTCTGTAAATCAGGAAAATGCAATTCAACTAGAAAACAAAAATAAAGAGACGCCTAAAACACTATTGAAAAACAATGACCCAACCGAACAAGGTATAACTTACAAGCATAATGAAAATGAATTTGATGACTATAAAAAGCAAATTTTACTACCACACAGTCAATCAACCAATGGCCCTTTTATAGATAAATCTGACATAAATGGAGATGGGCTAGAAGATTTTTTTATAGGTGGTGCCAAAGACCAAAGCGGAGAGTTATATATTCAAAATAAAAACGGGAATTTTATCAAACAAAGCACAAAAACTTGGCAAGAAGACAAACAATATGAAGATTTAGGGGTGCTGTTTTTAGATATTGATAATGATGATGATGATGATTTATATGTTGTAAGTGGTGGTGCAGAATTCGAAGAGAACAGTAGTTTTTATCAAGACAGAATTTATCTAAATGATGGTAAAGGAAACTTTAGCAAAGGAAAAAACATACTCCCAAAGATTAATTCAAGTGGACAGTCCATCAAAGCTTCAGATATTGACAATGATGGCGATTTAGATTTATTTGTTGGCGGTAGAATTATTCCAAACAAATACCCTTACGCACCAGAATCAATCATATTAATAAATGAAAATGGTAAATTCTATAATAGAACTGAAACCATAGCTCCAGAAATTAAAAATATTGGTTTGGTTACAGATGCTGTATTTTCAGATTACGACAATGATAATGATATGGACTTAATTGTAGTTGGTGAATGGATGCCAATAACAGTATTTGAAAACGACAATGGTGTTCTTAAAATCGCGAAAAACGAAACTCTTAATAATACTGAAGGGCTTTGGTTTAGCATTGAAAGCATGGATATTGACAATGATGGAGACATGGATTACTTTGTTGGTAATTTAGGGTTAAATACAAAATATAAAGCTAGTGTAAAAAAGCCTTTTCATGTGTTTTGTGATGATTTTGACAATTCAGGAACATATGATATTGTTTTAACTTCAAACTACAAAGGCACATTAGTCCCTTCAAGAGGAAGAGAATGCTCTTCGCAGCAAATGCCTTTTATTAAGGATAAGTTTCCAACGTTTAGTGAGTTTGCAGAAGCTACTCTAGAAGATATTTATGGTAAAGAAGCTTTATCTAAAGCACTCCATCTTAAAGCTCACATGCTAAATAGTATATTTTTAGAAAATGATGGTAAGGGTAATTTTGAAATTAAAAGCCTCCCTAAAATGTTGCAAATAGCACCTATTATGGATTTTGAGTTTGCAAACATTGATAATAACAAAGGCAAGGAAATCATAGCTATTGGCAATCATTATAATGCCGAAGTTGAAACTGTTCGTTACGATGCTTCTTTAGGCAGCATTTTATCTTATAAAGACAAAAAATTTGATGTATTAAACATGAATAAAACAGGCTTTATAAATCAAGGAAACTCAAAAGATATCATTACAATAAATAAAAAAAAGGACACTATATTGCTAATCACAAATAATGATGGCAAAGTCAATTTGTTTAGTAGAGAAAACAAATAAGTTAATAATGCACTAACCTACTATAATATTATAAAATAGTAAGAAGCTTAACTCAAAATGAAAAGAACCTTTTCCATTTTTAACACAAAAATTAGACAAACTATTGCTCTAAAATATCATATTTTATTTTGGCTTAGTTATTTTACGTTTAATGTAATAAGATGGGGGAGTTATTTTAATGATTACTTATATTCATTAAAAACTAATTTAATTGAGTTCCCAATTCATATTATTATCGTATACTTTAATGTCTATTATTTAATCCCAAAGTTTGTTTTAAGAAAGAAATACTGGAAATATATAGGCTCAATTATTATAATACTGATTCTTGTATACATAGTAAGAACTGGGTTGATTTATTTTCTAGTTTCTAAAACATTATCACCTGAACTTGAAAGGCCCGTAAAGTTTTTAGACATTAACCACTTTATAGTAGTTGCACTAGGTGAGCTTTATGCCGTCACTTTTGTTACAGCAATAAAGTTACTAGTTGATTGGACCATTGAAAAAAGAAGAAATGAAGATTTGGCAAAACTCCAAATGAGTACCGAGCTTAAATATTTGAGAACACAAATACAGCCTCATTTCTTTTTTAATACTTTAAATAATTTGTACGCATTAACATTAAAAAAATCTGATAATGCCCCAAGGTTGGTATTAAAATTATCAGATATTATGCAATATGTTTTATATGAAGTCGTAAGTTCAAAAGCAAATTTGTTGCAAGAAATAAATCATATAAATAACTTTATAGATATTGAAAGAATGCGATTTAAAGATCGTATTGAATTTGACATGGATATAACAGGAGAGATAGATGGCCTTGAAGTTCCACCATTATTGTTTCTTTCATTTGTAGAAAACTGCTTTAAACATGGGCTTAATGGAAATGACAAAGTTCAGGTTAACATGAGTTTCAATACCTTAAACAATCGCTATTTAGAGTTTAATGTTGCTAATAATTTTAACCCTAAAAACTATGTAGAAGAAAATCATGGTATAGGAATAGCAAATGCAAAAAGAAGGTTGCAATTATTGTTTTCAAATGATTTTATTCTTGAAACCAAAATAGAAGGAAATATCTATAATTTATTTTTAAAAATACCGGTTTAATGAAGATTAAATGTATTATTATTGATGATGAACCACTAGCTATTAGTGTTATAGAAGATCATTTAAAAAATTTCGACAATATTGAAATTCTCGAAACTTTTAATGATCCTTTAAAAGCATTTGCTATTTTACAGCAAGAAAAAGTAGATGTTCTTTTTCTAGACATAAATATGCCACAAATGAGTGGTTTTGAAGTTATAGAAAATCTTAATCCTAAACCTTTAGTAATAATTACTACTGCTTACAGAGAATATGCCGTTAAAAGTTTTGAGTTGGATGTTCTAGATTATCTAGTAAAACCAATACCTTTTAATCGCTTTTTAAAAACAATTAATAAAGTTTATCAACAAATACATACCAATAACAGTTCCACTGGAGACTCTAAATTAAACCATGAACCACATATCTTCTTAAAAGTAGACAAAAAACTAATCAAGGTTAACCTCAACGATATTTTATTTATTGAAAGCTTAAAAGATTATATTAAAATAGCTACAACATTAGGCGATTATGTAGTACACAAATCGCTTACAGCAATTTCTGAGGAATTACCACAATCAAATTTTATACGCGTACATCGATCGTACAATATCTCAATAAATAAAATTGTAGCATTAGAAGGCAATTCCATAGAAATTGCTGGTAGAAGAATCCCGATTGGGCGGAATTACTTAAAACAAACCAAAGAACGTATTTTCAATATTAAAGAAGATAAAGAAAACTAAAGCGCATTGCTTTTAATCAATATTAAAAAACTCTAAAATGAGTACAAAGCAAAGAATTCAATCAGTAGATATCCTTAGAGGGTTTACCATTGCTGCGATGATATTAGTTAATACTCCCGGAACTTGGGCTCATGCATACCCCCCTTTACTTCATGCCCCTTGGCATGGATTGACACCTACCGATTTGATATTCCCTTTCTTCTTGTTTATAGTAGGGATTTCAATATCCTTTGCATACAAAAACAAATCAAAAAATTGGAATACTTATAAAAAAATTATTGTTCGCAGCTTAAAACTTATTGGTCTTGGGCTATTTTTAGCTTTATTTTTACCCTATTTCCCTTTTGCTAAAGATATAGAAATGTTAAGGTTTCCTGGTGTTTTACAAAGAATTGGCATAGTGTTTTTAATTTCTGCTATACTATTTCTTAACTGCAATTGGAAAGCCTTATTTTCAATTGGCTTACTTATTTTAATTGGCTACTGGTTGTTTCTAGGGTTTGTTCCTTTACCAGATGGGACTTTACCAACTTTTGATAGGGCTGCTAACAATTGGGCAAATTATATTGACTTAAATGTTTTAGGAAAGCACATGTGGAAACCAGATTATGATCCTGAAGGTCTTTTAAGTACATTGCCAGCAATTGTAACAAGCATCTCTGGTATTTTAGTAGGTCTTATATTATCAAAAGAGAATATTAATAAGCTGACTTATTTACTAATGGTCGCTATATCGTTATTAGTTAGCGGTTATATATTTAGCATTTGGTTTCCAATAAACAAAGCTATTTGGAGCAGTAGTTTTGTATTGGTAACTAGTGGGTGGGCAACTTTAATTCTAGTAATTATCTACTACTTAACGGATGTATTACATTGGAAATTTGGTACTGTTTTTAAGTATGTAGGCTCTAATGCTATTACTATTTATTTTTTATCTAGTTTTATTTCTAAATCATTTTACTTAACAAAAGTTAATCAACAAGAAAATATTCATTCTTGGTTGTATAATAACATATTTGTACAGCCCTTTTTAGCAGATAAATTGTCTTCCTTATTATATGCCTTAACTGTAGTTCTTTTTTATTTGTTTCTAGGATATATTTTATATAAGAAAAAGATTTTTATTAAAGTTTAGTTTTTATCAAAAAAGTAAGAATAGTTTGCTAACAAAAAATTCTTGTATTAAACATATTACAACAAAACAGCTAATAAACATTAGCATCTCTAAAAAAGAACGCTAAACATTAACAAATGTTTAGATATTTTTTAAATTGCACAAAAATTAATTAAATAGCATTATCAAAAAACTACTAGAAAAATCTATTCCTCTAAATAAAACTAGTAAAAAAGACTTATTTGATTTACTATACAACATGCATTATTCCTTGTTGTTGCAAATTGTTCAACAATATGTCCCTACAAATGAAGATGCTGAAGAGGTATTGCAAGATGTTTTTATAAAAATTTGGAACAACATTGACCAAATAGATGTAAATAAAAATATTACAGGCTACTTATTTAGAATTACAAGAAACACTTGTCTTGATTTTTTAAGAAGTAAAAGACACGCCTTAGCTTTAGAAACAAACTCGTTGCAACAAAAAAACTTATTAAATTTTCACGCTTTAACAAATAACACAGCCTCAACAATAATTGAGAATGAGCTTATTGATTTAATTAATGAAAACATAAAGTTACTTCCAGAAAAATGTCGTTTAGTTTTCATTAAAAGTAGATTTGAAGGTAAAAAACACAAGGAAATTTCATCTGAACTTGACATATCTACAAAAACCATAGAAAATCATATAACAAAGGCAATCAAGCACTTAAGAAAGTCTTTGAAAGATTATTTACCTTTTTTATAATTTTTTTTAAAACCCACTAAGGGGTACACTTACTTTTCATCGTATTATATTGTAGTAAGGCTATCTACATGAGCAATAAAGAAATATTAAAATTAATTAAAGGGCAACTCTCTCCAGAAAAAGAAAAGGAGGTTGTAGATTGGTTACTTAATAATCCTAAAAAAAGGAAACAATACGAAATACTTAAAGCTAAAGAAATAGCTAAAAACTTAAGAAAAACAAGTAAATCATCTTCAAGGCATACAATAAAAAGAATATACAAATATGCTGCTGTTATACTTGTAGTAATTACTTCCTCTTTGTTAACATGGCAATTATCTAACAAGAATGATTTTACAGATAGTGAACAAAACGACACTTCTTTAGTTTTAGTAACTACACAAAAAGCTGAGAAAAAAGTGATTTTTCTTGAAGATAGTACTAAAATAACTTTAAATTCAAATAGTGCTTTATCTTATCCTAAGCATTTTAAAGGCAATACTAGAGAGGTAGTTATTAAAGGAGAAGCTTTTTTCGATGTCACAGAAAATGAGCAAAAACCTTTTATAGTTACTACTAATGAAGGTCTAAAAATAAAAGTACTAGGGACCTCATTCAACGTCAAATCCTATCCTGAGGATAGAAAAATGGAAACGACTTTAGTTACAGGAAAAGTAAAAGTAATTGAAGAGCGCAAAAATACCATTGTTGAATTATCACCATCACAAAAAGCCACCTATTTAAAAAGTGAAGATAAAATGATAGTTGAGCACGTAAAAACTGAAAACTTTACAGCGTGGAAAGAAGGAAGGTTAATCTATAATGACACTCCTATGCGTGATGTCATTAAAGATCTTGAAAGAATGTATGATTTGAAATTTGATGTATCATCAATTAAAATACTCGATTACAAATACAAAGGCGAATTTAATAACTTAAATATAAATCAAATATTAGAGTTGTTCGAAATATCGTCACCAATAACATATTCAATACAAAAAAATAATATTATAAGATTAAACATTGAACAATAAAAGGGTAAGTGGTGCAACACTTACCCTTTAAGCTAATCATTTAGCACATCTAGTATTAAATAATTAAAACCAAACAAAAGTATGAAAAAAAAGCAACACTTTTTTTCAAAAATCCCTATTCTTCGGATTATGAAAATTTATTTAGTTTTACTTTGCATATCGCTTACAAAAATTTTTGCAAGTGATGCCTATTCGCAAAACATTACATTAAACGCCGAAAATGTAGAAATCAAAAAGATTCTTACAGAAATTGAACAAAAAAGTAATTTTAGCTTTTTTTACAATAGCAGTATTGTAAATGTTGATTTAAAAAAATCTTTAGCAGTTGAAAACATTGAAATCAATGAAGCATTAAGTCTATTGTTTAGTAATACAAACATAGACTATAGTTTTATGCGAAATCAAATAATATTATACCCTAAAGATAGACCTGAACTTAAATTAAAAATTGAAAATATTTTTAGAAAAAAGGAAACTAATATTACATCCTCGTTAACTCCCAAAATGGTTACAGAATACATTAAATCTGTACTTCAAACTAGTGTTAGCGGTAAAGTTGTAGATTCTAAAGGAGATCCTTTACCAGGAGTTACTGTATTGATAAAAGGGACTCAAAAAGGAACTTCAACAGATTTTGATGGAAATTATTCTATTAGCGTAGAAAATTCAAATGATGTCTTAGTATTTTCATATATAGGGTTTTCCACACAAGAAGTAGCAGTAAACAAGCAAAGTATATTAAACATAACATTACAGGAAAACACCTCTGAACTGGACGAGGTTGTTATTGTTGGTTACGGAGCTCAAAAAAAGGTAAACCTAACGGGTTCTATTGCTACAATAAAATCTGATGATATTGTTAAAAATAGCACATCAAATGTTAGTAGTGCTTTATCTGGTAGGTTAGCTGGTGTAATAACTATACAAAGCTCTGGAGAACCTGGTGGTGATGCTGCAAATATTAGAATTAGAGGTCTTAGCTCTTTAAATGATAATTCACCATTAGTTTTAGTTGATGGTATTCCAAGAGCTTTAAATAATATTAACTCTAATGATATTGAAAGTATTAGTGTGTTAAAAGATGCCGCAGCCGCAGCAATTTATGGAATGCGAGCAGCAAATGGAGTTATATTAATAACTACTAAAAGAGGTAAAGGCAAAACCAGCTTTAACGTAAATATGTATTCTGGTATACAAAAACCAACCAGAATGCCTGACTTCTTAGATTCGTTTAATTATGCTACGCTTTTAAATGAGGCTAATGCAAATGACGGAGTACCGGCAGCATATTCTGATGATGATTTACAAAAGTTTTTAAGTGGGTCGGATCCAAACACACATCCAAACACAGATTGGATCGATGAAGTCTTAGATTCGGCATCTTCAATGCATTCTATAGACATTTCAGCTAGCGGCAGTAATACAGAAAATACAATAAAGTATTTTACTTCATTAGGCTACTTATACCAAGATGCTATTTATGATAACAATAACTATGATCGCTTCAATTTTAGATCAAATATTGATGTAGATGTTAATGAAAATATACAATTACAAGCAAATTTTTCTGGAGCTGTAGAAAACAGAAAGCGTCCTGGAGTAACTGCATCTACATTATTTTCTAACCTTATGAGAACCCCCCCAACTGAGGTAAACCAATATTCAAATGGAGGTTATTCAATATTTGCTCAACAACCATTTATTGATAACGGATACAGGGAAGAAGAGGATTTTGATTTTCAATCAAAAATAGCTCTAAATATTAAGTTTCCTTTTTTAGAAGGTTTAAGCCTTACAACTCAAGCTGCTTATGACCGATCTGCTGGTGGAAGTAATAATAATAGAGATAATTTTACGGGCAGTGTTACTTCCTTTAATGTTCCTAGAACATACACTCTATTTGACCCTTCAACCGGAGAGTTTTCCTTAAGTACTCCCGCTGATAGAGGTGAATCAGCTAGTTTGTCAGAATCAAGGGCAAAAGGTTTTCAGCTAACAACAGAAGCTATATTGAATTATTCAAAAATTATTGATAAACATGATTTTGGAGCAAAATTTGTTTATTCAAGAACAAAGACAGAATATAGTATCTTAACTTCTGGTATTAGTAATTTAACAGGTACATCAACTCCATTATTTATTGCTGGTGATGCAGAAACTAGGTCTATTTCAAATGGTACATTTGAAACCGCGATTTTAGGTTATGCAGGACGATTTACTTATGCCTTTGACAATAAATACTTAGTAGAATTTAACGGAAGGTATGATGGGTCTTATAAATTTAGTAAAAATTCTAGATTTGGTTTTTTTCCATCATATTCTCTCGCGTGGAGAGCTTCTCAAGAAGCGTTTTTACAAAACTCAAAAACTATAAGTAATTTAAAACTAAGATTCTCCTATGGTGAACTTGGAAGCGATGCAGGTGTAGGTCCTTTTAGGTATTTAGAATTTTTTGGTTTTGGAGGTCCTTTTATAGACAATTCCAATGTTTCTCAAACTATTTCTAGTAGTGGTTTAGCTGATGCTGCAACAACTTGGGAAAAAGCGAAAACTTATAATTTAGGATTAGAATTGGGGCTATGGAACAATGCTCTAACTTTAGAAGCTGATTTATATTCTAAAAGAACTAGCGATATTTTAACTACAAGATCCCTTCAGGTTCCTAGTACTTTTGGAGCTTCATTACCTTTTGAAAACATAGGGGTTGTAGACAATAAAGGATTTGAAATTATTTTAAATCATAAAGGACAAGGTAAAGATTTCGATTACTTTGCAAATTTCAATTTCGGATACTCAAAAAATAAAATAGTAGATATAGCCGAAGCTGATGATGTAGATCCTTTACGAAAACTTACAGGAAGGCAAATACAAGCTCGTACCCGAATTGGCTTTATTGCAGATGGTTTATTTTTAACACAACAAGAAATTGACGACTTAAATGCCAGTGCTCCTGATGGCGTGTACCAAACTCAAAATCCACAACCAGGTGATATTAGATATGCAGATATTACAGGAGATGGGAAAGTAGACAATGATGATAGAACAATTATGGGAAAAGGCAATGTCCCTGAAATTACTTTTGGTTTAAATTTAGGGTTTAATTATAAACAATTTGATTTTTCAGCATTGTTTCAAGGTGCCGCAAATTTTGACATGTACTTGTCTAATGAATCCGCCTGGGCCTTTTTTAACGGTGGAAAAGTATTTAACAGACATTTAGGTCGAGCTCAAATAGGTGCAGATGGTAATGTTACAAATACTAATGCAACCTACCCAAGGTTAACATTAAATAATAATGCAGTAAATGAACGTACTTCTTCTTACTGGTTGATGCCAGGGGACTATGTGCGTTTTAAAAATGTTGAAATTGGTTATACGTTCCCTGAAAACATAACTAATAAAATAGGTGTTAATAGGTTAAGAATCTATCTTAATGGAAGAAACCTAGCAACATGGTCAAAAATAAAACATTTAGATCCTGAAAACCCACAACAAAGAGGTTGGTTTTATCCACAACAAAAGGTATATAACTTAGGTGTAAATCTACAATTCTAAAAAAAAAATTATGAAAAAAATAAAACTTTTATTTTTCATAGGATCATTTATTATATTACAATTTTCTTGTACCAGTGATTCTATTGAAGTAGAACCCCAAGGTACTATTTCCTCTGAAGTAGTATTTACAGATCCTGCTTTTGCAGAAACATTTTTAAATGCAGTTTATAACAGTGTTCCTCATGGTTTTAACAGAGGGTGGTATATGCTAGATGCTGCTACAGATGATGGAGAGAACTCATACACATGGCCAGCATCAAACACTCAGTTTAATACGGCCAACATAACCTCAAACAACTCAGCTTTTAATGGGTTATGGGGTAATGCTTACTTTCAAATAAGACGATTAAATAATTTTATTCAAAATTATGATCAACTAGAAGGTACAGATCAGGTAAAAAACAGATTAAAAGGAGAAGCTCACTTTTTAAGAGGCTATTTTTATGCTCTACTTTTAAAAACTTATGGAGGTGTTCCAATTATAACTGTTCCTCAAGAATTAACGGATGATTTATTGGTTTCAAGGAATACCACTAATGAAACATTAAACTTTATTGTGTCCGAATTAGATACTTCAGCAGATTTATTTGCTAATGCAACCAGTGCTTCATCAACAAGAGGTTCGTGGGATGCAGCCATGGCATTAAAGGGGCGTATGTTACTGTACGAAGGTAAATATAATGAATCTGCAACAGCATCTAAGCAAGTATTAGATAATACATCTAGAACTCTTGACAGTGATTATGAAAGTGTTTTTGTAACAGACGGTGCTTCAGAAGTTATTTTCGATACTCAATTTAGCGATCCTGATAAAACACATTGGGCAAATTTATTCAACACTCCAAAATCTACAGCTTCAGTAAGTGGTTGGGGAGGAACAGGGCCTACTCAAAATTTAGTGGACCAATACGAAATGCAAGCCACTGGTTTATTACCAGAAGAAGCAGGTTCTGGTTACGATTCAAATAATCCTTACTCAGGAAGAGATCCAAGGTTTGACGCCTCAATCTTATATGATGGCTCACAATGGAAAGGCTTAACCTGGGAATTTAGACCTGGAGGGTTTGCAGGTATTGCAACCAGTGGGGATTTTACAAGAACTGGATATGGCTTAAGAAAAATGATTCAGGAAGACAGAAACCACGGAGATGGTAGTACACAACACTGGATACATTTAAGATTGGCCGAAGTGTACTTAAATTATGCTGAAGCCTTAATTGAATCTGATACGGATTTAGGTTTAGCGGTAGATGCTATTAATACAGTAAGAAATAGAGCTAATATGCCGCCAATAGTAGTAGCAAGCCAGTCTGAATTAAGGGCTAGGGTAAGGCGAGAACGAAGAGTTGAACTTGCTTTCGAAGAACATCGTTTTTGGGATATAAGACGTTGGGGTATAGCTGGCAGTCCTGAAGTATTAACTATTTACAGAGTAGATATGGATACAAATGGCAACCTAATAGATGACGGGAAAGAGATTTGGGAAACCAGAACTTGGAATGATGCAAACTTAAAATTTCCAATTCCTCAAGGGGAAGTTGATAAAAATTCAAATTTAACTCAAAATTCGGGGTATTAATAGTTTCCCTATAAAATAGTTTGAGTTAGTTTAGTTGTAGATAGAACCTGTTTTTAGTTTTAAAATGGGTTCTATTTTTTAAATAAAATCTTAAGAAATGAAATAGTATCTTAAAAAAGATTTAAGTGTTACCACAAAAACAAATAATATAAGCACATGAAAAGAATCACATTTTATTTATTGATTTTCTTAATGGTATATGCTTGTAAAAAAGATAACGCCACTAAAATAAAGCAAACACAACCTATAGTTGAAAAACTAGAAGACCTCTTTACGGTTCTACCTCCTGAAAAAACAGGTATTTTCTTTTTAAATGAACTCAAAGAGAATTTAAGTAATAATGGATTGTACTACGAATACTATTATAATGGAGGAGGTGTAGCTGTAGCAGATTTTAATAATGATGGTTTAATCGACATCTATTTTGTAAACAGCACAACCTCAAATAAACTTTATCTTAATATTGGAGATATGCGGTTTAATGACATTACCAAATTAGCAAATGCAGGTGGAGGTTATGGGTTTGGAACTGGAGTTACTTTAGTTGACATTAACAATGATGGCTTAATGGATATTTATTATTGTAAATCTGGCAAGCTTAAAGACCCTAATAAACGAAGAAATGAGCTATTAATAAATTTGGGGATTGGCGATGATGGTAAACCTAAATTCGAAGACCAAGCACAACAATATGGCTTGGATATACCAGATTTTACGACACAAGCTATTTTTTTTGATTATGACAAAGATGGTGATTTAGATATGTTTTTATTAAATCATGGTATAGATACTTATGATGAAAACAATTTAAAAAATCTTATTACTCAAAAGTCTGATCATAGAGGAAATCGCCTCTACAAAAACAGTAATGGGAAATTTATCGATGTAACTGATGAAGCCCAAATAATTAATACCATGATTGGATATGGGCTTGGTGTGGCTGTAGCAGATTTAAATAATGATGGCTGGCCAGATGTATACGTAGGTAATGATTTTTCTGAAAAAGATTTTCTATACATCAATAACCAAAATGGTACGTTTAGAGAAGCATCTTTAGAAGCCTTTAAGCACATCTCTAACTTTTCTATGGGTAATGATATTGCCGATATAAACAACGATGGTCTTTTAGATATTATGGCAGTAGATATGATGGCTGAAGATAATTTTTCTCAAAAAACAAGTATGAGCGGAATGGCTCCAGAAAAATTTTATAAAAATTCTAGCCTTGGTTTACATCATCAGTACATGTATAACACATTACAACTAAACAATGGAGTAAATAAAGAAACAAACACGCCTATGTTTTCAGATATTGCCCAAATATCAGGAGTTTCGAGCACCGATTGGAGTTGGGCTCCTCTATTTTTTGATATGAATAATGATGGAAATAAAGATCTCTTTATTTCAAATGGAATAAAAGGAGATTTTAGAAACAATGACTTTGTTAATTATAGAAAAGAAAAACAGGCAGAAGTTATTAAAAATCAAAGTGTAGAACCAAAAAGTTATATCACAGATATTTTATCGAAAATGCCATCTCGAAAAAAGAAAAATTATTTTTACGTAAACAATGGCGATTTAACATTTAAAAAGCTTGACATAAAGCATAATACCACAAATTCCAATGGTGCAGCTTATGCCGATTTTAATAACGATGGAGCTATTGATATCGTAGTTAACAATTCCTCAGGACTATCCTTTATTTATAAAAACAACGCAACTTTAAACAACTATTTAAAAGTAAAGTTAAAAGGTACTAAACAAAATCTTAATGCTTTAGGAGCACGTATTGAATTATATTCAAAATCTACCCAGCAGACTATAGAAAATCATTTTACACGTGGGTTTCAATCTGCCATGGCAGACGCTATTCATTTTGGTGTAAAACAAGACAATATAATTGACAGCTTAAAAGTAATTTGGAATGATAACACATACCATGTTATTAAAAATATAAAACCAAATCAAACTATTACGGTTTCATATGAAAACGAAAATGTTTTAGAAACTAAACTAGTAAAAGCTTCAGAAGGTGTATTTACAGATATTACTGAAAAATCAGGAATAAATTTCAAACATGAAGAAAATAATTTTAATGATTTTGAAAAAGAAGTGCTCCTACCTCACAGAATGTCTCAACTTGGTCCTGCTCTAGCAGTTGCCGATGTTAATAATGATGGTCTTGATGATTTTTTTATTGGTGGTGCAAAAAATCAAAAAAGCGAATTGTACATCCAAACCCCTTCTGGTGCTTTTAACAAAAGCATAAATGTATTCGCTTCAGATAAGAAACATGAAGATGTTGGAGCTGTTTTTTTTGATGCTGACAATGATGGTGATAAAGATCTTTATGTTATAAGCGGAGGTACAGAATTAAAACCAAATGACAACTACTATTTAGATCGTTTTTACGAAAACAAAGGCGATGGTCATTTTATTAAAAACACTTCAGCAATCCCTAACATAACCTCAAGTGGACTACGTGTTTCTCCTTCTGATTTTGATAACGATGGTGATATTGATTTGTTTATTGGTGGCAGAATAAAACCTGGATTTTATGGTCGTCCAGTTAACAGTTACTTATTGGAAAACATTTCAAAAGATGACACAATAAGTTTTAAAGATGCGACTCAGAAATCAATTCCGGAATTAGTAGAACATACCATGATTAGTGCCTTAGCTTGGGCAGATATAGATCAAGATGGAGATTCTGATTTGCTTTTAGCTAACGAATGGGGACCTATAGAACTGTTTATTAATGATTCTGGAATTTTCAGCAATAAATCTGCTGAATATGGTTTGTCCGAACATGTTGGGTGGTGGAGTTCGATTGAAGTAAGCGACATTGACAATGATAATAATCTTGATATTATTGCAGGGAATTTAGGTTTAAATTATAAATACAAAGTAAGTTTTGATAACCCTTTCTATTTATACTTAAACGATTTTGATGATAATAATACTGATGATATTGTTTTAGGTTATAGTCAAGAAAATAAAGTATATCCTGTGAGAGGAAGACAATGCTCCTCTCAACAAATGCCTTTTATTAAAGAGAAGTTTAAAACTTATAACGATTTTGGATCAGCTGATATAAAAGATATATATGGCGAAAAGCTATCTGAAGGCATTTCTTATAAAGCTACTTATTTTGCATCAGCTATATTAAAAAATAAAAACGGAAAATTTGAATTTAATGCTTTTGAAAATAGAGCACAATTATCTTCTGTAAACAAAATTTTAATTGACGATTTTAATAACGACTCTATTAAAGACATTTTACTATTAGGGAACCTTTACGGGTCAGAAGTAGAAACCCCAAGAAACGATGCCAACTACGGCTTTTTTCTTAAAGGTAATAATGCTAATCAATTTGAGTTTGTTTCTAATGCCATAGCCAATTTATGGGAAAATGGTGATGTAAAAGATGCTGCTTTTATAACAGTTGGTGGCACTAAATCTATATTAATTGCTAGAAATGACGATACCTTATCGTTGCTAAAAATCAATACCAAAAAATAAATGAAACCTTTATACCTATTAATTCTTAGCTGTTTTATATCATTTTATACAACTGCTCAAGAAGTTGCTACATTAAACTCTGATTACTTAAGTGTTTCAATTGACAAGGGGTTTCCAAGAATTATTGGATATAAATGGAAAGCTAATAACGCTAATCTTTTTGGCAATGAAAGCACTTTAAACATTATCAAATTAAACGATAAAGAGTTTATCCCTAAAGTAAAATCAGAAGTTAAAAATGATGCTATTTATTTTTCCTTAAATATTGATGAAATCGACTTACAAATCGATTTACATATTAAAGTTGTAAAAAATACCGTTATTCTAAAATTTGATAATGTAACCGAAAAGGGAACGTTCAAACTACACACTATTGAAATTCCTAATCATAATTTATTAAGTATAAAAAGTAGCGAAAAAGACGCTCAATTTTCTGGTTCTAAAATGTACACTGCTATTAAAGGTAATGGTGATACATTTCAAAAATTAACAAAAAAAACGCCCACTGATAGTGTTGCAAAAGGCTATCTATACACCATAGTAAACAACAATAAACTAGCTGCTGCCTTATGGACTAATGCCGTTGAAGAAAGAACAGATAACAATCGTATTAAAAAACAAACTGTAAAACAAGGCAGTAAAACAATAACTAGTATTTGGAGTGGTTCTTGGATTTATCGAGCAAATCAAGCAACAATACCTAGTCCATTGCCAGAAGCAAAAATTGTGATTACTAATGATGTTAATAACGATTCAAAAATTGATTGGCAAGATGGGGCTATTGCTTACAGAGATATTTTAAATACACCCATAGGTTCAGAAAAAATTCCAAATATGGTGGTACAGCGTATTCCCATGAATTTTAGTAGCCAAGCCACTAATCCGTTTACTAAATCATTAGAAGAAACCAAACGTATTTACTTAAACACTGATGGTTTGGGACAATATGTTATTTTAAAAGGTTACGGATCTGAAGGTCATGATTCTAAACATCCAGATTATGGAGATATTGGCCACAGACAGGGAGGCGCTGAGGAGATGAATATACTTTGCAATGCTGCCAAAAAATATAATGCATCAATTGGTGTACATATAAATGGTACAGAATCATACCCTGAGGCGAATGCATTTAATGAAATTTTGATAGACAAAACCAAGCGAGGGTGGAATTGGTTAGACCAATCTTATTATATGGATAAACGCTATGATGGTGTTTCTGGCAACAGATTAAGGCGATTGAAATCTCTTAAAGCCCAAGTACCAGAATTAGATTTTTTATATGTAGATGTTTGGTACGCCAAAGGCAGTTGGGACAGCAGAGAGCTAGGGCGAGAAATTCACTCATTAGGGTTGTATTACACTACAGAGTTTCCACAAGACCATGAATACGATGCTGTCTGGAATCATTGGGCAGTTGACTATAAATACGGTGGCACCAGTATTAAAGGTTATAATAGTAAGATAGTTAGGTTTATTCGAAACCATCAAAAAGATACGTGGATTGCCAAACACCCTTTACTTGGCGGGGCAGAAATGGTAGACTTTGAAGGTTGGCAAGGTAGAATTAATTTTGATGATTGCATTGGTATTACATTCAATGTAAATTTACCTACCAAGTATTTACAGCATTTTCCTATTTTAAAATGGGAAGACCAATCCATTACTTTCAAAAAAAATGTTATTGTTTCAGATGTTTCGGGTTACAGAACTATTACTAAAGATGGTAAAATCATCTATAAGAAAAACTCTTATCTCCTACCTTGGAATCCTAAATCTGAAGAAAAATTATATCACTGGAATTCAAATAAAGGAGAGACTACATGGCAATTACCAAACTCGTGGCATGATATTACCTCGGTTTATTTCTATGAACTATCAGACTTAGGAAGAATTAACGAACAAGAAATTAAGGTTAAAAATAGTATTGTAACGCTTTCCGCAAAAGCGAAAACCCCCTATATTATTTATAAAAAGAAACAAAAAAATGAAGACGTAATCTGGAGTGAAGGAGCTTTAGTAAAAAACAATGCTTTTAACAGCGGTGACCTAACAAATTGGACCGTAGATGGAGATAATGCTATCGTTAAAAGAAACTATAACGGACAATACGAACTCCACATTGAAGGGGGTAATGAAGCCAGTGTGAGCCAAACTTTAAAACGATTGCATAAAGGCCATTATTATGCTTCGGTATACATTAATTCAAAAAACAGAAAAGCGATTTTAGGTGTTAAACATGAGCGTGGAAATGATTTTAACTATACAAAAAATTCATTGTGGGAAAACTTTATAGCTGCTGATAGCAAACATGGCTCAAAAATGCAACGCATGTATGTACATTTTGATGTAAAAGAATACCATGAAGATGTTGAGTTATATTTAAAAGCAGAAAAAGGAGATAGTGCTGTTGTTTTTGATAATATTCGTGTAAAACAGATTCAACATACTATGAAACCTGATAGCATTTATTTCAAAGAAGATTTTGAGCATGTTCCATCTGGTATTTATCCATTTGTAAAGGGTCCTGCTGGTGGTGCGAATGATCCTAGAATCCATTTGGCAGAACTCCATTCCCCATTTACACAAAAAGGTTGGAATAATAAAAAAGTAGATGATGTTATAAGCGGAAAATGGTCGCTAAAAATACATGAGAATGTAGAAGGGTTAGTTGTGCAAACCATCCCTCAAAATCTACGTTTTGAAGCAAACAAAAAATATAAAGTTTCTTTTAATTACCAAGCAGAAGCAAAAGATTATTCTTTTGTTATAGGAGATAATACCGAAATATTAACAGAACATATTATTAGTCCTCAATTTGAAACACAAAAATATGTGGTCACATTTACAGGAGCTGCATCAGGAAATTCATGGTTTGGCTTTATAAAAAACAATAAAAACGAATCGGATCTTATAGTTGATGATATTGAAATAATAGAGCTTAAATAAGGTTTTTGAGAACAAAAGTAGCAGATTGGGAACTAAATTTTAATGTTGATAATTTATCAAACTCCTTTTAGGTTATCATCTAAACAAAAAAAGCCTCCCTATTCTCTATAAAGAAAAAAGGAAAGCTTCTCATTGGATCATGCTGAACATATTTCAACATTAATATTCTTTCTAAAAACTAATCCACTATTTCAAAAAAACTTTTATAATGATTATCAGTATAATAACGCTTTAAAACAGTTGGTGTTCTAGTTGTCATATCTACTAGAAAAACAAAACGATAACGTCCAGGATCATGATTTCTAGTCATACCAGCACGTCCTTCAAAGTAGTGTGTATCACCTTTTGATGGGACAGGTGGTAATTTCATTGATCCATGACTAGTATCATTACTATAAGGCCCATAATGAAGCCCTGGATAAACGGTGCCATTCATCGCTCTATCGTTCATTTCTCTTAAGTATTCTTTTACTTCTCTAGAAAATTTATTTCTAGATATTTTTGGATATTTTGCCATAATTTTTAGTTTGAAATTGTCCTTGTTTTGTTAATAGGCTTCAGGTTCTACCTTAATTACAAATGCTATTACACCCATTGAAGGTGCCAATTATTAGCAGCATCTTGTACAATGTTTAAAGTGCCTTGAGCTATCGGTGCCGGTAGACTATTATGTTTCACACCACTAGCTGTAACAAATACACTAGTGCCAGGTTGAACATTTTTTATACTAGGAGTATTGTTATGTGCATTCACATGCTGTAAAGGTTGCTGGCCGTCTGTTGCAGTATAGCGAATACTAACACTTACTGGTAATTGATTATTAAATTGTGCCATCTTAAATTTATTTTAAAGTTTTCCTACTCTTTTTAAACAGGCTTTTCGGATTCCACCATAAGAATCAATCATTTTTAATTTTTTTAACACGTATGAATATTTTTTGACTCCTCCTTTTTTGATTAAATATCCAGAGCTATAGTTGTTTAGTTATAGCTCTGGAAAAACATTGGTAATTGTTTATTAGATATAATCGTCAGTTTTAGTAACCAATACCCCTAATAATTGTGGATTACCTGCCGGATTAGTGTATCTGGTAGTCATTTTACCACTGTCAGAGAAAGTAACTTTAGTGTGATTACCTCCTGAAGCATCAGCACTAAAAAATGGCCAGTAGCCACCACTTGCTGCCGCAGTTATTGTTCTTTGGTCTTCTGTTGAATAAGTAGCATCAGAAGTAATCGTAATATCAATACCATCTACAACAACCAAACCATTAGTAACACGTTGCATATTTCCATCTGAACCAAAAGTTGAATCCCAACTAGGTGATCCGTTCTTCCAAACAGTATTGTCTTTTGTCCCATAAGCTCTGGAAAATGCACTACTGTTGTACCAAGGTGTATACTTACTAAGAATAGGATCTGTAGACACTTTTGCTAAAGGACCTCCTGGAAGGGTTGTAACATGCGAGAATTTCGCATCAATGTCCAAACCAGCCGTAGTTGTCTTTATTGATAACTTGTCATAGCTTGAACTTGCGCTAAAAGAGAAGAAGCCCCATCCGCCAGTAACGCTGGCCTGTGCCCATGTGTGGTCTAAGTTGCTAGTCTCAGTTTTACTGTTCATTGTAAAACTTTTTCCCGGTGCTTGTTGTAAGGCATTCTTTAATTGGGCTATTGTGGTATTATATGCATAACCTTTACCTGCTTGTTGGGCATTGGAAAACATAGCATTGGCAATGGTTACAACGTCATTAAAGAAAGTTGCAATCAATGACGCAGCGCAGTTTACTTGGTCGGGAGCATTTGCAAATGCCCACTTTTTAAAGACGCTAGACATTTTTGTTGCATCGTCAAAGACATCATCAGGAGCCTTGTCAGATTGAAGGTAAGTTAACCAATCTGTATAGTAGTCTCCCATACAGATTTGAAAAGAATTGTCAGAATTTGGTTTTAATTGAGCTATCACTTGTTGATAGTCTTGCGAAAAATTATTACTCTGATTGGGGTTGTAAAAATTGTTAATCGACGCTGGTGGTATGGCGTCAAAAATATTCCAAATCCATTCAGAGGTTGGTCCAGTGGTTGCTGTCCCTTGGTATAGTTGAAAATTGTTAGGGTCTAATGATAACCCAGTTACTACAGCATTATACCATTGCTGTGTAAGTGTTTGCATTGCTTTTTGTACTTCAGACATTTTATAAAGTTTTAAGTTAAAACACCTACTCTGTTTAAGGCTTTTCGGTTACCGCCATTAATCTTATAATTTGTAGCTACACAATCAAAGATTAATCAAATATGTTTTTTTACTAGAGTAAAAAGAAAAGAGATGAGTGAATGGAATAAATTATTGAGTAGGCGATAGCAATTAATGAGTGAAACATAATCAAGTGGTTAATAAGAAAAATCTTTGTCTCTATTGAAGCTTTTCCTGTTATATTTTATTATCTTCAACATATTAAAATAGCAACATAAAACTCCCTCAGAACATGTACTAACTAAAACCAACCCAACATGTTCATCAAAATTGATTTAAAAACAACAACCCAAAACTATCCGAGAAAATTTCCTATTAATTTAAAAGATATTAGAGCCGCAGTTAATGACTGTTATCTTGGTTTAGGAACGCCTTATCAACCTATTCTTGCAGATAGTTTTGTAAGTTTAGGTGATAATCAATTTCCAGAAATACCAGCTGAGGCAGAAATCACCATTAAATTACACCCTGAAAAAAAGGATAATCCGCAATATATATTGAGTAACCCAAAATTGGTATGCTGCAAAGTAAAAAATGTTGGTAGAGTATTTAATGATCATGACCTTATAGCTAAAGATTATTGGAATAGTATTTTTGATTGTGATTCAGAACATATATACTGTGCCCCAGAGGGCACACTGTATATTTCTCCAGACAAAAAAGACAGATGCAGCATTACCACTAGGAAGAAATTCCATGACAGTTTTGTTGCATATAGTATCATGTTCTCTTTAATTATTGATCATAAAGATAATTTTAAACGACGCTATTATTTTATTTTGGATCCTGTGATGAAAATTAGATCTAGAGATTAATTAATACAAAATGTTTAAATCTAAAATATTACTTCTCTGTATATTAATGTGTTCTACATTAATATACTCGCAAAGCATTAAAAAAGCTGATAGTTTAATCCAGCAATTGAGTAATTCAAACTTATCTGAAGTTAATCGCACAAAATTATTATTGGATATAGCTATTTATCATCCAGATATTAGAACTTCTATAGACTTTTCTAAAGAATCTTTGAAATTAGCCATCAAGATTAATAATCCCATTTTACAAGCTGAAGCCTTTGAAGAAATAAGTCTTCTTGAACACAGAATTGGTAATAATAATTTATCATTAGAAGCATCTATTAATGCATTAAAAATATATGAATCACTAGATTTAAGAAAAAGAATGGCTGCCACATATGCACAATTAGCTAATAATTATATGAGTAATCTAAATTATGACATGGCAATTAAATATTTGAAGAGAGCCAAACAGGTTTATTCAAACTTGAATAAAAACCAAAAATATGCTATAACTATTTTAAATCTTGGGGAAAATTATCGTTTAGCTAGGCATTTAGACAGTGCCGAAATTTCGTTTAAAAGAGTTTTAAACCTCAACAAGCAATTGAAAAACAATATGATTCAAGGCTATTCCCAAGGTAATCTTGGAATGGTCTATAACACTCAAAACAAGTTAGAGTTAGCAGAAGGGCACCTAAACGATGCTATAAATATTCTTAAACCTTTAGAAGATTATTATTCTAGCTCTGTATATATTGCTGAGTTGGGAACTGTCTATAATAAAGAAGAAAAGTACAACCTTGCCAAAACTAAATTTCTGGAAGCCTTAACTATCGCGAAAAAAGCTGGATTTAAAGAACAAATACGCGATTTTAGTGTTTTACTTACTAGTTTTTATGAAAGTCAGAATCAATATTCTCAAGCACTAAAATATCAAAAACTATTTCAAGTTTATCAAGACAGTTTAGTCAATAAAAAAAATGTTCAAAAAATAGAGCAACTTAAGGCTGGTTATGAAATTGATAAGCGTGAATCTAAAATAGATTTATTAAACATTACAAATACCAACCAAAAATATTTGGTCACTTCTTTAGCTATAGGTATTTCAATGTTATTGTTGTTTGCATATCTGCTCTATAGAGGTAATAAAAAAACTAAGGTTGCAAATAGTACCTTATCTAAACAAAAGGATATCATCTCTAAACGCGAACAAGAAAAAGCATTGCTACTCAGGGAGCTCAATCATCGCATAAAGAACAATTTACAAATGATTTCAAGTTTGCTAAACCTACAGAGTCATGAACTTACAGGACATCCAGCTAAAGAAGCCATTGTAGCAGGCAAGCATCGTGTTGAAGCGCTCTCGCTAGTACATAGAAAACTCTATCAAGAAGATTTAGATACACGAATATTACTAAAAGAATATATTGAAGAATTAGTATTAGGGCTTTTCCATGGTTATGATGCTCCTTTTAAGCCTAACTTTAAAATTGACGATATCAGTGTGAGTTTAGATACAGCCGTTCCTCTAGCATTAGTTATTAATGAGGTTATAATAAATGCCTTAAAATACGCCTATATAACTATTGATAAACCAAAATTAAAGATAATAATGCTACAGGATAAAGATTACTTAGATATTGAAATTATTGATAACGGTATTGGTTTTAATACTAACGAAGCAGAAAAAAACAATTCTTTTGGCATTAAACTTATCTACTCATTAATTGAACAATTAGAAGGGATTATTGAAAAATTGGAGAGTAAAAATGGAACCCATTGGAGAATGAATATAAAACTAACGTAACGAATTTTATCACTATGAATAACCAAAAAGTAAAAATTCTTATTGTAGAAGATGAAATATTAATAGCCCAAGATATTGCAAATAGGCTTACAGCAATCAATTATCAAATTGTTGGAATTGCAGCTTCTGCTAAACGTGCTTTAGAATTAATTACTAAAAATAATGATATTGACATTATGCTAATTGATATTATTCTAAAAGGAGATATAGATGGTATTGAACTTGCAAAAATCATCAATGATAAGTATCAAATTCCATTTATATTCTTAACATCTCATGCAGATATTTCTTTAGTAGAGCGTGCTAAAAAAGTTCACCCTTATGCCTATATTTTAAAACCATTTAATAATCGTCAAGTAAGCATTGCCATAGAGTTAGCCTTAGTAAATTATGCTAACAAAACTCGTGAAAATGAATTGGTTAAAAAGCAAACGTTTAACAAAACAGAGAATCAAGTATTACAAATAAAGGATAGTTTATTTCTCAAAAAGAATCATCATTTTGAGCGTGTCCCTTTAAAAGAAATTTTGTTTTTGCAAGCTGACAATAATTATTGCACAGTAAGCACAAAATCTGAACGATTTATTTATTCAATGGTACTTAAAAAAATAGAAGCTCATCTGCCTCTAAATCAATTCTTGAGAGTGCATAGAAGCTATGTTGTAAACATTAATTCTGTTAATGGATTTGAAGGTAATATGCTCTTTGTTGGTGAGAAAAAAATTCCTGTAAGTAAAACTTATAAAGAAGCTGTTTTTAAGTTATTTCATACTATTTGATTATTCAGCTGCTAATAAAAAATTCAAGTTTCGTTCTTATTTCTATAAAGGTTTTTTTAATGAAAAAACCCACTCTAAATTAAGTGGGTTTTTTATTTAATATTTTGTATAGATTTTATTCTAGTTCAAGTACTATAATTTCCGCTGGCTCTATATTACCAACTGTAACAATAACTTCCTCAGAAACATATTCTAAATATCCTTCTCTAGAAATTTTTAAAATATAATTTCCTGCTTCAAGACCTTGTATTACAAAATCTCCATTCTCATCTGTTAAAGTATCTTTAACCAATACATCATCAGTAGTATATACTTCTACAACCTGATTTCCAACTGGTGTTTCAACTTCTTCAATAATTTCAACTACCTTTCCACTTATAGAACCAGAATTAACTTCCACATTAACTTTAATAACAGGTTTTAAAATATATTTTCCTGAATTACCTGCTTTAACAATAGACTTTTGAACGTTCCAATCTAAAATAAATGAGTATACAAATCCTGCTTCTAATTCTTTATCCAATTTAAGTTTTAAACCTGATTGTTCTGCACTTGGTGTTTCTAATGGAATTAACTCATCTTCACCTTCAATTTTAAGTGTATTATTATCACTTAGAACCAATCTTACCTGTTTTAAAATCCCAACAGGTACAACTTCATCCGTTAATAACAAACTATTTCCTGCAATAAGTTCAGTGATATCGACATTAATGGGATATCCTCCTTCTGGATTAAAACTTACCCAGTTTTCCTCATCATCTGAAGATTTGTATTGGATATCTATAATCTCAATATTAACTTCTAAATAATCACCTGGTTCATCAACTAATTTTAATTGAACCTTAGCGGTATCATTTTTGCTGCCATTATCACTATTACAGTTAAACATTAATAACATTAGCATCACACCAATTCCAAAAAAGGATTTTAAACATTTAAAACTCATAACTTCTTTTTTTTCAGATATTTACAAAAGTAACATCAACTATAAACTATAGCAATATATTACTGTGTTTTTCGATAAAATGCACATTATATTACTTTCTTTATAATAGATGTATCAAATTTTATTGCTCTTTTATTGATGACTTGCCTAACTTTTTCCCTTTTTTAACTTTCTCTTCTAAAGCATCAACTTCTTTTTCAATATCTTTTAATTTCTCAACATTTTCTTCATACTCTTGTTCTGTCAACTTACCGTCTTTCTTCTGTTGTTTTAAGTCTTCTTTTATTTTTTTTACTCGTTCTCTTGTACTATTTGCTTTAGATTCCCCTTTTTCAACAGAATTTTTTAATTCCTTAATTCTTTGCTCTTTATTTAATTTAGCCTGTCTTGCGCGTTCTTTACCAAAATCTTTACCTTCAAGTCCTTCTTTATTCTTCCCATAAGAATTTCCTTTATTCTCGATTTGCTCCTTTTTATCCTTTAAATCTTTTTCCTTATTCTTTAACTTTTTTTCGGCTTTATCCTTCTTGTTGATTTTTAATTCTTTCCCTTCTTTAGCTTCTTTTGTAATTTGCTTTTCAGTTTTATCTTTTTTACCTGGTTTATCTGGTTTTTGTGCAAAACTATTTTGAGTAATAAAACCCAATAATAACATAAGAACTACTATCTTTTTAAATATTTTTTTCATGACTCTTAGCTTTATAATTCATTAAACATTTCATCCAGTTTTTTTATGGATTCTTCAATACTTACTTCAGTCTTTTTAATCTCTTCAGCTACTGCTTCTAATACTTTTATTTCTTGTTCTACATGCAGTTTTTCTAGTTTTACTGAATCGCTTTCTACTTCCTTCTCTTCTTTTTTATCGCCACAACCAAAGGCTATTAATAACAACAAAATGATTAAACCATTTATTCTTTTCATAATTGATAAATTTACTTGTTCAACATTGTTAAGACACTACATATTAAATAAAGTCACGCTATTTAAATAATTAAAAGGGAAGTAATATATTGCTAACTCAATTGCCCAAAACAAAAAGCTTTCCTTTTTCTATACAGAAAAAAGGAAAGCTTTTGTTTTAGTAATTATTTGAAATTACGCTGGTTATCTACGATAAATCTTCAACCGTAGCTATAGATGCATTGGTTTTAACAGAGTTTATTCCATTCTCCATAGCACTTACAAAAGAATACATTTCACTAGTGCCAATAACTTGTCCATTAGAGGCTTTTAAATTAAAATAAGGCTTGCCGTTTGATGTTGTGAGTCTATCAAATCTGGAATCATCTGAAGCGTTTTTTCTAACAGATTCTATTCCATTAATACAGCCAGATTTAGCTGAGTAACCTTCGCTAGCTAGTATATTCTGCCCGTTACCTGCTTTTAATCTAAATCTAAACTCTCCTCTTTTGTTTTTATAAATTTCAAATTTTGCCATTTTGATTAGGGTTTAATATTTAAGCATAAGACACTATCGCGAATAAAAAGTCACAGGTTATAGAAGAATAAAATATTGCTAATGCAATAGCCCTAAAACAAAAAAGCATCCCAATTTTCTATACAGAAAAAAGGAAAGCTTCTCATTGGAATACCAAATTAACTTTGGTATAACTACGTCCTAGATTTCTCTGGGAACAACACAACTTCTTTTAATTGCCAAAAAAAGCCCTAATCTCTTAGAGCTTTTAGCAATACTTGCGGTCTGGACGGGACTCGAACCCGCGACCTTCGCCGTGACAGGGCGACATTCTAACCAACTGAACTACCAGACCGTTGCATTATTGCGGTTGCAAATATACACGCCTTTTTTTATATCTCAAATCTTTTTTTGA
This sequence comes from Gaetbulibacter sp. 4G1, assembly GCF_002741945.1. GTDB lineage: Bacteria > Bacteroidota > Bacteroidia > Flavobacteriales > Flavobacteriaceae > Wocania_A > Wocania_A spongiicola. The sequence goes on from NZ_MDVN01000022.1 coordinate 247,867, forward strand.
GTTTTTTAAAGAATATTTTTTCTAAATAAACTTTTGACGTTCTATCATGTATGTTGTGAGGATGTTATTAAAATTTTTATTAATGTCTGCCTCAACATATTTTATCTTGTATTGAGCACATTTTAATTGTAATGCATCAAAATAATCAATTACCGCTTTACTATAGCTTTCTTTAATTGAATCTGCATACAAATTAATATGCTCTCCTGTTTCTACATCAATAAAGCGTTTAGGCTTATTATCAAAATCAAACTTTAATTCTTTGTCTTTATCAATTACATGAAATAAAATAACTTCATGTTTATTATATTTTAAATGTCTTAGCGCTTCAAAAAGCTTAGTTTGATCTTCTAAAGTTTGAAACATATCTGTAAACAAAAAAATCATCGACCTTCTATGAATCTTTTCTGCTATTTGGTGTAAATACTTATACGTTTCAGTAGTCTTATTTAAAGGTTTAGAAACTACAGCATCACTTAGTTTATTTAATAACATTTGATGATGCCGCTCGCTACCCTTTTCTGGAGCATAAAAATCGTAATCATCACTATAAATACTTAAGCCTACAGCGTCGCGTTGTTTTTTAAGCATATGCATTAACGAAGCCGAAGCCAGTGCCGAAAAACCTATTTTATTTAGATTATCTATTGAAAAACTATCCATTTCAGGATAATGCATTGAACTACTATTATCTAAAATAATATGACAGCGCAAATTAGTTTCATCATCATACCGCTTAGTATAAAGCTTATCTGTTTTAGCAAACAGTTTCCAATCTATATGTCGTGTACTTTCGCCTTGATTGTATATTTTATGCTCAGCAAATTCTGCTGAAAACCCATGAAACGGACTTTTATGCATTCCTGCAATAAAACCCTCCACAACTTGTTTAGCAAGTAATTCTAAGTTTTTAAACCCGCTTGCCTTATTAAGTTCGTGCTGTAAATTCATGGCTTTTAAATATACTTATTTTAAAACGGCATCAACAATACCATAAGCAACAGATTCATCTGCACCCATCCAATGGTCGCGATTAAAATCTTTCATTATTTTATCAAAAGTTTGCCCACAATTATCAGCTAATATTTGTGCACTTAATTCTTTAGTTAACACAATTTCCTTTGCAGTAATTTCAATATCACTTGCCTGCCCACGAGCACCACCACTAGGTTGGTGTATCATAACACGAGCATGCGGTTGTATAAATCGTTTTCCTTTTTCTCCAGCAGATAGTATAATTGACCCCATTGAAGCTGCAAATCCAGTACAAATTGTAGACACTGGACTTTTAATAGATTTCATACAATCGTAAATGGCAAACCCAGATGTTACATAGCCTCCAGGGCTATTAACATATAAATGTATAGTTTCATTAGACAAAGCATCTAAATACAATAATCTATCAACAACATGTTTTGCAGAATCATCATCAACCTGCCCCCATAAAAACACTTTACGTTCTTCAATTAATTTGCTATCAATAGCGTTTTGAACTTTATTTTCACTCATAATAATTATTTTGCATCTAAAATAAAAAAAGGTTCACCATAAATGGCAAACCTTTTCATTTTTCTTTTTAATTATCTACTACAAAAGCGCATCTATAGCTTCAGTATAAGCATTTTTAGGTGCAACACCTACTTGTCTACCAACAACTTCTCCGTTTTGAAAAACTAAAACAGTAGGGATGTTACGTACACCATATTTTGCAGCAAACTCTTGGTTAGCATCAACATCTACTTTCCCTACAACAGCTTTACCATCATATTCACCACTTATTTCTTCAATAATAGGTCCAACCATTCTACATGGTCCGCACCAAGCTGCCCAAAAGTCAACCAAAACTGGTTTATCGCTTTTTAATACTGTTTCTTCAAACGTTGCATCCGTTATTTCTAATGCCATAATATTATATTTTAATCTGTTTTACTTTAAATTTATTTACAAACTTAGTCAAAATATTTTCTATAGCTTACAACCAAACTATTTGTTTTATTTATATCCTTATTGTTTAAGGTTATTTTTGTATTTGGGCGTATCATTTTAATAAAAATGTCAGGCTATCCGCTATATCTTTCTTGTGCTTAAAATACTTCATGTATCCCATAAAGTGTTTCCTCCTATCATAAAACAAATTCCATCACACTTATTATTAAGCACAAAAAAGGATGCCGCTACTATCCTTTGCGCAAATTCACATTAATTTTACGCAACCAAAAAGTTGCGTATTTAAAATATTTATTTTAGTTTAGCAACCGAAAAGTTGCATATTAACTAAAAAACAAATAATTATGAATGATGTTATTAAAAAAGAAACCGTTTTAAATCATGCTATAGATGTGGTTTGGAATGCTATTACAAAAGCCGAAGAAATCTCTACCTGGTTTATCCCAGCAGATTTTAAAGCAGAAAAGGGTTATAAGTATACATTTACGTCTCCTCCAAACGAAAAAGGTTGTACAGTAATAAGTGGTGAGGTTAAAAATGCAAGTCCTTATGTACTTATATACACATGGATAGTTGCCGATACAAAAGTTGAAACTACTGTTAAATGGGAACTAGAAACAACAAGTAATGGCACTAAATTATCTTTGGAGCATTCCGATATTTCTAACTATGCAGGAGAAACAGCAGTTGCTATGTTTGAAAGCTTTAACGGCGGATGGGATAATTGTATTTCTGGTTTAACAAGCTATTTAAAACAAGAAGTTAATGCAGGATAAAATAACAAGACTATTTAAAGCCATTGCAGATCCAACAAGGCGTGATATTTTTCACGCCTTAGTGATTGCAACTTCAGCATTGTCTATCACTCAAATATCCAATCAATTTGATATCACAAGGCAAGGTGTTACTAAACATATAAAAACTTTAGAAGAGGCTGGTTTGGTTTATATTAACACACAAGGAAGAGAACGTTTTTGTAATGCCAATGCAAAACCACTTAAGGAAGTTAATAAGTGGATTAAGTTTTACGAACAATTCTGGGATGATAAGCTTCAGAATTTAGAAGATTTCTTAAACACAAAAAACAGCTAGATGATTGATTCAAGAACAAACTATTCTCATCAAATTGAATTTTCTTCAAGCCCTAAACAAGTTTTTTATGCTTTAAATGACGGCATTCATAACTGGTGGGGAAAAAAAAGTAATTCTCAATTTAAAACTGGTGGCGAATTTACTATTACTTTTGAAAATGAATATTGGTGGACATTTAAAATTCTTGAATACACCCCAAACAAAGAGTTGGTTTGGAAATGTATTGGTGGCGAACCTAATTTTAATAAAGAATGGGTTGGGCATGTGTTACATTGGCAAATAGAAGAAAAAGAAACCAAAACTATTCTTAATTTCAATCAGATTGGTTTAACACCAGAGCTTCATTGTTTTGATGTTTGTTCCTCAACATGGGATATGTTTATAACCCAAAAACTAAGGGCGTTTTTAACCTAAACAGTTGTCAATTTTTAATGGTTAATTCAAAAAAGTTAATAAAATATTTTAATTAGTTAGGATTCCTTACTATATTTGTATCATAATTAATTTAAAACATAACATTATGAGTAAATCAGTTTTTTATCACGCAGGGTGCCCTGTATGTATTAGTGCAGAACACGACATTATTGAACTAATAGGCAAAGACAACGTCGACATTGTGCATTTTGGAGAAGACAATTCAAGAATTAACGAAGCAGAAAATGCTGGTGTAAAATCAGTTCCAGCTTTGGTAACGCCAAACGGAAATGTGCTGCATATTAATTTTGGAGCTTCAATGGAAGCCGTAAAAGGATAATTTTATTTCACAATTAGTTAGGAATCCTAATTTATAAAACATATCATATTATGAAATCAATAGTATTATTTGTAGTAACCCTATTTCTATTCACAGTAAGTTGTATAAGTCAAAGTAATGAATATCAAAACGATAATTTCTCAATTACAACCACCAAGATTACCCATGATTCAAATTTAGGAATTACAGTTTGGGAGATCGCTGTAAAAGGTAACGCAGGCGAAACAGTCCCTAAAAAAGCAGGCCAATTAGATGGAGCTCCCGTTTTGGGTTACGTATTCCCTACAAGTTTAAAGCCAACTGACGTAGGTTTCAATCAAACCGAAGGTATTGTTGCGCTTGCGCTAACTTCGCATCCAGATTTTGATGATACACCGCTTTGGGATGAAAATTCAGATTCAACCTACGATAATGATGGCGTAATTTGGCATCCGCATTGGGTAGTTTTAGTTGAAGATAAGCGTGTAAAAGGGGGGCTTTCGGTAAAACAGTTTAATAAAGGCGACAAATCTGTAGTATTACCGCCTACAAACCCTGGAATGCCAATGTATATGGATTCTCCTGGTTACTCCGTAATTACAAAAGCTAACTCGATTAAAGTAATTATTCCAGATTATAGGATAAATCATAAAACCGATTTTAATTTTGATGCCGTAACAGCTTTTATGAAAGTTAACACGAGTAAAGAAACCTTTCCAATGCTCGGGGTCTATGAAGTTTTTACCGTTGCAAGTGGCGATTTATCATTACCTTATAAAGTAAAGCAATAATTATGAAAGTTTCAGTTTGGGATACATACGTAAAAAGAGAAAATGGTAAACTAATGCATTTTGATATTTTAGTTCCAAATAAGTTAAATGATGAGCAAATCATTTTAAATTTTGGTACAACTTATTTAGAAAGTAAAACTTTTAAAACAGAACGGATATCATCAAAAATATGCAAGTTTTGTCATATTGAACAAGCTACAGATGCTATTATAAATGATATTAAAAATAAAGGCTTTTCAATTATTGAAATGGAAAATTGTGACTAATTTAATTAGGATTACTAACTTTGCCTGTCGATACCATTCGGCAGGCTTTTATTTATGAGTGATAGTATTTTTAATCCCAATCATCAAGAAATTGATATTTCCAGTAAAATTGTAGCTGGTTTGGAACGTATTTCTGAAGCCTTTAAGGTTTTGCTTTGGGAAAAGGCTAAACTGTTAGGCTTAAGCCCTATTCAAATTCAAATACTCATCTTTATAAGCTATCATAAACTTGAGTTTTGCAATGTAAGCCATCTTGCTAAAGAATTCAACATTACTAAACCCACAATAAGCGATGCTGTTAAAGTTTTAGTTAAAAAAGAATTAATTAAAAAAGTATTTTCTTCATCAGATAGTAGAAGTTATGCAATACAATTATCAAATTCTGGTAAAGTTATAGTTTCTGAAACCGAAAATTTTGCACAGCCATTAAAAAAACAATTAACTGCCATTGATAATGGAAGTTTAGAATCTACTTTTAATACGCTTAGTAAACTCATTTACAAACTAAATCAAATAGGTGTTTTAACGGTTCAACGTACATGCTATGGTTGTAAATTTTATCAAAAAAACGCTAATCAACACTTTTGTAATTTATTAGAAAAAGAATTAAAAAACTCTGAAATCCGTATTGATTGTGTTGAGTTTGAAGAAAAAACTCAGAATGCGGTTTGATGAATATCAATTTAACTTAAACCTAACATCTTGTGTTTCCAGCGCATCTAAAAGCTCTTGAGACACTTTTACTTTTTGCTTTCTACTTGGCATTGTTAATTTTATTTTCTCTTTTGTATCGTACACTAAAAAATTAAGCATTTGGTTTCCTGGATGCATATTTAACAAATCCTTTAAAGCCATTATCTTCTGTTCGTTTAAGTCTTTTATATCTACTTGAATGGATAATTTTTTTGCATAATTTTCCATCACATCGTGCAACAATTGAAAACTATTAAACTGCAATCGCGGATCGCTTTTCTTACCTGTATCTTTATTCACCCATCCTTCTCGGACAAAAGTTTTAACGAAAACAAAGTTGTTTTTCATTAAAAAATGACGAAACTTTAAGTATTCCTCTCCAAAAATTCTAAACTCAAAACTATCAGTATAATCTTCAACCGTAAATAATGCCCAACCTTTTCCTTGTTTACTTACACGGTGTTGTACATCGGTTACTACACCCCCAAAAACAAGTTCTCTATTTACATAAGGCTCTAAACCATTAAACATCGCCAATGCTGCATTGCAAAAAGTTTTCATTTCGGTTTTAAAATCATCTAGTGGGTGACCAGATATATAAACTCCAACAACTTCACGTTCTTTACTCAGTTTCTCCATAGTACCCCACTCTTCACAAGGTGGCACTTCTGGTTCTGCTATCTGAACGTCGCTAGCTTCGCCAAACAAACTTACTTGTGCAGAGTTTTCGTTTTCTTGATGTTTATGTGCATACTTTATTGCTTTTTCTAAAAAAGTAATTCCATCACCATCATCATGAAAATATTGTGCTCTATGCGTGTCGGCCAAACCATCAAAACCACCTGCCAAAGCTAAATTTTCAAAAGCTTTTTTATTAGCAGCTCGTAAGTCTATTCGTTTTGCGAAATCGAAAATCGATTTATAATGCCCATCTTTTTTCCTGTTTTCAACAATAGTCATAACAGCTCCATGTCCAACACCTTTTATAGCTCCCATACCAAAACGCACAGCATAATCTTTGTTTACCGAAAACTTGTAAAAAGATTCGTTAACATCAGGACCTAAAACATCTAATTTCATGCGCTTACACTCTTCCATAAAAAAGGTTACCGATTTGATATCGTTCATATTATTTGACAAAACCGCTGCCATATATTCAGCAGGATAATGCGCTTTTAAATAGGCCGTTTGATAAGCTATCCAAGCATAACATGTTGAGTGAGATTTATTAAAAGCATAACTTGCAAAAGCTTCCCAATCTTTCCATACCTTCTCTAAAACCTTTGCGTCATGACCATTAGCACTTGCCTGTTCAACAAATTTAGGCTTCATTTTATCAAGTACAGCAATCTGTTTTTTTCCCATCGCCTTACGCAAAACATCAGCTTCACCTTTGGTGAAATCTGCCAGCTTTTGCGACAATAGCATTACTTGCTCTTGATATACTGTAATTCCATAAGTTTCTTTTAAATACTCTTCCATCGCGGGTAAATCGTATTCAATATCTTCATCGCCATGCTTTCTACGTACAAAACTTGGAATATATTCCATTGGCCCAGGGCGATACAACGCATTCATTGCTATTAAATCTTCAAAAACGGTAGGTTTTAAATCTTTTAGATGTTTTTGCATTCCAGGAGATTCATATTGGAAAACACCAACTGTTTCTCCCTTTTGAAAAAGCTCATAAGTCTTTTCGTCATCTAATGGAAAATTATCTGGATCGAGTAAAATACCATGTTTAGCTTTTACAATTTTTACCGTGTCTTTAATTAGAGTTAATGTTTTTAAACCCAAGAAATCCATTTTCAATAATCCGGCATCTTCTACCACAGAGTTGTCAAACTGCGTAACATACAAATCAGAGTCTTTTGCTACAGATACGGGAACGAATTTGGTAATATCATCTGGGGTAATAATAACTCCACAGGCATGAATACCAGTATTTCTTACCGACCCCTCAAGTGCTCTCGCCGTATTAACCGTTTCGGCTTCTAAATCGTCTCCTTCAGATATATTTAAAAGCTGATTCACTTTTTCTAAATCTTCAGCTCTAAATTTTTTGCTTAATTCTTTTTCATCTAAACCAAAAATTTTCCCGAGTTTAGACATTGTAGGAATTAATTTGGCAATTCTATCAGCATCAAACAAAGGCAAATCAAGTACTCTAGCGGTATCTCGAATAGAAGATTTGGCTGCCATTGTACCGTAGGTAATAATTTGAGCTACCTGATTGCTTCCATATTTTTCAATCACATAATCCATCACACGGCTTCGACCTTCATCATCAAAGTCAATATCAATATCTGGCATACTAATACGATCTGGATTTAAAAAACGCTCAAAAAGTAAATCGTACTTTAATGGGTCTATATTAGTAATCCAAAGACAATATGCTGCTACGGAACCGGCAGCCGAACCTCGACCAGGTCCAACAGAGACATCCATATTTCGAGCCTCACGAATAAAATCTTCAACAATTAAAAAATATCCTGGATAACCTGTGTTTTCTATAACGCTTAACTCAAAATCTAAACGCTCTGTAACTTCCTCAGTAAGTATTTCTCCATAACGTTTTTTTGCACCTTCATAAACCAGATGTTTTAAATAGGCATTTTCACCTCGTTTACCTCCGTCTGCTAAATCTTCATCATGCATAAACTCCTCTGGAATATCAAAAGCTGGCAATAATACGTCTCGAGCTAATTGATACGCTTCTACTTTATCAATAACTTCTTTTACATTTAAAATCGCTTCAGGAACATCTTGAAACAATTTTTTCATACTATCTGATGACTTAAAATAATACTCTTGATTGGGTAATCCGTAACGATATCCTCGACCTCGTCCTATAGGTGTAGCTTGTTTTTCTCCATCTTTTACACAAAGCAAAATATCATGTGCGTTAGCATCTTCTTGCTTTTGGTAATAGGTATTGTTGGTAGCGACCAACTTAACATTATGCTTTTTTGCTAATTGTATTAAAGTAGGATTTACTCGATTTTCATCTTCTTGGTTATGGCGCATTAATTCGACATACAAATCATTTCCAAACTCATTCTTCCACCAAAGCAAAGCTTCTTCAGCTTGATTTTCGCCAATATTTAAAACTTTACTTGGAACTTCTCCATATAAATTTCCAGTTAGCACTATTAAATCTTCTTTATACTGCTGAATTAGTTTTTTATCAATTCGAGGTAAATAATAAAAACCGTCAACAAAAGCATGTGATGATAACTTTGCTAGGTTATGGTATCCGTTTTTATTTTTAGCTAACAGTACAATTTGGTAACCGTTATCTTTTCTTGTTTTATCTAAGTGGTTTTCGCATACAAAAAACTCACAGCCAATAATCGGTTTTATTTCTTTGTCTACAACTATTTCTCCTGTTTCTTCTGCAGATTTAATTTTTGTTTTAACACCGCTATTGTGTTTGTTTACTGCATTTACAAAATGAAAAGCCCCCATCATATTTGCATGATCTGTTAATGCTACTGCGGGCATGTTGTATTCGGCTGCTGCCGAAACAATATCAGACACACTCATAGTAGATTGTAGTACAGAAAATTGTGAATGATTATGCAAGTGAACAAAATCAGCATCAGCTAAATCAGAGACGTTTTGCTCAATTTCTTCCGAAGAAATATTAGTTATTTGAGCCTTTTGTAATCGTTCATTAATCTTAGCACTTTCTTTTTTAAGATTGATGTGCTTTAACCCTATAAGCTGAATAGTTTCAGGGTTGGATTCCTTAAATTTTTGAAAAAAATCAGGCTCAACATCAAGTTGTTCTTTTGTATATTCTCCTAAACGGATTAATTCTAAAAAACATCGCGTTGTCGCCTCAACATCGGCAGTAGCATTATGTGCTTCAGCAAAAGGCGTGTTAAATAAAAACTCGTGAAGCTCGGTCAATGTTGGCAACTTAAATTTACCGTAACGGCCTCCAGGAATTTGACATAAACTAGCAGTATACTCAGTACAAGTATCTAAAACCGGTAATTCTTGTAATGGATTAGCGACATCTCCCCTCACAAATTCGGCACCCATAATATTCAAATCAAACTTTACATTTTGCCCAACTACAAATTTGGTTTTGCTTAATGCATCATTAAATTTTTCTAAAACTTCAGCCAAAGGCACTCCTTGTTCTTGTGCTAGTTCGGTAGAGATTCCATGAATTTTTTCTGCATCATAAGGAATATTAAACCCTTCTGGTTGTACTAAATAATCTTGATGGTCAATACAATTTCCCATAGCATCATGCAATTGCCACGCAATTTGTATACACCTTGGCCAATTATCAGTATCGGTAATTGGTGCATCCCAACGCTTTGGTAATCCGGTAGTTTCTGTATCGAAAATTAAGTACATTCTTTGTGTTTATTTATTGATGCGGTTATTTGTAGAGTCGCAAATAATGAGCTTATAAAAATACATATAAAAATGAGTTTGTTAAAGTGAAGTTATAAACAGTTGTAAACAAGTTTCGTGATTAGTAATCAATAAAATTATTCTATTTTAGAGGTTTTAAAAACTTACCCATGAAATTTAAAATGTGCATATTCCTTTTTTCAGTTTGTTTACTAAATTGTTCAAAACCAAAAAACTCTACTTTATATGTTGGTACTTATACCAATGGTGATAGCGAAGGTGTTTATCAATTTCAATTTAATTCTGAAACTGGCGAGCTAAACAAAAAGCAACTAGCATCTGTCTCCGAAAACCCTTCTTTTATAGCATATTCACCAGACAAAAAATATATTTATGCTGTTAATGAAAATCAAGAGGGCGCTATATCTGCATTTAAAGTTGAAGATGACAAAAACTTAACTTTTATAAATAAGGTTAAAACCAATGGGGCACATCCGTGTCATGTAGCAATCAATAAACAAGGAGATAAAGCTGTAGTTTCTAATTATACTGGCGGAAATTTCTCATTATATAATATAAAAACTGATAGTGCTTTATCAGATGCTTTTCAGATAATAGATCATAAAACCGATAGCCTTATTTCCCATGCACATTCGGCTCAGTTTTTTAAAGACGATTTGTATGTCGCAGATTTAGGGCTAAATGCTGTTTATCAATACAAGTTAAATGACACCAATTATAAATTGGAGGATTCTTCTATTGTAAAAATGCCACATAATGCGGGTCCTCGGCATTTCTCTTTAACTAAAGATGGTCAATTTATATATATAATAAACGAGTACTCAAATACAGTTACTTCAGCTAAAAAAACAGAAAATGGATTTGAGTTTATAGAAAATGTTTCAACACTTGCTGATGATTTCAAAGAAAAAAGTTACTGTGCAGATATTCATTTATCTAGTGATGAGAAGTTTTTATACGGCTCAAACCGTGGCGAAAACTCTATTGTTGTTTTTAAAAGAGACATAACTACAGGTAAACTTGATAAAGTTCAGAACATAAGTGTTCATGGAGATTGGCCTCGTAATTTCACTATAGATCCCTCAGGTAAATTCTTATTGGTTGCCAATCAAAAAAGTCATAATATTTCTGTTTTTAAAATTGATGATATTAATGGAACTCTTACCTTTTTACATTCAATAGAACTCCCTTCTCCAGTATGCTTATTATTCTAATATAAAATATTGATAATTAAAAAAATATAGTATCTTTGCGCCCTCATTAATAACCGAGGTCGAGAACCTCAAATAATTAATTATTATGCCAGTAAAAATTAGATTACAAAGACACGGTAAAAAAGGGAAACCTTACTATTGGATAGTTGCAGCAGATGCACGTTCAAAAAGAGATGGTAAATACTTAGAGAAATTAGGTGCTTACAATCCAAACACAAACCCAGCAACTGTTGAATTAGACGTTGATGGTGCTGTAAAATGGCTACAGAATGGTGCACAACCAACTGATACAGCTAAAAACTTATTATCTTATAAAGGCGCTTTACTAAAAAATCATCTTGTAGGTGGTGTAAGAAAAGGAGCTTTAACTGAAGAGCAAGCAGAAGCAAAATTTACTGCTTGGTTAGAAGAAAAAACAAGCAAAGTACAAGCTAAAGCTGACGGTTTATCTGAAGCAGAAGCTAAAGCTAAAGCTGAGGCATTAGCAGCTGAAAAAGCTGTTAACGAAGCAAGAATAGCAGCGGCTGCTCCTGTTGTTGAAGAAGAAGTAGCTGAAGAAGCTGCTCCTGCTGTTGAGGCTGAAGCTTCAAACGAAGAAGAATAAAAACATTTATTTTTTTATACTTTTAAACTCCGATAGCTACTATCGGAGTTTTTTATATCCAAAAATGTCACATAGAGCGCAGTCGAGATACAATCAACCTGACATTTAAATAGTTCTCGATTGCACTCGAACAGATAAATTCAAAATGAAAAAAGAAGATTGTTTTTATTTAGGAAAAATTGTAAAAAAATACAGTTTTAAAGGTGAGGTTTTAGCAAAATTAGATACCGATCAGCCAGGTATTTATGAACATTTAGATGCTATTTTTTTAGACTTGCGACATAATCTAGTGCCCTTTTTTGTTGAAAGTTCGCAACTACATAAGTCTGAATTGCTACGTATTAAATTTGAAGATGTAGATACTGAAGCCGATGCCGATGCTATTATGAAAAGTCATTTATATTTACCATTAAATTTGCTTCCTAAACTTGAAGGTGATAAGTTTTATTTTCATGAAGTTATTGGATTTACTATTGAAGATAAAAACTTCGGTGAAGTTGGTATATTAAAAAGCATTAATGATTCTACAGCACAATCTCTTTTTGAAATTGACAGAAGTGGCATTGAGATTTTAATACCCATGAATGATGAGTTTATTTTAAAAGTAGACCGAGAAAACAAAACTATTTTGGTTGAAACTCCAGAAGGACTGATAGATTTATATTTAGAAAAATAGCAGTGCAAAAAAAGCCATTTACTTTTAAAGAGTTTAAAGTACATCAAGACCAATGTGCCATGAAAATTGGAACAGATAGTGTTTTACTTGGAGCATGGGCTTCATTAGAAAGCAATCCTTTTTCTATACTAGATATTGGTGCTGGAACAGGTATTATTGCGCTTATGTTAGCGCAACGCAGTTATGCAGAACTAATAGATGCTGTTGAAATTGATGATAGTGCATACGAACAATGTGTTGATAATTTTGAACAATCTCCATGGGGAGATAGATTATTTTGTTATCATGCTTCGCTTGAAGAATTTGCAAATGAAATAGAAGAGAAATACGATCTTATTATTTCTAATCCGCCTTTTTACTCTGAGGATTATAAAACTGAAAACAATCAACGTGATTTAGCACGTTTTCAAGATGCAATGCCATTTAATCACTTAATTGAAAGCGTTTCAAAATTACTTTCTGAAAACGGAATATTCTCTATCATTATTCCTTTTAAAGAAGAAGCTTCATTTATTAAATTAGCTTCAGGATTTGATTTATTCGCAAATAGAATATTACAAGTTAAAGGACATCCAACCTCAGAAATTAAGCGAAGCCTAATAGAATTTTCTTTTCGCGAAAGCGACATAATAACTGATGTGTTGATTATAGAAACAGGAAGACATCAATACACCCAAGACTATATAAACCTTACTAAAGATTTCTACTTAAAAATGTAATTTCAAATAAGTCATTACTCACCAGTAATAATATTTATTTGAGGCAAAGAGTCTTTAATTTTTAATATTCCTTTTTCAGAAATATTTGTTTTCCAAAGGTATAATTTTTTCAATTTTGAAAGCTTTTGAAGGCTTTCAACACTAACATCACTAATTGGGTTTCCGTAAACATTTAAATATTCTAAATGTGTTAATTGCGTTAATTGTTTTACGCCTTTATCTGTAATTTCAGAATTATTGACCCTAAGTTCTGTAAGGTTTTCTAATTGCCCTATTGTAGAAATAAAGTTTTCATGCATGGGTAATCTAGAAAAATCTGCCCAAATAATGTTTTCTTTTGCGCTTAACAAAATATCCATTTTATCTTGATTTAATGGGGTTTTATTATATGCTGAATATTTAACTTCAAGTAAAGTACTTTTATTTACAATCGGTTTAATTTTAAATCCCTCTGCTTTAATTGAATCCAAAATATTTTCATCTACTTCAGGCAAATTTAAGCTTCCTATAAATGTTCTTTTTAAACCAATACCTACCTCTTGCAAATACCCCTTAATTCTGTCAGTAAGATTAAGTTCTACAATTTTTTTATCAAAAGCTAGTCCTTCATTAATCCACCATTTAATCAATAATGTTTCTTCGTTAGTAAGAGGCGTTCTGCCTTCGGTAGGCATAAACTCTTTATGATTTGGATCTAAAGTAATACGTCTATATAATTCGCTTTTAGATGCATTTCCAGAAATTACTACCTTACCATTCTCTCCGCCTTTTAATATACTTTCTGAATCGACCAACAACAAACCTCCTTTAGCCTTATCATTATTATGACATACATTACATTTCTTTTCAAAAATAACATGGATTACATCTTCATAAACTAAAGCAGAATCTAAAATTGTTATTCTTTCTCTAACTGGTTTTATTCCTGCCATCGCTCTAATTGAAGCTGGCGCATGCTCAAATAAATAGTTTGAACCATGTGTTAAATTCCCCCCGTAATGTCCTGCAATTGATAATAAAATTACAACCAAAGCCATCATTACTGGGTATATCTTTTTAACCCAAAGTATAGTCTCTTTCTTTTTACTTAGAAAAAATAAAAGAAATGCTACTATAGTTGTAGATATTCCAGTCCACTTATGAAGATTTAAGGTATCTATATTATAACCTCCATCTGATGCTAACATAAGACCTAAAACAACGGCAATAACTCCAAATAATGCTCCTATTAAAAGAGCATATGATATTGCTAATTTTAAGTCTATCTTTTTTTTCCAGGCAAGGCATTCAAAAATTACAGCTAAAATTATAAACCCAATGGGTAAATGTACTACTAGGGCATGGAACCTACCAAAAAACTGCCCCAAGTTGGCTTCTAGGAATATTATCATATGCGGTTTTCTATCATAAAGAATTAATTATAAATATCTTTTTCTCCATTCATGCATCATATGTACATTAATAGCCCACTGATTTGCCAACGGCTGTCTAGTATATGGCATGGTCCACATATAATTAGCTGGACCAAACTCGGTTGTCATCGTAAGTACTTCTCCATTTTCTTTCTTCTGATTCACAACAGCATCCCACCATGTATAATGTGCTTCAACAGCATTTTTCCATTCTGGAGCTCTTGGCTCACTAACTTGAGCCCCCTCTTCATGACCAATTCGAGAATGTATGTGTGATGTGCGTTCTAGGGCTTTTACTACAGTTTCTTTTTGATCGTCCAATAAGCTTTCAGCTACAGCACACCAATGTGAAATATCTAAAGTTAACTTCAACTCTGAAAACGCATCTATAAAACGACTGCAAACATGAGGTGCAAATAGCATACGCCCCCTATGAGTTTCTTGATATATTGGTATACCAGAGGTTTTTGATTGTTGAATAGCAAAATCTATAAGTAGTTTATTTTCTTCAAATGAAAAAAAATCTTTTCCAGCATGGCAGTTTATAAAATCTGGTTTTCTAGATAATGCTCTAAACAAATTTTCACCGTAACTTTTTTTATGCTCTGCAAAATTTTTACCACTACTTCCTGCCAAAGCACCATAACTTAAATTATACTTATCTAAAGCTTCATATAATATTTCTTCATCAGCTATATTATTAGGAAACCAATCTTCAATTCCGTCATAGCCTTCTGCTTTAACTTGTTTACAAAAGGCATCCATAGTACCTTTAAAACCCCACCGTGTAGCATAAATTTTAAGAGCAAAACCTTTTTTTGGTGTCACCTTCTCTAGTGGTGCACCCATGCTGGATAAAAGTAATCCTGCGCTAGCTGCTCCTGCTGTTGTTAAAAATTGACGTCTGGTTTGGTTCATGTGTCTATATTTTAATTTACACAAATAAATCTTTAATTACTCTACCGTGTACATCGGTAAGTCTAAAGTCTCTGCCTTGAAAATTATATGTGAATTTTTCATGATTTATTCCCAACTGATTTAATATTGTGGCCTGTAAATCATGAATATGTACTTTATCCTTAATACCATAATATCCTATTTCATCAGTTTCTCCATAAGATATTCCGCCTTTTATACCTCCTCCGGCCATCCAAATGGTATAAGCTTCGGTATGATGGTCTCTCCCGTAATATGGCATTATAATGCCTCCTCTATTTTCGCGCATAGGCGTACGCCCAAACTCGCCTCCCCAAACAATCAATGTATCATCTAAAAGCCCTCTTTGTTTTAAATCTTTAACTAAAGCCGTCATCGATTGGTCTACCTCTTCACATTTTGTTTTTAATCCTTCATTTAAAGAACCCGCTTTACTATCTCCGTGCATATCCCACCCCCAATGATATAGTTGTACAAATCGTACGCCTTGTTCAACCAATCGACGTGCCAACAAACAATTGTTAGCAAAAGAAGCCTCACCTTGCTTTGCACCATACATGTCTCTAATGTAGTCAGGTTCTTTAGAAACATCCATAACATCTGGAACTGAGATTTGCATTTTAAAAGCCATTTCATATTGAGAAATACGTGATAAGGTTTCATCATCGTTAAATTCCTTATGTTGGCTTTCGTTAATTTCTTTTATAGCCTTTAATGATTTTTTACGAATATCCCTACTCATACCATTAGGGTTAGATACATATAAAATTGGATCACCTGAATTACGACATTGCACGCCTTGATATTCTGACGGAAGAAATCCGCTTCCCCATGCGTTTTTTCCAGCACTAGGGTTTTTTCCTCCTGAAACTAAAACCATATATCCTGGTAAGTTTTCATTTTCTGACCCTAATCCATAAGTTACCCAGGCTCCCATACTTGGTCTTCCTGATCGAGCACTTCCTGTTTGTAATAACAATTGAGCTGGTGCATGATTAAATTCATCTGTATGCATTGATTTCACAATAGCAACCTCATCTACAATACTACTAAAATGAGGTAAAGCATCTGAAATATACGTTCCTGACTGACCATATTGCTTAAAATCAAATTGAGGACCTAACATTTTGGGGGTACCTTGTATAAATGCAAATCGTTTTCCTTCTAATAACGATTGTGGACAGTCTAAATCATGCAATTTCTTTAAGGCTGGTTTGTAATCAAATAGTTCTAATTGAGATGGCGCTCCAGCCATATGTAAATAAATAACTCGCTTTGCTTTAGGCAAAAAATGTGGCAGAGTACCAGGATCTAAACTATTACTTACATTCCCGCCAAATACATTTTGGGGGCCTATTAATGATGATAATGCAATACCGCCTAAACCTGTAGTACATTGTTTAAGAAAATGTCTTCTTGTTGTAAATTCTAATTTTCTTTTCTGTGCTTCGTTATACAAATCCATTTGAACCAGTTTAGTTTTTTACAAGAAATTCATCCATATTCATTAAAGTATTTACCATAACTGTAAGTGACGCTAATTCTAAATCATCTGATTTTATTAGCTGAAAGGCCTCTTCTTGATGCTTTAAGTAGTAAGCTTCTGTTTCACTAAGCAAATCATACAGTATGTCAGACTTTTCAGTACTAATGCTTTTACCCATTACTTTTCTGTAAGCTAAATCTACTTTTTCTTTTTTTCCTCCTTCAGTTTCATCAACTTGTTTTGCCAAATTTATAGCAGCCTCAAAATACACAGGATCATTTAAAGTTATTAATGCCTGAAGTGGTGTATTCGTATTAATTCTTCGTGACAAACAAGTTTCTCTTTCCGATGCATCAAAACTTATAAACGAAGGATAGGGGCTAGACCTTCTTAAATAGGTATAGAGCCCTCTGCGGTAAGCATCTTCACCTTCACTAGTTTTCCATTGATCATTATTATAAACCACTGTCCAAACACCATCAGGTTGATGTGGCATCACACTAGGGCCATACATTTTGTCGCTTAACAAGCCAGATACTACTAAAGCTTGGTCTCTTATTTGTTCAGCAGACAAACGAACTCTTGGGCTTCTTGCCAACCATTGATTATGAGCATCTTTACTTTTTGCCTCTTTTGAAACTACAGAGCTTTGCTTATACGTATCTGACATTACTATCGTTTTCAATAGTTTTTTGATACTCCAATCCCAATTTTTTGAAAAACTAAGCGCCAACCAATCTAGTAATTCTGGATGTGTTGGCCTATCTCCTAAGGTTCCAAAGTCTTCTGAAGTCATTACAATTCCTTTTCCAAATATTTTTGCCCAAAACCTATTTGTAATAACTCTTCCTGTTAAATAATTATCTTCGCTTACTAACCATTTTGCAAAATCTAATCTGTTCTTAAATTGTTCTTCTTTTGAATTAAATAACTTAGGAATTGATGCTGTTACCGTATCCGTTTCTACCAACCAATTACCTCTATCAAAAACCCTAGTTATACGACTAAAGTCCTTTGGCTTTTCTACCATTACTGGTGTGGTATATTTTGGGCGTATATTTAATAGTTCATCTATCTTGCTATAGATATTATCATATTCTTCATTTTTTTCAGAAGGTAATTTTTCGCCAATTAAAAATCCATCAATAAAACACTTATAATCTTTCGAATTACTTTTAAATTGAATATATAAATCTGCAAATTTAGATTCTGTTTTGATTTTTATAGGCACATTATTAAACCCATGTGTTTTATACAATTCTAATTCACCTATTATTGCTCCATTGATACTATCCGTTTTTACTAATAGTTTTCCTTTTAATTTTCCTCCTTGGCTATAGTTTAAATATATTCTGTCTACATTACTTAACGAAACGCCTTTTAACTTAATATAGGCATCATTACTAACCATCATATAATCTTGATTAGACCTATTATAATGCGTAGTTTTTTGAGTTTCACTAAAATCTTCTGGCCTTATTTTAGGTTCTTGGATATGAATAAATTGCTCCCATTTATTAGTTTCAGTTTCAGAAGAAACATTAGAAATCCATTTTTTAACACCCTCTAATTCTATTTGATTAATACTATCAAATTCTCTGTATATTGGATGTTCGGTTGGCACATCCCAATCAGAAGTATTATTAAAAAAAGCAAAAGAAGTATAATATTCTTTATGCTTAATAGGATCGTAAGGATGACTATGGCATTGTACGCAACTCATTGTAGTAGACTGCCATATTTCCCAAGTGGTATTTACACGATCTATAACAGCTGATATTCGATACTCTTCATTATCTGTACCTCCTTCTCCATTATTTAGTGTATTTCTATGAAATGCTGTTGCAATTAATTGTTCTTTTGTAGGGTTGGGAAGTAAATCTCCTGCTAATTGCTCTATAGTAAATTGATTAAATGGCATATCTTCATTTAAAGCCTTAATCACCCAATCTCTATACTTCCAAATTTCCCTTCCTCTATCTGCTTCATATCCTTTAGAATCGGCATATCTAGCTAAGTCTAGCCACATGCTCGCCCAATGCTCACCAAACTTAGGAGATTCCAAAAGTGAATCAATTAGCTTCTCATATTTTTTTTCAGATGTATCTTTTATAAACTCACCTATTTGCTTAGTTGTAGGTGGCAATCCAATTAAATCAAGATATACACGTCTTACCAAATCATAAGGATCAGCCTCTGCATTTGGTAAAAGATTATGTTCTTCCATTTTTTTATGTGTAAAAACATCAATCTCATTATAACCCCAATCTGATTCTAAATTCGATATCTCAGGGCTTTTAGGTTCTAAATACGCCCAGTGTTCTTCCCATTCAGCACCTTGCTCTATCCATTTAGTTAACGTTTTTATTTCATCATCGCTTAAAGGTTCTCTTTCAAGAGGCATTCTCATTTCTGGGTTTTTATGGGTAATTCTGGAAATCATTTCGCTTTTCTTTGGCTGACCAGGGAAAATTCCGATTTTACCATTCGCCGTTTCTCCTAATGCATTTTCTCTAAAAACTAATCCAAACCCACCAGATTGCTTTACTCCTCCATGACAGCTAATGCAATTTTTGTTGAGGATAGGTCGAACTTGAGTATTAAAATCTATCCTTTCTTCTTTGCATGATGTAAAAACAAAAAATATTAAAAAATAAAATCTTATGTATTTGCAATTATGCATATTTATCATGTTAAAAGGACATTGAATTTCTAACTATAAAACACTCATTGAAGAATAGCTGTTATTAATTATACGCAATTTTTACAATCTCTCCCCTATTCAAGTTTTGAAATTTTTATATAAACTCAAACTGAAACAAATCATAATTTACTAATAATCAGTCAATACCAAATATAATTACACAAATCGATATTATTGTTTGATTTTAATCAATGAAAAAAATTAAACAATGATAATGGACTCATAATATTTCATCAAACCAAAGAATATTTCTATCTCTTAAATAATGATTTATATCTTAAATTTTCTCAACTGATTTAATTAAATTTGACCAATTATTACTTTTTTAATAAAAAAAGAGTCAATAATTTCTCAAAAACACAATTTTAAAAATATCAACTGAATGAAACCTGATTTATTCGAAGCTCCTGATTATTATAATTTAGATGAATTACTAACTGATGAGCATAAATTAGTTCGCGATGCTGCCAGAGAATGGGTAAAACGTGACGTATCGCCTATAATTGAAGAATATGCGCAAAAAGCAGAATTTCCAACTCAAATTGTAAACGGATTAGCTGAAATTGGCGCTTTTGGTCCTTACATTCCTGAGGAATATGGAGGCGCTGGATTAGACCAAATTTCTTATGGCTTAATCATGCAAGAAATTGAACGAGGAGATTCTGGAGTACGAAGTACAGCATCAGTACAATCGTCTCTAGTTATGTATCCTATTTGGAAATATGGTAACGAAGAACAACGTCAAAAATATTTACCAAAACTAGCTAGTGGAGAATGGATTGGATGTTTTGGATTAACAGAACCTGATCATGGCAGTAACCCAAGTGGTATGGTTACCAACTACAAAGATATGGGTGACCATTACCTTTTAAACGGAGCTAAAATGTGGATTAGCAATGCGCCTTTTGCACAAGTTGCTGTAGTTTGGGCTAAAAATGAAGAAGGTAGAATTCATGGTCTTATTGTTGAACGTGGAATGGAAGGGTTTTCGACACCTGAAACTCATAACAAATGGTCGCTTCGTGCAAGTGCTACGGGTGAATTAATTTTTGATAATGTTAAAGTGCCTAAAGAAAATTTATTACCTAATAAATCTGGATTAGGAGCTCCACTTGGTTGTTTAGATTCTGCACGTTATGGTATAGCATGGGGAGCTATTGGTGCTGCCATGGATTGTTATGACACCGCACTTCGCTATAGCAAAGAACGTATACAGTTTGGAAAACCAATTGGACAGTTCCAGCTACAACAAAAGAAACTGGCAGAAATGATTACCGAAATTACCAAAGCGCAGCTTTTAACTTGGAGGCTTGGTGTTTTACGTAATGATGGTAAAGCAACATCTGCCCAAATATCTATGGCCAAGCGTAACAATGTAGATATGGCTATAAACATTGCTCGTGAAGCAAGACAAATGCTAGGAGGTATGGGCATTACTGGAGAATACTCTATTATGCGCCATTCTATGAATTTAGAAAGCGTCATTACTTATGAAGGAACTCATGATATTCATTTATTAATTACCGGTTTAGATGTTACTGGATTAAATGCTTTTAAGTAAAGCCTTTCGCAATAACATAAAACAAAAAATGCTCCTTGATTATAGGAGCATTTTTTGTTTTATAAAATCCGTATATTTATGTAAAAAGTTGAAAATGAAAAAGATTGTTTATTTAATAGTAATTTGTACTACAATAAATTTAAGTTGTACTGTTGAAAAATCTGTTTTTAATCAAGAAGAAATTCAACCTAACCAAACAGTATTTGAAAATCAAGACACATATAAAATATTAGCTTTGGGTGATAGCTACACCATTGGAGAAAGTGTTTGCCAATCTTGCCGTTTTCCTGAGCAATTAAAAGATAATTTAAAACTAGAGTTTGAGTCTAGTAAGGAATTCAAATTAAAAATTATAGCCAGAACAGGATGGACAACCTCAAACTTACTCACCGCGATAGATACCGAAAAGCCTTCAAAAGATTACGATTTGGTGACCTTGCTTATTGGTGTTAACAATCAATATCAAGGTAAACCTTTTAATGTTTACAAAAAGGAATTCATTCAACTTACAAATAAAGCCATCGAATGTGCAAAAGGAAATAAAAAAGACATTATAATCATTTCTATTCCAGACTATGCATATACACCATTTGGCAATGGGAATCAAAATGTTTCAAAAGACATTGATAGATATAATGATTTTGCTAAAAACTATTGTGGCACAAATAACCTAACTTATGTAAACATTACAGATATAACTAGAAAAGGCTTGCAGGATAGTAACCTAGTAGCTTCAGATGGTCTTCACCCTTCAAAACTTGCTTACTCAAAATTTGTTGAACGATTATTACCAATTGCCTTAGACAAACTTAAAAATTAATACAGCGTTTATATTTGAAACGCTTTTTTGTTTACATTTACTCCTATGTTTTCAGCTAAAAAAAGATTGGATTACGCTTACAAAAACGCGAATGTCATTGATTTTGATGATGATAGTAAATTTATTCTTTTTAGTGATTGTCACCGTGGAGATAATAGCTTTGCTGACGATTTTGCCAATAATAGAAATATTTACTTCCATGCCTTAAAGCATTATTATGCTGAAGGTTTTCAATATTGCGAGATTGGTGATGGTGATGAGCTATGGGAAAATCTATCATTTACCTCCATATTAAACGCTCACAAAAACGTATATATGCTTATGAAATTGTTTCATAAGGCTGATAAGTTACATATGATATGGGGAAATCACGATATGGTTTATAGAAATCCTGATTATGTAAAAAAACATTTATCAACTTATTTTGATGCAAAAACGGGAGAAGATGTTGAGTTATTTAAAGATATAAAGTACCACGAAGCTATAGTTTTAAAGCATTGTTTAACTGGTCAAGAATTATTTTTAACCCATGGGCATCAAGCCGATTGGTGGAACTATCTGTTTTGGAAATGGAGTCGTTTTATGGTTCGCGTTCTTTGGAAACCTTTAAATGTAATGGGGATTGCAGATCCAACAAGTCCTGCGAAAAACTACAAAGAGCTTATTAAAGTTGAGCGTAGAATAAAAAAATGGATTTCAGAAAACAATAATTTGTTAACTATTGTTGGGCATACGCATAGACCACGTTTTCCTGAACCTGGAGATATTGCTTTCTTTAACGATGGTAGCTGTGTACACCCTCGCAGTATAACTGGTATTGAAATTGAAAAAGGCGAAATATCACTTATTAAATGGCAAATAGCCACTAAAGAAGATGGAACACTACAAATAGTAAGAAGCCTCCTTGAAGGTCCTATAAAATTAATAGACTATAAAACAGAATAAATCAACTAATAAAAAATTCGAAATGGCATATTTAAAAAATTATTGTTCTCTGATTATCATTTTTACTATTACCATAAATAGTTTTAGCTGCAAAAAATCTACCAGCCAAAAAGAGAATAATATTGCTGTTATGGCTTATTATGTACCTGAGAAAGATTATAAACCAGAAACGCTTCCATTAAACCAATTAACGCATATTATATATTCATTTACTAAGGTTATAGATAATGAAATGAAATTTAATAATGCAGAGCATGATAAGAAACTTAAACAATTGGTAGAGCAAAGAAAAAACCATCCAGATCTTAAGTTTATGATTGCTTGTGGCGGTTGGGGTTCTAAAGGGTTTTCAGATATGTCTTTCTCTCCCGAAAACAGAAAGAAATTTGTAAAAAGTGTGGTTAAATTTATTAAAGAATATGAATTAGATGGCTTGGATATAGATTGGGAATACCCTTGTATTCCAGCTGCTAATACTAAAGCAAGACCAGAAGATAAGCAGAATTTTACCTTTTTAATGAAAGAACTCCGACAAGCTTTAAACACTTTAGATAGAAAACAAACACTAACCTTTGCATCTGCTGGCTGGAAGCCTTATTATAAAAATATAGAAACTACAGAGGTGATGAAGTATGTAGATTATATGAATATTATGACTTATGATCAGATAAGTGGGAATTCACCATTTACTGGACATCATACGCCTTTAGGATGGATTAAAAATGAACATTTAAAAGATTCGCTGGTTTCTGATTTTTATGAAGAAATGACAAAAAGGAGCGCCGACTATGGTGTTGAATATGAGCCAGGTTCTGCTGAAATGATTGTTGATTACTGCATCGCCCAAGGTGTAAATCCTAAGCAAATTGTAATTGGCGCAGCTTTTTATGGTAAAGCTTGGAAAGGAGTATCTTCAGCTAATGATGGATTATATCAAGCTAATAAAGGAGCACATGCAACGGATTCTTATAGAGATATTAGAAAAAAATACGAAAGCAATAATAATTATAAAAGATATTGGGATTCTATAGCAAAAGCTCCGTATTTATTTAGTGCAACTGACAGTATTTTTATAACTTATGATGATACTGTGTCTGTTAAACTTAAAACTGAATATACTATTAAGAATAGATTAGGCGGTATAATGTTTTGGCAACTTGGGCATGACGTCAAAGAAAAAAACAGCCTTTTAAATGCTATTTATAATGCGAGTGAAAATTAACTTTCAGGTGCTAATTCAACCTCTAATCCTTCCATATTTGGGGTCATTTGTATTTGGCAACCTAAACGACTATTATCTTTTACATCAAAAGCTTCAGATAACATTGCTTCTTCATCATCGCTCATTTCTGGTAATTCGTGATTTGAATTCACATAGCATTGGCACGAAGCACACATGGCCATTCCTCCACAAATACCAATAGTTCCTTCTGGTGCAAGCTCATAAGATCTTACAACTTCCATAAGATTCATTGCCATATCTGTAGGCGCAACTACATCGTGTATTACACCATCTCTATCGGTTATTTTTATATTTATGTCTTGTTCCATAATTCAATTTATACTTACGTTAATAAACGTATATCACAATTTATGCAGCAAAAATAAGCTTTCTGAATTATTTAGAAATAAGTTTCTCTATTATTTTAGTAGGAATTAAAAAAGAAAGGTTACGCATCAATATTAATGACTTGTTCTATTTGAGGTGCATATTTTTTTATCGTCATCTCAACACCAGATTTAAGTGTCATTTGATTTACACTACAACCCACACACGCGCCCTGAAGCTGCACTTTAACAAGGTTGTCGTTTTCAATAGCTAGTAGCGAAATATCACCGCCATCACTTTGTAAAAACGGACGAATTTCTTCTAATGCTTTTTCCACATTTAATTTAAGTTCTTCTGATGTCATAACTATTTTTTAACTGCTGAACATCCAGCCATTGTTGTAATTTTTATTGCTTCGGTTGGAGGCAAATTGCCATTTCGTCTTACCACTTCTTCTACTACATTTTGAGTTAATTTCTCAAAAGCTTGTTCTAACGGTGTTGCCGTTTGCAATGCTGCTGGACGACCAGCGTCACCTGCCTCACGAATACTTTGCACTAATGGCAGCTCACCTAAAAAGGGTACTTTTAAATCTTCCGAAAGGTTTTGTGCCCCTTCTTTTCCAAAGATAAAATATTTATTATCAGGCAGTTCTGCAGGTGTAAAATAAGCCATATTTTCTATAATACCTAAAACTGGCACGTTAATACTGTCTTGTTGGAACATAGCCACTCCTTTTTTAGCATCAGCCAATGCTACATTTTGAGGGGTGCTAACAACTACAGCGCCAGTTATTGGAAGCGATTGCATAATGCTTAAATGAATATCGCCAGTTCCTGGTGGTAAATCAATTAGCATAAAATCAAGTTCTCCCCAATGCGCATCAAAAATCATTTGATTTAATGCCTTAGCCGCCATTGGTCCTCGCCAAACTACGGCTTGATCAGGTTTTGTAAAAAACCCAATTGATAATACCTTAACACCATAATTCTCTACCGGTTTCATTTTAGATTTTCCTTCAATGTTTACAGCCAACGGTCGTTCGCTTTCAACATCAAACATAATAGGAATCGATGGTCCATAAATGTCTGCATCTAAAACACCTACTTTAAACCCCATTTTAGCTAAAGTCACAGCTAAATTAGCAGTAACTGTAGATTTCCCAACACCTCCTTTTCCAGAGGCAACAGCTACAATATTTTGTATTCCAGGGATTGGATTACCCTTTATAACATTTGCTTTAGGTTTTGCTGGCGCATCAACCTTAACATTAATCGTAATTTTGGCCTTCTCATATACTTGCTCATGAATGGTTTTAAGGATATCAACCTCAACACGCTTTTTTGCTTGTAAACTTGGGTTTGTAATTGTAATATCTACTATAACCTCGTCTCCAAAAGTGATAACATTTTTTACAGCTTTACTCTCAATCATATTCATTCCTTCTCCAGGAACGGTAATAGATTCGAGTGCTTTTAATATATCTTGTTTATTTAACTTCACTATATTCAATTTAGATTTATTCTAAAGTACAAATATACAGTGAATTGTTTAGAATTTAAAGTGGTTTAATTGAAATGATTTATGTGGTAATTGGGTTTATTTATATAGTAAAAGTTCATTTTAACGGTAAGCATTTTTTAAATATTTTAAAAGAAAGAAGTATTATCCTACATGAAAAAAAATTCA
Organism: Gaetbulibacter sp. 4G1; assembly: GCF_002741945.1. Lineage (GTDB taxonomy): Bacteria > Bacteroidota > Bacteroidia > Flavobacteriales > Flavobacteriaceae > Wocania_A > Wocania_A spongiicola. The sequence continues at coordinate 274,099 of NZ_MDVN01000022.1, forward strand.
ACAAATATTTTATTGATTAAATAGCTAAAATGCAATTTAATACGCTGAAACACTGTGTGTGAAGCACTTACTGTGACTTTGGCATTGATATTGTTTCTTAACACTATATAATCTTCTTGGTTTTTAATCAAGATTAAATTAAAAAAGATGTTTTCATTTAAGAAAAAAGCAATGAAGGAAGATGCAAAATTCATTATTGATATTGTATCAAACTATTCTAGTAATGAATCTATTAAAAAGCTAATATCTCCAATATCTGACGAATATTTTTTAATAGATCGAAAAAACAAAATATCTATTTGTATTAGTGATGGTGAAGTAACCCTATCTAATCACACTTTTTTATATAAAAAACTGTTCAATTTATCGTTCACAGATAGGCTTAAAAAGCAAATAAAAGAACACATGGAACAAGAAATGCAACTTTTAAAGCAATCTCTTTTTAAAAATGAGACAGAATTACTTTCAAAAATTTTAACTATTACAAATAAAAAGACAAAGCCTGTTATTATAAAGCATAATTTTAAATCAAGCTAATAATTACTTTAATTCGTTTGGGTCCCAATATACACTTTCAAGGTTCTGGATTTGATTATCAACAACTTCTATACCTTCACTTTCCAAAAGCTGTTGCATTAAGTTAGTACCGTCAAAATGATGCTTCCCAGTCAACAAGCCTTTCCTGTTAACAACACGATGTGCAGGCACATCTTTACCTCCAGACCCATTCATAGCATAACCAACCATACGCGCGCTTCTAGCTGCTCCTAAATACCTTGCAATAGCTCCATAGCTTGTTACTTTTCCGTAAGGTATTAATCGAGCAACTTCGTAAACTTTATCAAAAAAATTTAAAGTTTCTGGTTTCATTTTACAATTCTTTAATGATGTTTATAAGGGTTATTATCGAAATCACTCCTGTAATGCCTCCAATAATATAATTCATACTTCTTTGAGATGTAAACGACTTTTGCTTGATTTTATCAAAAAAGAAAATATACATATATAGCATTACAAAAGTGCCAGAAGCTGCACCTGCAACATATGATATAATACTTATTTGATCGAATTTTAACCACTCGAAAGAGGCTAAAGTAATAGTCATGTATGCTTGATATGGTATAGGAAACACATTTATTGAAGACAAGAATAGGCCTTGAAAAAAACGACTGTGTTTGCTTCTTATTTTAGGTTCTATCTGCTGTTTGGGTTGCTTTTTAGCTATAAACAAAAAATAAATTGTGATTAAAATAAAAATAACTAATGCTACACGCTGAAGAATATCTATAACTTCAGGATGATTACTTAAATATCTTGCGAAAATAGCAGCAATATAAGTTTGGGCAATTACAATAACACAAACGCCAATGGAAAATACAATACCCCTAGAATGCCCTTCTTTTAAGCTTATTTTGGCTGCCGTCATATTTAACAAGCCAGGTGGAATAACTCCAACTAATGCTATAAATAATCCTAAAAAAAAGATAAAAGTAATATCCACTAACCTTTAATTTTAAACCTAATATACGTAATTGGTTTGTTTTGCTCTAAATATTGTGATTCATAATACGTTTGAATGCTAGTAACTTCTTCTGGACTCCCTTCTTGTTTATACACATTATGGTTTGCATAAAGTACCTCGTGTCCAGCTCCGTGCAACAGCCCAAGTGTATAACCATGCATAAACTCGCTATCGGTTTTTAAATTAACTACGCCTTCTGGTTTTAAAATGGTTCTATAACGTTTTAAAAAGGTCGCATTAGTCATGCGATGTTTTGTACGCTTGTATTTTATTTGAGGATCGGGGAAGGTAATCCAGATTTCATCTACTTCGTTTTCTGCAAAGGCATAATCTATAAGTTCAATTTGCGTACGTAAAAACGCTACGTTTTCTATTTCGTCTTCAATAGCTGTTTTTGCACCTCTCCAAAAACGAGCTCCCTTTATATCTATTCCAATAAAATTTTTATTGGGATATTTTTGAGCTAAAGCTACGCTGTATTCTCCTTTGCCACACCCTAATTCTAAAACTAACGGATTATTGTTTTTGAAAACCGCTTTTTGCCAATTGCCTTTTAAATCGAAATTTGAGTTTACTAACTCATCTCTTGTTGGTTGAAACACATTAGCAAAGGTTTCGTTTTCTTTAAATCTTTTAAGTTTATTTTTGCTTCCCACTATTATTTAAAATTTTGGTAAAATTAAGGAAATATACGCGAGTGTTTATATGCTTATCTTTGATTTTAATGAAAATTTGCGTGAGGGATTGATACGACATCCTTTTTTGTGCAGACTAAGGTCAGTTGATTGAAAATATGATTATAATGTATTTACGCATTTGGTGAGATACTGAAACAAGTTCTGCACAAGAAAAGATAAAGTGGAAAGCCCGACTTGAGTTCGCGAAAGGCACGCCCAAAATATTACAATGAAAAAACGAATACTAATAGCGCCGCTAAATTGGGGTTTGGGTCATGCTACTAGATGCATCCCTATTATTAATGCTCTTATTGATTATGGTTTTGAACCCGTTTTAGCAAGTGATGGAAATGCTTTGTTACTTTTACAAAAGGAGTTTCCTAACCTTTCCTCTGTTGAATTACCATCGTATAATATTACTTATGCTAAAAGTGGAAAGCTTTTTAAATTGAAATTATTAAAAGATTCTCCAAAACTTATTAAGGCTATTAAATCTGAAAAAAAAGTACTAAAAGAAGTTATTGAAAATAATAATATTTCAGGAGTTATTTCAGATAACCGATTGGGTATATACAGCAAAAAAGTTCCATCTGTTTTCATTACGCATCAATTAAATGTTTTAAGTGGGAACACAACATGGTTAAGCACAAAAATGCATCAAAAATTTATACACAAATTTGATATTTGCTGGGTTCCTGACATAGAAGACAGCACCAATTTAAGTGGAAAATTAGGGCATGCCGACTCGCTTAAGATTTCTAAAAAATATATTGGTCCTTTAAGCAGGTTTAAAAGAGAAAGCTTAAACATAGTAAATGATATTTTGGTTTTACTTTCTGGTCCTGAACCACAACGAACTTTGCTTGAAGAAAAGTTACTAGTTGAATTAAAAAACTATAATGGGAAAATTATTTTTGTAAAAGGTGTACTTGAAAAAAAACAAGCCAGAAAAAGAATTGGTAACATGGTTATTTATAATTTTATGACTTCTGAATTACTCGAAAAAACTATAAATGAAAGTGCTTTAGTAATAGCTAGATCTGGTTATACTACAATAATGGATTTAGCGAAGCTTAATAAAAAAGCCTTCTTTATACCAACTCCAGGGCAATTTGAACAAGAATATTTAGCCAAAAGATTAGCCCGTTTAAATTTAGTTCCTAGTTGTAGTCAAAATGATTTTACAATAGAGAAACTTAAAAAAACAGACCACTTTAAAGGTTTAGAATCTTTTGATAACTGCGAGGATTTTAAAGATTTATTCGGCCTTTTCGAGCGTGAATGAAAACTCGCTACCTACACCAATTTCACTTTCTACATATATTTTTTCGTCGTGAGCTTCAATAATATGTTTTACAATTGATAAGCCTAAGCCTGAACCTCCAACTTTTCTATTTCCTGTTTTATCTACTCTAAAAAAACGTTCAAACAAACGAGGTAAGTGCTTACTATCAATACCTTCGCCATTATCAGTTACTCTAACAATAACCTTGTTTTTTATTAAATTCTCTACACTAATCTCAGTTGTTCCTTTTTCTTGACCATATTTTATAGAATTTACAAATAAGTTTGCCAATACCTGCTGGATACGTTCCTTATCTGCTTTAACCAAAATAGGTGTTGTATAATCCGTATCAAAAGTGAGTGTAATACGTTTTTTATGAGCTCGCATTTCAAACATATCAAAAACACTTTTTACAAGCTCTACTATATCAAATGTTTCTATATTTAAGCTTAAATCTCCAACTTCTAATTTGGTAATCATATCCAAATCTTTTACAATGTAACTTAGTCTTTCAACTCCTTTATTGGCTCTTTCTAGATATTTTTTCCTTATAGTTTCATCATCTAAAGCACCATCTAATAGTGTTAAAATGTAGCCTTGAACTGTAAATAAAGGTGTTTTTAATTCGTGGGAGATATTGCCTAAAAACTCTTTTCTGTATTTCTCTCTAACTTTTAGTGTTTCAATTTCTAGCTTTTTATCACGTGCAAACTTATCTATCTCTTCAGTAAGCGTTCCCATATCAGTAGTAATAGAACCTCTAGTTAAACTTGCAGACTCTAAAAGCGTTAAGTCATCATATATTTTTTTAACTCGTTTATATATAAAGCGTTCAACTCTTAATTGAATAACTATAAACGAAAACAAGTAACAAGTTATGGCAAACGCTATAATTAGCACCCAATTAATCGAATAAAACATATATAAAAAAACACTCATCAAGAGCGTTATAAAAAGTGTTATATACAGCGATGTTTTAATCGCAAAACGATATGTTCTTTTTAATTTCATCTGTTATAACAAATGTTATTTAGCGGTCAGAGTAACATTAATTTAACCTCAATTAATCTTTCAAAGTTCGGTAATGTATACTTCCTTTTGCTAATCTACAAATTTATACCCAACACCTTTAACTGTTTTAAAACTATCGTTTCCTATTTTTTCTCTTAACTTCCTAATATGAACATCAATAGTTCTTCCTCCAACCACAACTTCATTTCCCCATACTTTATCAAGAATTTCGTCTCGTTTAAAAACTTTTCCTGGTTTTGAAGTTAATAAAGATAATAATTCAAATTCCTTTCTAGGTAAAAGAATTTCTTTTCCTTTTAAAATAATTTTATATTCATCTCTATCAATAACTAAATCTCCTATTTTTACAACATTTTCTTTCTTTTCATCCTCTTTATAGCGTCTTAAAAGTGCTTTTACTTTACTTACTAACACTTTTGGCTTAATTGGTTTTGTAATGTAATCATCTGCGCCAGCTTCAAACCCTGCAAGTTGAGAGTAATCTTCTCCTCTGGCAGTTAAAAAAGTAATGGTAACATCTTTTAACTCTGGTATAATTCTAATTTGTTCACAAGCTTCAATACCATCCATTTCAGGCATCATTACATCCAAAATAATTAAATGGGGTAATTCTTTTTTAGCTTTTTTAACGGCTTCAACACCATTCTCTGCTGTAATTATTTGATAGCCTTCATTTGACAAATTATAACCAACAATTTCTAAAATATCTGGCTCATCATCTACTAATAAAATTTTAATATCTTTTTTATTCATTGTAAAATATACAGTTTCTATCTTTCTTGAGTAAAGATAAAACTAATAACATAATTTTATTAAAAACCTAAAACAAAATAACATTAAGGTAACGTACAACTTACACTTAATTAACCTTTCGATAAAATGTACAAATCTTTAACACTTTTTTTGGTATAACTTTTGAAGTAATTTATTACTTTTATATCAGCGAAAGTTTAATATGAGAAAAAACTACTTTTTAACTACATTTTTGGCTTTAATGTTTTTTGTAACCCAACAAGGGTTTACACAAGCAGACATTAATAATGTCCCTGTGCAACAAAACATTGAAGGACTTTCTATTTACCCAAACCCTGTTAATAACGGTAAACAGTTTATATATATTACTTCAAAAAAGAATTTTACTAAAAAAATTGAAATCTTTAATCCTTTAGGAAAACAAATTTTGTCAACTATTTTAATAGGAAAAGAGTTAAATATAGCGAAATTAAGTACAGGTGTTTACATTTTAAAGATTACCGAAAATAATATTAGTGAAACACGAAAATTGGTTATTAAATAGAAATAATACACTTATAATATATTTTAAAAGCGTTGCTAATAGTAACGCTTTTTTATTTTTATACTTTTGCCAACGTTACAGATATAAACACAAAACTGTTTTTTTGAACCGATTATAGCTTAATGATAGACAGTAATACCATTTTTAATATTAATAATCAAACAGAGTTTGAAGATTTAGCAATACAAGTTTTCAATTATCAGTTTAAAAACAACCGTGTTTATCGATCATTTTGCGACTTACTTTATAAACATCCAAGCGATGTTAAAACCATAAAGGATATTCCTTTTTTACCTATTCAATTTTTTAAGTCACACGAGATATTAAGTTCTAAAAATAAAGCTGAAACCATTTTTACAAGTTCTGGCACTACAGGAAGCAAAACAAGTAAGCATTATGTAACAGATTTAAAAATTTATAAGCAAAGTTTTACTAAAGGCTTTTTACAGTTTTATGACAATATTGAAGACTATGTAGTTTTAGCTGTATTGCCTTCGTATTTAGAACGCGAAGGTTCATCATTAGTCTATATGGTTAGTGAAATGATTTCACAGTCTAAACACCCTGAAAGTGGGTTTTATCTCAATAATTTTTCTGAATTAAAAGACACTTTAATTTCTGTTGATTCACAAAATAGAAAAGTATTACTTATTGGGGTATCGTTTGCTCTATTAGACTTAGTTGAAACCTACCAATTCAACCTTAATAATACTATTATTATGGAAACAGGGGGTATGAAGGGTAGAAGAAAAGAATTAATTAGAGCCGATTTACACAAAAACTTAAAAGCTGGTTTTGGTGTTGAAAATATACATAGCGAATATGGTATGACAGAACTTTTGAGTCAAGCATACTCTAATGGAAATGGTATATTTAATTGTCCCAATTGGATGCGTATATTAACACGAGATACAGAAGATGCCTTAAGTATTCAACCATCAGGAAAAACAGGTGGAATAAATGTTATCGATTTGGCGAATATTAATTCCTGCTCATTTATAGCTACTCAAGACTTAGGAAGAACCTTCAAAAATGGTTCTTTTGAAGTTATTGGTCGTTTCGATAATTCTGATATTCGAGGTTGTAATTTAATGGTTTTATAGCAAACTGTAAGATGTTTAATAGTTTTCGACTTACATTTTATGAGAAACTTAATATTTATTTTTCTATTTACAGTAACGTCCTCTTTTTCTCAAACCAAAGATTATAATATTAAAAAGGGCTACGTAGCTAATGGTTATGATGTTGTTGCCTATTTTGAAAACAAGATTACTGAAGGAAACAAGGAATTTATAGCAAAATTTGAAGGTGTTAAATACAAATTCTCTTCTCAAAAAAATCTAAACACTTTTAACGAAAATCCAAGCAAATATGCCCCTCAATATGGAGGTTACTGTGCTTATGCCATTGCCATTAAATCCGATAAAGTTTCTATCAATCCGAAAGCTTTTGAAATTAGAGACGGTAAACTTTATCTGTTTTATAATGCTTGGGGAACAAATACTTTAAAATTATGGCAAAAAGAAAAACCTGAAGCCCTAATTAAGAAAGCAGATAAAAACTGGGAAATAATAAAATTTTTAAAATAAAATTCTATATCTGTAAGATTAGAAAAACCATTTCGACAAAACACTCAGCTAAGAAAAAGAAAAATTAGTTTTTTAGTTGGTTGGTTAAAAAAAAGCCTGAGTTAAAACTCAGGCTTTTACTATTTTATTGATAAAACAAAGTAATTCTTTTTACCTCGTTGTAGTAAAACAAACTTATTATTAATTAAATCTTTAGATGTAATTTTATAATCTTCTTTAACCTTTTCTTTATTCACAGATATAGAGTTTTCTTTTAAAGCACGACGCGCTTCTCCATTCGATTTTAAGAAACCTCCCTTTTCTGCTAATGCAGCAATAATATCTAATCCGTTTTCAATATCAGATTTTAGCACTTCGGTTTGTGGTACGCCATCAAAAACATCTAAAAATGTTTGTTCATTTAATTGCTTTAAGTCGTCACTTGTTGATTTTCCAAATAAAATAGCGCTCGCTTTTACAGCATTATCTAGATCTTCTTTAGAATGAACCATCGTTGTTATTTCTTCAGCTAAACGCTTTTGCAAAACACGTAAATGCGGCGCTTCATTATGTTCTTTTACTAAGCTTTTTATATCTTCTTCATTTAAAAAAGTAAATATTTTAATATACTTTTCTGCATCCTCATCACTTGAATTTAGCCAGTATTGATAAAATTTATATGGTGATGTTCTATTAGCATCTAACCAAACATTTCCCCCTTCAGATTTACCAAATTTAGATCCATCAGATTTTGTTATTAATGGGCATGTAATTGCAAAACCTTTTCCGCCGCCAACTCTTCTTATTAATTCTGTACCTGTTGTAATATTACCCCATTGGTCGCTTCCACCCATTTGAATTGAACAATTGTTTTCTTTATATAAATGAAGAAAATCGTAACCTTGTACTAATTGATAAGTAAACTCGGTAAAACTCATACCTTCTGATGATTCAGATGAAATTCTGTTTTTTACAGAGTCTTTAGCCATCATATAATTAACGGTAATATGCTTACCAACATCGCGAATAAATTCTAGAAAAGAAAAGTCTTTCATCCAATCGTAGTTATTCACCAAAATAGCTGCATTCTCAGCATCGCTTTCAAAATCTAAAAAATGAGCAAGCTGATTTTTTATAGATTCTTGATTATGCCTTAATGTTTTTTCATCTAATAAATTACGTTCATTTGATTTTCCTGACGGATCACCAATCATTCCAGTTGCGCCTCCAACCAAAGCAACAGGTCTGTGCCCGCAACGTTGGTAATGAGCCAGCAACATAATAGGTACCAAATTTCCAATGTGTAAAGAATCTGCAGTAGGATCGAAGCCGACATAAGCACTACGCATGCTCTCCATTAAATGTTCATCTGCTCCAGGCATAACGGTATGTATCATACCTCTCCAAGTTAATTCTTCAACAAAATTCTTTATCATTATTTAATATTTTTAATAAACTGTAGCAAATATAAAAATACGTGAAGAATTACTAAGCTATTCATGATGATTCTTTAAATATTCTGAAAAAAACTAACGCAAATACTTACATCCCTATCAATTCTATGCCCACAGGGTAATGATCAGACAAGTACCAGTTTGGTTGTTTATTGTATACTTGAGCGCTTACAAGTTTTTTACTCAATTGGGGTGAAACAAAAATATAGTCTATCCGCTCTAAGCGATTTATTAATTCTTCAACTGACTCAGAATTTATTTTCCCTAAAGGTCTTCCTGGAAAACTTCCACGCTCAGCCATACTATTTGAAAACTTTTGACAGGCATCAACAAGTGGAAAAGCCATAAAATTTGAAATTACTGAATAATCCATTTCATTATTTGTTAGGTTCCCTTCTTCTCCTTTATTCTTGTTTGAAAGCCTTAGTCTATCTAATAAAATGTTATTCTTATATAAATCTGCATCCATTGGCGAATGTGCATTAAAGTCGCCCATCACTAAATAATTTCGGTTACTTTTTGCCGCTATTCTCATTTTTTTTAGAATGATTTTGGCTTCTTTTTGCCTTTTTTTATAGCTAGATGGTGAAAAATGAACCACAAATACATCAAAACCTCCTGTTTTACAATGTAAAGCACCGTGGTGCATGCCTTCAAAAATGGTTTCCTTTACTTCTATCGGGAATTTAGAGGTTAAACCAACTGAATATCCATTTTCTTTTAGTAAAACAGAATACGAGTGCCCCCAATTTTTAGCATCTTCTTCTAATTTTTTTGGAGTATAATTGACTAGCTCTTGCAATCCAACAATGGTTGGTTCCTCAGAATCAACCCAATTAACTAAATCTCCTCTTCTTTTTTCATCTTTACCAAAATCATATCCATTCCAAATATTATAAGATATAATTTTAACTGTTTTATTTTTCTGTTGAGAGAAACTAAAAACTCCAATTAACAATGTTAGAGTAATACTGAAATAATACTTTCTTACCATTTATGTTATTTCTTTAAATAGTAAAAATAGCAATTATATTCATGACGCAATATAAATGAAAGTAGTACAAATATTTACTATTTTAGTCGCATGATTTTAGTTACTGGTGGCACAGGTTTAGTTGGTGCGCATTTACTTTATAAACTTGTTAAAAACAACGAAACAGTTCGAGCTATTTATAGAACTGAGCGCAAACTTAACAATGTGAAAAATGTTTTTTCTTGTTATACTGATAACTATGAGTCGCTTTTTAAATCTATCCAATGGATACAAGCAGATTTATTAGACATTCCATTACTATCTGAAGCTTTTAAAGGTGTTACATATGTTTATCATTGTGCAGCTTTTGTTTCTTTTGAGCCTAATAAATATCATCTTTTACGAAGAACCAATATTGAAGGTACTGCCAATATTGTTAATCTTTGCATTTCAAATGATATAGAAAAATTATGTTATGTAAGCTCAATTGCAACTACAGGTAATTCTATAAATAACGAACCTATTACAGAGGACACTGAGTGGAATCCTGAAGGTGACAATAGTGTCTATGCTATTACAAAGTATGGTGCCGAAATGGAAGTTTGGCGTGCTACACAAGAAGGCTTGGATGTAGTTATTATAAACCCTGGTGTTATTTTAGGCGCTGGTATTTGGCGCTACGGAACTGGTAATTTATTTAAAAAAGCGAATAAAGGTATTAAATATTACACAGCTGGTTCTATTGGATTGATTGATGTTAAAGATGTTGTTTCAATTATGGTAACTCTTTTGAAAAGTGACATTAAAAATGAACGCTTTATTTTAGTAGCAGAAAATTGGACTTACAAACAGTTTTTACAGGAAATAACTAAAGCTGTACATGCAAAATCACCTAAAAAAGAAGCAAAAGTATGGCAATTACAATTAGCTTGGAAATTAGATTGGTTAGCACATAAATTAACTGGAAAAAGAAGGCAATTAACAAGACAATTAGCCACATCTTTAAACTCAAAAACCAACTACAGTAGTACTAAAATTAAAAAAGCTATTGATTTTGAATTTACACCAATAGATGAAAGTATAACTACTGTTGGAAATCTATATCTGAAACAGGCGTAATTAATTCTTCTGTTTGTGCTCTTAACTTGAATTTGGTTACAGAGTCTTTTTTTATCAACATATTTAAAGAGTCCTTCATTTTTATTAACCGTATTGAATCTTTTTTAATTAATGATTTTACAGAGTCCTTTTTAACCAGTATATCAATATGGTCTTTTAGTTTTGAGATGCTCATAGAATCTTTTTTTATAATACTTTGAATAGAATCTTTAAACTTTTTTTCCTTTTCTTCTTTAAATTGCAAGTCAGCGTACTTATTTTTTAAAGCCTCAAGACTGTCTCTAACTTTTTGATAAATAGCTTCATAATCATCAACATAATAAGCATAATAATTATTGCTTAAAGCAAACTGCAAACTGTCAATATTATATTTTTTATAAATATAGGCTTCGGCTTGTAAATTATTTTTATCTAAAGTGGTTTTATTTTGTCCATTTGCAGAAGATAGTAATCTTACATCCATTATTATATCAATCATTTTATCCTTTGGGATTAAATTCTCTGGCTTTTTAGGCTTGTCATATTTATAACAAGCGGTAGCCATTAATACAATAACAAAATATGCTAATAATCGTTTTAACATCATCTATTAAAAGTTAATCGTTTTGCAGCATTGACGCTATAAAACTTAAAGTTTTTATATGATAAGCTTCCATTTACAAAGGTATGTGTAATTCTCGATTTAAAAGTTGTTCCTTCAAAAGGAGACCAACCACATTTGTATAGAATATTATCTTTTTTTACCGTCCACGGATTATTTAAATCAACCAAAACCAAATCGGCAAAATAACCTTCTTTTATAAACCCTCTTTTTTCAACTTGAAATAATATAGCAGGATTATGGCACATTTTTTCTACTATTTTTTCCAATGAAATTTTATTATTATGAAACATTTCTAACATAGCTGGCAAAGCATGTTGCACTAATGGCCCGCCAGAAGGTGCTTTTGTATAAACGTTTTCTTTTTCTTCAATAGTATGTGGTGCATGATCGGTAGCTATAACGTCAATTCTATCATCAAGTAAAGCTTCCCATAATTGAGCCTTATCTGTTTTTGTTTTTACAGCAGGATTCCATTTAATAAATGTTCCTTTTTCATCGTAATCTTTATCTGTAAACCATAAATGATGAATACAAACTTCAGCAGTAATTTTTTTATCTTTTAAAGGAATACTATTATCGAATAAGTTTGTTTCTTTTCCTGTTGATAAATGGAACACATGCAATCGTGCTCCAGTTTTTTTAGCTAATTCAATAGCTTTTGAAGACGACAGATAGCAAGCTTCTTCGCTTCGTATTTCTGGATGATATTTAATAGGAATATCATCACCATACTTCTCTAAATAGGTTTCAAAATTGGCTTTAATAGTACCTTCGTCTTCACAGTGTACTGCTATTAACAAATTGGTTTTTGAGAAAATATTTTCTAAAACTTCAGGGTTATCAACTAGCATATTCCCTGTTGAAGAGCCTAAAAACAATTTTAGTGCTGCTACATTTTTAGCATCAACTTTTAAAATTTCATCTAAATTATCATTAGTTCCACCAAACATAAACGAATAATTAGCCGATGATGTTTTTGAAGCAATATCAAACTTCTCTTCTAGCTTTTCTATAGTAGTGGTTTGCGGATTTGTATTTGGCATTTCTATAAACGAAGTAATTCCGCCAGCAATAGCTGCTTTAGACTCAGTTTCTATATTTGCTTTGTGCGTTAGTCCTGGTTCTCTAAAATGCACTTGGTCGTCAATAACACCAGGTAATAGATACTTCCCTTCGGCATCAAATACATGCACATCAGCAGATTTGGCACTAATAGATTTGCTTATCTGTTTTATATATTCTCCTTCAATTAATATATCTCCATTAAAAATCTCACCTTCATTTACAATGTTAGCGTTTTTAATAAGTGTTGTCTTTAATGTCATTTTTTACTTTTATTTTTTAAATAAACTTTTCAGCTTCATTGTAATTACTCCAAAAACAGCTTCAGAAATAATTCCTGAACTTAGCTTTGATTCGCCCTGTGTTCTATCCGTAAATATTACTGGAACCTCAATTATTTTGAATTTTTTTAAATAGGCTTTAAATTTCATTTCTATTTGAAATGCATATCCTATAAATTTAATTTTACTCAAATCTATAGTTTCTAGTACTTGCCTTTTATAACAAACAAAACCTGCAGTAGTATCATGAATGCGCATTCCTGTAATTACACGAACATATTTTGATGCTAAATAAGACATAAGCACACGTGCCATTGGCCAATTTACAACATTAACTCCTGTTACATAACGCGAACCTATAGCTAGATCTGCACCATCATCTTTACATGCTTGATAAAGTTTAACTAAATCTTTTGGGTTATGTGAAAAATCGGCATCCATTTCAAAAATAAATTGGTACGATTTATTTAGGCTCCAATTAAATCCATGTATATACGCAGTACCTAATCCTGCCTTTTCTTTACGTATTTCTAAAAATAGTCTATTAGAAAACTCTTCATGAAGTTCTTTTACTTTTAAAGCTGTCAAATCTGGCGAGTTATCATCTACTATAAGGATGTGAATGTTATCCGATTGAGAAAAAACAGCTCTTATAATAGCTTCTATATTCTCTATTTCATTGTAAGTTGGAATTATAACAACCGTATCTTGCATTTGCTAATATATTGTAATCGTCATATTTTTAGCAAATGTACATCATTTAAAAGTTTATTTTTTTTAAATATTCCTTAATAATTTTAACCAAAGTGTGAATATTTATAATAATTTTAAGGCATGTATCGTAACATCATCTCAAACGAATTATTTACAGTATTAATTATTGCTAGTCTTATCATTATTGCAGCAGCAAAATTGGTAGCACCAAAACGTTTTGGAGATTTTATTTATGTTTTAGGAAACTCTAAATATCTTAAAATATATGCTAGAGATCAGAAATTCTTAGACAAGTTTGACGCTTTGTTATTTTCAAACTTAGTTATTTCAGTATCCATTTTTAGCTATCTAGTTTACCAATACGTAACGGACACTAAGATTATTTCGGTAAATATTCTTTTTAAATTAGGTTTTGGTATTGGTACTTTTATTTTGATAAAAGTACTTATTGAACGCCTATTGGCTAGTCTTTTTGATATTGACAAATTAATAGACAAATACCTATTTCAAAAAATAAGTTATAAAAATTATTTAGGTTTATTATTACTTCCAATAAATGCTATATTAATTTTTACAATTAAGCCTACGTTACCTATTATTTATGCTGTAGTTATTTTATTATTAATTATTAATATAATGGGCGTAATTACTTCATTTAAAACACATCAAAACACAATAAAAAACAACTTGTTTTATTTTATTTTGTATCTTTGCGCTCTCGAAATCGCACCTTACATCATTTTATATAAGGTGTTTATTTCTTAAAGTAAGAAAACAAACTACTTGTGTATATGAAAGTGAAAACAATTTTAGTATCTCAGCCAGAACCTAAAATAGAGAATTCTCCTTATTTTGATTTACAAGAAAAGCAAAAGGTAAAAATAGATTTTAGACCTTTTATTCATGTTGAAGGCGTTTCAGCAAAAGATATTAGACAACAAAAAGTAGACTTAAACAATTATACTGCTATTATTTTAACAAGTAGAAATGCAGTAGATCATTTTTTTAGAGTTGCTGAAGAAATGCGTTTTAAAGTTCCAGATGCGATGAAATATTTTTGTCAATCTGAAGCTGTTGCATACTACCTTCAAAAATATGTAGTTTACAGAAAACGTAAAATTTATGTTGGGAAACGTACATTTGCTGAACTTTCACCTTTAATTAAAAAATACAAAGACGAAAAATTCTTGTTACCAAATACTGACAAAGTAAAACCTGCAGTACCAGAAACTTTGGATGCTTTAGGTGTAAACTGGAAACAAGCTACATTTTACAAAACAGTTGTTAGCGATCTTTCAGATTTAGAAAATGTAACTTATGATGTACTTGTATTTTTTAGCCCGTCTGGAATAGAGTCATTATTTAAAAACTTTCCTGATTTTAAGCAAAATGAAACACGCATTGCCGTATTTGGAAATACAACTATTAAAGCTGTTGAAGAAAAAGGATTACGTGTAGATATTGCTGCACCAACCCCAGAAACACCTTCAATGACTATGGCATTACAAAAGTATATTGATAAAGCTAACAAGGGTAAGTAAAAACTACTATATATAATAAACAAAAAGGGCCATTTTATAAAAATGGCCCTTTTGCTTTTGAGTTAGTCACTCTTTTGTTAAAACGCATAGCGTTGTGGTCCGCCTCGTCTTATTTCTTCACTACAATGTTCTTCAAACTTTTTAAAGTTTTCTCTAAATGCATTGGTTAATTTAAATGCTGTTTTATAATAAGCATCGTCATCATTCCAAGTAGCTCGGGGGCTCAACACACTTGTTGGCACACCTGGACAAGTTCTTGGCTGCGCTACACCAAATACAGAGTGAATATGATAATCATCATAATTATACAATCCTAAATCACCGTTTAGCACTGCATTAATCATTGCACGTGTATATTTTAATTTCATTCTAGTACCAATTCCATAAGGCCCTCCGGTCCAGCCCGTATTAACTAACCAAACATTAACCCCAGATTCTTTCATCTTTTTGCTTAACATTTCAGCATACTTTGCTGGATGCAAGGGCATAAAAGGCGCTCCAAAACACGCTGAAAAAGAAGGCTGTGGCTCAACTACTCCAGCTTCAGTTCCAGCTACTTTTGCTGTATAACCAGAAATAAAATGGTAAGCGGCCTGACTTGGTGTTAATTTAGAAATTGGAGGCATTACACCAAAAGCATCAGCTGTTAAAAAGAATATATTTTTTGGGTTTTTCCCTATAGATGGTATTCTAATATTTTCAATATGATCTATCGGATAACTTACTCTAGTATTTTGTGTAATAGAAGTATCTTCAAAATTAACATGTCCATTTTCATCTAAAATTACATTTTCAAGAATAGCTCCCTTTTTAATGGCATCATATATTTCTGGTTCATTATCTCTCGATAAATTAATAACCTTAGCATAACATCCACCTTCAAAATTAAACACTGTGTTTTCGTTGGTCCAACCGTGTTCATCATCCCCAATTAAACTTCTATTTGGGTCTGTAGATAAAGTGGTTTTTCCTGTACCAGATAATCCAAAGAAAATTGCAGTATCTTCATTTTTACCAACATTAGCACTACAGTGCATTGGTAATGTGTTTTTAAATACAGGAAGTATAAAGTTTAAAGCAGAGAAAATTCCTTTTTTTATTTCTCCAGTATAACCAGTACCTCCAATTAAAGCAATTTTTTTAGTAAAGTTTAAAATCG
The DNA here is from genome assembly GCF_002741945.1 of Gaetbulibacter sp. 4G1. GTDB lineage: Bacteria > Bacteroidota > Bacteroidia > Flavobacteriales > Flavobacteriaceae > Wocania_A > Wocania_A spongiicola. The sequence goes on from NZ_MDVN01000022.1 coordinate 290,387, forward strand.
CAAAATTATGTTGACGTGTACCATCTTCATCAGGAACCGCCATAAAACCAGGAGCATTAACTACTGTCCATTCTGGATTAAAATCTTTTAACTCATCTTCAGTTGGTCGTAAAAACATGTTTGATGCAAATTGATTACTCCAAGCATATTCATTTACAACTCGAATGTTCAATTTATAATCTTCATCTGCGCAAGCAAAGCTATCTCTTACAAAAACCTCTTTGTTAGATAGATAGTTTACAACCTTATTATATAATGCATCAAACTTATCAGCATCAAAAGGAATGTTAATATCTCCCCACCAAATACGATCTTTGGTAATATCGTCTTTTACAATAAATCGATCTTTTGGAGACCGTCCTGTAAACTCGCCTGTATTAACTGCTAAAGCTCCAGAAGAGGCCTCTTTACCTTGCCCTTTTTCTATAGCAATATCATGAAGTTGATTTGGTGAAAGTTGATAATTTACTTTGGCATTTTTAATTCCGTATTCCTCTAACGAAATCGTTTTCGTAACTTGGTTGTTATTTACCATTTTATGATGTAAAATTATTTATCTGGCAAAATTAAAACTTTATTTTAAAGTATCTACAAAATACTACTATTTATCACCCTTATTTTTTGCGAAATCGATAATCAACAAAAACCACGCTATAATTAATAGTAATCCTCCTATTGGAGTTATAAAGGCAATACTTTTAAAATTGAATGCTGTTAATGTATTTGTTGCTAAACCATAAATAGAGCCCGAAAAGAAAAGCACACCTATTAATACAAAATAGAAAATAAAGCGTTTTGTTTTTTGAGATATAATCGAGTTGCTGCCCACAAACAATAGTAGAATAGCATGATACATTTGATAACGCACACCAGTTTCAAAAGTTTGTAATGATTCTGTCGATATTAATTCCTTAAGTCCGTGCGCACCAAAAGCCCCAAAAACAACACTGGTTAAACCTAAAATAGATGCAGTAATTAAAATTTTCTTGTTCATAATTAATATAGATTATTCGTAAAAAATCGTTTTTATATTTATTAAATTCGCAAAATCAATCTGCTTTTTAGCATACTTAATTAAAAAACAAAATTACTCAACAAATCTCACTATGCGAAAGATTTTAGTTATTGGTTCTGGAAAATCGACATCATATCTTATAAAATATTTATTAGATAAGTCTACATCTGAAAACCTGCACATTACCATTGGCGACTTACATATAAAAAATGCTGAAAAGCTAATTGGCAATCATGAAAACGCTACAGCCATAACACTAGATGTGTTTAATGAAAATTCGCGTGTTGAGGCTATTAAAAATGCTGACATTGTAGTATCTATGCTTCCTGCGCGTTTTCATATAGAAGTTGCAAAAAACTGCATTACCTATAAAAAACATATGGTAACGGCTTCATATGTAAGCCCAGAAATGCAAGCTTTACATGATGATGCCAAAGCAAACGGACTTGTTTTAATGAATGAAATTGGTGTAGATCCTGGTATAGACCATATGAGTGCTATGCAAGTTTTAGATAATATTAGAAGTAAAGGAGGCAAAATTATTTTATTTGAATCTTTTACTGGCGGGCTTGTAGCACCAGAAAGTGATACTAATTTATGGAACTATAAGTTTACATGGAATCCCAGAAATGTTGTTGTAGCTGGGCAAGGCAGTGCTGCAAAATTTTTACAAGAAGGCACTTATAAATATATACCGTACAATCGTTTATTTAGACGTACCGAGTTTTTAGAAGTTGATGGTTTTGGTCGTTTTGAAGTATATGCTAATCGCGACTCTTTAAAGTATCAAAGCGTTTATGGTTTAGATAATATTAAAACTTTATATCGAGGTACTATGCGTCGCGTTGGTTTTAGTCGTGCTTGGAATATTTTTGTAACCTTAGGAATGACTGATGACAGCTATACTATTGACGATAGTGAAAACATGAGTTACCGCGATTTTGTTAATGCTTTTTTAACTTATAGCCCTACTGACTCTGTAGAACTAAAATTAAGGCATGCCCTTAAAATAGATCAAGACGATATTGTTTGGGATAAACTAGTTGAACTCGATATTTTTAATGATAAAAAACGAGTTGAACTAAAAAAGGCAACACCTGCCCAAATTCTTCAAAAAATATTAATGGATAGTTGGACATTAAAAGAAGACGATAAAGATATGATTGTTATGTACCATAAATTTGGGTACGAACTTAATGGCAAAAAACACCAAATAGATGCTACTATGGTTGCAGTAGGAGAAGATCAAACCTATACTGCTATGGCAAAAACCGTTGGCTTACCAGTTGCCATTGCTACACTTGCCATATTAAACAAAAAAATTACAACGCCTGGTGTACAAATGCCTATTACTAAAGAAGTTTATGAGCCTATTTTAGAAGAGCTAAAAGATTTTGGTGTTCAATTTAACGAAAAAGAAGTGCCTTATTTAGGTTACAATCCTTTAAATAATTAATATTTGGGCGTTACCACAAGGGTCGCGCTTTTTGTTGCAATCTTTTTTTCGTGCCTCAAAAAAAGGATTTCCACTACAATCGCTAACGCGGGAATTTGAAGGTTCGTTTAACGTTTATGTATAAGATTAGTGGCGTGGTTTGACACCGATATTTAATAAACAAATACTTGCCAGCGAAAAATTCCGAAGGAATTTTCCAAGTAGGCTATAACCAAGCCATTAATTTTATACTTTGTTGCCAATAGTATTTTTATTCTTTAATAAATTTTTTAATTTCTGAATTCCCTATTTCGTCTTTTATTTTTATAAAATATAGTCCAGTATTTAGTAAAGAAACATCAATAGTGGTTTTATCAATTTGGTATACAACTATTTGCCCTAAATTATTATATATCTCTATTTCACTTATTCTTGATTTTGATTTAATGTTAAAGAGACCAACTGTTGGGTTCGGATATATTTGAAAACTTGATAATTCGGTTTTATTTATACTCAATGTATTAGCTATTTCTGTACTAACCGTATTAGTTATTATAGGTAAATTAAAATCAAAGAAAATATCAGCTTTATTTAGCATAATATCTCCAATAGCAATACTTTCTTTTGGCTTTATTTTATAAGCTATAAATCCATGAGAGTTCGGTTCATCAGTAGTGCTATCTGGTAAATAAATACCATTAAAAATAAAAGACACTTGATTGCCATCTTTGATTTCAACACGGTTTGTATGGCTATAACTTTCTAATTGTATGGTATTCCAATCTAGATTGGGGTCTAAAATATTATCTACTCTAACATTAATTGCATCTGCTGTTCCTGTATTTTGAAAACGGATAATATAGTGTAAATATTCGTCAGTATCTTCTAGTAAAATTTCATTTCCCTCTAAAACAAGAATATCATTTGGATCATAAGAACCAATTACTGTTTGATTCAATTCAAAAACATTATCATCTTCTGTATAATCTTCTGAAACAGGGTTTATCAATGCTACAAAACTTAGAACATCGTTAATATTGGTTGTCGGAGGTGCTTTTACATTAAAATCTACATCTATAATTCTTGTTTCAAAAGGGTTTAAGCCAGTGTAATTAAAAGTAAGTGAATTGATTATTTGTTCAGAAGCAATCTCACTAGCAGTTATAAAGCTTAGTTTTGAATCATCAAACTCTAATATTATGGTACCACTTAATTGATTTGTACCTACATTATTTAAAACTATTTGATAACTAGCATCAAAACCTGGCCTTGCTTGACTAGTTGGTAATAAACTTATGCTAACATCATTTATCTTTTGTGTAGGTGCTAGACAAAAATCTGCGGTGTCTGTATTACTAAGTCCTACAAAATTAGAGCTATGAAAATCTGGACTTAAAGTATAAAATTCAGGAATTTTAGTAGTTATTGAAGTTGTAAAATCTCCAGGATTCGTATAAATTAAATAGTTGCCGTTAGGTTGAGTAAAAGTTGAAAAACTATTCGTTCCATTGTCTGAAGTTACCATTATGGAGGGTGTCGATAAATCATTACTATCACAACCATTTAAATCTGTATCTGAAAGAATATTACCTTCGATAGTATTTCCTAAAAGACCTAAATTCTCAAACCAAACAACTTCATCATCAAGTCTAATTGGAATTACTATGTCAATATCACCATCAAAATCAATATCACCTTTGCCTATTCCTTTTGGATAATTTAGTTCCGCATCAGCTATTTCTTGGCGAGCACCAAAATTTCCTTTTGCGTCAACATTTTCATACCAAAATATTTTCCTTTCGGAATATGATAGACAAATAATATCCTGATCACCATCATTATCAATGTCTATTGAAGTAGACCAATAAAATGAGGTGTCGTTTACATCTATAACTTTTTCATCTCCAAAACTTCCTAATGAATCTTCATTTTCATACCAAACAATTCTATCATTTCTTCCTATAGAGCTAATTCCTGAAATAATGTCTCCATCTCCATCTTTGTCTATATCAGATATATAAATTTCAGTTGGTCTTTCATATATAGACCCACTTACTTCGTTAGTGATTATTTTTCTACCGGAAAAAGTTCCTAGCACTTCTAAGTTCTCAAATAAATAAACATCATGACGAAGAGTAACTATAACATCCAAATCATTATCATCATCAATATCATAAGTTAGAATTTCATCAACAAAGTCATTAAACCCAGATATACCTCTCTCAAAAGACCATCCAAGAAATCCATATTGATTAATGCCTAAGTTTTTATGCCAAACTAAACCGTCATTGTTACCTCCGCTTCCTGAAGGTCTCATCGTAGCAACTACTACATCAAGAAGTCCATCTTTATCAATGTCTACAACAGAGAATGATTCTCTAATACTATATTCTGTTGGAATAGTTATTTTATCAGAGAAATTCCCAAAACCATCGGTGTTTTCATAATAACTGAGTCTTCCAGAACTAATTAAAATATCCATGTCACTATCATTATCAATATCAACTACTTTAATAACAGAAAACCCAGAACCCTCATCAATAATTTTTTCATTTGAAAATGAACCCACTCCATCAATGTTTTCAAACCAAACTAACTTATTTGAGTTATTCGCAACGATGTCTAAATCACCATCGCTGTCTAAATCTACTGCCCGCGTAGATGATGCTGATTCAAAGGTTGTCGATAAACTATGTTTTTGAAACCCAATTTGAGCATTGATATTTATAAACATTGTAATTGAGATGAGCTGAAGTAGTTTTTTTTTCATTTAAGTTGTATTCTTTTTGATATTATTGGTAATGTTTTTTTACGGATATGTGTCGTTTTAATAACTTATATCCGATGTTAAACGAAGTTAGCTAAATTTTCTGACAAAGTTAACTTCTATTCCGCACAAAGCATAGTTTCAATTTAAAACCAAATGATTACTTTTATGTTTTAAAACAAAACAGAATAACAAAATTCCCTTCTTCAAGGAAATGACATAAATAATTTATTAATGAAAGTTATAAATCAAAACATACACATTGATGGTATTGATAAAAAGATACTTAGAGCTTTAATGGGAGATGCCCGAACTCCAATTCTAGAAATAGCCAGAAATGTTGGTATTTCTGGAGCTGCCATTCATCAACGCTTACGTAAACTAGAAAAATCTGGATTAATTTCTGGCTCTAAATTTGTAATCAACCCAAAAGTGTTGGGCTATACTACTATGGCTTTTATTGGTATTTATTTAGATAAAGCCATCAGTAATCCTGAAGCTGTTAAACAACTTAAAAAAATACCTGAGGTTTTAGAATGCCATTATACTACTGGTAACTGGAGTGTTTTTATTAAAATACTGTGTAAAGACAACGAACACTTAATGCATTTATTAAATAGAGAAATTCAATCTATCTCTGGTGTTTCGCGTACCGAAACTTTTATTTCTTTAGACCAACAAATTGATAGACAGATAAGTATATAGAAAATATTTTTTAATCAAATTTATTATAAGATTTTATTTATTCTTGGAATGGTTATTGTAAAAAATAACCAAATCAATTTAAAAAACATAATCTTATGAAAAAAGCTTACTTACTATTACTAGTTGCAATTTTATTATCTACATCTTTATTCTCTCAAGAAGAAACAAATGATGAAACCATTTCTTCTGAAAATTTTAATGAATTTAAACTCAATGGCCTTTACCTTGTTCTTGGTGCTTTTGATGTTACCTACGAACGAACTATTAACGAAGAGTCTGCTTTTGGTTTAAATGTATTTCTTCCTTTTGATGATGACGTAAATGATGATGTTAACTACTATATTTCGCCTTATTATCGTTTTTATTTTGGCAATAAATACGCTGCAGGTTTTTTTGTAGAAGGGTTTGGAATGTTAAACTCTATAAATGATTACAGACTTTCTAGTGATGGATTTGATACCATTTTGCAAGAAGAAAATATTACTGATTTTGCTTTAGGAATTGGTTTAGGTGGAAAATGGATTACTAATAGTGGATTTATTGGAGAGCTAAACTTAGGCTTTGGTAGAAACCTATTCAATAATGACAGATACGATTACGAAATTATTGGCAAAATAGGTATTAGTGTTGGTTATAGATTCTAATAAATAACAAAAACCCAAGCTAAAGCTTGGGTTTTTGTTTAATTTAAATATTCTAGTATTATAAAGAACTACATCTTCATTAACCAAGAACGCACATCTACTTCTTGTTTAATAATATGGCGTAAATCTTCAATCTTTACACGCTCTTGTTCCATAGAGTCTCTATGGCGAATCGTTACAGTGTTATCTTCTATAGTATCATGATCAACAGTAATACAAAATGGTGTTCCGTTGGCATCTTGTCTTCTATAACGTCTTCCAACTGCATCTTTTTCATCATATATTACATTAAAATCCCATTTCAAATCTTCTACAATTTTACGTGCTATTTCTGGTAATCCGTCTCTTTTAATTAAAGGTAAAATCGCTGCTTTTACTGGCGCTAAAACACTTGGTAGTTTTAGTACGGTACGCGTTGTACCATTTTCCAGTTCTTCTTCTTGTAAAGCGTTTGAGAACACTGCTAAAAACATACGATCCAAACCAATTGAAGTTTCTAACACGTAAGGCGTATAACTTGCATTTTCTTCATGGTCGAAATATTGTAATTTCTTTCCAGAATATTCTTCGTGCGCTTTTAAATCGAAATCGGTTCTTGAGTGAATGCCTTCCAATTCTTTAAATCCAAATGGGAATTTGAATTCAATATCAGCAGCAGCATCAGCATAATGAGCCAATTTTTCATGGTCATGAAAACGGTATTTATCTTCACCCATTCCTAAAGACAAATGCCATTTCATTCTAGCTTCTTTCCAATGCTCGTACCATTTTTGTTGAGTTCCTGGTTTTATAAAAAACTGCATCTCCATTTGTTCAAACTCGCGCATTCTAAAAATAAATTGTCTTGCAACAATCTCATTCCTAAAAGCTTTACCTGTTTGCGCAATACCGAACGGAATTTTCATTCTCCCCGTTTTTTGCACATTTAAAAAGTTTACAAAAATACCTTGAGCGGTTTCTGGACGTAAATATAAATCCATCGCACTTTCGGCAGAAGCGCCAAGCTTGGTTCCAAACATTAAATTAAATTGCTTAACATCTGTCCAGTTTTTACTTCCTGTTAATGGGTCTGCAATTTCTAATTCTTCAATTAGTGCTTTAACATCAGCTAAATCTTCATTCTCCAAAGATTTTGCCATCCGCGAAAGCGTAGCTTTTATTTTTTCTTGATATCCAACAACACGCCCGTTAGTAGAAACAAACTCTTCTTTATTAAAAGCATCGCCAAAACGTTTTGCAGCTTTTTTAACCTCTTTATCTATTTTAGCTTCAATTTTGGCACAATAGTCTTCAATTAAAACATCAGCGCGATAACGCTTTTTAGAATCTTTATTATCAATTAACGGATCGTTAAACGCATCAACGTGCCCCGAGGCTTTCCATGTGGTTGGGTGCATAAATATAGCTGCATCAATACCTACTATATTTTCATTCATTTGCACCATGGCTTTCCACCAATAGTCGCGTATATTTTTCTTTAACTCTGCTCCGTTTTGTGCATAGTCATAAACTGCACTTAAACCGTCATAAATTTCACTGCTTTGAAATACATATCCGTATTCCTTTGCATGCGAAACCACCTTCTTAAATTGATCATCTTGATTTGCCATGGTGCAAAAATAAAAAACCGTTTAAATTCAGTACTATACATTCGTTATTTATTATCGAATTTTATAAAGTTTTTAATGAATTAGATTTTAAATTATAAATCGTTAATTTTATTGTAGATAATTAATTTATGGGGCTTCAATCTGTTATAAATCTTTTCTTTCCCAAAGTATGCTATGCTTGTCTTAATTTACTAGATGATAATGCAGATACTATTTGTATAGATTGCAGACACGATTTACCAGTTACTAACTTCCATTTTGATGGTAATGATGCAGTTAAAAAAGTGCTTTATGGTCGTGCAAAAGTTGAAAACGGAACTGCTCTTTTTAGGTTTGAAAAAAAAGGATTGGTACAACAACTTATTCACGGATTAAAATACAAAGGCCATGAAAACATTGGATTTGTTTTGGGTAATTGGCTTGGTGGAGAATTAAAAGATGTTGAAGCATACCATACCATTGACATCGTTATTCCTGTACCGCTGCATAAAAAGAAATTGAAAAAAAGAGGTTTTAATCAAGTTGCCAAATTTGGACAACAAATTGCAAAAATTATAGATGCAGAGTTTAAAGATGATGTTCTAGTAAAAATTACAAATACAAAATCGCAAACTACAAAAAGTCGTTTTACTCGATGGACTAATAGTAGTGAATTATTTGCGCTTAAAAATATGGACGCTATTGAAAACAAACATATTTTATTGGTTGACGACATTATTACAACAGGAGCAACTTTAGAAGCCTGCATAAATGTTTTAAACCAAGTAGGAAATATAAAAATTAGTATTGCCACTATGGCAATAGCTTAATGTATTGTTCGTTATGTTTAGAAACCCAAAATAGATTTTATAATATATAATTTGTGTTAAATTATGTAGGTTTCTTCAGTAAAATTAAATTTTGCTCAAAAAAATACAAAATTTAGTTTCACTTTAGTAATCGCTTCGCTAGTACATAAATTTTTTCATTCCGTTTTTTGTTAATTTCAGAACGAAAAAATTCACGTACTTTTGCTAAAAATTTAAAATTTTTGATGAATAAATCCCTTTCTAACTTTATTTTTATAGCGTTTATATGCTTGGTTTTTATTAATTGCGCAAATCGAGGCACACCTGGTGGTGGACCAAAAGACGAAACCCCTCCTAGTATTGAGAGTTCATCCCCTGATAATTATTCTACTAATTTTAAAGGGAATGAAATCAAGATTGCTTTCAATGAATATATTAAGATAAAAGACATACAAAAACAGCTTATTATTTCGCCTCCAATGAAATGGCAACCAGACATATCACCCGTTGGTAGTGCCAGCAAAGAAATTAGAATTAAGATTAATGATACACTACCACCAAATACTACTTATGCATTTAACTTTGGAAATAGTATTAGTGATAATAATGAAGGCAACCCGTTTCCTTACTATAGATATGTACTATCAACCGGTGATTATATAGATTCCTTAACCGTAAAAGGGCAAATTGTTGACGCTACAAAAAGGCAGCCTGAAACATTTGTATCTGTTGCTTTATACGAAGTGGACTCTACATTCAATGACTCTATAATTTACAAAGAAGTTCCAAAATATATTACCAATACATTAGATAGTCTTACTACGTTTTCTATTGAAAATATTAAAGCTGGAAAATATATGCTTATGGCTTTAAAAGATGGAAATGAGGATAATAAATACCAACAAAAAACAGATCAAATAGCGTTTCACCAAGAGTTTATTAACGTCACACCAACAGATTCTACATTTTATACCTTAAAATTGTTTTCTGAAGAACCCGATTTTAAAGCTATAAGACCGCGTTTAATATCTGGAGAAAAAATTGCTTTTGGTTATGAAGGAGATTATAAAAATATGGATATTAAAATAACTTCTGAAATTCCAGAAGATTTTACTCATAGAATCACCAAAGACGAAAAAACAGACACCCTTTATTACTGGTATAAACCTAGGTTAAAAGTAGACTCCTTACTCTTTAAAGTATCGCATCCAACCTTTGAAAAAGATTTTACAGCACGAATTAGTAAGCAAGAAAGAGACTCATTAATAATTAAAGCTGAGCCTTCTGGTAATATCAGTAAAGAGGCTCCATTTAAAATTTTTGCAAACACTCCATTTACTGCCTTTGATGACTCGAAAATAAGTATAATGGATAAAGATTCTACTGGTGTAGATTTTTCTACTGAATACGATTCTATTGCTAATACTTATAATTTAAACTTTGAAAAAACCGAAGATAATAATTATAGAATTCAAGTATTACCTGACGCCTTTGTTGACTTTTTTGATAACAAAAATGATACTTTAAAATTTTCGGTTAGCACAAAAAAAGAATCCGATTTTGGTTACGTACGTTTTTCACTAGCAAATGCAAAATACCCTATTATATTTCAATTAACTGACGCTAATGGTGAAGTTAAATATGAGCAATATTCCACAAAACCTGAAGCTTTAGATTTTTTAAATTTAGATTCTGGAAAATACTTTATTAGAGTTATTTTTGATACTAATGGGAATGGAAAATACGACACTGGTAATTACCTTAAAAAGATTCAGCCTGAACGTGTAAGTCATTTTGAAATGGATGAAGAAGTAAGACCAGACTGGGGGCTAGTGCAAACTTTAAATTTTATTGAAGAGTAAACTGATCTCTATCATTTAAAAATTTAAGTTTATTTCTGTAAGCCGAAATGTGTCTTTTTTCTAAAGTAACTATTTCTGTCTGCTCCTTGTTAACTTCAAATGAGGTTAATAAATCTCCTAAAACATTATAAACAGCCGAATGACCTGAATATTCACTATTAACACCATCAATCCCTACACGGTTTACACCAATACAATAACTCATGTTTTCAATAGCTCGTGCTTTTAATAATGCATCCCATGCAGAAACTCTTGGTTTTGGCCAATTAGCAACATATATTAGAACATCGTAGTTTTCAGTATTTCTTGCCCAAACAGGAAAGCGCAAATCGTAACAAACTAAAGGGCAAATGCTCCAGCCTTTATACTCTATAATTACCTTTTCTTTTCCAGCAGCAAACACTTTATCCTCTCCTACCAATGTAAACGTGTGACGTTTATTATAAATAGTGATTTTACCACTAGGTTCAACAAATAACAAACGATTATAATAAGCATCGTCCTCTAAAATAATAACACTTCCAACAATTGCGGCATTATGTTTTGAAGCTTCATATTTCATCCATTCTACCGTTTTACCTTCCATTTTTTCAGCAACTTCTGCGGCATTCATAGTAAAACCTGTTGTAAACATTTCTGGTAATATAATTATATCTACCTGCTCTGTTATATCTTTAATTTTTTCAGAAAAAGCCTTCCTGTTTAGTTCAGGTGCTTCCCAAACCAAATCTGATTGTACTAAAGCTACTTTTAATTCATCCTTCATAAATGTCTAAACTCTTTTTAACCTATTTTCAGCTTTTATATGAGCTTTTTTATATTTCTCAATCTTTTTAAGCCATCTCGCTTCGTCTTCAGGAGATAATTTACCTTTCTTTTTAAGCTTCTGGTATTTTTCTATAGCCTGTCTATGCTTTTTTACAGACTTATCAAAATTAGATTGAGCTTTTTGTTTTCGTTTTAGGGCTTTTTCTGCTTTATTTTGTCTCTTTTTTGCTGTTTTTTGTCCTTTTTCAGCCTTTTTTAACCTTTTTTGCTGTTTTTTAGATGCTTTGTCTAACTCCTTTTTTTTATTAAAAGCCAGCATAATTTGCTCTTGCTCTTTTTTTGTTAGTGTATTAGTAACATCTGCTCCATCATTTAAAATACTTTCTCCTTTTACTGTGTAAGTATTTCCGTTAAAATTTACCTCTTGAGCATTTATTGTAAAACTAAAGCTTAAAAATAATATTACAATCCAAAATTTCATCATTTCTAAATTTAAATTAATATTATTTTTTAGACACAATGTTTTTTAAAAAGTTACTTATCTTAAATTCTATTTAAAATATCTGCAGCACGCTTTAGGGTATCGTCCTTTTTAGCAAAACAAAATCTGAGGATTTTACTCTCTATTTTAGTATTGTAAAAAACTGATATGGGTATGGATGCTAATTTATTTTCAACGGTTAAACGCTTTGCAAAATCTACATCATTTTCTTTTGTAATTTTTGAATAATCTAACAATTGAAAATATGTTCCTTTTGATGGTGTAAACTTAAATCGTGAATCTTTTATTAAACTTAAAAACAAGTCTCTTTTTTCTTGATAGAAACCTGATAGTTCTAAATAATGGTTTTCATTTTCTAAATATTGTGACAATGCTTTTTGCGTTGGATGATTTACACAAAACACATTAAATTGATGCACTTTTCGAAACTCATCCATAAGCTCTTTTGGAGCACAACAATAACCTGTACGCCAACCTGTATTATGAAATGTTTTTCCAAAAGAAGCAACTACAAAACTTCTGGATTTTAGCTCTGGGAACAAGCATGCACTTTGATGTTTTTCGCCATCAAATACAATATGTTCATAAACCTCATCACTCAATATTATAATATCTGTCCCTTTTGTTATGTCTTGTAATTGTAACATATCACTTTCAGAAAAAACGGTACCTATAGGGTTTTGTGGTGTATTAATAATGATCATTTTAGTTCGATTATTAATTTGAGATTTCACCGCATTCCAATCCACTTTAAAGCTTGGAGATTCTAATCCTATTGAAACTGTTTTCCCTCCATTTAATTCTATTGCAGGGTCGTAACAATCGTAAGCAGGTCTAAAAACAATAACTTCGTCATTTGGTTTTATAAATGCTGATATAATACTAAAAATGGCTTGAGTAGCACCAGCCGTTATTGTAATTTCTGTTTCTGGATGATAGGTAGAATTATATAACAAATCAAACTTTTTAGCAATGGCTTCTCGTAATTCAAAACTCCCTTGCATGGGGGCATATTGATTGTACCCTGTATGCATTGCTTTTGAAACCAAATCAATAAGTTGTTGATCCATTTTAAAGTCTGGAAAGCCTTGAGATAAATTTATAGCATTGTGCTTTTTTGCTAAAGCACCCATAACAGTAAAAATGGTTGTTCCTACTGTTGGAAGTTTAGAGATATGTTGCATGGGATAAAGATAGTGACTTCTTCATACAATTCGAAAACGACAATTTTTAAAAGGATCAACCTAATTAAACCCCTAATACTTTTAGTAATTCCTGCTTATAAGTTCTCCCAATGGGGATTTTATTTTCTTTTATAAAAAGTGTATTTCCAGAGATTTTATCTATAAATTTTCTATTTATAATAAATGATTTGTGTACTTGTATAAATTGATTTTCTGGTAATTTAGTCGTCCAGTTCTTTAAAGAATCTATATACGATAATTTTTGTGTTTCTGTAACTACTGTAATATAATTTCTGTCAGACTCTATATAAAGTATTGTGTTTAAAGTGAGTTTGTGTAGTGTTTTATCTACATTCAAAAAAATGGTCTCTACTTCTTTTTCTTCATTACTACTTTTTGGTATTTCAATTCTGTCTTTCGCTTTATTAATCGCTTTTAAAAAGCGATCAAACGAAAAAGGTTTTACTAAATAATCTACTATAGTATCTAACTCAAAACTGTTGGCAGCATAATCTGGATAAGCAGTTGTCATTATAATTGCTGGCGGTTTTTTAATGGTTTTAATAAAATCTAATCCAGATATATCTGGCAAATTAATATCCAAAAAAACTACATCAACCGTGTTTGTGTTTAAAAACGAATTAGCTTCTATAGCTGCTTTAAATGTGTCTACCAAATTAAGGTTAGGAATTTTGCCAATAAAATTCTTTAATACTCTTTGAGCAGGAATTTCGTCTTCAATTATAATACAATTCATTATAGCTCTAATTTTAGATGCACTTTAAATGTTTCAGCTTTATCAATTGTAAAGGCATATTTATCTTTGTATATAAGTTCTAGTCGCTTTTCTAAGTTTTGCAAACCTATTTTAAAATCGGTTTCACTTACTTTCTCTTTATCAAAATCGTTCTCACAAGTACATATCAAAATATTATCCTCTACAACTATATGTATAGAAATATCACTATTTAGAGTACTATGCTTAAAGGCATTTTCTATAATAGTTATTAAAAGTAACGGTGCAATTTTATAATGAAACGAATTTATAGCTTTTGTATAATGAATCTGTTTTGTGCCTTCTGTTCTTAACTTCTGAAATTTCATGTAATTATCTATAAACTGAATTTCTTTTTCTAAAGAAATAGTTTCAGAATTACTTTCGTATAATACATGTTTTAAATTATCAGATAACATTAAAATAAGGTCGGCAGCTTCGTTTGGTTTTTCTAAAGTATAAGAATAAATAGTGTTTAAGTTGTTAAAAAGCACATGCGGGTTTATTTGCGATTTTAAAAACTTAAGTTCCATTTCGGTATGCTCTTTTTTAATTTGCTCAACTTCTGCTTGCTTGTCTAAAAAACGATACAACATCCATATAAATGAGAAAAAAATAAGAGGTACTAAGGTTTGCCATAAATAATCACTTAAGCATTTCATTACAGAGCAGCCACATTGTGCAAACACATTACAGTACAATTGGGTAGCAAAAAAAGAGATGGCTGCAAATACAAAAACATATAAAATGTAGAGTCGCTTTTTGATAAAAAACGGAAGCAATATAAAATGATTTACATATACAATAACTACGAGTATAGAAAGGTATTGCAAAAATGGATTTTCGCGCCAATAAAAATCTGAAAACAGAAAAAGTGACACAAACACGAACAGCATCCAAAATAAGATGTGTACTAAAATTTGCGAAGTGTGTTTTTGTAAAGTAATCATTTATTGCTGTTGAAAGTTAACAGAAATGCTTTAACCACCAAAAAATTATGTACAAAAAACCTTTATAGTATTGCAAACTACACAAATATTGACGTTTGTTAATTTAAGTGTGTTGTTTGTAAACTTAATTCGTATCACTTAAAAATCTGTTTTAGGTTTGACTTAACAATCAATCAGAGCCATCACATGAAACATCATCTCATCAAACGAACAGTTATTTTATCAATCCTTTTACTTAGCCTACATTTCGCGTTTTCTCAAACGCATAAAAAACTTACTACCGACAAAAAAGGTAATGAGCTTTTACTTGGAAAAATCACTAAATCTGACTTAACTAATAACACTTTCAATGCTTGGTTTTCAAAAAACCACAAGGGTTATTTAGTTAACAAAAGCATCATTAAGCAATTAAAAGATTCATTAAATCAATATGAAATCAAAGCCTTTTTAGGCACTTGGTGCGGCGATAGTAAAAAGGAAGTTCCAAGGTTTTATAAGGTTTTGGAAGCTGCAAAATTCTCAGAAAACCAACTACATGTTATTGCAGTAAACAGAACTAAAGAGGCTTACAAACAAAGTCCTAATGGTGAAGAAAAGGGATTAAATATTCATCGAGTTCCTACTTTTATTTTTTATAAAAATGGAAAAGAAGTGAATAGAATTGTTGAGCATCCAAAAGAAACTTTAGAACGTGATATTTTAAATATTGTAACTAAAAACAAGTATACGCCTAACTATATGGCGGTAAAATACATCAATTATTTACTCAACTCAAAAACCATTGATAGCTTAAAGTTAGAAGAGTCCGTTTTAGTCTCAAGGCTAGCAGAGTTTGTAAAAGGCAGTAGAGAATTAAACACTTACGGATATTCGCTTTTACGTTCTAATCAAACGGAAAAAGCGTTATATATCTTCGATTTAAACACCAAAATATTTCCATACAAATACAATGTTTATGACAGTTTAGGCGAAGCTTATTTTGAAACAAAAAACTATACTGAAGCATTAAAAAACTATTATAAGGTATTGAGTTTAAAGCCCGATGATAAAAATGCAGAAAGCATGATTGAGAAAATAAAAAATATCTAAAATCATAAAATGAAAAAGTTTATAGGTTTTGTAGTGATATTTTGCTTCTTACTTTGCTGTGATAAACCAAAAAGCTTAAAAGCTAATACTTATGAGAATCAAATAGGAGATACATCTTTTAACCCAAATTTAGATAATCGCAACTTTAAATTATGTGATTCAACTCAAGTACTACATAAACGTGCTTTAGTAAAATATAAAGGTGGTACAAAAGCATTAGAAAATGACCTTATTAGCCAGTTTAATTACAAATCTAAATATCAATCATTTAACGGTTATTTTTTTATTCGTTTTGTTGTAAACTGCAATGATGAGACAGGACGATTTAGAATGCAAATTCTTGACCAAAACTTTAAATCTACAAATTGCCCTAAAGAGCTTGAAATACATATTCTTAAAATCACAAAAGCATTAAAAAATTGGAATCATGCTTTTTATAAAGGCAAAGCTATGGATTGTTATAGGTTTTTAATTATTAAAATGGAAAAGGGTAAAATCATAAAAGCATGAAAATAGTTCTATTATTAATTTCATTTACATTTTGCTTTCAAACCGTTTACGGTCAAGTAAACTGTTATATTTATCCTGAAAACAGTGGAGAGAGAAAAGCTTGTGAGTTATGTGATGAAGCCATAAAACACCCCCAAGGAAGTAAAGAATCACAGCTTCTATTTGATAAGGCGATAGCCATTGGTCCAAAATTTGATTGGGCATATTACCAAAAATCTGTCCCCTATTTTAAAAGAGGTTTTTTAATTGAGGGTCTTCAAATATTAAATGAAGCCATTAAACTGAATCCGCTTGAATATTTATGCTACAGAGCATACTGGTATTGGCAATACCGAAACTATAAACTTTGTATAAAAGACTTAGAAACCTATTATAGTATGCCTAAAGCTTATATACAATTTACTCCTGGAGGCGAAAAGGATATGCGAATTATTCTTGGTTTAGCTTACGCAAAAATGGGAGATTATACTAAAAGTATAAAAACCATAAAAGATTGTTTTGCTACTTATAAAGATTTAGATGATTTTGGGCTAGCTGATTACCATTCTTTAGGTGTAATATATGTGAAGAACAAACAATATGATGAAGCTATTAAGGTATTGAAAAAACAACTAACTATAAACAAAGATATTGTAGATACTTACTATTATTTAGGGTTAGCAAACAAAGAAAAATCGAATAAATCTGAAGCAAAAAAGCAATTCAATAATGCGCTTATAAAATTAAAAGACAAAAATCGTTATTATAATACTAATGCAGGGTATAATGTTTATGAATCAGACATTCAAGTAGAAATTGATAATTTACAAATACACTGAAGAACTAAACAATATTCATTTTCTTTAATAAGAATGATGCATTCATGTTTTGGCAAATACCTTCCTTTAAAGTATAATCAAAATGAAGTTCGTCATTTATAATTTCTGCATCAAAATAATAGTTTTTAACATCGTCAAGTTCTTTTTCAATTTCACATAAACTTAAATCGTGAGTAGCAATAATTCCCGTTGCGTTTGAAGCTACTAGTTTTTCAACAAATTTTTTAGATCCAATAGCCTTATCGGTGCTATTTGTTCCTTTCAAAATTTCATCTAAAACAATAAAATAAGGCTCCTTAGCGATTGCATCAACAATGTATTTTAAACGTGTTAATTCTGAAAAGAAATACGAACTGTCATCGGTTAAAGAATCTGTGGTACGCATACTAGTAATTAATTTTACTGGCGAATATTTACTCGACTTAGCACAAATTGGCAATCCCACGTTTGCCATAACAATATGCAATGAAACTGTTCTTAAAAATGTGCTTTTCCCTGCCATGTTTGCTCCGGTAACAATAAAAAATTGTTCATTTTCAATAGTTAAATTACTATCCACACGTTTGTTCTCATCCAATAAGGGATGTCCTAAACTTTCAGCATTTATAACTGCCCCTTGAATATCTATTTTCGGAAAGATGAATTGCGGGTGGTTATATGTATAAGTTCCTAAAGAATTGTAAGCATCAAAAAAGGCTACAACTTCAAACCAATCTTTAACTTTATTGCCATATTGTTCAATCCATTTTTCAATACGATAACTATTCTTAATATCAGTTAAAAATAAACCGTTACCAAAAATGGCTCCAATAATATTATTTCTATTATCTAAGGCATCTAAAGATCTTGAAAGTTTTTTAAAGATAACTGAAGCTTTTTCTGTATCTAATTGAATTTTTTCTTGTTTTTGTTTTAATAATTCTGATGTAAAATTTTCATTTTCAATTAAATCTAGTAGTAAGGCATATTGGCGAAATGTATCTTTCACCCTATCTGTTTTTGATGATAGTACATTCGTTTTTTTAACATATCGCCCCGTAATTCCAAGTCCTATTAACAGCCAATAACCAATTAAAGACATATCAATTAACTTAAAAAATGTAAGCGTAAATATTAACACCGAAAGTAATATAAATACCAGCGGTAGCCATTGCATTATTTTAGGAAGAAATGATTGATAAGTTTGTAACCAATTAATAATATGTTTTGCAGGAGTTTCAACTTCAACTAAATTAGAAGTTGCCGAATAATACTGACGCCATTTAGGCTTAGTACTTAATTCTTTTATGGCTTCCTGACGTATAACAATGTTATCAATATTATTTGCTTTTAACGTATTAGCTAGTTGTTCTGTACCTTCTTTTATAGTTGTTCTATCTATAAATTGAAAAAAAGAGCCTCGCCCAAACAAATCGATATCTAAACTGTAAAAGTGATTTGGGTCTTGAAATTGCAATCCTTTATCTCGATCATAAAAATCTCCTGAAGCAATTTTAATTTCATCTTTATTTATATTTACAAGTGCTTTATTAAAATTTCGTTGTGATTTTACATCGGTATATTTTGAAAGTAAAAAAACAAAAACACCAACACCTATAACTCCAACTAGTACTGCAATTTGCCAATATTCAAAACTCAAATAAACTCCAAAACCAGTAGCTAAAAATACTAACAACCTAAGCGAGCTAAGAGCTGTCATTTTTTTGTACAGTTTTTCAACCTGAGTTTGATAAGTTGTTAAATGCTCCTGGTAATATGATAATGGATTACTCATTTTAAATTTTAATTGACGCGTAAAGGAACAAAAAAGCCCTGAAATTACTCAGAGCTTTTAATATATATTTTTTGAAATTTAGTCTCTTGATAAGAAAATACTAAGCACATACCAAAACAGTAACATTAAGGATGCAAATAAGCCTAATGCTGCTGGCACATATTGATCGATAGAATATTTATTTACCAAATTTGATGTTTGGTATAAAATTGATCCTCCAGCCAATAAACACATTCCTACAGAAAACCAAAGTCCTAAATTGAAGCCAAATAAAGTTCCAGCAATAATAAGCCCTATGGCTATAAAAAAACCAATGGTTAATCCTGATTTTAAAAACGAAAAGTCTTTTTTAGTAACAAAAACAATAGCCGATAATCCTGTAAATAATGCTAGAGTTACAATAGCCGCTTGATTTAAAATTTCTGGACCTGAATCCATATAAAATGCAGCAATATAAATTAGAGGCACAAAAATGAATGCTTCGGCAAGAATATATAACCCAAATGCTAAATATTGCGTATTTCTATCTGGTGTTTTTAAAGTCATTTTTTCAGCATAATTGGTAATAAACATAAAACCTCCTAACATGATAAGCCATTTATACCCATCAGTCATAGACAACATAAAATCAACAATTGTATCGCTTTGAAGCAATAAATATTCAAAAAGAATGAATACTAAAACCCCTCCCGCAACATGCGAATATGTTTTTTTATAAAAAGCTACTTTATCAACATCAGATAATTCACTTACCATCAGTTTATCTTGAATCATGTTTTCCATAAATAATTATATTATTTGTTTAAAGTCTAAATGTACTAAAAAAAAGAAACCGAATTCTTACGTGTTGTATAAAATTCGGTTTTATAATGGTAAAAGTTATTTTTAATCTCTCGAACCTCCAAACACTTGAAGCGCCCAATACAATAAGGTTGCTAAAGATCCTATTGCAGCTACCAAATATGTTCTTGCTGCCCATTTAAGTGCATCTTCAGAACCCGCATACTCTTCTTGAGACAGCATATTTTTATTTTTTAACCAAGCCAATGCACGGTTACTTGCATCATATTCAACAGGAAGTGTTATAAAACTAAATAAGGTTGCAAACCCCATCATAGCTACACCAGCAACAGCAACCCACCAACCTAAACCTAAGCCAGCAGCTCCACCTAGTATAAGGCCTCCAATAATTAACCATTGCGACATCCCTGATGATACACTTACAACTGGTACTAAAGTAGAACGCATTTGTAACCAGCTATAAGCCTTAGCATGTTGTACGGCGTGTCCACACTCGTGAGCTGCAACAGCGGCAGCGGCAGCATTTCTTTGGTTATAAACTCCCTCACTTAAATTAACAGTTTTATTTTTCGGATTGTAATGATCTGTTAAACGACCTGGAGTTGAAATAACTTCTACATCTCTAATACCATGATCTGCCAACATTTTTTCAGCAATTTCAGCACCACTCATTCCGTTTCGTAGTTGCACTTTAGAATACGTTTCAAACTTGCGTTTAAGCTGATTACTTACCGCCCAACTTACAAGCCCAATAGCTCCTATTAATATATAATATCCAAACATTTTTTTAAATTTTAATTACACAAATATAATAGCAAAAAACAAGCCAAATAAAAGTTATGAAATTTTGTCAGATACTAAGCTATTTTTTTTGATACCTTATCTTAAAATAAATTAAGAAAAAAGAAGAAACTACGGTAATTGAATTAGCCATAATCATTGATGGACTATTTATATAAAACGCATAGATTAACCACAAAATAATTCCAGTAAAAAACATTAAAAGCATTGGTAATGAAAGCCCTGTTACGTCTTTTGTTTTCCATGTTTTATATACTTGTGGCAGAAAAGCAGCCGTTGTTAAAAACGCTGCAACAAAGCCTATAATTTCTATATTATTATCCAACTATATTTACAATTTTACCAGGAACAACAATCACTTTTTTAGGTATTCTTCCTCCCAATTGCTCTTGGGTTTTTTCGTTTGCTAAAACAGCTTTTTCGATATCATCCTTACTCATATCTAATGGTAGTTCCATAGTGAAACGCATTTTACCATTAAATGAAATCGGGTAATTCTTGCTACTTTCTATTAAATGACTAGCATCAAATTTTGGAAAAGGTACTGTTGAAATAGACTCATTATTCCCTAGCTGATTCCATAATTCTTCCGCAATATGTGGTGCGTATGGTGAAATTAAAACCAATAAGGGTTCTAAAATATCCTTACTTGTACATTTTTGAGCAGTTAGCTCATTAACCGCAATCATAAAAGTAGACACTGAGGTATTAAACGAGAAATTCTCAATATCTTCTTGAACTTTTTTAATAGTTTTATGTAACGTTTTTAAGTTGTCTTTAGTTGGTATGGCATCAGTAACTTTTAGCCCATTATCATCCGCATATAGTTTCCAAAGCTTTTTAAGAAATGAATGCACTCCTGTAATACCAGCGGTATTCCATGGTTTGTATTGTTCTAATGGCCCAAGGAACATCTCATATAGTCTTAAACTGTCTGCTCCATAATCTGCAACGATATTATCAGGGTTAACGACATTGTATTTTGATTTGGACATTTTTTCGACGTCTCTTTTAACAATATATTTATCATTATCTCCATTTATAACGTTACAGTTTTCACCAATAAAAATACTATCCTTATATTCCGTTCTCGAATTTTTAAAGTTTTTAACATCAAGCTCATCTGAAGAATTAACTAAAGACACATCTACATGTAAATCATTAAAAATTACACTAGTAATTTTTGGTGGAACCTTTCCCTTAAAGTCAGTTTCTAAAAAGTATTGCTTTACTATTTCTTTTACAAAATTTTCTTCTACTTCAGAATCTAAACATATCTTATCATATATAGATTTAGAAACAAAAATGTTAGTCGGTCTCAAAAATTCTTTGTCTAAAACCACAGGTACGACATTGTATACGAAAGCACTAGTCCCCAAAATCATGCCTTGGTTAATCAGCTTTTTTGCAAACTCGTCATAAGGTACCAACCCCTTATCAAACATAAACTTTTGCCAAAAACGCGAGTATAACAAATGTCCTGTAGCATGTTCCGAACCACCTATATATAAATCAACTTGTTGCCAATAATCAATGGCTTCTTTAGAGAATATTTCGGCATCATTATTTGGGTCCATATAACGATTAAAGTACTGCGAGCTTCCTGCCCACCCTGGCATTGTATTCAACTCTAAAGGAAAGACATTCTCATTATCGATTAAATCATTTGAGACTACTTCATTCTTCAAAGTGTCCCAAGCCCAAACTGCTGCGTTTCCTAATGGTGGATCGCCAGTTTCGGTTGGTAAATATTTTTCTACTTCTGGCAATTTAATTGGTAAATGCTCTGCTGCAATCATCTGTGGCATCCCATTTACATAATACACCGGGAATGGTTCACCCCAATAACGCTGACGAGAAAATACAGCATCTCGTAAACGGTAATTGGTTTTACCTTCGCCTTGACCAATTTGTTCCAACTCGTAAATAACACGTTTGGTTGCTTTTTTATAATTCATTCCGTTAAGAAAATCACTATTACCTATTTTAGTATTTGCTTTATCAGCAAACGCTTCTTCTGAAATATCAACCCCATCAAAAATATTAGGTATAGGAATATTAAAATGTTTAGCAAAATCGTAATCGCGTTGGTCACCACATGGTACCGACATTACTGCTCCCGTGCCATAACCTGCTAAAACGTAATCGCCAATCCAAACAGGGATAGGTTCTTTGGTAAACGGATGCTCTGCATACGCTCCCGTAAACGCTCCCGAAATGGTTTTTACATCTGCCATTCTATCACGCTCACTTCGTTTTGCTGTAGCTAATATATAAGCCTCAACCTCTACTTTTTGCTCTAGTGTTGTTATTTGAGATACTAATTCGTGTTCTGGAGCCAAAGTCATAAAACTTACTCCAAAAATAGTGTCAGGACGTGTAGTAAAAACATCAATAACAGCATCATGATTATTCACATTAAAAGTAACCGAAGCTCCAACAGATTTTCCTATCCAATTTCGCTGACTTTCCTTTAAAGAGTCTGTCCAATCAATGGTATCTAACCCTTGAAGTAAACGTTCTGCATAGGCAGAAATACGCATACTCCACTGCGTCATTTTTTTACGAATTACCGGATGTCCGCCACGTTCTGAAACGCCATTTACAATTTCATCATTTGCCAAAACAGTTCCTAATGCTGGACACCAGTTAACTTCAGTCTCAGCTAAATATGTAAGTCTGTATTGTAATAATATTTGTTGTTGCTTTTCAGATGAAAATGCATTCCAATCTTCAGCAGAAAATGATTCAATATCATCATCACAAACGGCATTGACGTTCTTGTTTCCTTCCGAAGAAAAAATGACTTCTAATGCAGAAATATCTTCCGCTTTATTTGAATCGTTATTATACCAAGAATTGAACAATTGAATAAAAATCCATTGTGTCCATTTATAATAACTCGGGTCAGATGTTCTAACTTCACGAGACCAATCGAATGAAAACCCTATTTGGTCTAACTGACGACGATACGTTTTTATGTTTTCAGCAGTAGTAATAGCTGGGTGTTGACCTGTTTGAATGGCATATTGTTCTGCAGGCAATCCAAAACTATCATAACCTTGCGGGTGCAATACATTAAACCCTTTATGGCGCTTATATCGCGCATAAATATCTGAAGCAATATACCCTAACGGATGACCAACATGTAAACCTGCTCCACTTGGATAAGGAAACATATCTAATACATAGTATTTTGGTTTCTCACTATTATTTACAGCTTTGAATATTTTATTCTCAGCCCAATACTTTTGCCACTTGGTTTCAATTTCGTTGAAATTGTACTTCATTATCGTCTCTTTTAAGAAGTTGCAAATTTACGCTTTATAAACAAACTGAAAAACCTTTAGTTTTAATAAATAGCTGTATTTCTTCCTTTTTAAATCGATTTATAGAATATTAGATTTACTTTTGAATTTATTTCGAAAATTTAACCCTTGAATAATAACATACTTAAAGCGCATATAGCATTACTTGGAGCAAATTTAATTTATGGCGTAAATTATATTATAGCAAAAGGTATAATGCCGCAAAAAATTGGTCCTTCTGCTTTTGTTTTCATTAGATTAATCTGCGCAACTTCATTATTTTGGATTTTAAAATCTGTTGCTTTTAAAGAAAAAATAGCTAAAAAAGATAGGCCTCGTTTGATGCTGTGTGGTCTTTTAGGTGCAGCGGCCAATCAATTATTATTTTTCCATGGTATTAATTTAACATCTCCTGTTGATGCGTCAATAATAATGACTACTACTCCTGTAATTGTGCTTGTTTTTAGCTTTTTTCTTCTTAAAGAAAAAATTACGCCGACAAAACTATTGGGTATTAGTATTGGCAGTATTGGAGCAATAGTATTGATTGTATATGGAAATAATTCTGGGGGTACGAGTTCATTTCTTGGTAATTTGTTTGTTATTTTAAATGCAACTTGTTATGGTCTCTATTTAGTTATTGTTAAACCGCTTATGAAAAAATACAATGCCATAACTGTTATAAGTTGGGTGTTTTTGTTTGGTTTTATATTTATGCTCCCTTTTGGTATAAACGATTTTTTAAATACCAATTTTTCTGCTTTCGATTTAAACACCTATTTGGTTATTGGTTTTGTTGTTTTATTCACCACCTTTTTTGCATATTTATTTAATATTTATGCACTTAACTATGTGTCACCATCTGTAAATAGTAGTTATATATATTTACAACCAGCCATAAGCTTTATTATGGTTAGCATTTATGCGAATTTTTTAATGCAAGACCAATATAAAAATGATATCAACCTAATAAAAGTAGTTTGTTGCTTGCTAGTTGTTATTGGTGTGTATTTATTAAGTAAACAACCAAAGAAGTTAGCATAATTACAACAATATTAATATGTTTTAGTTTATATAAATAAAGATTGCTTAGACTTTATTATTTTTACACAGTTAATCCATCATTTTATGAGTTCATCTTTCGAAAAACACCAAAAACGCAGACTTATTTCTTCATACTTTTCTGTTGTGTTAAGTATTGCTTTGGTTTTGTTTTTATTGGGGTTATTAGGTATGCTCATTCTTAATGCTAAAAAAGTTTCTGATCATTTTAAAGAACAAGTTGTTGTTACTATTTATTTAAAAGACAATGCTAAAGATGTTGAAGTTAAACAACTTGAAAAAAGCTTAGCAATGGCAGATTATGTGAAATCTACCGAATATGTTTCGAAACAACAAGCAGCAGAATTTATGAAAGCCGAGAACGGTGAAGACTTTATGGATTTTGTAGGATATAATCCGTTACAAAATTCTATTGATGTGCATTTAAAAGCAGATTTTGTAACCTCAGAGCATCTTGAAAAAATTTCTGCAGAAGCAATAAATAAAAACTTTGTTGATGAAGTAACTTATGATAACGATTTGGTTAATTTAATGAACGATAACGTTAAAAAAATAAGCTTTTGGGTGTTAGTAATTAGTGCCATTTTTACATTAATAGCTGTATTATTAATTAACAGCTCTATAAGGTTAGCGGTTTATTCTAAGCGCTTTACAATAAAAACCATGCAAATGGTTGGGGCAACAAAGCAATTTATTCGTCGCCCTTTTGTTTGGAAAAGCGTACGTTTAGGTATCATTGGAGCTGTTTTAGCCCTAATAGGTATGGCAATAGTTTTGTTTTATCTTAATAAAACATTTACCGAGCTAGAGTTATTAAGCAACCCTATTTTAGTTAGCCTTTTGTTTGTTTTTATATTTGCTTTGGGCATTATTATAACTTGGATTAGTACGCATTTTGCAACCCAACGATTTTTAAATTTAAAAACAGACCAACTGTATTATTAGATAATTTACAAAGGTGTTAACATTTCTTTTTAAATAAATCCGTTAATTTGCATGTCTACTTTATAAAGAATTATGGGAGAGAAAAAACGAAAAGAAAACGCAAAACCTGCATTTGTTTTTGGAAAGAAAAACTATAAATTTATGTTTATTGGTTTAGCTTGTATTGCGCTAGGCTTTATTTTAATGGCTGGCGGCGGTAGTGACGACCCCAATGTTTTCAATTCTGAAATTTTTAGCTGGAGACGCATTAGGCTAGCTCCTACTTTAATTTTAATTGGTTTTGGTATCCAAGTGTATGCTATTTTATTGAACCCAGATAAAAAGTAATGGATATAATCGACTCAATTATCCTTGGAATTATTCAAGGGCTTACCGAATTTTTACCAGTATCTTCTAGTGGCCATTTAGAATTAGGAAAAGCTATTCTTGGTGATAATTCAGTCCCTGAAGAAAGTTTACTATTTACAGTTGTTTTGCACTTTGCAACCGCTTTAAGTACCATGGTTATTTTTAGAAAAGATATTTTTGATATCATTAAAGGCATTTTAAAGTTTAAATGGAATGAAGATTTACAATTTGTTTCTAAAATTGCAACTTCTATGATTCCTGCAGCTGTTATTGGCTTTACTTATGAATCTCAATTTGCAGAATTATTTGGAGGAAACATTAAACTTGTAGGTTTTATGTTAATCATTACAGCATTACTTTTATATTTAGCAGACAAAGCTAAGAATACCAACAAAAAAGTTTCTTTCCAAAACGCTTTCATTATAGGTGTTGCTCAAGCCATAGCAATGCTTCCTGGTATTTCTCGCTCTGGAGCAACAATTTCGACATCGGTACTATTAGGAAACGATAAAACTAAAGCTGCTCGCTTTTCATTTTTAATGGTTGTACCACTAATATTTGGAAAAATTGCTAAAGATGTTTTAAGTGGAGATATTTCAATGGAAAGTCAAAACATTACATCGCTCTCTGTTGGATTTATCGCTGCCTTTGTAGCTGGTTTATTTGCCTGCACATGGATGATTGCATTAGTGAAAAAGAGTAAACTCTCTTATTTTGCTATCTACTGTGCTATTGTTGGGGTTATAGCCATTGTGTTTTCTTTTTTAAATTCATAATATGATCTCTAAAGAAGAGTTCCTCTCAGGTCAAGTACTATTAGTTGATAAACCATTAACTTGGACATCATTTCAAGTGGTGAATAAACTCCGGTGGGAAATTCGACAAGCTTTCCAAATTAAAAAAATAAAAGTTGGTCACGCAGGCACTTTGGACCCGTTGGCTTCAGGACTACTAGTGATTTGTACAGGAAAAATGACTAAACAAATCGATACTTTTCAAGGTCAAGTAAAAGAATATACGGGTACTTTCGTTTTAGGGAGTACAACACCTTCTTTTGACTTAGAAACGGAAATAAATAACACTTTTCCAACTGAACATATTACACCCCATTTAATACAAGAAACCACTAAGCAATTTATTGGAGAAATTCTACAATACCCTCCAGTTTTTTCGGCACTGAAAAAAGACGGAAAACGTTTATACGAGTTTGCAAGAGCTGGTGAAACAGTAGAAATTAAACCTCGAACTGTAAACATTCAGGAGTTTGAAATTACGAAAATTGATGGTTTAAATATTGGTTTTAGGGTGGTTTGCAGTAAGGGTACTTATATACGCTCTTTAGCTAACGATTTTGGTAAAGCATTACAGTCTGGCGCACACTTATCTGTACTCAGGCGTACTAAAATTGGTGATTTTAATGTTGATAATGCCGTTTCAATTGAAGCCTTTATCAAATCACTAAAAGGCTAATTTGTTTATTTTTACGTATATTCCATATAGAATTGCTATAAATTAATAAAGATTTGAACCTAACAAATCAACATAAAGCCCTACTTATCACGTTTCTCTTAACGGGAACTGTTGTGCTTTCTATTTTTAACCTCGGGCTAAAAAAGCACAGTGAATTCATTTCTGAAAGCTTTTATGAAATGGAACCTGAAGAAGAACTTACTGAAGAAGAGATTAAAATTTTAGAAGCTTTAGAGCAACTAAATGCCAGTAAAGCTGAAACAAATAACGCTTTTAACGAAACTAATAACAATAAGCACTTTGCTGAAGCTTACAAACCTATTGCTCCTCCAGAAGATTATGTTCCTAAAAGTAGTGATGCATCAAAACAGGCAGATGCGTTTAAAAAGGAATATGAAGAACCTGATGATTCTAAATTAAATACAGAAGAACTTTCGTCGTTCAACAAAGTAAATGATTTGTTAAAAAAACAGCAAGATGAAGGAGCTAATACTAAGAGTACTATTAGCTTTTCATTAGTTGACAGAAAAAAAGTGTATATCCCAATTCCTGTTTATTTATGTGAAATTGGAGGAAAAATTGTTATTAATATTACTGTAAACTCAAAAGGTGATGTTACAGATGCTTACGTAAACTCATCCTCATCGACATCAAACGAATGCCTAACTGAGCATGCTTTGGAATATGCCAAAAAATCCCAATTTAGCGCCAATGCAACTAAAAAAAGTCAAATAGGTTCTATTACGTTTCTCTTTATAGGCAAACAGTAGGCTGTAATTGGCACATAATTTCAGTAAGATCCTCTATTACATTTTGCCCTTTATCTTTATTATACCAATGCTGTAAATCTTCTTTAAATTCTGGAGTTAATTTACCGTATTTCGCTTTAAACCTACTAACATAATTTGTTGCTTCGCTTGGTCTTGGTCCGTAAGTATTTGTTACTTTTCCAGATTCGTTATCAATCATTATCACTTTTGGTATAGCTCTACCTCCATTAGTTAAAAAGGCATCCATTAATTCTGGGTTTTCATCACGAAGTACAATTTTTAAATTAATGTTTTCGTTTAATTCTGCTACTTTATTTATTACAGGCATAATATGTGCTGCATCTCCACACCAGCTCTCGGTAATCAACAACCAAGTGCTAGCCTCATTAAAAGACTCTATTTTATTTTTAGCTTCTTCTGAAATTTTTACAGTCTTATCCCAACGTTTCATACGCCTGTCGTTAAGCTTAGTATAGTTAATTAAAGCCTCCGTTTTTTCTAATCCTGTTGTAGAGTCTTCATCTGCTAACTGCTTAACCAAACTTCTGTAGGTATTATACGATATACTTTTTTCTAAGCTTTTTTTTATAATAGAATCCATAAATTTATTTTTTTGAGACAAAAATCTGATGACGCAAATTTAGTATCTTGGTATTTTAATTAAGATGATATTTGTCATGTTTTTAATTTAAACCTTACAGTAATATTATGAGTACAAAACACAGATGTGGTTGGTGCGCCGGTGATGCGTTATATGAAGCCTATCATGACGAAGAATGGGGCGTTCCTGTATATGATGATGCAACCCTTTTTGAATTTTTAATTTTAGAAACTTTCCAAGCTGGATTGAGCTGGATTACTATTTTACGCAAACGCGAAAATTTTAGAAAAGCTTTTAATAATTTCGACTACAAAAAAATTGCCAACTATAAACAAGATAAGATTGATAGCCTACTACAAGATGCTGGCATTATTCGAAATAAATTAAAAGTGAATGCTACAATAACTAATGCTCAAGCTTTTATGAAAATACAAGAAGAATTTGGATCGTTCTCAAAATACATTTGGGGATTTGTTAATGGAAAACCTATTAAAAACAAACTTAAAAACTATAAAGTAGCCCCTGCAAATACAGAGTTAAGTGATGCTTTAAGTAAAGATTTAAAAAAGCGTGGTTTTAAATTTGTGGGATCTACAGTTGTTTATGCTCATATGCAAGCTACAGGTATGGTAAACGACCATGAAATTGAGTGTTTTAGGTATAATGAGGTTTGAAGTAGGTGATGAATAATTTAGGTTTCGGGTCTTCAATTTTAAATTTCTTTGGAGCAATAACTCGTTACAGTTATGGGTTGATATGGCGAACTATTTTCAGAAAACCTAAATTTACTTTTAATGAATATTTATATGGCCCAAAAAATTCAGATAATTATTTTGATCAAACTGCTCATGTTTTTAACAATAAAATAATTGGGCTAATATGCATTGGAGTGCTAATATTTTTATTAATGAAATTCACTTAATAAAAAACTCTAAAAACAAATCTCTAGAAATCTCCTCTGCACCCAAGCTTTCTAAATGTTTAGTATACACTTGGCAGTCAATAAGTTTGTAATTAGTGTTTTGTATAAATGTTATAAAACCTGCTTTACTTGCATTACTTTCTTTGGTAAACATACTTTCTCCACAAAACACTTGGTTTCCTAAATCCACTCCATACAACCCTGCTACCAATTTATTATCTCTCCAAACTTCAACAGATTTTGCATAACCTAACTCGTGTAAATTCACATATGCTTCAATCATACTATTAGTTATCCAAGTACTAGCTTGCCCATCACGTTTTATTTTAGAACATTCTGTAATTACTTCTTTAAAGGCTTTGTTTATAGTAACCGTGTAATTGCAATTACGCAATACTTGTTTCATGCTTTTTGAAACTTTCAGTTTTTCTGGAAACAACACAAATCTTGGATTAGGCGACCACCACAGAATAGGTTCTTCTGCTTCAAACCAAGGGAAAACACCTTGTTTATAAGCATGTAATAGCCGCTCAACAGATAAATCGCCTCCGATAGCCAACAAACCATCTTTGGTAGCTTTGGATACGTTTGGAAACCATATGTCATCGGTTAAGAGTTGCATTGGATTATCTGTAAAAGTAGTAAACCTCCAAGTTTTAATAAACAAAGAGGTTTATACAGTGTGATTCCCGTTTATACAGGAATAACAAAATTATTTAAAAAGGAAGATCGTCGTGATCATCTTCTTTTAAATCGCCAGCAGGTTCAAAAGCATTCGCTGGTGGTACTGGCGGTATGTTTTCTCCAGAAGCTTCAGCTTGTATAGCTTCAATTCTCCAACCTTGAATAGAGTTAAAATATTTAGTTTCTCCTTGTGGATTAACCCATTCTCTACCACGTAAGTTAATACTAATTTTAACTTGTTGTCCAACTTGATAACTATTTAGCAAATCTGTTTTATCTTGTACAAATTCCACCATTATGTGCTGTGGATATTGTTCTTCTGTAGTTACCACTATTTCTCTTTTTCTAAACCCATTACTTCCAAAAGTTTGAGTTTCTCCAATCATTTTTATTCTTCCTTGAACTTCCATTTAATCTATTATTTATTCTTTATTAATATTCTTCTCTATTTAGATTGTCTTTAAACTTAAGACAGTAATATTTTCCATGCACTCTCAACATCTCCAAAACTTAAATAATTACGTGCTAATTTATGTTTTTCTCTATGTGTTGCTGTTTTTATATTTGGATAGCGTTCACCTAAATCTTTAACAAAAGCATTAACACTTTCTTTTGTAGGCAATTTTTCAATGTTGCCTAACATCCCTAAATCATTTCCTGTTAAAACCATACTGTTTTTTACAAAATCAGGAAAACTATCTACTCCAATGCCTAAAGTTGATAGTGGTTTTGGTATTTCAAAAAACCCTTTTTTAGCTCGTGTATAATAACTACCTCCTGCTCTGGCTACCAAGTCTAACTTCTTCTGATTTATACCGCCTTCTTCATTTAAAACATCATCATCTATGTGAAGTTTAACAACTTCACATATAATTAAGTTTCCTGCTCCTCCTTCTGTTCCTAGTTTTACAATCTCATTCACCTTACATTCAAATTGTACAGGCGATTCAGCAACACGAAACGGTTTTACAATATCAGATTTTAGCATCGTTAAGCCTGCTTTATCAAACTCGTTAACACTTTCTGCATACTCTGTACTGCTTAGCGACATTTGATGAACCATATCATAATTCACCACATTTATAACAACTTCTTTTACAGCCTCAGCATTTTGTAAAGTATGCTTAGTTGTGTTATCTCTAACACGACGCGCAGGCGAAAAGATCATAATTGGTGGGTTTGCACTAAACACATTAAAAAAACTAAATGGCGATAAATTTGGGTTACCATCAGCATCCAAGGTGCTTGCAAAAGCAATAGGCCTTGGAGCCACAGCGCTTAACAAATAGCTATGCAATTTCCCAGTTGAAATATCTTTAGGTTCAAACGACGTCATTAAACTTTTTTAGGTTCAACAAATGTAACCAATCTCTTAATTAACTAAAAACCGATTTACTAACAACTTGCGCAATAATATTAACAGATTTACATTATATTACATGTTAAATTAGTAGTTAATGATTTTTACCGAGTACAGAAATACGTTTCGTTGGGTTATGATTACTGCATCATTTATAATGGTGTCTCTTATATTATGGAAAACTTATGAGTTTTTTCAGCACTTTAAAGAAGAAGAGCGGGCTAAAATGGAAAACTGGTCGTTTGCTCAAACTGATTTATTAAAAACCGACAATCTTAATGTTGATATAGGAAATTTACCGCTGAAAGTAATAACAAGTAACAAAACAACACCAATGATTCTTGTTGATATAAATGGGAACCTCTCAAGTTATAATAATATAGATGAAACCAAAGCAACCGATTCATTATATATACAGAAATTAATTTCAAAATTTGAAAAAGAAAACAACCCTATTGAAGTTATTTTAGATGGCAAACTTTATAACACAATCTATTACGGAAATTCACCCTTAATAAACAAACTAAAGTATTACCCATTAGCTCTAATACTAATTATCGTTTTATTTGGTGCTGTTATATTTTTCTTTTACAGTAGTAATAAAAATGCGACTCAAAACAAGCTATGGTCTGGTATGGCAAAAGAAACAGCTCATCAAATTGGCACACCATTATCATCTTTAATTGGATGGACAGAAATTTTAAAAAGCGAAAATGTTAACCCCGAATACATTGTAGAAATTGAAAAAGATGTAGATCGTTTACAAACCATAACTGAACGCTTTAGTAAAATAGGATCTATCCCAGTTTTAGAAGTTGCCGATATTATAAAAGAAACGATTAACTCTTATGATTATTTAAAATCGAGGTCATCAAAACTTGTAGATTTTGAAATTATAACTCCCAGTGGCGATATTCCTGTAAAACTTAATAAGCAACTGTATAGCTGGGTTATTGAAAACTTAGTTAAGAATGCTATTGATGCTATGAAAGGTCGAGGTAAACTTACACTTGAAATTTCTCAGCTGGAAAACAATGTAAAAGTAAGTGTGACAGATACAGGAAAGGGCATTCAAAAAAATCAATTTAAAAAAATATTCGAACCTGGTTACACGACTAAAAAACGTGGTTGGGGGCTAGGGTTATCGCTTACCAAGCGCATTATAGAAGATTTTCATGATGGTAAAATTAAAGTTTTGCGATCAGAAATAAACAAGGGTACAACTATACAAATTGCTCTATCAAGAGCAGTTTAACAACCTCTAAAGTTATGTCTGAAAGATTCATCACTGTAAAAGAAGTAGTACTAAACAATAATTGCCCAGAATGTTATAGTAAAGGCGGCTTACGTTTAACTTTTAAACAGCAGTTTATTGAAACTAAATTTTACAAGTCGATAACTAATAACATTAAAAACAGTATTGCTTGTAAAACTTGTAATACAACTATCTATCCTGTGCAATGGACTGATGATATTGAACGTGTTTTTGAATATCAACAAAAAGCTTTTGTTCCAAAAAAAGCATCTACCTATTTAAAGAAAGCAACTTGGGTCGTTATTGTATTTGTTGTGGCAGTTATTATTGCTGTTCTATTTTTTATACTTTACCCTAAATTATAAATGTGATTTAATAGCTTCTGCTACATCTTGAAATTCTTCCGATGTCAACTTTACTTTTTGAATAAAACGCGCGCTTTCCATAGAGTGTAACGGAATTAAGTGCACATGTGTATGTGGTACTTCTAAACCTATAACCGTCATTCCTACACGTTTACACGGAATAGCTTTTTCAATAGCAATTGCCACTTCTCTCGAAAAATGCATCAAACCATTATAGGTAGCTTCATCTAAATCAAAAATTTTGTCTACTTCTTTTTTAGGAATACAAAGTGTATGTCCTTTACTATTAGGATTTACATCAAGAAATGCTAAGAAATTATCAGTCTCTGCAACTTTATAACAAGGAATTTCGCCATTTACTATTTTAGTGAAAATTGAAGCCATATATCTTGAGGATTTTGAGAGTATTTGTAAATATAAAAGATTCCTGTTTAAGTTAGGCAGGAATCTTTTTAAAAAATATTTTTACACTTATTTATCTAGAAATCTCAATAATATCAAATTTCATTACACCATTAGGGACTTGTATTTCTGCTACATCTCCAACTGATTTTCCTAACAACCCTTTTCCAATGGGTGAATTAACTGATATTTTACCCGAAGCTAAATCTGCTTCACCATCAGCAACCAAAGTATAGTTCATTTCCATACCATTAGTTTGATTTTTTATTTTAACTTTTGATAACACCAATATTTTAGAATTATCTAACTGTGATTCGTCAATTACACGTGCGCCAGCTAATGCTTCCTCTAATTTAGAAATTCGCATTTCCAACATCCCTTGTGCTTCTTTTGCTGCATCATATTCGGCATTTTCACTTAAATCACCTTTATCTCTAGCTTCAGCAATTGCTTTTGAAGCTTTAACTCGTTCTACATCTTTTAACTGCTTTAACTCTGCTCTTAATTTTTTTAACCCTTCTGGTGTATAGTATGATACTTTACTCATAACTTCATCGTTTACTTAATAAAAAGATTCCGAAACACAGCTTGATATTTATTATTACAAGTGCTCGGAATAAAAAAATCCCGTTTACACGAGATTGTACAACAAATATACAAAATATTTATCTCAATCTGCTTTTTGTTAGTAAATTGCGATTTAATCTTTTAGCACAATGAAGCCGTATTTATATCTTATAACCTTTATTATTTTAACTTCTTGTAGTAAAAATTCTGTAGACAATAAAAACTGTAAATTTTTACTTGATGTAGGTGTTAATGTAAGTATTAATTTAAATTTGCCGCAATACAATCAGCTTAATTCTATTGGAAACTCTGTTTATATTGCTAATGTTGGTAATGGTGGCGTTATAGTTACTAATGCTGGCTCTGGTTTTTTTGCCTGGGATGCAGCAGACCCGAACCATGCAACCAGTTCTTGTTCAATAGTTATAGGTTCAGGATTAGAAGGTACTTGTGGTTGCACAGATGAAAACAAGTATAGTTTTGTAACTGGACAGCCTTTAGAAAACACAGCTTTGCAATGTGGATTAAAAAATTATCGTGTTGAAGATAATGGTAGTTCTCTTCTAGTTTTCAACTAAAAAAGCCTCAATATAAATACTGAGGCTTAGAATAAAATTGTTTTTTTTAAAACTTTAAAGTGGCTCCAATTAAAAAATTAGTGGTTGCTTGTGGGTAATATCCAGGGACTTCAAATGACGCGCCTGGTGTGCTCCAACTATCAATATATACGTAGCCATTTGAGGCATATTTTTCTCCAAAAACATTATTTATTAACCCAGATAAAAGTATTGATTTAAATATTGAATTTGTTTTGATCTCATAAGTCACATTAAAATCATTAACAAAATAACTCTCTAATTTAGAAGTTTCAGAATCTGTATTGCTCATAAACTGTTCTCCAACATATTTACTTAAAAAGGATATTTGGAAATTAGTTTTTGGCTGAAAAATCAATGCATTTGCTGCAACAAAATCTGGAGAATACGAAATACTAGTTTTACCAAGATTTATTAATGCTCCATCTCTAGAAATAATAGTTTTCTTATTTTTATTAGTACTCACTGTAAAATTGGGTTGTACTGCAAAATGTTTTGTTATTTGTACACTAGCATCAACTTCTAAACCTAAACGATAACTTTTTCCACTATTTGTTCTAATTGGAGTTCCAGTATTATCAATAACTCCTGTTAAAACTAACTGCTCGTTATATAACATATAGTAAGCATTAGCACTTATTCTAAATTCATCATTATTGTGCCTCCAGCCTAATTCAAAATCGTTTAATTGCTCTGGCTTAATGTTTGGATTACTTTCAAAATCTCCTCTACTTGGCTCCCTGTTTGCCCTAGCATAAGAAAAATACACATTATTTCTTTCATTCAACTCATAAGTTACTCCAGCTTTAGGATTAAAGAAATTATAATTTTCATCAACCAACAAATTCACTCTATCAGAAGTTAATCCTGTAGTTGTATAATCTATAAATCGCATTTGTAAATCTCCATACAAGCTCACCTTATCATTAAGCTTATAAGTTGCTTTTGTAAATATGCTAAAATCTTTTTTCTTCCCTTGACCGTTATAGTAAGTATCTCCAATTTCTGAATTACTTGCATAACGTGCCCAAATAATTTCGCCAAAATGATCACCGATATAACTGCTAAAAGAAGTTCCGAAAGACATATCTAGAGCTCCATTTCTGTAATTTGCACTTGCATTTAAAACATAAAAATCGTTATCTAACCAACGACGACGTATTAAATCGGTTTCACTGATGGTTTCTCCACCTATGATTATTTCTTCTAAATCATAATCTGCAAAATCTTCGCCTTCCTTGTATTGCTCAAAATACCCACGACCATACGTATAATTTAAGCCAAGGTTAGTAGACCAATTGTTATTATATCGTTCATTCCAATGCAATTGGTAATGGTCTTGTTTATAATTATCAACTTCATCTTCATGGAATCTTGTTGCTCCGCTTTCATCAGTATACATTCCTGACGGGTTAAACTTTCTGTTACTTTTTAAAGTTGCAGCATCTATTCCGTTCCATGCTTGATAAGTTATTTCATGCCCTCCAAACGCCAAAGCTTTAATTAATGTTCCATTATTTACATAAGCGCCTTGTAAGAAATAAGACTTTAAATCTGATGTTGCTCTATCAATATAGCCATCAGAGTTTATTTGAGACAACCGTCCTGATAATTCAAAATGATTATTTAATAACCCTGTACTAAATTTAATATTATGTTTTCTTGTATTGTAACTTCCAAAAGCATTAGAAATTTCTCCATTTGCTTTATTAGAAACCGCATCAGTTAAAATATTAATACTGGCTCCAAAAGCACCTGAACCATTTGTTGATGTACCAACACCTCGTTGCAATTGTAAATTCTCTACAGACGATGAGAAATCTGGCAAATCGACCCAAAAAGTTCCTAATGATTCTGTATCATTATACGGAATCCCATTAATTGTTATGTTTGTCGATTGTGCACTTACACCACGCACCCTAATACCCGTATAGCCAACACCAGCACCAGCATCACTCGTTGTTACAACTGAGGGTAAATAATTGAGTAAAATAGGCAAATCTTGACCTAAATTACGTTTTTCTAAGTCCTTTTTACTAACGTTAGAGTGTGTAATAGGTGATGTTGCATTTACACGAACTGCTTTTACTAAAACTTCGTCTAGTTTTTCAACTTTAGTAGAATCTTGTTGGGTTTGATTTTGTTGTGCATTTGCACTGACGCTTAACACTAATAGTGTTAAAAAAAGAAATAAATTTTTCATTACGATTAC
Source organism: Gaetbulibacter sp. 4G1 (assembly GCF_002741945.1). Classification (GTDB taxonomy): domain Bacteria; phylum Bacteroidota; class Bacteroidia; order Flavobacteriales; family Flavobacteriaceae; genus Wocania_A; species Wocania_A spongiicola. The sequence goes on from NZ_MDVN01000022.1 coordinate 328,052, forward strand.
ATTTAAAATCGAATAAAAAGAGGTAATTATTCTTTATTGTTATTAATTAATTTTTGAAGCATAACACTTCTTTTCCTTGAGCAAATCGTGAGAACTTCCAAATTTGATAATTCTTTAGCACTCGCTAAAAATGTCCACCGAACATTTTCTTAACGCTCATTTCCTAAACAGCATTACCTGTTCTAGGTTCAATGGGTATGATCTCAGCCACTTATTGGCACCCCTTTTTTGAGAACGCTGCAAATGTAGTAACGAATTATGAGTTTATAAAAACTTCTTGACACAATTTTAAAAAAAAAATTTACTCGAACTCACAATTGGCTATTAATCGATATTTGGTTTTTTTCGGTTGGCTTTCTTTTCTGAAAGATTACGTTTGTTTTTTAAACGTTTTCTAATAACAGATTTTGGAACTTTAGTAGGGATTCTTTTTTTAGGAATAATTAAACTATAGTTTATCAATTCTAAAAAGCGTTTAATTATTAAGTCTTTGTTTTTATGTTGACTTCGGCTTTCATCACACTGCAAAACAAGAACATTTTCTTTAGTTAATCTATGCTCTAGTTTGGTTTGCAAACGTTCTTTTTGCTCTTCATTAAACACTAATGATTTTGATAAATCAAATTGTAATTCTACTTTAGATGCTACTTTGTTTACATGCTGTCCGCCAGCTCCAGAACTCCTAATAGCTTTAAAAATTAACTCTTGTAATAGTGCTTCCTTATTAAACATTATTATGCTTGATGTTCTGGTTTTAATAAATCGTTAACCGTTTTTACGGGGTTAAAAGTTTCTACAGGAATTTCAACAAAAATAGTATTCCAATGGGCCATACTACCATTCCATAAGCCAGGGAGTTCTAGCGCTTGTATGTCAGCTCCATTTTGTGTTTTTTTAGTTATAAAAGCGGCTTCAGGGTCTACAAAATTTAAAAGGTTAAATTTCTCTCCTTTATAGTTTTTTGTTCCACAAACTAAATCGGTTGGGTTAAAATGTGTAGCATTTTTAACAATTTCTGCTTGTTCTATATTCTTAATATCTATTTGAGCAAATTCTACTATTTGTAACGATATTTCATCATTTTCATCTTTAACCCAAAATGGTCCGCCACCAGGCTCGCCTTCATTTTTAACCATACCACAAACACGAATAGGACGGTTTAGTTTATCTTTTAAATATTGCTTCTTTTTTTCTGAAGTTAAATCATCAAATTCATCTAAAATTGAAACATTCATTTTTTTAGATAAAAACATCGCCATACTTAGCATATCTTTTTCTGTAGCAGTTTCCTCGTCAAGTTTATGCAAAAAAGAAAAGGCTTGTTCTTGGGCTTGAATTAGTGCCCCGGCTATAAGTTTTTTATACTCTGATATTTTTTTATTCTTATTAAAGACCACAATATTATCGATGTTTTTAATAAAAACAAGATCACTATTTAAATCATTTAAATTCTCTAATAAAGCTCCATGTCCTGCAGGTCTAAACAAAATAGAATCATCATCGTTTCTACAAATATTGTTGGTGGTGGTTAAAGCTATTGTTTCAGTTTCTCCTTTTTGATAAGAAAATGACACATTAAAAGTAGTGTTTGTTTTTTGCTCTAGCCTGTCTTTAATTTTGTTTAATTCTGAATTAAAATAAGGATGATGTTTTTCAGAAACTGTAAAATGCAAGTCTGATTTATTATTTGTTGAGGCATACAAAGTGGATTCTAATAAATGTTCATGAAAGGCTGTTACTATTTCTGTTTCGTATTTATGAAATGAGAGTAATCCCTTAGGAAAGAAGCTATAGTTTAAACCATTCTCATACAACATTGTTTTTACAAATTCGAAATAGCTTTCTTCTTTACTTAACTTTTCAAAATTAGGGTTAATAGTTTTCGCTTTTGATAAAACTTCATTATAAAACGGAAACTCCTCTAATCTCAAAAAAAACGTTTTTATGAGATTATCGTTACACCTTTTAGCATACGTTTCAATGGTTTCTTTCTTAGGATTAAAATGATTTAAAAACTCAAATAAAAATTTAAACATCCTTGTGGCAGCCCCAGAAGCTGGAACAAATTTTACAATGTTTAAACTGTTTTGCTTTGTTTCATACAAATTCACTAAATCTTGAACCTCCTGCTCATTATAACGCTCTATTCCGCTTCCAATATTTGCCGCAGCAATTAGATTGGAATAAGACATACCATTTTTTATACGCTCAATTTGTTTTTTAACTTGAGTAATTCGTATACCCTTACTTTCTATATATTGAACATCTTTTTTTGATAACATTATTCTTTCTTCTTTAATAGTTTATCAATATGTTTAACCGCTGTTTTTAATCTAGTTTTTTTATCGCCTTTTAATAAAATAAAAGGTCTATTATTTTTAACTAATGCTTCTTGAAAAGCATTAAACATTTCTAACCTATGCTTAGGTTTATCTCTTAAGTCGTCTGCTTCCCAAGGAACATCAATATAAGTTAGAAAATATAAATCGTAAGTATTCTGTAAGGCGTATTTTTTAAGAGTAGTGTTACAAGCTCCTAAGTAATAAGCCTCGGAATACACTTTGGTTTCTAACAGATCTGTGTCGCAAATCAAAACAGTTTCAGTTTTTTTTGCTAATTCATTTTCTAATTTCATCTGCCCTTTAGCAATAGGTAATAAGTCTTTTGGCTCGCAGGTTTCTCGCTCATTATTCCATTTGTTTTGCAAATATTCACGTGCATATTCTGGTACCCATACCGAATTATAGTGTCTGGCTAACTGTCTTGATAGTGTCGTTTTTCCAGTAGATTCTGGACCAAATAAAACGACTTTTAAGCAGTTTGTAGGTTGTTGTTTAAGCTCTTTTTCCATGCAATGTATCCTTGAATTGCTAAAATGGTGAAAATTAAATATTGTAATGATAACATTCCTAATCCTCTATAAGCATATAAAGGTATAGTAATTAAATCTGCAAAAATCCATAATGTCCAGTTTTCTAATTTCTTATTGGCCATAAACCACATAGCTGTAAAGAAAACTCCAGATGTAAATACATCTATATAGTTAGCGATTTGAATATCGTATTCGTTTGCTTTATAGACTGAATAAGTAACTATCATTGTTAATAGAAATAAGCAAAAGCCAATTACCTTCTCTTTAGTATTTGTTCTAGAAATTGGAACTACATATTTATCTCCCTTTTTTCTAGACCAGTTCCACCAGCCATAAACACTCATAACAGAATAGTAAAAATTCATCATCATATCTCCAAAGTATTCATTGATGTAGAGAAGATAAACAGTTATTACAGTGCAAATTATTCCGGTTGGGTATACCAAAATGTTTTCTTTTTTAGCATACCAAACACTTGCTATACCAAACACAAAAGCAACAGCTTCTAATAGTATTTGAATTGTTGGTGTTTGCCGATATGCTTCTAGAAAAAAATCAAAAATTTGGCTCATAGTCGCTTCTATTTGTTTTTACCACCTTCATTGTTAAAACAGAAATATCTGTGTTTTCAAAAGAACGTCTAATTTCTTCATTCAAAAAAGGCATCAACTTATCATAGCTCCCAAAAATTTGAGTGCTTAACGGATTTTCTAAAATGGTAAATTCAGAGTCACGCAGTGCTTTTATAAAATCTATGATATGCTTCTCGTAATCATCTTGTAAAGGAGACAAAGTTAAATCTACTGATACTTCCATTTTATTAATTATTTTTATGAGTTACTGAACATGTTCAGTATGATAGTTTATTTTTTTAAATCGTCAAAAAAGGATTCGCATTGTTCAAAAGCAGTGCCAATTACGACTATATCGGCTCCAGAATTATATGCGCTTTCTAATTGTACTATGTTTTTTATTCCACCGCCTACTATTAACGGAATTTGTATTTCATCTTTTACTTTTGCAATAATTTTATTAGTTATAGGGTTTAATGCACCGCTTCCTGCTTCTAAGTACATTAATTTCATTCCTAAAAACTCACCAGCTTTTGCGGTATCTGTAATTTTTTGAATATTACTTCTATCAATAGGCTGTGTTTTTGTTACACGTTCAACTGCCGTTTGTTTTCCGCTTTCTATTAAAATATACCCTGTGGGAAGCACTTCCAAATTAGTGTTTTTTAATATTGGAATTGATTCTATATGCTTTCCAATTAAATATTCTGGATTTCTACCAGAAATTAAGGATAAAAATAATAATGCATCTGCTTTATCTGTAATTTGAGATACGTCACCAGGAAATATAATAACAGGGCGTTTTGTATGTTTTTTAATTTCTGAAACTAATACTTCTGTAACCTTATCCTCAACTGTACTTCCACCAATAAAAATATGAGTTGCAATAGATTGATTCACTTTTTTAAAGAAACTTGTAACATTTTCAACAGAAAACTTATCTGGATCAATTAAAACGGCCAATAATTTTTCGTTATTTAAAATTGATCTTTGTATGTCGCTATAAATACTATTCATTTAAGCAATGGCATAAGCGCAAGTAAAACCTTCAAACTCTAAAAATTGAATATTGTATCGATGCTTTTCGCCTTCATAATCAATCCACGCTAGGGTTTTATCATCAGCTATATTAAAAGGAATAACTAAACAATGCTTTTTAAAACTTAATCCTGGTGTTGCATAAAGCTTATACAACGATTCTTTTACACACCAAATTGCTGTTAGCTTTTTTATGTAATCAGTATCATTTTTATTTAAATAATCAAACTCATACTCTATAAATTTATGAGCAATGATAGTAATTTTATCACGTTGCTTTTCAACATCAATACCAACAATTAAACTGCTTACTATAATAGCCGAGAAATTAAATGAGTGTGTAATTGATATTTGCTTGCCATCCTTTAAATGTGGTTTTCCGTTTTCATCGTAAAACAAATCAGAATCTGAATATCCCAATTCAGCTAATAATTTTCTAACACTTAAAAAACCGCGTTGATGCATTTCGCTTTTCATACCTAAAACACGTTCTAAACTTTTAGGCTTTAAAGTAATTGATTGCATCAATTCATTATAAGATTCCGAAATTTTCCAGATTTTAACAGTTGTTTGTGAGTTTGGAGTAATGGTTTTATAAAGAGGCATTTACTTTTCTGAAAGTTATTGATTATCTTTGCACGGTCTAAGACTCATAACAATTTTGATTAGCGAATTTAACTATTTTTAAGGGCTAAAACAAAGTTGTTATACTTTAAAACATTAAGAAAAAATACTATGAGTACAAAAACAATTCCTTACGTAGCTAATAAAGTAAAAGATATATCGCTTGCGGCTTGGGGACGAAAAGAAATAGAATTAGCAGAAGCCGAAATGCCAGGGCTTATGAGTTTACGTGAAGAATATAAAGATTCACAACCTCTTAAAGGTGCTCGTATTGCAGGATGTTTACACATGACTATTCAAACAGCAGTACTAATTGAAACTTTACAAGCTTTAGGAGCGGAGGTCACTTGGAGCTCTTGTAACATTTTCTCTACACAAGATCAAGCAGCAGCTGCCATTGCTGATGCTGGAACTGCAGTTTATGCATGGAAAGATATGACTGAAGAAGAATTTGATTGGTGTATCGAGCAAACTCTTTTCTTTGGTGAAGATAGACAACCACTTAACATGATACTTGATGATGGTGGTGATTTAACCAATATGGTTTTAGATAAATACCCAGAATTAGCAGCTGGAATTAATGGTTTATCTGAAGAAACAACAACTGGAGTTCACAGATTATACGAACGTGTAAAAAATGGAACATTACCAATGCCTGCCATTAATGTAAACGATTCTGTTACAAAATCTAAATTCGATAATAAATACGGATGTAAAGAAAGTGCTGTAGATGCAATTCGTCGTGCTACAGATATTATGTTAGCCGGAAAACGTGTAACTGTTTGTGGTTATGGCGATGTTGGTAAAGGTACTGCTGCTTCTTTTAAAGGTGCTGGAAGTATTGTAACTGTTACAGAAATAGACCCAATTTGTGCGTTACAAGCGGCTATGGATGGTTTTGAAGTTAAAAAATTAGAAACAGTAATTGGTAATACTGATATTGTAATTACAACCACTGGAAATAAAGATATTGTTCAAGCACGTCATTTTGAAGCTTTAAAAGACAAAGCTATTGTTTGTAATATTGGGCATTTTGATAATGAGATTGATATGGCATGGTTAAACGACAACCATGGTCATACCAAAAACACTATTAAACCTCAAGTAGATAAATATACCGTTAACGGAAAAGATATTATTATACTTGCCGAAGGTCGCTTAGTAAACCTAGGTTGTGCTACTGGACATCCAAGTTTTGTAATGAGTAACTCATTTACAAACCAAACATTAGCACAAATAGAGCTTTGGAATAATGCTGATGCTTACAAAAACGATGTATACATGCTACCAAAAGCATTAGACGAGAAAGTAGCAAAATTACATTTAGCAAAAATTGGAGTTGAATTAACAGAACTTCGCGAAGAGCAAGCTAGTTATATTGGCGTAACTGTTGATGGACCATACAAGCCAGAGCATTACAGATATTAATTGACGTCATGCTGAACTTGTTTCAGCATCTCATTATAAACTAAAATCCCAAGCAGAAATGTTTGGGTTTTTTTTATTTGGATGAGAAATATCTATTCAAACCCTCATTAATTCTAGTTTGCAGCGAATTGATATCTACACCATCTTTTCTAAAGATGGTAATATTTTCAGAAACGCGATTACGCTCAACACTTTTTCGTATTTCAATAAGCTCAATTTCATTAAAGCTTTCCAAATAATGCTTAACATTATTATCTAAAGATTCATCGCTTAAAAAAACCTTAATAGTTTGTTGCGTTGGAGAGTTTCTAATTTCTGTTCTAAACGGTAGCATAAACAATAATTTTTAGGTGAAACAATACATAATTGCAAATGCAATAGATAAAGTTAAGAATTTAATTAATACCTTTTTAAATTAAATTGTAATAATGAACTACAAAAAAATTGAAGCTTTAAATTTGTTACTAGCTGAAATAGAGCTAAATATTCCTTTTAAGGATAAAACAAATCCAAAGGTTACAACATCTGATGTTGGCTGGCAACTGGACCATAGTTTAAAGGTTTTTAATGCCGTTAGTGAATGGACCATAAAATCTAACCCAAAAGATTATAAGCGAGAATTTAATTTTTGGCGCACCATTTTATTCCCTCTAAAATATATTCCAAGAGGTAAAGCAAAAGCACCAAAGTTTGTTTTACCTCCCCAAATAATAACATCAGAAGATTTACATGTCCAATTACAAACTGCAAGAAACCATATTGATACTTTAAAAAAACTACCCAAAGCAGCTTACTTTAAGCATTTTATTTTTGGGAAATTATCAAAAAAGCAAACTTTACATTTTTTGCAAATGCATACTAATCATCATTTAAAAATTGTTCGAGATATTTTAAAGACATAAAAACCTATCTATTCTACCAATTTTAATTTGCTTAAATCGTGATAAAAAAAGTTTCTTTTATTATTCATAGACACAAATAACCCATTAGGAAATTTATCTCCTAAATTAGCAGTAGTAACATCACAACCGTCAGTTTCAACAGTGCCTAAATTAAGCTCTTTAACAAAAGCATTCGTTTTTAAATCGAATATATTAAATGTATGTGCTTGCTGATTAGAAACAATCAAGAACCCTCTATCTTCATATTTTGCGATAGCAATACCTTCTATATCGTCTTTAAAAAATTCGCCACCAAAGCAGGCTAATTCTTTATCACCTTTTTCTGGCTCGGCATAATATTTACGAATACAAGCGCCTTCATCTGAATAATACACATAACCTTCTGTATCATCTACAGCTATGGCTTCTATCTCTTTTTGCCCACTAAATGCTCCAAACTTTCTTATTAATTTTGCTTTAACACCTAGCCTCTCAGAGGTTAACAGATATTGGTATAAATAACCCTTTTTAGGTCCTGTTTTTCTTCCCACAATAGCATAAAGTTTTTTTGTTACTGGAGATTTATATAGAGCAATACCCATTGGCAAATTCCCTTCTGGTATTTTTGCATCTTCAAAAACCTTAAAACCTCCTTGATCCAAAGGCTTCATATCTGGAACCGAAAACAAACGTATTTGTTTGTTTTCTCTTTCAGTAAATGCAATCACATCCGTTTTAACAGAATCATTAAGTTTAAAACCATATTCCAAATCTACATTATTTGGTCGTTTAAGTCCTCGTATGGTTTTATCTTCAATAATTTTACCGTCTAAATCAAAGGCATAAATTGCACCGTTAGTATTTTTATCGGTGCCAAAAACAATACTTTTTGAAGCATCATTAGGGTTTATCCAAATTGCAGGGTCGTCTGTATCATAAATTGTTTTTTCTGTTGCTACTTGACGCCTAATACCACATGACATTATTAAAAAAGTAAATGCAAAAATCGAATATATTCTTATACTATTTTTTTTCATCTTTATCTCTTTTTAAATAAATCATATTTAACACCAAAGCTAATGCGCCTTCCATAATACTCTTCTTGCATGGTTCTGCTTTTTATGCCTTGAAAATAACGTAAGGGTTGGTCTGTAATATTGTTTAAATCAAAATACACACTGAATGCATCATTTATGGCATAAGAGGCATTAAAATCTAATAAAAATTGCTCATCATAATATCTATCTTCAAGATTATTGCCTCCTATTTCATCAATATATGAATCTGAATAATTAGCAGATAAACGTAAGCTTAACTTTTTATCGCTATATGCTAACGATCCATTAAACATATTTGGGGCTGTTCCAGGCAAGTCTAAATCTTTTCTTTCTTCGCCATCTTCATTTCTTATACCATCAGCACTTGATGTTAAATACGTATAGTTAAGCATAACACTTAGGTTTTTAGCAATACCTGGAAGGAAATCTAATTTACGCTGAATAGAAATTTCTGCTCCAAAAATACTAGCATCATCTCCATTTTGTGGTTGAAACGAGTCGTATCCTGTTGTTCCTGCACCAAAAGCGTCATTTGCAACCTCTGTTTGAAATGTATAAACAAAATCTTTAATATTTTTTTGAAATACGCCTCCAGATATAATACCTATGTTTTTAAAATAATGTTCAGCCATCAAATCAAAACCCATTGATGTTGTGGCATTTAAATCTGGATTTCCTAAAAACACTTCCTCATCATCGGTAACCACATCAACACTTGGTACTAAATCTGCATAATTTGGTCTAGCCAAAGTATTAGTCCACGCGAAGCGCAAAATCGTGTTATTAGATGCATTATATTTAAAATGAACTCCTGGTAAAACATTTGTATAATTACTTTTTTTAGTAATAGTCCCTAAAATATTTTCTTCTCCTTCAATTTGATTCCCCGTAGCTTCAATATTTGTGTTTTCTAACCTTAATCCAGCTAAAAGACTAAGCTTGTCTGATAATTTCTCATCTATCATTACATAAGAAGCTATAACATTTTCTTTCACTTTAAAGTTAGCTCTTGCATATTCACTTGGTACATCAACTTTTGTAAAAAGGTTAGTGTCTTCTAAATTTAGTTTTCCTAAAAACATAGGATCAACAAATAATCCTGCAGCATATCTGCTTCCTGCTAAAAAGTCTGAATCTGTTTGATCTACTAATGTTTGATCTGAAAACACATCAAAAACTCCTGTTTCATCTTCATATTCATAAAAGTTATTAGAGCGTTCTTTATTTTTAAATCTTAACTTACTTCCTAGCTTAACAAATCCGCTTTTTCCAAATATTTTTGTTGGGAACTTAAGATTAGCATAAAAGTTATAATCTTTCTCATCTGTATATTGATTTTCCTCAGTAATCTCTTTTAAATCAAATTCACTAGGGTTAACATCAACTATATTTCTAGGGCTAAAAAAAGGAAATTCTGGATTTGATAAATTTGAAATAATCTCAACATCTTTATTTCTATACTCAATATATCTTTCGTTTAAACGTTCTTCTGATGCTTTTGAGAAAGACCCCATCCAATCTAATTCAGCTTTACCAATAATATGATTTCCGTTTAAAGCATAATTTTGTACACGTTGGTCTTCTAAACGTGTGTTTTTATTTCTGTTATTATCAATACCTCCTTTAGTTTGTCTCCTAATTTCAGCTTGATATCCCAGATCTGGATTATCTTCATCAATAAGCTCAATATCCTTATAACGCAACCTAAAACGATTTTCTCTATCATCTCTCCAATTATACATCGTTTTTAAACTAATTGTATTATTTGCATTAAAAGCATAATCTAAATTAGCTGAAAAACTGCGCCTTATACGTTGTACTAAATAAGTTCTAATATCGGATTCTTTTACATAAGGCGACTCACTATCATCCCACTCAAACTCAATATTATCTGAACCAAAATCAGAATCATTTATTGAAGTAGAAATCATCCAACCCAATTTGTTGTCTTTTGTTCTATTACCTATTAAAAACGAACCATTTAATATTCTCTTATCCGTAATTAAATTAACGCCTGAACCCATTGTTGCAGCTACTCTAAAACCATTAGGAGAAGTTCTTGTTACTAAGTTAACAGACCCACCTAAAGCATCAGCATCCATATCTGGAGTTACAGCTTTATTAACTTCAATAAGCTGAATCATGTCTGATGGAATCAAATCCATTTGCACATTTCTATTATCTCCTTCGGCAGAAGGAATACGACTCCCGTTTAACGTTACCGAATTTAATTGAGGTGCCAAGCCTCTAACTATAATATTACGCGCTTCTCCTTGATCAACCTGCATGGTAATACCTGGAATACGCTTAACAGCATCTCCAATATTGGCATCTGGAAATTTCCCTATTTGGTCTGTAGAGACAACATTTGTTATGTTTTGCTTATTTTTTTGCGCATTTAAAGCTTTCGCTTGACTACTATTATATCCTGTAATAAAAACATCCTCAAGCTCTAAAACTGTCGTTTTTATGTCTATAATAATTGCAACTGTTTTACCTGCCTCTACATCTACTTCAATTTCAGAATCTTCATATCCTATATATGTAACTTTAATTGTTTGTTTCCCTTCTGGGATATCTACAAATAAAAACTTTCCGTCTTCATTAGAAATAACTCCTTTTTTTAAGGTTTCAATTACAACATTTCCAAAAGGAATAGGCAAGCCTTTTTCATCAATAATTGTTCCCTGAATATTTCCATTTTGCCCAATACTAGCGAGAGAAAATAATAGTGTAAATAATAAAAATACGTAACTTTTTTTCATGGTTATTTTTGTTGATTAAATTCTCAACGAAATAACAAAATTGGCTTGCCAAGTATTTTAACTGTTTTTTAAGTTTTGGTTATCTATTAACTAAAAAATACATCTATTTTAAATTTAATTAACATTAAATAAAACTTTAGGTTATATAATTTGAACGCATAAAAAAACCCTTTCTGTAAACAGAAAGGGTCTTTATATTTTAAATAGAAAAGTTTCTTAAGCCTCAAAAGCTTCAACAGAAACGTAAGATCTATTATCTTTTTTCTTTGTAAATTTCACAAGACCATCAACTTTTGCATGTAAAGTATGATCTTTCCCTTGGTAAACATTTTCACCTGGGTGATGTGTATTACCACGTTGTCTTAATATAATGTTTCCTGCAATGGCAGCTTGACCACCAAATATCTTAACACCTAAACGTTTCGATTCTGATTCTCTACCATTCTTAGAACTACCTACTCCTTTTTTATGAGCCATTGTCTTAAGTTTTTATATTGTTAATAATTAGCTTAATGCAGCAATCAAATCAGCTTTTTTCATTGAAGAAATTCCTTCAATCCCTTTTGCTTTAGCCATCTCTTTTAATTCAGCAACAGTAAATTTGCTTAAATCTTGAGTTGCTTCAGCCTTCGGTGCAGCTTTTTCAACTTTAGCTTTTGGTTCTGCTTTTTTAGTTTCCTTTTTTGGAGCAGCTTTCTTAGCTCCAGATGCAGCAATACTTTCTATTACTATCTCAGTTAAAGATTGACGGTGACCATTTTTTACACGGTAACCTTTACGTCTTTTCTTTTTGAAAACGATTACTTTATCACCTTTAAGGTGCTTTAAGACTTTTGCTCCTACTTGAGCTCCGTCTATAGCTGGGGCGCCTACAGTTACTTTGTCGCCATCTCCAATTAAAAGAACGTTATCGAAAGAAACTTTCTTACCTTCTTCAGTTTGCAAACGGTTAACAAAAACTTTTTGGTCTTTTTCAACTTTAAATTGATGCCCTGCTATCTCTACAATTGCGTACATAGCGAATTTTTATTAATTAATTTGTTCAAAAAATGAGTGCAAATATACAGCTAATTAATTAAACTACAAACGTTTTATTTGTTTTGAAGAATATTTCTACTATTTTTAAATAATTGCATAACTGTAAGCGTAGAAACTACAGATGTAGCTAGCCCCATTACTGCAACAACAAAAGTTACCATACCTATATCTAAATTAAATTGTCCATTGAGTTTTTCAAGTAAATTTGGCAAAAAACCAGGATTAATTTCAGTTGCATAAAACAAGAAAAACAGAGTAAAAAATAAGGTAGCTACAAAGCCTGTTACAATACCTGTTTTAAACCCCTCTCCATAAGAAAAAAGTTCAGCATCTCTAAGCTTTTTTAACCTAACGGCTTCATATATTCCAAAAACTGTAATAACAGCATTAAAAAAACTAAAAACCGGATTAGTATGTTTATTAAACAAAGCTAAAATTAAAAAGTATGCAATAAGTACTGCACTAGTAACGAGGCCAAACCGAATAGGAAGTGTTATTGTTTTCATCTGCTTAAATCTTTTAATTATTAAACATTAATTAAAAAACTGAGAGCTTCAGTAAAACTTTATGCCCTCATATTAAAATTTTATCATGTACTATATATAATTTAGGAAGTTTAAAATAGATTTATGTTAAGTTTCAATCATAAAACTTACTGTAAGGTTCTTAAATTTCGTGAAAAAAATTGGTTTAAAATAATTTCTGACGAAGTATTTTAAAATAAACACCTGATTTTAAGATTATTAACCAACCTTATCCTCTCCGTTTATGAGACAAATAAACCCCAAGCAAAATAATTAAACTAGCTATGCCTTGTAAAAAGCTAAAGCCTTCACCATCAATAACACCCCACGCTAATGCCACAACTGGCATAACATAAGTAACAGATGATGCAAAAACAGGCGTAGAAAGATGCACTAACTTATTAAATAATATTTTTGCCATGGCTGTACCAAAAAGAGACAAAAGGGTAATATACACCATTGCCATTTTAAACTCCGGGTTATTAAATGTTGTTTTTGAAAAGAAATCTGTAAATAATAATACGACAACACCTGGAATAAATATAGCTACAAAATTACCAGTAGCTATAGTCAATGGTTTTACATGCTGTAAATACTTCTTTATTATATTAACATTAAAAGCATACATAACGGTTGATAAAATAACAAAAACCGCATACATGTAGTTTTGGTTTGGGTTTAAATGGGCGCCTTTTAAAATTAATATTGCAGTACCTATAAAGCCAACAATTACACCTAATATTTGTCGTTTTGTTGATGCTATTTTAAACACAGCAAATCCCAACAAAATAGTATTTAAAGGTACTAATGAGTTTAAAATAGAAACTACTGCACTATCTATTTCGGTTTCTGCAATAGCAAAAAAAAAGGCTGGGATAAAAGACCCTAAAAACCCAGAAATTATAAGCCACTTCCAATCTTTAGGCTTAATTGTTTTTACTGTTTTGTAACCAATAACAAATAAAAACAAACCTGTAATAATAACTCTTAAAGCACCTAACTGGTATGGGCTTAGCCCTAATAAGGATTTTTTAATTAAAATAAACGAACTCCCCCAAATTAATGAAAGTGCAAATAGGTATATCCATTTTAAATTGATGTTGTTCATTTATCCTGTTTTTAGAATCACAAAATTCTACTTTTTTGTGCAATAAACGTCATTATTTAGTAGTTTTGTAGAGAATTTAATACTTTAAAATAATGAAGACATTTAAAAATATTATAGTAGTTACATTAATTACACTTTTTGCTTTAAGTTGTAAAAATGAAGCTAAACCAGAAGTTAAAACTGTTGCTATTGAAAACGAAGCTATTACTGAAAAAGCTTTAGACCCTAATGCTACATATGCCAAAGCAGAATTTACTATTGATGGTATGACTTGCGAAATTGGATGTGCAAAAACCATTGAGAAAAAAATTGCCAAAATGGAAGGCGTAAAATCTGCTAAGGTAGATTTTGACAGAAAACTAGCTATGGTTGAATATAATGAGGCTAAGGTTACACCAATTTCTCTTGAAGAAACCGTAACTAAAGTTGCCGATATTTATAAAGTTAGCGACATGAAAACCGTTGAAGGGTTTTCATCAAAAAAAGCATGTGCTGCAGATTGCACCAAAGCTTGTTGCGCTAACAAAACCGATGCAGAGAAAAAAGCATGTGCGGCAGATTGTAAAAAAGCGTGTTGCGCAGAAAAAGCTAAGGCTTAATTTTTTAAATTTTCTGCCTTTTAAAAGCTTCTCAAAATTGAGAGGCTTTTTTATTTCCAAGCCACAGTTTCCATAATATGTTTAATGTCTTTTTGCAAATAATTCGCTGCAGGAAGTATAGAGTCGTAATTAGGTTTTGCGTAGAAATATAACGACCCTGTTAAAAAATGATTAATGCTGTCTGTTATATAAAATTGAGATTGCGAAGCCGCATTACCTTCAACTTCATAAAACATTCCGTAAGTTTTTTTACTAGGATTTTCATAAACTGTTTCTAAAATTCCGTCGGCTTTTATATTATGTTTCTGAGTGAAGTTTTGCGCATCGCGCAACAAATCGATTAGGTCTTTTTTGTTACCCTCAACGGCTTTATAGGTTAAAAAAATAGTGCCCTTTAATGATGGGTATTCTAAATTAATACCATAACTTTTAGCAGATGCATTAATAGCTTTCATCTCTACTTTTGAAGCTAAAATATTAGTTTCAAATGTAAAAGGAATATTTAAGTTTGATTCTATATACTTAGCCTTTGGGTAATCTAGTCTTAAATAAGCTTTTGGCTTTGGTACATAACTTTCACCACAGGACAGGCAAACCAATATTAATACTAATGCATAAAAATTCTTATTCATTAAGTTCTAGTTAATTTAATGCGTTTAATACGTTTTTTATCTAAGGCTTCAATAGTAAAAACGTAATTTTCAAAATTTATTTTACTATTTAGTTTAGGAAAACTCTTTGATATTTCCAAAACAAACCCTGCAATGGTTTCAGCTTCGCCTTTGTTATCTTCAAAAACAGAGTCGTCTTCAACCTTAACAACCTTATAAAAATCTTTTAACGCTGTTTTACCCTCAAACACATAGTTATTCTCATCAAGTTTTGAGTACATCAAATCTTCATCATCAAACTCATCACTAATATCACCAACAATTTCTTCAATTATATCTTCTAGAGAAATCAACCCAGAAGTTCCTCCATATTCATCTACAACAACAGCTAAATGCACTTTTTTCTCTTGAAACTCCGCCATTAAATCGTCTAACTTTTTATTCTCTGGCACAAAGAATGGTTCGCGCAATAATGTAGACCAATCAAATTGTTTTCTATCTATATAAGGCAATAAATCCTTTACATACAGAATCCCTTCAATGGTATCAATATTATCTTTAAAAACTGGAATTCTTGAATATCCATTAGCAATTATTTCAGGCATAATTTCAGCATACCTTTGCTCTATATTAAGTGCAAAAATATCTATTCGAGGGCGCATAACTTGTTTTGTATCTGTGTTTCCAAAGGACACAATACCTTGCAATATTTTTTGTTCTTCTTTGGTGGTATCGTCTTCGCTTGTAAGTTCTAAAGCTTGAGATAATTGGTCTACACTTAAGTTAGATTTTTGTTTCCCTAGTTTTTTATGAATTGCTAAAGTAACACCTCGCATAGGCATGCTAATTGGAGTTAATAACACGTCTAAAACACGTAATGGATACGCCATAAAAGAGGCGAATTTCAACTTATTTCTACTGGCATAAATTTTAGGTAATATTTCGCCAAATAATAGTATAAGAAAGGTTACAATTATTACTTCTATCGTAAATTTTAATATTGGAGAAGTAATAGACTCAAACATATTGCTACCTAAATAAGCAAATAAAATAACAATGGCTATGTTAATAAAGTTGTTAGACACTAATATGGTAGCCAATAACTTTTTTGGGTGTTCTAAAAGTTTAGCAATGATTTGAATACGTTTCGATTTTACTTCTAAGCCTTCTTCAATATCGGTTCTTGTAAGTGAAAATAATGCTACTTCGGCACCAGAGATTAGTGCAGAACAAATTAAAAGCAAAAACAATAAAGCAAAACCGCTAACAACTGAAAAATCAATTGCAGTAAGTAATGTTATAAAACTCGCGGGATCAGGATCCAATTACCAAAGTATTAGTTAAACATAGGCTTCGATATATAAATCGAGAGCCGCTTTTTATATTAAAATGGGAGATCATCATTTTCTTCGCCAACAGGTTTAGTTTCTTCAGATTGTTTAGCTACAGGTGTTTGAGCTATAGCACTACTAGCTGCATTATTTTCGCTTTCTTTTTTAGTTGATAAAAACGTAAAATCGGTACAGTGAATCTCAGTTGAATACCTATCTGCACCTTTATCATCTTGCCATTTTCTGGTTTTCAATCTACCTTCAATATAAACTTTATCTCCTTTGCTTAAATATTTTTCGCAAATTTCGGCACCTTTATTACGTACCACTATATTATGCCATTCGGTATTTGTAATACGCTCGTTAGTTTGTTTGCTTGTATAAGTTTCGTTTGTAGCCAACGGAAAACGTCCAATACATCCGCCTCCTTCAAAGTAATGCATTTTAACTTCATCTCCTAAATGCCCTATAAGCATTACTTTATTTAACGTTCCAGACATAATTTTTTTATTTAATTAATGCAAAATTACTCTTTTGCATTTGATAAACTTAAAATTAATAAAAAAATATGATTGTTTATAATGAAGTATCAAAAATTAAACGCATCAATAAAATTGCTAATTATAATAGGCACTGGAAAATCGCGAATTTCATCAACTAAAATTCCGTTAACATTCAGAGTGTCTATATTTATTATCCAAAATTTAGTATATAAATGCTGGTGCGATAATTTGTGAATAATTACGTCCTTATTATATAACACCAATTCAAAAGATCTATTTTTTAATAAATGGTGTGATTTTATATAATTTTTAAATGAGCCATTGCTTTGCTCTCTAGTAGTTTCAATCAAAGGAAATTGATATAAATTTTGCCAAATGCCCTTACCTTCTCGCTTCTCTAATATTGTTTTCTGGTCTTTTGAAATAAATACCAAGAAATTAAAATGCCTTTTTTTCGCTTTTGCGGATTTAATTTTAAATGGTAATTCATGTATTCTGTTTTTATTATAAGCCATGCATCCACTATTTAAGGGACAAATATTGCAATCTGGATTTTTTGGTCTGCATTGTACAGCTCCAAATTCCATAATAGCTTGATTAAATTCTGCTGGGTTTTTTTTATCAATTAGCTTTTGAGCCAAATCTTTAAACTCCTTTGCTCCCTTCGAAGAATTTATAGGTGTATCAATTTCAAAATATCTAGACAGCACTCGATAAACATTGCCATCAACCACAGCCGTATTTTCGTTAAAACAAATAGACGCAATGGCGCTAGCAGTATAATCACCAACTCCTTTTAATTTTAATAAGTCTTTATAGTTATTTGGGAAAACTCCATTTAAATCACTAACAATATGTTTTGCGGTTGTATGTAAATTTCTAGCCCGAGAATAGTAACCAAGCCCTTGCCATAATTTTAACACATCGTTTTCTTTGGCATTGGCTAAATCAAAAACAGATGGGTATTTACTAACAAATGCTTCGTAATAAGGTAACCCTTGCTTCACTTGCGTTTGTTGTAAAATAATTTCAGACAACCATATATAATAAGGGTCTTTAGTTTGCCTCCAAGGCAAAATTCTCTTATTATTTGAATACCAGCGAGTTACTATTTTTGTAAATATCATTAATTAGTTAAATAGAGCAAACAAAAATAAACGTTTATAATCTTAAATTTTAATGAATTAGGTTTGAAATATTGAATATTTAATTCCTATATTTGCATCCCTTTTATAATCTATAATAGTAACTAAAAATAAAATATTAAAAATGACGAAGGCTGATTTAGTAGCAAAAATTTCTGAGAAATTAGGAATTGAAAAAGGTGATGTTCAAGCAACTGTTGAAACATTTATGGAAGAAGTAAAAACATCATTAGAAAGTGGTGATAATGTGTACTTAAGAGGTTTTGGAAGCTTTATTATTAAAACAAGAGCTGAAAAAACTGGAAGAAATATTTCAAAAAATACAACTATTAAAATACCTGCTCATAATATTCCTGCATTTAAGCCTGCAAAAGTTTTTGTAGAAGGCGTTAAAACTAATGTAGACGTTAAATAAAAAAGAGCGTTAAACGAATTATTAATTTAAAAAGACACTATTTATGCCAAGTGGTAAAAAACGCAAAAGACATAAGGTAGCGACGCACAAACGTAAAAAACGTAGACGCGCTAACCGTCACAAAAAGAAAAAATAAACCAAAAAAGTAGTTAGATTAGCTACTTTTTTCGGTTTTAAAAACAACAAGTTCTTTGAAATGAGTTCATTAATTTTTTTTAACGCCTATAGGTGTTTTATGAACTCCACAGATTTAAAAATCCTGTGAAAAAAATAATGTATAATCCATCTGTCGCTTATTTAAAGTGATGGATTAAAATTAACTAAATGGATAAAGAATTGATCATTCGATCTAGTTCCGAAAACGTTGATTTTGCCTTATTAAAAGATGGAAAACTTATTGAATTACAGAAAGACGAAGATAGTAACGACTTTTCGGTTGGTGATGTGTTTATAGCCAAAATACGAAAAGCTGTTCCTGGACTAAATGCTGCATTTGTTAATGTAGGTTACGAAAAAGATGCATTTTTGCATTATCACGATTTAGGTCCAAAGCTTCCTTCTCTTTTAAAATTCACAAAACGTGTAAGCACAGGTAAACTAAAAGATTTTTCTTTAAAAAATTTCCCATTCGAGAAAGATATTGAGAAAGACGGCAAAATTGCCGACGTCTTAAAATCTAATCAATCGCTATTAGTACAAATAGCAAAAGAACCTATATCAACTAAAGGCCCTAGAATAAGCTCAGAGCTTTCTATTGCTGGTAGATATATTGTTTTAGTTCCTTTTTCTAGTCGTATTTCTATTTCACAAAAAATAGAAGACAAAGCAGAAAAAGACAGATTAAAACGATTGGTAAAAAGTATCACACCGCAAGGTTTTGGTATAATTGTTCGTACTGTAGCACAAGGCAAAAAAGTAGCTGAACTAGATAAAGATTTACAAAATTTGCTTAGTCGTTGGACAGCAATGTGTAAAAAGCTACATAAAGCCCATCATCCAAGTAAAGTATTAGGAGAAATGAATAAAGCCTCGTCTATTTTACGAGATATATTCAACGACACCTTTACAGGAATTACTGTTGATGATGAAGAGCTTTATTATCAAATTAAAGATTACGTGCAAGAAATTGCACCAAAAAAAGAATCAATAGTTAAATTGTATCAGTCTAAAGTTCCAATTTTTGAAAAATTTGGAATTGAAAGACAAATTAAAACCTCCTTTGGTAAAACCGTTTCTATGGCAAAAGGTGCGTATTTGGTAATAGAACATACCGAAGCACTACATGTTATAGACGTAAACAGCGGTAACAGATCTAACAAAGCAAACAGTCAAGAGGATACAGCATTAGAAGTAAATTTAATCGCAGCTACTGAAATGGCTCGTCAATTACGATTACGTGATATGGGCGGCATTATAGTAGTAGATTTTATTGACTTAACTAACGCAGAAAATAGGCAAAAGCTTTTTAATCACCTTCGTGATGAAATGAAGGATGATAGAGCAAAACACAAAATATTGCCTCCAAGTAAATTTGGATTGATACAAATAACAAGACAACGTGTACGACCAGAAATGAACATCAAAACTCGTGAGGAAAATCCAAACGGGGTTAATGGTCAAGAAGTTGAAGCACCTATAGGATTGGTGCAAAAAATAAATCACGATCTTGAAAGACTATTAAAAAAAGACTATAAAAAGTTGACTTTAAACACACATCCTTTTATAGCGGCCTTCTTAACAAAAGGTTTTCCATCAGTGCGTTCAAAATGGTTTTTGGAACACAAAAAATGGGTTAAAGTTTTACCAAGAGATGCTTACACATACTTAGAATATCATTTTTTCGATAAAGATGGTAATCAAATTAAATAATTTAAAAACGCCTTACTATTTGTTTAGTAAGGCGTTTTTGTTTTATACGTCATTGTGTGAAGGAACAACATGGTTATCTGCAAAATTTTATTCCTAAATTTAAATTTGGACTCCTTTTGCTTTAAGAGTATGCCTTTACTGCCTCAAGCACGGTTTATACACGTACTAAAACTCTTCAACCATAGTCAGTCTTTTTGAAAAACCTACATAAAACTTGTCTTAAGTATAAAGTTGTAATTCATTTACATTTTTAACTTTTGCCCAATTTCCTGTGTCTTTTGATTCTTCTGAAGCTAACGCAATTAAATTCAAATTGGCTACAACTTCAGCATTAGCAAAGTTAGAAGTTCCTTTTTCTATAGAATCCAAAAAAGCAGCTATCGATTCATGCATCCCTGGCCAGCTAGCATAAGGTTGCTTTGCTGGTAAATATTCTATTTCCCAAATAGGGCTTTTTTTCGTTCTCACTTTTATTTCGCCTGTTAAAACATCTATTTGAATGTTGCCGCTATCTCCAACAGCTTCTACATTAATGGTTAGTTTTTCGCAACTATCTGTATTTACTTTAAGCTCACCCCATATCCCATTGTAATCAAAAAACCCAGTACTCTGACTTTGTCTACGTCCTTCAGTACCATATCCGTCCATAATCAGAACTCGTTTAGGTGTTGAGCCTAATA
The DNA here is from genome assembly GCF_002741945.1 of Gaetbulibacter sp. 4G1. Classification (GTDB taxonomy): domain Bacteria; phylum Bacteroidota; class Bacteroidia; order Flavobacteriales; family Flavobacteriaceae; genus Wocania_A; species Wocania_A spongiicola. Next base: position 349,113 of record NZ_MDVN01000022.1, read on the forward strand.
AAACATTTAAAACATGTGTATACCAAACTGATAATCGCGCAATATTATTTATATCCTGCTTTGGCTCTGGCCCCCATTGAGATTGTAATTTAATACTCACCGTTTGTACGTTGCCAATAACTTTTCTTTTTATTAAATCAGCAGCTTTAGCTATGGCTGGTACAAGAGCTAACTCTAAATCGGCATATGTAATTAGCGGAGTTCTTAGCAAACTTTTAATTATTTTAGGAAGTAATACTCTAGTGTGGGCAATTGGAGGTTCATAAAAAACAGCTTTATTCGCTGCTAATGTAGCAGATATAATTTCTGCGTGTACAAAATCTGGAACAGCAATCATGACTGCTTCAATTTTTGGAGAGGCCAATAAATCTTTATAACCTTTATAGATATCTATACTAATTCCAAAATCTTCTTTAATTGATTTAATAGTGTTTTCACTTCTAGCAGAAATGGCTATAATTTCTGCTCTACCATCTTTTTTTAAAGCTGGTATGTATGCTTTTTTAACCCAAGAGCCATAGCCTATAATCCCAATTTTAATTTTTGTCATTCTTATATATTTATATTGAACTTTTTTAACTCATGTTTTAAACTTCCTCTATCCTTATAATGAATGGTTTTAAAACCAAGTTTATCAGCCGCTTCTATATTTTCTTTAGCATCATCAATAAACAATGATTCATAGGCTTTTAAATTATAGCGAATAAGTAATACATTATAAATTTGTATATCAGGTTTTATAGTTTCTTCATCTCCAGATACCACTATACCTTCAAACTTTTTAAAAAAGGGATATTGATTGTAAACTATTGGAAATGATTCGGCAGACCAATTTGTAAGCCCAAATAGTCGGTAATGAATTTTTAGCTTGTCAATTAAATTTACATTTTCTTTTATTGGACCCTTAATCATCTTTGGCCAATTAGAATAATATAATTTAATTTCATCTGTGTAATCAGGAAATTTATTAATTAATTCTTGAGTAGCTTCGCTAAATGAACGCCCAGCATCTTGTTTAAGATTCCATGACGCACTGCAAATTGTTTCTAAAAACAATTCCATCTTTTCAGAATCATTAAAGACGTCTTGGTAAAAGTATCTCGGATTCGCATCTATAAGTACTCCTCCAAAATCAAATATTATATTCTTAATTTTCATTGTTTATTATTACTCATAAATACTGAGAGTAAAAATAGAACACATAAGAATTGATAAATTGTATATTTTAAGCAGATTAGAATAATTTGAAATTGTAATTAATTAAACTGTTTCTACTATCATCTTGTTTTACAAATGATTGATAATTTGAAGGTGTGTAATCTAAGAATTTTTTAAATTCCCGAATAAAATGTGCTTGGTCAAAATATCCCGAATTTAAAGCAATTGACGTTAAACTATCATTAGTGCCAATTAAATTACAAAGTGATTTTCGAAACTTAATAAGGCGTTCAAATTTTTTTGGAGAAATGCCAATTATTTTAGTAAAATTACGATTAAGTCTTGAATAATTAGTATTAGTTGCTTTACAGTATTCTTCAATAGAACAAGTATCATCATTCCATCTAAATTGTTTATAAAAATCTTTAATTTGAAGGACCTCTTTGTACGATGTTTCTGAAAATAAATGATTTAGTAATTGATGGATTTTTTCAATTAAATCTAAGTTAGATTCTGATTTTGAGTGTTTTAAAATTTTACCTGTGCTTGTGAATTCTAATGATTTATTAAATATTTTTTTGCCATGAATTTGAAAAAAAGGAAACATTCCAAAAGCAAAAAATCGAATACCAACAAGTTTAGCACCTTTAGGGTATACTAAAATAGTGTTTGTTGAAGAAGCTCCATCAATATGAGGTTTAGTAATCCAGGTTTGATTTCTTTTATATTTAGAGTTGTTAAGCGGAACGATTAAATTAACATACTGATTAGGCGGAATTATTATTTCTACTTCTTTTTCAGAGTTTTCTACAATCCATATTCTCTCAATTAAATGAGCGTATTGTTCCGATTTATATTCATAAACTGTCAAATGATGACTTATTAATTAAGGCGCAGGGTTAGGAATCGTATCATGCACTTCATTAATTTGTGCTAATACTTCATCACTTAAAACAACATCAATACTATTAATATTTTCTTTGAGTTGTTCCAAATTGGTAGCACCAATAATATTACTGGTTACAAAAGGCTGCTGTGTTACAAAGGCTAAACTCATTTGGGCTAAAGTCATGTTATTATCTTCAGCAATTTTTAAATACTTTTTTGTAGCCTCTGTTGCTTGCGGATTGGTATAACGACCAAATCTTGGGAATAATTTTAAACGTGCATTATCTGCTGCTGTATTCTTAATATATTTTCCAGACAGCACACCAAACGCCATTGGCGAATAGGCTAATAAGCCCACGTTTTCGCGGATAGAAACTTCGGCTAAATCGCCTTCAAAAGTTCTACACAATAAAGAGTATGGGTTTTGAATGGTTGCCATTCTTGGTAAATTATGGTCTTTAGATTCTTCTAGATAGCGCATGGTTCCCCAAGCTTTTTCGTTTGAAACACCAATATTTCTAATTTTTCCTTCTTTAATTATACCATCAAGTGTATGGAGTACTTCATTAAAATTATCATTCCAAACATCATTTGGATTATGCTTATAATCTCTAACTCCAAAATAATTAGTTTCACGCTCTGGCCAGTGTAATTGATACAAATCAATATAATCTGTCTGTAAACGTTTTAAGCTATTATTCACTGCCTCTTTAAGTGCCTCAGGCGCAAAACCATTGGTGCGAATGTGCGCTGTGTAATCGCCATTACCAGCTATTTTTGAAGCTAAAACTACCTTGTCGCGATTACCTGTTTTTGCAAACCAATTTCCAATAATACGTTCTGTACTACCATAAGTTTCTGGACTAGCAGGAACCGCATACATTTCGGCAGTATCAAAAAAGTTTACACCCTGGTCTAATGCATAATCCATTTGAGAAAACCCTTCCTCTTGAGTGTTTTGATTTCCCCAAGTCATGGTTCCTAAACATATTTTACTAACTTTTATATCGGTATTTGGTAGTGTTGTGTATTTCATTATAAGATTATTAGACTAATTAGATTTTCAGACTAGTCGATAAAGATAAAAAACCTTTCAAAACAATATTGCTTTGAAAGGTTTTTTTAATGCGTTAGCGATTGAGGCATTTGTTGAAGCTCCTCTCAGAGAGCGACTGTCGAAAGTGCGACCCTTGTGGTAACGCCCAAATATTAATTATCGTTTAACAACTTAGACAACTCATCTAACTTTGGTGTTAAAATCACTTCTATACGTCTGTTTTTTGCTTTACCTTCTGCAGTATCGTTGGTTGCAATTGGTGCAAACTCACCACGACCTGCAGCTGTTAAATTTTCTGCATTTATAGATGCATTTTCTCTAAGAATATTTACAATGGCTGTTGCACGTTTAGTAGACAAATCCCAGTTACCACTTAAGTTTCCGCTACCTTTATACGGTGCATTATCAGTATGCCCTTCAATTAAAACTGCAATGTCTGGATTGTCGCCCAATACACCGCCCAACTGTTTTACAGCTCTACGTCCTTCTGTTCCTACTGCCCAACTTCCTGAACTAAATAACAGCTTATTTTCCATAGACACGTATACTTTTCCATCGCGCTGTTCAACGGTTAGTCCTTTGCCTTCAAAATCTGTTAACGCTCTAGATATAGCATTTTTAAGCGCTGTCATTGCAGCATCTTTTGATGCAATTACGTTTTCTAATTCTGCTACACGGTTTGATCGGTCTTCTAACTCTTTTTTGAGTTTTGCTAATCGCGCGTTTTCAGCAGCTAAAGCTTGCTCCTTTGCTTCTAATTGTGCTAAAAGTTCTCTGTTTTTCTTAGAGTTTTCGGCAATAGATGCAGAACTGTTTTTCTCTAAAGCATCATACGACGCTTTTAAATTATCTAAATTGGATTTTGCTGCATTGTAATCGGCTTGTAATTTATCGCGCTCAGCAACAGCCTCATCATAAGCCGTTTGAATTTGTTTTAATTCATTTTCAGCAGCTGTTTTTGCATTTAATAAGGCTTCATTTTCGTTCGAAAGCTTTCTGTTCTCTTGTTTTAAATTGGCATATTTACCTTCTAATTCTTTATATACTTTTGGCGATACACACGAAGCTACTAGTACTAAGGTAAATACTGCTAACGAAATTTTTTTAATCATGATTTTGGGTTGTTTTTTTATTAATTTGATGACTCTACTTTAATTTTCAATTTCTACTAAAATTGGACAATGGTCACTATGTACCGCATCAGAGAGTATAACGGCTCTTTTGATATTTTCTTGTAATGGTTGCGAAACCATGGCATAATCCAATCGCCAACCTTTATTATTAGCGCGTGCATTGGCACGATAACTCCACCAACTAAACTGCTGAGAGTCTTTATTTAAATATCTGAAAGAATCTATAAATCCACTATTAATAAAGTTTCCAATCCACTCGCGCTCTACTGGTAAAAACCCAGATACACCTTTCATTTTAGGGTTATGAATATCTATTTCTTCATGACAAATATTATAATCACCACAAATCACCAAGTTTGGTACTTTTTTTCTAAGTGTATTTATATAGTCTTGAAACATATCCATATATTCCAGCTTATGATTCAACCGTGCATCGTTTGTACCAGATGGTAAATATAAACTCATTACAGAAACACCATCAAAATCTACTCTTATATTTCTGCCTTCAAAGTCCATTGATTCTATTCCTGTGCCATATTCTACATGATTAGGTTTTGTTTTACACAATACAGCTACTCCACTATAGCCTTTTTTTTGTGCACTAAACCAATAGTTATATTTGTAACCTGCTTCTTCAAACAAATTTAAATCTAACTGCTCTTTCATCGCTTTTATTTCTTGCAAACAAATAACATCTGGATTGGCGCTTTTTAACCAATCAACAAAGCCTTTATTAACAGCTGCACGAATGCCGTTTACGTTATAGGATATAATTTTCATGTATCAAATAAGAATTTTAGCTAAAATAAATAATGCGTTACATTTACACTATTATTTATATAAGGAGTTTTAACGAAGCTATTAACAAAATATTTTAAACGTATTGCAGTTTAAGTATCTGATGAAGTTTATTACATGCATTTTTATTGTTTTGATTGGTTTTTACGGATTTTCCCAAGACCAAACTTCTAATTACAAAACTAAAAAAGTTGCTGTAAAAGATACTATTAGAATAGACAGTGTTAGCATTAACTCAAATTCGTTTTCTATTAAAAGGAAGGATAACTCGACAATAGATTCCACGTACTATACTGTAGATTTTGCAAAAGCGCTTTTAACTTTTAAAAAGCCAATTCAAGCTGATTCAATCATTATAAATTATTTAAAATTTCCAGATTTTTTAACCAAAACCTATAAGCAACTAGACGAAAATATAATTGTTGAAAATAATAGTAATGCTCAAACATTATATAAATTATCACAAGCCACAGAATCTACAAATTTTATTCCTTTTGATGGCTTAACCACATCTGGTAGCATTTCTCGTGGAGTTACTATTGGAAACAATCAAAATTCGGTTTTAAACAGCGAATTAGATTTACAAATAACAGGAAAACTAAACGATAAAGTATCATTACGTGCATCTATTCAAGATGCAAACATCCCTTTACAAGAAAGTGGATATAGCCAACGATTAGATGAATTTGATCAAGTTTTTATTGAATTGTTTAGCGACAACTGGAACATTCGTGCTGGTGATATAGATTTACTAAATACCGATTCTTATTTTGCTAGTTTTTCTAAGCGTGTTCAAGGGTTAAGCATCAACGCAAAATTGGGTAATGAAGATGCAAAAACCAATTTATTTGCTGCTGGAGCTTTTGTTCGCGGGCAATTTACTAGAAGTGAATTTAACGCACAAGAAGGCAATCAAGGGCCTTACAAATTACAAGGGCAAAACGGCGAGCTATTTGTACTTATTGTTTCTGGTAGTGAAACTGTTTATGTAAACGGCGTTACAGCAAAACGTGGCGAAAATGAGGACTATATTATAGATTATAATGCAGGTGAAATTATTTTCAATTCTACATTTCCAATAACTTCTGAAATGCGTATTATTGTCGACTATCAAGTTAGTGAGCGCAATTATTCGCGCTTAGTTGTTTTTGGAGGTGGGCGTTTTGAAAGCGAAAAATTAAAACTTGGTATTTCAGTATATTCCGAAAACGATGCAAAAAACCAGCCTTTACAGCAAAATCTATCGACTGAACAAGTACAAATATTAGCAAATGCTGGAGATGATAGAGCACAAATGGTTGCACCATCAGAAGTTTTAGAAGCTTTAAACGATAATAGAGTTTTATATAAAAAGGAACTTATTGGAGGCGTTGAAGCCTTTGTGTTTTCTAACAACCCGAATGATGAATTATACCGCGTTACCTTTACCCAAGTTGGAACCAATCAAGGCGATTATGTTTTAGGGAATATTAATGCCATCAATAATATTTATGAGTATGTTGGAACTAATCTAGGAAATTATGCGCCTATTGTACAGCTTGTTGCTCCTACAAAGCTTCAAATAGCAGTTGTTAACGGAAGTTATAACCCTACTAAAAACACTGCTATTCATTTTGAAGCCGCTGGAAGTAAAAATGATTTAAATTTATTTTCTGGATTAAATGATGAAGATAACGATGGCTTTGCGGGCAAGTTTAAAATCATTCAAAATATCACTAAAAAAGACAGCCTTTGGAGTTTAAATGCTTTTATTGATGGGGACTATATTCAAAATAATTTTAAAACAATCGAGCGTTTATATAATGCTGAATTTTCTCGTGATTGGAACATTGAAAATCCTTTGGGAAATCAACAATTTTCAAAAACAGGTTTACAACTCATTCATCCTAAAAAAGGCAATATAAATTATCAATTTGAACACTTAGAATTCTCTGAAAATTTTAACGGAAACAGGCATGTTACCAATGTAAATTTATTTCTTAACAAATTTAATATTAATTCTAACTCTAGTTTTTTAAACGCAACATCAAACATAAATACGTCAACTTTCTTGAGGTCATATAATAGCATAACCTATGGTATGCAAAAAAGCTGGATAGGTACTAAATTAGCTATTGAAAGTAACGAACAAAAAGATATTTCTACCCAAACATTAACACCTTTAAGTCAAAAATTCAAATCGTACGAAGTTTTTGTTGGCATAGGAGATAGTACTAAAGTATTTGCAGAAGTTGGATATAAAAATAGAGTTAACGACAGTATTAGAAATAACGAATTACAAAAAGTAAATACATCCAATACGTTTTATTTAGATTCAAAACTTATTCAAAACACCAACACAAATTTATCTCTTTTTGCAAATTACAGAACGTTAAAAAGTGAAGATAATACTATTGATGATGAACAGTCTTTAAACTCTAGGTTACAATTTAATCAAAAGCTTTTCAAGCAAATAATATTATGGAATATCGTTTTTGAAACTAATTCTGGCACATTACCTCAACAAGATTTTACATATGTTGAAGTCGAGTCTGGACAAGGCACTTACACATGGATTGATTACAACACAAACGGTATTCAAGAATTAGAAGAGTTTGAAATTGCTCAGTTTCAAGATCAAGGCAAATATATTCGTGTATTATTACCCAATCGTATCTATATTAAGACACATCAGAATAGGCTGAGTCAAACCTTAACGATTAACCCATCACAATGGTCTGTTAGTGAAAATAAATCGAGAAAATTTTGGTCGCATTTTTACAATCAATCCAGTTATTTAATTGATAGAAAAATTAAGCGCGATGGTAACAGTTTTAACCTGAATCCATTTGAAAACGATATAAACAATCAATTAGGGTTACAGTTAAATTTTAGAAATGTGTTATTTTTTAACCGCGGGAAACAGCATTATACCACATCGTACACTTATTTATCAAACAAATCTCGAAACACCTTATCCATCGGGTTTATTGAGAATAGCTTAAAAAGTCATCAATTTAATTTTAATCATAAAATTGAAGAAAGTTGGCTATTATCATTTCAATCTTCTTTTGATAAAAATGAAAGTGTCAGCGAAAATTTTGTTAGCAAAAATTATAATTTTGATGAAGTGCTTTTTAATCCTAAAATTTCTTATCTATTTAATGATAATTCCCGCTTTGATATATTTTATCAACACACACAAAAGGATAATACTATTGGTGGTTTTGAATCTTTAAAACAGCAAAAATATGGTGCTTCGTTTGCGTTTTCAAATAAAGACAAGAATGCTATAAACGGTGAGTTTAATTATTTTTCGAATGCCTTTAATGGTAACGCAAATACGCCTGTTTCGTATCAAATGTTAGAAGGTTTACAACCTGGAAAAAACTTTACATGGAGTATATTAGCACAAAAAAAGCTCACTACATTTTTAGATTTAAATTTAAACTACTTTGGTAGAAAAACGGAAACCAGCAAAACTATTCATACTGGAACCATTCAATTAAGAGCTTATTTTTAAAAATGACTAGCATCTACTTTCTCAAAAAGTAAAATAATTGTTTTTACTGCATCTTTATAAAATTCTGGGTGAATGTTTTTAAAATCATCTGTTGGTTCGTGATAATCTTTATGGTCTGCAACCCCAAAATATAAAAAAGGAATTTCTCTTTTATGAAAACTTGCGTGATCAGACGAATAGGTCCAGTTTTCTTTTCCATCTTCTCCATCATGACCTATTGTAAGTTTAATTTTATTAGATTGTTTAAAAGTAGAAACCAAATACTTAAGTGTTTTATTATAACGTGTTCCAACAACAAATAATTCATCATTATCACTACGACTAATCATATCCATATTTAAATTAACAACTATTTTATGGTGAGGAATACTGGCACTTTCTACAAAATGCTTTGATCCTTTTAAACCTAATTCTTCAGCATCAAAAGCTATTAAAATAACCGAATGTTTTGGTGGATTCTTTTTAAAATATTCAGCAAATGCAAATAAAGCACTAATTCCTGAAGCATTATCATCTGCACCATTGTATATCTTCTTTTTCTTTATTCCTTCATGGTCATAATGCGCACTAATTACAATATACTTATGCGGTGATTCTGTGCCTTTAACAAGCCCTAAAACATTTGCGCCTTCATATCTTTTACCACTAGCTTTGAACGAAAAAAAATGTTCGTAATTTTCTTTAAAAGGTAAAACGTCTAATAAATGGAATTGGTTAACGATATATTTTCTAGCTTTAACTCCGCCCTTAGTACCTGTTCTTCTTCCTTCATATAAGTCTGAGGATAGTGTCTCTAAATGATTTAAAAGTGTTGTTTCATTAAGTAATACTTCTTTATTTATTGAAGCGTTTTGACCGTTACTAATAAAAGAAAAACTTAAAAGAAAGAATAGAAATATAGTATTAAAGTTCATTTAGCAAATTTAGCTTTAAAGCTAAACAAAAAACCCATGTATTCACATGGGTTTTAACTAATATTTATAAAAAATGATTTTCTATTCTTACAAATTAGCCTTCATTAATTCCCTATTCATACGTGCTATGTTTTCTAAAGAAATCCCTTTAGGGCATTCAACTTCACAAGCCCCCGTATTAGTACAGTTTCCAAATCCTTCTAAATCCATTTGGGCTACCATATTTTGCACACGGTCTGCAGCTTCAACCTGCCCTTGTGGTAACAAAGCATATTGAGACACTTTTGCTCCAACAAATAACATTGCTGATGAATTTTTACAAGTTGCTACACAAGCTCCACAGCCAATACACGTTGCAGCATCCATAGCTTCATCTGCTGCATGTTTGGAAATAGGAATTGAATTTGCATCTTGCGTATTTCCTGATGTGTTTACAGAGATATAACCTCCAGCTTGCTGAATACGCTCAAATGCCATTCTATCTACAACTAAATCTTTAATTACAGGAAATGCAGCTGCTCTAAATGGTTCTATTGTAATAGTATCTCCATCCTTAAACATACGCATATGCAATTGACAAGTTGTAATACCTCTGTCTGGACCGTGAGCTTCCCCATTTATATACATGGAACACATTCCACAAATCCCTTCGCGACAATCGTGATCAAAAGCAACAGGCTCTTCTCCTGAGTTTACTAATTGCTCGTTCAAAACATCCATCATTTCCAAAAAAGACATGTGCTCTGAAATATCAGTAACTTTATAATCCACCATTTGGCCCTTAGTTTTTGAGTCTTTTTGTCTCCAAATTTTAAGTGTTAAATTCATAATGCCTTTCTTATTTGTATGAACGTTGTTTTAGTTCAATATCTTTAAACTCTAATTCTTCTTTATGTAAAACCGCATCTGCTGGTTCTCCTTTATATTCCCAAGCTGCAACAAAAGCAAAATCCTTATCATTACGTTTTGCTTCGCCTTTTTGCGGTCCAGATTCTTCAGCAGATTCTTCTCTAAAATGACCTCCACATGATTCTTCTCTCATTAAAGCATCTTTGGCAAACAACTCTCCAAGTTCTAAGAAATCAGCAACACGTCCAGCCTTTTCAAGTTCTGGATTCATTTCGTTTGACGATCCTGGAACAGAAACTTCTTTCCAAAACTCTTCACGAATAGCTTTAATCTCAGACATTGCTTCTTCTAACCCTTTTGCATTCCTAGACATTCCTGCTTTGTTCCACATTACTTTACCTAGTTTTTTATGGAAATAATCTACAGATTTTGTTCCTTTATTATTTACAAAGAAATTAATTCTGTCTGTTACTTCTTTCTCGGCTTCATCAAATTCTTTAGTATCGGTTGGAATTTCTCCAGTTCGAATATCGTCCGATAAATAGTCTCCAATTGTATATGGCAATACAAAATAACCATCGGCTAAACCTTGCATTAAAGCCGAAGCACCAAGTCGGTTAGCTCCATGATCGGAGAAATTTGCTTCACCAATACAATAACAACCTGGAATGGTTGTCATTAAATTATAATCAACCCAAACGCCTCCCATAGTATAATGTACTGCTGGGTAAATCATCATTGGAGTTTTATATGGGTTTTGGTCTACAATTTTCTCATACATTTGGAATAAGTTACCATATTTAGCTTCAACTATAGCTTGACCTAATTCGTATATTTTTTCTTTTGAAGCATTTTCAATATTATGAATTTTAGCTTGCTCTTTACCATAACGAGTAATCGCAGAAGCAAAATCTAAATATACTGCTTCGCCGGTAGCATTAACACCATAACCCGCATCGCATCTTTCTTTAGCTGCTCGAGAAGCTACATCACGAGGTACTAAGTTTCCAAATGCAGGGTAACGTCTTTCTAAATAATAATCGCGTTCGTCTTCAGACAAATCGGTTGGTTTTTTACGCCCTTCACGAATTGCTGTTACATCTTCAATATTTTTAGGTACCCAAATACGCCCATCGTTACGTAAAGATTCAGACATCAAAGTTAATTTAGACTGATAATCTCCCGAACGCGGAATACATGTTGGGTGAATTTGTGTATAACATGGATTTGCAAAATACGCTCCTTTTTTATGAATTTTCCAAGCTGCTGTTGCGTTAGACCCCATAGCATTGGTTGATAAGAAATATACATTTCCGTATCCACCAGATCCTACTACTACTGCATGTGCTGAGTGTCTTTCTATTTCTCCAGTAATTAAATTACGTGCAATAATTCCCCGTGCTTTTCCATCAACAATAACAACATCAAGCATTTCGTGACGGTTAAACATTTCTATTTTACCTCGTGCTATTTGGCGATTCATTGCTGAATATGCTCCTAGTAATAATTGTTGTCCTGTTTGTCCCTTAGCATAAAAAGTTCTCGACACCAATACTCCTCCAAACGAACGATTGTCTAACAAACCACCATAATCGCGTGCAAAAGGAACTCCTTGAGCAACACATTGGTCAATAATATTTGCAGACACCTCAGCTAAACGATAAACATTCGCTTCACGCGAACGATAATCGCCTCCTTTTACCGTATCGTAAAATAATCTATATGTTGAATCTCCATCTCCTTGATAATTTTTAGCAGCATTTATTCCGCCTTGAGCGGCAATTGAGTGTGCACGACGAGGAGAATCTTGATAAGCAAATGCTTTAACGTTATATCCTAATTCTGCTAAAGTTGCAGCAGCAGAACCTCCTGCTAAACCCGTACCAACAACAATTACATCGATATGACGTTTGTTTGCAGGATTAACTAGATTAATTTTATTTTTATAATCTGTCCATTTATCTTTTATTGGACCCTTAGGTACTTTTGAATCTAATGTTGCCATAACTATGATAATACGTATTTAAGGTGATGATAAAGTGCAATAAAAATAAATCCTAACGGAATTATAATCGAATAAGCTTTCCCTATATTTTGTAGTGTCTTCTTTCTTCCTGCGGTAGAACCCATAGATTGAAAGGCAGAAGTAAAGCCATGTAATAAATGCAACATTAAAAAGATAAATGCAACCACATAGGCAATGGTTCTAATATGGCTATGAAATTTATGTGTAAGCTCTTCGTGATAACGAAACCCTTCAACACCTTCCATAGTTCCAGACCAATCACCTTGGATAAATTTGGTGTTTATTTCTGGAAACCAAAAGTCTATGAAATGTAAAATGATGAATGCTAAAATAGCAACACCACTCCAAATCATGTTTCTACTCATCCAAGACGAGTTTGCAGCACCGTTATTTTTAGCATATGACATGCCTTGTGCTTTTTTATTTTTTAGTTCTAATACAAATCCCATTACAAAATGAAACACAACACCAAAAATTAACACGGGTTGTAATGCATATTGTATTAGTGGGTTTGTTCCCATAAAGTGGGATACTTCGTTAAATGCATCTGCGCTAAAAACAGATAAAATATTAATTGCAAAATGCTGAAGTAAAAAAAACATGAGAAAAAAAGCTGAAAGCGCCATGGCTACTTTTCTTCCTATCGAAGATTTAAAAAATCCGCTCATTTTTATGAAGTTAGTTATATAGTATACAAAGGTACTTTACAATAAATTTATAGACAAAAAGTTAAGCCTTTAAATTTATATTTAGAACCATTTTAATTTATGTGCATTTAGTTCACTTCAAAAGCCTTTTTATCAGATTCTATTTGGACGGTATAAATACCCTTAGGCAAATAATATTTACCATTGTCTGCTTTATTTATTTTAACACTCGTATTCTCTTTCATCAGTGTTTTTTGAGCTTTTTCCGATATAGCTAAATCGTAATCAAAATTATTAAACCCTTTATCGCTTTTTACTTTTATTTGAGCTAATTCAGAATTATTCTCTGATAGAATTTTGATTTCTTTTTCTTCAGCTTTATTTGTATAAAATTTAATATTAATTGAAGGCTCATTAACCTTTGACCAAGCTCTAAAAGAACTCCCCCAACGTGTAGAATATTTTACATCTTCAATATCAAAAAGAACAATAGATTGATTCATTTTTGATGCATTCATTTTTTGAAAATGCGCAATATTAGTTTTGTAAATGCTCCTACCGTGAGTTCCTAAAAGTAAATCGTTTGCTTTTGATTGAACAACAATGTCGTGAACTGCAACACTTGGTAAACCTTTACTAAAAACCTCCCATTGCAAACCATTATTGAAAGACACATATGCACTATTATCTGTTCCTAAATACAAAATATTCTCGTTTTTAGAATCTTCTTTAATCACATTTACTGGAGATAATGGAATATTAGAACTTATCTTTTTCCATGTGTTTCCATAATCATCACTCATATAAGCGTAAACCGAAAAATCATCCCAACGGTATCCATTTAAAGTTACATAAACCCGTTCTTTTTTATGCTTTGAAGCAATAACACGTGACACCCACAAGTTTTTTGGTAAATTGTTTGAAATATTCTGCCAACTTCCACCTCCATTTTTTGTAACATGAATTAATCCATCGTCACTTCCTGTATAGATTAATCCGAACTGAAAAGGAGACTCACTAATGGATGTTAATGTTCCATATGCTACATTTCCTTTTTTACCTCCGTTAGTTAAATCATTACTAATAGCTTCCCAATCATCTCCTTGGTTCATGGAACGCATTAACTTATTTCCACCTAAATACAAAATATCTTGATTATGTGGCGACAGCAATATAGGCGTTTGCCAATTAAATCGATATGGGTTTTCGCCTAATTCATGCTTTGGTTGAATGTACTTTCTCGCTTTTGTATCTCTATTTATTCTGAAATAATTTCCGAATTGATATCCTGTATAAACTATATTAGAGTTTCTGTTATCTATTTGAATATGCATGCCATCTCCTCCCATAAGCCTTTGCCATGGATACTGCCCTTCTTGTTGCCAAAGTTTATTTTTACTAGCATTATGAGCTCCAACCCAAACGCCATTATCTTGTAAGCCACCATATACATTATAAGGTGTTTCATTATCCACGTTTATAGCATAAAATTGACCTACCGAATTTACATTTAATTTTTCCCAGCTTTCACCATCATCATAACTCATATTTAACCCGCCATCATTACCATTAATCAAATGCCCTTGTTTTTTAGGGTTTATCCATAGCGCTTGATGGTCGGCATGTACATTTTCTTTACTTATAGACACAAATTTTTTCCCGCCATCTTTAGATTTTAAAATAGGAACTCCCATAATGTATATAGCGTCTTTATTTTGTAGATCGACTCTAATTTCACCAAAATAATAACCGTAGCTATAATACAAACCATCAATATAATCATCATGAGTTTTTTTCCAAGTTTTTCCACCATCAACGCTTTTGTAAACTTCTGCTCCAATTACAGGTGTATCAAAAAGCATTGTGTTCGCATTTTCTAAATATTTAGCTAAATCGATAGGTTTTACATTACCACTCCTAATCATTTGTTTTACATTTTCAGCTCGGTATTTTTCTTGAAACCCATTCGTTTTTAAAAATCCATTAAGTTTTTTATCTTGAAGGTTTAAGAAAGATTCAGCAGTCATGGTTTTAAAATCTTCTTTTACAAGTCCATGTTTCTCTTCTTTTTTTGAATCTTCTTTTCTTCTAAACTGACTATCGTGTAACGCGTAAATTATGTTCTCATTAAAAACCGCTAAACCAATTCTACCAACACCATTACCTGTTGGGAAACCACTTTCTTGAGTCGTTATTTTGGTCCATGTACTACCTGCATCTGTACTTTTATAGATTGCAGAATTATTACCGCTACCATTAAAATTCCAAGCTTTTCTGTCTTTTGTCCATGATGAAGCAAACATAATGTTGTAATTATTTGGTGCATGTTGCACATCAATAACACCGCTTACATCATCAATAAATAACTTTTGTTTCCAAGTTTTCCCACTGTCAGTCGTTTTGTAAATACCACGCTCATTATTTGAAGAATACAAATGACCCGTAACACCAATAACTACTTCATCTGAATTATTTGGATTGATGAGAATCCGACCTATATGATGAGAATCTGGCAACCCTACATTTACCCATGTTTTTCCGTTATCAGTAGATTTTAGAATTCCTATACCTGCATAACTAGAACGCGATGAATTGTTTTCTCCTGTACCAACCCAAATGGTTTTCGTTTTCCAATCTACAGCAATATCACCAACATTTTGAGTGTTTGAAGTATCTAAAATTGGCTCAAAAGTAGAACCATTATTTACTGTATGCCAAACACCACCAGAGGCATAACCAACATAAAACTCGTTTGGATTGTTAGGGTTAACATCTAAATCTACAACTCTTCCGCTCATTATTGTTGGTCCAATATTTTTAAAAGCTACATTTTTAACTAATGATTTTTGAGTTAACTCTTGCTTTTGTTTAATAGCTTCCACTACTTTTTTTACTGGCGTTGAAGCTTGTTGACTAAAGCCATAATGAAAACAAAAAATAAGGCAAATAATAAGGTTTTTTAAAAGTCGCATTGGTGGTTGTTTTATTTTGATGAAATTTAGTTATTCTTAATGGTCTAGCAAAATTTAGCTATTTATTTAACAACGATTCAATAATTTTAAATAGGTTAATAAAAAAGCCTGTGAAATTATATCACAGGCTCTCATTTATATTTGTCAACTTAACTATTAATCTAATATCATCTTTCTTGTAATCATAGCAGAATCGGAATGGATATTTACAAAATAAATCCCTTTTGAGGCGCTTGGTATTTCAATAGTTTTAGTTTTTGAAGCATTTGAAATATCGTGCTCAGAAATCAATCTTCCGCTAATATCATAAATAACAGCTTTTTGCAAATTAATATATGATGCGTTATTTATATAAAATTGATTTTTTGCTGGATTAGGATATAAACTAATAGCTCTATTTAATTCATCTTCTTCAACGCTTAAGTTACAGATTGAAGAATCTGTCATTACTGGTTGTGAACAAGCTACAACAGAAGTGCTTCGTCCGTGCACATTAGTTGCGCCAGCAATATTATTAGCCGTCAATACACGTTGTTGCTCACTATTAGAAATAGCATAATGCATTACATCATTTCCGTTATCAACTTGGGCTGAATTATCAATAACATGCCCTAGTTGATGCCCATGCCCCAATTCATGTAGAGCTACACTTTCAAAGTCATATTCGGTAAATGCTGGTAAACCTGTACCAAAATGCCAATCAGTCTCATCATCAAATACAATATCTAATTCAGCTACATGCCAATTCCAGCTTGAAGCATTACCAAAAGCACCACATGCAGAATACCAACTAGAGCATCTTCCTAAAACACCATTTGGCAAGTCATCAGCAGGCACCGCGTTATTATCAAATTTAACAACATTAACTCCATCTGAGGCAACAACATCTGTTGTTGTAGCTGAACCACTTATAGTCCAATTAACTTTAGTTTCGCAACGCCATCTATCCAGTGCTTTTTCAAAATCTGCCTTAGCTCCAGGGAATTCTGAGTCATTAAAAAAATCTGTTTGCATTTCCCATGTATAACCACCACTAGCATTGCGATTTACATGCCTAGTTTGATATGCATAAAACCCTAACGGACCATTAGCTCCTGGAGGCATTTGGCCAGTCTCATCATCTGGATCAAAAGTTGCATTAAGTTCTGCATATGAAATTGTTAGAGTGGCTGCAGAAACATCCGAAGTAGTATCATCATGTGTTACTCTAATGATTCCTGTTCCAGCTCCACCAGGTATTTCCACTGTTATTTGTGTATCGGACCATGTAAGTACTTGACTATCTAATGCATCAACAAACGTAGCTCCTCCATCATCCGCATTACTAAACCCAACCTTTCCTTTTGTTCCTCCAAAACCTAAGCCAGAAATTGTTAATACCGTTTTGGTACCTGCAGTGGCTGTTGTAGGGGCAAAGGTAATAGCTGATGGAGGTAAGAAAACCTTCGATGTTGTAGTCTTTTTAATGTCTGTAGTAAATGAAGCTATTTCTATGTAGTTTGACTTAGTATAATTTATTATTTCATTATAAAATGAATTAGCGATTCCTTTCTTTTTGCTTAAAGGGTTTGCCGCAATATTATCATATAAATTATATCTGTAAAACCCTTGTAAAGAGCTATAAGTTCTGTACTTTTTATTTGAAGATTTAGCCTCTAATTCTACAGGAATATTATTATCATATAAAGTAAATATTCCAATATCTCCTTTTCTTAATTTCAAACTAGGAGAAACTATTAAAGCTTTATTCCCTACTGTACCTCCAAGCGTAATAACCTCAATTGTTTTAGGCTGATCTCCTTTAAAGACCTTATACACTTCTACTGTATTTGAAGTATAAATGTTATGATGATTATCATCCCAAAATGATTTTTTTGCAATTACTTTTCCTTCTACAATTAAACTAGATTGTTCAACTTGCTCTTGCAATGGTATTTCTTTCAAGGCGGCTTGAGCCATTAATTGCTCTGCACTTATTAAAAATAATAAGGCAATAAATAAAGTAATTTTCTTCATCATATTAAGTTTTAGAGTTATTTGCATAGCAAAATACAAGCTTTTAAGCTTATCTATTAAACCATACATTCTTATTGGTCTTCAAAAAATCTGAGGGATTATCAAATATAATAAATAATTATATATGATTTATTTAGATTTGCTACATTTAGCAAACTTAATATATAGTTAACATGAAATATCATTCAATAAATTCTAACCTATTCATAAAAAATAGAAAAAAATTCGCTGAAAGCATGAAAGCCAATAGCTTAGCGGTTTTTAATTCAAACGACATTTACCCTATAAGTGCTGATAGTACTATGCCTTTTGAGCAACATCGTGATATTTTTTATTTAAGTGGTGTAGACCAAGAGGAAAGCATCTTAGTTTTATTTCCAGATTGTCCAAAAGAAATCCATCGTGAAATTCTTTTTCTAAAAGAAACTAACGAACATATTGCTATTTGGGAAGGAGAAAAATTAACCAAAGAAAAAGCATTTGCAACTAGCGGAATTAAAACAGTGTATTGGCTTCAAGACATGGAAAAAATCATGTTTGAAATTATGACGCAATGCGATACTGTTTATATTAATACTAATGAACATTATAGAGCTAATGTTGAAACCGAAACCAGAGAAGATCGTTTTACTAAATGGCTA
This sequence comes from Gaetbulibacter sp. 4G1, assembly GCF_002741945.1. Classification (GTDB taxonomy): domain Bacteria; phylum Bacteroidota; class Bacteroidia; order Flavobacteriales; family Flavobacteriaceae; genus Wocania_A; species Wocania_A spongiicola. The sequence goes on from NZ_MDVN01000022.1 coordinate 367,714, forward strand.
AAACATAAATATCCTGCGCATAGCGTAGCTAAAAGCAATCCTGTTTTGCAACGTTTACGTTCCGTTAAAGATCAAATTGAAATAGATTTAATACAACAGGCATGTAATATTACCGAAAAAGGTTTCAAACGAATTTTAAATTTTGTAAAACCTAATGTTTGGGAGTTTGAAATTGAAGCAGAGTTTATGCATGAGTTTTTACGTAATCGATCAAAAGGATTTGCTTATACACCAATAGTGGCTTCAGGAAACAATGCTAATGTTTTACATTATATTGAGAACAATCAGCAATGTAAATCTGGTGATTTAATTCTTATGGATGTTGGAGCAGAATATGCTAACTATTCAAGCGATATGACGCGAACCATTCCTGTTTCGGGTAAATTTACTGAAAGACAAAAAACTGTATACAACGCTGTTAATAGAGTAAAAAATGAAGCGACAAAAATGTTAGCTCCAGGAACTATTTGGGCAGATTATCATGTAGAAGTAGGTAAAGTAATGACTAGCGAATTAATAGAGCTAGGACTTATTGATAAAGCTGATGTACAAAATGAAGACCCTAATTGGCCAGCATATAAAAAATATTTTATGCATGGCACCAGCCATCACATGGGTTTAGATACACATGATTATGGCATTTTAACAGAGCCTATGCAAGCTAACATGGTTTTTACTGTAGAGCCTGGTATTTATATTCCAGAAGAAGGTTTTGGTATTCGTTTGGAAGACGATGTTGTCATTCAAGAAAAGGGTGAACCATTTAATTTAATGCGAAATATTCCTATTGAAGCAGACGAGATTGAAGATTTAATGAATTCATAAAAAATAAATGAGGGCCGTTAAAAAACGACCCTCAAACTACAACACTAAAAACTGCAATTTACATGTATTTATACTGTGACTAACTCAAATAAATAATTGTTTAGTTTTCTTAGTGTGTTGATTTTGTCTTTAGAGTTTATCAATAAAGATATATTATTTTTGCTTCCGCCGTATGAAATCATCCTGATTTTTACATCTTTAAGAATCTTAAATAGTTTATGAGTGTCTTGATGATTTACCACCGAGTGCCCCACCAAACAAACAATACTTTGCGCTTTATCTACTTCAATAATTGCAAATTCTTTTAATTCGGCAACAATTTTATCTAAATTTCTGTCATCATCAATAGTTAAAGAAACTGCAACTTCTGATGTTGTAATCATGTCAATAGAAGTCTCATAAATTTCAAAAATTTCAAAAACTTTCTTTAAAAACCCGTGTGCCTGAAGCATTCTGCCTGACTTAATTTTTATAGCCGTAATATTATCTTTAGCAGCAATAGCTTTAATACCATTGTTTGATGTCATATTAGAAATCAATGTACCATGAGCAACGGGATTCATTGTGTTTTTTAAGCTTACAGGAATATTATCAGCTCTAACTGGCGTTACCGTTTGCGGGTGCAAAATCTTTGCTCCAAAATAAGCTAACTCTGCAGCTTCATCATATGACAAATTAGAAATTGGTCTTGTGTTTTCAACATATCTTGGGTCATTATTATGCATTCCATCAATATCTGTCCATATTTGTACTTCTTCAGCTTTAACAACGGCTCCAATAATAGTTGCTGTGTAATCACTCCCGCCACGTTGTAAATTAGATATTTCACCTTCAGCATCTAAACAAATAAATCCTTGTGTTATGTATATATCGGCTTCTTCTGAATACTTAAAGGCTCTATCTAAATATTCTTTTATATGAGACAAATCTGGTTCTTTCGCTGCATCAATTCGCATAAAACCTAAAGCAGGTAATAATGTAGAACGCAAACCTTCTTGCTTTAAATAACAGTTGAATATAAATGTGGATAGTAATTCACCTTGTGCTAAAATTTTATTTTCTAAAACATCGGAATACAGCTTATATGTTGAATCTATTAACAAACTAAATATCTCTGAAACATAATTTTTTGCCTGCTTATTTAGTTTTTTATCAATAAGCAAGCTATTTATTGTAGCTATATAAGTTCCATGAAGTTTATTAATTTTTTCAATAGCTTCATTTGAATTTTTATCTTCTATATAATTTGCAATAGCAACTAATTCGTTAGTAGTGCCTGACATAGCAGATAATACCACGATTTTTTTACTACCATCATTAATTATATTTTTTACATTAATAATGTTTTCTACAGACCCAACCGATGTTCCACCAAATTTTAATACACGCATTTATATTAATTTAAAGTATAAAATTACAACCTGTTCCTTCAATAAAGATATTTCTTGAAAAAAATGTTTACATTTACACAAATTGTTATATAATTAACATGAGAACTGTATCAAACTGTGTAGAAGATATTTTAATCTCTCAACCCTATTTAGAAGAAGCCTTATCCAGAAACATTATCAATTTTAGTGCTCTGGCTATTGAGCTTACTAAACCTATTAGCGAAATGCTAAAAAAGGATGTAAAACCTGGTGCAATCATGATGGCTTTAAGACGTTACAATCCACCGGTAACGCTTTCAAATTCTGTTAAAATGAAGCGTATGTTGCAAAATTTAGGTGATATTACTGTACGTTCTAACTTAACTGATTTTACTGTAAAAAATTCAAATACTTTAATACATAATCATGCAAAAGTTTTAGAAAAAATAGATGGAGAATCTAAACTGTTTTACACGTTTACTAGAGGCGTTCACGAAAGCAATATGATTATTTCTAGTAGTTTAAAAAATTATATTACCACACATTTAGAAAACGAAACGTTTCTAGCTGCACAAGATAATTTATCGGCAATTACTATTAATTTGCCCAAAGACAACTCGAAAGTTGCTGGGTTGTATTATCATTTTTTTAAGCGGTTAGCTTGGGAAGGTGTTGTACTTTATGAAGTTATTTCTACTACAAATGAGTTTACTATTTTGGTTGAAGACAAATATGTTGACAAAGCTTTTACCGCTATAAAAAGGGTGAAAAACTAGAAAAGACGCACTAAATAATTAGTACGCCTTTTCAACAATTAACTAGTCACAATCAATAATTTATTTTACAACTAAAGTATATTGTGGTGTTTTATTAAAAGGACAAAAATATTTATAGGTTCCTTTTTTAAGAACAACCTCTTTTGAAGATTCTGTTTTACCATGTTTCACCATTTGAGAAACATAAGCATCTGCTATATGGTTTTCAGGTTTAGATCCATCTTTACCGTCTTCAATTAAAACTAACCCTACTTCTGGAGCTGCGTTATTATTTGTAACACTAAACACATACGTCCCTTCTGAAAGTGTTAATGCTTTTTGTGTAAACTCTCCTTCTGTTTGTTCAAAAGATACAGTTTTAACAACATTTTTATCCATTTTGTCTTGAGCGGTAGCTGTTAATGTAAAAGCTACTAAAAATAATCCTACTACTAAATTTTTCATGATTTTGTTTTTTAATTTTTATTCTGTTTTTATTTATTGACTATATAATTTGTTTGTGTTTTAACTTATGCGTGGTAATAACGTTCTCTATAAATTTTACCATCTTTCCATTGTGTTGCAACTGCTTGCTCTGAAAGCATTGTGCTTCCATCTTTAAGCTTTAATTCCATTATTGCAGTGTAAAAAGATGTATTTCCTTGTACAGCAATATCTTTAACCTCATATCTTATAAATTCTGCTAATTGGTTATCAATAAAATCTTGTTCAAAATCTAGATTAAATTGTTTTCCTTTTTTAGGTTCACCATTTGCTTCTCTTAATTCTACATCATCATGAAGATAGGTATCCATTGCTTCAATAAATTTAGCCTCCGCTAATAATTCGTGAATGTGTTTTAAATTCTTTTTAATTGGATTTGCCATTGTATTTTTATGTTAGTTATTGTTTTTACAATTCCGCCTCAATAATTGTTGAGACGGAACTCTTTAAAACGACTTTCGATTCGTTCATAATTAGTTTGCAGTTACTGCAAATTTGCCTGCTTCAACACTTGGAAAATCCACTTCGGTTTCCGCAATATGGTTTACATAATTGGTTAACGTATTAGACACTACATTTAAAATGATTTCTAAAATATCACCATCATTATAACCAGCTTCCTTTACAGCTTGAATAGTTTCAGTAGAAACTTGACCTCTGTTTTTTGTTACCTTTTGTGCAAATTGTAAACCTGCTTGTGTTTTTGCATCTGCTGCAAGACCTTGTCTGTTTTGTTCTGTTTCCTCAACAGTTAAACCATTCATTTTGCCAATAGTTGTGTGTGCAGATAGGCAATAATTACATGCATTTTCTTCTGCAATTGCTAACGCTAATTGCTCTCTAAATTTGTTGTTAAAGTTTCCGCTTGCTGTTAATTCTCCTAAACTTAAATATGTTTGTAAAGTTGCTGGAGAGTTTCCAAATACTTTAATTAGGTTTGGTATAAATCCTAATTTATTTTGAACGGCGTTAAACAGTTCTTTAGATTTTCCTGTTGTAGTTTCTGGGTTTAATGTTTTAATTCTTGTACTCATAATTTCTATTTTTTAATTATTGTTTTAATTTATTTACTTGTGTTTTTGCATTCGCATAATTCCTTTTCTGGGTGATTTTCATCGTATTCTTGATACCCCCAACAATTAGGACATTGTGTATTTTCTGTTATTTTCATAATTGCTTAGTATTTATATTAGCATTAACGAGAATACTAGTTGTTTTGAATTCTTGAGATGTTCTCAAAAAGTTCGTTTTTAATTACAATGCAAATATGCGACAGGAATGAAGGCTAAAAAATGGACAAAAGTTCCTAATGCTTGGACAGACTAGTTTCTTTGGTCTTTTTTGAATTGAAGTGGCGATTTTGAAGTCGCTTTTTTGAAGAATCTGGTAAAATATGCCGAATCGTTAAAACCTAAATCATAGGCTATATGTTTTACAGAATCGTTAGTATAAAGTAATTGACGCTGCGCCTCTAATACAATTCTATTTTTAATAAAATCACTAGGTGTTTGCGAGCCTATTTTTTGAAAGTGTTTGGTTAACGATTTAGGAGAAACACCTAAGCGGTTTGCGTAATGGGTTACAGAATGTAGTGTTTTAAAATTCTGCTCAACTAGTAAACTAAAATCTTTAAAGAGTTTTGTTTCTGTATCATCTTTTATAATATGGTATTCTTTTTTTATTCGTACAGAATGAATTATGAATTGCTTTAAATATGTTTGAAGCATATCGTATTGTGCTGTTACTTCATTTCTTTTAAACTCATCAATTAAACTTTCTAAAACAAATTGGAGCTTGTGCGTATCACTTTCACATGGTTTTACAAAAGGAGTTTCGTATACATTATTAAAAAGCACTCCATTACACGCTACTTCTTTATCGTGAGTTTGTATACAGTAAAAATCGCGAACAAATGTTATCTTATATGCTTCTTTAATTTTTTCAGATTCAACTGAAAATACTTGACCTGGAGATAAAAAGAAAAGCACATTATCATCAAAAGCATAACTTTCAAAATCTATATTATATATACCTTTCCCTTCTTTAATCCAGTATATGCTGTAAGCATCAACTTGTTCTGGTTTATTAAAAACACAAGCTTTTTCAAATTGAATAACACTTAATGAAAATATATCTTTATAGGAGTATGTTAAAATTTCTTGAACTGCCATTTTTTAGTTTACTCTGACGCTTTAGTCGTAAAAGTTTTAATATTTAACAACAACCAAACAAGAAGTGCTGGCAATACCCAACCCAATTGAAATTGAGACAATGGAATAAGTGTTTTTACACCTTCTAAATATTCTGGATTAATAATAAAGCCTAAAAAATCTGGAATGCTAAATAAAAATGTTACCAAAACCACAAGTCTAAAAACTGTTTTTGTAGCAAACTTATCTGGAAGTACATTAAGCAAAATAAGAACAATTGTAATTGGGTAAATAAACATTAGTACTGGTAAAGCTATCATGATAATAGTGTGGAAATCGAGTTGACCAAAGCCTATTCCTATTAAACAACTTAAAACAGCAACACTATTGTAAACTACCTTAGAATCATTAAACAAGCCTTTAAAATAATCAGCAGTCCCTGTTATAATTCCAACTGCTGTAGTAAAACATGCTAAAGCTATTAATACACTTAAAAAGGCATTTCCTATATTGCCTAGAGTAGCAATACTTATTCCTCTTAGCAAAGTAGCACGTTGCATGTCGCTACTTAAACTACCATCTACAAAAATATCTTTTCCATAAAAAGCTCCAACAGCTATTAAACCTGCATATATTAGAAGCAAGCCAAAACCTGCTATAAAACCCGATTTCCTAATTATCGATTTTAAAGAATCTGTATTTGAATAATCTTTTAATTTTAAAGAAATAATAATTACACCACCTACAACTACAGCTCCTATAGCATCAAAAGTTTGATATCCTTCTAAAATGCCATCTACAATTGGTGTTGAAAAAGTTGAAATGTTCATTCCAACATTACTAGAAAACAAACCAATACAAATAACTAATATCAAAATAACAACTATAAAAGGTGTTAAGTATTTACCAATAAAATTTAATATTCTGGAACGATTTAAAACAAACACTAAAACCAAAGTAAAATAAATACTACTAGTTAGCAGTGGGTTAGTTTCAAAATTTGGAAAAATTGCAATTTCGTGAGTTGCTGCTGCAGTTCTAGGTGATGGAATGGTTATTGAAATAGCATAAACCAAAATACAATAAATCGTACTAAAAAGTGGTGACACTTTTTTTCCAAAATCAAACATGGTACCTTGAAGCTTAGCATGTGCTAGTATTCCAAAAATAGGAATCACTACAGCAGTAATCATAAAACCAATAGTTACCCAAATCCAATTACCCCCTGCGTTATAACCTAATAACGGAGGCAACAACAAGTTTCCTGCCCCAAAAAACAAAGAAAATAAGGCAAATCCTGTAATTAGTATTTCTTTAGTTTTATTCATAGGATTGGTTTTATCTTTGTCGAATATAGTATAAATATGATTTTAGTACACAAAGGCATTAATATTTTTTATAAAGACGAAGGTAAAGGGCAAGCTATAGTTTTACTTCACGGGTTTTTGGAAAACTCAAAAATGTGGGATGCTTTTATACCTCAATTAACTCAAAAAAACAGAGTTGTTTGTATTGATTTATTAGGGCATGGACAAACTGATTGTTTAGGGTATATTCATTCTATGGAATTAATGGCTAATGCAGTTGAAGCAATTTTAAATCATTTAAAAATTAAGCAATCCATTTTTATTGGACATTCTATGGGAGCATATGTTGCACTTGCTTTCGCGGAAAAAAAACCAGAAGCCGTTGCTGGTTTATGCTTAATGAATTCTACAGCAAAAGAAGATTCAAAAGAAAGAAAAAAAAATAGAGACCGTGCCATATTAGCTGTTAAACAAAATCATAAAACATTTATTAGGCTTGCTATTAATAATTTATTCAGTCCAAAAAATAGAACTGCTTTAGTTGAAGATATAAAACAGATTACAAATGAGGCATTACAAACTCCATTGCAAGGTATCGTTGCGGCACTAGAAGGCATGAAAATAAGACCAAATCGAGAAATCATTTTAAGCTCTAAAAAATTTAAGGTGATGATGATAATTAGTAAAAAAGATCCTGTATTAGATTATAGCTTATTAATATTACAAGCAAAAAAGGTAAAAGCAAAAGTAATAGAATTTCCTGATGGACATATGAGTCATATAGAAAACAAAAGCGATTTCTTACAACATATAATGCATTTCATCGAAAATTAATTACACTTTATCGTTTTTATTAATTTTTTTCCCTATGTTTATTGTCCCTAAATTTTTGACCCATGGAAAAAACTACCAACAAACCTACTTTTATCCCAAAAATGTACTGCAATATTTTTGGTCATGATTACCAAGTAACTAAAAAAGTGACTTATCATGTTAAAGAATATACATGTAAGCATTGTAAAAAAGAATTAACTACAAATAGTAACGGAAGTTTAATTGAACTAACTCCTAAATTTAGAGAGATAAATGACATTTTAAGTCGGATTCATGCTTCAAGAACTCAACGTTTAAAGAAGAAATCATTCGCTTCGTCGATTTATTAACATCTTGTTGATAACTTTAACAGCTTTTTAATACATTTAATGTCTCTCCTTTAAAATAGTATTTATTAATAGTTGAAAGTTTATGAAAAACATACATTGTAAGATGTTTGGGCATGATATAGGAATAACAAAAGAAGTTACCTACCATGTTAAAGAGTATAAGTGTAAAAACTGTAGAAAAGAATTTACTACTAGTAGTTCAGGTAATTTAACTGAGCTTACAACTAAATATAAAGAAATAAATAAAGTTTTAGAATATATTCATAAAAAGCGAATTTCTAAAACTAACCGACAAAAGCTTAATTCTAATTTACTAGTATTTAAGCATTAAAATTTTTCCATCCCTGTGCCTTTATTGGAATTCTTGTATCAGCTCTAGTTACTAAATGCGTTCCTGCACCCTCTTCTTTTATATGCCCAATTATTGAAAAGTTTGGATTTGCTTTTATTTTTGAATAATCATCTTGAGAAATAGTAAACAAAAGCTCATAATCTTCTCCACCATTTAAAGCAACTGTTGTACTATCAATATTAAACTCTTCACAAGTAGAAATAACTTGAGGATCCAATGGAATTTTTTCTTCATATATATCACAGCCCACTTTACTTTGTTTACATATATGCAATATCTCAGAAGATAGGCCATCGCTAATATCAATCATCGCCGTAGGTTTTAGTTCTAAATCCTTCAACAATTTAACAATATCTTTTCGTGCTTCGGGTTTTAATTGGCGCTCAATAATATAAGAATATGGTTCTAAGTCTGGTTGATTATTTGAATTCACCTTATATACCTCTTTTTCTCGTTCTAGCACTTGTAATCCCATATAAGCGCCTCCTAAGTCGCCTGTAACTACAAGTAAATCACTTGGATTGGCACCACTTCTATATACTTCTACATCATTTTCAACTTCGCCTATAGCGGTAATAGAAATTAATAACCCTGTTGTAGATGATGTTGTGTCTCCACCAACAACATCTATATTATAAATATTGGCAGCTGTTTCAATTCCAGCATATAAATCTTCAAGAGCTTCTAGCGGAAACCTATTTGACACCGCTATTGATACTGTAACCTGCGTAGCTGTTGCATTCATTGCATACACATCAGATAAATTAACAACCACTGCTTTATAACCTAAATGCTTTAGAGGTACATAACTTAAATCGAAATGCACACTTTCAACTAGTAAATCGGTAGTAACTACAACTTTTTTATTCTTAAAATCTAAAATAGCCGCATCATCACCAATACTTTTAATGGTTGATGTTTGTTTGATTTTAAAATTCTTTGTTAAATGTTCTATAAGTCCAAACTCTCCTAAATCACTTAATTGAGTTCTTTGTTGATTTTTATCTTCTATCATTCTGCAAAAATAAGAAGCTATTTTTATTAATCACCAAGCATTTATTATTATAACAATAAAAACTAATCATTTTTGAGTATTTATTCGTTCAATTTTAACATTATAATCGATGAGTTGTCAGGCTTTTTAAGTATTATTAAACTAATTTTGTTATTTAGTACAATAATCTAAACTTTTATTTATTAGGTTTTTAAGATTATAATATATGTAACAAATTGTTCGTTTTGATATTATGCTATGATATTAAAATTGAAAAAGAATAATTAAAAAATTGCAAAACATGAGCAGGTCTTTAAAAAGCACCAATACCTTAAGAATATTAGTTTTAGGATGTTTTTTGATGCTAACAATTTTTTCTTGTAATAATGAAACTATTGAATCTGAACCCGACCCAGTAACAGATTCTACTCGTATAAGCCCTTGTGAAAATGGCTTCGCAGGTATTTACCCTTGTAAGGATTACGATTTAATCTCGCATTTACCTATAAGTACTTTTGGTGCAACTAAAGGGAGCGACTCTTGGGGTTGGACAGACCCAACAACTGGTAATGAGTATGCTTTACTAGCTACAGATACAAATGTTGCTTTTATTGATATTACTGAACCAACAAAACCCATCTATTTAGGGAATGTTCCAACTGAAACGATAAATAATACTTGGCGAGATGTTAAAGTATATAAGGATCATGCATTTATAGTTGCAGATAATGTTGGGGCTCATGGCATGCAAGTGTTCGATTTAACTCGTTTGCGCAATGTTGAAAACCCTCCTGAAATTTTCACTACCGATGCGGTTTATACTGGTATTGGAAGCTGCCATAATATAGTAATTAATGAAGCAGAAGGTTTTGCTTATTTAGTGGGTTGTAATACATTTAGTGGTGGGCCAAACTTTATTGATATTTCAAATCCAAAAGACCCCATTGCTGCTGGTGGATACTCTGCCGATGGGTATTCTCATGATGCACAAGTTATTACTTATAATGGACCTGACACTGATTATACAGGAAAACAAATTTACATAGGTAGCAACGGAAGTACTTCTGGAACGAACAAAGTTGTAATTATTGATGTTTCAGATAAAGCAAACCCTCAATTTATTGCAGATATAACATATTCAAATTCAGGGTACACACACCAAGGATGGTTTACCGAAGACCAGAAGTTTTTTATTTTAGGTGATGAACTTGATGAACAGTTTTTTGGAAATAATACTAAAACTCTAATTTTCGATTTTAACGATTTAGACAATCCCTCTTTATCATCCACCTATTTTGGACCTACATTAGCAATTGACCATAATGGATATGTTAAAGACAACACTTACTATTTGGCAAATTATAGAGCTGGGTTACGAATACTAGATATTACTAATATTGCTGCCTCGTCAAATGCTATGACTGAAGTTGGTTTTTTCGATACATTTCCATCGAGTGATAATGCTAACTTTAATGGTGTTTGGAGTGTATATCCTTATTTTGAAAGCGGGAATATTGTTATTAGCGATATTGAAGGAGGCTTGTTTATTGTTAGAAAGAGCGGCACATAATATCGTATTATGTTAAAAAAACTTCATAAAATATTATGTCTTTTACTTCTTGTTTTCTTTTTTGTAAACTGTTCTAAAAATGAAGACAACCCAAAAAGCCCTATATCTTTTTCTCCAGAAATTGAATTTGTGAGAACCTATGGAGGTTCTAAAAACGAAAGTGCTAATGCAATTGTAAAAACTCAAGATGGAGGTTATGCTGTTTTTGGATATACACAAAGTAATGATGGAGACATAATTGATAAGCAAGGCGGGTTATTTGATTATTGGCTACTTAAATTTGACCAAACTAATAATTTACAATGGCAAAAAACATTTGGAGGAAGTGATGATGACAGAGGCACTGATATTATAGAAACAGCAGATGGTGGATTTGTAATTTTTGGTTTCAGCCAAAGTAATGATGGTAACGTAACCGAAAATGCTGGTGCAAGTGATTTTTGGGTTATAAAACTTAATGCGTCAGGGGTTATATCTTGGCAAAAATCTTATGGGTTTTCTGGTGCAGATGACGGCATTTCTGTAATTCAAACAAATGATAGTGGTTACCTTTTAATCGGCGTTTTGGATGTCACTGCATCTGGAGGTTTAGGGAACAGTAAAGCTTTTGCCTCTAAACACGCAGGTGGCGATTATTGGGCTGTAAAACTTAATGCTTCTGGTGAAAAGCAATGGAGTAAATTTTATGGTGGGACTTTTACAGATACGCCTTACGATGTTATTCAAACTAATGATAATGGTTATATTTTGGTTGGATCTTCTGATAGTAACGATGTTGATATTAAAAACTATAAAGGATCTTACGATTTTTGGGTGATTAAAATATCCGAAACTGGCACATTAGTATGGGAAAAATCATTTGGAGGTACTGAAATTGATGAAGCTAGAGGAATAACAAATTCTAGCGACGGCAATTATATTATAGTTGGGGATACTAGAAGTGATGACTTAAACGTTTCTCAAAATAATGGTGCTGCTGATTTATGGGTAGTTAAAATTTCTCCTTTAGGAGATATTTTATGGGAGAAAACTTTTGGAGGTACTAGTTTTGACGTAGCTAGATCAATCTCAAAAACTCAAGATAATGGTTTCTTAATTTCTGGAAGCTCAAGGAGTAATGATGGAGATGTTACAAACAACAATGGACAAAATGATGCTTGGGTATTAAAAATAGATGCAAATGCCAACATTGAATGGCAAAAAACAATAGGTGGAAGCGCTATTGATTTTGCTTACGATGTAGTCGAATTAAATGACGAATCCGTAGTAGCTGTTGGCGAAACAAACAGTTCTGATATTGATATATCAGAGAATAAAGGATTTACAGATTTATTAATTTTCAAAATAAAATAAAATTGCAACGAATAATCCCCATACTACTATTTAGCTTTTTAACTCTAGTATCGTGTCATAAAGATAATGATGACACTATTACTCAAGTAAATGCTATTTTCAACTTTACTCATAATTGGGACGGAGCATCTGTTTCAAATGTAAATTTCAATACAATTCAATATACCAATGCTAATGGTGAGCAACTAAGTATTACAAAGCTTAGATATTTAATTTCAAAAATTACTTTTCAAAAAACAAACGGAGAAAAAATCACACTAGATGGTTATAATTTAATTGACGTTACAAACAATTCAAACTTATCATTTACACCAACTTCTACAATTCCAACAGGAGAATACAGCAAAGTAACATTTACCTTTGGTTTTAATAATGATGATAATTATAATGGAAATTATACAGATTTAAATTCGGCATCATGGAATGTGCCTGCTATGCTAGGTGGTGGTTACCATTATATGCAATTTGAAGGAAAATTTATTGATAACACAGCAACAGAAACAGGATATGCTTATCATGCCATAAGAGCCGTAGACAATTCTAAAACACCTCAAGAGTTTAAAGATACTTTTTTTGAAGTTGATTTAGGAGCCATTACTATAACAAATAATGCGGCTTTTAATATTAAAATGAATATTGCCGAATGGTTTAAAAACCCAAATACTTGGAACTTAAACACATTAAATAGCATGTTAATGCCAAATTTTAATGCTCAAGTTATGATGTTTGAAAATGGTCAAAATGTATTTAATTTAGAATCTGTTACACAATAATTTTTTTGCAAAAATGGACATTACATATTAGCTGTCTTTTTATTTTCATCTGTTCATCTTGTACAAATGAAAGTGTAGACACCTATGTTTCAACACCAAGTCCACTAAAAATTCCTCAATTATTTGAAGATAATATTTTAAACCCCGTGATTCCAACAGATAATCCGCAAACTGTTGAGGGTATTGCCCTAGGAAAAAAATTATTTTTTGATCCTATTTTATCAGCAAATAACACGCAAGCTTGTGCAGATTGCCATGCTCCAGAAAATGCATTTTCTGATGCCGATAGATTTAGTGATGGAATTGATGGTATTCGTGGCAATAGAAACTCGATGCCATTATTTAATTTGGCATGGAACTATGATGAGAAATTCTTTTGGGATGGTCGTGTTTTTAGTTTAGAGCACCAAGCATTTCAACCAGTAACAGATCCAAAAGAGTTACATAATACATGGCAACAAGTTGAACAAAAATTACAAGAACATGCTGAGTATCCAAACCTTTTCAAACTGGCTTTTGGCACCTCAAAAATAGATTCAATTAAGGTTACAAAAGCTATTGCTCAATTTGAGCGCACTTTAATTTCATCAAATTCAAAGTTTGACAAATACCTTTTAGGAAAAGCAACCTTAACACCACAAGAACTCAATGGATTTAATGTTTTTATGGATGAAACTAAAGGAGATTGCTTCCATTGCCACGGTAGTGATAAAAATCCTTTATGGACAGATAATATTTTTCATAACAATGGTTTAGATGCTATTGTTACAGATTTAGGTTTAGGCAAAGTAACTGGCGACCCTGCAGATAATGGTAAATTCAAATCACCTTCCTTACGCAATCTAACTTTTACTGCGCCTTACATGCACGACGGCAGATTTGCAACACTCGATGAAGTCATAAATCATTACAGCGAAGGCTTACAAAATTCGCCAACAATTGACCCATTAATGAAAAAAGTAAATCAAGGAGGTGTACAATTATCAGCACAAGATAAAGCCGATTTAAAAGCCTTTTTACTATCACTTTCTGATAATGAGTTTATAAGCAATCCAAACTTCTTAAATCAATAAGAAAAACCTATAAAGCGATATACTAATATAATGTTAGGTTGTATGGTTTTCCATGACTTATATTGTATATTTGCACTCTATTTAGAAACCGTCTTAATAAAGGCAAAACGTTTTTAAACAATATAAACACTAAAATAAAAACTCAAAATTACCCGATTTTTGAGTTCTTCTACTTGTACTGAGCCTAGTCGAAGTATTGAGAAGTTTAGGAAAGGAGAATTATGATAAAAGTTTCTGAAACAGCTAAGAAAAAAGTAGTTGAGCTTATGTCTGATGACGGCTATAACGCAACTACAGACTATGTTCGTGTAGGTGTAAAAAGCGGTGGTTGTTCTGGTTTATCTTACGATTTAAAATTTGATAAAGAACAACAAGATGGCGACAAAGTTTTTGAAGACAATGGCGTAAAAATTATTGTAGATAAAAAAAGCTTTTTATACTTAATAGGTACTACTCTTGAATATTCAGGAGGATTAAACGGAACAGGATTTATTTTCAATAACCCTAACGCTAACCGTACTTGTGGTTGTGGCGAATCATTTTCACTATAAAATTTAAGAAAGTATTATGTCGAAGTATACTGAAGACGATTTACGCGAAGAATTAAAAACCAAAGAATACGAATACGGTTTTTATACAGATATAGAATCTGAAACCTTTCCAAATGGTATAAATGAAGATATTGTTCGGGCCATTTCTAAAAAGAAAGAAGAGCCGCAATGGATGACCGATTGGAGATTGGAAGCCTTTAAAGTTTGGAAAGAGATGACCGAACCAGATTGGGCAAATGTAAACTATAAAAAACCAGATTTTCAAGGTATTTCGTATTACTCTGCGCCTAATAGCAAGCCTAAATATGATAGTATTGATGAAGTTGACCCTGAGTTATTGGCAACTTTTGAAAAATTAGGAATTTCTTTAGATGAACAGAAAAAACTAGCTGGTGTTGCCATGGATGTTGTCGTTGATTCGGTTTCGGTAGCAACTACATTTAAGAAAACATTAGGCGAAAAAGGCATCATTTTTATGAGTATTTCTGAAGCTATTAAAGAGCATCCAGAACTTGTAAAAAAATATTTAGGTACTGTTGTACCTCAAAAAGACAACTTTTACGCTGCATTAAATTCGGCAGTATTTAGTGATGGTTCTTTCTGTTATATTCCAAAAGGTGTTCGTTGCCCGATGGAATTATCAACATATTTTAGAATTAATCAAGCAGGAACTGGGCAATTTGAAAGAACGCTTGTTATTGCAGACGAGGGTAGCTACGTAAGTTATCTAGAAGGCTGTACAGCACCAAGTAGAGATGAAAATCAATTACACGCAGCCGTTGTTGAGCTTATTGCTTTAGATGATGCTGAAATTAAATATTCAACTGTGCAAAACTGGTATCCAGGAAATGCAGAGGGAAAAGGCGGTGTTTATAATTTTGTAACCAAACGTGGTCTGTGTGAGAAAAATGCAAAAATCTCTTGGACACAAGTTGAAACAGGATCTGCAGTAACCTGGAAATATCCTAGTTGCGTATTAAAAGGAGATAATTCAGTTGGTGAATTTTATTCAATTGCAGTAACCAACAATTATCAACAAGCCGACACAGGTACCAAGATGATTCACCTTGGAAAAAACACCAAATCAACAATTATTTCAAAAGGAATTTCTGCAGGAAAATCTCAAAACAGTTATCGTGGTTTGGTTCAAATAAATTCTAGAGCAGAAAATGCCCGTAATTTTTCACAATGTGATAGTTTACTTATGGGTAACGAATGTGGTGCACACACATTCCCGTATATAGAAGCTAAAAATAAATCGGCAAAAATAGAACACGAAGCAACAACTAGTAAAATTGGTGAAGACCAAATTTTCTATTGTAACCAACGTGGAATTGATACCGAAAAGGCCATTGCTTTAATAGTAAATGGTTTTAGTAAAGAAGTATTAAATAAACTCCCTATGGAGTTTGCTGTTGAAGCACAAAAACTGTTAGAAATAAGTTTAGAAGGAAGTGTTGGTTAAATTAATAAAAATGAAAAAAATATTAATTCTACTTATATCGATTTTGACGTTTGTTAGTTGTAAAAACGAAACTAAATCTGAAAGTCAAATTATTACTGATGATAGTCTAGAAAAAACTACTAAGCAAAGTGATGGACTAACACTTTTAAAAGGCGAGTTTGTGTATTATGCTGATGCAGCCGTTTTACAAACTCATGCCGAAATTTATGGTGTTGTCCTTAATGAAAAAGTTGATGAGTTAAACAATAAAGCAAAACCATTTAAAAAAGAACCCACAGACTTTGTTCTTGTAGAGGTTCGTGGAAAAATATCTCAAAAAGCAGAAGGTGAAGAGGGTTGGGATAACCTTGTAGAAATTAAAGAAATATTAAATGTTTCTCCCTTAAAAACCGAAAACAATAATTTAATAAAATTAGGAAATCAATAGGATGTTAAAAATAGACAATTTACAGGCAAATGTTGAAGATAAAGCCATTTTAAGAGGTATTAATCTAGAGGTTAAACCAGGAGAGGTTCATGCTATTATGGGACCAAATGGCTCAGGAAAAAGTACGCTAGCCTCAGTAATAGCAGGAAAAGAGGAGTACGAAGCAACCAACGGTTCTATTGTTTTTGAAGGTGAAGAAATTGGAGAATTAGCAGCCGAAGAACGCGCACATAAAGGTATCTTTTTATCGTTTCAATACCCTGTTGAGATTCCAGGAGTCTCAGTAACAAACTTTATTAAAACAGCAATAAACGAAACACGCAAAGCAAAAGGATTAGAAGACATGCCCGCTAAAGACATGTTAAAGCTTATTCGCGATAAAGCTGATTTATTAGAAATTGATAGAAAATTTTTATCACGCTCGTTAAACGAAGGTTTTTCTGGTGGTGAAAAGAAAAGAAACGAAATTTTTCAAATGGCAATGTTAGAGCCAAAATTAGCTATTCTTGACGAAACCGATTCTGGTTTAGACATTGATGCTTTACGCATTGTAGCCAATGGTGTTAATAAACTTAAAAGTAAAGACAACGCTGTAATTGTAATAACACACTACCAGCGCTTGTTAGATTATATAGTACCAGATTTTGTGCATGTACTTCATAATGGAAAAATTGTAAAGTCTGGAACTAAAGAACTAGCACATGAGCTTGAAGAAAAAGGCTACGACTGGATTAAAGAAGAAGTGAACGCTTAACAAAACAAGCAAATGGATTTAAAAGAAAAATTAGTATCATCCTTTCTAGTATTCGAAGATCAAGCCGAGGCAGACTCATATGTTCACGATGTTAGAAATGACGCTATAAAAATATTTGAAGAAAAAGGGTTTCCGTCTAAAAAAGAAGAAGCTTGGAAATACACATCTTTAAATAAAATATTAAAAGAAGACTATAGTATTTTTCCTAAACAAGAAAATGCTTTAGAATATAGAGATGTAAAAAAATATTTTATTCACGATATCGATGCGTATAAAATTGTATTTATCGATGGTAAATACTCTTCTCACTTATCTGAAACAACTCATGACGGGATAGATGTTTGTTTAATGTCAGCAGCATTATCAAAACCAAAATACCGCTTAGTTATTGAAAATTATTTTAACAAAGCAGCTACTAAGGACAGCTTATCATCACTTAATACAGCGTTTTCTAAAGAAGGGGCCTACATTCATATTCCAAAAAACAAACTGGTAGAAAAACCAATTCAAATTATTCATCTATCAACTGGAAACGAATCGGCAACATTGTTACAACCTCGTAACTTAATTGTAGTTGACGAGAATTCTCATGTTCAAATTATTGAGCGTCATCAAAGTTTAACCGATAATGCTGTTTTAACCAATAGTGTTACCGAAATTTTTGCAAACAAACGTGCAATTGTAGATTATTATAAAATACAAAACGATAATGCAAACGCGTCTTTAATAGACAATACATTCATAAAACAAAAACGCGAAAGTGTTGCCTCGGTACACACCTTTGCATTTGGCGGAAAATTAATCCGTAACAACCTTAATTTCTATCAAGAAGGCGAACGCATTAATTCTATATTAAAAGGCGTAACTATTATTGGCAACAAACAACATGTTGATCACAATACACTAGTACATCATATAGAACCAAATTGCGAAAGCCACCAAGATTATAAAGGCATTTATAACGAAAACTCAACAGGTGTTTTTAATGGTAAAATTATTGTAGAAAAAGAGGCGCAAAAAACAAATGCCTTTCAATCTAACAACAATATTTTAGTTAGCGACAAAGCTACTATAAACACAAAACCTCAGTTGGAAATTTTTGCAGACGATGTAAAATGCTCTCACGGTTGTACCATTGGTCAATTAGATGAAAACGCTATGTTTTATATGCGCTCTCGAGGTATTCCAGAAAAAGAAGCTAAAGCTCTTTTAATGTACGCCTTCAGTAACAATGTATTAAGCTCGGTTAAAATTCGAGAAATGAAACAACGCATCACAAAAATTATTGCCAATAAACTAGGTGTTAATATTGGATTTGATTTATAAAACCATTTGAAGCTATTTCCCGCTATCCACTGTATCTTTTTTTCGTACCTCAAAAAAGGATGCCGTTTCTATCGGGGCTAAACAACCAGCCATGTTTAAAGTAAACGACATAAGAAAAGATTTTCCCATTCTTTCCAGACAAGTAAATGGTAAATCTTTAGTGTATTTTGATAATGCAGCAACTTCGCAAACACCACAACAAGTTATTGATGTTATTGTCGATTATTATTCAAATTATAATGCCAACATCCATCGCGGGGTACATACTTTAAGTCAAGAAGCAACCGATTTATACGAGCAAGCCCGCCAAAAAGCACAAACACATTTCAACGCAAAGTTTTCACACGAAATTATACTTACATCAGGAACAACACACAGTATAAACCTAGTAGCTAATGGGTTTTCATCATTGCTAAAAAAAGGAGATGAAGTTATTGTTTCAGCCTTAGAGCATCATAGTAATATAGTACCATGGCAAATGTTATGCGAACGCACAGGAGCCATATTAAAAGTTATTCCAATGAACCAAGATGGCGAATTGGTAATGGATGATTACGATAAATTACTCACAAAAAACACAAAACTCGTTTTTGTTAACCATATATCCAATGCTTTAGGTACCATAAACCCTATTGAATATATCATTGAAAAAGCACATAAGATTGGTGCAGCTGTTTTAATTGATGGCGCACAATCGTGTCCACATATAAAACCTGACGTTCAAAAACTGGATGTCGATTTTTATGTAGCCTCAGCACATAAAATGTGCGGGCCAACAGGCGTGGGAATGCTTTACGGAAAAGAAGATTGGCTAAACAAGTTACCACCATATCAAGGTGGTGGAGAAATGATTGCCGAGGTAACTTTCGAAAAAACTACTTACGCCAATTTACCGCATAAATTTGAAGCAGGCACACCTAATATTTGTGGCGGCATTGCTTTTGGTGCTGCAATCGATTATATGAATAGTGTTGGTTTTAACAATATTTCCAAGTACGAACACGAGTTGTTAGATTATGCCACAGAAAAACTTCTAGCCATTGAAGGTTTAAAGATTTTTGGAACCTCAAAAAACAAAACATCGGTTATTTCATTTAATTTAAACGGTATTCATCCTTACGATGTAGGTACTATTTTAGATAAACTAGGAATTGCTGTGCGTACAGGGCATCATTGTGCACAACCCATCATGGATTTTTACAATATTCCAGGCACTATTCGTGCTTCTTTTTCCTTCTATAATACCAAAGCTGAAATTGACGCCTTAGTAGAAGGTGTTAAAAAAGCAAAAATGATGCTTTCTTAAATTATTCTTTTTAGTCAATCCTATACATTTTTATCACTTTTTTCTAAAATTATATGTGTTATATAGTTAACAAAAACATGCAGTTTGTCGATTATTTAACAAAATATATGTGGTTAAACCACATATTTAACAAAAAATGTTAAATTTTTAAGAAAATCATCATATATTCCATTCGACTAATTTAAATAATTTATAAAAATGAAAAAAGTACTTTTAAGTATGGCTGCTGTAGCCATGTTATTTACAGCATGTAGTGAAAATTCAAATGATGCAGATCAAGAACAGCAAATCGACATGAGCGATTTTTATGTTTATACTGATGCAGATACTGATGAAGCTGCAAAACAAAGCCAAGGCAAAAGCAATTCAAAATCTTGTTATGCCATGGTAAACTTAAATCGTCAACTAAAGCAAAACCCTGGTTTGGAGAAAAAGATGTATGATGTTGAATACCACACTAGAAAATTATTAGCAGGAAAAGGAAAACCACCAAAAGGTGGTGGTGGATCTGGCGGAGGTTCTGGAGATACAGATGTTGATGTATTACCAATTCAAGACAATTTAGGAATAATAGATATTCCTGTTTATATACATATTGTTTACCCTGACGCAAATAGTATTTCTAATGCTCAAGTAAACTCTCAAATGGCAACTTTAAATGCAGATTTTAGAGATGTTAATATTAATCAACTCCCATCTGGGACTACGTTTGCTAATGACGCAACAGATGCAGGTTTTAGCTTTTCATTAGCTGGAACTTTCAGACATAATGATTCTAGATCTTCATGGGGTACAAATGATGCAGTTAAAGCAGCTTATCCTCCAATTACTCCAGACACACATTTAAATATTTGGGTTTGTGAAATAGGAGGCGGTATTTTAGGTTATGCTCAATTCCCAGGTGGTAACGCATCAACAGATGGTGTTGTATTAGGTGGTGATTATTTTGGAAATACAAGTGGTGTTTATGGTTTAGGTAGAACGGGAACTCACGAAGTAGGTCACTACTTCAACTTACGCCATATTTGGGGAGATGGCCGATGTAATAGAGATGATTTTGTTACAGATACACCTAAATCTGATAGATCAAACGGTGGTTGTCCATCATTCCCAACAACACATTGCAAATCTGCTGATATGACTATGAATTATATGGATTATACTTATGATGCATGTATGTATATGTTTACCGATGGTCAGCGTAATAGAATGAGAGCTATTTTTGCTTCAGGAGGAGCAAGAGCTTCTATGGTAGGTAATTAATTATAATTCCTTTTAATAAAAGTTAAAAAGACGCCAAGTTTGGCGTCTTTTTTGTATTCTTATATTAATTTAATTAAAACTTTATAATAACATGAAATCTTTCTTAATGATTTTTAGCATCATTGTTTTAAGATGTTGCTGGGGTCCAACAGATTTTCAGTTAATGTTAGCTCAACAAAATGATAACACCCTATTGAAGACTCTTAACGGAACATATAAAATAAATACT
This sequence comes from Gaetbulibacter sp. 4G1, assembly GCF_002741945.1. Taxonomy (GTDB): domain Bacteria; phylum Bacteroidota; class Bacteroidia; order Flavobacteriales; family Flavobacteriaceae; genus Wocania_A; species Wocania_A spongiicola. The sequence continues at coordinate 389,224 of NZ_MDVN01000022.1, forward strand.
TTGGGGTACGATGATGTTTCATCGTATAGCCTCAATATTACTTTTGATGATAACACAAAAAAAGTATCCGGTTTTGCTGGTTGTAATCGTTTTTTTGGTACTTATTCAATAAAAGATAATGCATTAACATTTGGAGTCATAGGGTCAACCAAAATGATGTGTCAGGATGAAGAGAACAAAACAGAAACAAAGTTGCTTAAAGCATTCAAAAAAGCAAATTTAATTCTATTTAAAGAAGGTGGCTTTTCGCTATATAATAAAAAGAAACTATTATTATCTGCTGAAAAAGAAGTCGAAAACATATCGGTAAGCTTTGAATACTCTGCCTTGTCAAGAGGAACTTATAAATTAATAAATATTAATCAAAAAAGCGTTTCATTAACAAACAAACAAAAAGGCAAGCCAAATACTAAGGTTTGTAGTGAAGCTGATTGGAGTAATTTAATGAAAACTCTTAAAACTGTTGATGTAGAAAATATAGCAAATTTAAAAGCACCTTCTGAAGATCGCTTTTTTGACGGAGCTGCCATTGGGAATTTAAAAATTACTTATAATGGTATAGTTTACGAATCGCAGAGTTTTGATCATGGAAATCCTCCAAAAGAAATAGCTATACTTGTTAAAGAAATCTTATCTATTTCAGAAAACATTGAATAGCTACATTTCTTGTTGTATTTTTGCATAAAACTGTAACTGTGAGTATTGAAAACATACAAAATGAAATTATAGACGAATTCTCAATGTTTGAAGATTGGGAAGAGCGTTATCAATATATGATTGATTTAGGCAAGGATTTGCCTTTGATAAACGACCAATACAAAACTGAAAGCAATATTATTAAAGGTTGCCAAAGTAAGGTTTGGGTGCATGCTGAAATGCAAGATGATAAAATAAATTTTACTGCCGATAGTGATGCAATTATTACAAAAGGTATAATCGCTATTTTAATTCGTGTATTTTCTAATCAACACCCTAAGGACATTATAGATGCCGACACCGATTTTATTGATAAAATTGGCCTAAAAGAACATTTATCGCCAACGCGAGCTAATGGTTTAGTAAGTATGGTAAAACAACTTAAAATGTATGCTATTGCATACCAAACACAACTTAATTAAAATGAGTGAAACAACTATAGATACAAACGCCTTAGGGGAAAAAATAGTAAATGTTTTAAAAACAATTTACGACCCAGAAATTCCTGTAGACATATATGAATTAGGATTAATTTACGATGTATTTGTTAATGAAGATTACGATGTGAAAATATTAATGACACTTACAACACCTAATTGTCCTGTTGCAGAAACCTTACCTCTAGAGGTTGAAGAAAAAGTAAAATCTTTAAACGATGTAAAATCTGCTGAAGTAGAAATTACTTTTGATCCGCCTTGGACACAAGATTTAATGAGCGAAGAAGCAAAGTTGGAATTGGGGATGCTTTAATTTTTTAGTTTACAGATTTACCAATGGAAGGAAAATATTACAAAACTAAAGAATCTGTTGAAGAGTATATAAAATTAGCTAAAGGTTTTAATGGCGCGCAGCTAATAGAAAAATTAAAAAAGTTTTTACCTTTAAATTCAACATTGCTAGAAATTGGTTCAGGACCTGGAAGTGATTGGAGTATATTAAACAAATCGTATAAAACTACTGGCTCAGATAATTCTGATGAATTTTTAAGTTATTTAAATACCATAAACGCTACAAGTGAGTTTCTCAATTTAGATGCTATAACCTTAAGAACGGACAAAAAGTTTGACAGTATTTACTCAAACAAGGTTATGCATCACTTAACAGATGATGAATTAATCAAATCTATTAAAAGACAATATGAAATATTAAATGCTGATGGCGTAATATGTCATTCTTTTTGGAAAGGTGAAGGGTCAGAAATATTTAAAGGTCTTTTTGTAAATTATCACTCAGAAAAGAGTCTTAGAGGGTTTTACAAAGGTAATTTTGAAATTCTTTTAATTGAAGACTATAAAGAGTTTGATGATGATGATTCTATTTTATTAATAGCTAAGAAAAAATAAATGCCTGAAGAAATTATAAATCGCGTAGCGAATAGTAAATTAATAACTTTGGACCTTGAGGATTATTACCCTGAAGGTAAACGTATTCTTTTTGATATTAAAGATTGGCTTTTTGAAGGTTTTGTATTGCGTGAAAAAGAATTTAGAAATCACGTTTCAGAATTCGATTGGAGTCAATATCAAGGATGCTATGTTGCATTAACTTGTAGTACCGATGCTATTATTCCTGCTTGGGCTTTTATGTTGCTTAGTATTAATTTAGAACCGTTTGCTAAAAAGGTTGTTATAGGAGATTTAGAGGTTTTAGAAACTACTGTTTATCAAAATATTATTGATAACCTTGATGTTTCAGAATATGCAGACAAGCCTATTATTATTAAAGGATGCTCTAAAAAACCTGTTCCTCAAAATGCATACATTATGCTAACAACAAAGTTAAAACCTATTGCGAAATCTATTATGTACGGAGAGGCTTGCTCTTCAGTTCCTCTATATAAAAACAAATAATTTTGTTGTGTGACTAAATTGTATATAGGTGTCTAACCTTTATATTTGCACAAATTTTAACAAAATCTAAAATGAAAAAGACGTTATTATTATTTACTTTTTTTATCGGAATAGCTTCGGTAAATGCTCAGACTTTAGAAGAATTAAAGGCAACACAAGCTGCTAAAAAAGATTCTATTGCTGCTATACAAGGTCGTGTTGATGCTATTCAAGGCCAAATTGATGCTTTACCGGGTTGGAAAAAAGGGGCTTTTGGTACCATAGGAGGAAGTGTTTCTAGTTTTAAAAATTGGTACGCTCAAGGCTCTCCTAATAACAATTCTGGAAACATCGGTTTTACCGTTAATGCCTTTGCTAACTTAACTCAAGAAAAATTCTTTTGGAGAAATGCTGCCAACGTAAACTTATCTTGGGTAAAATTGGATGATAAAGATGACCCTCTTGATAGTGATAAATTTAGAGAAGCTACTGATGTTTTTAATATCACTTCATTATATGGGCGTAAGCTGAATGAAAAATTTGCAATTTCTGGTTTAGCAGAGTACAGAACCACAATTTTAAGCAATTTTAACGACCCTGGATACTTAGATTTGGGTGTTGGTGCAACATGGACTCCAATTACTAATCTTGTTGTAGTAATTCATCCTTTAAACTACAATTTTGTGTTTAGTAAAGAGGATGCTATTTTCGAATCATCGTTAGGAGCAAAGATTCTTGCCGATTATACCAGACAAATTGGAGCAATAAGTTTTAAAACTAACTTATCTATGTTTCAAAGCTACAAAAGTGGAGACTTATCTAACTGGACATGGACTAACTCTTTTGGATATACTTTATGGAAAATGATTGGTGTTGGTTTTGATTTTGGCTTAAGAAACAACAAACAAGAAGCTTTAAACTACGCTATTAATACTTTAGGAAATACTACTGAGACTTTTGATACTGTTGATAACGATTTACAAAGTTATTGGATGTTTGGTCTTAATTATAAGTTCTAAAACACGGAAAAATATATTTATAAAAAAATACGCTTCTTTTTTTAAGAAGCGTATTTTTTTGCGTTAAGGATTGAGCAATTGTTGGAGCTCCTTGCAAAGAGCGACTTGTGAAAGCCTGACCTGAAAGAGAACGCCCTAAATTTACTCCATGTCATCATAATTATAATCTGGATACAGAAAATGATTGTATGGAAAACGTGTAACATGAATTTCTCGAACTTCAGTGTAAACTCGTTTTTTGAAATCTTCCAAATTCTGTTTGTTTAAAGCTGAAATAAACAACGCATTGTTGCCTACTTTACTCATCCAAGTACTCTTCCATTCCTCCAAACTGTAATGCGCTTCGGTTCTTTCTGCAACTAAATCGGTATCGTCAAAAGGTTCTGCTTCGTAAGCATCAATTTTATTAAATACCATAATAGTTGGCTTATCGCCACTTTTAATTTCTCCTAAAATTTTATTTACAGACTCTATATGTTCTTCAAAGTTAGGATGAGAAATATCTACAACGTGTAATAGTAAATCGGCTTCTCTAACCTCATCCAAAGTACTTTTAAAACTATCAACCAATTGCGTTGGTAGCTTTCTAATAAACCCAACTGTATCACTTAATAAAAATGGTAAGTTTTGAATCACCACTTTCCTAACGGTAGTATCTAATGTAGCGAATAGCTTATTTTCGGCAAATACTTCGCTTTTACTTATAACATTCATTAAAGTAGATTTGCCAACATTTGTGTAACCAACCAAAGCTACTCTAACCATTTTACCTCTGTTACCACGCTGTACAGCCATTTGTTTATCGATGGTTTTGATTCGTGCTTTTAAAAGTGAAATTTTATCGCGTACTATACGTCTATCTGTTTCAATTTCGGTTTCACCTGGTCCACGCATTCCAATACCACCTTTTTGACGTTCAAGGTGTGTCCACATACCACGTAATCTTGGTAATAAATATTCACATTGTGCTAGTTCTACTTGTGTTCTGGCATAACTTGTCTGAGCTCTTTGTGCAAAAATATCGAGTATTAAATTTGTTCTGTCTAATACTTTTACACCAAGGATTTTACTTATGTTACGTTCTTGTGCCGCTGATAATTCATCATCAAAAATAGCGGTACCTATATCGTTCTCTTCTATATACTGCCGTACATCTTCCATTTTACCTGTTCCAATAAAAGTTTTTGGGTTAGGCATTTCCATTTTTTGTGTGAAGCGTTTTACAGCATATCCACCAGCAGTAAAAGTTAAAAACTCCAGTTCATCTAAATATTCTTTAGATTTTTCTTCGTTTTGGTCTTTAGTTATAACGCCTATTAAAACAGCTCTTTCTAAAGCAGTATCTTTCTTCTCTAACATACCGCAAAGTTAAGTAATTGCAACCATTTTATTTTTTATATTTTTAGCGATATTTTTAATCTATGATAGATTCTTTTGAAAACATTCCTGTTAGAGATAATATGCAAACTATTGCATTTTATAATCTTGAAAATTTATTTGATCTTAATGATGACAAGCACACAAATGATCGTGATTTTTTACCAACATCGGTTAAAAAATGGACTCCTAAACGCTATAAAAATAAACTTAGAAAATTAGGGTTTGCTATTTCAAATATTGGAAGAAGAGAAACTGGAAAACACCCAGCAATTGTTGGATTATGTGAAGTTGAAAACGCTAAAGTTATTGAAGACTTGTTGGCTTCAAAACATTTAGAAGATTGTAATTACAAATACGTGCACTATGACTCTTTAGATGAACGTGGTATTGATGTAGCTTTACTATATGATGCTAAGGCTTTTGAGGTTATTACATCTGAGACATTTACTATTAGTTTAACTGATGAAGATGGATCGCCAGATTACACAAGAGATATTTTATTAGTTTCTGGATTACTTGATGGTGAAAATATTCATGTTATAGTTAACCATTGGTCGTCTAGACGCGAAGGGCAGAAGGAAACAGAATACAAACGTATGGCCTCTTCAAATAAAGTCGGCGAGATTGTTACTTCGTTACGATTGGATAATGACGATGCAAGAATTATTGTTATAGGTGATTTTAACGATGATCCGCATAGTAATAGTATAAAACAACTTGTGAGCGAATTTAATTTGTACAATCCTATGGAAACTTTACGTTCTTTTAGTCGTGGTACTACTTACCATGGTAGACAATGGAATTTATTTGATCAAGTTTTAATTTCAACAAATTTTTTTAAAACTTCAGATCGCTTATTTGAATTTAGTACTGCCAATATTTTTGATGAAGATTTTTTAAAACTTTTTAATGGCAAGTTTAAGGGCTCTCCTTATAGAACCTACATAGGTAAAAGATATCAAGGTGGTTATAGCGATCATTTTCCTGTTTATGCTATTTTTAAGAAGTAGTTAAATAGCTTGAAATACAATATATGCTAATGCTAAAGTAACAACTGGCAATATAGAAAGTAACCAAATATTAGTTTGTGGTTTTTTCTTTTTAATCATTTTAGTATTTATCATCATACGTTTTTTGCCAGTGTATTGTATCCAATTTTTAAAGTAAATCCCTATTGAAATTATAATAAATAAAGTCCAAGCACTAGTACTAGATATAGTTTCTGCATGCATTTTATTAAAAAAAGCTGCAAAAAAACAACCTAAAAGAAAAATTAAACTTATTTGAAGCACCGACACGTATACTAATGCAATAGTATTCGCTTTTTGCTTATATCGCTTTTTATAAAACGAAAATACGGAATAGAAAAATTGGTCGAAAATAGTCATTTCGCGAATTTAATGCTTTCCTTTTATCTTTTCGATATATAAATAATTACTCTACATAATCAATACTAATATCATCTAATTCGTAAACTCCATCAAAAGTATCTTGTCCGCTTCCAGTATATTTAAATGCAATATAAATGGTTCCTGAAATGCACGATAAATCGACCACACCAGAATTAAACCAAGCCACAAAAGAATCAGAGTCTTTTACCACGTAGGCAGCAGATAAAACACCCCAAGTGGCTGATGTAATATTAGCTTCATTACCATCCCAATCTAAACTATACAACACTTCCATATAGCTGCTATCAGCCAAACTGTTTGAGGTTTTAAAACGTAATGTTTCCCCTTCTTGGGCATCCAAATCAATAGCAGGTGTTATTAACCAACCAATATTACTTTCGTCTCCAGAACTAGCCGATTTTAACCTAGCAGAGCGCCCCAAAGATGCATTGGATGATGTTGAAGACCAAGCTTCCCAAGGTTCGGAACCAGCTTCAAGGTAATTGGTCCAACCGTTGCCTTCAATAGGTTTGTTGTTTTTTTGTGACTCAAAATCTTCCATAAACAAATTCCCAGTTCCAACCATAGGAGCAATACCACAGGTAATTTCCATAGGATCACAGCGTTCGTTACTTTCAAAATTAATATCTGCTGAACTATTTAAGATTAACACATTAAAGTCGTCTCGAAAATCTCTACTATATACTCCTGTAATACTTCCTTTGCCTTGAGGAACAATCAGCGATTTAAAATCAGAGAACGTGCTCGTTTGCATAATTAAAGAAATACCTGAATCGCAACTTTCTAACAAACGAAAACCATCAAATTCATCAAATGATTCGCTTGCAAAAGTAGCTCCTAACTCAAACCTATTTAGTTGCATATTATCTAACTGAATTAAGGTATTCTCGTCTGCCTCTGTTAAGTCAGATAACCCCACAATTTTTGGCGTAATAGTTTCAATCTCATTAGTTCTCAGTATAATATCTTTATATTCAGCAGCTTGAATTTGTTTTACATTTACAGCATCTCCTTTTCCAATAGTGATAACTCCACTAGTTTCTCCAATCGTTAAACCCATCATTTTAATGTATACTTTTTGTCCAAATTGATAGGTATCTGACAAACTACTTACATTAATATCAATTTTAAAACCAAGTCTTGGGTCATTATCAGGGTTACTATTATCACTTTTATTTTGAATGATTAATTCTTCAAAAAAGTTTCCCGATTTGTCGGATGATATTACATAGCCTTCAATATATAAATCATCGTTAACAATCACTGTCGAATTTCCGCCATTTACTGCTTGCTCATATAGCGATTTGACAGCTTTAAACGTTGTTATTTTTTCCTGTGGAATATTAAGGTTGCTTATCGAAATATCTGGCACACCATAATCATCATCTTTTACACATGACACAGAAAACAATATTATTAACACTAGTACTGTTTTAAAAAAGTTATTCATAGCTACTAATATTTTAAAATCTTAAATTTAAGTTTAAAAAGTACGTTGTACCTCTACCATACCAATACTTTGATCCAAAAACTGGAGTATCTAAAGCTTTATCATTTCTTAGTTCTCTATAATTGGCATTTCTACCTTGTTCAAAACCTCCAGTTTTGTATACTTCGTCTAAAAGGTTATTGACGCTTGCAAAAAGCCCCACATAATATTTACCAATCTTCCAAGATTTTCCACCAATTAAATTTACCACCATGTAATCATCAAAACGTTCTTGTTTTAAAAGTTCACGAGCTAAACTTTCATCATAATCATTAAACACATTACCATCAAAATCGGTTGTAAAGTTTGACGAACGTGTTAACGGGTTTACATCTACATACGTATTAGAGAAAAAATTTGCTGTTGCGCCAAACCACCAAAAATCAGGGTCTCGATATTCAAACCCAACAGAGTAAGCATTTTGAGGACCAGAAGCTAATTTGTAATTTTTTAGGTTTGATTGTCCAAAATCTTTAAATCCGTCTACAAACCCTGCATCAATAGATTCATCATCAGGTTCTGTTGATAAAAATAAATTCGGATTATTATCATATGTAAATTGTCCAACTGATGCTACTCCTTTTAATTTAATAGTTGGTGTTACTTGAGCTTCAACACCTATTTCTCCTCCTAAATGCTTTTTGTCTATGCCTTGTAAAATTTCTTGAACAAATGCAGTATTATCTCCTCCAACGCCATCAGCAAAATAGAATGATGTTTCGCTTGCATCAGTTATTTTAGTATAATAACCTGTAACTTTTGCCTTTACTACTGGCGATCTATATACATAACTTGCATCAAAAGACATAATCTTTTCTTCTGAAATATTAGGTACTATATTATGATTCTCTCTCGAATTTGAATATGTGTTTTGTATTGAAGGTGCTCTAGTGATGTAACCTGCATTAGCGTCTAGCACATGCTTTCCTGTTAGTTTATAAGTAAACCCTCCCTTAGCTCCCAAACCTGTAAACGCTAACTTATCTCCTTTTCCTAAAGAATTATCTGCAAACCCACCGTTTTGATAAATACCCTCTCTTTGGTATTGGGTGTGTTTGACACTACCTGAAATATAAAAGTCTATTTTATTATAAGTGAATTGTGCTTGAGTATAAGCACCTATTTCGTTTGCAAAAATATTATAGTGGTACTTAAATTTATCTCCTTCTCCTACAATTCTGTTTGGGCTTAATAAATTGTTTTGAGCTTCATTAATATTTGTAGCAAAGCCATCAATATCTAAATAAGTTGATGCTCCTAAAAGGTCTAAAATTTCAGCGAAATTTTCAGATTTTAACGTTTTAAAATTAATAGCGCCATTCAACATAATATGATTCGTCAATTCAGTATTTAAAATAGAGTTTATAGTTAATTGCGCATCATCTACCCTATCTTCATAAAGAGCATAAATAGCATTGCCCCCATTTTGAGAATTATCAATATTGGCCTTATACATGGCATTCCAATCTATCTGCCCACTAGCCTGAAATCCATTTAAAGCTTGGTATGCAAACTGTAAATCATCAGGAAAATTTCGCTCAAAATAACTTGGCAGTTTTTGATAATACGTTGGGCTTGGATTAGCGCCTCCTCCTTGAGGAAAGCCATTAATTAAATCCTTACCATTATAATCTAAACGGCTATTACCTAATTTCCCAAACTGATACCCAATGTTAGTATTTAAACTTGTTTTACCATTAAAACCCCAATAATGGTTAAGCATCACAATAGGTTCATTTACTTCTTTAATTCTAGAGTTTCGCTTTTCTCCATCTTGCCACCCCCAATATTCGTTATACTTTATATCTTTTAAATCATATATTTCTTGTGTATTAGGGGATGATTTACCTCTTCGATTAGGGGTATAAATTGCCGTTAAATTCAAACTATGTTGGTCATTAATTTTCTTTTCTACGGAAGTGAAAAATGAATTAGAGTTATAACTCGTTGCATCTTGATAACCTTCATTACCCCATCGTCTACCTACTGAGAGAGTGTAGGCCCAATTATTTTTTAATAAACCTGAAGCATAGGTTGCCATAACTCGATTTGTATAACTTCGGTTTGATGACGAATATGTTATTCGGCCTCCAGATCTAGCTTCTGATGCCCTTGTATTTATATTAGTAGTGCCTAAAACGCCTCCAAAATTATAATTAGACGGTGTTAACCCTGATGATAGTTCTTGGTTTCTTAACACATCGTTTATTCCTCCCCAATTGCTCCACTGGGGCCTTCCGTTGTATATTTTATTCATTTCGATACCATTAATTAAAATGGAGCCATTGTTTGAATCTAAACCCCGTACTCTAAAAAATGACGAGCTAAACTCAAAAGCTGCAGTGCGTTGAAAGATATCGAGAGAGGATGCTAACAATCCAGAAATATTATCTAAGCCGCTAGTATCATCATTTAATTCATCATCTGAGAGTGTAATAGTAAACAAATCTTGAGTTCCAGAGACCTCAACTTCTAAAGTCATGTCTGTAATATTTACAGTTTTATTTTTATTGACTATTATTGGGTACCTTTTTGTAATGTACCCAATTTTTGAGATTTTTAAAATTTGCTCTCCTAAAGGGATATTTGAAGAAAACACAAACTCTCCTAAATTATTTGTTAATACCGATAGGTTTGTTTCTTCAATGATAATTATTACGTCTGAAATGGGCTCAAAAGAAACAGCATCTTTAACACTACCCTTTATAAGTGTTTGTTGTGCACTGAGGGAAATTGAAAAAAGTCCGAATAAAAAAATGAGGGCTATTTTATTCATAATTATCTTTATGACACCAATAATAAGAAAAAGTAACTAATTGATTCTAAATTTTTTACATCATCGCAACAACTTTGGCTTAGGTTTTGTATTATAGCATTGTAAAGAATCGTTTTTTTAAACTCAATGAACTTGTTAAAAATTAGTATTTCAATTTTGCTCTTAAGTGTATTTATGACAACTAATGCTCAAGACAAAAAATTTAAAATTCACACTATAGCTTTCTACAATTTAGAAAATTTATTTGACACCATAAATGATCCTAATAAATTCGATGAATATAGTCCGATTATGGAATTAAAAACTAATCGTGAAGCCATTTATAAAAAGAAGGTTAAAAATATGGCTCGAGTAATTGCAGATATTGGATTAGATGTTGCAAATAACACACCTGCTATTATTGGAGTTTCTGAGGTTGAAAACAGAGAAGTTCTAGAAGATCTTGTAAACGATTCTTTATTGCTTGTAAAAGATTATGGCATTATTCATCATGATTCTCCAGATACTCGTGGTATAGATGTTGCTTTATTATATCAAAAAAAAATATTTACTCCTATAACAACTAGTAACCACGAGCTAAAAATTTATGACGATAAGACTAGAAAACGCATTTATACTAGAGACCAACTGCTTGTTAGTGGCCAATTGGATGGTGAAATGATTCATGTTATAGTTAATCACTGGCCGTCTAGAAGAGGTGGAGAGGCAAGAAGTAGACCAAAACGGATTGCCGCTGCAAAACTAAGTAAGCGTCTAGTAGACTCACTTCAAGCTATAAATCCTTATGCTAAAATTTTTATTATGGGAGATTTAAATGATAACCCAACAAACCCTAGTGTTAAAGATGTTTTAAAAACTCAAAAAGACAGAAAAAAAGTAGGTTTGAAAGGCATTTATAACCCCATGGAACGTTTCTATATAAACGGTATAGGCACAAATGCGTATAGAGATGCTTGGAATTTATTTGATCAAATTATGGTTACAAAACCTCTATTAGAAAAAGATTTTTCGTCATTTAGATTTTACAAAGCTGGTGTTTTTAATAAAAATTACCTAATAAACAAAAAAGGCCAATATAAAGGTTATCCGCATAGAAGTTTTTCTAATGGCGTTTTCACCAATGGTTTTAGTGATCATTTCCCTGTTTATGCCTATGTAATAAAGGAGGTTAAAAACTAATACTATTAAAACAAAAAGTACGATAAAAATCATCGTACTTTTTGTTTTAATTCATCCAAGTGCTCCACGGAATTCTCGATAAGAATAGAACCAAAGCAATAGTGTAAAAAACAGCTATTGTTTTTAGTTTTAAAACAGATGTTAGTTTCTTTTTATGTTTTGAATACCCAATGGTGATTAATGCGACTGCTATAATATTTACAAAAGGATGCTCGACAAGATATAATCTGGCTATAGAATTGCTCATAACTTTTCCTCCTAATTCACTCCACAACTCAAATCTTGGAGACACAAAATATAATATCAGTCCAATTAATAATTGAATGTGTGATACAATCAAGGTAAAAAGTGATATTCTAAAATCCTTAGCAGTATATTCTTTATCGCCAAATGTTTTAAATAATGCATTACCTACCGCAATGATTAAAACTAATAAAACAAGATATGCCCAATATGAGTGTAGATTTAATATAGTATTATACATAATTTATATTTTGAAAATTTGATTGTAACAAATGTAATAATAAATGCTATAAAAAAACCGCTTCATTTGAAGCGGTTTTTATGTTACTCTTTTAAAGTTTTAATTCCATTTGTTTTCAGCATCGCTGCCTCCCCAAATTAGCGTAGCTAAATACGGGTTATCTATAAATGGGTTTCTATTTCCTTGGGCTGCATAAATAACATTATTTCTTTGCTCTTCAAACTCCGATACAGGATCAGCTATATTCCATGCTATAAACAAATCTAAGCCGCCTACTCTTTCAAAAGTTTCACCATATCTAATATTCAAATACATAATCATTCTGGCAATATCTCCTCTCCAATCATCTCCTGGAAACCATTCTTCACCTACCAAAGTATATGTACCACTTCCATCTACAAAAGGATAGTTAAGTCTATTACTATTTATTGAAGCATCACATGATCTTAAATGGTGTAAGTCTGTAACTGCATCATCTGAACTTAATAATGACTGCGGATATACATGCTCTGTATTAAAAGTTTGTGGAGAATATGAATTCGTTCCAGAAGTATATTCTTCCCAATATCTGCTTTCTCCAGAGTACATTAAGATAACATTATCTGTATTATTTAAATCTGCATCTGCATTATATAAGTATTGGTGACGCTGACCATAAGATAAAATAGTTGTATGATTTGATTTTGTATGACTTTCCATTTGAGAAAACATAAAATCTGAATCTTCGGCGAAAACAACACCATTATAATAATCAACTAACTCAGAAGGGATATTAAATGCTAAAGGCTTAATAACAGTAACCGTAACCGTAGCTGTTGAACATGAGTTATCTGGACTATCATCATCACAAATAGTATAAGTAAATGTGTCTTGGCCTAAAAACCCATTTTGTGGTGTATACGACACCGTTTTATCATTATTTAAAACTACCGTTCCTTGGGTACCTGTATCATCAATTGAACTTAAAATTGTATCATCAATTGTATCATCATTTTCTAAAAGTTTAGCAAATACTGTTGTAGTGTTTTCTATAGCACTATAAGCATCCGCAGTTGCTAAAGGATTACCTTCATCAATTACAGTAATTGTAACTGTTGCGGTAGAACAATTTGCTGGGTCGTCGTCGTCACAAAGTGTATATGTAAAAGTATCTTCTCCAACAAATGCTTCTTTAGGTGTATATAAATAATGTGTTCTTTCGTCAGAAACAGTACCTCCTTGGCTAGTAGTTGCATCAAATGAAGTAACTTTTGCATTATCAACCACAGTATCATTATCTAGTAAGTCACTTAATGAGAGTTCTGTATCTTCAGGAGTTGTAGCATTATCATTAACTGCAATTGGTTTTCCATCTTCAACAGGACCTTGTGTTGGCGGGGGTGCATCATCGCCACCAGAACTGCAACTACAAATAATTATTGCACTAAGTATTAAAAAGGCTTTTTTCATAAGAATCTAAAATTTATTGAATTTTGAGGAAAAAAAACCACCTCAGCGCGAGGTGGTTTTTTTTGATGTTTTTGGTATTATCTTATTGATAAACCCATTCGCCACCAGTTTTAATAACGCTTTTTGTTTCGTTACCTGTTGAACCAGTGTAAACAACAAAAGTTAAAACGTATTTTTGTCCTTCTTCTGCGCTTGGATCTCTTTCATCTAAAAGAGCATTAAATGCTTCTAGTAGCATTGAATCACTCCAGTAGTTATCACTACTTTCTCTTCTATCAAAACTTCCAAAGAATCCAACATTATCTGCTGGTCCTTCATAAATTGAAATAAAAGCATCAGAGATGAAAGCAACATCATCAGCAGTAAAAGTATATTTAATTGTATTATCTGGAACCCAAGTGGTACCATCGTGTCCAAATTGGATTGTAGAACTTATTACATCGTTATACTCAGACCAATTTACGCCATCAAAAATAAAATATTTAACATAGCTATAAGTAGTTCTATCTGTCGTGCTACCATCTCCATCAATATCATCCACATCTGTTGTGTATAATTTGTACATAGTTGCTACGATATCTCCTGCTTCTCTTGGATCGTACTTAAATTTATCTTTTAAGAAAACCGGTATCTTTACTATTGCCTCATCTTCGCTAGAAAAATTAGAGAAACCTTCTCCCATTTCTTCATATTCGTCATCAGTAAATCCTAAAATAGTCTCCCAAGCATCATTAATATATAAAAAACCATTATTTAAAGTATTTACGCTACCATCATAATACTTATAAGTTAACGATACTAATGCTCGGCTCGCTGGATCTGGGTATTTCCACTCTAAAAATTCTTGAATATCTCCATCGCTATCAAAGTTTCCAAATGTATGTCCTAAATCATCATAATCTTGAGAAGATACTGTATATCTAATTAAGCTTTTTTCTTCTCTTTTTGGGGCATATAAATCAAAAGTTACGTTAGCTGATGAACCTAATCCCCAAACTGGAAATTTACTAGATAGTAACCCAGGAATTAAACTTTTTGCTTCATCTTCTGAATTAAAATTCCCAAAAGATTTTTCCAATTCATCATAATCTTCATCAGTAAGTGTATACTCTACATCTCCTGCTATTACGTCTTCTTGTGCATCTAAAGCATTATAGATGTCTTCATTAGGGTTACAGCTAGTAATAGCCAATCCTAATATTACTAAACAATAAATTATTTTTTTCATTTTCAAAGTTTTTTAAAAATTAAGTTTTGCTCCAACACTAAATGTTCTTCCGTAACCAAACCAAACTAAAGCCGTGTCATCAGTAGAGCCTGCTCCATCTTGTGCATCTGAAATGTATTCTGTATCAAATACATTATTCATTCTACCTGTTAAAGTAGCATCAAAAGGTCCAAATTTAAAATTATGATTAAGTGCTAAATCAAATAAACCATAATCTGGCATTTTCCATGCATCTGGTGCACCTTGAGTCCCTCGATCACTAGGGTCGTAATCAGCATAAATATCGGCATAATAATTATAATCTACAACTAGTCTAGTATCTGAAGATAATTTATAATTAGCTCCTAACGCAAATGCTGTTTGAGCAGCATCAGATACATGCAAATCTTTAATGAATAGATTAACTGTATCAACAATATTTTGCTCTTCATCAAGTATACTAACATTAGTTACATCACTATCCCATCTCCAGTCACCTAAAGATGCCATACCTGTAAAGCTTATTTTTTCTGAAGCTCTATAAACAAAATCAATCTCTATACCTTGATGAATAGCATTAACTCCTAATATATTAGCTGTAGCTCTTGTTCCATCTGGTTGTTGAAAAGTAGCAGTTTCTGTTCTATCATTCCAAGTCGTTCTATATAAATTCACATTTGCTGATAATTTATCTCCTCGGAAACCATAACCTAGTTCGTAACTTGTGATTTTTTGATTTTCTGCATCTGCATTAATATTATCATTTGAGAAATTTAAGAATACTGAATCAAAATCTGCAGCTTTTTCAAAGTAACCTAAGTTAGCAAATACATTATGATTTTCGTCAATTCTGTAGTTTGCACCAGCTTTAGCACTAAAACCAAAGAAATTATACTTGTCTGTTTCTTGTAAAGGATCTGAGTCTAAATAGTTAAAATAATCAATTCTTTGGTAAGATGTATTTGAAGCTGCTAAAGCAATAAATGTGTTGAATTTCTCATTAACATCATACTCTAATTGACCAAAGAATCCTAACCAACCAACTTTTCCATCGTTATTGTAGTTTATTTTATCACCTACTTTAGCTGGGTTGTTTGGGTTGTTTTCGTTATTATCGTCTAAGAAATATTGACCTCCTAATAAATTAGTTACTTCTTGAAAGTGAATCCCTTTGTATGATCTAAAATCTACACCAGTTAGTAATACTAAATCATCAGATAAATCTGTTTTTAAAGTAGATAATAATCCATACCAATTATGGTCATTACGAGATGCTCTTAATATAGTTTCTGATCCATTTGCTCCTAATGCTGCATTTTCATCAGAAATTTTATCAAAATCTAAAGGTCCAAAAAGTCCAGTTCTATAATCGCTACTTCCATCAGCATTAATTGTAAATTTATTAACACCTCTGGTACCTCCACCTCCACCAGATCCGAAGGATACGTATGCTGATGATATGATAGACGTTTTTTCACTTAATGTCCAATAGTGGTTTAAAGAAATTTGAGGTTTATTGTAAAAGTTATCTTCTTGGTGAGTTACTTGTCCATTGTAATAACCCCAATCTGCATTAAACTTTCTACCTCTGTCACTATTTTTATAAGTTTCTATAAGCTGTCTATTTTGTCTTTGACCATGACGTTGTTTAGAACCAAAGGCTGAAAAAGATAATTTATGATTTTCGTTTATTTCTTTTGATAGATTAACAAAATAAGAAACACCATTAAACTCCGTTCCATCAACATAGCCATTACCTTCTGTTGTTGCTGCTGAAACAGTAGCTGCAAAACCATTTTCTAGCAATCCTGTCGAATATGTTATGCCGAATTTTTCATATCCATCATTTGCAATTGTAGTAGATATATTTCCTCCAGCTTCAACATCAGTAGTCTTTGTTATGATATTTATTGTACCCCCAATAGATGGCACTGCCAATTTAGATGCTCCTAAACCTCTCTGAACCTGCATAGTACTTGTAACATCACCTAATCCAGCCCAGTTAGACCAGAATACACGACCATTTTCCATATCATTAACAGGAATACCGTTAATCATTACAGCAACGTTTTCAGAATCAAATCCTCTAAGGTTAATTCTACCGTCTCCGTAACCACCACCAGCTTTAGTTGCATATACTCCTGGAGTAGATTTTAATATCTCTGGAAACTCTTGTGTTCCTAGCTTAAGTTCAATATCAGCAGATTTAATTGTAGATACCGCAACTGGCGTTTTTCTATCAACTGCAACCGATGCAATAATTTGAACTTCCTCTAAGCCAACTTGACTAGATTCTAGTGCTATACTTTCTAAAGTAGCATCTCCTGAAAACGAAATTGTTTTAGAAGTGTATCCAATAAAAGTAATTACTAACTCTCCTGAAGATTCTTGTGTTTTAATTGTAAAATTTCCATCGAAATCGGAAGTAACACCATTAGTAGTGCCTTTTTCGATAATATTTGCTCCAGGTAGAGGAATATTACTTCCTGCTTCTATTACTGTACCAGTTATTGTACTTTGAGCAATTAATACTGTAGAGAATAATAACGCTACAGTTAACATTATAAAATGCGTAGTTTTTTTCATAATTAATTATTTGAAATTAGTCCCTGCAAAAATAAGCATAATATTAGTTTAAATATTATGCATGCATAAAATAAATGTTAACAAACAAAAAAATTATAATTCGTCAAATGTTAATAACATTAACATTTGAGTCTTTTCTTGAAAATTGATTAATTAGCTTAAAATAAGATAGTTATGTTTGTTTTTTGTAGTGCTTTAACAAATTATTAGTAGATGAATCATGATTGTTAACATTACTAATGTTAAATTCTTGTAAAATCTTGTTTGCCAATTGCTTTCCAAGCTCTACTCCAAACTGATCATAACTAAAGATATTCCAAATAACACCTTGTACGAATATTTTGTGCTCGTACATAGCTATTAACTTTCCTAAGCTTTCTGGTGTAAGTTTATTAATAAAAATAGTATTAGTTGGTTTATTCCCTTTGAATACTTTAAAAGGAACAATTGATTCGTCAGCTCCTTCTAAAACAACTTCGTCTTTTGTTTTACCATTTAAGAGCGCCTCTGTTTGGGCTAAAAAATTTGAAGTTAACTTGTCTTGATGATCTTTATTTCCATGTAGTGATTTTACAAACCCTATAAAATCTGCTGGAATTAGTTTCGTACCTTGATGTATTAACTGAAAAAATGCATGTTGCGAATTGGTTCCTGGCTCACCCCAAATTAATGTTCCTGTTTCGTAATCTATAGGGTTTCCATTTCTATCAACACTTTTCCCATTACTTTCCATAATGCCTTGTTGCAAATAGGTTGCAAATTGATTTAAGTATTGTGAATACCCAATAACAGCTTCACTTTCAGCCTTAAAAAAATTATTATACCAAACACTTATTAGTGCTAAAACTACCGGAATATTGGATTTAAAATCTTCACTCTTAAAATGTTCATCCATTTTATTTGCTCCAGTTAAAAGGCTATCAAAATTATTATACCCTACTGCTAAACTTATAGATAAACCTACTGCACTCCACAACGAAAAACGACCACCAACCCAGTCCCACATAGGAAATATGTTGTTTACATCTATTCCAAATTTCTTAACACTATCTATATTTGTTGATACAGCCACAAAATGTTTTGCAATAGCACCCTCTGTTGCCGATTGTAAAAACCAATTTTTAATTGTATTGGCGTTAGATAATGTTTCTTGTGTTGTAAATGTTTTTGAAACCACTACAAAAAGTGTTGTTTCTGGATTTAATTTTTTAATTACTTCATTAACATGATCGCCATCTACATTGCTTACAAAATGCGTAGTTAAATGATTTTTATAATACTGAAGCGATTCAACTACCATAGCTGGTCCTAAATCTGAACCACCAATACCAATATTTACTACATCAGTAAATGGTTTTCCTGTAAACCCTTTTCTGCCTCCATTTACTATTTCGTTAGTAAAGCTTTGAATTTTTTGCTTTACTTGATGTACTTCTGGCACAACATTAACACCATCAACATAAAATTTAGCTTCCTTTGGTGCACGCAATGCGGTATGCAAAACTGCTCGTCCTTCGGTTTTATTTATTTTTTCTCCAGAAAATTGACTTTGGATAGCTTCCTTTAAATTAACCTCATCAGCTAATTCAAGTAAATACCTAAACGTTTCTTCAGTGATTCTATTTTTTGAAAAGTCAACATAGAAATCATCCCATTTAATTGTGAATTTATTTGCTCGCTCACTGTCTTGAGCAAACAAATCTTTCATATGTATATTATTAATTTTATTAAAATGCTCTTGTAGTTTTTCCCAAGAACTTGTTGTTGTTGGGTTTATATTTGGTAGTGGCATGTTATGAATTTGCTTGAGTAATTATAGTTTGTTCTGGTTGTTCGTTTTCAAGAACTTCTGGTTCGAACAAAATATTATCTAATTGATATTTAATTGGTTTAATAAAATCTAAATATTTAAATTTTAATGAATCTGAAATTGGTTTTGCTTCAGGAAGTTTTTGTTTGAAAGGATCAACCTGCCTTCCGTTTTTCCAAAAACGGTAACATACATGTGGTCCACCTGTATTACCAGTCATTCCTACCCAACCTATTACATCTCCTTGTTTAACAAAATCTCCAACTTTTGCTTTTCTTTTTTTCATATGAAGATATTGGGTTTCATATGTAGCATTATGCCTTATTTTAACATAATTACCATTACCTCCTCTTCTTCTAGATTCTGTAACAGTTCCGTTTGCTGTTGCTCTAATAGGTGTACCTATTGGAGCAGCAAAATCAGTACCTTTATGAGGTCGTACTTTATAACCATAAACCGCTATTCTACGACGCAAATTATATCTTGAAGAGATTCTGCTAAATTTAACAGGGGCTTTTAAGAATGCGCGACGTAAATTTTTAGCTTCTTCACTAAAATAGTCTACTATACCTTTGTCTTCATCTGTTTCAAATTCAAAAGCGTAAAAAGGCTCCTTATTATGTTCAAAATATGCTGCTTTAACTTTGTGTATTCCTGCATAGATACTATCATCAATATATTTATCAAAGTAAATAACTTTAAATCGATCTCCTTTTTGCAAACGTCTAAAATCTATAGTCCATGCATAAATTTCATCAGCTAATTTATTGGTTAATACTGCGCTGACACCTTTTTTATCAAGGGTTTCAGAAATACTGCTTGTAATAACTCCAGTTACTGATTTCTCAACATAAGTAATGGGTTTTTTACTTTTGAAAGCATGAATGGAATCTTTAAAATTAATAACCACATACTCCTCTTTTGTAGGCTGATAAATAAAGCTTTCTGGCAATTCTAATGAATCTTTAGAAAATAAAAGCGTATATGGTTTACCTTGTTGAAAAAATCTAGCAATATTGTAGGTTTCCTTAGTTTTTTCAGCAATATGGAATATTTTAGGATAACCTATTTTATTTTGTTCTAAAATTTGCCCAAAACTCTCTCCCGCTTTTACTGTATCCCTTTTTACAATATAGTCGCTCAATTTAAACCCAAATTCGAAAACCTCTTGAGGTTTTTCTACTACAGCAATTTCTTCTTCTAAAATTGGTGGGGCTGGTTTATCTTTTTTGCAAGCAATAACCATTATTGCTAAAACTAACAGAATTAAATATTTGTTCCCCATTCTTGTATTTCTTTTTCTGTCCATAAATCTGGAAAAAATATTCTTTTTTGATATTTAGGAAGCATGTATTTTTGCCAATCACTTCCTCCGGTGGCTTCTCCGTCGCCATCTTTCCCTAAAATATAATGTGTGGCGGCATTATAGTGAGCCATGACCCATTTTATATTTACAGTATAATCAAAATGACGCATTGCCTTAACCAAGTCTTCATCTTTTTGATCAGCCTTAGGTAACTCTTTAAATCTTGACCATAAATTTTTAGTGTTATATACTTTCATAAAAGTAATAAACTCTTCCTTATAACGGTTTTCAAAATTTGTAAGAAGAATTGATTTTTTACCTGTCTTATAGTCTTTTCCTGCAGCTTGCCAATATAAATGCTCGAATGCATGCTCAAAAGGTGTATTTCTATCTATATTATCTCTAAACCTAACATCAATTAAGTTAATAAGTTCTGTTGAAGCGAACTCGATTAATCTGTATTGAGCACTTTGAAATCCGCTAGCTGGGGTAAGTGTATGCCTAAACTTATTATACTGCTCAACATCCATTCCTTCCCTCATAATATTAAAAGAGGTTGTAAGCATATCAAAATAACGACTTACACGCATTATTTTATCCTCAAAAAAAGCAGCGTTCAGATTATCGCATTCAGCGACCTGCTTGATTTCCCAAAGAATCATTTTAAAAATGAGTTCATTAATTTGATGGTATCCAATAAATACCATCTCATCTGGCAATGTCGTTCTTTGTATTTGTAAATTCAACAAGGCATCTGTATGAATATAATCCCAATAGGTAATGGGCTTACTATGAAGTAGCCCTTCTAAATGAACATCTAAATCCTGATTTATTGCCTTGTATTTTTCTTTAAGTTGGTTGGTTATTTTTGTACTCAAAATTTCTTTAATTTTCTACAACTATTCTGAAAGGGTGTTTTAATCCTTTATAAGCTTCAAGGTCTGCTCTTAAGGAGCCTACAGCCAAATCTGCTTTAATACGCAAAGGTACTTTATTTTTGTCTTTTGACACCCAAAGCGTTAAGCTTTCTTCTTCTTTAAAAACACGGCCTGCCAATACATATGGTCTAAATATTAAGGCTTCAACTTTTTGCCCATTTTCCATTTTAATAATCTCTTCGCCTAGGTATTGTAGTTTAAATCCATAATTTTCTTCATCAAAAAACATATCAACTTTAAACTCATCTCCAACTTTTAACTTAGTTATATCAATGCTATTACGTAAATAATAATATGTTGACACCATATCCTGAATATTAGGCTTAGTATCTATAGTCTTTTTGGTTTTATGCTTCTTATTATTAACATGAGCTTTATTGTTTTCTTGGTCAAACTCTATTTCAATATCTTTTTTATGCCCACCTTCGTCTATATTTCTAACAAACTTGTAGGGCATAATCGTTTTTTTGTCAAAATAGCTTTCGTATCTATCCTTAACTTTAAAAAACCATTTTATCATACCTGTAGTCCAGCCTTTGCCAACTACATGGAAAACTTCTTTGTTATTTAATTTTGCATCTTTAACAGTAAGTGTAGCGTTTCCTGCTTTTAAAAAGCCACTATAACTCATTTTGAATTTAAACCATTCTCCATCGCCAAATGCAGGTTCTTGCTGAGAAAAAGAAGCTTGCATTACGCCTAATGTTATTAATATAAGTAGTAATTTATTCATGCTTTATTGGGTAATTGATAATGTAACTCTTTGGGCTAACATTTATTGTTGTACGCAAGAAATTACAATTACTGTTCCAAAAATATAAAAAATCTTTATACAGCCCCTTTATTATAAGAAGTTCTTAACGTTTATTTGTTACAGAAAAACAAAAAACTCCATCAAAAAAATGATGGAGTTTTTAAAATGTTTTAAATTCCTGTCTTTAATGGAATATAAATTTCTACTAGAGTGTCCCTCTATTGGCTTGTTCTCTTTCAATAGACTCAAAAAGCGCTTTAAAGTTTCCAGCTCCAAAACCTCTTGCTCCCATACGCTGTATAATTTCAAAGAATAGCGTTGGTCTGTCTTCCACAGGTTTTGTAAATATTTGAAGTAGATACCCTTCTTCATCAGCATCAATCATAATACCTAAGCTTTTTAAAGTTTCTATATCTTCACGTAATTCATGGCTATATTCATCTAACCTACCTGGAACAGCTTTATAATATTCTTCAGGTGGTGTAGATAAAAACTCAATTCCTCTAGCTCTTAATTGAGATACGGTGTTTATAATATCATCTGTAGCTACAGCTATGTGTTGTACTCCAGGGCCTTCATAAAAATCTAAATACTCTTCTATTTGAGATTTCTTTTTGCCTTCTGCTGGTTCATTTATTGGGAATTTTATGCGTCCGTTACCGTTACTCATTACTTTACTCATTAACGCTGAATATTCAGTATGAATTTGTGTGTCATCAAACGATAAAAAGTTTTCGAAGCCCATAACGTCTTCATACCATTTTACCCATTGATTCATTTCTCCCCATCCTACATTACCTACCATATGGTCTATAAATTTTAGACCTACTGGTGTTGGGTTATAGTCTGAATTCCAAGTTTTATAGCCTGGTAAAAATACACCACTATAGTTTTTGCGTTCTACAAAAATATGAACCGTTTCTCCATAAGTGTGTATTCCAGCTCTAACAACTTCTCCATGCTCGTCTTTTTCCACTTGAGGTTCCATAAACGATTTTGCTCCTCGACTGGTTGTTTCTTGATATGCTTTTGTCGCATCTTCTACCCAAAGCGCCACTACTTTAACACCATCGCCGTGTTTTACTAAATGCTCATTTATTGGCGAGCTACTATTTAATGGTGTTGTTAACACTAAACGTATTTTATCTTGTTTTAAAACATAACTAGCACGGTCTTTAACACCAGTTTCTAAACCTGCATAGGCTAATGATTGAAACCCAAATGCTGTTTTATAAAAATGTGCTGCTTGTTTTGCATTACCTACATAAAACTCTATGTAATCTGTTCCTAAAAGCGGTAAAAAGTCTTGTGCGCCTTCAAATATTTTTTCTAAACCGTAGTTTACTGATTTTATTTCTTTACTCATTTTCTTAAAATTTATTTGTTGATGAGTTTAATTTTTTATTTATAAGTTTAAAACTTAACTCTTGTTTTTTAGCCCTGATTGAAACGACATCCTTTTGCTTTTTTGCAAAAGATATAGTGAAAAGCAGGAAATAGCTTCTAACAAAAATTATTCTAGCCAAGATTTATGATAACTATCATCGGCTATTTTCATAGCTTCTTCAGTAACCATTAAAGGCTTAAAAGTATCAACCATAACAGCCAATTCGTCGGTTTTAGTTTTTCCAATACTACGTTCTGCTGCTCCTGGGTGTGGCCCGTGTGGAATACCTGCTGGATGCAGAGAAATATGTCCTGCATCTATATCGTTTCTACTCATAAAATCACCATCTACATAATACAATACTTCATCACTATCAATATTACTATGATTATATGGTGCTGGAATAGATTGCGGATGATAATCATACATCCTAGGCACAAAACTACATACTACAAAAGCATCGGTTTCAAAGGTTTGGTGTACTGGTGGCGGTTGATGAATACGACCTGTTATAGGCTCAAAATCGTGAATTGAAAAAGCATACGGATAGTTATACCCATCATAACCAATTACATCGAATGGGTGAGATGCATAAACCATTTCTATAATATCATCTTGCTTTTTTACTTTAATTAGAAATTCTCCTGATTCGTTATAGGTTTCTAATTCTTGAGGTTGGCGAATATCTCGTTCGCAAAATGGTGAATGCTCTAATAGTTGCCCAAACCAATTTCGGTAACGTTTTGGGGTGTAAATTGGGCGGCGAGATTCTACTATAAAAAGTCTGTTATCTTCAGTATCAAAATCTATTTTATAAATAATTCCTCTTGGAACTAAAAGATAATCTCCGTACTTAAAATCAAGATTCCCTAACATGGTACGTAGCTTCCCCGTTCCTTTATGAATAAAAATAAGCTCGTCGGCGTCCGTATTTTTATAGAAATAATTCTCTGTTGACTGTTTAGGCGCTGCCAATATTATAGCACAATCGCTGTTTATTAATACTGTTTTTCGGCTTTCTAAAAAATCGTTTTCAGGTTTTACTTGAAACCCTTTTAAACGGTATGATTTTAAATTGTTTTTTAATGCAATTTTAGGTGCAACACTGTATTGCTTTTTTATTTCTTTTACTTGTGTTGGACGCTGTTCGTGATAACTGTTTGTTGACATCCCATCAAACCCAATGGTGCCAAACAATTGCTCGTAATACAAGCTCCCGTCTGGTTTTCTAAATTGAATATGACGTTTATGCGGAATATTTCCTAATTTATGATAAAAAGGCATTTTCTTTAAAATTAAAAAGTTAATAATTAAAAGCTAGAAGCGCAATGCTTTAAACTTTAAAAAGTTACATAAAGATACAATAATGCCAGCTCACTCAGGATTTCTCTTGATGAGATAGTGTAGAAATGATAATAAGTCTTTCCAAAAAGGTTTCATATCGTTACAAATATCGTTAAAATTAACGACTTTTAAAAACGTGCTTAAAACCAAAAACCTACATTAAAAAACCAAACACTTTGTTTTTGTTCTGGCGAATAACTAAACTTGCCTTGAATTGGTCCAATGAAAGTGTCAATGGCATAACCCAAAGCATATCCACGATAATCAGGAAGCGTAAACCACTCACCGCTTTCAAAAATATCATCATCTACATTTGCCCAATTTGCTTCAGCGGTAATATGATGGTTTTTAAATACTTCGTAATCTGCACTAAAAGATGCTTTAACATAACTATTCCCAACAAGGGATATAAAATCGTACCCTAAAAATGGAATAAAGTTGTTTATTAAATTATTACCATATCCTCCAAGTGCAAAATCTAAAGCTTGTGTAGATTTATCGCCTAATTTGAACCCTCCGCTTGCTTTTAAATTAAAGGCTAGATTATCAGAAAGGCTAAACGCATACCCTAAATCTGCTTTAGCTATAGAAAAGTCTTCAAAATCTGTATTAAAGCTTGACGATAATAAATACATATGTAAATCACCATTAAAATACACTCCTCGTTTTGGAAAATACTTATTATCATAAGTATCTAACTTTAAATTTCCAAAAACACTAAAATAGTCTGTGTTTTCAAATACAGATTCGTTGTTGTTTGTGGTTATCGTTTCAGATTTTACCTCAAGTCGTTTATGTTCTGCTCCAACACTAAATGCAAAGTCTTTTTTAAACAACGTTTGCAAATAAAACTGGTTGGTTTGATCATGAAGTTCAACATCAATTTTGTTTAATCCGGTCATTATGATTTGATCATCATCAAAAAACAATTCTGCATTAATGTTTTTATGAAACTGATTTAATCTTGACCGAATACCAATACTCCAATAAAAACCTTTATCAATTAAATACTCAAAATTGTAGCGTACATTATCTCCAAAAACCAAATCTAATGATGCTATATCGTTATCAAAAAGAAATCTCTTTTTTGTTACATTAACTAGTGCTGCACTTTTGTATAAGCCATCATAATGCAATCCTAATTTTAAAAATGTAGTAATATCTGTTTCCTTAACAGTAGCCTCCAAATCATAACCATCACTATATTGAGATTTGTTAAACTTATATTGAAACGAATCAAAGTTATTGGTTGCTACTAAATTGTTAACGCCTTTGTAAAAATCTTTAAAATCAATATTTTCATTCAATTTCAATCTAAGTTTCCCTAAAACATAGGCACGGGTGTATTTCTTATTTCCGCTTAGGTTAACCGAATTAATTCTAATGGAATCTTGAGTATGTAAATTTATTTTAAACTTAGGCTTGTCCTTATCATATTTAGATAAATCTTTTAAAGCATAAGCTTTTAATTTTGCTGCCGTTTCTCCTCGCTTTATAATCTTTTCGCCTTCGCTAAAAGACACTACCGTAAAATCTGTAATATCTGGCTTTATATAAATGTCGGTTTTTTTAGACTTTAGTTTCATATCCTTAATCGTCCTAAAGTTGTTGATTTGCAGCAAAACTTCAGGCGCAGAGGTCAATTCTTCTCTATTGGCTAACCCATCTTGAACGTCAACACCAATAATAATGTCCATCCCTTTTGCTTTGAGTTCATCAATAGGATAATTATTTGCAACCCCTCCATCAATTAGTATTTGGCCATTTATTTCAACGGGTTGAAATAACGACGGAAAAGCTCCGCTTGCCATTACAGATTGTGTTAAATTGCCTTTATCTAGCATCACCGCTTTGCCAGTTTCTATATTAGTACCAATACAAAAAAAAGGAATAGGTAACTTACTAAAATCTTCAATATCGCTAACATGCAATGTTAATTTGGATAGTAAACTATAAGTGTTTTGACCTCTTGAAAGTGCCGACGGTAATTTAATTTTTAGTTTATCAAAAGGCAATGTTAATGCATATTTTTCGGAGTTATTGCGTTCATAAAATGCTTTGGACGACCGTGGTAAATCATCACTTATAATTTTATCAAAATCTACTTTTTTAAAGATGGAATCTAATTGATTTCCTGTGTAACCTGATGCGTATAACGACCCTATAATAGCACCCATACTTGTGCCGGCAATATAATCGACCTTAACACCTAAGCTATCAATAATTTTAAGCACACCAATATGTGCGAGTCCTTTTGCGCCTCCACCACTTAACACTAAACCAACTTTTACATCATGTTTTTTGGTATCCTCATTTTGCGCTTTCGCGGAAAGTGAAGCGATTAAGAATAGGGTTAATATGATTGCTTTTTTGTTCAATGATTGTTTTTATATGATATTAGAAATTGTGATTTTTTTATCAAAAACTATTTTATTTTCTGTTTTTAATTCTTTTACCTTAAAAGTCAAAACTGTATTCTCATTTTTATTTTTAAGTGAAATAAATTCTAAATTTTTATTTGAATGGTATTTTCTTTTCTCTCGGTCTTTTTTTAAAACAATTCTAAACGAGCTTTCTAAAGAATTATAATGAAAGCCTCGAAATTCTGCATTAGGAGTTTTAAAAGGAAAAAAGAATAAAATGTCTGATGTAACTATCAAATGAGCTTTATTAAAATCAAAATGAATTCTATCCACTCTGTTCGGAGAAATAATCATCTTAAAAATTGTAGATGTAGTTATTTTTTCACTAATATTTGTACATTTCAAATCTGGATGAAAATTCAGAATTTTATTTTCAATAATTTTAAATTGTTTATTCCATTCTTTTTTAATTTGAAAATTAAACATTCCAAAAAAAATCAATTGAAAAAAAGCAGAAATATTGTTAAAAAAACCTCTAGAATTCTCACGACTCTTAAATTCTAATTTAAGAAACTCGATTAAAGATTGATTTTCAAAATACTGATTTTTCATATATCTTCTACTAAAGTAAATCTATCTCCCATGATAATAATTATAAACCTTTTCAGCCCTAGAAACACCAACTACAACCTCTAATTCATCCAACTTTGCATTGGCAACACGTTTAGCTGATTTAAAATGTTTTAACAACTCTACCACCGTTTTTTCCCCAATGCCTGGTATGGTTTCAAGCTCTGTATTTAACGCTGTTTTACTACGTTTATTTCTGTGATGCTCTATCCCAAAACGATGCGCTTCGTTACGCAGTTGTTGTATAATTTTTAGGGTCTCGCTTTTTTTATCTAAATATAAGGGAATTGGATCATTTGGATAGAACAATTCTTCTAAACGTTTTGCAATTCCAATAATTGCAATTTTTCCTCTTAATTTTAATGCATCTAAACTTTTTAAAGCTGATGATAACTGCCCCTTCCCGCCATCAATAATAATAAGATGTGGTAATTGCTGCTTTTCATCTAACAGTCTTTTGTATCTGCGGTAAACCACCTCTTCCATCGATGCAAAATCATCTGGTCCTTCAACTGTTTTTATATTAAAATGGCGATAGTCTTTTTTACTAGGCTTTCCGTTTTTAAATACCACACATGCCGCCACTGGGTGAGTGCCCTGTATGTTACTATTATCGAAACATTCAATATGTCGTGGTTCTTCAGACAATCGCAAATCTGCTTTCATTTGTGCCATAATACGATTTACATGTCTATCAGGATCTACAATTTTATCCTGTTTAAAACGCTCCATTCTAAAATACTTTGCGTTACGAAGCGATAAATCTAAAATATGCTTTTTATCTCCTAATTTTGGGATGGTTACTTTAACACCTTCTCCTAAATCGACTTTAAATGGCACATAAACTTCTTTTGATTTTGAATGGAAACGTTGGCGTATTTCAGTTATAGCCAATTGCAACAATTGCAAATCGGTTTCGTCTAGCTTCTTTTTTATCTCTAAAGTATGTGATCGAATAATAGAACCATATGACAATTGTAAAAAATTAACGTAACCATAACTTTCGTCACTCATTATAGAAAACACATCTACATTGCTAATTTTAGGGTTTACAATAGTAGATTTTGCTTGGTAGTTTTCTAAAACCTCAATTTTTTCTTTCATTTTTTGAGCATCTTCAAATTGCATTGCGTCTGCAAAACCACGCATCTGCGTTTTAAATTGTGCTAAAGAGTCTTTAAAATTTCCTTTTAAAATCTCACGAATGGCTTTTATATTTTCATTGTATTCAGCTTCTGTTTCTAAACCTTCGCAAGCCCCTTTGCAATTCCCTAAATGGTATTCTAAGCATACTTTATATTTTCCTGCTTGTATTTTTTCTTCGGATAAATGATAATTACAAGTTCTTAAATTATACAAACCTTTTATTAAATCTAACAACGTATGTACTGTTTTTACGCTAGTGTAAGGTCCAAAATATTCGCCTCCATCTTTAAAAACACGTCGTGTAGAAAACACTCTTGGAAAACGCTCCTTTTTTATGCAAATCCACGGGTACGATTTGTCATCTTTCAACAATACATTATAACGCGGTTTATGTTTTTTAATTAGGTTGTTTTCAAGTAACAAAGCATCCGTTTCAGTCTCAACAACTATATGTTTTATTCTTGCAATTTTTTTAACTAATACACGCGTTTTTCCATTTTCGTGTGTTTTAGTAAAATAGGAACTTACCCTTTTCTTTAAGTTTTTTGCTTTTCCTACATAAATAATCGTGTCATCAGCATCAAAATACTGATACACCCCTGGCTCATTTGGTAAGGTTTTTAATTGTATTTCTAAGGTAGGTTTACTCATTATATCAAAGGTATACTAATTAACGAAATACTAAAAATTAGATATGCTTTTTTAGTATATTGCAACTATTATACTCATTATAAAAGTAAGTGAACATAGTTATTCTTTCTCGTAATGAAAATCTTTATTCTACTAGCAGACTTGTAGAAGAAGGTGAAAAGCGCGGTCATATGATAGAGGTTATAGACCCTCTAAAATGCGACCTTATTATTGAAAAAGAAAAACCTTCTATATACTATCAAGATCGTTATTTAGATTATGTTGATGCTATTATACCCCGAATTGGTGCATCTGTAACCTTTTTTGGTTGTGCAGTGGTTAGGCAGTTTGAAATGATGAATGTTTTTACAACTGTAACTTCTGATGCTATTATTCGATCAAGAGACAAATTAAGGAGTTTTCAAAGACTTTCTAAAGCACGAATTGGCATGCCTAAAACGGTGTTTACTAATTATTCTCGCGATGTGGAAGAGGTGATTTCACATGTTGGAGGTACTCCAGTAATTATTAAACTTCTTGAAGGCACACAAGGCTTAGGTGTTGTTTTAGCTGAAACAAAAAATGCGGCCGAATCTGTTTTAGAAGCTTTTAACGGATTGCAAGCAAGGGCTTTAGTACAAGAATATATAGCTGAAGCTAAAGGAGCCGATTTACGTGCATTGGTAGTTGATGGACATGTAGTTGGTGCTATGAAACGACAAGGGAAAGAAGGCGAATTTCGTTCAAATTTACACCGAGGTGGTTCTGCTGAAATCGTAAAACTTAATGAAGATGAATTACGTGTTGCTATGAATGCTTCTCGCGCTTTAAAACTTCCTGTTTGTGGTGTAGACATGTTGCAATCGGCACGTGGACCTTTATTACTCGAAGTAAATTCTACCCCTGGACTAGAAGGTATTGAAAGTGCTACAGGAAGAAATATTGCCAAAGCTATAATTACTTTTATTGAACGTAACCGAAAATAAATGCTCAATAAAGAAAACGATACATTAATAATTTTAGGAGAACACATTGAACCTGGAGAAAGCAAAGAAGTGAATTTTGATGTCGCCAACTTGCATACCTCAACACCTGTAAATGTTCCTGTAATTATTGAACGCTCTAAAAAGCCAGGGCCAACAGTTTTATTCACTGCAAGTATACATGGTGATGAAGTAAATGGTGTTGAAATTGTAAGGCAACTTATTGCTAAAGGCATTAATAAACCTAAATGTGGCACTATTATTTGTATGCCAGTTATCAATATTTTTGGCTTTATTAACTTAAAGCGTGAATTTCCTGATGGTCGTGATTTAAACCGTGTGTTTCCTGGTAGTCCAAATGGATCTCTAGCAAGTAGAGTGGCTTACAAACTTATAAAAGAAGTTGTACCACATGCCGATTTAATTATCGATTTTCATACTGGTGGCTCAGGACGATTTAATGCACCTCAACTTAGGTATTCTAAAGAAAATAAAGATCTTGATGATTTAGCAAAAGTATTTGGTGCTCCTTTTGTTTTATATTCTAAAAACTTATCAAAATCTTTTAGAACAACTTGTAATAAATTAAATAAGCCGTTGCTTCTTTTTGAAGGCGGAAAGTCATTTCATATTGATGATGCTATAACAAACTCTGGCGTTAATGGCTCAAAACGAATATTAAAACACTTAGGCATGTTAAAAACTGTTTTTAAATCTTCAAAGCCTAAAAAAGAATGTATTTTTATTGATGAAAGCAAATGGCTTCGTGCAAAATATTCTGGTATGTTTAAAGCCTCTGTATCTATTGGCACTCAAGTTAAAAAAGAAGATATTATTGGTAATATAACCGACCCCTATGGTAAATTTAATTACTTTGTCAGAGCCTCAAACTCAGGGTATATTATTAATATAAACGAATTGCCAATTGTATACCAGGGTGATGCGCTTTTTCATATTACTACTAAACTAAAGCGCTAGGAGTGACTAAATCTGAATTACGTAAAAAATACAAATCTCTTCGCAAGAATTTGACCTTAAATCAAATAGACGATTTAAGCATTGCTATTGCAAACCAAACCTTAAAACTACCCATTTGGGAACATTCCTTTTATCATATTTTTTTATCTATTGAAGAGCATAAAGAGATTAACACTGATTATATTTTAAATATTCTAGCTGGAAAGGATAAAAACATAGTGATTTCTAAAAGTGATTTTAAAACAACTACTTTAATTAATTTCCTTTTAACTGATAGTACGGTTATAAAAAAGAATCATTGGAATATCCCCGAACCTGTTGATGGTATTGCAATTGACGACAAAAAAATAGATGTGGTTTTTATACCGCTTTTAGCTTTTGATAAACTAGGAAATCGTGTTGGTTATGGTAAAGGTTTTTATGATAATTTTTTAGCTAATTGTAAACCCGAAACGATAAAAATTGGATTGTCTTTTTTTGATGTTGAGGATGAGATTGAAGGTGTTTATGAAGGTGATGTTAGATTGGATTTTTGTGTGACGACTGATGAGGTTTATGGTTTTTAATTATGTTTATTGTTTAATATTTTATAATACAATTCGTAATTTTCTTTATCAAAACAAACAAAAATAACTTCTTCAACTATTTCTTGGGCTTTATATTCTTTGATAGTATTTATAGCAATTTGAGCTGCTAAATCTTTTGGGAATTTATAAATCCCTGTGCTTATATTAGGAAATGCTACAGTCTTAACGTTATTTTCCATAGCCAGAAGCATTGTATTATTATAACATTCACTTAAAAGTATTTCTTTTTCCTTTCCCCCTTGATTCCAAACAGGACCAACGGTATGAATTACATATCTAGCGTCCAAATTTCCAGCGGTTGTAATGACTGCTTCTCCAACATTACATTTTCCTTGCTTGTTTCTAATATCTTTACAAGCTTTCAAAATTTCTGAACCTCCTTTTCTATGAATTGCCCCATCAACTCCAGAACCACCTAATAATGAAGAGTTAGCTGCATTAACTATAGCATCAGCTTTTATTGTTGTAATATCAGATTGTATAACTCTTATTTCCATTTTTATCCAAAATCATAAACATAAACCTCTATATCATTATTAGATAAGGTTTCAAGTATTAAAGGCTCTATTTCTTCCCATTTTCCGCCTGCTAATCCGCATCCAATTCTTGGCATATGAATACTAGCATTTATTTTGCTTGCTTCAATTGCAATCTTACTCAAGCAAGATTTAACAGCTTCATATCTAATTGGGGCTATATTGTTAACTCGCTTCAAACCTTGCTGAGCAATCATATTACCTACAAAAATATCTTCCGATACTTGAATAACTTGAGTCGCGCCTAAAGCAAAATCATTATCAGCCTTATTTTTATACCACAGTCTATATGCCTTTTCAGGTTCAGACCACTTCTTAGATATAGCAAGGACAAATCCTTTGCCCCAACCGCCCAAATCATTACAGATATGGACAATTATTTTATTACCTTCAATTTGTGGAGCAGTTGCGTCTCCTTTTAAATAATTTATATTTTTCATTTTATATTAATTCTTCTCTAACTTCCATTAAAGCAAACCCTAAAAGATTTTCTCCTCTCCACATAATTGGGTTTTCAGCTTTTTCATTATTCTGACTCATTCCAATTCCCCATATTCTATCTCTTGGACTTGCTTCAACCAAAACTCGATTTTTTGTATTGAGCAAAAATTCTTTTAGTTCAGGGTGTTGAGAAAATTTATGAATGTTTCCCTGTTTTACAATTTCATATTTATACTGATTCCATTTCTCTGGAGTAAATCCAATTACTTTTCTTCCCCACTGTTTAGCCTCCATTGGTGAATTTGATTTTATAATTTCTTCTAATATTTGATTATCATTGAATAATCTTGCCTTTTCTGCCATCATCCAATGTTCAGCAGTTTTATAAATTATATCATTTACTTTAAAAGGCGCAACCCACCATTGACTAAAACAACTTTTACCTATACTTCCGTCTTTATTAGGTGTATGCCCCCAAAAGAAAAGATATTTTATTCTCTTCTTCTGTTTAAAACCCCTAATTAATTGTTCTCTATTATATTTCATATTATACTATCAAATTAGCTTTTTCATCTGCAATACCTATTTCAACATGACTTCCAGAATTGAAATTTAAAAAATCAGATTCAATACCATCACTAAAAATAACGCCTTTAGTTGGCATATTAGATTCAATTTTTAAAATTTGTTTTTTAGTTATAAATCCAAAACCAATATCCGTTTGAGTGACCTTGCTTAAAAAAGGTTCTCTAACTACAAACACCAATTTTTCATCTTCCCAACGAATTAATGATTGTTGCCTTCTTTCTTTATTTGCTTGATGCCTATTAATATTATTTGCCATATTATAAATAGAGCTTAACCAACCTGTAGACCCTGCTCCAGTTGAAACTATAATTCCGCTAGATGATTGTCTTTCCTTTTTACCTTTAAATTCAATATCATATCTTGAAGATACATGAGAATCTGCTCCAATATAAAAATCGTTAAAGGCTAATAAGGTCTGACCATCGTTTAATTGTGCCTTAGCCATAGTTACCTGTTTTGTTTTAAAATCGCCTTTAACAACATTTTTAATAACTAAACCTAGATCATTTGGAGTATGCTTTAGTAAAACTCCATCATAGCGTTCTGAATCTGGATTTACACCTATAAGCGGTAATCCGTTGATATACTTAGCTGTATTTGCAACTAATCCATCTTGCCCTATAACCACTATTAAATCTTTCTCTGTGAAAATATAGGTTGGTAAAAACGAACGGTTAATTACCTTATACTTCAAGTGTTTTGAAATCGTCTTCTGAATTTCAGAAAGTGATTTATAAAAAGTGTCATTTTCAAGTTCATAATACCCGAAATCACCTTCAGACCTCTCTATGTAAAACTTGGCTTGAGCTTTTGAGTTAAATCTTTCGATTAATTGCTCAAGCCTTGTCTTGTCTCTTATTATGATTACTCGTTCGAATTCCATTTTACTTATGATTTACTTCTAACAATAGAATCTAATAATTCAGGAGAAATGTTTAGATTACCTATTTTATCAGCGTTTTCAGCAAGCTCTCTAAAAGCTAAAGCAATATTGTTACTAGGGTCATTCCCTGTATTACTGATAGCCATTAACGTTTTCCAATCTAACTCTTTATATGGTTTTAAATTCGCATTTAAAACATACTCTTTTACATCAGCTTCTTTCTTCTCGTTAGTCACTTGAATATCTATTAGTTCTTTTTTCTGTTCCTCAAGAGAGATATTAGAAGTCATTTCCATTTCTTTTAACTGCTGTTCATTTTGCTGCTTAACAACATCTGTTTCCATTTTCTTTTCTACAATTTGCTTTTGCTTTTCTTCAACAGCAATCTCTGTATTTAATTCACTTTCTTTAATCATACGTTCCTGTTCTACAGCAAAGTTTCTACGCTCGTAAATAGCCTGATCTGCTTCTTTCTGTAATGATTCTCTCATTTGAGCTTCTAAAGCACGAGCCATTTCAGGATTAGGAGTAACGCCTAGTACGTTTACACTTAGAATTTCTAATCCAAGCATTTGAACGGTCTTTGACTTCTGAACATTATCGAAAATTTCGGTTTCAATATCTTCTAACTTTCTTAGAGCTTCCTTCAAACTTAAGCGTTGAATAATTGATGCACTTGCAGTTTGAGCCTCATTAATTATACGTTGTTGAATTTTTTCGTAATCATTTTTTAGGTATTGTTTTTTCTTATTAACAGTAAAATCTAATGTTTCTGCTAATTGCTTTGGGTTTTCAATCTTATAAGTCACTTGCCCTTGTAATGTAACTTCCTGATAATCCTTTGTTGTTTCATTAAATACAAATTGAAAATCGTTACTCTGTACTGGGATAGAAACAATAGATGAGTTTGGTGAAAAATAGAAGAATGATAATCCTCTTCCTTCTTTTTTAATTTTCCCTCCTTTATAATGAATCACGTAGTTCATTGAGTCGAATTTGATATAATTTATTCCTAACATAACTTTGAGTTTTAAATTATTAATTTGCGTAATTATAACACAAATGTAAACAGGAATATCAAACCTACCAAATATATTTTGCGTTAATTTTACACAAACATCATATGTGCCTGATAAACAATAAGTTAAATTTCAAAAATTATTCCTTCCTTTTTAAGTTGGAAGTAGCGTTTTTGATTAAATTGGAATAAATTGGCTGGTCTACCTGACCCTTTAGATACTTTTTCATTGAGTTCATCAAGTACATTGAGACCTATTATTTTCTTTCTAAAATTGCGTCTATCAATTCCCCTACCTAATAGGGTAGAGTATAACTTTTCTAAATCTGAAAAAGGAAATTTTTTGTCAAGCAATTCGAAGCCTAATGGCTCGTAAGTGATTTTTCCCTGCAATCTCTTAATTGCTATTTCTAGTATTTCTTTGTGGTCGAACGAGAGTTGTGGTAGTTCGTTTATATTAAACCATGCCACTTCTGCTGCATCTGTTGACGCGAATATTTTAAACGTATTTGGTCTTACCAATCCAAAATAGGCAATGGAAACTACTCTTCCTCTAGGGTCTCTAGAAGGTTCGCCAAAGGTATATAATTGTTCAAGATAATTAATCTTAACACCTGTCTCTTCTTGTAGTTCTCTTTCAACTGCTTCCTCTAAAGATTCATCATTTAAAACGAATCCACCGGGAATAGCCCATTTATTTTTAAACGGCTCATATTTTCGTTTAATTAGCAGGACTGAAATATTACCCTCCTCATAACCAAATACAACGGCGTCAACTGTTAGTTTAATTGATTGCTTACTCATATGCGTAGTTTATACGCAAAAATACAGAATTATCTTCAAATATCTGACTCAATCTTATTCTTCGAAAAAGCCTTTCTATTAAACACAATAAGCATAATAAAACCGGTGCTTATTGCCATATCGGCAATGTTAAATACAGGGTTAAAAAAGGTAAAGTATTCGCCTCCTTTAAAAGGTATCCATTCTGGCAAATAACCTTCCCACAAAGGAAAGTAAAGCATATCAACTACCTTACCGTGAAGTAAGGTATCATAACCTCCTAATTCTGGTAAAAATGTAGCAACTTGACCATGACTATCATTAAACAAAACACCATAAAAAACCGAATCGATAATATTACCTAAAGCTCCAGCAAAAATTAATGCAATGGCTAATATTAAAACTTTAGGGCTTTGCTTTTTAGCTGCATCGTATAACCAATACCCAATTCCAAAAATGGCAATAATTCTAAATAAAGTTAAAACCACTTTAGCTGTTCTATCGTCTATAAACGATACAAAATCACTAATTTTTGTACCCCACGCCATGCCATCGTTTTCAATAAAAAATATTTTAAACCATGTAAAAACTTCAATACTCTCTTGAAGCGCAAAATGTGTTTTTATATAAACCTTACTTATCTGATCGATTAGTAAAATTATAACTATAAGGTAAATGGATTTTTTTAGTGACATAAAATTTTAAACAAAAAACGTCTCGACATAAAAGTGAGACGTTTCATTTATAATATAATGCTGGCTACTGCATGTTTTTAGCTTCAATACTTAATGTTGCGTGTGGTACTAATTTTAAACGTTCTTTGTTAATTAGTTTTTTGGTTACACGACAAATGCCATAGGTCTTGTTTTCAATTCTTATTAAAGCATTCTTTAAATCGCGAATAAATTTTTCTTGACGAATAGCTAATTGCGAATTTGACTCTTTACTCATTACCGCACTACCTTCATCAAAAGCCTTAAAAGTTGGCGATGTATCTTCTGTACCATTATTATGGTCATTCATATACGCACTTTTAATAAGCTCTAAATCGTGTTGCGCTTTTTCTATTTTTTCTGCTATTAGCGCTTTAAATTCAGCTAAATCTTTATCTGAATATCTTACGTTGGCATCTAAACTCATATTCTTTAATGTTTTTGAATAAATAATTTGGTATTTACATCATCAAAAGCAATTTCTATACCATTATCTACTTGGTCAATAATTTCTAATTCTTCAGTTAGGGTTTCTGTTTTAATATATTCAATATTGTGGTTTACAGCATTTTCAATGTAGGTGTCTTTTTGAAGCGTAACATCTATTCTATCAGTAACTTCAAAACCAGAATCCTTTCGTAAGTTTTGTATACGATTTATCAATTCTCTTGCAATACCTTCCTTTTTTAAATCCTCGGTAAGCGTTACATCTAAAGCTACTGTTAATGCTCCTTCGTTTGCAACTAACCAACCTTCAATATCTTGCGATGTAATCTCTACATCTGTGCGTTCTAAAGTAATATTTTTTCCATTAACTTCAACATCTAAACTACCATTTTGTTCCATTTTGTTAATATCTTCTGAAGTAAAGTTAATTACTACATTAGCAATGGCTTTCATATCCTTCCCAAAACGCGGTCCGAGCATCTTAAAATTAGGCTTTATTTGCTTCACTAATATATCAGAAGCATCTTCTAAAAGTTCAATTTCTTTAACGTTAACTTCATGTTTTATTAAATCTGAAACGGCTAAAATTTCTTCTTTTTGCTGTGCATTATCTACAGGAATCATGATTTTTTGAAGTGGCTGACGCACTTTTATCTTTTCCTTAGCTCTTAACGACAATACTAATGACGATATTGTTTGAGCAGCTTCCATTTTTCGCTCTAAACTTTTATCTACATAAGCTACATTATACTTAGGAAAATCTGCTAAATGTACACTTTCAAAAATTTCTTTTTTAGTTACCGAATTTAAATCTAAATATAATTTATCCATAAAGAAAGGTGCAATTGGAGCGCCTAACTTAGCAATGGTTTCCATACAAGTATAAAGTGTTTGATAAGCCGAAATTTTATCTACCTGATAATCGCCTTTCCAGAAACGTCTTCTACTTAAACGTACAAACCAGTTACTTACGTAATCTTGAGTAAAGTTTGAAATAGCTCGTGCTGCTTTTGTTGGCTCATAATCGGCATAAAAAGCATCTACTTTTTTAATAAGCGTGTGCAATTCTGAAAGTATCCAACGGTCTATTTCTGGGCGGTCTTCTAAAGGAATATCCGTTTCAGCATAAGTAAATTTATCGAGGTTTGTATACAACTGAAAAAACGAATACGTATTGTAAAGCGTTCCGAAGAATTTACGTTTTACCTCTTCAATACCTTCTAAATCAAACTTTAAGTTATCCCAAGGATTTGCATTCGAAATCATGTACCAACGTGTTGCATCTGCTCCGTATTTCCCTAAAGTTTCAAACGGATCGGCAGCATTACCTAAACGTTTTGACATTTTTTGCCCGTTTTTATCTAACACCAATCCATTAGAGACCACATTTTTGTAAGCGACCGAATCAAAAACCATCGTTCCAATTGCATGTAAGGTATAAAACCACCCACGTGTTTGGTCGACACCTTCAGCAATAAAATCGGCAGGAAATGTAGTTCCTTTATCAATTAAATCGTTATTTTCAAACGGATAATGCCATTGTGCATAAGGCATAGAGCCAGAATCAAACCAAACGTCTATTAAATCGCTTTCGCGGAACATTTTTTGACCTGTAGAAGACACCAAAACAATATCATCAACAATATTTTTATGCAAATCTATTTTAGCATAATTTTCTTCAGAATTGTTTCCTACTTCAAAATCTTCAAAAATATCTTTATCTAAAACACCTTCGGAAACAGCGCGTTGCATTTCAGCTTTAAGTTCTTCAACAGACCCAATGCATATTTCTTCTTTTCCATCTTCGGTTCTCCATATCGGTAATGGAATTCCCCAATAACGTGACCGCGACAAATTCCAATCGTTGGCATTTGCTAACCAGTTTCCAAATCGTCCATCGCCTGTACTTTTAGGTTTCCAATTAATGGTTTGGTTAAGCTGATGCATTCTATCTTTAACATCAGTTACTTTAATAAACCAAGAGTCTAACGGGTAGTAAAGAATTGGCTTATCGGTTCTCCAACAATTTGGGTAACTATGCTTATATTTTTCAACCTTAAAGGCTTTATTTTCTGTTTTTAATTTGATGGCAAGTTCTACATCAACCGAACGTTCTGGAGCTTCTTTATCTGCATAATATTCGTTCTTCACATATTTACCTGCATATTCACCCATTTCTGGACGAAAACGCCCTTGCAAATCAACTAAAGGTACTAAATTATCGTTCTCATCTTTTACCAACATTGGTGGCACTTCTGGTATTGCTTGTTTTGCAACCAAAGCATCATCTGCTCCAAAGGTTGGTGCAGTATGTACTATTCCTGTACCATCTTCAGTGGTTACAAAATCTC
Organism: Gaetbulibacter sp. 4G1; assembly: GCF_002741945.1. Classification (GTDB taxonomy): domain Bacteria; phylum Bacteroidota; class Bacteroidia; order Flavobacteriales; family Flavobacteriaceae; genus Wocania_A; species Wocania_A spongiicola. The sequence continues at coordinate 429,346 of NZ_MDVN01000022.1, forward strand.
CAGAAATGACTCTGAATGCATCTTGTGGATTATCGTTTGGTAAAGCGTATTTGAGTAATTGCTCATATCTTATTTCCAACAAATCTGCTCCTTTACATTCAGTTGCAATTAAAAATGGGATTTTTTTGTTTTCTTTTGAAAAACTGGAAAGCTCAGAGACATCCTCAGTTTGATAGTATTTTCCGTTAAATTGTTTTCCAACCAAGTTTTTAGCAAGTATTACATGAGTTGGCTCGAAAGTATATTGATTATAAGTTGCTACAACAACATAATCAATCTTAGACCCAACTGTTAATGCAGTATTACTTGGTAATGTCCAAGGTGTTGTTGTCCAAGCTAAAAAATGTAAATGATCGAACTTTTTAAGAAATTCTGGTAATGTATTTTCAACAGCCTTAAATTGGGCAACTATTGTAGTGTCGGTAACATCTTGATATGTTCCTGGTTGATTTAACTCGTGCGAACTTAAACCAGTACCTGCTTTTGGCGAATACGGCTGAATGGTATAACCTTTGTAAAGCAAACTTTTATCATAAATCTGCTTTAACAACCACCAAACAGACTCCATGTATTTAGGCTCGTAAGTAATATATGGGTCGTCCATATCTACCCAATAGCCCATTTTTTCAGTTAGGTCATTCCAAACATCAGTATAGCGCATTACGGCTTTACGACAAGCGGCATTATAATCTTCAACCGAAATCGTTTTCCCAATATCTTCTTTTGTAATGCCTAATTCTTTTTCAACACCCAATTCAATAGGTAATCCATGAGTATCCCAACCCGCTTTACGCTTTACTTGGTAACCCTTCATGGTTTTGTAACGCGGAAAAATGTCTTTTATAGCACGTGCTAAAACGTGATGTACTCCAGGAAGTCCATTTGCCGATGGCGGTCCCTCATAAAACACATACGGTGTTGCCCCCTCACGGGTAGAAACACTTTTTTCGAAGATGTTGTTTTCTTGCCAATATTGTAGTATTTCATTAGCTACATTTGGTAAGTCAAGTCCTTTATATTCAGGAAATTTCGCGCTCATTTACTATTGATTCTTATAAGTTCGCGAATTTAAGGAATTTTGGCAAAAAAAAAGGTGTTGTGAGTATAATTTATACTCGTCATTACGAGGAGCAAAGGGACATAGTAATCTTATGACAAAAATTTAGTAGAGACAGATTGCGACACCGCACAAAAAAGACAATTAACAACAGTGTTAAACAATAAGGCTTACCAAATCCTCAATCTTAGAAATCAATTGAATTTTAATAGCGGTATTTTTAAGAGAAATTTTATTGTATTTAGACACAAAAATGGTAGAGAACCCTAGTTTTTCGGCTTCAAGAATGCGTTGCTCTACACGTTGTACAGGACGAATTTCTCCAGATAAGCCAACCTCGGCAGCAAAACAAAAATCTTTTTGCAAAGCTTCGTCTTCATTTGAGGATAAAATAGAAGCCACAACAGCCAAATCTATTGCAGGATCATCAACAGTAATACCGCCTGTAATATTTAAAAACACATCTTTTGCTCCTAATCGGAATCCAGCGCGCTTTTCTAATACAGCCAATAGCATATTAAGGCGCTTAGCGTTAAACCCTGTAGCACTACGCTGTGGTGTTCCGTAAACGGCTGTACTTACTAAAGCTTGTACTTCAATCATTAATGGACGCATGCCTTCAAGAGTTGCGGCAACAGCATTTCCGCTTAATTCTTCATCTTTTTTAGAGATTAAAATTTCGGAAGGATTAGAAACCTCTCTTAGTCCAGAACCTTGCATTTCGTAAATACCTAATTCGTTAGTAGAACCAAATCGGTTTTTATTGGCGCGCAAAATTCTAAATACATGATTACGATCCCCTTCAAATTGAAGAACGGTATCAACCATATGTTCCAAAATTTTTGGTCCAGCAATATTTCCATCTTTTGTAATGTGTCCAATCAATAACACTGGTGTTGCTGTTTCTTTGGCAAATTTAATAAGTTCGGTTGTGCATTCTTTTATTTGCGAAATACTTCCAGAAGACGATTCGATATAATCGCTATGTAAGGTTTGAATAGAATCAATTATAACAATATCAGGCTCTAAAGCTTCAACCTGTTTGAAAATGTTTTGAGTTTTAGTCTCCGTTAAAATGTAACAGTTATTATTGTTTGGATTGATGCGTTCTGCCCGCATTTTTATTTGTTTCTGACTTTCCTCTCCAGAAACATATAAGGTTTTATAAGGTAGCCCTAATGAAATTTGAAGTAGTAATGTACTTTTCCCAATTCCAGGTTCTCCTCCTAAAAGTGTTAAAGAGCCTGGAACAATTCCACCGCCTAAAACACGATTGAACTCGGCATCAAAAGTATCTAATCGAGCTTCTTTAGAATTGTCAATTTCTTTGATTTTTAAAGGAATAGAAGCGCGTTTAACTTTTGATGTTGGCAACTTCCAATCGCTTTTTTCTGGCTTTTGAACAAGTTCTTCAACAATAGTATTCCACTCTTTACAAGCAGTACATTGCCCTTGCCATTTTGCATATTGATTGCCACAACTCTGACAAAAAAATGTAGTTTTAACTTTTGCCATTAATACCCAAAATCTGATTTAATTAAATCTGCTTTTTCTAGCATTAAATCTTTTGTAATACCTGCAATTTCATCTAATGTATATGCCGATTGATAGGTTCGCATTGCTTTTTTAGGTTCGCCTGTTTCTTCATAAAAGCGTGCCAAATAGTAATTTCCTAAAAGTGTTTTTGGATATTCTTTACGCGCTATTTTTCCTAAAGCTTCAAAATAATCAAACTGTTCTGTTTTCTCTATAGCTGCCGAAATGGCTTTAAAATCGTTAATTAGAATTTGTTTTTCAATACCAAATAACTCACTAATAGTTTGATATTTTTCTTCAAGGTATTCAACTGGCGATGTATCTAATTTAAGAATAACCTCTTTATATTCCTTTTTACTAATAGGTTGAAATACATAAAAAATACTTTCTATTGCTTTAGGCAAGGCATGTGCTGGTACCGAGTAATGAGAGGCCCCTTCAAAGCTATCAAAATTATAGAAAACATTTTTAGTATCTAAAGCAGATATATCAGTGTTTAAAGCCTCTGTCATTCTTTTTATAGACTTTGAATCATTTTTTGTATTTGCTAAATAATAAAATATTTTAGATTCTAATTTTCCTAATTGTTCTGGAATGTAATCTAGCATATTTGGTGCTAATTCGGGACTAATAACCACATAACCCTGAAACAATGGTTGCTGTTTTAACAAATAGTAATTAATAAAATTTGCCGTTTCTCCATGGCCAACAGCAACTCTAAAATTTTCGGTTCTATATGTTTTTTCTATATATGGGATAAGCTCCATACCAATAAACTCATAAAAAGCGGCTCCCGTTTCAGTAGGTAACGAGTTTTGTCCATACATACAATCATCAAACCTCTTGTCTAATTGATTAATACCAACTACAATAGCTTCTGGCATATCTTCCCAATAAGAGTAATAATCTACATTTCCTGCGACAGCTTCAAATAAATAATCGCCATCTAAAACAACAAATAACGGGTATTTTTTGTCTTGATTTCCTTCATAACCTCTAGGTAATTGTATTTTGAGCTCGCGCGTTTCCCCTAGTTTTGAAGACTCAAAAGTTTCGTATTTAACTTGAGCATCAGTAGCATTTACAATACAGAATAATACTAATAAAAAAATGATTGGTTTCTTCATTTTAAAAATGATTTGAGATTTATAACGGCAAGGTATGAAATTAAGTGAAAGTTTAAAAAAGCTGTTTTCGATACTTTTATTAAAAAAATCGAGCTAACATTCTTTTGCGGCAATCAGTCTTCTTTTAAAGTCTTTCTTCTATTAAAAATGGGCAAATAAATTAAAGATAGTCCTCCAAAAAGGATAATTAAAAGCGTTTGTGATGCCCACATTATCCAGCCAAATGCAATACTTGGTTCTTCAGCAATTCCAAAAATTGAAAATGCAGCATAAATAGCTAAAGGATATGAACCAATGCCTCCATTGGTAGCTGCTATACTAAAACTTGCAGAAATAAATCCTATTAAAATTGCTCCTGCATTAATACCATCTAACTCTTTTATGGAAAATGAAGTAACGTAAAACATAAGCAAATACATGCCCCAAATAAATAACGTATGAAAAACAAATGCCCATTTCTTTTTCATCTTAAAAATACTAAGCGCCCCTTCTATTAATCCATTAACAAATGTCTTTATTTTTACTGCTATTTTTGATTGGCTTTTTTTTATATATCTAGTAAATAAAACAACTAAAAATATTAAGCTAACTAGTGCTATTATAATTTTTGTTGGATCGAATTTCTCAACTAAAAACCCATAAATAAAATCGAATTGAAGAAAAAGTGTTATAATAATAATACCCAACATTACTATCATATCTGCAATACGCTCTGCCACAATAGTACCAAAACCTTTCTCGAAGGGTACACCTTCATAATTAGTTATAATAGATGCTCTTGCAACCTCACCAGCTCTGGGGATGGTATAATTAATTAAGTAGGTAGCAAAAACCGCCATAATACTATTGCCTAATTTAATCTTGTAACCCATGGGTTCTAATTGAAAAAGCCATCGATATGCTCTAGACAAATGGCTTAACAGCCCCAAAAACATGCCTAAAAGAATCCAGGTATAGTCGGCCTTTTTTACATAAACCATTAATTCGTCTAGTGAAACTTTAGACAGAGAATACCAAACTAAAAAAACTCCCAATGCTAATGGGAGTGTTATTTTAAGTGCTTTTTTTATTTTGGCCTTCAAAAGTTTATTTTAACAAGTTTGTGGCTTCGTCAGGGAATACTAAAGATGGTTTAAACAATTTAGCTTCTTCAATATCCATAAACGCATAAGTGATTAAAATAAGAGTGTCTCCAACTGATACTTTTCTTGCAGCAGCTCCATTTAATGTTATTTCTCCGCTTAGCCGTGGTCCTGGAATACAATAGGTCTCCAATCGTTCTCCATTGTCGTTATTTACAATTTGAACTTTTTCTCCTTGAATAATGTTGGCAGCATCCATTAAATCTTCGTCAATGGTAATACTACCTATATAGTTGAGTTCTGCACCTGTGCATTTTACTCTGTGAATTTTAGATTTTACTACTTGAATTTGCATGAGGCAAAGGTAATTAATTTAGTGCGATATTATCTATTAATCTAATATCATCTGCATATGCAGCTATAAACGCTCTATATGTTTTTTTGTTTGATTTTCTTATTACTGGTTTTAAGGTTTTAGTGTCTGCAATAATAAAATATTCTAATTTTAATAAATCGTGTTTAGCAAACTCTTTTTCAACCCATTCCGAAACTTTATTAGCACTTTTTGTGCCAAATTTTTCTTTGGCAGTTGTTAAAGTTTTATAAATAAACGGTGCAGCTTTTTTATATTCTGGTTTTAATCGTGTATTACGCGAACTCATTGCTAAACCATTTGTTTCTCTATGAATAGGGCAACCAATAACTTTAACAGGAATGTTATGCTTTTTAACTAATTTTTTAATAATTGCTAATTGTTGAAAATCTTTCTCTCCAAAATAAGCCCGATGCGGTTTTACTATTTCAAAAAAACGTTTTACAATAGTTCCAACACCATCAAAATGTCCGTTTCTAAATTTGCCTTCCATCTCAAACTCCAAACCATCAAAATCAAATTTTTGTGAAACTGTATTTCCTTTATAAATATCTTCAACTGTTGGTGCATAAACTAAAATATCGTTTTTCGAAACAGTTTTTAACAACTCTACATCATTATCTAGCGTTCTTGGATACTTAATAAGATCATCCTTATTATCAAACTGTGTAGGATTAACAAAAATACTTACTACAACTTTATCATTCTCATTTAAAGCTTTACGCACTAAAGCCATATGCCCTTGGTGTAATGCTCCCATGGTTGGCACTAGCCCAACTGTAAGCTGTTTTGCTTTTAATTCATCAACTTTAGCAGAAATTTGCATTTTTTGTGAAAAAACCTTCATTATTTAATAAAAAATTAACGCTTGCAAACTTAATATTTTACAATCAATTAGCATAAATTTTTGTACTTTTGCGTGTTTTTTATTTTGAATTTTCAAAAAGCTATTCAATTATATAGCCATAAAAAGACAGCAAAAACAAACATATGAAAGATAAGAGGGTATTGTATGTATCATCTGAAGTAGTGCCTTATTTACCAGAGACTGAAATTTCGTCAATGTCTTTTGAAGCACCTAGATTAGTAAATCAACAAGGTGGTCAAATACGAATTTTTATGCCTAGATATGGTAATATTAATGAAAGAAGGCATCAATTACATGAAGTTATAAGACTATCTGGTATTAACCTAGTTATTAACGATTTAGATATGCCTTTAATCATAAAGGTCGCTTCTATCCCTAAAGAACGTATTCAAGTTTATTTTATTGATAACGACGAGTATTTTAAGCGTAAAGCAACACTTACCGACGAAAATGGCAAACTGTTTTCTGATAATGATGAACGTGCTATTTTCTTTGCCAAAGGCGTTATAGAAACGGTTAAAAAATTAAACTGGTCACCAGATGTTATTCATGTTCACGGTTGGCTAGCCTCGCTACTTCCATTGTATTTAAAAGCGTATTATAAAGACGAGCCACTATTTAACGAAAGTAAAATTGTGACTTCTGTATACAATCAAAGTTTTGATGATACGTTAAACAAAGACATGATTAATAAAATTAAGTTTGATAATATTGAAGAAGATGCTGTTAAAACGCTTGAAGAACCTTCATACAACAACTTGATGAAAGTTGCTATTGATTACTCTGATGCATTAATAGTTGGGTCTGAAAATATTCCTGAAACTTTAGAAACCTATTTAAAAGCATCAAACAAACCTATTTTAGATTATAAAAGTAAAGATGAATTTGGTGAAGCTTATACAGAATTTTTTAATACTAAAATTTTTAGCTAATCCCAATCTCATTTAAAATTAAGATATGAAAGGCCCTTGTGGGCATTTGCCAAATATACTCATGAAAAAAATATTTAAAGCCCTTAAATCACCTGGTATTGTCCTATTCGCTGTGGCATTATTTATTGCCTGCGATAAAGATTTTAATACTATTGAAAGTGACGTTTTAGGAAAAGATAATGCTAACTTTAGCACTGATAACTCAAATCTTCAAATTTTAGCATACAACAAAAAATTAAGTGCTCAACAAATTAATGGTTTGTCATCTAATTTATTTGGAGTTTTTAAAGATCCTGCATATGGCCAAACAACTGCTAGTATAATAACACAAATAACTCCAAATGTATTTAACCCTAACTTTGGTGACAACCCTGTTATAGATTCTGTGGTTTTAAAAGTGCCTTATTTTAATAAAGTAAGTGCAGATTCTCCTGACGATGATGGTAATGAAGTATATACTATAGAAGACTCTTTATATGGTGGAGCTCCTGTAAAATTAACAGTTTACAGAAATAATTATTTTTTAAGAGATTTTGATCCAAACTCAGAGTTTAACGATACTCAAATATATTATTCAAAGGCAGATGGCTCAATTAATAATACTGATAACTTTGCTGTTACTAGTGATGCTACTATAAATTTTGATGACCATAAAGGTGAAATAATTTACGAGCAAGAGCAGTATGTTCCAAGTAGTGAAACTATTGTTTTAAAGATTACTGAAGGAGATGAAGATGTTTTTGATAGACAAACTCCAGCGTTAAGAGTAAAGCTAGACGAAGATTATTGGAAAACCACAATTTTTGACAAAGAAGATGATCCTGTTTTAAGTAATACTAATAATTTTAGAGACTATTTTAGAGGTTTGTATTTTAAAGCAGAAGCCATTAACGATAATGGTAATATGATTTTTTTCAACTTATCTACAGCTAATATTACAATCTATTATTCAAAAGACTCATCAATTGATGGTGAAAGGGATCAAGACACCTATACACTAAACTTAAATGGTAATAGGCTAAACACATTTATAAATGATTATAGTATAGCTTTAGCTGATGGAGATGAAACTTTGGGTGATGAAAAACTATATCTAAAAGGAGCTGAAGGCTCTATGGCTGTAATTGATTTATTTAATGGAATGGTAGATTGTGATGGTACTCCAGAAACAGCTTTAGATTGCTTTAAAAAAACTTACAGAGAGCTTGATGGAAACGGGAACTATTTACCTCAAGTTAATGGCGATTATCCATTAAGAAAATTAATAAACGAAGCGCATCTTGTTATTTATGAAGACCAGACTGCATCCAATGGAGGAAATTCAGATTTTCATAAATATGATAGAATTTATGCTTATGATGTAAGCAATAACATTCCAACTATAGATTATTCTTTCGATCCTACTGAAGACACTTCAGATCCTTTTAACTCTAAAATTATTAGTCTAGGCCAACGAATAGTAGATGACAACGGTGCTGCAAAATATAAATTACGCATAACAGAACACTTAAATAATATTTTACTTAAAGACTCTACTAATACGAAGTTAGGACTTATCTTATCAAACAATGTAAATTTAACTAATAGTTTTAAAGTTTTGAACAGTGGAAAAGAAGTTCCCTCTTCAGCTATATTAACTCCAAGGGGAACCGTTTTATATGGTACAAATGTTACTGGGCCAAATGAGAGTAAAAAAATGAGACTTGAAATATTTTTTACTGAACCTAATTTATAGTTTTTTATTTTAAAAAAGTCACTTCTCTATATACAGTGTTAATGAATTTCATCGTGAAAAATGTCAACTTTATATACTATTTTGACATTTGTTGATATTTTTTTTACATATTTGCTTCACATAAATTAAAACCCAAATTAATTAAACAAAATTACTTATGTGTGGAATTGTTGGATATATAGGTCATAGAGAAGCTTACCCAATTATTATAGAAGGACTTAAACGCTTAGAGTACAGAGGTTACGACAGTGCAGGTATTGCCCTTTTTGATGGTGATAATCTTAAAATATCAAAAACCAAAGGAAAGGTCTCAGATTTAGAAGAACGATCAGAAAAAGAAATTACCAAAAACGGTAGTCTAGGGATTGGACACACAAGGTGGGCTACTCATGGTGTTCCTAATGACATAAACTCTCACCCACATGCTTCAAATTCAGGTGATTTAGCTATCATTCATAATGGTATTATAGAAAATTACGATTCGCTAAAAAAAGAATTAATTTCTAGAGGTTACACATTTCAATCAGATACAGATACTGAGGTTTTAATCAACCTAATTGAAGATGTTAAAAAGAAAGAAAACGTAAAACTTGGAAAGGCCGTGCAAATTGCATTAAATCAAGTAATTGGTGCTTACGCTATTGCCGTTTTTGATAAAAACAAGCCAGGTGAAGTTGTTATTGCTAGGTTAGGAAGCCCTTTAGCTGTTGGCGTAGGTGAAGATGAATTTTTTATTGCAAGTGATGCATCTCCTTTTATAGAATATACTAAAAATGCTATTTATTTAGAAGATGAAGAAATGGCAATTATTAGGCTTGGAAAAGAAATAAAAATACGAAAAATCAAAGATGACTCTTTAGTTGATCCTTACGTTCAAGAACTTCAAATGAATCTTGAAGAAATAGAAAAAGGAGGGTTCGATCATTTTATGTTAAAGGAAATTCATGAGCAACCTAGAGCAATTAGAGATACTTATAGAGGTAGGTTATTAAGAGACGAAGCCATTATAAAAATGGCTGGAGTTGAAGATAATATGAAAAAGTTTTTAAATGCCGATCGTATTATCATTATAGCTTGCGGTACCTCATGGCACGCAGGATTAGTTGCCGAATATATCTTTGAAGAGTTTTCAAGAATTCCTGTAGAAGTAGAATATGCTTCTGAGTTTCGTTATAGAAACCCGGTAATAACGGAGAAAGATGTAGTAATAGCCATTTCGCAATCCGGTGAAACTGCTGATACATTAGCAGCTATTAAATTAGCAAAATCTAAAGGCGCTTTTGTTTTTGGTGTTTGTAATGTTGTAGGTTCATCTATTGCTAGAGAAACTGATGCTGGAGCTTATACTCACGCAGGACCAGAAATTGGTGTTGCGTCTACCAAAGCATTTACAACACAAATAACAGTGTTAACTTTAATAGCGCTTCGTTTAGCAAGAGCTAAAGGCACGATGTCGAGTTCAGATTTTAGATTGTATTTACAAGAGTTAGAATTAATTCCTGAAAAAGTAGAACAACTATTAGAAGTTGATGAGCATGTTAAAGAAATTGCTAAAGAATATTTACTATCTACCAATTGTTTATACTTAGGTAGAGGTTATAATTTTCCAGTAGCTTTAGAAGGCGCTTTAAAACTAAAAGAAATCTCTTATATTCATGCAGAAGGTTACCCAGCTGCAGAAATGAAGCATGGTCCAATCGCCTTGATAGATGATAGAATGCCTGTAATTGTTATTGCTACTAGTAAAGGACATTACGAAAAAGTAGTTAGTAATATTCAGGAAATTAAATCACGTAAAGGTAAAATTATTGCTGTTGTTACAGAAGGAGATACTGCAGTAAAAGAAATTGCAGATCATATTATTGAAATTCCAGACTCTGAAGAAGCTTTTTCTCCATTATTAACAACAATACCATTACAACTCTTATCTTATCATATTGCTGTAATGCGTAATTGTAACGTAGACCAACCACGTAACTTAGCAAAATCTGTTACAGTAGAATAAGATATAAGATATTACTCAGCAAATTATTGATTTATAATTATTTGTGAGATATTTCTGTTATTTCACAAAAAAATACCTTATTTTTAGCTTAACAGACAATATTTGTAGTCTTTTTTGTTAAAAAATACTATGCACGCATAACTTTTTTGTGTTTTTATGAGGAAGTAATGCTATATATATTTATATTGCTAATCGAAAAATTAAACTAATTCTTATAAATGAAAACTATTCTTCCTTTTTTAATGTTGCTTTTTTGTGGATTATCATATTCTCAAACAACAACAATTTCTGGGACAGTTGTTGATGATAGTGGTCAACCTCTTCCAGGAGCAAACATTATTGTTACAGGAACTTCTACAGGAGTTGTAACAGATTTTGACGGCGGTTTTAACTTAAGTGTAAGTCAAGACCCTCCTTTTTCTGTTCAAGCTAGTATGATTGGTTTTGAATCAGCTACTATTGAAGTTACCACAAACAATCAAGTCCTCAATTTTGTTCTAACCGAAGGAACATCTTTAGATGAAGTTGTAATTTCTGCATCCAGAACACCTGAGCGTATTTTCGAATCGCCTGTAACTGTTGAACGTTTTGGGCTTAAAGAAATTAAAAACACGGCATCCGCTGATTTCTATGATGGCCTTGAAAACCTAAAGGGTGTAGATGTAAACACAAATAGTTTAACATTTAAATCTGTTAACACCAGAGGTTTTGCAACATTCGCAAATAATCGCTTTATGCAACTGGTAGATGGCATGGATAATTCAACTCCAGCCTTAAACTTCCCAATAGGAAATTTAGTGGGTATGACTGAAACCGATGTTTTAAGTGTAGAATTACTTCCAGGAGCATCTTCAGCATTATATGGTGCAAATGCCTTTAATGGTATTTTATTTATGCGTAGCAAAAACCCTTTTGATCACGCAGGCATAAGTGCTTCACTTAAAGGAGGTATTACTTCTCAAGAAGCCGCTGGTGATAATGAGTATAAAGATTTAAGCATTCGTGTCGCTCATAAATTTAGTAACAAATTTGCTGCTAAAGTTAACTTTGGCTACCTAAAAGGAACCGATTGGGCTGCAAATAGCATTGCTGATAAAACAAATATTGGAGGTAGTCGTGCTAATAATATAGACTATGATGGTGTTAACGTTTATGGAGATGAAGTCTCTACAAACCTTAAAGCCGTAAAAGAAAGTCCTACATTTTTAGCTGGACTAGCAGCAGCAGGAATAAACCCAGCAGTAGCAAGTTTAGTCCCAGACGTTGTAGTCTCTAGAACAGGATATGATGAAGGTGATTTAACCGATTATAATGCTGAAAGCGTTAAAGCTGATTGGGGTTTATATTTTAGACCATGGGAAAATGATTTTGAAGTTTCTTACGTTGGAAAAGTAGGTACTGGTTCAACAATATACCAAGGAACTAACAGATATAATATTGACAACTTCTTTCAACAACAACATAAGTTAGAAATACGTAACGATAATTTCTTTTTAAGAGGTTACGTAGTTGCCGATAAAGCTGGAGATTCATACGACATGGTATTTACTGGAGTAAATATTAACAGAGCTTGGAAAGATGACAATACTTGGTTTGGTGAATATACAGGAGCCTATATCTCTGCAACACTTGGTGGAGCAACAGATGAGCAAGCACATGCTGCAGGTAGGGCTACAGCTGATACTGGTATGTATTTACCTGGTACTCCTGGATTTATATCCGCTTTTAATAAAAGTATTAACGATCCAGATTTAACAACAGGTTCTAAATTTCAAGACGCTTCAAAGTATTATCATTCAGACGCAAATTACAATTTTAGCCATTTAATCGATTTTGCCGATATTCAAGTTGGTGGGTCTTATAGAAAATATAGCTTAAATTCATCTGGAACTATTTATACAGATTTAAATGGACCAATAGACTACTCAGAATTTGGTATTTATACACAAATCCAAAAAAGTTTAGAATTAAGCGAGTCTTTAGAATTAAAACTTACAGGTTCTGTGCGTTATGATAAATCTGAGTTTTTTGATGGTTTTGTGTCACCAAGAATTTCTGCTGGTCTAACTGTAAATAGAAATCACAATATTAGAGCATCAGTACAAACTGGTTTTAGAAATCCAACCACTCAAGATTTATTTATTGGTTTAGATGCAGGTAGAGCAGTTTTAGTTGGTGCCGCTCCTGATAATTTAGACAGATGGTCAAGAACACATGATATTAGTGCTAGTGGTCAAGCCTTAGGGCAACCAGCTACAATAACACAAACAGGAGCAGCGGCATATAACAATTCTTATACCGCAAGTTCTGCATTAGCTTTAGGTGCTACTGGTAACCCTGCGGTATTAGAAGTATCAAATCCTGATTTAGTAAAACCAGAGCAAGTAACTTCTGGTGAAGTTGGTTATAGAGGAAAATTTAATAAAGTTATTGTAGATTTAAGTGCATATTACAATAGTTACAAAGATTTTATTTCTCAAGAAGTTGTTGTTTCTCCATTATACGGAACTGTAGGAGATGGTTCATTATCTGTTGCAGCTTTAGCAAATGGTGATAGTCAAAACTTTAGCACGTACACAAACTCAGAAGCCAATGTAAACTCTTACGGAGCTTCTATTGGAATATCAACTAAAGTATTAGGGAATTTTGATTTAAGTGGAAGTTATACCTACGCTAAGTTAGATTTTGACAGAGTTCAATTTCCAGATTTCACAACAAATTTTAATACTCCAGAACATAAGTTTAAAGCTTCTTTTGGTAACACCAAATTATTTAAAAATTTCGGATTTAACATAGCTTACAGATATAGTGATGACTATTTCTGGGAAGCTACATTTGGTAATGGTATTGTTCCAGAATTTCACGTAGTTGATGCTCAAATTAACCTTAAGGTTCCAAGTTTTAAATCAACTTTTAAAGCAGGTGCAACAAACCTTTTAGGTGATGAATACTTTACGGCGTTCGGAACTGGAAATATCGGATCAATGTATTATGTATCATGGACAATTAACAACTTATAATAATTATGAAAAAGAATATTATGAATACAAAATATATTTGGCTGTTAGTAATTCTTTTAAGTTTCACAGCTTGTAATGAAATTGAAGACGTTTTAGAAGACAATAATATTACAACTACAGAATTACCGGAATTAACAGCTGGTAGTGCAAATTTTTCAAACTATGTTTCATTAGGAGCTTCGTTTACTGCGGGCTATACAGATGGTGCCGTTTTTATTGCAGGTCAAGAAAACTCGTTCCCAAATATTTTATCTAAGCATTTTGCTAATGCTGGCGGTGGTGCATTTACTCAGCCTTTAATGAATGATAATACTGGCGGATTACTTGTTGGTGGAATACCTGTAGCTGCATACAGGTTAGTTTTTACCCCTGAAACAAGTGTAATAAGACTTAATGACCTTTTAGCAGGGTTAGGAGCTCCTGCTCCACCGATAACAACAGACGCAGCAAATAATTTAGGCAGTAGTTTTAATAATGTTGGAGTACCTGGAGCTAAAAGTTTTCACCTAACATTTCCAGGTTACGGAAGTTTAAATCCATATTTTGGAAGAATGGCTTCTTCTCCAACTGCTACTATGCTAGGAGATGCTGCTAGCCAAAATCCAACATTCTTTACATTATCAGAAATTGGAGGTAATGATGTATTAGCTTATGCCACTTCTGGAGGAATAGGAATGGACCAAACCGGAAATTTTAACCCTGCAAGTTATGGTAGTAATGATATAACAGACCCAACCGTTTTTGGTCAAGTATTTACTGGTATTGTTGATCAGTTAACTGCGAATGGAGCACAAGGTGTAGTTGCTAATGTACCATACATAACAAATTTACCTTACTTTACTACAGTACCAAACAATGCGCTAGAAATAGATGCTACAACAGCTGGCCAACTAACAGGGTTTTTCCAAGCGGTTGCTGGAATATTTACTCAAGTATTAATTTCACAAATGGTACCTCCTGCTCAAGCTCAAGCTTTAGCTAGCCAATATGCTATACCTTTTAGCGAAGGAAAAAACAGATGGATTATAGATGTTCCTGTAACTCCAGCCAACCCTTTAGGTTTTAGACAAATGACTGAAGATGAATTATTATTATTACCCATAGACCAAGGCGCTTTAGCTCAAGGTTATGGCTCTGTTGCTTTATCAAATGAAGTATTGCAAGTATTAGGTATTTTACAAGCTGGCGGTACACCAACACCTCAACAAGGAGCATTAGTTATAGGCGCTGTTAATGGTATTGATGATGTTGATGCTTTAGATAGTGATGAACTTAAGAGTATTAAAGATGCTACAGATGCATATAATATGGTTATTGAAAGTGTAGCAGCCTCAAAAGGGTTGGCTTTAGTAGACTTTAAAGGAATTCTTGAACAAGCTTCAACTACAGGAATTATTAGTAATGGGTTTACGCTAAATGCCGATTTAGTAACTGGCGGTTTAGTAAGCTTAGATGGTATTCATTTAACTGCTAGAGGCTATAGTGTTATGGCAAACGAAATTATGAAGGCTATAGATATAACTTATGGATCAAATTTTGAAGCATCAGGAAATTTAGCAAATGTAGGAGATTATCCAACAAACTATTCTCCTACACTACAATAATTACATAAAATAATTTAATATAAAACACCTTCTATTAGAAGGTGTTTTTTTATTCCAAAAAACCTGAAAAAACAACTTTATTTTTAAATTAAAAAATATATCTTTGCACGCGAAAACTTAGAGTGTTTTCATAGAATTAAAACGCATAATATTAAATACATAAGTAATGTCTAAAGTTACAGGTAAAGTTGCACAAATAGTTGGTCCAGTTATCGATGTTGAATTCGGAGCTGGTGCTGAACTTCCAAAAATTTATGATTCATTAGAAATTAAAAGACCTGACGGTTCAATATTAGTATTAGAAGTACAGTCTCACATTGGTGAAGATACAGTACGTACTATTGCGATGGACTCTTCTGATGGTTTAAGTAGAGGAACAGAAGTAAATGCTACTGGTGCTCCTATCCAAATGCCAATTGGTGATGACGTTTATGGTCGTCTTTTTAATGTAATTGGAGATGCTATTGATGGCCTTGGAGATTTACCTAAAGCTGGTGAAGCTGGTTTACCAATTCACAGACAAGCACCAAAATTTGAAGACTTATCAACGTCTACTGAAGTTTTATTTACTGGTATTAAAGTAATCGATTTAATTGAACCTTATGCAAAAGGTGGTAAAATTGGATTATTTGGTGGTGCTGGTGTGGGTAAAACAGTATTAATTCAGGAGTTGATTAACAATATTGCAAAAGGACACGGTGGACTTTCAGTATTCGCTGGAGTAGGTGAAAGAACACGTGAAGGAAATGACCTTTTAAGAGAAATGTTAGAATCTGGAATTATCCGTTATGGTGATGATTTTATGCATTCTATGGAAGAAGGTGGATGGGATTTATCTAAAGTAGATAAATCTAAAATGAAAGAATCTAAAGCAACTTTCGTATTCGGACAAATGAATGAGCCTCCTGGAGCACGTGCGCGTGTTGCCTTATCTGGTTTAACAATTGCTGAGTATTTCCGTGATGGAGCTGGAGATGGACAAGGAAAAGATGTACTATTCTTCGTAGATAATATCTTCCGTTTTACACAAGCTGGTTCTGAGGTATCTGCATTACTTGGTCGTATGCCATCTGCGGTAGGTTACCAACCAACATTAGCAACAGAAATGGGTGCCATGCAAGAGCGTATTACATCAACAAAAAGAGGATCTATTACATCTGTACAAGCGGTTTACGTACCTGCAGATGATTTAACTGATCCAGCACCAGCAACAACGTTTGCTCACTTAGATGCAACTACAGTATTATCACGTAAAATTGCTGAGCTTGGTATTTATCCTGCTGTGGATCCATTAGATTCTACATCAAGAATTTTAACTGCTGATATTTTAGGTGATGATCACTATAACTGCGCACAACGTGTAAAAGAGTTATTACAACGTTACAAAGAATTACAAGATATTATTGCCATATTAGGTATGGAAGAATTATCTGAAGAAGATAAAATGGCTGTAGGTAGAGCAAGACGTGTACAACGTTTCTTATCACAACCATTCCACGTAGCTGAACAGTTTACAGGTATTCCAGGTGTATTAGTTGATATTAAAGAAACTATTAAAGGGTTTAATATGATTATGGATGGTGAATTAGATCACTTACCAGAGGCAGCATTTAACCTTAAAGGAACTATTGAAGAAGCTATTGAAGCTGGAGATAAAATGTTAGCTGAAGCGTAAAATTAGTTTGCAGCAAATCAGTCTTCAGTCTTCAATGACTGCAAACTGTAAACTGCAGACTGCAAACTAAAAAACTATGTATTTAGAAATTGTATCACCAGAAGCAACCTTATTTAATGGAGAAGTAGACTCTGTTGTTGTTCCTGGAGTAAATGGAGAGTTTCAAATGTTAAAAGATCACGCACCAGTTGTATCTCTTTTAAAAGCCGGAAGTATTCAAATTCATACACATTCACAATCTCATTTAGTTTTTGATGAATTACATGCTCTTGTTATTCCTCATAATGATGATGATAAAGTGTTAACAGTACAAGTCAATTCTGGAACCTTAGAGATGAAAGATAACAAAGTAATTATATTAGCAGATTAATAATTACAAAACATATACTTAAAAAAGCCTCAGAAATTCTGAGGCTTTTTTTGTTTAAAGCTCTAACCTATAATTCATTTTAAAAGCTACGCCCCAATTTTTTCGAGCAATCTCATCATTATAATTATCTGTTACCACCAAATAAACATACGATAAAGGCTTGTACTCCCATTGTAATCGACTATTAATATTAAAGTTATCTCTTTGTGTATTATATTGAACGTAAGTCGTCCAGTTTAGTCTGTTATTGAAAAATATTTCGCTTGTAAATTGTGCTAAATGGAAGGTTTCTTTGCCTAATACCCCTAAATCTAATACATTAATATCATAAGATACTTCTAAATTAGCAAATGGTAAAAGTTGATAATTTAAATACATTCCTCCTGCAATACGCTTTCCATTATAATAATTTCCCTTTTGAACATTAACTCTATACCTCATTTTTTGATTATTAGCGGAGTTATATCCTACTTTTATAAGCCCAAAATTATACTTATCTGGTTGTAATGCATTTCCATTTCTTAAAGGATCAAAACCATATTTAAGATCTACATAATCATAATTAAACACAAAATAAACTGCCGATAAGTTCTTAAAAAAGATAGCAGAGTTATAAAAATGGGAGGATTGAGATAAAGTTCCTTCTTCATCAAAATAATTATTGTTTTCATAATTGATAAAACGAATATTATTCAACCGCCTAGACTTATCATAAAATTTCTCATACTCTACACCAACCGAAGTTTGTGTGTAACCTTCTCTTACAACTACATCATTAATAGCGTCATAATTATAAAGTCGTGGTGTAAAGCCAACGTCTGTAATATAATTTCTTCCTACATTTCTAATTGAAGCACTCCACTCTAGGCCTCTTTTATTGAACCAAATTCCTGCATTATAAAAATTATTTTCTCCTGTTACATTATCATTAAAACTGGTTCCAAAATTTGCTAAACCTATCCATTTATTGTTATTGGATTTGTAATTTATATTCAACCCTGTAACACGGTTATAGTCATCTACAAATTCAAACTTGTCTGTTTCTTGCCTATTGATTAAAAAACCTGTTGTAGAAAAATTTTTAGATAGTTGTTGTTCTATCACTAAAGCCCCAAAATTTTGAGAAATAATACCTTCCTTTTTATCAGTTTGCACATTTAAAACCCCCAATCGCGTTTTAGGCGACATATTACCAGACAGTTTTAATCCAAATTGAACATCACTATTAGCACCGACTCTTCTAGAGTAAAATGGGTTTATTCCATCTACTCCTAGATTAGAAAATAAATCGGAATTTTCTAAAAAGAAATTTCTGCGTTCTGGAAAAAAAATCGAAAACCTAGTTAAATTAGTCACTTGTTGATCTACATCAATTTGAGAAAAATCTGGGTTTATTGTTGCATCTAACTTTAAGGAAGATGTTACATTATATTGCATATCTAAACTAGGTTTAATTGTAGTTTTGTCTATGTCTTCAATAGCATCATTTTGATAATTAGTAGTTAATGATGGTGTTATTGCAAATTTTGAACTAGATTTATTTGGCAAGTTTTCAACTGAAAATTTTTCGGTAAAACGCAAATCAAATAATCTATAGTTGCGCTTCACGTTTTTAAGGATTGTCCATGAATTCTTTTTTATATCTCGCACATAAAACTGAATTCCAAAAATGGCATTCTCAGCATTAAAATTTAAAGCCCTTAATGGAATTGCTAATTCATAAACTTTGTTATTACCTTCTGTACTAGTTTTTGCTTCCCAAACGGCATTCCAACTTGTTGTAAAGTCGTAACCTCCGTTAATTTTCTCAACAATACCATCAATAAGAGTTCCTAAAGCATTAACAGAAAAATAATAGGCGTTTTGTTCTTGATTCTGAGTGTCTATAACCATTGCAAAACCGTCACTTAATCCAATGGGAACATCTCTTTTTAAAGAACTTACTTGAGATTTTCCTTGAGTATCAAAATAAATAAGGGTTATATATAAATATTCTTTATTATGAAACAATTTAACTTCTGCTTGATTTTCAGCTAAACCTTCATCATTTGGTGCATAATTATAAAAACCTGTGTGTTTTGGTACTTGTTGCCAAACTGATTCGTTTAACTTTCCATCAATATCAATTTTAGTATTAACAAATTTAATAATAGATTCTTGAGCATAAACACCAAATCCGCCAACAAACAGCAAAAAAACAAATAAATACTTCATGTTAATTGTTAGATACTTCATCAATTCGAGTTGCGGTTTTACTAATTATTTTCCAACCGTTTTCAAATTTCTTTAGTAAAAATAAATCGATATACACCATATTTCTTTTTGGAATTGAAATTTCAACCTTAGCAGTTGCAATATCCTTAATAGCTTCTATCGCTAAAACTTTAGCATAACGACCATTAAAAGTCCCTGCTTCATTATTCTTAAAAAAAGCAATGTAATCTTTAGGTGTATAAAGCTTAAAACCATCTCTACCTGTTAAATATAAAGTGGCATTTTCTGTGAAAGCACTTTCCAGCATTTCTAACTTATTATAAGAACTCCCTTCCATGTACTTTTGAAGGGCACTTTCAATTGCTAAGCATTCTGATTGTGCATTAACTAATTGAAAGGTTAAAAACGTAACAAATAGTACAATATAGTTTTTCATGTTTAAAGAATTTTTGTTTAATTCAAAACTAAGATTAAAGGCAATAGGCAAAAAAATAATAGATTAATCCTGTGTTTTAGCAAACGGAAAGTACGTTTTAGCCACATTTTAATTCTGTCTACCTAAAACCTCCATACAGCATCCTAAATACCTGTTCCAGCAATTTTTAAAAAATACTAGAATGTATAATTGTATTTTAGCAAATTCATATGATTACCTTAAAGACCAAATACAATATTATTAGTGCTACACTTTTCAAACATGTATTGTTCTGGGTATGTGTATTCCTGTATTTTATGTTTACATCTGATTTAACTTATTTTAAATCAGGATACATTCAATTATTTCATTCTACATGCAAAATTGTAATCCCACAAATAATCACTGCTTACATTTGTTTATTTGTATTAGTGCCAAGGTTTTTAAATACAAAAAGGCTAACATTATTTTTGGTGTGGTTGGTTATTTTATTAATTGCAATGTTTGTACTCTATACAGCTCTCCATATGTATTTTTACGAACCAAAATATTATCAATTCTATAGTGACATTGAAAAAGAATATGCCGAACGCACATTTTGGGAGAGGGTTACAAACTTCTCTGTTTTATTAAGTAAGTCTATTAAGTTTTTAACGCCAACTGCATTGTTGTTAATGTCCCGTTTTTATAAAAACCAACAGAAATACCTGAAACTTAATGAGCAGAAAAAAACAGCAGAGCTCACTGCTTTAAAGCATCAATTAAATCCGCATTTTTTATTTAACACCTTGAATAATCTTTATGCATTAGCATTAAAAAAAGCAGATGAAACTCCAGAGGTAATCGAAAAATTATCAGACATTTTAGATTACATGTTATATCGATGTAATGACACTTTTGTTCCGCTTAAAAAAGAAATTGAACTTATTGAAAATTATCTTTCATTAGAAAAAGTTAGGTATGGGAAACGTGTTCAAATATCTTTTGAGGAAAACATTAACCAAGATGTGAAAATTGCACCTTTATTATTATTAACCTTTATCGAAAATGCTTTTAAACATGGTGTAAGTCAGGAATTAAAAAAGGCATTTATTACAATAAAGATTAATATTGAAGACAATAGGATTATTTTTAATATAGAAAACTCAAAACCTAATGCTAATGCTAATGTAGAAAATAATACGAAACATCGTATTGGTTTAAAAAACATAAAAAAACAACTAGAGTTATTATATACAGACAATTATTTTTTAGATATTCAAAATACTAAAAACTCTTATACAGTAACCTTAAAACTATTAGCTAAATAATGATTTACAAATGTTTGATTATAGATGACGAAGAGTTAGCTAGAGAGCTAATAGAAACACATTTAAATCAATTAGATAGTTTTGAGTTAGTCGCTTCTTGTGCAAGCGCTATTGAGGCTAGTAATATTTTGCAAAAACAACCTGTAGACTTACTTTTTTTGGATATTGAAATGCCTGTATTAAAAGGAACGGAGTTTTTTAAAAACCTCCTTCAAAAGCCTAAAGTTATTTTTACTACGGCATATCGTGATTATGCATTAGATGGTTTTGAATTAAATGCTATCGATTATTTACTTAAGCCTATAACCTTTTCTAGATTTTTTAAAGCCATTGAAAAGTTTAAAGAGCAAAGTTCTATGACTGTAAAGGAAACCCAATCTAATCTCCCAACTACGGAAGATGACTTTATTTTTGTGTCTAAAAATCGAAAAAAAGTAAAGGTAATTTTTGATGAAATACTATATATAGAAAGCTTGAAAGACTATATCAAAATTCATTTAGTTAATGAATCTCATACTGTAAAATTTAGCATTTCAGCTTTTGAAAAAGAATTAGACGCGCGCTTTATTCGAATTCACCGTTCTTATATTGTGAACAAAAATAAAATTACTGCATACACAAAAAATGACATTGAAATTGGTAAAGCAGAAATTCCTATTGGTGATAACTATAGAGAAAATATTTCTGGTCGTTTAAGTTAAAAAGTCATACTTTTTTAATCACATTGGTAACAATACCCCAAATGATAAAATCGTTTTCTTGCGTAATTTTTATAATAGGATAATTAGGGTTTTCGGGTTTTAACCAAACTTCGTCTTTATCTACTTTCAAACGCTTTACGGTAAATTCGCCATCTAAAAAACATACTGCTATTTTATTGTTAGTAGGTTCTAAACTTCTATCTATAACTAACAAATCGTTGTCATCAAGCCCTGCTCCAATCATAGACTGCCCACTAACACGTGCAAAAAAAGTAGCCTCTTTATTTTTAACAAGTTCTCGGTCTAACGATAAGCGTTGTTCTTTAAAATCTTCGGCTGGTGAAGGAAACCCTGCTGAAATTCCGGTATCGAAAAAATGAGCTCCAGAATTTTTAAAAGCTGTAGGAGTAAAAAAGGTTAATGTTTTTGATTTGTGTAATAGCATTTGTTTTTGTGTTTTTTATTAGCACTTATGTTTGCGTTAGGGATTGAGGCATTTGTTGAAGCTCGCCGACGAAGGAGGAAGCGACTGCCGAAAGCCCGACCCTTGTGGTAACGCGCAAATTAGCATTTTACTTTAATAATATCGTTAATATTTGTTGTGTATCGTGGTGACAATCGTTCTTGACGCATTTTCCAGGTGCGTTTTAAATCTTGATTAGCAATTTTAATTTTATAATCGCCGTACTTTGTATTTAATCCATCGATAGCATGCATTAAATATTTGTGTTTTGGGTTTTCGTATTCAAACATATTAAGCTGAAAATTATCTGTTGGTACCAACCCAGACACAATAACGCCTGCACGTTTATATTTAACACCTTTTTTAAAAACGGAAGTTACAGCTTTTACAGCTTCATTACTAATTACTAACGAAGAATTAGTTGGAAACGGAATACTAACAATTTTGCTCCCTCTATGCTGTTCTAAGGTTTTTTTATGTCTATCGCTACTTAATAAAACAATAATAACATGACAGCTAGAGCCTTGTTTGCGCAGTTTTTCGGCACAACTTGTTGCAAAAGTAGAAATACGTTCTTTTATATAGTTTATATCATCGTAAGTATAATCAAAACTTCGTGTTGTAGCTATGGCTCGTTTTGTTTTTATCTCATCCAATTGCAAGGTAGGAATGCCTTCTAAATCTTTTTTTAATTTCCACTCTGTAATGGAGAAGTTTTTACGAATCCAATCATCTGATAACTGCGTAAAATCATAAGCCGTTTTACACTTTTTAAGTTTTAATCGTTTGGTTAAGCCTCTCCCTATTCCCCAAACATCTTCAATTTTAATCCACTTTAAAGCTTTTATTCGCTTTTCTTCAGAGTCTATTACATATACTCCTTTTGTTTCCTTCGGAAATTTACGCGCTACTTTATTGGCTATTTTACTCAATGCTTTGGTTGGAGCAATGCCAACACAAGTTGGAATACCTGTCCATTTTAAAATTTGTTTTCTGATTTTATCTCCGTAATCGTCATAATTATAATCTTCTTCAAAATTTTTAAATTCTAAAAACGATTCGTCTATACTATACAATTCCACATCAGGTGTAAATTGTTTTAAAATAGACATTACACGACTACTCATGTCACCATATAACGGGTAATTTGACGACAGCACAGATATTCCATTGGCTTTACAAAAAGAATCCCATTTAAAAATAGGAGCTCCCATTGGCAAGTCCAATGCTTTGGCTTCGTCACTTCGTGAGATTACACAACCATCGTTATTTGAAAGAATAGCAACTGGTTTTCCTTGTAAATTAGGGTTAAAAACACGTTCGCAAGAAGCATAGAAATTATTACAATCTACGAGTGCAAACATAGTTGTAAAGATACAAGAAAATAGAATTAAAGTTTTAAAATAATTACTTCCCAAACCTGATTATTTGAAATATAATTTTTTAACAGTTCAAAACCTATGGCTTTATGGGCATTAGACGAACGTATGTTTTTAGTATCAACTTCTGTAATAATAGCATCAAAATCGTTTTTAAGTTCTTGCTCCATATAATTATACAGTCCTCTAAAAGCGCCTTGACCTCTTAGCTTTTTATCAATACATATTTGGCCCATTGCAATATAGTTGGAGGAGAGGTTTTGCTCTTTGATTGCTTTTTCAATTTGAATAAACATGGGCACCAATAACGGAATATCATTTTGAAATTCTTTAAGCATTGATAACGCGTAACCTACAACTTCTCCTTTATACTTTACAATGCAATGTGCGCAAGCATCATTCATTTTTTTTAGTATTTCAAAATCGTGTTGCAAGGTTACAAAACCCTCTTTTTTTTTGATTTCGTCAGAAACTAAACCACGCAAATTCTCCTCTTGAAGCTTTAAAATTTGATTTAACTCTTCAGTAGTTGACGCTCTGTGGTATGTAATATTAGTCTTCAATATATTCTAAAATATCACTGGGTTGACAATCGAGTGCTTTACAAATAGCTTCTAATGTAGAAAAACGAATTGCCTTTGCTTTACCTGACTTTAATATTGATAAATTTGCTGTGGTTATACCAATAATTTCTGCTAAATCTTTGCTTTTCATTTTACGCTTAGCAAGCATAACATCTAAATTAACAATTATTGGCATAGTTTATATAGTTAATTCGTTTTCTTCTTCCAATTGGCTTCCTTTTAAAAACACTTCGCTTAAAAACATAAAGAATAAACCCATAATTAAAAATGTGACAACTGAAGAATCAATACCTAATCTAAAACTATTTTTTAGAATTAGATTTAAAATTATTTTGGCAAAGATTTCTCCTAGTCCACAAATTAAAAAAAGAATGCCTATTGTTTTAAAATTACCAATTGCCAATTTTGAAAAATAATGCCCTTCAGATAACTCATGTACGCTATGCTTAAGCAATTTAATTGCTTTAAAATAGAGAAACCAAAGCGTTGCAACCAAAATTAAAACTATTACCATATTTAAACTACTCAAAGTATTCAAGTCTACCTCTTCTCCTAAAAATTTAACCACGTATTTCTTTTTGAGTATTAATAGTGGTATGGTTAGTATCCCTACGATTAAAACTAATACTAATAAATAATAGTAAATATTAATTAACCTTTTTAAAATATTAATTGCTTTCATAATAAAATTATTGTTTAACGATAACAAATGTATAATAAAATTATTGATAAACAATAATTTTTAATTAAAATAATTTTGTGTCACCAATACCAAAAGCATTATTTATATTTGTTTAAAATGAAAGACTTTCCCAAAAAACTACAAGAAAAACTCGATAATCGAAAAGCAAATAATGCTTTACGACAACTTGGAGCAGAAAATAATTTGGTAGATTTTTCGTCAAATGATTATTTAGGGTTTTCAAAATCTGACGCTATTTTTAATCATGCTCATGAGTTTTTAAAAGGCCATGATATTACCAATAATGGAGCAACAGGCTCGAGGCTTCTTTCAGGTAATCACAGGCTTTATAATATAATTGAAGACATTATTGTTAACTTTCATAATAGTGAAAGTGCCTTAGTATATAATTCTGGTTATGATGCAAACATTGGATTTTTTTCCTGTGTACCTCAACGTGGAGATATTATTCTATATGACGAATATATTCATGCTTCTATTCGCGATGGTATTAGTATGAGTAATGCAAAAGCCTATAAATTTAAACACAACGATTTAAATGAGTTAGAGGAATTAATACGTCGTTATTCTGAACTTATTTCAGAATCTCATCAGAATATATATATAGTCACGGAGTCTGTATTCTCTATGGATGGTGATTCTCCAGATTTAGAGACAATGTCTCAAATAAGCAAAAAACACAATGCCTTTTTAGTAGTCGATGAAGCCCACGCTATTGGTGTTTTTGGAGAGCATGGTACTGGAATAATTCAAAATTTAAAATTAGAACAAGCTATTTTTGCACGCATTATTACTTTTGGAAAAGCTTTGGGCTGCCATGGCGCAGCAATTCTAGGAAGTAAAAATTTAAAAGCATATTTAGTGAATTTTTCACGTAGTTTCATTTATACTACAGCGTTACCACCTCATAGTTTAGCAAGTACATATGCTGCTTACCATGAGTTAGTTAGTGCCGAAAACTTAAACAAACTACATCAAAATATCAAATTTTTTGAAGCTGAAATTATTAAATACAAACTTGATTCTATTTTTATTAATTCGCATTCGGCTATTCATTGTTGCATTATTTCAGGAAACTATAACGTTAAACGGATTGCTAAAAAACTACAAGAAAGTGGTTTTGACGTAAAACCTATTTTATCCCCAACGGTTCCAAATGGACAAGAGCGTTTACGGTTCTGCTTGCATAGTTATAATTCTAAGTCCGACATATCAAAAGTATTACAACTCTTAGCTACTTTTGTAAGTATATGAGCAACACTTTTAAAACTATAGCTAGGTTTCAATATTCAACCGAAGCCCAAATTATAAAAGGCCGTTTGGAAGCTGAAGGCATTCAAGTATTCTTGACTGACAATTTAACCATTGACACAGACCCCTTGGTAAGCAACGCTATTGGTGGTGTAAAATTAAAGGTTTTGTCAACTGATGCTTTAGAAGCGCAACATATTTTAGAGTCCATCAATAAATATTCTATTGATGATGAAGGACACACAATTAGTTGCCCAAATTGCAAAGGGCATCATGTTGAGTTATTTTCGACAATAAAAGATGCTAAATCATTATTCTGGTTTATTTTTGGCGTATTATTTTCGGCACTTCCATTCTATACCAGACATAAATACAGGTGTGAAGATTGCAAAACAGAATTCGATTTAAAATGAACACATATTTCATCACAGGAATTTCAACTGATGTAGGTAAGACAATAGCATCAGCAATTATAACAGAAGCTTTGGAGGCTGATTATTGGAAACCTATACAAGCAGGAGAATTAGATAATTGCGATACTAAAAAAGTAGAGCAGCTAGTTTCAAATGCTAAATCAAAATTTCATCCTAACGCCTATGCTTTAAAAACACCAATGAGCCCGCATGGTGCTGCTGCTATTGATGGTGTAAAAATCGATATCAAAAAAATTAAGACGCCAAAAACGAATAATCATTTAGTTATTGAAGGCGCAGGCGGATTATTAGTTCCATTAAATGATAAAGACACCGTTTTTGATTTAATCCAACCAAAACAAAACGTTATTGTAATATCTAGACATTATTTAGGAAGCATTAACCATACACTTTTAACCATAAGCGCTTTAAAAGAAAAAGGGTTTAATGTATCTATTATTTTTAGTGGAAACGAACACAAATCAACAGAAGATATTATCAAAAAAATGACCCAAGTTTCAATTATTGGACGCATTGAAGAAGAACCTTATTTTGATAAAAATGTAGTAAAAGAGTATGCCGAATTATTTAAAGATAAATTATGAGTCTGCAAGAAAGAGATAAAAAACACCTTTGGCATCCGCTAAAACAACACCAACTACAACCCGAGAGTTTAGCTATAGTAAAAGCAAAAGGATGTGTATTAACAGATGAAAATGGCAACGAATATATTGATGCCATTGCCTCATGGTATACATGCATGTACGGGCATTGTAATGACTATATCACGAGTCAGGTATACAAACAAATGCAGCAATTAGACCAAGTTATGTTTAGTGATTTCACGCATGAACCTGCTGTAAAACTATCTGAAGAACTCATTAAAATACTTCCTGAAAATCAAAATAAAATTTATTTTAATGATAATGGCTCAACAGCTGTTGAAGCTGGTATAAAAATGGCTCTTCAATATTATTTTAACAAAGAGGATAAACGCTCAACGTTTATTGCTTTTGAAAACGGATTTCATGGTGACACTTTTGGAGCCATGAGCGTATCTGGTTTATCTGTTTATAATGGTCCTTTCGAAGATTTTTTAATTGACGTAAAGCGTATTCCAACGCCAGATGGTTCCAATACTGGAGCTATTTTAAAACAGTTAAAAGGTTTTATCTTAAATCATAATATTGCAGGTTTTATTTACGAACCTTTAATGCAAGGTGCCGCAGGCATGAAAACTCATGATGCAAACGGATTGAATGACATTTTAAAATACTTAAAAAGCCATAACATCCTTACTATTGCAGACGAAGTCATGACAGGTTTTGGAAAAACAGGTAAATATTTTGCTTCAGACTTTATAGAGACCAAGCCAGATATTATCTGCTTAAGTAAAGCTTTAACAGCAGGTTTAATTCCTATGGCTATTACATCTTGTACGCAAGATGTTTACGACGCCTTTTTAAGTAACGATATGGCTAAAGGCTTTTTCCATTGCCATACCTATTCAGCAAACCCTGTGGCGTGTGCTGCTGCAATTGCTGGCATTGAGCTTTTAACATCTCAAGAAATTCAAGACAATATCAAAAGTATTATGAATGCTCATAGCACTTTTGAAAAACATATTCAAAACCATCCAAAGGTAAAAACTACGAGGCATTTAGGTGTTATTTTTGCATTAGACCTCAACACAAAAATGGAACGCTATGGCGATTTACGCGATAAGCTTTTAAAATTCTTTATGGATAGAGGTGTTTTTTTAAGACCTCTCGGGAATACCATTTACATACAAGTACCTTATGTGATTACTGATATTGAATTACAAAAAGTATATCAAGTTATTGAAGATGTATTAGAAACTATTTAGGGCGTTACCACAAGGGTCGGGCTATCCGCTATATCTTTTTAATTTTTTTGAAAATTAAAAAGGATGCCGCTTCTATCCCTAACGCATAAGTCTTACTTTTGTCAAAACAAAAAATGTTGCAAAAACCTATTTCTATAACAGCCGTTTCATCCATTTCTCCGTTAGGGAAATCCTTAAGCGAAGCATGGAATAGCTATCAAAACAATCAACACCTAATTGCAGAAAAATCATTTGAAAATGGCAAAGCCTTAGTGGCACAAATTTCAATAGAGACAAAACAAAATATTGAAGCTTTAAGGCTTTCTGATAATAAATACAAAACACTAGATGATACTGTTTTATATGCTATTTACGCTTCTAGGCAAGCAATAAAAAATGCCAATTGGAAAGGAACTGACAACTTTGGAATAAACATAGGCTCTTCTCGTGGCGCCACTAAGCTTTTTGAAAATTATCATAAAGATTTTCTGAAAAATAATAAAGCAAAAACTTTAAGTTCGCCCACAACAACATTAGGTAATATTTCGTCATGGGTAGCTCACGATTTACAAACACAGGGGCCAGAAATAAGCCATTCCATAACCTGCTCAACAGCGTTGCATGCTACGTTAAATGGTATTGCTTGGATAAATTCTGGTATGTGTAGTAAATTTTTAGTTGGTGGTAGCGAAGCCCCATTAACACCATTTACCATTGCGCAAATGCAGGCTTTAAAAATTTATACCAATCAAAGCGATGTATTTCCCTGCCGAGCGTTAGACTTGTCCAAAAAACAAAACACTATGGTTTTAGGTGAAGGCGCATCAATGATTTGCTTAGAAAAAGGCGTAAAAAGTAATGCTTTAGCTACTATAAAAGGAGTTGGCTATGCCACTGAAGTTTTAGAGCACAATATCTCTATTTCTGCAGATGCGAAGTGTTTTCAAAAATCGATGCGAATGGCTCTAGGAAAACTAAATCCTGACGACATAGATATTATAGTAATGCATGCTCCGGGAACCGTAAAAGGAGATCTTTCAGAATATAAAGCTATTGAAACTGTATTTAAAAACAGTATTCCTGTATTAACAAGTAACAAATGGAAAATAGGGCACACCTTTGGAGCATCAGGAGCTTTAAATATCGAGCTTGCTGTTTTAATGTTACAACATCAACAATTTATAGGAATTCCATATTCAGAAAATCAAAAAAAACCTAATAAAATTCAAAACATCTTAATAAATGCAGTTGGTTTTGGTGGCAACGCAGTTAGTATTTTGATTTCAAAAAATTCTGTCAATGAATAAAACTAACATAATTACGCTCTGTTTTTTTGTTTTATTTTTTGGGTTTTCGTGTCAAAATCAAAAAAACAAGCAAACGATTCCAGCAAGCTTTAATGGCGTTTGGGAAGATGTTAACAATGATGATTTTAAAAATTGCTACGCTGTATATTCTGAAGTTGGAGATAGTATCCATATGGCACATTATATCGAATTTAAAGGACAGCCTTTTTTTGAAACAGGATCAGGAATAATTAAAGACGATTCTATTATTTATCATGTAGATGTTATAAAACCCATTCCTGCTTGGGGTCCAGACGGCGGCACACATTACTTAAAACTAAGCGAAGACAAAAATACACTAAAAGGAATTTTCATTACAGACGGAGGTCATAAAGGCCCTTTGGTT
This sequence comes from Gaetbulibacter sp. 4G1, assembly GCF_002741945.1. Classification (GTDB taxonomy): domain Bacteria; phylum Bacteroidota; class Bacteroidia; order Flavobacteriales; family Flavobacteriaceae; genus Wocania_A; species Wocania_A spongiicola. The sequence continues at coordinate 459,701 of NZ_MDVN01000022.1, forward strand.
TTTAAAAGAAAGTAACTTTTATTATTTGAAAGCGTTCTCTAAAATCGTTTCACATAAATAATGTGTATCCCAGATATCTTTAATGCGGTTAGAGTTAAAATTAGGTTCATTTAATGCTTGCAACCAATCTTCAATTAAATCTACAAAGCCTCTTTTATATAAAGTACTATCCCAATTATTAAAACCAATTGATTCTTTTGTCTCATTTTTAAAAAGAGCTCCAGAAACTAATTCTTCAATTTGCCACTTATTATCTTTAGAGTAGTATTCAACATGTTCTTCTGTAATACCACTAACTCTGTTCATAGAACCACTTAATAGCGTTTCATTCTGCTGCCATTGTACATGAATACTTTCCAACAAATTATTATTTGTTTTTGAAAAAACTTGAAGATTCTTAATAGTTCCGTTTCCTAAAAAACGAAGACTATCTATGACATGAATAAAATCATCAAAAATAAAAACACGGGGTGTCGTAGGTAAATTTGTTCTATTCTTTTTCCAAAAAACTTGAATAGGATTTTGCTCATTTTTTAAAGACGAAATTAAAGGAGCAAACCTCCTGTTGAATCCTAAGTATAGAAGTACTTTATGCTGTGTTGCTATATTTAATAATGTTTCCGTTTCTTGTAAAGAATAACAAAGAGGTTTGTCAACAAAAACAGGGATTTTAGCTTCTAATAACTTTAAAACCAACTCAAAATGACTTTCAGTAGAGCTATGTACCATCACTGCATCAGGTTTATTTTCAATTAAGGTCTTTATATCAAAATAAACTTCGTCAATTCGGTATTGTGTAGCCAAATCTTTTAAAACACTCTTATCTCTTGTACAAAGAATAGGCGTAACTTTAGAATGGCTTGCAATTATTGGTAAATACGCTTTTTTAGCAATATCTCCTAGACCAATAAGAGCTATTCTTTTTTTTTGTGAATTATTCATTGGTCTAATTTAACCACTTTCTTATAAATGATGCTAGTTTTAGAATTAATTCGGCTCTAATGTTATGAAATAAATGCTATATTTATTGAAATCAATAACTACAATGAGGTTTCTTGTTTTAATAATTATTATTACCTTATTAGGTTGCAATCATAAAAGCACAAACCCAATTAATAAGGTCCTCTCTTCAAATAATCCAAAAATTAAAACAGTTGTAGATTCTATTAAAAACCATGAAGTTCAAATTTTATTCACAGAAGTTAAAAGACAAGAAGACTCTATTTATTTTGAAGATTATAACTTTCAAGTAGATGACTACAATTATTTTTATCCTGCTAGTACAGTAAAATTCCCTATTGCGCTATTAGCCTTAGAGAAAATGAACACTAATCATTTAATAGACAGAAATACGATCTTTAATATAGAAGGTGATAGTACTAAAACTACGCTTGCTAATGAAATTAAAAAAATATTTGCTGTAAGCGACAATGCAGCTTATAATAGGTTATATGAATATTTAGGTAAAGACTATATCAATTTAAAGCTAAAAGAAAAGGGTATAAATGCTAGAATTTCTCATAGATTATCAGTTTCAAATTCTGCAAATTTAAAAACAAAACCACTTGTTTTTTATGACCAGAATGAGGTTCTTTTTAAAACTGACTCAACAATAAGTCTGCCCTCAAAACCTTTAAATTTAAATAAGACAAAAAAAGGCAAAGGTTATATGATTAACGATAGTTTGGTTAGCTCTGCTATGGATTTTTCATTTAAAAACTATTTGCCAGTAACGGCTTTACATCAAATAATGAAACAACTTATGTTTCCTGAAGTATATCAATATAATAGGCGGTTTCATTTAACCCAAGACGACAGAAGTTTTTTAATAAATGCTATGAAAATATTGCCTCACGAAGCAGGTTATACCTCAAATGAATATTATGAAAGCTATGTAAAGTTTTTAATTTTTGGCGATTCCAAAAAACCCATTCCAAAGCATATAAAAATATACAACAAAGTAGGAAATGCATACGGCTACCTAACAGATTGTGCATACATTGTAAACAAAAAAACAAAAAAGGAGTATATTATAACAGCTACAATGCACGTTAATAAAAATCAACTTTTTAACGATAATGTTTACGAGTATGAAACTATTGGATTTCCTTTTTTAGCTGAATTAGGCAGACAGCTAATTGAGTAAATGACTATAATTAACTACGCCATACTTATCTAATTTAACCCTTCAGAATAAAAAAGTATTTCCTCAAATCAAAAAAAATTTTGTAACAAAAAATAAATTTCAACTACATATAATTAGAAAATAGACGATGCCAATAGAGTATTCATTACTTTATTCTTTTAATCTCTTACTATTTACAGAATTAAAGTAAATAAAAAGCTTAATACATATCAACTAAAGTTAGTTACTTTAGTAAAAAATACAGCATATTTTACTTTCAAAATAATACTTTTAGAAGCTGCTTTCTTATCAGAAAAAGCTTATATTTATTCAACTAAAAAACCAATTTCATTATGATAGAATGGTATTCAAATTTAGAGCTCTTTCCTAAAATATATTGGGGCATTGCTTTACTAGGATCTTTAATTTTTCTTATAACTATGATTTTATCATTTGTAGGAGGTGATGCCGATGATATTGGGGATGTAGATAGTGATATTGAAGGAGATACTGGTATTGGTTTTCAATTTATAACCTTTAAAAACTTAGTAGGTTTCTTTACCTTATTTGGTTGGAGTGGTATTGCTTGTATAGATGCTGGATTTTCAAAACCACTAACTATAATAATTTCTATTGTTTGCGGATTAATTATGATGGTGATAATGGGCGCTATGTTTTATTATATGAATAAACTTAACCATAGCGGAACTTTAAACTTTAAAAATGCTGTAAACGCAGTGGGAGAAGTCTACTTAACTGTTGGCGCAAATAGGTCTTCTATAGGAAAAGCTCATGTAAGAATTCAAGGCGCTTTAAGAGAACTTGAAGCATTAACAGATGCTGATATCGATTTAGAATCTGGCTCTGTAATAAAAGTAAAAGACGTAACAGAAAACGGAATATTAATTATTGAAAAATTAAACAAATAACCTATGCTATTATTAACACAAGACGCCTTTAATCTAGGCTTTCCTATTGCAGTCATTTTTGCAGTATTATTCATTTTCATCTTTTTTATTGTACTTATTAAACGCTACAAACGCTGTCCTTCAGATAGAATATTAGTTGTTTATGGTAAAGTTGGTGGAGGTCAGTCTGCAAAATGTATTCATGGTGGTGCAGCATTCATCATGCCTGTAATTCAAGATTATGAATTTTTAGATTTAACACCAATTTCTATTGAAGTTAATCTTATAAATGCACTTTCTAAACAAAACATACGTGTTAATGTGCCATCTCGTTTCACCATAGGGGTTTCTACCGAGCCTGGAATTATGCAAAATGCTGCTGAGCGCTTATTAGGCTTGGGGCAAAATGAAATTCAAGAATTGGCTCAAGAAATTATTTTTGGCCAACTACGTTTGGTTGTTGCATCGATGGATATTGAAGAAATTAACTCAGATAGAGATAAATTTTTAACCAATATTTCAAAAAGTGTCGAGTCTGAACTAAAGAAAGTTGGTTTGAAATTAATCAATGTAAATATTACTGATATTGTTGATGAATCTGGGTATATAGAAGCTTTAGGAAAAGAAGCAGCTGCACATGCCATTAATGCGGCACGTAAATCGGTTGCAGAAAAAACTAGAGATGGTTCTATTGGAGAAGCTAACGCTGTGCAAGATGAAAGAACTCAAGTTGCTGCTGCTAATGCGCAAGCTGTTGAAGGTGAAAATACAGCAAAAATTGCGGTTGCTAATTCAGATTCATTACGTCGTCAACGAGAAGCTGAAGCAGAACGTGTGGCCATTGCATCAGAGAAAGTACAATCTGCAAAAGCATTAGAGGAATCTTATGCTGCTGAAAAAGAAGCAGAATCTGCAAGAGCAGAACGTGAGCGTTCTTCACAAAAAGCTGATATTATTGTTCCTGCAGAAATTGATAAACAAAAAGTAGAAATTGATGCGGAAGCTGAAGCTGAAAAAATTAGAAGACGTGCAAAAGGTGAAGCAGATGCAATTTTATTTAAAGCTCAAGCTGAAGCACAAGGATTGTATGAAGTTTTAACAAAACAAGCCGCTGGTTTAGACCAAATAGTTAAAGCAGCAGGAGACAATGCAAAAGATGCTGTGTTATTATTAATAGCTGATAAATTACCTGAATTAGTAAAAACACAAGCTGAGGCTATTAAAAACATCAAAATTGATAAAGTTACCGTTTGGGAAAATGGTGGTGGAAAAGATGGTAAATCTTCAACTTCAAACTTTATTTCTGGCATGTACAAATCTGTTCCTCCATTGCAAGAAATGTTTAATATGGCTGGTATGCAATTACCTGAGTATTTAAAGGGTAAAGAAATCGAAGAAAAAAATTCTTCAGTAAAAAGGGATGATACTAATTCTGAAGAAAAAGCATAAAATAGGATTATGGATAAGTATAGCATTATAATTAAATTAGATCAAATAGTAAATATTACTGAAATATTAATTGGAATATTCGTTCTAATTGGTCTTTATTTTGCGATAAAACAATTTAAAATTACAAAAAGGACTTATTCTTCTCAGTTGTTAATTCCAATTTCAAATGATTATAAAGATGTCAAATGGCAAGAGCCTAGGGAATACCTTAAAAACAAAGATTTAGAATTCAATATTAAAGAATTTGAAAAGAAAAATGTTGCTGATTTTCTCCATTTTTTTGATCACGTTGGACGTTTTTTAATGAACAAATATTTTGATATAGATGAAATTTATGGGATCATGGGAGGGGATATTCAAGAATACTGGCCTAAATTTGAAAAGTATATTAATTATAGAAGAGAAAAGGAAGAAAAAAAAGGTCGTTTTTTCCCATATGGATATGACACGCAATATCTTTATGTGGAATGTTTAAAGTATAAACCTTATAAAGAAAAAGAACAAAAGAGAGGGATATTAATTTTAAATAAAAAAATAAAGGAACTTACTTTAGAAGTAATAAAAATTAATGATTAGAATTTCTAATTAATAAAAACTATTTTTGTTTTTTGAATTTTTATGAGCGAAACAAGACACAACTGGACCAAAGAAGAAATATTAGATATATATAACAAACCTTTAATGGAGTTGCTTTATGATGCAGCTACCATTCATAGAGAGCAACACAACCCAAATGTAGTGCAGGTAAGCACTTTATTATCTGTAAAAACAGGAGGCTGTTCAGAAGATTGTGGGTATTGTCCGCAAGCTGCTCGTTACCACACAAACATTGAAGGCAATGACCTTATGAGTGTACCGCAAGTGAAAGCACAAGCACTTAGAGCTAAAGAAGGAGGAAGTTCGCGTGTGTGCATGGGTGCTGCTTGGCGTAATGTAAAAGATGGCGAAGAGTTCGACCAGGTTTTAGAAATGGTGCGTACCATTAATAAACTAGATATGGAAGTATGCTGCACTTTAGGAATGATTACTGAAAACCAAGCAAAGCGACTAGCTGAAGCTGGTTTGTATGCTTACAATCATAATTTAGATTCATCAGAAGAATATTATAAAGAAGTTATTTCTACACGTGGATACCAAGATCGTTTAGACACTATTGAAAACGTGCGTAAAACAAATGTTACTGTTTGTAGTGGAGGTATTATTGGAATGGGTGAAAATTTAGAAGATCGTGCTGGTATGTTAGTGGCATTATCAACTTTAAACCCACAACCGGAATCGACACCTATAAATGCTTTAGTGGCCGTTGAAGGTACACCATTAGAAGACCAAAAGCCAGTTTCTATTTGGGATATGATACGTATGGTAGCAACCACACGTATTGTAATGCCAGAAACTCAAGTGCGTTTAAGTGCAGGTAGAACAGAAATGACTCGCGAAGGACAAGCCATGTGCTTCTTTGCTGGAGCAAACTCTATATTTGCTGGTGATAAACTCTTAACTACACCAAATCCTGATGTTAATGAAGACATGAAAATGTTTGAATTATTAGGTTTGAAACCACAAAAGCCATTTACTAAAAAAGTACAGCCGCAAACGGTTGAGGCTAAAGATTCTCAATTAGAAGCTTTAGGTGAGAAACCAAAATGGACGCGCCCTGAACACACCATTGAGCGTAATGAAGCTGCTAAAAAAAAAGGGAAATTGGTTAAGTAGTATAATCCTTGAATTCATATCTTATTACTAAGCATTTTAAAAATGTTGAGCTATTGGTTTATTGAAAATTGCCACATTGTTTGCTTCTCATAAATTAACTTGGTAGTTTGGTTTGCGTTAGGGATTGAAGTAGAAATCCTTTTTGTAAGGTACGAGCAAAAAAGATTGTAATGGAAAGCCCGACCTGTAAGGTAACGCCCTAATACTATTTTAAATTTAATAACGTTTTCTTAACTTTGACTTACTAAACATTTAAGTATTGGCACTAAATCTACAAGATATCCCTCGGGTAAAAACCATAACTAAAGAGGGCTTTTTAAAACATTACTTTAAACCACAAAAACCTGTGGTTATTGAACGTTATATTGATGATTGGCCTGCCTATACAAAATGGAACTTAGACTACATGAAAGCCATTGCTGGCAATAAAACGGTTCCGCTTTATGATGACAGACATGTAGATTACAAAGATGGTTTTAACGAACCACATGCTAAAATGAAAATGAGCGAGTATGTAGATTTGTTAAAACAAGAACCTACAAAATATAGAATTTTCCTTTGGAATGTTTTAAAAGAAGTCCCTCAATTACAAAACGATTTTAGCTATCCAGATTTTGGATTGAAGCTTATGAAAGGCTTACCTATGCTGTTTTTTGGCGGAAGAGATTCGTACACTTTTATGCATTACGATATTGATTTGGCTAATATTTTCCATTTTCATTTTGAAGGTAAAAAACAGATTATTTTGTTTGATCAAAAACAAAATGATTATCTATATAAAATTCCACACTCTTTAATTACCAGAGAAGATATAGATTTTAATAATCCAGATTTTGAAAAATGGCCCATGTTAAAGAAGGCTAAAGGCTATAAAACCGATCTAAATCATGGCGAAATACTATACATGCCAGAAGGTTATTGGCATTATATGCGTTATATAACTCCAGGATTTTCTATGAGTTTACGTGCTATAGCTAGAAACCCAAAAAACTTTAGTAAAGCGGTATATAATCTTTTAATTATGCGAAATTATGATAATGTAATGCGCCGCTTAAAAGGACAAAAATGGATAGACTGGAAAAATGAACAAGCCATTATTAAAACTCATAAAAAAAACGGCATTACTTAATTAGTTCGTTGGCTTTTTCGTACACCAAATACGATTCCCAACCCCGATATAGCAGATAATCGATTAATTTCTTTCTTTTTTTAAACTTGTCACTTTCTTTTATTGAATTAGCTTTTTTTTCGGCTAAATCATTGAAAACCTCGATGTATTCCCCATTTTCTATAGCTTTAAGTGCTTGATTTATATTAACTTTGCTAATGTCTTTTTTCTTTAATTCAAAAGTTAAACGGCGTCGGCCCCAAGCCTTAATTTTAAACTTACCGCTTACAAATGTTTTGGCAAAACGTTCTTCATTAAGAAAGTTATGCTTTAACAGGTGTACTATTATTACATCTATAGCTTCAGGTATCATATGCATACCTTCTAGTTTTTGCCTAACCTCTTGATGACATCGTTCTTGATACGCGCAATAATGCTCCAGTTTTCTGGTTGCTTCTTGTAGTGTATATGTTTTTTTTGACTGCATTGCTTGTCAAAAATAACAATAGATAAATTAATTAAAAGAATAAAAAAATATAAAAACCAAATCATCTATACTTAGCGTAGGTTAAGTATAGTTTTTAAAACTTAACGTGATGCAAAAAATTACTTATATAAAATCCCTTGCTTTAATAATTACCTTTTTTAGCGTGGTTACTTTTGGGTTTGGGCAAACAACATTAGCCGAAGGCGATATTGCTATAACTGGTGTAAATGGAGATAACCCTGATGAATTTGCTTTTGTTTTGCTAAGTGACGTTTTGAGTGGAACAATAATAAATTTTACAGATAAAGGATGGTTAACTTTAGGAGGGTGGAGATTAAATGCTTCAGGCAACACTGCTCCTGAAGGAATTGTTACATGGACAGCTAGTAGTGATCTTCCCTGTGGAACTGAAATAGTTATAGCAGAAACTTCTTCTGGGTCTAGTATATACACTTCCACAATAGGTACAGCAGTAGAATCTGAAAATGGTTTTAATTTAGTTAGCAGTGGAGATCAGGTGATTGCTTATCAAGGAACCCTTAGTTCACCAACCTTTATATACGCAATACATTATGGTAATGCAAGTGGGTGGACTGACGCAACTAATAATAATAATAGTTCTGTACCATCTGGGTTAACGGATGGTACAAATGCGGTTTACATTGGTAACATTGATAATGGTATTTATAACTGTTCCATTACATCAAACCAATCTTTAATTTTGGCTGAAATTTCTAATTCTTCTAATTGGTCAGGATCAAACTCAACTAGACAGACATTGGCGAGTTGTACATACACTTGTGTAGCAGTAGGTTCATGTGCCTCAACAGTAACATGGAATGGGGCTTGGGTTGGCGGCACTCCAGATTTAACAACCGAAGTTAATATTGACGCAAATTATGATACAAGTAGTTTAGGAAGTTTTAGTGCATGCAGTTTAACTATAAACAACGGAGCTATTTTAACAGTTAGTAACGATAGATATGTTGAGGTTGAAAATGATGTGCTTGTTGATGATGGTGAACTAAGAGTAACTACCCAAGGTAATTTTGTTCAAAATGATGCGTCAGGAACGTTTACGGTTAATCCTCCTTCTGGAACTGCTTCAGTAAATAAAGTTACAGCTACTAAGCAAAATTGGTTATATTACACCTATTGGAGTTCTCCTGTAACCGGCGAAACCATTGCAGATGCCTTTCCTAATACAGATGGTGATAGACGTTTTTGGTTTAATGCTGCAAATTATTTAGATGAACATACCGTTGGCACCACTAATGGTATCCCTGACGATGTTGACGACAATAATGATGATTGGAATTATGCATTGGGAGGTGCTATTATGGATCCTGGAGTAGGCTATGCTGCAGCTTCTGGGAGATTTGGATTGTATCCAGGGACTGACAGCGCCAATTTTATTGGCCCTTTTAATACTGGCGATGTTTCTACAGGAATCTCTTATGATGTCCGAAATACACTTGGTAGCTGGAATTTTATTGGTAATCCATACCCTTCTGCTATAGATTTTATAGCTTTTCAACAAGCGAACTCAACTGTTATTGATGGTGCTGCGTATTTTTGGTCACAATCTTCACCTCCTCTTAATACTAATCCAGGAAATCAAGTAAACAATTTCAATCAAAACGATTATGCTACTTTTACTGTAGGTTCTGGAGGAGCTGCCGGGGCTAGTGGAATTATCCCAACACAGTATATTCCTTCTGCTCAAGGTTTCTTTATTGCTGGATTGTCAAATGGAAATGCCACCTTTACTAATGCTATACGTATGGCAGATGGAACTAGTAATAACCAATTTTTCAAAAATGCAAATTCTAAAAAGAATGCAAGTATAGTTGATAATAAAATATGGGTAAATTTAACCAGTGATAATGGAATATTTAATCAAGTATTAATGGCATACGTAGATGGAGCTACAAGCGGAAATGATGGTATGTCCTATGATGCACCTAAAGTTTTAGCTAGCGAATCAGCGATTCTATACTCAAAAATAGAAAACTCAGATAAAATTTTTGTTATTCAAGGAAAAGCTCCAAGTGATTTAAATGAAAACGAAATTATTGATTTAGGTTTTAAAACATCTATTGATGTTCCAACATCATACACTTTATCAATTGCGCAATTACAAGGTAACTTTTTAAATAATAACCCTGTTTATTTAAAAGATAATTTACTTGATAAAACGCATAATCTATCTGATTCAGATTATACATTTACATCAGAAGTAGGAGAGTTTAACAATCGTTTTAAAATTGTTTTCACCGACAAAGCTTTATCTACTGATGATATTAACTCTAATGGAAATAGTCTTACCATTATTGAGTTAAATAATAATCAGGTAAACTTTAAGACACCTAATGGCTTAGGCATTAAAGCAGTAACCATTTATGATCTTTTAGGAAGGCAATTATATAACTTTAAAGGAAAGAATAACAATTCAGAAACCTATGAGTTATCTAGCCTAAAAAGCACTATTTTTATTGCCAAAGTTGAATTATCAAACGGTATTACTGTTACTAAAAAAGCTATTAAAAAATAAGTTATAAACTATATTTTAAAGCTAAAATAAAATTTCTGCCTGATGCTGCTATTCCAGAAGAGTATGTTTTATAGCGCTGGTCTGTGATGTTTTCTAAACTCGCAGTAAGTGTTGTTGAATTACTTATTTGGTATTGTGTTCTAATATTTAATGTACTCCACGAAGGCGAATACGGATTTCCGTTTTCATCTTTTGCATAAATATAATCCTTACTAATTTCTGAAGGTGCTAATTGATTAAATGATAATTCGTTATTATAATTGGCAAACACATCAACTTTTAATTGTTTATAGTTCCATACTAAATGTGTGTTTCCAAAATTAGGAGCTACATGACGAATTGGTACCTCAATATTTTCTTTTTCCTCTGTGCCACCAGTAACACTATACTGAGATGTTAATTTAAAATTATTAGTAATATTAAAAAGCAAACCAACCTCAAAACCATAAATCCATGCTTTTGACGCATTTTGAATAGCCTGCACATTACTTAATTCTCCATCGTACATGATCTCTGTTTCTCCATTCAAATTATGATCTCTTCTTACTAAGGCATTATCCAAATAGGTGTAATAAGAACTCATATCTAATATAAAAGTATTATCAAAATTTAATTTTAATCCTAATTCACCACCATAGGCATATTCAGGTTTTAAATTCTCGTTTGGCACAACCACCGACCCTGGTTCAGAATCAAACACCTTACCTATATCATCAATATTTGGAGCCCTAAAAGCAGAAGATGCATTAAGCTTCCATTGCAAAACCTTGCTAGGCGACCAACTAATTCCTGCTGTACCTGTAAAAGCTCCTGCTTTGTTTTCTGAGGATTCAAAAGGTAAATTTAAATATACATTATTAGCTTCAAAATTAGCCTTGGAAACAATGTGATTGAAGCGCAAGCCCGATTGAAAAACAAACTTTGAATTTGGCTTATATTTAATACTTGAGTATATGGCCGCAGATTGCCAACTTGCTCCATTTGGATATCTCGATACAGTTGGAAAAACTGTATTGGTTGTAATATTTTCTTCCTCGCCATAAGACATAACCTTGTTATAAACATACTCAAGTCCGTAAAAAAACTGTGTTTTTGTACTTAAGGTTTTTTCAAAATCTAAATTAAAAGAATAGGCGTCTACAGCTTCTTCTCTTACGTTTCTTACATCTGATTGAAAATCTCTATCTTTTCTACTTTCTTGAAAATTTTGGTAAGCAACTGTTGCTTTTACTTTATTATACAAATTAGATCGACTACTTAATTTGGTTACTTGAAAGTTAGACATAAACCATTGTTGAGGTCCGTAATTCCATTCCGCTGAACGCAAATCATCATTTCTATAGCGTATTAATCTATCATATCTTGGAATATCTGTAGTTGTTGTAAAATGCAACCCTAAATCAAAACTTAAATTTTCATAAGGTTGATAATGCACTTTTTGCATTAAATTTATTTGATTGTAACCAGAATATTTTTGCTTTAAAGGGTTACTGTTTTGTATAACAACATCTCCATTATTTGTTTCCAATACAAATTCTGATCTTAAATAATCATCAGGACCATCACTCCCCATTCTTAAATCATTAAAATCAGTATAGCTTGCATTTGTTAAAAAAGCCCATTTTTTGTAGCCTAAATTGAAATCGAAATGTCCAGTTTTTTCTTCATTGGCTGTAGCATATCTAACAACTGCGTTAGATTTAAATAACAGTGTATCGGTTTTTGAAAGTTTTGGCTTTAGTGTATAAAAACTCATAACACCACCAACTGCATCGCTACCATAAATAACTGAACCAGAGCCTAAAGTTACCTCCGTATTCATAATTGAAAAAGGATCTACAGCAATAACATTATGTAAATTTCCGCCTCTGAAAATAGCATTATTCATTCTTACTCCGTCAACCGAAATTAACAACCTATTAGTTGAAAACCCTCTAATCATTGGACTTCCTCCTCCTAATTGACTCTTCTGGACATAAACTTGACCAGTGGCTTCCAATAAATCTGCACTAGTTTGAGGGTTTGTAAATTCAATGTTTTTAGAATTTAAACTAATAATCTTTTGAGGGATATCTTTTTTATTTTGTTCAAATTTTGATGCTGAAATAACAATTTGTTCTAAACCCTGGGTATTAGAATCTAAATAAACAATATTAAATGCATTAATTTGAGATTTTGTTATCTTCTTTAAAAGATGGGATAAGTGCTGAAAATATATAACGTCAGTATCAGAAAACTTATCTATACTAGCTTCTCCCTTAAAGTTTGTAATTACACTTTTAGTTTTATCAATGTTATATATGGCAACCCCAGAAACTGGCTCTTCGGTAAGTTTATTAAGGACTTTTATTTGCTGAGCGACTAAAATATTAGATGCAAAAAGCAATAAAAAAATGACGTAACAAGGTTTCATATTCTAACTAAAAACTTGATTAAAAATCTGAAGCGATTTTGGAGTTTTAAAACTGCCCAAATGTAATTCAAAATAAAGCAAAATCATACTTAAAAATGATTGTCTTTGCTTTGCATTAATCTTCACTGAAGATAAGGCATCAAATGTTGTGCCCAATAAGGTTTTTAATAGTGTTAAATTTTCTCCATAAATAGAGTATTTTCCTTTCTCTTTTATTTCAAATTTACCATCTAATAAGTTAAAGTAATTATATTTTTTATTAAGTTCTTCTGGATAAAAACCTAAGTATTTAGTTAAATTAAGTAAAAAAAGCAGATGAAAATTCGAATATTCAGAATGTACATCTAACCACAACAATGTAGTTTCTATATAGCTGAAAAGGAGATTGTTTTGTTCTTCTTCCTTTAAAGTATTTGACAAAACTTCTGCCAAAAACATAACAATTGCACTTTTTAAAATATTTGAATGTAAACTAGTATATAAATGATTTAATTTAACTTCTTTAATAACTTGTAGAGAACGGTTTTCTTTATAAATAATTTCTAATTGCAATTGAGAAAGAAGCTGAAAATATGCTTTTTTTGAATTCCCTTTTTTATTTTTTAAAACACCTCTTAATAGAAAACTGACAACTCCTAATTGTTCGGTATAACACTTTACAATTAAGTCACTATCACGGTACTTTAATTTGGATAAGACAATAGCGTTTGTAGAGATTAGCATTATCTAACAACCATTAGTTTTAATACTTTGGTCTCAAAAGTATCTAAGTCAGATAACATAACTAAATATACTCCAGAAGCTACAACATGATTTGCAAGATTTTTTCCATTCCAATATGCTGTTCCTCCATCAATTTCAAGGTTATAACCTCTATACCGAAGATTATTTCTTGATTGAGCTTCGGCCACTAAATTTCCTTCAATATCAGTTATTTTTATGTTTACATTTTCAGAAATGTCTTTAATTTTTACTTTTTCATCAACAATATTAAACGATGGCCTTACTGGATTTGGATAAGCATATGCGCTTTCTAAATCGCTTAACGGGCTTGAGCCACCTGAACGGAAAGATACTAATCCTTTGTTTGTTGCGATATAAGTAACTCCGTTAGAATCATCTAAAGAAATATCGTTTATTGCATTTGATGGTAATGGCGAATTATCTTTTGTAAAATGGAATATAGTTTTTTGTCCGTCTGATGAAAAATAGAATATTCCAGAATCGGCAGTTCCAATCCATTTATTGTTTGAGCCATCTACCTCTATATCTGTAATATTTTGTTCAAACAATAACTCCTTAGCGATACCTCCTTCTTCTATAATTATCTCTTCGGCACGAATATTATCTTCAGTAAAAAAATTAGAGGTGTTATAAATAACTCTTAATCCTCTATATGTGCCCACCCATAATTGGTTTCTTTTATCAATAGCGATAGCTGTTGCAATATGAGAGGGCATGTTATCTTCTTCGCTACTAATGCTTTTTAATAAAGGAGTTCCATTATTTTCTCTAAAACCTATAACACCATTCCAATAACCCGCAATCCATTTAGTGTCATCATTCCCAACAACAATGTTACCGAACCCTAATTCAGTTCTAAATTGTGTAAAATCATATGATTGCCATTGATTATTGCTTGGGTTAAATGATTTTAAAGGTTTTTCAACTTGACTTGTAAGTGTCCATAAAATACCATTTCTATCAAAGACAGATGGTCCAACCCTTATGTCTACATAATTTGGGTTGTTTGGTAAAATTAAAGACTCTAAAGCACTATTGGTTTCATTATATAACACACTTGGAACTTCATCATTTATTTCTAATAATCCACTAAAATAAGACCCAACAAATACCTGATTACTATTAGACGGGTTTATTGAAATTGTATTTAAACACTTTGCATCTAAAACACCTTCATAAGGTGTATTTACCCATGTGTTATCTTTAAAATGGCTAATCCCTCTATTATTTAAGGGATAAGGGTTATAAAAAAATGTGTACTCTCCAAAAGTAACCCATAAATCATTTTGTCCTGCTTGAATTGAAAATGGTATATTTAATAAAGGGCCTTCTGGGTGAATTTCTTCATATTCCACTGGGTTAGATATAAGTGTTTTTAGAACTCCAAAATCTGTGGTCCCAATATAGATAAACTCTGAATCTGTAATAGCTGAAGTAAAATCAGTATCAAAAGCACTATTAACATTCGCTTGAGACATTAAATTGAAATTACTATCATAAACAAACGAGCTGTTTCTTGTTGTAACTAACAATGTATCACTTGTTGCTCTTACATCAACCGGTACATCAGCAAATTGGAATAACTCTGTTAAAACATCATTTACTACTTGATAAAGTCTTCTATTTGTTCTAATGGTATATAATTGGTTTTCTACAGATTGAACTGATAAAAAGTCTCCATTAGATACTGTTTGCCAGTTTTGATAATCGATTAAATTAGAACTAGACACTTGAGCCTTTCTCAATCCGCTTCCGTCTAAACAAGCTGCATAAATATAATCTCCTATAATAGTAGTTTGATTAACTCGTGTTTGGCTGCCCAAATTACCTATAAAGTATGTATCTCCAAACTCTAATCGTTCTAAATTAAAAACTGAAATTCCATAGTTTGTAGATATATACACGTCTTTCTCAAAAGCATCAAAATGATTTATTCTCTTATCTGTTGGTGGAATAGTTGGTTTATCAATAATATCAACTACCGTGAGAATGTTTTCATCATTATCAAAAGCAATTTCTATTAAACCGTTTTCATACCCAATAATCAGCAACTCATAAACATCACTATAATAAATCGTTGATATTGCTTCTCCAGATAATCCGTTTACTGTAGTTAACTTATTTAGCTCATTAGTTTGTAAATCTATACTAAAAATAACATTTTCAGCAGCTGCATAAATTTTATTATTTCCTTTGACTACATCTTTTATATTATTATAGGAAAAATGACCTTCCCAAAGAGCCGAAAAATCTTGCCCGAATTGCAAAAGAGGTATGCAACATATTATTAATACAACAAATCTTCTAAGCATAAGTGTTTATTCTAAAAGCTAAAGATATTTATAACTAACGAATTTTACTTTAAAATAATATAAATTAAACAAAAAAGCTTCCTAAAATTAGGAAGCTTTTTCAATATCAATAAAAGTTATTTTAAACAATACCTTGTGCTAACATAGCATCGGCTACCTTAACAAATCCAGCAATATTGGCACCTTTCACATAATCGATATATCCATCTTCATCTTTTCCATATTCAATACAAGAATCGTGAATATTAGACATGATTTCTTTTAATTTATTATCAACTTCTTCTCTTGTCCAATTAAACCTTAAAGAGTTTTGAGTCATTTCTAATCCTGAAGTTGCAACACCTCCTGCATTTGAAGCTTTCCCTGGGGCAAATAATATTTTTGCTTTATGGAAAGCAGTAATTGCATTTTTAGTTGATGGCATATTAGCACCTTCGCTAACACAAATACACCCATTATTTAAAAGTGTATTAGCATCGTTCTCATTAAGTTCGTTTTGAGTTGCACATGGTAATGCGATATCACATTTAACTCCCCAAGGCGTTTTCCCTTCAACAAACTCTGCATTCGGATACTTTTTAAGATACTCACTAATTCTAGCTCGCTTTACATTTTTAAGTTCCATGACATGAGCTAATTTTTCAGTATCAATACCGTCGGCATCATAAATATAACCTGATGAATCAGACATAGTTAATACTTTTGCTCCTAATTGCAACGCTTTTTCAACCGCAAATTGTGCTACATTACCAGAACCAGAAACTACAACATTTTTGTCTTTTAAATCATCGCCTTTCGTACTTAACATTTTTTCAGCAAAATATACTGTCCCGTAACCTGTTGCTTCAGGACGTATTAAAGAGCCTCCCCAAGACATTCCTTTACCAGTTAAAACACCTGTAAACTCATTTCTTAGTTTTTTATACATTCCAAATAAAAAGCCTATTTCTCTTCCACCAACACCTATGTCTCCAGCGGGAACATCTGTATTCGGGCCAATATGTCTAAATAACTCACTCATAAAAGCATGACAAAAACGCATGATTTCATTATCAGATTTACCTTTAGGGTCAAAATCTGAACCTCCTTTACCCCCTCCCATAGGAAGTGTGGTTAAAGAATTTTTAAAAACTTGCTCAAAAGCTAAAAACTTTAAAATACTAGCATTTACTGTAGGGTGAAAACGCAAACCACCTTTATAAGGGCCAATTGCAGAATTCATTTGAACTCTATAACCTCTGTTTACTTGAATTTCTCCTTGGTCATCTACCCAAGAAATTCTGAACGAGATTAACCGTTCTGGCTCTACCATTCTTAGAAGAATGTTTTTTCCGTAATAAATATCATGTTTAACAATGTAAGGAATTACTGTTTCTGCTACTTCCTCAACAGCCTGTAAAAATTCTGGTTCATGACCATTACGCTCTTTTACCAGATCTAAAAATGCATCAATATTATTTTTCATCTATACGAATTGTATTACTTAATTATAAACAACATAATTTTAAAGCGCAAATATACGTTATCTTTAAAAATTACCTCATTTTTTTTTGAAATTCGCAACTAATAATTTTTTGCGTTTTTTTCGAAATCTCCAAATATTTGTTTGTTAATCGAGTTTTTATATATTTGTTGTAACAATGCCTCAAAAAACAAAACCTTATTATGCTTAACTTGAAACATTTAGCTTCAGCTTTTTGCTTGTTTGTTATTTATCAAACAGCTTACTCTCAATTAGGTTTCTCTCACGAGATAGGCGTTATTGCTGGCCCTGTAGAATTCAGATCAGATTTTGGTAGTCGTAATAATGAAAAAACAAATTTTGGCAACTCTGGTTTTGGTATAGGAATTGTTCATTATATCAACTTTGCATATAGAGCGGATTGTAATTGTTATACTACTGATACTTATTTTAATGACCATTTTAAAGTAAGAAACGAAATCTCATGGAACAAAACCACTTTAAATCATCATGGAGAATGGGTAGATCCTAGTAGAACTACTATACAGGCCGATCAATTAAGAGCGCATTCTGGTGTTGCCCAAAACTTTGATATTGGAACCCAACTTGAATTTTTTCCTAGGAGTATTAGAGAATTTCAGTCTTTTAGTTATAGAATAGCACCCTTTGCTAGTTTAGGTGTACATTACACCTCTTTTTCTCCAAAAGCTAGTACAACCTATGGGGATACTACAGATCCCAATTATAGAGGTGTCTTTGATCAGGCAAATATATATTCGCATTGGTTTGATAATTTCGACCCTGCTGTAGATCCATATCCCGTTAATGTTAACGGAGGCACCACATGGTCTGTAGTTGCAAGCGCAGGCTTTCGATATAAGCTTGATAAATTATCCGATTTAATGCTTGATTTTAGATGGCAATATTATTTTAGCGATTGGGTTGATGGCTTAAATCATAACTTAGAGTATAATAAATATAATGATTGGCTTTTATGGGTTAATGTTGGTTATATTTATTATTTAGACTAAAAAGATATTTTTAACATGTTAAACCCCATATTTGATACCCCAAGTATGGGATTTATTTTTTTAAGTATTTTATTTAACCTAAAGCTTGTTTTAAATCGGCAATCAAATCATCAATATCTTCAATACCTACACTTAATCTAATTAAAGAATCTACAACACCTGTTTTTTCTCTATCCTCTTTTGGTATGCTAGCATGTGTCATACTTGCTGGATGGCCAGAAAGTGATTCTACGCCCCCTAGCGATTCAGCCAAAGTAAAAACTTTTAGTTTTTCTACAATTTTAATGGCCTTTTCAAAATTACTCCCCTTTGAAGTAAATGAAATCATGCCTCCAAAATCTTTCATTTGAGATTTTGCAATATCATGATTTGGATGGTTTTCAAACCCTGGCCAATACACATTTTCGACTTTAGGGTGATTTGCTAAATACTCAGCTATAACCTTACCGTTTTCGCAATGGCGTTGCATTCTTACATGTAATGTTTTTATACCTCTTAAAACCAAAAAACTGTCTTGTGGACCACAAATAGCGCCACTTGCATTCTGTATAAAGTACAGCTTATCTGCTAAGGCTTTATCTTTAACAACAAGTGCTCCCATAACAACATCACTGTGCCCGCCTAGGTATTTGGTTGCCGAATGCATTACAATATTTGCTCCCAAATCAAGTGGCTGTTGCAAATAAGGTGTTGCAAACGTATTATCAACTGCAAGTAAAATGCTATACTTTTTTGCTATTACAGATATTGCTTTAATATCAATAATAGTCATCATAGGGTTAGTTGGCGTTTCGACCCAAATAAGCTTAGTATTGGTATTAATATATGATTCGATGTTTGAAGCATTTTCCATTCCTATAAAATGGAATTTGATACCAAAATCTTGAAATATCTTAGTAAATAACCTAAAAGAACCTCCATATAAATCATTAGTAGAAATTACTTCATCGCCAGGTTTTAAAAGTTTAACAACAGCATCAATTGCAGCTAGCCCAGATCCAAACGCAAGTCCATAGTTTCCATTTTCAATACTAGCGAAAGCATTTTCTAAAGCATTTCTAGTGGGGTTGTGTGTTCTAGAATATTCGTAGCCTTTATGTCCTCCAGGGGTAGTTTGTGCGTAAGTTGTTGTTTGATAAATTGGCGGCATTACTGCACCGTAAGCAGCATCATGTTTTTGCCCTCCATGTATTACTTTTGTATTAAATTTCATTACTAATAGAATTTATACAAATGTAATTTTTAATTTGTTGTAGCAAAAAATATTATTAATTCTATCCCGATTATACGAGAATAACAACCTCATCAGAAACTTCAATACTTATTGAGGAATTTTTTTTCAATTCAAATGCAATAATTACCTTTAGCAATAGTTAACAATACTACTTATGCTTAAAAACAAATCCCCTTTAATTATCTGTCTTTTTTGTATGCTATTTAGCTGTAAAAAAGAGTTCCCAATTAGTTTTGCTGAAACAAATTTCACTTCAAAAAACAACAATATTGTTGAAGTAAACATCCCATTCGCTAACGAAAATAATGACATTGCAAAATCTATAAATTCAGCTATTGAAAATTATGTGATTACAGCCTTACAAATTGGAGATTCAAGTAAACAAATTGTAAAACCTATTGAAAAAAGTATTGACAATTTTAATGTAGCCTACACTGATTTTATAAATGATTTCCCTGATAGTGCACAAGAGTGGGAAGCACAAATTGATGGCGAAGTTATTTTTAAAACACAAGACATTATAAGCATTTCTTTAACCTCATATATTAACACTGGAGGTGCTCATGGAAACTTAAATATTTCGTTTTTGAATTTTGAGGCATCAACTGGAAAATTAATCGATAATAATTCATTAATTAAAGATGTAGATTCTTTTAAAACCATTGCTAAAACGTATTTTGATAGTTCAGTAGAAGGCAAAGACCTTCTTTTTGATAGTGAAACTTTTAATTTACCTGCTAATATCGGATATAGCGACGAGGGTCTTATTTTGCTTTACAACACTTACGAAATAGCGCCATACTCAACTGGAATAATTGAGTTTTCTATCCCTTTTGAAGAGGCGAAACCTTATCTAGTTTTTAATAGCTTTTAAAAGAGCTAGAACATATCCGTAATGAATCCCTTCGTGAGCGAGTATAAACTGAAACGCATCATCAATATTAGTTAATGTATTTCCAGTTGTAGAAACGGTGTATGCATTATAGGTTTTAAAAGCACCTTTATTATAATCTGCTTTTGTTTTTTCTAGTGTAGAAAAAAGTAAGTCTTTTATTTTATTTACTTCTTTCTGAGTTACATCACTTTCTGGTTTGGTATCTTTCCTGTATTTATTAATTATTTCGTCAGAAAGAGTAGAAGACAATCCAGATAATTTGTAAGCCAACAATTGCTCTGAAACCACAACATGAGCAATATTCCAGATGATATTATTATTAAATCCCTTCGGTATTTTATTTAAATCTTCTAAGGAGGTTTCTTCAATTATTTTACTAAAGATTACTCTAATATTATTTATAACCTGAAATGTAAAATCCATATTATTTATTTTTTTGATAAATATAGTTTTAATTTGCTTTTTGAAACCACGATTTATCATGAAAAAAGTATACTATTTAAAAACATGTAGCACTTGCATCAGAATTTTAAAAGACTTGAATCTGTCTTCTGAATTTGTTATACAAGATATTAAAACCGAAGAAATTACCGTTAAACAATTAGAGCAAATGAAAGAACTAGCCGGGAGCTACGAAGCTCTTTTTAGTAAACGTTCTAAGCTATACAAAGAAATGGGTTTAAAAACGCAAAACTTAGAAGAGCGTGATTATAAACATTATATATTAAAACACTATACTTTTTTAAGCAGACCAGTAATAATCATTAACGACTCTATTTTTATTGGAAATTCTAAAAACAATATTGAAGCAGTTAAATTAGAGCTTTCAAAAAGCTGAAGTTATGGAAGACAATAAAGTGCTAAATTATATTAAAGATGTATTAGAAAACATACCAACTGGTTGGCTAAATTTAACAACACATCGACTAGATATTTACGATGAAGAATTGGCCAAAACTCAATTCTTAGACCAGTTTGAAATCTTATTTAAAAATAACAATTCCAAATCATTAGCTCTAAGTAATTTACCTACTGCCTATGACTATATTCGATTAGGTCATCCATTATCTTGTTTACTAGAATGGGGAATTGCTAACTTAAACAATCTAAAACCAAAAAATGTAGTCAGCTTTTCTTCAAAGACAACACCTGTTCTAGCAATTCTGAGGAAAAATTTAATAGATAATAAAAGCACACAAATAATCTATACAAATGAATTACCAAGTTTTTTTGATGTTGAAATCCTCAAGAGTATTTATGGTTATAATTTTGAGTTAAAACAAGTTGAAAAAATAGATGAGATTCCTCAATTTAGCGGCAGTACCGTTTTTATTTCACAAAAAGATGGAATATGTAAAAATAAGCTCTATCCAAATATTGATTTTTTTATCAATGGTTATTCACACCTTGGAAGTGTTTTAATAGCAAATGGCGAACAAAATGAAAGTTATATTTCAGAAATTCAGCATGTCAGAAGAAGAGAAACCATTGCAATGACACCATACAATTGTTTTGCTGCTTTAAAATCTCTAACAAAGCGGTCTTCTTTTGATACCATTAATAGTATAGATGCTAACAAAACTAATGTCTTAGATTCAATTACTGCCATTACTAGCACAACTACAAAACCCTTAATTGGTTCTAGCGGGCTATCAATTCAATATGCTATTATGATGGGGCTAGTACACGATGCGCTAAAAAATCATAAAGGAAAGGCTATCAAATTTATTGTTCCTCCAAATTGTTATGGAGGAACAAATGACCAAGCCAGACGAGTAGCTGCTTGTATTGATAATGTTGAAATCGTAGATTTATTAGTTGATGGTGATAACGATATGGTACAAAGCATAGATAAAGTTTTAAGCGAAATTGCTAACGAAGATGCTATCCCATACATCATTGCTGAAATACCAACAAATCCTAGAGTTGAAGTTCCAGACCTTATAAAACTAAAAGAAGCATTAGCCAAAGAGCGTAAAACGGCAACAGATAAAATTGCGATCGACCCTGTGTTTATTTTAGATCAAACATTTTGCCCTAATGTTCTCTTTTTAGGTGACGGTGAAATACTCTCTTCGGTTAGAGTTATTTCATATACTAGTGGGTCAAAATTTCCAAGCGGTGGATTATGCACTGCAGGTTACTGTGTAGGAAATAAAAAAACTGAAGCTTTGATGAGTAAAATAGAAATGCATCTAAAACTTTGCGACAATGAAGCTACAAGCCTTCAAATGGAAATATTAGCAAAGCAATTACCTTCAATGAATCAAAGAATCAATGATGCTTATAAAAATACGCGTGAATTTGTAAATTTCATCAACGAAACTTTACCAGAAGCAAAAATAAATTTTGTTTCACCAGCATTGGCAAAACAAGGATTTACCCCATCTGTGTTTTCATTAGATTTACCAACTAAAGGCGATACGGCTGAGGAAAAAGAAACTTATAAAAGAGCATTAAATCTTAAATTAATCAATTTAATGATTACCAAAATCCCTAATGAAAGTAAATACTGTGTAAGTTATGGGCAGTTAAATGGATGTTACTGGACCATACCGGCAACATCTACTCAAGGAACAACTAAAGAAGGTGATAAAGATTATATAGCACGTGTGGCGCTTTCTCCTAATTTGGATCTTGAACTTCATAAAAAGGTTTTTTTAGATTTTGTCGGGTCAATTAAATTAGAATTTTTAGAAAGTTGAAGTTATGGAAAATGAAATAAATATTATTTGGGTTGATTTAAATGAAGAGTTATACAAGTTCATTTTAAGTAAAACAAATGACGAACAAATATCTAAAGACATTCATCAAGAAGTTTTCTTGAAAATTCAATCTAAAATCCATCAGTTAAAGCAATCTTCAAAACTCACCTCATGGGTTTATCAAATAACTAGAAATACAATTATTGATTATTTTAGAAAAGCAAAGCCAAAGATTGTCTCAATTGACAAGTTAGATATCCCTGAAGCCGAAAATGAAAATTTTGATTACTCAAAGCTTACTAACTGTATAAACAAAAAAATAGAACAGCTTTCTGCTCAACACAAAGAAGCCATAATTTTAACTTCATTTAAAAACTACTCTCAAAAGGAGTTAGCTAAACATTTAAAAATATCCTATTCTGGAACAAAATCAAGAATTCAGAAAGCTAGAGGAATTTTAAAGGAAAACATTTTAGATTGCCCTAATGTTCAATCTGATAACTCAGGAAAATTATTGGATTTCGAAAACAGTTAAATTTAACTACGTCTTTTTATAAATAGTCTCGTCTATTATGTATAACAAAAAAATTATACAAATGGACAAAACGAAAACTATAAATGTACAAATTCTAAATGCCTTTGTTGACAATGATAAAGGAGGTAACCCTGCAGGAGTTGTTTTAAATGCAGACAACCTATCAAATAAAAATAAGCTTGAAGTTGCCAAAAAAGTAGGTCTATCTGAAACGGCTTTTGTTTCAAAATCAAAAACAGAAGACTATAAATTAGATTTTTTTACTCCAAACAAGCAAATTGCACATTGCGGACATGCTACTGTAGCAACTTTTTCATATTTAAAACAAATTAATGTTTTGAAGAATGATAGCTCTTCAAAAGAAACCATAGACGGAAAACGAAATATAAAATTAATAGGAGATATGGCTTTTATGGAGCAACTAGCTCCAAAATATGTTGACGTAAACCACAAGGAAGATCTTATTCTAAAATCTCTAGGTTTAAAGAAAACCGATCTAAAACCTAATGCACCTATTAAATTAGTAAATACAGGAAATTCATTTATTCTAGTACCTGTTAAAAATATCAAAGTTTTAAAGAACATAATTCCTAATTTTAGCTTAATAAATGAGATAAGTGAAGTGTTTGATTTAATTGGATATTATGTCTTTTCAACAGAAACAGGCACGGAGGGAAGAGATGCCAGTTCAAGAATGTTTGGACCACGCTATAGTATATTAGAAGAGGCTGGAACAGGAATGGCTGCCGGACCACTTGCATGCTATCTATACGATATCTTAAAAATCAAGAAAAAAAGATTTTATATTCAACAAGGTAAATATATGACTACCCCATCACCAAGTTTAATAGTTGTTGACTTATTAACTGATAACGAAAAGATAAAAAGTTTAATGGCTGGAGGAAAAGGGTTACTGAAAACAAAACTAGAAATTGAGATAAAAGTCTAGTCGTAATAAACTTATTGAAAAAGAATATTAAATCAAGATATTTTAAAAATAATTTGGCAGTTATTTTTTTTGTAGTACTTTTGTAGCCGACCGGTCTAATATTAATATAGAATGTCTGAAACAAAAAATAGAATACTAACAACTGGGATTGATTTATTTATTAAAAAGGGCTATCACAATGTTGGCTTAAAAGAAATATTGGACAAAGCTGAAGTTCCAAAGGGATCATTTTACTATTATTTTGATAGTAAAGAAGATTTTGGTGTACAGGTAATTAGCAAATATTCCTCCATTGGACTATTGGAATATAAAAATTTACTAGAAGATAAATCACTTAGTCCTAGGCATCGAATTATTCAACTATATATTGATAAGATAGATTATTTCCAACTTAATAAATGTACGCAAGGGTGCTTAATGGGTAATTCAAGCAACGAGTTGAGTGATGTGAGTGAAAGTTTTAGAAATACAATAGCTCAAGAATTTAATCTTTGGCAGAATACTTTAGAGAAATGCATTATTGAAGCTCAAGAAGCGGGTGAAGTAAATAAAAATGTAGAGTCTAAAGCGTTAGCCTCTTTTATTTTAAATAGTTGGGAAGGTGCTCTTTTACGAATGAAATGCGAAAAGACAATAGACCCTTTACATAATTTTGTTTCTGGATTAAAAATGATATTAAATTAAAAAAATTTAAACCTTAGTAGACGACCAGTCTATTATAAAATTAAAAAAATGAATAAAGAATTAAAAGAACTTAATCTTGAATTGCCTAAAGTCTCAACTCCTGGAGGCTCATATGTATCTGTTAATATAAGAGGGGATATTGCTTATATAGCTATTCAATTTCCTATAATAAATGGGGAGCATTACTATAAGGGTAGACTTGGGAATGAATTAACAAATGATGAAGGTTATAAAGCCATGCAAATGTGCGCTTTAAATGTTTTGGCTCAAGTAGAAACAAAAATTGGTATGGACCGCATAGTTGGTCTCAACCATTTTGATGCCTATTATCAATCAGGTAATAACTGGAACGATGCCCCAAAAATTGTAAATGGAGCTTCTGATTTATTTCTCAAAGTTTTAGGAGAGAAGGGACAACATTCCAGAGCTATTTTTGGTGTAGACAAACTTTATGGAAACTTATGTGCAGGACTTACCTGCTCTTTTACAATTAAATAATAAATAAAAAATGGAAATATTTAAAAACTTTAAACTTGGGTCTAATATTGAATTAAAAAACAGAATTGTAATGGCTCCACTTACACGGTGCAGGGCCATAGACAATATCCCAAACGAATTAATGGCAACCTATTACAAGCAAAGAGCAAGCGCTGGACTTATAATTAGTGAAGGCACATCTCCATCGCCAAACGGATTAGGCTACCCAAGAATTCCTGGTGCTTTTTCTGATGCTCAAATTAATGGATGGAAGACTATAGCAGAAGCTGTGCATTCAGAAAATGGAAAAATATTTGTACAACTTATGCATACAGGTCGGATTTCGGCAAAAGTAAATATGCCTATCGGCAGTATTACTCTTGCACCGTCAAGTATAAAAGCTGTTGGTGAAATGTTTACAGAAACTGGAATGGTAGAGCATGATACACCTAAAGCAATGACTATTGAAGAAATAGAGATTGCTCAAAATGAATACGTGTTATCAGCCAAACGATTAATAAATGAAGCTGGTATTGATGGTATAGAACTGCATGCTGCTAACGGTTATTTAATGAATCAATTTATCAACCCAAAATCCAATCAAAGAGAAGACCAATATGGTGGATCTGTTGAGAATAGAGTCCGTTTTGTATTAGAAACAGCCAAAAAGGTAGCTGTTGAAATTGGTAGTGATAAAGTAGGTATTCGGTTTTCTCCTTACGGAGCTTTTAATGATATGTTATCAGATTACGAAGAGTTAGAAAATACGTTCATCTATTTATCAAAAGAGTTAGCGAAAATTAAATTAGCCTATGTTCATATTGTCGATCAACGTGTAGCTTTTGGAGCACCAGACTTCAATACAAATATTAAAAAAATCATTAAAGATAACTTTAAAGGCGTTGTTATTTCAGGTGGAGATGTCGATACCATAGAAAAAGCAGAAACGGTTCTTGATAATGGTTTAGATTTAGTATACGTAGGTAGGCCTTTTATATCAAACCCTGATTTTGTGAAAAAACTTCAAAACAACGAAGAATTAGTCAGTCCAGATGCGGATACATTCTATTCATCAAGTGAAGTAGGATATACAGATTATTAAACATTCTGTTATATTATTAACAATGCCAAAAATGCATATTGGTAAAAACTAAATTTTAAACAGAAAGTTTATAAAAACAAAAAAGTCTAACATAAATGTTAGACTTTTTTTGCTCCTTCTCTTGGGCTCGAACCAAGGACCCTCTGATTAACAGTCAGATGCTCTAACCAACTGAGCTAAGAAGGAATGTTTTTTCCGCTTAAGCGAGCGCAAATATATATTATTTTTTAATTACAGCAAATATAATAATTAAAAAAATTAATTAAAAATGGCTTTGTAAATATCATTTCCGTTTGCAAATAAAACTAAGGCTATTAATATAAAGAAACCAACCATTTGAGCATACTCCATAAACTTATCTCCAGGCTTTCTTCCAGAAATCATTTCGTACAATAAAAACATAACATGACCGCCATCTAAAGCCGGTATAGGTAATAAGTTTAAAACAGCTAACATAATTGATAAAAAAGCTGTAATACCCCAAAAAGCTTCCCAACTCCAAGTGTCTGGAAAAATATCGAAAATAGCTTTAAAACCACCTACGCCTTTATAAGCGCCAGTACTTGGACTAAAAATAGCTCCTAATTGGTCCCAATAAGATGTAATTTGGTTTATAAATTTATTGTAACCAACACCAAAACTTTCTCCAAAAGAATATTCCTTTCTTGTGATTGATAAATAACCTAACTCTTCAAATCTATTATATGACCCTCCAGGATAGATTCCAAATGCACCATTATTATCAACCTTTAATTCTCTTTTTAACTCTTCTCCATCTCTTATAATATCAACAGTAACAACATTTCCTTTTAAAGATTGTAAAGCAGGTTTAAATTCATCAAAATATTTAATTTTTTTTCCATTTATACCAGTAATGTAATCTCCTTTCTTTAAATCAACTTCTTTATTTAATGAAGAATCGGCTACTTTACCAAAAATAAATGGCATCCTTATTTCAAAAAGACTTCGGTCTTTACTTGTTGACAATTGCCCTAAAAAATCTTCAGGAAAGCTTATTGTTTTTTCAATACCTTCTCTTTTAATTGTTACAGATTCTGCACCAATAATGTTACTTTTTATATCAAAATAGTTTTCAATTTTTACATCTCCAACAGCAACAACATCATCACCTGTTTTAAACCCTAGATCTTTCAATAATGGGTTATTTACATGATACCCATCTTGAAAACTTGCTGCAGAAATATCAGTATCACCGTAAAAAAATGATGCAAAAATATAAATGATTAAAGCCAACACAAAATTAACCGTAACCCCACCTAACATAATAATTAAACGTTGCCATGCTGGTTTAGAACGAAATTCCCAGGGTTGTGGCTCTTGCGCCATTTGTTCGGTATCCATACTTTCGTCAATCATACCTGAAATTTTAACATACCCTCCTAATGGCAACCAGCCTATACCGTAAACAGTATCTCCTATTTTCTTTTTAAATAATGAAAACTTTACATCAAAAAATAAATAAAACTTTTCTACTCTAGTTTTAAATGCTTTTGCAGGAATAAAATGTCCTAATTCGTGTAAAACTATTAGTAATGAAAGACTCAATAAAAATTGAGATATTTTAATAACAAACTCCATATATCTTCTATCAGATTTTTATAATCGCACAAAAGTAAGCTTTTAAACCAACTTTAAAAAGACAAAAATATTTTAGGGCAGCTTTTAACACCAATTTAAGTCGCTTTAAAATTCTGTGGCTTTAAAAAACGTTGTAAATTTGTAATAAATTTAATATTTAGTCACTATCAATGTTATCGTTTTTTAAGGAATATAGGGGGTTTGCTATTGTTTTTGGAGTTATTTCAATTATTATAATTTCAATAATTTATAACACCTTAAATGTTTACAAACCACTTCCTATTTACCAACCCGCTATGGTTAGTACCGAGTTAGTAGATAGTACAATTCAGCATCAAAAAAAATATCATAAAATAGTTGACTTTTCTTTAACAAATCAAAACGGAAAAACCATCACGCAAAACGATTATAAGGATAAAATTTATGTTGCAGATTTCTTTTTTACTACTTGCCAAACCATTTGCCCTATTATGACAGGGCATATGCATGACATCCAAAAAGAAATCATGAATGATAACGATGTTATGTTATTGTCACATTCGGTAACACCTCAAATTGATACCGTTGCCCAACTTAAACGTTATGCCGTTAAAAAAGGAGTGATTGATGCAAAATGGAATTTAGTTACTGGAGATAAAAAACAAATTTACGAACTGGCAAGAAAAAGCTATTTAGCAGTAAAAGACAATGGTGATGGCGGTCCTTTTGATATGATACACACAGAAAACTTTATGCTTATTGATAAAAAACGTCAAATTCGAGGTTTCTATGATGGTACCAACTCAGAAGAAATTGATCGTTTATTACTAGATATTGCGCATCTAAAAAAGGAGAAATAATGTGCTCGCCTTATCATATTTTCGATTAGAAAAAGGCTAAAAACAATTTTGATTCAACTTTTTTTATTTCCATAAAAACTTTAAACACTAAACCTTTATACTTCTAAACTTTTAGCTTATTTTTGCCTCTTTAAAATCAATCTAAATAAGCTTGAAAGACACATTAGCACATTTAAAACGTGGAGAGAAAGGCGTTATTAAAGACGTTTCATCTATACACATTCCCTTAAAGCTATTAGAAATGGGCTGTTTACCAGGCAACTCTGTAGAACTTGTTCAGGTTGCTCCATTTGCAGACCCTATGTATTTAAACATTAACGGAACACATTTAGCTATTAGAAAAGAAACTGCAACTCATATTTTAATCGAAAAATTAAACCATGAGTAAACAGATAAATGTTGCATTAATTGGAAATCCCAATACCGGAAAAACGTCTGTTTTTAATGCCTTAACAGGTTTAAATCAAAAGGTAGGTAATTACCCAGGTATTACGGTTGAAAAAAAAGAAGGTATTTGCAAATTGCCTCGTGGTGTTAAAGCTCACATTATTGATTTACCTGGAACCTATAGCTTAAATGCTTCCTCGCTTGATGAAAATGTTGTTATAGAGTTACTTTTAAATAAAAACGACAAAGATTTCCCTGATATTGCTGTGGTAGTAAGTGATGTTGAAAACCTCAAGCGAAACTTACTTCTTTTTACACAAATTAAAGATTTAGAAATTCCAACGATACTTGTCATTAACATGGCAGATCGAATGGATTATAAAGGTATTTCTTTAGACATACCCTATTTAGAGGAACATCTAGAAACTAAAATTGCATTAGTAAGTACTAGAAAAAACAACGGTATTGATCAATTAAAAGATTTAATTGCTAATTACAAAGATATTTCGGTTTCTCCATGTATTGATGCTTCAGGCATAGATGCTGAATATTTTGGAAACTTAAAAAAAGCATTTCCAAATCAATTACTATATAAACTTTGGCTGGTTATAACACAAGATGTAAATTTTGGAAAAACAGACAGAAACGAGATTGATGCCGTTGCCAATTTTAAAACTAAGAGTAAAGCTGATTTAAAACGGCTACAGCAAAAGGAAACTATTAAACGTTACCAGTTTATAAATAATGTGCTTAAACAAGGGCAAACTATTGACGCCTCTCAAGCCAAAGATTTACGTTCTAAGTTAGATCGGATTTTAACCCATAAAGTTTGGGGTTATTTAATTTTTGGTTTAATTCTGCTAACTATTTTTCAAGCTATTTACGATTGGGCTGAATTGCCAATGGACTTAATAGATGCTACTTTTGCTTCATTAAGTGAGTGGACTAAAAATGTTTTACCTCCTGGGGCTTTTACAAATTTACTAGCAGAAGGTATTATTCCAGGGCTTGGTGGTATCGTAATATTTATTCCACAAATAGCATTCTTGTTTTTATTTATAGCCGTACTTGAAGAAAGTGGATACATGAGTCGCGTGGTGTTTTTAATGGATCGAATTATGCGTCGTTTTGGACTAAGCGGAAAAAGTGTGGTGCCACTAATTTCTGGTACCGCATGTGCTATTCCTGCTATTATGGCTACCCGAAATATTGAAAGTTGGAAAGAGCGTTTAATTACTATTTTAGTAACTCCATTCACAACCTGTTCGGCAAGATTACCTGTATACTTAATTATTATTGCTTTAGTTATTCCAGAGGGGCGCTTTTTAGGGTTAAGCTATCAAGCTTTAACGCTAATGCTGCTTTATTTAATTGGTTTTGGTGCTGCAGTTATTTCGGCATACATATTAAATAAAATATTAAAGATAAAAAGCAAATCGTTTTTTGTAGTTGAAATGCCAAACTACAAATTGCCTCTGTTTAAAAATGTTGCCATTACTGTAATTGAAAAAACTAAAGCCTTCATATTTGGTGCTGGTAAAATTATTCTTGCCATATCTATTGTACTTTGGTTTTTGGCATCTTATGGTCCAGGTGAAGATTTTAATAATGCTGAAAATATTATTACTACTAAATATGCTTCGCAAAATTTAAATGAAGAAGAATTACAGCAAAAAATTGCTTCACATAAATTAGAGCATTCTTTTATAGGGTTAACAGGAAGAGCTATTGAACCTGTAATAAGACCTCTAGGTTATGACTGGAAAATTGGTATCGCTATTGTGAGTAGTTTTGCTGCTCGTGAAGTATTTGTAGGTACACTTGCAACTATTTATAGCGTTGGAAGTGATGAAGAAGAAACCATTAAAAACCGAATGGCGGGAGAAATAAACCCTATACTTGGCGGGCCATTATTTAATTTTGCGTCAGGCATATCACTATTATTGTTTTATGCCTTTGCTATGCAATGTATGAGTACACTTGCTATTGTAAAACGAGAAACTAATAGTTGGAAATGGCCAACATTACAACTTGTCATAATGAGTGCTTTTGCATACATAGTAGCATTAATAGCTTTTCAGTTGTTGAAATAATTATCTTTGTAAAATGACTAAACATATATGAATATTATTATACAAAACATTTTAGCCTTTACAGTACTTGGTTTAGCTTTAGCTTTTATCGTTAAAAAATTTGTATGGAAACCAAAGAAAAAAAGTGCCAAAGTATGTGGTGGAGATGATGGCTGTGGATGTCATTAAATTCATTTTTAAGTATATAAATCTTAATTTTTTGTCTCTAATTTTAATCTTAATCGCTTATTATTTTGATTATAAATCTGAACCTGATTCATTTTGGTCAGATATTAAAGGAGGTTTAACTGTCTTTGGAGTTTTGATAGCATCTGCTTTAATATTAAAATACAAATTCAACATTGGACACATATATATAATATTCGCTATAGGAATTGAAATTATCCTTCTTTTTGTACTTAAAGGGTTTTTAAAAAAATAGAGCAATAATTGCTCCTCTTAAACCGTCTTAAAGCATGTTACTATAAAATTAATTTATTGCTTTCTCAATAAAGCTTCAAAATAATTATCTGTATTCAAATATTCAATTCTTAAATCTCTAAGATATTTTAAAATACTTTCTCTTTTTATGTATTCAGGTTTTAGGCAATCTTTCATCTTATCATCTGCAACAGTAATTGCTAAATACCAATTACCTTTTCTTGAAACATAAGCATCTTCAAATAATGGATCTATTCCTTCTTGCTCTAATTTGGCGTCTATTAAAAACGGAAGGAAATTTAATGTTTTATCTGGTATTTCAGTTTCATAAAACGAAAAGAAAAATGTTTCACCCTCAATAACAAAAGGGACATTCCATTCTACATTATTATGATTTAATTCATATTTAGTATTTACATAATTGTAGAACTCATTAGCATCTTTAGGGTCTTCAAAAATAAAAGCATGCTGCTTAGGCAATTTTCTTTTAAATTTTTTCGCTACCATAACTTTATCTGTTTTAATAGTAGGCGCAATTCTTAAAGGAATACAAGAAAAAAAGAGCAGGGCACAAATAATAAGTAAAGAATATTTCATATTTAATCCATCTTTGTTTTGTAAAGGCATCAATTTTTATACCACTAGATATTTGTTTCTTAATTTTTTAAAAAGAAAATCGAAATTGTATTGATTTTTTAGTTACATTTGAAAAATATTTAAGTAAGCTTAAATTTAAAGTTAAACAAGCAACAAATGTCCATAGCGATAGAAAATTTTGTAAAGGCTATTTACAAAAACGACAAGAATAACAGTAATGATACTAAACCAGGTAATATAGCTAAAAAGCTAGGCATATCTAACGCAGCAGCCACAGATATGGCTAAAAAACTTGCCACTAAAGATTTGCTACATTACGAGAAATACCAAGAACTTAAACTCACAAAAAAAGGCACAAAAATGGCACTAAATGTAGTGCGAAAACATCGTCTTTGGGAATCTTTATTGTTTAGAATGTTCGATATGTCTTTGCATGAAATTCACAGAGAATCTGAATTATTAGAGCATCAAACATCTGATTTTTTAGCCAACAAAATAAGTGAGTATTTAGGCAACCCTAAATTCGATCCACATGGAGATCCTATCCCAAATGCACAAGGTGAAATTACTACGAAAGACACATCAATAGCTTTATCAAATACACAGGAAGGTAATACTTATATTATTTCTAGATTGATGAGCGACGATAAAGAATTTTTTGATTTTTGTGCCCTAAACGGATTGAAGTACGGAAACACAATTGTGGTAACTAAACAATTCAGTAAAAATAAAATGACTCAGATTTTAATTAATAATAACACCATTCTTTTAAACGAAGATTTTACAAATATTATTTACGTCAATGAAACTAACTAAATTTTTATGCCTTACTTTATTAGTAGGCTCACTTTCAACTTTTGCTCAAGATGAAAACACTCTTGGCACTCTTATAACCGACAGACCAGATGCTACAGAATCTCCAAATACAATGCCTAAAGGGTTTCTTCAATTAGAAACTGGAGCTTTTTATGAATCGTTTGAAGAAAATAATATTAAAACCGAAGATTTCACTTTTAATACAACTTTAGTTCGATACGGACTGTTGGATAACCTAGAGTTACGATTAGGTTGGGATTTTGTTGAAGGAAAAACCAAGTTTAACGGAAACACAATAGATAATGTATCAAGTGGTTTTAACCCTCTACTATTAGGAGTTAAAACTAGTATTGCAAAAGAGAATGGGTGTTTTCCAGAAATTGGTCTGTTAGGGCATTTATATTTACCTTTTACCGCAAGTACAGATTATAAACCAGAAACTACAGGTGTAGATTTTAGATTTGCTTTTGCACATACACTGAGTGAAAACTCAAGTTTATCATATAATATTGGAGCTGCTTGGGGGAACGATTCTTCCGAAGCCTCATACGTATACACCATTGCCTTTGGGCAAAGTATTACGAGTAAATTAGGAGCTTATGCAGAGTTATATGGTGACTTACCAGAAAACAATAAAGCCAATCACCTTTGGGATGCTGGTTTAACGTATTTAATAAATAACAATGTACAACTAGATGCAACAGTTGGCTCAAGTATTACAAAAGGTCAAGATATATTATTAAGCGCTGGAGTAAGTTTCAGAATACCTACAAATCAAAATTAAAGACATGACAAAACACATACTTATATTATTCGCTTTAGCAACTATTTTTAGTTGCAAAAATGATAAAAAAGACAACGGAAAGCTAAATGTAGTAACTACTACAACCATGATTACAGATTTGGTAAAAAACATTGGTGGCGACTTTATTAATGTGCAAGGTTTAATGGGAAGCGGAGTTGATCCCCATTTATACAAAGCTAGTGAAGGTGATGTTTCAAAATTAGTAAATGCCGATATCATTTTCTATAACGGTTTACATCTTGAAGGAAAGCTTGTTGAAGTATTTGAAAAAATGGGAAGCAAAACTAAAACGCCAATTGCTTTAGCCGAAGAGATTGATAAAGCGACTTTAATTGGTTCTGATTATTTTGCATCAAACTACGATCCACATGTTTGGTTTAATATTACATACTTTAAGCAATTTGCAAATAAAGTAACTGCTGTATTATCTGAAAAGGATCCAAAAAATTCTGTGAATTATATTGAAAATGAAAAGCAATATTTAGAAAAATTAAACGCGCTTCAGCTTAAAATTAAAAATACAATTGATACTCTTCCGAAAGAAAAAAGAATACTAGTAACTGCCCATGATGCTTTTAATTACTTTGGAAAAAATTATGGTTTCGAGGTTGTTGGTTTGCAAGGCTTATCAACTGCGACAGAAGCTGGAGTTCAAGATGTTCAAAAATTAGCTGCATTTATTATTGAAAAAGATGTAAAAGCTATTTTTGTTGAAAGTTCTGTTCCAAAACGAACCATTGAAGCTTTACAAGCTGCTGTAAATTCCAAAGGGCATAAAGTAGAAATAGGAGGCACTCTTTATTCTGACGCTCTAGGAAACGATGGGACAGTTGAAGGCACCTATATTGGAATGTTTGAATATAATGTGAATACCATTGTTAACGCATTAAAATAATGAAACAAAACATAGCAGTACAAGTAGATGATTTAACGGTGGCATACAATTATAAACCCGTACTTTGGGACATTGATTTAGAAATCCCTGAAGGTGTACTTATGGCAATTGTTGGTCCAAATGGCGCAGGAAAGTCTACGCTTATAAAATCTATTTTAGGTATTCTAAAACCTATTGCTGGTAGTGTTAGTATTTACGGAAAACCTTACGAAGAACAACGTAAGTTAGTAGCCTACGTTCCACAAAAGGGAAGTGTTGATTGGGATTTCCCAACAACTGCTCTTGATGTGGTTATGATGGGGACTTATGGAAGTTTAGGTTGGATTAAACGTCCGCGTCAAAAAGAAAAAAAAGCTGCACTTGAAGCTTTAGAAAAAGTAGGTATGTTGGCTTTTAAAAGCCGTCAAATAAGTCAGCTTTCTGGAGGGCAACAGCAACGTATATTTTTAGCTCGCGCCTTAGTGCAAAATGCTTCAATTTATTTTATGGACGAGCCATTTCAGGGCGTAGATGCTACTACTGAAATAGCCATTATTAACATTTTAAAAGAATTACGAAAAGCTGGCAAAACTGTTATTGTTGTACATCATGATTTGCAAACCGTCCCAGAATATTTTGATTGGGTAACTTTTTTAAACGTAAAGAAGATTGCCACAGGACCCGTTAAAGATATTTTTAACGATGATAATTTAACCAAAACCTACGGGATTAATTATAAAGTAAGTATTCAAGAGTAATGGATTTACAAGAATATTTTTCTTTGGTATTTAGCGATTATACATTGCGAACCATCACATTAGGAACGGCGATATTAGGAGCCGTCACAGGTATGCTTGGTAGCTTTGCTGTGCTTAGAAAACAAAGCCTTTTAGGAGATGCTATATCGCATGCCGCCTTACCAGGAATTGCAATTGCTTTTTTAATTTCTGGTGCAAAAGATAGCAATACCCTTCTTTTAGGCGCTTTAATAAGTGGGTTAATTGGAACCTTTTGGATTCGAGGTATAATCACTAAAACACATTTAAAATCTGATACAGCACTAGGTTTAATTTTATCGTTATTCTTTGGGTTTGGGATGTTATTACTTACTTTCATTCAAAAACAACCTAATGCCAATCAAGCAGGTTTAGACAAATATTTATTTGGTCAGGCTGCCACTTTAGTAGAAAGTGACGTATGGATGATGTCAATTGTTACCGGAATTTGTTTACTGGTGCTTCTACTTTTTTGGAAAGAATTTAAAATCCTTTTATTTGATGCCGACTACACAAAAACATTAGGTTTTAACACTAAGTTTATAGATATATTAATCACATCTTTCATCGTTTTAGCTATTGTTTTAGGCTTACAAACTGTTGGTGTAGTTTTAATGAGTGCAATGTTATTAGCACCTGCTGCTGCTGCAAGACAGTGGACAAACAGTTTGAGTATAATGGTTTTTCTTGCTGCTTTTTTTGGTGCCTTTTCAGGGGTTTTCGGAACTGCAATTAGTGCTAGTCAAAACAATTTGTCAACAGGACCTGTTATTGTATTAGTTGCTGCCGTTTTTGTAATATTCTCATTTATATTTTCGCCAAGTCGTGGTTTGCTGTTTAAGCAAATCCGGTTTATAAAAAATAGACGCGATTTGCAACTGCATAAAACATTAGCATTTATGTATAATATTGCAGAAACTCATGATAACATTTCGCATCCACACGCTATTAAAATCTTAAATAATTTTCAAGGATATACCAAAGGGACACTTCAAAAATTAGTGAAAAAAAATTATGTGAAGCTTGATGGAAATATGTGGAGTTTAACTGAAGAAGGGTTTGATACTGCTTCAAATTTATACAATCAACAAACTAATGAATAGCGCTCAAATAGAAATACAATTAATTGCTAGT
This sequence comes from Gaetbulibacter sp. 4G1, assembly GCF_002741945.1. Lineage (GTDB taxonomy): Bacteria > Bacteroidota > Bacteroidia > Flavobacteriales > Flavobacteriaceae > Wocania_A > Wocania_A spongiicola. The sequence continues at coordinate 496,928 of NZ_MDVN01000022.1, forward strand.
TTGGTAGCCATTGCTTGTGCTATTCCAGGTACGTTTTTAGTACTACGTAAAATGGCAATGATAAGTGATGCTATTAGTCATTCCATTTTACCAGGAATTGTTATAGGTTTTTTTATTACACACGACCTTAACTCGCCATTGCTTATTTTATTAGCAGCGCTAACAGGAATAATTACTGTTGTTTTAGTTGAATATATTCAAAAAACAGGCTTAGTAAAAGAAGATACAGCTATTGGATTAGTCTTTCCTGCTTTGTTTAGCATTGGTGTTATTATGATTGCTAAAAATGCTAACGATGTACACTTAGATGTTGATGCGGTTTTATTGGGCGAATTAGCTTTTGCCCCTTTTGATAGGTTATTAATTTCTGGAGTTGATGTTGGTCCAAAATCTTTGTGGATTATAGGAAGTATTTTAATAATTACTATAATATTATTGATTGCTTTTTTCAAGGAATTAAAAGTAAGCACGTTTGACAAAGGGTTGGCTGCTTCTTTAGGCTTTTCGCCAGCAATTATGCACTACGGCCTTATGTCAGTATCCTCAGTTACAACTGTTGGCGCTTTTGATGCTGTTGGTGCCATTTTAGTAGTTGCACTTATGATTGCACCTGCTGCAACTGCATATCTTTTAACTACCAATTTAAAGAAAATGCTCGCTCTAGCTATAATATTTGGTGTCTTTAGCGCCATTTCAGGATATTGGGTTGCACATTGGCTTGATGCTTCAATTGCTGGATCAATAACAACTATGCTAGGGCTACTATTCTTGGCAGTATACTTATTCGCTCCTAAAAAAGGAATAATAGCAGTACTTTATAGAGAAAAGCAACAACGTACAGAAGTATCGTTACTCACTTTTTTATTGCATTTAAAAAACCATAACGAAGAAGAAGAGCGCCATGTAAATCATTTAAACGAACATATTAATTGGCAAAAAGTACGCTCTAAAACAGTTTTAGAGTTGGCAACTAAAAACAATATGATTTCAATTGAAAATAATATTGTGTCTTTAACCGAAAAAGGCAACGATTTTACCTCTCAAGCTATTGATTATATCATAACCAACGAAGACGCACAAATAGAGCATATGAAAGACGATTTCTTTTTGTTTAGAGGGTAATATTTAACCTAAAAACTAAAAAAACAAGATTCTTCAATCATATTTTTCCTTCATAAGGGAAAAACATTAAACAAATATGGCACAACATAACGAACTTGGAAAAAAAGGCGAACAATTGGCTGTCGACTTTCTATTAAAAAACGGATATAATATCCTTGAGAGAAATTATCGGTTTGATAAAGCTGAAGTTGATATCATAGCAAGGCAAAATAATACGCTTGCCGTTATTGAAGTTAAAACAAGGTCGTCTACCGATTTTGGAAACCCTCAAGATTTTGTAAAACCTAAACAAATACAACGTTTAGTTAAAGCAGTTGATGAATATGTTAATGAAAACAGCTTAGATGTTGAGGTCCGATTTGATATTATTGCTATTGTAAGAGAAGGCAAATCCTTTAATATTGAGCATTTAGAAAATGCTTTCTATCATTTTTGACATTTTTGTCATCCTGAATTCGTTTCAGGATCTCATCACAATTAAAAAGATAACCACGTCGTTTTACTCCTCGTTATGACGTTTATCTATTCTTCTTTTTTAAAAATAGATTTTAAACGTTCAAAGCTTTCTGGTTTTGCAATAATTTCTTTATCCTTATTTAAAACAAAATAGGTAGGTGTTGCGGTTACACCGTAATTATTACCAATTTCATTATCCCACTTCCCTTCGCCATATACGTGAATAAAATCAGGATAATCATAAGTTAAACCTTTCCACTTATAAGGCTCTTCTTCTAACCCGATAGCGATAACTTTTATTTTATTTTCTTCTTGGACTTTTACAAAGTCTCTTAATTGTGGTATTTCATCCAAACAATGTGAACAGGTACTACTCCAAAACACTACAATATAATTTTCGGCTAAATCTACGTCACTTAATTGTTTTACAGTTGTTTTTTCTTTTTCTATAATTTCAAAAGAAAAATCTGGAGCTTTATTTCCTATAGAAATGTTTTTAAATAACATTAAACCGTTAACTAACTCCTCATCATTTAATTTTTTAGCAACTTTTATTAAATGATTTTCAGAAATATAGTTTGCTACATTTTCAAATCCTAAATCAGCCATTTGTTGCCATAGGTCTACCAATAATACTCTTTTTGTTTCGTCTGGAGCATTTTCCATAGCTTTGCAAAAAACATCAATGTTATTTTTATAGTTTGTGACTTCATCTTCATCATTTGACGACATACCAAAAACATAATTTAACATTCGCTCTTCAAAGAAATTAGAGCTTTGTAGTGTTTCATTATTAAAATCTACATAATCAAAATAGTGTTTTTTTAAATTACCCACATAAGTTTTTACATCTTCAAATGTTTCTGGAATATATGGTTTGTTCGCCTTAATAAATTGTAACGCTATGGTTTCCTTTGCTAAAGTTTCAAAACTAGATTGTGCTTCGCGTTGTGTATTAAAAATAGACTTTAAGGCTATGGTATCTTTACTTTCTTCTCTAAAAAAATTACCAATACTATGTGTTATCATAGACATACTATTGGTGTAGGAGGCTAATAATTTATTTTCTGATGAGGATTTAAAATCTACTCCTGTTTCAGAGTTAAATGTAAGCGATATGTCTTCTTTACCATTGTAAATAACATCAAAATTATAATCCTCTTGCGGAATTGCATAAACAACTCGATATATGCCTTTTGTTACTGTAGAATCTAGTTTAAGTTCAAGGATTCCATCTTTTATTTCAGCATTTGTAACATATTCTGAAACGGTTGGTGTTACTTTATATAACAGCGCTACATTATAATCTTCAGCTGGAGAGAATGTGCCTTTAATAGTGTGTTGCCCAAAAAAGATATTTGGAAGTAAAACTACTAGAGCAACAATTTGTTTTAACATGAGTACTAATTTAATTTTTAAGAAAACAATAATTAAGCCATAATAGGTTTTAATACTGCGAGAGCTTGTTTTACAGATTTAATAGATTCAAAAGTAAGTAATAATCGTAAACCATTACGTGTTTGCTTCTCTTTCATTTTACACGCTTGCGGATTTTTTTGAACAAATTGTAACACTTTAGTAAAGTTACTACTTTGATAAAAGCGACTTTGTTGATCGTTTATAAAATATCCAATAAATTTACCTTGTTTCATTATTATTTTTTCGAATCCTAATTTAGTGGCTATCCACTTTATTTGGACACTATTTAATAAATCGGTCACTTGTATTGGTAATTCTCCAAAACGGTCTATTAATTCGGTTTCAAACTTTTGTAATTCGCCTTCGGTTTTTAAACTATTTAGTTGAGTATATAGACTTAATCGTTCAGCAATATTATTTATATAATCATCTGGAAAAAGCAATTCAAAATCAGTATCAATCGTTACGTCTTTTACATAAACTTTATCAGCTTCATTTTCACTATATAAATCTTTAAACTCATTTTCTTTGAGTTCTTCTATTGCTTCATTTAATATTTTTTGATAGGTATCAAAGCCTATTTCATTTATAAATCCACTTTGTTCTCCACCTAATAGATCACCTGCACCTCTTATTTCTAAATCTTTCATTGCAATATTAAAACCACTCCCTAGTTCCGTAAATTGCTCTAAGGCGGTAATACGTTTTCTGGCATCATCGGTCATAGCAGAATACTCTGGCGTTATAAAATAACAGAATGCTTTTTTGTTACTGCGCCCAACACGACCGCGCATTTGGTGTAAATCGCTTAATCCAAAATTATTGGCATTATTTATAAAAATAGTGTTGGCGTTTGGTACATCTAATCCGCTTTCAACAATTGTTGTACTCACTAAAACATCAAAAGCTCCATCCATAAACGATAACATAAGTTGTTCTAATTTTTTACCATCCATTTGTCCATGACCAATACCAATTTTAGCATCGGGAACTAAGCGTTGCAACATGCCAGCTACTTCTTTAATATTTTCTATGCGATTATGAATGAAAAATATTTGTCCTCCACGTTGAATCTCATAACTCACAGCATCACGAATAGTTTCTTCGCTAAAACGAATAACATGACTTTCAATAGGATAACGATTGGGTGGAGGTGTTGTAATAACCGATAAATCTCGTGCTGCCATTAAACTAAATTGAAGTGTACGTGGAATTGGAGTTGCTGTTAATGTTAGTACATCTACATTTTCCTTTAATGTCTTTAGTTTTTCTTTTACGGCTACACCAAACTTTTGTTCTTCGTCAACTATTAAAAGGCCTAAATCTTTAAACTTTACATTTTTGTTAACCAATTGATGCGTACCAATTATAATATCTACACTTCCCTTTTCTAAACCTTCTAAAGTTTCACGTTTTTCTTTGGTTGTTCTAAAACGATTTACATAATCAACCGTTACAGGAAAATCTTTTAAGCGCTCCTTAAAGGTTCTTGAGTGCTGATAAGCCAAAATAGTTGTTGGCACCAAAACAGCTACTTGTTTTCCATTATCAACTGCTTTAAAAGCAGCTCGAATAGCGACCTCTGTTTTTCCAAAACCAACATCACCGCAAACCAAACGATCCATTGGGCGTTCGCTTTCCATATCTGCTTTAATATCTGCTGTAGCTGTACTTTGATCTGGTGTGTCTTCATAAATAAACGAAGCTTCCAATTCGTGTTGCATATAACTATCAGGATTGTACTGATAGCCTTTTTCGGTTTTTCGCTTAGCGTAAAGTTTTATAAGGTTGAAAGCAACATGTTTTACACGTGCTTTTGTTTTTTGCTTTAAAGTTTTCCATGCATTACTTCCTAACTTATAAATTTTAGGAGGTTTACCATCTTTACCATTAAACTTGGTGATTTTATGTAACGAATGAATACTTAAATACAGTACATCGCGCTCTCCATAAACCAATTTAATGGCTTCTTGTTTTTTGCCTTCAACGTCAATTTTTTGAAGTCCGCCAAAACGACCAATACCATGATCAATATGAGTTACATAATCGCCAATATCTAAGTTTGTCAACTCTTTTAGAGTGATAGCTTGCTTTTTTGCATAGCCATTTTTAAGATGAAATTTATGATAGCGTTCAAAAATTTCATGATCGGTATAGCAAACCATTTTGTTGTCGTGGTCAACAAACCCTTGATGTAATGATAAAATAATGGTTTGATATTCCTTAACATCGAGGTTTGAGTCATCAAAAATATCTTGAAATCGTTTTGCCTGTTGCTCACTTATGCAAGCAATATAATTGGTGTAACCGTTTTCATTATTTGTATTTAAATCTTCTATTAAAAGATTAAATTGTTTATTGAAAGAGGGTTGCGGTGTCGTGTTGAAGTTAATACTATTATCCGCTGAATTATTAAAAACTGAAGTTGTTCCAAATTCAATAATTGAAAAATCTAATAATTGCTTTTTTAGTAGAGTAGAGTTAGAAAACAATTCATTTGGTTCGGCATGTTTTATTTCTGAAGAAAGTGTTTTAAAAGCGTCTTCTGCTTTTGTATAAAAATCATCTATTCGAGAAAAAAACAAATCTGCATTTTTAAAGCAAACCACTGTTTTTTGAGCAATGTATTTTAAGAAACTTTGTCTCTTTTCTTCTAAAAACTTATTCGCTACATTAGGAATAATGTTAATTTTTTTAATTTGTTCTACCGAGAGCTGTGTTTCTACATCAAAGGTTCTAATACTATCCACTTCGTCACCAAAAAACTCAATGCGGTAAGGTTCATCGTGCGAAAATGAAAACACATCCACAATACCACCACGTACAGAAAACTCACCCGGTTCGGTAACAAAGTCTACGCGTTTAAACTGATATTCAAACAACACTTCATTAACAAAGTCGATTGATACTTTGTCATTTGTAGATACTTTTAAGGTGTTTCGTTCTAACTCTTTTCTGGTTACTACTTTCTCGAAAAGTGCGTCAGGATAAGTAACAATTATCGCTGGTTTTTTTTGTGAATTAATGCGGTTTAAAACCTCAGCACGAAGAAGCACATTAGCATTATCGGTTTCTTCAATCTGATAAGGCCTGCGATAACTGCCAGGGTAAAACAATACATCTTTTTCATTACATAACTGTTCTAAATCATTTAAATAATGTGCCGCTTCTTCTTTATCATTAAAAACAATTAAAAAAGGTTTTTCAGCATGCTTAAAAACACTTGAAATGACAAAAGAAAATGACGAGCCAACAAGTCCTTTTAAATGTGTTTTTGTTTCGGTTTGAGCAATAGTGTTTTGCAGATTTTGCGTTTGCAAAGTCTGTGCATAGGTTTGCGAGATAGTAGATTTACTCACCTAATTATTAGATTTTAAGATTGCAAATATACGGTTTAGAATTATTTTTATGAGTGTTTAACTCAAATTCAAAAACATTTGTTGTTTTAATTTTGTATTAGCGTTTGTAGTTCCTCGGTTTTGCTCATTATAAAACGCTTAATTTTAATAATGCACTGTTTAGGAAAGCGCACATTTTGTTATTGCTGAACGAAGTGCAAGTGCAACAAAATGGAATGCTCAAAAAAAGCTGATTTTTAATTTAAAAAGGGTTGAAGTTTATTTATATTTGCAGCACAAAAACAAAAATATATGTCGTTTTCAGATTTATTTGATAGTGGGTTTAAAAAGCGTAATGAAGATCATTTTGCTTCTATAGTTCGTGTTGCCATGGATGATGGTATTATTACCTCAGAAGAGCAAGCTTTTTTAGATAGATTAGCGCGTAATTTAAGTATTAGTGAAGCTGATTATAAAATAATTTTAAAAGACTATAAATCGCACCCAATAAATCCGCCAATGTCTTACGATAGACGGTTAGAGCGTTTATATGATTTAGTGCGTATGGTATATGTTGATCAAATTAATGGTGATCCTGAGCATAAACTCTTAAATAAAATTGGTGTTGGGCTTGGGTTTCATGCTATAAACGTAAAATATATAGTTGATAAAGCTTTAACGTTAGTGCGTAATGGTGTAGATTTAGACACCTTTATGGATCAAATAAAAAACATGAATAAATAATATTTATACAATTTATAGATATAAAAAATGCGAACTTAAAAGTTCGCATTTTTTTATTTATGTAGTTTTAATTGTATTCGCTTTCGCGGAATATCAACCTCCAATACTTTTACAATAACTTGTTGGTGTAAACTAACATGCTCGTTTACATCTTTTACAAAACTGTCTGATAGATTGGATACGTGAATAAGTCCACTTTCTTTAATACCAACATCTACAAAAGCACCAAAATTGGTGATGTTATTTACAATACCAGGAAGCAATTGCCCTTCACGTAAATCGCTAATTGTTTTTATGTTTTGATTAAAAGTGAATACTTTAACTTGCTCTCTAATATCTAATCCTGGTTTTTCAAGTTCTTTAATAATATCTTGAAGCGTTGGCAAGCCAACTGAGCTTGTACAATATTTTTTTAAATCTATTTTTTTAAGCAACTCTTTATTAGCTATTAAATCTGAAACATTTCTACCCAAATCTTTAGTCATTTTTACAACAATTTTATAGCTTTCAGGATGCACAGCAGAATCATCTAATGGGTTTTCGGCATTCTTAATTCTTAAAAACGCAGCACCTTGCTCAAAAGCTTTATCACCTAAACGTGGAACTTTTTTTATCTCTTTTCTTGAAGAGAATAGGCCATTTTCCTTTCGGTAATTAAAAATGTTCTCAGCAAGTTTTGGCCCAATACCAGACACATAGCTTAATAAGCTCTTACTCGCCGTATTTATATTTACTCCAACTGCATTTACGCAATTCCCAACTACAGCATCTAGCGATTTTTGTAGTTTTGTTTGATCAACATCATGTTGATATTGTCCTACGCCAATTGACTTAGCATCAATTTTTACTAACTCTGCTAGCGGATCTTGTAAACGACGACCTATAGAAACACTACCGCGAACTGTTACATCATAATCAGGAAATTCTTCACGAGCAATTTTAGATGCCGAATATATACTTGCTCCTGCTTCACTAACCACAAATACCTGAATGTCATTTTTAAAATGAATCTTTCTAATTAAGGCTTCGGTTTCGCGAGATGCGGTTCCGTTACCAATAGCAATAGCTTCAATTTTATAAGCATCGGTAAGTGAGCTAATTTTTTTCATCGCACCAACACTATCGCTTTTTGGTGGATGTGGGTAAATAGTTTCGTTATATTTTAACTGCCCTTGTGCATCTAAACAAACCACTTTACAGCCTGTTCTAAACCCAGGATCGATGGCTAACACACGCTTTTCGCCCAAAGGAGATCCTAATAATAATTGTTTTAAGTTTTTTGCAAATACACTTATGGCAGACTCATCAGCTTTGTCTTTTGCCTTTTGCATAGCTTCGTTACTTAACGATGGTAATAATAATCGTTTGTAAGCATCCTTTATAGCAAGCTTTATTTGTTCAGCACAAACGTTATTAGATCGAATAATTTTATCTTCAATTTTTGAAAGAGCTCTATCATTATCTATTTCAATTTTCATCCGAATATAGCCTTCGTTTTCTGCTCTTAAAATAGCTAATAATCGGTGTGAAGGAATTCGGTTTAAAGATTCTTCCCAATCAAAATAATCTCTAAATTTTTGAGCTTTCTCATCATCAGCTTTTGTTTTTACTACTTTAGTTGAAATCATTGCAAAACGCTCCAATTGATAGCGAATATTATTCCGAATATCTACACGTTCGTTAATCCATTCAGCAATAATATGTCGTGCCCCTTCTAAGACACCGTCAACCGATGTTACCTCGTTTTTTATATATTTAAAAGCTATGGATTCAACATCATTTGCATTTTGAGACATGATGATTTTTGCTAGTGGCTCCAATCCGTTTTGTCGTGCTTTTTCAGCTTTTGTTTTCCTACTTTTTTTATAGGGTAAGTATAAATCTTCAAGCACTGTTAAATTTTGAGTTGATTCTATTTTTTGTTTTAATTCCGATGTTAAAACTGATTGTTCTTCTAAAGCTTTTAAAATGGCCCCTTTACGTTTTTCTAAAGTTTCAAATTGCTCTTTAAATTTTACGATATCACTTATTTGAACCTCATCTAAATTACCTGTACGTTCTTTTCGGTACCTAGAAATAAACGGAACGGTACAATCTTCATTTAATAATTCAACCGTATTTTTTACTGACTGCTCAGAGAGTTTAGTATTGGATATTATGAATTCTATTAGTTTAACCATTTACTATATAATTATGAAAAAACGAATGTAATTAACTTCAGATACTTTTTGTAAACTAATTCACTTTTTATTTAGACGTATAATTAACCGTTTTAAATCCCGTTAACATTAAACCCACTTTCTCTCATTGCAAAACTATTAGTATGAAAAATATACGCTTTACTTTTTTAGCTTTATTAATTTGCAATCTTTCTTTTTCTCAAGAAAAGAGAACCGATTCAATCAAAAAAAGCAACATAAAAAAGGTTGATACAACTTCTACCATACTCAAAACAAGTTTATTTAAAATGCACCCTAATCCTGCAAAAGACAAATTATTTATTTTAGGAACAAATAGAATTAAAAGTATTGAATTAATCAATATTTTAGGAAAGCAAGTAGCAACCTATCATTTTAATAAAAGTATTATAAAAATTGATGTTTCTGAACTTAAAAAGGACATTTATATTATAAAAGTAATTGATGAAAACGACAAGGTGGAAACTAAAAGATTAGTTATTGAGTAAAATTAGACTAAAACATATGTTAGGACAATTAAACCCTAACCTTTATTGAATAGTATTGTTTTGGTTTCGGATAGAAATTTACCATCTCCTGTTACTCCTTCAATAAACAGTTTAATGTTATTATTATAAGGATTATATATGGTAAAATTTAAATTATTGCTTGTGTCAATTGTACAATTTGGAATCCAATCTATAACACCGTATTCCTTAAAAAAATCATCAGTATAAGTATTATACTTAGGTACATAGAATTTTCTTTTTTTTGAAAACGATAAAGGAAAACTATATTCTCTAAATGATTTTCCTTCTTTCGTACTAGAAAAGGTATTTGAAGTGTATATCCTTATTGCTCCAGAGTAACCTGCTCTCATACCCTCTCCAAATCCATGCCTGTTAACTGCTATATAATCTACTGTGCTCATATCAAAATTTATTAAAAATTCATAACTTGATAATCTCATATCGTTTAAATATACTATTGGTCCGCTAGATGCTACACCTAATTTAGAGCTACTATTAGATGCTCTTATTATAAAATTCCCTCCTTGATCTATAGCAAAATAACCTGGTATGTATGTACTTATATAATTTGCTAATGACAAATTCATTGCCCTTATTTTATCATCGAAAAGGTAAACCCTGTTAAATGAGCTTCCTTTAAGCATATCTATTTTAGTTTGTCTTAAATCCGTTTTTACTACTACCTCATTTAACTGTTGTGTTTCATCAAGATTAATAGCAAAGGGGGTTGTTGCTGTATATTTGGTAAAAGACAGCCCTTTTGGTTTAAGTGTTCTTTCATACTTATTAAACTCTGGTATTGCAGAAGGGTAGAACTGCATATACAAATTTGGCTTAACCATTCTTCCTTTTCTATTTAATATACCAAGACTCAAAGTTTCATCCTCATTAGGATAAAAACCGCTTTTAAAAAAACTATCTTCATTGTTAGGAAGATCTACTAAAAACCCTTCATTATTTTCTAATGGATATATTATAAAATGGTTTTGATTACTACTATTTCTGTTTGCCTTTATTGCTATACCATCTTCAAAAGCAAAACTATTAGTAGGTTTATTATTAAAAATATTATTCCAATTGTAACTACTCCAACCTTGAGTGATTAACAAATTATCTAAGTCATACTTTTTTTTGCGATCAATCTTAGTAAAATAGTATGTTGCATTTTCTATATATCCATTAACATAAGGTTGTAGATAAGTATACGATATAATATTATGATGCCTTTGGTAAGATTTTGTTTCGTTTGTAAGCACAGATATACTTAAGTTAGGCTTGCTTTCAGCCAATTTTAAGTTATTTAAAGGGATTTTAATTGTTAAAGAGTCTTTTAATTTGGTTAAACTTGGCTTTCCTAACTGAATGAAATGAATGCCTTCATAGTTGAAAAATAAGCGCTCTAGTATTGGTGCATTATTTTCATCAAAAAGTGTGAAAATATTAATTCCAGAAAACAGCTCATCATTATTGATGGCCTTAATTAGGCTTTCCGAATTGAATTTAACGTCTATTACTTTAATAATTTTTCCGTTATGAATAACTAATTTAAAAGGTTTCCCTTTAATATCTTTTAGAGTTTTTTTATTTGTGTCAAATTCTACAACTAATTTCCCTTTTAAATCGTTAACAGTAATCGAAACTCCCTTAGGTTTAATATCATCAATTATAAATGTAAATTTCTTATTTAAATAATTAAGCTCTACCGTATATTGCTGGTTTAAAATTGGGGTAAATAAAAAACGTCCTATTCCTAATGCGTTTGTTTTAAATGTAGTTATTGTCTGTTTATTATTATCTAAAATAACACCTTCCAAATTTGAAGCTCCAAAGCCTTCAGCATTTTTTACTATAACACCTACATTTGTTTTAACTTCGTTTACAAAATAACCACCTTCTGGTAAAAATTGTGCGTCTAAATTATTTTCAACAACTTTACCTCTAACTGTTAATTCAACTTCTGGATCTATAACTTTAAAAGTTTCAACAAAAGTGTTACGCTCGTCAAAGTTTCTCATCCAATTTGTGTAGGCCTTAAATGTATAATTACCAGACGTAAAAAGGCTATCTATATTAAACACATTGTTAGCAAATCCATCTTTTACTTTAATCAATTTACTTTTAACAACTTTATTTGTACTATCTGTAATTACACAATATAAATTCTTTGTTAGTAAGGAAGGCTTCTTTAAATCTTTATTAAAAACATAACCACTAAACCCTAACATTTCACCTTTTATGTAAGTGCTTTTATTTAAATGACAATAAGCAATTTCTCTATAAGCTGTAGAATAATCTTGAAATGCATTTATAGCTTTATCAAAGCTTTTTTCTTGAGCTTTTAAATTGGTTTGAAATGATAAAAAAACGAATACAGTAAATACAAATTTCAAGGTATAACTTAACGTTTTTGAATTAAATAGGTAGTTTAATCTCATACTTTATGGGTTAGCTTTTGTAATACAAAACGCCCAAAAATAATGCCAGAAATTAGCACATAATTAGTCTTTTCATTTCTCCAGAATATTAAATTTATTACTTGGACAAAAACTTATGCTATCTTTTTATTATTTAGGCAACTTTTTGAAGTAAATCAAAGCAAGGACATTTTTTGCATCGCTTACTTTCTCCCTTTTTAAACTTTTTACAGCAACTTGTTTTTACTTTTTTAGGATTCTCTATTCCTAATTTTTGTAATTTCTTTATTGTCTTTTTTTTCTTCTTTTTGCCCAAAACAGAGTATAAAAATCAATTCTTGAGCAAAAATACATTATTTTTATTAAATCTAAATAAGAATAACTACAAAATTATTGTGGATTATCCATTGATGCAGAAGTAACCGTTAGGTTTTCAATATCTCTATCAAATAAATATAGTCCTCCTTTATCATCGCCAATAAGATTTATTTTGTCTAATATAGTACGAGCAACAGCCTCTTCCTCTATTTGTTCAGACACATACCATTGTAAAAAATTATGCGTAGCATAGTCTTTTTCTTGAAGACTAATGTGTACTAACTCATTTATACTTTCAGAAACAAATACTTCATGTTCAAATAATTTTTCGAACATTTCTTTAAACGATTTAAAAGTAACATTTGGAGCTTTTAATTGAGATATTTTTGCATGCCCGCCACGTTCATTAACAAATTTTATAAGCTTTAACATGTGTTCGCGCTCCTCATCAGATTGAGCGTACATAAAATTAGATACACCTTCCAATCCTTTTACCTCAGCCCAACATGCCATAGCTAAATATATTTGAGAAGATTCTGCTTCAATTCTTATTTGATTATTTAATGCCTTTTCTATGGTTTTTGATAACATGATTTCCTTTTTTGTAAAGTTATAATAATTTTAATTCGCAAAGTAATTCTTAAGCATAAACTCAGCTGAAGCATAACTTCCACGTATGTCTCTTATTTCACTTAAATACTTCTGTGCCATTCTTCTTTCATTATAAAGAGCAATTCCCCCTGAAAAAGAACTAAATATAATAAGAATTAAAGTAATTACATTCCATTTATTTTCTGACTTTTTAATATTCAAATCGGGAATTTTTCTAACATAGCTTAAAACAAAATCATCATCAATGTTTGCAATTAAGAAAGATTTAATTTCTCTATTATATTTAGCAAACAACTCAATTTCAATCATATCTGCCTTTGTTTTTATTAAACGTTCAGCTTGTGCTTGAATATCGACTATTTGTCTAATAATATTTTTGCTCATCTAACTTATCTGTAGTCCATTACTAGTATTGGCATTATCTGGATTTACAAATACTAATTTTCCATCAGGAGTTTCGGTCATTAAAATCATGCCTTCACTCTCCACTCCTCGTAAAGCTCGTGGTGCTAAATTTACAAGAACTGTTACTTTTTTACCAATAACTTCTTCAGCGGTAAAACTCTCTGCAATACCCGAAACAATCGTTCTAATATCAATACCAGTATCTACTTTAAGCTTTAAAAGTTTTTTAGTTTTTGGCATTTTTTCGGCTTCTAAAATAGTGCCTACACGAATATCTAGTTTAGTAAAATCTTCAAAAGTAATAGTGTCTTTTTGAGGTTCAACAACGGCATTAGCAATTTCGTTTGCTTTTTTACTAGCTTCTAATTTATCTAATTGCGCTTGAATTGTAGCATCTTCAATTTTAGAAAAAAGCAATTCTGCTTTTCCTATTTGGTGACCTGCTGGAATCAGAATGTCTTTTGATTTGATATCGTTCCAAGAGTTCTCGATACTATTCTCTTGTACCGAATCACTCGAGCCTATATTAAGAATGTTTTTTAATTTATTAGATGTAAACGGTAAAAATGGTTCGCTTAATGTTGTTAAAGCTGATGCTATTTGTAATGCAACATACATAATGGTTTTGGTTCGATCTTCATCAACTTTAATAACTTTCCAAGGCTCTTCATCGGCTAAATATTTATTACCTAATCTAGCCAAATTCATAAGCTCTTGTCCAGCTTCTCTAAAACGGTAACGTTCAATGGAGCTAGTAATCACATCTGGATATGCTTTTACAGCAGCTAAGGTGTCTTCGTCTACTTGAGATAGCTCATATACATTAGGCACAACACCTCCATAATACTTGTTAGTCAATACCACCACACGATTAATAAAATTGCCAAAAATGGCAACTAACTCGTTGTTATTTCTTGCTTGAAAGTCTTTCCAAGTAAAATCGTTATCCTTTGTTTCTGGGGCATTAGCTGTTAAAGCATAACGCAATACATCTTGCTGGTTTGGGAAATTTTGCAAATATTCTGGTAACCAAACCGCCCAATTTTTAGAGGTTGACAGTTTATTCCCTTCTAAATTTAAAAACTCATTGGCTGGTACATTTTCAGGTAAAACATAAGAACCTTCACTTTTTAACATAGCGGGGAAAATAATACAGTGAAATACAATATTATCTTTTCCTATAAAGTGTACCAATTTGGTGTCTTTGTCTTTCCAATAAGGCTCCCAATTTTTACCTTCTCTAGCCGCCCATTCTTTAGTTGAAGATATGTAACCTATTGGCGCATCAAACCAAACATAAAGTACCTTACCTTCTCCTCCTTCTGCTGGCACTGGAATTCCCCAGTCTAAATCTCGAGTAACCGCTCGTGGCCTCAACCCATCATCAATCCAAGATTTACATTGACCATATACATTAGGTTTCCAATCTTTTTTATGCCCTTTTAAAATCCATTCTTTTAAAAATGCTTCGTGTTTATCTAAAGGTAAAAACCAATGTTTTGTTTGTTTTAAAGAAGGAGCGTTACCTGTTATAGCCGATTTAGGGTTTATTAAATCGGTTGCATTATGACTTGTTCCACAATTTTCACATTGATCGCCATAACTCTCTTCATTTCCGCATTTAGGGCAAGTTCCTATTACAAAACGATCTGCTAAAAACTGATTAGCTTCTTCATCGTATAATTGCTCTGTTGTCTCTTCTACAAATTCACCTTTGTCATTTAAAATTGTAAAGAATTCTGAAGCTGTATCATGATGAATCTTGGCTGATGTACGCGAATAATTATCGAAAGTAATTCCAAATTCTTCAAAAGAGTTTTTAATTATTGTATGATATTTATCCACAATATCCTGCGGAGAAACGCCTTCGTTTTTTGCTTTGATAGTAATGGGTACACCATGTTCGTCACTCCCACAAACAAAAAGCACATCTTCTCCTGTTAAACGTAAATAGCGTGCATAAATATCAGCTGGCACATAAACCCCTGCTAAATGACCTATATGAATTGGTCCATTAGTATAAGGAAGTGCAGCTGTAATTGTATATCGTTTTGGTTTGTTCATCTTTTTATAAACTGTTGTCAGGTCGAGCGCAGTCGAGACCTAAATAAAAACCTCTCGACTGCGCTCGAGGAGACAAATTATACGTCATTGCTAGGAGTAAAGTGATGAAGTAATTTTAAAATTAAAATTCCAAACAAACAGATTCCCACGCTTCGCTCGGAATGACGAGTTATTTTGAAGCCGTAAAAGTACGCATTTTGACTCCGATTTAGAAAAAAAATGTACATTTACATTATGTCAAAAATCTCACTAATTACTATCTTGTGTTGTATTCTTCTTTTCTTTGGAAAAGAAACTATTTTGGCACAAGAATCATTGTCTAAAAAAACAACTACATTGATACAACCACCGTATTTAAAAGCTGGAGATACCGTTGCTATTGTTGCGCCTTCTGGCGTTTTAAAAAATAGAACTAAGGAAGTTGAACAAGCTAAATCTCTTTTAAAAAGCTGGGGACTTCATCCTGTTGTTGGAAAGCATGTTTTTAGCACCGCTAATCATTTTGCAGGAACCGACGATGAACGTTGTGAGGATTTTCAAAATGCTTTAGACGACCCAAAAATTTCTGCTGTTTGGTGTGCTCGTGGCGGCTACGGAACCGTTAGAATTTTAGATAAATTAGATTATACTAAGTTCAAAAAAAAACCTAAATGGTTGATTGGGTACAGCGATATTACAGCATTACATAATCAGTTTCATAATCAAGGTTTTGAAAGTATTCATGCTTTAATGTGTACCAGTTTACAAGATGATTTAAGCACTATTCAAGAAACTGTCTCCACTTTTAAAGATGCTGTTTTTGGGAAACCTATAAGTTACACTTTAAAAGGTTCTAAATATAATAAGGCAGGGGAAGGCTCTGGGCAACTTGTTGGTGGTAATTTAACCATGTTACACACTATGTTGGGTTCTAAAACGAGCATAGATACGTCTGAAAAAATATTGTTTATTGAAGAAATTGGTGAATACAAATACCATATAGACCGTATGCTACAAAGCTTAAAACGTGCAGGATATTTTGAAAACTGTAAAGGTGTTATTGTTGGGGGAATGAGTAAAATGCGAAAAAATACAACTCTTTGGGGAACATCTGTTGAGCAACTTATTTTAGATGCATTAGCTGATTACGATTTCCCTATTGCATTTAACATGCCTGCTGGACACGAAAAGGATAATCGTGCTTTAATTTTAGGAAGAACTATAAAGCTGGAAGTAAAGAGCGATAAGTCTACTGTTGTTTTTGAGGATTAATACTCCAATTCTGCAATCTTATTGGCTTTTTTATTCCAAATTGTAATAACTCCTTTTCGACTTGATGTAATAATATATTTGCCATCTGGACTCCAATCTATTCCCCACAAATAATCATTTGTAGATTTAGATTCAAATAATAATTTACCTTTTTTAGACCAAATTCTTAAAGCATCACTTGCTGTTGCTAATTTTGTTCCTTTTTTATTCCATCTAAGGTTTCTGTACTCAGCAATGCTTCCTTTAATTTCTTTTATTTTTTCTCCTTCAATATTCCAAAACTGCACCAATTTATTCTTTGCTTTTTCCAAATCGCCATAATCTCCAACAGCAAAAAACTTACCAGATCTGTGCCACTCAACACAAAGTAAAAAAGGTTCTTTTTTTCTTGTTTCAAATATTTTTAAAGTGTCCCCTAAATAATTAAAAAACCCAACTTTAGTACCTACAGTAACTAACGTGTTGTTTTTAGGATGCCAATCTAATCCTGCAACTCCCTTTTCATCTGCTCTAAATCTGCTTACGCGAGTACCATCAATATTATATATTGAAACAAAACTTTCAAGCTCGGAAACGGCTAAAAGCTCACCTGTATAATTCCATCCTAATGCTCTAAAGCTATTCTTCAGCCCTCTTAAACCAGTCCAAGAATCATTGTCAAGATCAAGGATTTTTGCCTTAAATGTTCTACCCTGTGTTATAACGGCAAGTTTGTTTTTTGTAGGATGCCATTTTAACCTACTTAGTTGCACGTCTTTAACAGGATAAGTTTTAATCAACTTATAAGTATTTCCATCAAACAATTTTAATTCATCTTGATTACCTCCAGAAGCAATATATTTTCCGTTAGGACTCCAGGCAACAGTCCACACCGTTTTATTATACTCGTTTTGTTGGCAAAAAACATTAAATGCCAAAAACATGAAAAAAAAGATGTGTACTGTTCTTAACATTTATCTTCCCCAAAAAACACAATAACATCAAACTCAATAGCATCAGAAATCGCATAATCTTTTACTTTAACTACTCCTTTAGCTCCATAAAGAATATTCCAATCTGTTCTATCTATCTTAAATTTAGCTTCTAGTTTTGTGCTATCTGAATTTAACTTAGCTTCAAACAAAACAGGTTTCGTAATTCCTTTTATACTAAGGTTTGCATGCATTTTTAATTGACCATTATTCTGATACTCAACCCGAGTTATTACCAATTTTGATGTTGGATATTTTTTAACATTAAAAAAATCTTCGTCTTTTAAGTGTTTTACCAAATCTTCACTATAATCGCCATCTGTATTAATTAGTGAAGTCATATCTACAGTAAAATTTCCTCCTGTAATTTTATCATTTGTTTTAATAATTTTACCGTCTTTAAAATTAACCGTACCATGATGCCCGCCAAAACTAAAAAGCATTGATCCTTTCCAATTTACAATACTCGCCTTGGTGTTGATTAATACTTCTTGCTGACTAAAACTAACTATTGAACAAAATAGAAATAATAAAGTTGTTGCTTTTTTCATCTGTTTATATTTTCCTGTAAAACTAGATTCATTACATTCCTTTTTTGTAAAAAAAATGTGAAAGAAGTGTGAAACAGGTGCAAAAAGTTGAAAATTTTCATCTGTTTGTTTTATTGTTTTTAAATTGCCAGATGTAATTTTATACAATTAACTGTTTTTAACGTCTCTATGAAAAAATCTCTTTTTCTTTTATTTACAGTATTATTTTTCACATTGACTGGCTGTACAGATAATGTACCTCAGAATCATTTTTCTGAAACGGTAAAAGTCGCTTTAAGAGATGTTGGTAATAAATTAATGTTAGCTAGTAACGATTCTACATCTTTAATACTTCCTATTATTAAAACCAGCGATAACCTCTACGAAATTTCTTTTCAAAACACCTTATCAATTGCTCCAGATAGTCTAGTAGCCTTTACTAAGCAAAGTTTAAATGCTGCTAAATTACCTAAGCGCTATATTGTTGAAGTTATTAATTGTGAAAATGAAGAAGTATCATATAGTTATCAAATTACTGGCTTAACTGAGAATGATATTATTCCGTGTTTAGAAAGGAAGCTCCCTAACGATTGTTACACTATTAAAGTGCTTTTTCTAGAAAACAAAACATTTTCAATTTTTAAAAACCCTCTTTTCATTTTTCTATTATTACTTGTTATTCTTGGAGGATTTTGGTGGTTAAATAGAATAAAATCTTTTAATAAGACAGATACCTCTATCAACAATTTACCTTATTCAAAAATTGGTCATTATCGATTTTATAAAGACCAAAATAAACTAACAAAAGAAAGTGTTGAAATAAAACTATCAGTTAAAGAATGTGAATTAATGACTATACTTAGCGCGAATCAAAATCAAGTTGTGAAACGCGAAGTTCTAGTAAAAGAAATCTGGGAAGATAATGGGGTTTTTGTAGATAGAAGTTTAGACACTTTTATATCTAAACTTAGAAAAAAATTT
This sequence comes from Gaetbulibacter sp. 4G1, assembly GCF_002741945.1. GTDB lineage: Bacteria > Bacteroidota > Bacteroidia > Flavobacteriales > Flavobacteriaceae > Wocania_A > Wocania_A spongiicola. The sequence goes on from NZ_MDVN01000022.1 coordinate 516,260, forward strand.
AAAGATGATACTACCATAAACATCATTAATATTCATGGTGTTGGATATAAATTAGAGGTTAGTTAAAGATAGTATCATAACCTTCGCCTTTATACTGAACTACTAAAAACACTCCAAACAACATCTTTTTATGGCAATTTTATCGAAGATATAATGTGCTTTATAGATTGTACACATTTTTAACGGAAAATATGGGCAATCAACCAATATTTTTAAACATTGTTAATGGGTAATATACATTTGCTCCTTAATAATAATCTTAAAAATACCCCTAAATGATGAAAAAATTACAATTATTGATCGTGGTTGCGATACTTTTTGTTTCTATTGACATGAGAGCGGATGATATTATCATGAATTCAAACCTAAACTTATACAACCCAGACGTTCGTAAATGTTTATTGGATGCTTCTAAAAAAGAAGGCTGGGAATTAAAATCGGTTTACCTTAATTCTAAAAAAGAATTAGTAATGATTTTTGATAAAGGTGATACAAAAAAAGTATACAAGACTAAGTAATTACGATCATTTAAAAAGTTAAAAGCCAGCGAATTCAATATTCGTTGGTTTTTTTTGATTCCTTTTCTATATTTTATCGTTTAAAATCTGCGTTCTTTCTGTAACTGCTCATAAGCTGCCTGAACCTGCCTGAATTTTTCTTCGGCGCCTTTTTGATGTTCCTTACCTAAGTGAATCACTTTATCTGGATGGTATTTTTTTGCCATTTTTCGATAGGCTTTTTTAATCTCGTCGTTTGTAGCGCTTTTATCAATTTCTAAAATTTTATACGCATTTTCCTGGCTGTTATAAAACATAGCTTTTATACTCTCGTAATCTTTCGAGCTAATACCTAAATAACCAGCTATGGTATAAATTTGTTTTACCTCATCGTCAGTCACAAAACCGTCGGCTTTAGCTATACCAAAAAGAAAGTGCATGAGCTGCAAGCGTGATGGATGGTCCATCATTTGCTTGATTTGTAAACACACTTGACGTGTAGAAATATTATTTTGCTTGTTTATATTTTTAAATAGTTTAAAGGCATGGTTTGCACGTACTTTACCATACATATTCAAAAATTGTTGGCGTACAAAATCTAATTCGCGTTGGTCTTGTTTGCCATCGGCCTTTATAACAATAGATGCTAGGATAAGTAAACTTACCTCAAAATCGCCTGATTGTGTTTGAGGGCGTTGCCTTGGTTGTGTTCTGTAAGTGGTTCTTCTTTGTCTGCGTTGTGGATTACCTTGATTTAAAAAAGGGCTATTCTTACCATCTGCCATAGCATCAACTATACTACCTAGTGCTAAACCTATTATAGCGCCAATAGGGCCACCAAACGACCAACCTAATGAGGCTCCTATCCATTTTGAAAAACTCATGCAATTATTAATTTTATTTATCGTCAAATATACTATTGTTAGTTGAGTTTTGCATGATTTTGTTACAGTTGTACTGCGTTAAGGATAAAACGGTATGTTTGAGCTCTTTTTGTTTTTTCAAAAAAGCGAGTAGTGATAGCCTGCCCTTATAACGCCATAAGCGTTTTAAGGGAACGCCCTAATAATTATTGCATGATTTTTGATTAACTTTGCACAGTATTAATTATAAAATAAAAATTTAAGATATGTATCCAGCAGAATTAGTAAAACCAATGCGCGAAGATTTAACCAATGTTGGTTTTGAAGAGTTACAAACTGCCGAGGCTGTTGATGCTGCTTTAGCAAAAGAAGGAACGACTTTAGTTGTTGTAAATTCGGTATGTGGTTGTGCAGCAGCAAATGCGCGTCCTGGTGCTAGAATGAGTTTACAAAATGCCAAACGTCCTGATAATATAACAACTGTTTTTGCAGGTGTAGATAAAGAGGCTGTGGATAAAGCGAGAGAATACATGATTCCGTTTCCTCCAAGTTCTCCTTGTATGGCTTTGTTTAAAGATGGTGAATTAGTGCACATGTTAGAGCGCCACCACATTGAAGGTAGACCAGCAGAATTAATTGCAGAAAACTTAGTTGACGCATATAATGATCATTGCTAAGAAAGTATAGTTTATCGTAATAGAAACTAAATGATAAACAGTTTCTCACGTTTTACTCAAAATAAAAATTAGAAAAGCCAACTTTTTAAGTTGGCTTTTTACATATAAAGTAGGTGCTTTTAACTAGTCTAAAGCTGGTATACGTAATACCTGCCCTGGGTAGATTTTATCTGGATCTGTAAGCATTGGCTTATTTGCTTCAAAAATTACTGGGTATTTCATTGCATTACCATAATAATTTTTAGCTATTTTACCTAAAGTGTCTCCACTAGCTACAGTATGAAATTGAGCTTCAGGTTCTACATGTTCAACAGTCATTTGATCATCTACAGTTGCAATTCCGTTAGAGTTACCTACTACTAAAACTACTTTTTCTTTTGTAGCTTGATCGTAAGCCATTCCTGTAATTGTTGCAACATCATCATCTATATGAACATTTAAGCCTTCAACTTGTAATTGTAAATCGTTAATTGTTTCTTCTAGTTTTCTTGCAGCAGCTTCTTCTAATTTAAGCTCTGCAGCAGCAGCTTCAGCAGCTTCTTCTGCATCTGTTTTTCCTATTCCAAATACTTTAGCTCCTGCGTTTTTAATGAATGAAAATAATCCCATCTTTGTTTTGTTTTTTAAGTGTTACTAAATTAATTTTTGTAAGGGTTTAAATAAGTTATTTAATCGATACATGGTTTTAGACACAAGAATAATTGATTAGTCACATTTTTATATATGATAAGACAAATTAATACAAAAAAGAAACTGCCTAAAGCATATTGCTTTAGACAGTTTCTAAACTAAATAACCAACCAAATTTTTGTTAAACCCTAGTGTTTTCTCTTGGGTTGTCTACTTTATTTTTTCTATGCTTACGCGTTTCGTTTCTTTTAACTGATTCTTTCTTTTTTGCGTCACCATTTTTTAAGTATTGAATGTATCCTCTACCTTCAAATTCATATACTGTCTCAGATGTTGGGTGATACAATTCTATTGTTCCATCATCTATAACGCTCAATTCGAAATGTTCATTGTCAAAGAAATCATAATCTAATGTTAAAGTTTTAAGCTTTGCATCACCTGTAATATTCCCTACTCCATAAACACCTGTGTAATCCCAAACAAGATTGTTTACACTTGTTCCTGTTTCGTCTTGCGAGCTTCTAAAAGTATCATCATTCCCGCCTGCTAAAAACTGCAAATAGTTTTCGTTATCAAACTCATTTATCGCTCCAAACTCACTAGTATATGTTTTTTCCCAAGCTTCATATTCTTGTAAGAAATAATGTATATTATCATAGAACACAAAATCATAATCGAAATTACTACGTTGGTAACCATCTAAAAAGTAAGATGTATCGTTGTTTGGGTTGTAAAGCTCTATAGTATTATTATCTATTTGAAAAACATCAAAAGTTTCAAAACCATCTGCATCGTGTGTTACATCTAAAATCATATTATATGCATCGTAATCTGCTACTGCAATACCATAACCATTGCCACTACTACCAATACCAACTAGGTTATTATTGGCATACATAACGCCATTTCTAAACGAAATAGTAAAGGCTTTTTGCAAAAATGGTGTTTCACCAAATCCACTTGTACTATTAATATCAACATACCACAACTCGTAAGAGCTTAGCAATTGGTTTATCGAGATTGTTGGCTCATCATCAATTATATTTGTTTCTACATAACAAGAAGCAAGCAATGTTGTAGTTAGAGCAAAGCTTAAGAGTAATTTTACAGTCTTCATAATCAAACATTTTTAGGGTTTCTTTTTATACAGATTCAAAACGCGTGCCAAAAAAGATTTCTTAATGTTTTGTTGACTTAACATTGATTAATATTTTACGTATTTTTGAAACTCAAATAATTTATGTTTTTTATGGACAAGCCTTTAAAATATGCGGTTTTTGGAGCAGGAAGTTGGGCAACAGCTATTGTAAAAATGCTTTGCGAAAATTTAGATGAAGTGGGGTGGTATATGCGAAGTGTTTACACTAAAGAGCATTTATTAAAAGAAAAACATAATCCAAATTATTTAAGCTCTGTTGAATTTCATTTAGAGCAGCTAAAAATAAGTAATAACATTAATGAAATTGCTGATTATGCTGATATTTTAATTTTTGTAATTCCTTCGGCTTTTATACACTCAGAATTAGAAAAATTAACTACTAATATTGAAAACAAAACCATTGTATCTGCTGTAAAAGGGATTATACCAGAAACAGGATTGCTTGTTGGAGAACATTTTCATGATGCTTATAAAATTCCTTTTGATAACATTGCTGTAATTGCTGGCCCTTGCCACGCTGAAGAGGTTGCTTTAGAGCGCTTATCTTACTTAACTATTTCTTGTGCCGATGCTAAAAAAGCACAACACATTGCAGATGCTTTATCAAGTCGTTATATAAAAACTAAAATTAGCGATGATATTATTGGTACTGAATATGCCGTTATGCTTAAAAACATTTATGCTATTGCGGCAGGAATTGCACATGGTTTAGGTTATGGAGACAACTTCCAAAGTGTACTGATGAGCAATGCCATTCGTGAAATGAAACGCTTTATTAAGAAAATGCATAAAATGAAACGTAATATTAATAATTCGGCTTACTTAGGCGATTTATTAGTTACTGGCTATTCGGTTTTTTCTAGAAATCGTATGTTTGGGAATATGATAGGTAAAGGCTATACTGTAAAATCTGCCCAAATGGAAATGAACATGGTTGCAGAAGGTTATTACGCCACTAAAAGTGCCTTTTTACTTAACGAAAAAAACATAAAAAAGACGCGTTTACCAATTATAAATGCTGTTTACGCCATTCTATACGAGAATAAAAACCCTAAAAAAGTGTTTAAAAAATTAACTGATAAGTTAGATTAACAATTCCTTTAAAAACAAGGAATACATTACTTCACTAAAACGCCTTTTGTTTCCATTAATGGAAGCTGTTGCATTGCTTTTACATTAATAGTATTTTCTCTAAATAAATACGTTTTATCAAACATCGTATTCCCTTCAAAAAAAGACACCTTAAATGTATTGTTTAATGCAAATAATGGTTCTTGCATCAATTCAATCTTAGCATAACTCTTTTTAGGAAGCTTATCTAGTTTTTTTCTGAAAATAGATGTGGTTTTTTCTTTTGAATACCCACTAGTTACTATAATAACCATATCTAAATCAACTTCCTTATCATTGATTATATAAGCATTCCAATCTTGAGTTTTGTAAATATCATTATACTCATTTACAATAGCTATGTAAACGCCTTCTACTTTAGGTATTTGGATATCTTTTTTCATTTCGTACTTATGTTGAAAAGCTCTAAATTAGATGCAAAAATAAATCATTTGCGCTTTCAAAAACAAATTTAGATGAAACAATCAATTTTATGGGTACTATGCTTAGCAGCTTCATTAGGTATTGCCCAAACTAACAATCAATCGCAACTTACTATTGACCAGATTATGCAGGGTGTGGGTTTTGTAGGCTACTTACCAACCAACATTAATTGGTCAGAAAACAGTAAAGACATTTATTTTAGTTGGAACCCCAATAATGATACGATTCGGTCTACATATAAAGTAAACATCAATTCGAAAAAGATTAGCAAACCTTCTTTTAATGAACTTAAAAAAAGATCTAATAATGGAGATTATTCCGAAGATTTTAAGTGGAAAGTATATGATAAAGGAGGCGATTTATTTTTAATGAATACTACAAACTATTCTACTAAACGTATTACAAATACTATTACTAGAGAATCAAACCCTCAATTTTCTGGTGATGAAAAATCCATCATTTATCAACAAGAGAATAATTTCTATAAGTGGGATATTGAAAGCGGAACTACTAAACAGCTTACCAATTTTAAAAGTGGGAATAAAAAGTCTGAACCCAAGGTTAGTAATCAAGAACAATGGTTAATTGATGATCAATTAAAGTACTTTAACATTCTAGAAAAACGTAAAAATGAAGATGAAGCTCAAAAGTACAGACAAAAGCAATTGGAATTTGAGCGCCCTAAAACAATTTATTATAATGATAAACAATTTTTCGGAGGAAGCATTTCTCCTGATTTAAACTATGTAGTATATCGTCTATTTACTCCTCCAAATAGCAAAAACACTATTGTTCCAGACTATACTACCGAGAGTGGTTACACAACAGATTTAAACGCAAGATCAAAAGTAGGAAGCCAACAATACTCATCTGAATCTTGGATTTTGAATTTAAAAACTGGAGACACCTATCAAATTAAAACAGATTCTATTGAAGGTGTTTTTGATAAACCTAAATTTTTAAAAGAGTATGCCGAAAATCAATCAGAATATAATGACACTTATAATACCGCAAGACCTGTAAGTGTTGGTGCTCCAATATTTTCAAATGATGGTAAAGCAGTTGTAAACATAACCTCTACTGACTATAAAGACAGATGGATTATGACTGTAAATCTCTCAGATGGAAGTTTAAAACTAATAGATAGGCAACATGATGATGCTTGGATTGGTGGTTCTGGAATAGGTTGGTTTTCAAGAGGTGCGATTGGATGGCTAGACGATAATAATATTTGGTTTAAATCTGAAAAAACAGGATATGCCCATTTGTATACTGCCAATGTTAACACTGGTAAAATTAAAGCCTTAACCAAAGGTAATTTTGAAATATTAGACACAAGTTTATCAAGGGATAAAAAAAAGTTTTACCTAACCAGTAACAAAGTGAGCCCTCATGAACAGCATTTCTATCATTTACCTGCCATGGGTGGAAAATTGACTAAAATCACGTCTTTAAAAGGAGGCCATCAGGTAACTATTTCTCCTGATGAAAAGCAGCTTGCCGTTAGATATTCTTATACCAATAAACCATGGGAGTTATATACCATGCCCAACAAAGCTGAGGCAAACCTAGTACAACTAACAACATCTACTACCGAAGCTTTTAAAGCTTATAAGTGGATGGATTCTGAAATAATAAACTTTACAGCAAGAGATGGTGCTAATGTTCCCGCTACACTATATAAACCAGCCTCTGAAAAGAAAAACGGGGCAGCAGTTGTATTTGTTCATGGCGCTGGGTATTTACAAAATGTACATCGCTGGTGGCCATCATATTTTCGTGAATACATGTTTCACAATTTTTTAGTTGATAATGGCTATACTGTTTTGGCAATAGACTTTAGAGCTAGTGCTGGTTACGGACGTGATTGGCGAACCGCTATATACAGGCATATGGGCGGAAAAGATTTGAATGACCAAATAGATGGAGCGAAATACTTAATTGAAAACCATAATATAGATAAAGACAGACTTGGTATTTATGGCGGCTCTTATGGTGGCTTTATTACGCTAATGGCTATGTTTAAATCTCCCGACACTTTTAAAAGCGGTGCAGCGTTACGATCTGTAACAGATTGGGCTCATTACAATCATGGTTATACTGCCAATATTTTAAATACACCTTTTGAAGACCCAAAAGCATACAAACAAAGTTCTCCTATATATTTTGCTGAAGGATTAAAAGGGCATTTACTTATGTTACACGGAATGATAGATACTAATGTCCATTTTCAGGACGTAGTACGTTTGTCTCAGCGCTTAATTGAACTTAAAAAAGAAAACTGGGAGCTTGCTGTATTCCCGTTAGAAGGTCATGGCTTTGTTGAAAGCTCAAGTTGGTCTGATGAATATAGACGTATTTACAAATTGTTTGAAGAGACGCTCAAAGACTAATTCTAGTGAAAAAAAAGCGTTATTCAAAAAATAACGCTTTTTTTTATGATTTTATGATTTACAGCGCACTTTTAAACTGCTCTAAAAAGCGCACGTCGTTTTCGCTTAACAAACGAATATCACCTATTTGATGTAACAACATGGCAATTCGGTCTATTCCCATACCAAATGCAAAACCTGAGTATTCTTTAGAATCAATACCACAGTTTTCTAATACATTTGGATCTACCATACCACAACCCATAATTTCTAACCAACCAGTACCTTTGGTAATGCGATAATCTACCTCTGTTTCTAAGCCCCAATAAACATCAACCTCTGCACTTGGTTCTGTAAACGGGAAGTATGATGGGCGTAAACGTATTTTACTTTTTCCAAACATTTCGGTTGTAAAATATTGTAGCGTTTGCTTTAAGTCAGCAAAACTTACATCCTTATCTATATACAAGCCTTCAACTTGATGGAAAAAACAGTGCGAACGTGCCGAAATAGCTTCGTTACGATATACACGTCCTGGTGAAATTGTACGAATTGGCGGTTTGTTGTTTTCCATATAACGTACTTGCACAGAACTTGTATGGGTGCGCAGTAAAATATCTGGGTCAGTTTGAATAAAAAAAGTATCCTGCATATCGCGTGCCGGATGATATTCTGGCAAGTTTAAAGCGGTAAAATTATGCCAGTCATCTTCTATTTCTGGGCCTTCGCTTACATTAAAACCAATGCCTGAAAAAATATCTATAATCTGATTTTTTACTATTGAAATAGGATGGCGTGCTCCAATTTGGATAGGCTCGCCTGGGCGCGATAAATCTCCAAAAACACCTTTATCTTCTTCGTTGCTTTCTAACTCTTCCTTTAAAGTGTTTACTTTATCTTCGGCTGTTTTTTTAAGCTTATTTATGGTTTGACCAAATTCTTTTTTCTGATCGTTTGCTACATTTTTAAGTTCGCCGTAAAATTCCCTTAATAATCCTTTTGAACCTAGATACTTTATACGAAAAGCTTCTACTTCGTCTTTTGTTTGTGCTTTAAAAGTTTCTGCTTCAGCTATAAGTTCTTTTATCTTATCTATCATAACGTCATTTAAAAAATGAATGCAAATTTAATCAATTTATCGGGATTTGCGTTAAGGATTGTAGTGGCATCCTTTTGCTTTTTTGTAAAAGATATAACGGAAAGCCTGACTTTTTGTTTTTATCAAAAAGTAACGCCCAAATTATTTACACTATAAACTCGGTTTCTATAAAATAGTTTACAATGGCTTCTTTCATTAAAACACTCTGTTCTCCTGCCTTTAGATGTGGTAAAGTTTCTAATGCTTTATAGTGTGGCCAACCTTCATCATCTACAAAATCGAGCTCGTAATACCCATAAGGAATAAGCAGTTTGCATATGGCAATGTGCATTAAATCTAGTTTTTGGTCTTTTTTATAGGTTCTGTTTAATTGTCCTAGTTCTTGAACACCTATAAGATAAATAATAGCGTCGAGGTCTAAATTGTCTCCATCGGCAAATTGATTTGATAGTTTTTTTACGACCAAATCCCATCTTTCTTTTAATTGTTCGTCTCTTGACATAATAATTTTAAAGTTGCAAAGTTAATAAACCTAAGTGTGACTATTATTTTATATTTGTTTAAATTGTTTAGTTATGAGTGTTATAGATATTGTTTTAGGTGCTTTAATTTTATTTGGACTTGTTCGAGGGTTTATGAAAGGTCTTTTTGTTGAAGTAGCTTCTTTAGTTGCTTTAGTTGCTGGTGTTTATGGTGCTATACACTTTAGTAATTTTGCTTCAGATTTTTTGCAAAGTAAAGTGGACTGGAATGAGAAAACTATTAATATTACAGCCTTTGCTATTACTTTTGTAATTATTGTTTTAGCTATTGCTCTTGCTGGAAAAGCATTAACCAAGCTTGCTAATTTTGCTGCACTTGGCATTATAAATAAGTTTTTAGGAGGTGTTTTTGGTGCTTTAAAAATTGCTCTTATCTTAAGTGTTGTTTTAAATATTTTTGACAAACTAAACAGCACGATTACGTTTGTTGATGAAGAGAATATAGATGATACTGTACTTTATAAGCCTGTAAAATCTTTAGTCCCTACAATTTTTCCAAATATATTAGCTCCTAAGGAAGAAAGCACCACCTCTGAAAACAATGATACTTAAGAAGTAATAAGCTTTTCTAGCAGTTCATTTAAATTAAGCTGAAAACATGTTCCGCTAACTAAATCGTCCATTTCTTTTAATTCGCTATAATTCATTGCAAAGCTTGTTTGCGTATTTGGGGCTTCTAACAATATAGATTTACACGAATTTTGATTGCTGCATTCATCACATTTTAAAGATTGATTTAATGACTTTTTTATGTTTTTAGAAAACTGAATTAATTCATTTGGGGTTAAGAACAATCCAGTATTTCTAAAAACAAGTTGGATTTTTTTTAAATCTTTAACAGCACATCTTTTCCATTGAAAAGCTATCCCAAAACTGTTATAATAAATGGTATATATATCTTCCATAATTTAAAAATATGCTGTTATAAGATTAATTAAACTAATTCAAAAATTTATTGATAATTGCTCTAATGTCTTTGCTACCGGACTTATTGCTTAAAGCAAACAAATGCTGATACAATCTTTTCCCATCTACTTTTTCTTTAAGTTTTACTTCTTTGTTTTCAGCAAAAACTTTATCCCATTCCTTTCTAATTTTTTTCCAAACTTTATCATTTTCTCTCCACCAATCTTTAGCAAGTTTACATTTTTCGTCTGCTACTTTTTTATAAATATTATATCCCTTTTCTTGTACTAAAAGCTCATCTTTTTTGCCAGTTTCTCTTATGATTTTATCATTGTCCTGCTCATGTAACCATCCGTAATCTGTAAGCTTTACTGTATTCCCTCTCGACATAATATTATAATCGCTTCTTTTTGAATATTCTCTTCTAGGTAGTGGTGCATCTGTTTTATTTTCCCAAGAATGTTTCCCATCTACATGAACCCAGGTTGCAGAGCCTGAATACCGTGGACTATCGTCTACTTGATATACTTTTTGTGCCCATTGACCTCTTACTTTTTCTTCAGGAAGCTCATTCACACTCCATGTGTTTTTTGCTTCGTAGTTAAAAATATTTTGGTTTTGAAACTCCCAATCTTGTCTCCAATGCTTAATAACCATTGTATCGTTAACTACTAGTAAATGCTGAATAGTTATTTTATCATCTTTATCTGTTACTAATTCTGCCCATTCTAAAGCAGAAGCCCTGTAATCATAAGCTTTTTCATAGGCTATATCTGGAGAAAATGTTTCAGCATATTTAAACTTAATTTCATAACAGCCACACATATCTTTTATGGCATTTTGATCTTGTTTTTTCTTGTTTTGAGCATTTCCTATAACTGAAAATGTTAAAATTAATAATGGCAAAAGTGTTAATCGTTTCATTTTTAAAGGTTTGTTGTTCGTGATTAAAAAAAATTAAGAAATTTATTATTCTTATTTAGACTGAATTAAAATAACTTATATATTTGCGACAAATTTAATTAAGAATGATTCTAAATAAAAAATATTTCAGCATTTATTTTTCACTTTTTTTTGTTAGCCATTCATTTTCACAAGAAACTAAAGTGGTGGCAACGGATTCGAGCAAAACAGAAAATTTAAATGAGGTAATTATTACAGCAACTAGAACCATAAGGCAATTATCATCTTTACCATTACCCGCTCAAATTATATCTAAAAAGGATATTGAACGCTCAAATTCAATTAGGTTAAACGATATTCTTAATGAACAAACTGGGTTAATTACTATACCCGATTTTGGTGGCGGAGAAGGCATTCAATTGCAAGGATTCGATTCACAATACACCTTAATTCTTATAGATGGTGTTCCTCTTGTTGGTCGTTCGGCTGGGACTTTAGACATTAGTAGAATAACTGTTGGAAACATTAAACAAATTGAAGTCGTTAAAGGAGCTTCTTCAAGTCTATACGGTAGTGAAGCGCTTGGTGGTGTTATAAATATTATTACAGAAACACCAAAATATGGTTTTAATGGAAACACAAATTTTAGAATAGGAGCATTCTATACATCAGATTTAAGCACTACTATTAATTATAAAAAGAAAAAACTGGGGGTTACTACTTTTTTGAATAGGTATAGTAGTGATGGGTATGATTTAAATAAAGCCGATGACTTAAAAACAGTTGACCCTTTTAGTAATTATACCTTTAATACAAAAGTTGTTTATAATTTTTCTGAAGCAACACAGCTCTTTGCTTCAGGGAAATATTACACTCAAAATCAAGATTATATTGCTTCATCAACTTTAAAAGGTGAAAGCACTATTAATGAATGGAATTCCCATTTAAAGTTGAGTCATAAATATTCTGAAAAATGGAGTAGTTATTTTGAGTTTTATGCCACTAAATATAAAGCAAAGGATTATTTAGATGATGAAAATAATTCTCGATTTAGCAATAGTTATTATAATCAATTATTGATTCGCCCAGAAATTCGAGCAACTTATAATCCTGATGATAAAAGTGCCTTTATTGGAGGGCTAGGGTTTAACCATGAAACTTTAGATAGAACAGATTTTACTATTCAACCAGAGTTTAATTCGCCTTACCTCTATCTTCAATATGATGGAAATCTAGCAGAAAAACTTAATGTAATTATTGGAGCACGTTTTGATAGCCATAATAAGTATAAATCTCAGTTTAGCCCAAAAGCAGCTATTCGGTATAAATTGAATGATAACCTTAATATAAAAAGCTCTGTGGGCTATGGTTTTAAAGCACCCGATTTTAGACAGTTATATTTCGATTTTACAAATGCTACAGTTGGTTATACAGTTTTAGGATATAATGCAGTTTCTACAGCTATTCCAGAGTTAGAAGCACAAGGGCAGATAGCGAATATTATTATTCCAGTATCAGAGTTTCAACAGGAATTAAACCCAGAAAATTCTATTAGTATCAATATTGGGTTTGATTATAAATTTTCATCTGTTTTAAAACTAGATTTAAACCTCTTTAGAAATAATATTAGAGATTTAATCGACACCAGAATTGTGGCTAACAAAACCAATGGTCAAAACGTATTTAGCTATTATAATGTCAATAAAGTTTATACACAAGGGTTAGAATTTAATACTATTTGGAAACCTATAAATCAACTTAAAATATCTGGTGGTTATCAACTATTATTTGCAAAAGATGCAACTGCAGAAAATGCTTTTGAAAATGGAGATGTGTTTGCAAGAGAAAACCCAAGCTCTCCTTCGTTTCAACTGAAAAAAGAAGATTATTTCGGCTTGTTTAATAGGTCTCGTCACATGGCAAACCTAAAGTTATTCTATACCATTCCTAAGTGGGATATGGATACAAATATTAGAGGGACATATCGAAGTAAATATGGCTTATTAGATAGTAACGGAAATAATTATTTAGATACTTATGATGACTTTGTTGATGGCTATACTATTATTGATTTTGCCATTAATAAAACCTTTTATAAAAATTATCTATTAAGCTTCGGGGTTGACAACCTATTCAATTTTACTGACTCACAAAACATTAGCAATATCGCTGGTCGAATTATATACGGAAAACTTAACATTCAATTTTAATAAATAAACAAAATGAAATCACAGATTCACGTAAACAAATTAAAAACAATTAACAAAATGAGTAAAACAATCAAAACAATTCAATTATTAGCCATAGTAGCACTATTTATAGGTTTTACTTCTTGTAGTAGTGATGATGATAATTCAGCACCTCTATTGGAGGTAGCTTCTGAAACAGTATCAAACCTACATGCGCCACAAACTGGTGGTCAAGGTCAACCCGTTTCTGGACAATTTGCAAAGTTTAATTTTGAAACTGGCAAAACAACAACAAGTGATACAGACTGGGATATTGCTTTTAGAGGAACATCAATTATTGTGAATGGTGGAACCACATTAGGGACAACTGATGAACCTAATCGAACAGGGGAATCAGCTGTTTATATTGCAAACGGAACTATGGCATCTGTAACAAATGTTAATACCTCATTATTCACACAAGATTCTGACACGGGGTACGCAATTCCTACTGGAAGTGGAAACGGATGGTATAACTATGCGGGTCCACCAACCCATTTAATTACACCAATACCTGGTAAAGTATTTGTATTTAAAACACGAAATGGGCTTTATGCAAAACTTGAAATTTTAAGCTACTACGAAAACGCGCCTGCAAATCCTGATGCTTTTACTGATGCAACCCCATACTATACATTTAACTACGTTTATCAACCTAATACAGGTGTAACAACTTTTTAATATGAGTAAGTCTATTAGCGTATTATTTATCATATTTCGTCTTGCTTTGGGAGGGTTTATGATTTATGGAGGCATTCAGAAATTTCAAAAACCAATTCCTGAGCCTATAGAAGTAGTAGAAAAAGCTCAAAAATTTACTTCTCCTGATAAAGAAAACACATTACAAAAGATACTTTATATAAGTGGTACTAAACAGACAGGCTATTTTTGGCAAGTGTTGGGAGTTTGCGAGTTATTATTTGGGCTACTCTTAATTATACAAGGAACGGGCTTTATTGGTGCTATATTTTTATTACCAATAACATTACATATTTTCTTATTTCATCTCTTTTTAGAAACTGATGAAATTGCAGAACTCATACAAACCGGAGGCTTATTTGTCATAAATATTGCCTTGGTATTACGCGAACAAGAAAAATGGAAGCATTTAGTTTGGATTAAACCTATTTAGGTTTTAAAATAAAAAAACCACTCATATGAGTGGTTTTTATTTTTATTATAATACTACTTTGTTAAAGCATTTCTACTTTTCCAGTATGTAAATTATAAACACCTCCAACAATTGCTATTTCACCATTATCTTCCATTTCTGTTAAGATTTGACTTTTCTCGCGAATACGCTTAATTGTTAGCTTTACATTATTTTCTACTGTTTTAGCAACAAATGTTTTATTAGATGAGTTTAATTCTCCATCAACTTCATCAGCACTTTGCTTTACTGCTGGTAAAATGTTTTCTAACATTGCAGTAATATTTCCTAGTTCAACACCATCGCAAGCTGCTTTTACTGCACCGCAAGCTTCATGGCCTAAGACAAGAATTAACTTACTTCCTGCTACATTACATGAGTATTCTAAGCTTCCTAAAATATCTACGTTCTCAAAATTCCCCGCTACTCGAGCAACAAAAACATCGCCAATAGCTTGATCTAAAACAGTCTCAACAGGAACTCTCGAATCAATACAAGATAAAACTACGGCTTTAGGAAATTGTCCTCCTGTAGTCTGGTTTACTAATGCGCTATTATCAACGGATTGTGTAGTATTATTTACAAATCTATTGTTTCCTTCTAACAAATCTTCTAAAACACTATTTGGAGTTAATGCCATTTGTGCTTCTTTATTTAATGCTATATTTTTCATCTTTTTATTTTTTAAATTCTACTTATTTTTAAACAATTGATAATTACTTATCTCCATTTATATTATGCTTTATCCAAGCTAAACATTCTTTAAAGTTATCAAATATATGCTCTTTTGGAATTAAATCTGGTACAATATCAATACGTTCCATCATATACCTAGGCTGTTTTAATAAACCAACAAAAAGAACTTCAATGTTTTTCTTTCCTAATTCCTGCAGGATATCTTCCATAGCGTATAGCCCAGATTGATCCATGTATTGCATTCTTCCTAGTCTAATAATTACAGTATTGGCTGTATCTGGAATTTGTTGAGATAGCGCTTGAAAATCACTAGTTGAACCAAAAAACAAAGGTCCTTTTATATGTTTAATAAACACTTTTTCTTTTAAGTTATCTGGGAAGTCAACCTCATCAGCCCAAGCCTTTTCTTTTAATGATTCAACATCGCTTCGTTCTGCAGTTAAGTCACCTATTTTTTTCATGAACATTAACGACGCTATTACCAAACCAATTCCTACGGCATAAATTAAATCCCAGAACGTAGATAATAATAATACAATAAGCATTATTAATACTTCTGAACTTAATTTAAATGGCCCTAATTTTATATCTCTTGGTAAACTTGGAATTGCTTTTAATCCTTTATAATCCATAACTCCAATACCAACTGTAATCAATATCCCAGCTAAAACTGCTGCAGGAATTTGTGACGCAACTGGACCTAAAGCCAATAATATGATTAATAAAAGAACACCAGCTATCATTCCTGATAATTTAGTTTTACCACCTGATGTAATGTTTACTACAGTTCTGATGGTTGCTCCTGCACCAGGTATTCCACCAAAGACAGCAGCTATACTATTACCAATACCTTGACCGACCAATTCTTTATTTGGTTTGTGTTTGGTTTTTGTCATATTATCTGCCACTACACTTGTTAATAATGAATCTATTGCACCTAGTAAAGATAATGTGAGTGCTGTAAAAATATAAGGCGTTATACTACTTAAAGAAAACTGTGTAAAAATCTCGAGATTAGGTATTGGTAACCCACTTGGTATTTCTTCAATAGGTCTATAGTCTAAACCAAAACCTACGGCAATACCAGACATTACTATTAATGCTACTAGAGTACTCGGAACTGCTTTGGTAATACGTTTAAAGCCATAGATTATAAAAATGGTTCCTAGTGCTAATATAAGTTCTAACCAATTTATGTTTTGGATAGCTCTTGAAAAGACTTTAACTGCTCCTAAAGCACCTGATGCTTCTTTGGCTGCTAAAGTTTGAGATTCTTTTAAAATAGCTTCTTGTGAAATTTCTCCTGCCCTAGAAATAGTTTCTCTAAAATCTTCAAGAACCAAAATACCTTCACCTGCTTCGTCTTTTAGGATGTTTTCTAAAATAACTTCTTCTGCTTGAGGTTTAAATTGGTTTACATATTCCATATCCTCTTTTGGATAATACCCTAAAGACGGAAGAATTTGGGTTAATAAAATAATAACCCCAATAGCCGTCATAAAACCAGAAACTACTGGGTAAGGAATGTACCTTATATACTTTCCTAAGCCTAAAGCCCCCAAGCCTATTTGCATTAATCCTGCCAATAAAAACACCGTTAAGATTATTGGTAACGCTTTTGTAACATCTCCATCGTTAGCTGCAATAATTCCAGCAATTACAACCATACTAACGGCTGTCATAGGTGCGGTTGGTCCAGAAATTTGTGTGTTTGTGCCTCCAAAAAGAGCTGCAAAAAAGCTAATAAAAATAGCCCCATATAATCCTGCCGTTGGCCCTAAACCAGAGGAAACTCCAAAGGCTAATGCTAATGGTAGTGCCACAATTCCTGCGGTAATCCCACCAAAAGCATCTCCTTTTATGTTCGAAAATAGATTCTTCATTATTTTGAAATTTTAGTTAAACTTTGTTTTTTCTTAAAAAGTAAAAAACGTAATTATATTAAATTGATCTCTACTTGATGTTTCGAAAAACTGATTCATATAACCCGCTTCTAATCTTAATTTATTACTTATATTATATCCAACACCAGCATAAACCCTATTTCTATCAAAAATAGATGTTTTAGTGTTTAAAAAGATCTCATTATAGGCAGAAAGGTAATATTTACTTAATTCTTTTCCTTTCTTATTTAATGGAATGTTTAATCCTAAAAAATACCTGAAACGCATTTTAAAATCTGATTCTACAAATCGCTGTTCAAACCTATATCGATGACTAAGTTTAACCGAGCCTACTTTTTGTTTTGATGTAAACTGTTGAAAAATTCTGTGTTCGTTAACCGAAACTTTATTGTCCGAATTACCAACATAGTTTTCAGATAGAATATAACCATATCCTAGTAATATGTTGTTTTTGTTTTCGTTAAAGGTATAGCCTAAGCCTGTTCTTAATAAAAGTTGCTCCAAATCGCCAATAACATTGTAATTTCTATACTGAATTTCATTATGGATATTCCACTTATTATTTAATTTTTTATTACCTATATAAATAAGCCAATTACCAAAATCGCTATCCTGACTTTCAGCAAGCTTAGGCAGCATTAATGCAATAATTAATGCTGCGAAAGCTATTCTTTTTTTCATATTAATTTCTCTCATTTTATGCCGTTTTTGGTCTTAGTTTAAAAAACTCAATATAACTATCTGGGTTTTCAACAATACCACGTTCAGAAATCAGTTTTATATCAATATGCCTTGTTTTTGCTTTATGGGCAAAATCTTCAAGAATTTCAACAATATCATTATCTAAAAACCTCGTTTTTCTAACATCTAGCTCTAAAAATGAGTTTTCAGGAAGTCTATCTAATTCCTTTAAAATAGCTCCTTTGTTAAAAAAAGTCACCTCTTCTGCTAAGGTCATTTTTAACTTTTGCTTGCCATTGCTTTTATCTTCAATATGTAAAAAGTGTGAATTTTGGTAACTTTTAATAAGAATAACTATAATACCTACTGCAAGCCCTAAACCGATACCATACAATAAATCGATAAAAACAATTCCAAAAACAGTAACATTAAAGGGTATCCACTGTTTCCATCCCATTTGATACATTTTTTTAAACAGCTTAGGTTTTGCCAATTTGTAACCTACAATTAATAAAATAGCGGCTAAAACAGATAGTGGAATCATATTTAATAGCCTAGGTATTAGTACTACAGAAATTATCAATAAAAACCCGTGAATGATTGCTGATAGCTTACTTTTTCCGCCAGATTGAATGTTTGCAGAACTACGAACAATAACTTGTGTTATTGGCAAACCACCAATTAAACCAGATATAATGTTACCTGTTCCTTGGGCAAACAATTCCCTGTTTGTTGGTGTAACATTTTTATTTGGGTCTAATTTGTCTGTAGCTTCCACGCACAAAAGGGTTTCTAAGCTTGCTACCAAAGCAATCGTAAATGCTACAATCCAAATATCAGGATTAGATATAGCACCAAAATTGGGAAAACTAAATTGTGCAAAAAACGTTGATAAATCATCTGGAATTGGCACATTAACTAAATGTGATTCTGAAATGTTTAACGATGTATAGGGTTGTGTTATAACATAAAAAATAATTCCAACAGCAACAGCAACCAAAGGTCCTTGAACTATCTGAAATATTTTGCTTTTTTTTGATAGTACTTTATCCCAAAGTAATAAAATAGCTAACCCCAAAAAGCCTATAATAGTTGACCCTACTTGAATATGATCGAAAATATTGAATATCTGTGTTAGAGTGGTTTCTCCATTCACTTTAAATAATGTGAATGCTTTGTCATAACCAAAAAAGTGTGGTATCTGTTTTAAAATAATAATAATTCCAATACCAGTTAGCATCCCTTTAATTACCGATGACGGGAAATAATACCCAATAATTCCTGCTTTAAGGGCTCCAAATAAAATTTGAATAATGCCACCTATAACAACAGCTAGTAAAAAGTTTTCATACCCTCCCAAAGTTCCTATAGCGGTTAATACTATAGCTGCTAATCCAGCTGCGGGGCCGCTCACCCCAATTTTAGAGCCACTTAATAACCCTACAACAATACCTCCAATAATTCCTGCAATTAATCCTGAAAAAAGTGGTGCCCCACTTGCTAAAGCAATACCTAAACATAATGGTAGTGCTACAAAAAATACGACTATACTTGCTGGCAAGTCATTTTTAATAGTTTTAAACATATTCTAAATTAAAAGTTGCTTTTAGTTTTGCTTAAATTTTAAACTAAAAGTTTTTGACTAATTAAATTACCTTTTTAAAAAGGTTAAAACTTGAAATATTATAATATGTGTAATTCTGGAGGGGGAGAGATAAGGTTTAAATGCGTTTTAGGGTATTTTTTGTAACAATACCCTAAATTATTATTGGTCTTTTTTGAATCAAAAACAAAATCATTGTCAATACTTTCTGAAAATAAAACTTCTGTGTCTTTGTTTTTTTCATGCCCTTTTTCTTCCTCTTCAGAAGAAGAATAAAACACAGAAACATCAATAGAATCATCAACCATATTAATAATAGTTGGAGCTACTGTAAACAGTAAAAAGACTACTGAAAAAAAAATAGAAGCTATGTTTTTTAGCATATAATTTTGAATTTTACCAATTGTAAATATAGTATTTAAAATTTATTTTGTTTAATAAAAATTGCTTAACATTTTAATATCTTCAGAATTCACCCAACCTGTTTTCCCATCTGATAGCTTTATTTTTTTCCAATTGTTCACAGTGTCTAAAACTTGAACCTTGGTACCTTCATGTAACCTAAAAGACTCATCGCTTCTTGAGTTTGGTTCACTCTTTACTTTACTTTCTTGTACGAAAACAATAGCAGGCTTATTATTTTTATCAATATTAAATTTGTGAAATGCTAGGCTTAGTGAAATACACAATAACAATAAACTTGTTACACTACCTATAAAAGCAAGACGTTTATTGATTGTAGAATAGGCAAAATAATAGATTAAAAATAATATAACGAAGCACAATACAAAAACAACAGATGTTTTTGACCAAGCATCAAAACTCATCATGTTAGTTATATTTTTAGTAAGCTTAGTAAAGCCTGTTTCTGGAATAACATCAATAGCATCTATAGTCATGTTTTTTGCAAATGCCATGTTGTTTTTTATGTCATCATCATTTGGTGATAATTGTAATGCTTTTTCATAAAAGTAAATACTTGGTGCAATGTTATTTAATTTATAATGCGCATTTGCTAAATTAAAATACAAATCTGCCGAATGTACTTTAGTTTCTATAATAAGGTTGTATTTATCTATGGCTTCAGCATATTTCCCTTCATTATATAATGCATTTGCTTGCTCGAAAATAGCCTCATTTTGAGAAAAAGCAGTAATGCTATATAAGAATGTTAAAATGTATACTATTTGTTTCATTTAACGTGCTTGTTTATCTATTAACGAAATAGTTTTAGCTGCCTTCTCATAATCTTGTTGCATTTCTACATTTGTAATAGGTGTATAACGTGCTAATTCACAATTTTTAATAATACTTACAAAATCTGTAATAGCTGTATCATCAACCTTTTTATCTTTAAGCAAGCTAATTATTTTGTCTTTACTTAAGTCGCTTATTTCTATATGCAATTTGGCTTTTAAATAATTGTGTAATGCTTTTTCTAGAGCTATATAAAAGGCCTCTTTTTTACCTAATGCTTTTTTAGCATTACCTAAATATTTCTTAGCTAATTTATCTGCTTTTCTAATTTTATTACCATAAACATCAGCATCTCTAGTTGCTTTCTTCTTTCTAATAACAATAGCTAATGGAATGGCTAAAAAGGGTAATAATAATGCACTCCAAAACAATGGAGTCTTAAAAAAATATGTTGGCTTTGTAGATGTAAAATTCGTTTTCGTTTTTATAAATGCAAATTGATCATTGTTTAAAACTACACGCTGTTTTCCTGAATTTGCAGTAGTTACATTTGAATTTGAATCATTATTATTAAGAGGCCCATCTAAAACATCGATTACAATCTCATCTGACGACAACCTTTTATAACTTTCTGTTTCTAAATCAAAATAAGAAAAAGTAATATTTGGTATTGGGTACTTGCCTTTATACTGAGGTACAACGGTATAGCTATCTGAAATACTTCCTTGCATGCCCGCCAAATTTGTTTTAACATTTTCGGTATGCTCTGGTTCATACACCTCTAAAGAGCTTGGTAATGAAATTTTAGGTAATTTAAATAATTTTAAATTGCCTTTTCCACTTACATTTACTTTTACTTGAAGGGATTCTGAGGCATCTAATTCTGTTTTTGATGTTGATACATTAAACTTAAAGCTACCAACAGCCCCTGTAAAATCAATTGGTTTTCCTGCTTCTGGCAAAGCTTTAACATTAATAGTTTTATTCCCTGCCGAAACAGTTTTATGAACACGAGTCATTAAACGACTACCAAAAATGTCTCGCCTATTTGTTGGTACTTGTACTGTTATATCTAAACTTAAAGGTTCTATATTTAGTTTTCCTGTTTTTTGAGGATATAATACAGTTTTACGTAAAACTAAAAATCTATAATCCTCTCCTTTATATGTTCCGTTTTGGACCTTTTGCCCCTTCATATCTATGTTCTGACTCCAAAAATCGTTATATCTTGGACTGTCAATCTCGCGCCAATTATCAACCCCTGTATTTGGTGACACGTATAGTTTGTATACCACAGTAATAGCTTCATTTAAATACGGATTAGATTTTGAAACTTCAGCAATTAAATGAATGTTTTCTGATGCTATATAATTTGGGTCATTAGGGTCTTTGGGTTTATCGACAGCAGCTGTAACCACAATTTTTGTTGGTAATGTTTTATAGGTTTCACCTTCAATAGTAATTGTTGCCTGCTTAATAGTAAAGTTTCCTTGTTTTTTTGGTGCTAAAAAATAACTATATGTTTTTTTATAAGTTCGAACACCATTAATCCATGAATTACTTACCGATTGATTTGGTCCGCCAATAATTGTAAAACCTGTAAAGCTTGGTGGATTAAAATTATCCCCATCTTGATTCATTTCAAAATCAACTCGTAAACGTTCATTTACACCTAATTTCTTTTTACTAACCTTGGCTTCAAATTTTACCTGAGAAAAGGCAAAACTAGTTCCTAACATTAGTACTAAAATTAATATGTGGGTTTTTAATTTCATTTTTATTTACAACAACTAAGTTTTACCAGTCTTTTTCTGTTTTTATTTTTACGCCTTTTTGCTTTTCAGCATTCATTTTCTCTTGAACCTTTTTTTCTTGGTTATTCATAGCTTCTAATAAACTCTTTATTTGCTGAGGCGATAATTGACCTGGTTGAGGCTTAGGTTTTTGTTGCTCTTTTTTCTTATCATCTTCTCCTTTTCCTTTATCTTCTTTTTCATCTTTAGGCTTGCCTTCGTCATCTTTTTTATCTTCTCCTTCTTTTTTATCCTTATCGCCTTCGTCTTTCTTATCGTCTTTGTTTTCGCCTTCTTTATCTTTTTTATCCTCGTTTTCTTTCTTCTCTTGATCTTCTTTGTTTTCGTCGTCTTTATTTTGGTCTTGCTGATCTTTTTGTTGTTCGGCACAAACTTTAGCTAAACCAAGGTTATAACGTGTTTCATCATCAGAAGGGTCATTCCTTAAAGCACTTTTATAAGCTTCAACAGCTTCCTTACACTTTTTATTTTGCATTAATATATTGCCAATATTATGAAATGCTTTATGCTTTTCGGTTTTTGACACAGCACTTTTTACAGCTTGTTGGTGGCGATATAAAGCCTCTTCGTAATTCCCTTTTTTGTAATACGAATTTCCTAAATTATAAACTCCAGCTACGCTTGTTGGTTGTTCTGATATGGCCTTTCTATATGCCATTTCTGCTGAAACAAAGTCGTCTTCATTTACTAAAGAATTTCCTTCATGCACATAGTTATTGGCTTTTTTTAATGCTAATAACTCCTCTTTTTCTTGTGCAAAAGAAATGCTCGATATTAAAATAAATATGAATAATAAATGTTTCATGTTTTTAATTATTACTCTTTGGTTTGTCTTACAAATTGAGTGCTTAAATAAACTTGTTTCCACACCCCTTTTTCATAAGTCCCTACTTTAAAATTATAGGTATTGTCATTAACATATTCCCACATATCTGTAACTACAGATGTTCCATACTGATATTGATAAATAATATTTTTTCCTTCTGCAAGTACCGTACCTTCTGTTACTCCGCCAAAAACATCAAATTCCCAAAACTTTATGGTTTTAGAAGCTGCATCAAATTTTCTAATTCCCATATTTCTATCACCTATTTGAGTTTGCTCTTTATCAATAAATCCTTTTGAATCTGCTATAATAATGGTTTTCTCTAGGTCATATTTAAAAGTGATTTCTTGAATAAATTTACTCCCATCTCCCCAATTGCCATCAGCTTTCCATGTTTTATCAATTAAATTTTCAAATATAGAAAGCTCTGCACTTTGACCCATAGTTACTATTGGCACAAAAACTATTAGAAATATGACTACTATTCTTTTCATCTTATTTTATTATCCTAAGGTATTAAACCTTTCAATTTATGTTCGTTAAAAAATTTATAAATTCTCGTTAAACAAATTCAGCTTTTTTAACCATGCTGTTTTTCGTTCTAAAAGAAAAACATCCAACAATAAAAAGAAAATACCAAACCCTAAAAACCATTGAAACTGATCTTTATATTCTGCAAATTGCTTTGCTTCAAATTCGGTTTTATCCATCTTATTTAATATCTCTCTAATACTCTCAACTACATTACTGGTGCTTTTTCCATTTATATATGCTCCATTTGCTTCTTCAGCAATGCTTTTAAGTGTTTCCTCGTTTAACCTTGTAATTACTGTTTCGCCTTGTCTGTCCTTCTTATAATTTAAAACTATACCATTTCGCTTTTCTGGTATAGGTCCTCCTTTAACATCTCCAACACCAATAGTAAAAATTCGGATACCTTCTTCATTTGCTTCCTCTGCAAGAGTTACTGCTTCTTCACTATGGTCTTCACCATCTGAAATAATAATAAGCACCCGATTTGTTTGCTCTTCATCATCAAAATAGGTTTTAGCTAATTTAATGGCCTCATTAATTGCTGTTCCTTGCGACGATAGCATATCTGTATTCATACTACTCAAAAACATTTTAGCTGAACCGTAATCTGTTGTTATTGGTAACTGCGGAAAAGCTTTACCTGCATAAGCAATTATACCCACACGGTCACTTGCAAGGTTATTAATGATTTGAGTTACTAGTTGTTTTGCTTTTTCTAATCTATTTGGTGCAATATCTTCGGCAAGCATACTTTTAGAAACATCTACAGCAAAAACAATATCAACGCCTTCGCGTTTAACAGTTTCTAATTTAGTCCCAATTTTTGGGTTTACTAGTGCAATTGCTAAACATGCAAAAGCCAAACTTAAAACAACTACTTTTAAAATAGATTTGAATAATGATCTATTCGGGCTTAATCTTTTAAGCAACTTTTTATCCGCAAACTTATTCTGCGCTTTATGTTTCCATATTTGAAGTACTAAAAAGAATAGGATTATTACTGGAATAATTCCCAGTGCCCAAAACCATATTTTTTCTTCTAACTGCATTTATTTTTTATTTGTTTCTGCAACGAATTCACTAACTATCTTGTTTTTCTAAACAAAACTTCTAAAGAAAGTAAAACGTAATAATAGCTCTAACAGCAATAATGCTCCAGCTAAAAGCACTAAAAATCGATACTTTTCTTCGTAGTTATAAAATTTGAATTCTTCAATTTCAGTTTTTTCAAGCTTATTTATTTCGCTATAAATTTCTTCTAGTTTTTTGTTATTAGTTGCTCTAAAATATTTTCCGCCAGTAACTTCGGCAATTTCTTTAAGCAATTCTTGATCAATTTCCACCTGTGCTCGCGCATATTGAAAATCACCATTTGACATTACTCTTACAGGGGTAAGAGCCATTCCATTGGTACCAATACCTATTGTATAAGTTTTTATTTCGTATTCTAAAGCTAGTTCGCTGGCAATTTTAGGGTCAATAAATCCCGAATTGTTTACACCATCTGTTAATAAAATAATAACTTTACTGTTTGCTTTACTACCCTTTAATCGATTCACAGCAGTTGCTAAACCCATACCAATTGCAGTTCCTCCTTCTATAACAGTATTATATTTTATATCCCTTAAAGATCTCAATACAATAGATTTATCACTAGTAATTGGCGTTTTGGTATAAGCCTCACCAGCATATTCTACCAAACCAATTCTATCATTTGGTCTACCCTTAATAAATTCTGCTGCTACCTTTTTTAAGGCTTCTAATCTATTTGGCGATAAATCTTTAGCCAGCATACTTGCAGAAACATCAATTGCCATAACAATATCTATCCCTTTAGTTGTTTTAGTTTTTGTAGATACATCAACTGTTTGTGGTCTAGCAATTGCAGTTATTAACACTCCTAAAGCTATTATCCTTAAACAAAACAATACATGCTTCATTTTTGGCAACCATGAATTTGTTATTTTAAAGCCTTTTAAACTCGAGATATTAAGTTCCGCTGTTTGTTTTTTATGCTTAAATATATACCACAAAATGACTAATGGCAATAGTAGCAACAGCCAAAACAACTCTTTATTTAAAAATTGAATCCCTTCAAACATTATTCTTCTGCTTCTTTAAGTTCAACTGAATTTAAAATACGTTCTACCATTTGATCTGCATACGTATCATCTTCTGGGCTTGTTATTATAATTTGTTGCATTACATTTTCAGATGCAAACTGTAGCAAAACATAATGTGCGCTTCTTAACTCTTTTGAAGCTATTCCTGGTATTTTCATAGTACCTGAAGTTTTTAAGCCTTCAGCTCCATTTGGTGTTGTAAATTTATCTCGAAGCACAACAATGTCTTTAGCTCCTACTGCTTCCATTGATTTTATACTGCCTTCTGATGCCTTTTCCAAATCAATTTTGTTTTCTCCTAAGTTTTTATAGGTTGACGTATTAACCGTAACACTAAAAAGATCTAACAAGGTGCCATAGACAAAAGATGTCATATCAACCTGTGCCTTCACTTCATCTGGGATAGGTAAATCTGTTCGCTTTAAAACTTTTGGTGTATTAATAGTTACTGGTGGGAATCCGTAAGCACTAGTAACCCAATCACCTTCTAAAAGAGCTTTACTTTCGTGCCCAATAATGGTGTCTTTAACATAACCGAAACCGTGTTTAATACCAAAACCAACAAAGGTAGCTATTAGTAAAAACACTCCTATAGCAACAGTAATAATAACCTTTTTGCGTTTCTTTTTTCGCTCTTGCTCTTCTTTATATTTTAAATCTAAAAGTTTCTCTTCTTCAGTTGGCTCTGGTAATGCTTCTTTTACATGGTCTATTTCAATATCAATAGTATTTCTATCTAATTTTGCTAACTCAATATCTGGTGCAGATTTTGCAAATTTTACTAAATCGGCACGTTTTAAAATGCTTTCAAGGTTATTAATATCTTCTTTACTAATATCTACTTGATTTCCTTCTTTAAGTAAAGTTAGCCTATTTATAAGTTCGTCTGTTGTACTTTCTAAAGCGCGATTATAGACTTTCTCGTCTAAATATTTTCTAATAATAAATGTAAGATCTGAGTAATAATCCTTTAGATTTTGGTTTTCTAAATAAGGGCTTTCATCTAGCTTTATTAAAGCCAATTTTGCTCTGTCATATGGTGGTAATAATGCAATTTGCTCTTCTTCAGAGAGTGGCTTTTTTCTCCAGATAAACCAATAGATTAAAAATGCAATTACACCTACAATTAATAATGTTAGTAACAAATATTTCCACCAATTGCTGCCACTTTTATTTACTTCTATAATGGGTTTAATATCATAAAGACCTTGTTTAGTAGTATCTACAACAATATTATTAACCTCAACTTTTAATGAGTCTGTAAAAAAGGTTTTGCTACCAATTATAACTTTCTGCCTAGGAATAGTATATACTCCAGAATCAAATTGCGTTAAACCATATTTTTTAATAAGGTTGTATTTATCATTATTTTTTAAGGTATCAACTTTATATGATTCAATCATTTCTAAAGGCGAAAATGTTTGTCCTTCAGGAAACACTACCAAACTTGTGCTATCGTTTTCAACTTGAATATGATAGGTGATTTGTTCACCTATTTTTATAGTGGTTGAATCTATTGCTGAAGTAACTTGTGCATTTGACAAAAGAGAAAAAAGAAAAAAGAACAACGAAAGAATGACCAAAGACTGAAAATCAAAGCCTGAAGTCTTCTTACTTATATTCTTTATATTTATCTTAATTCTGTTTTCCATATTTAATGCCTTCATACTTCTAACTTCGCACTCTGTGCTCATTATCCTCTTCTTTTAAAATAGCCCAACAATTTTTTTACATAACTTTCATCTACTCGACAATCAATTTTTCCCGCTCCAGATTTGGTAAATGCATCCTTATAGTAATCTACTTTTTCTTGATAGAATTTCCCATAATTACGTCTTACTTTTTTAGATGATGTATTAACCAACATAAGCTCTCCTGTTTCTTCATCTTGCATCTGTACCATCCCTAAATTTGGAATTTGTTCTTCGCGTTTATCATATACACGAATACCCGTAACATCGTGTTTTCCAGATACAATCTTCATAGTTTGATGATAATCATCGGCTATAAAATCAGACAAAACAAATACAATGGCTTTCTTTTTCATCACATTCGATAAAAACTTTAAAGCTTCGGCTAAATTGGTTTGTTTACTTTCTGGATTAAATTCAATTAACTCACGAATAATCCTTAATACATGTGAGCGTCCTTTTTTAGGCGGAATAAACAATTCTACTTTATCAGAAAATAAAATAAGTCCTATTTTATCGTTGTTTTGAGTTGCTGAAAAGGCTAAAGTTGCAGCAATTTCGGTAACCACTTCGTTTTTAAATTGTTCTTGAGTTCCAAATAACTCTGAACCTGAAACATCAACCATAAGCATCATGGTAAGTTCACGCTCTTCTTCAAAAACTTTAACAAAAGGTTCATTATAACGTGCAGTTACATTCCAATCGATACTTCTTACATCATCTCCAAATTGATACTGACGCACTTCAGAAAAAGTCATACCACGCCCTTTGAAAGTCGAATGGTATTCGCCTCCAAAAATGTGATCAGACAAACGGCGTGTCTTAATCTCAATTTTTCGTACTTTTTTTAGTAATTCTTTAGTATCCATTTTTCAATCATCATTTATAAACAAGAGCTATACTCAAAAAAACTACTATGGTACTTCTATTTCATTTACAATTTTATTGATAATATCCTCTGAAGTTACATTTTCGGCTTCAGCTTCGTAAGTAATTCCAATTCTATGTCTTAAAACATCTTGAACCACAGCACGAACATCTTCAGGAATAACATATCCGCGGCGTTTAATAAATGCGTAACATTTTGCTGCATTAGCTAAGTTAATACTTCCACGAGGCGACGCTCCAAATGAGATTAATGGTTTTAAATCGGCTAGTTTATATTTTTCTGGGTAACGTGTTGCAAAAATAATATCGAGAATATATTTTTCAATTTTCTCATCCATATAAACCTCACGAACTACCTCTTGTGCTTTTAATATTTGAGATACAGAAACTACAGGATTTACCTTATCCCAAGCTCCTTTTAAATTAGCACGCATTATAAGTTGTTCTTCATCTAATTTAGGGTAATCAATAACCGTTTTCAACATAAAACGGTCTACTTGTGCTTCTGGTAACGGGTAAGTCCCTTCTTGTTCAACAGGATTTTGTGTTGCCATTACTAAGAATGGTTTATCTAAAACAAAAGTTTCATCCCCTATTGTAACTTGCTTTTCCTGCATGGCCTCAAGTAAAGCTGATTGTACTTTTGCAGGAGCTCTATTAATCTCATCTGCCAAAACAAAATTTGCAAATATTGGCCCTTTCTTAATAGAAAAATCATTAACCTTCATATTATAAATTAATGTTCCTGTAACATCTGCCGGCAATAAATCTGGTGTAAATTGTATTCTGCTAAAACTTCCGTCAACCGCTTGAGCCAAAGTATTAATAGCCAGGGTTTTTGCCAAACCAGGAACACCTTCTAGTAAAATATGTCCTTGGCCTAATAAGCCAATAAGCAAACGTTCAACCATGTGTTTTTGACCTACTATTACCTTGTTCATTTCTAGCATCAGTAAATCAACAAAAGCGCTTTCCTTTTCAATCTTCTCGTTAATTGTCTTAATATCAATTGTCCCTGTCTCTTCCATTATATTTTTAATTTTTAAAGTCCCGAATATACAGTCCTTATTTGAGCATTGCAAATTGTTAAAATTTTTATTGTAATGCTGTTAACAATTGGTTAAAAAATAAAGGGTAACATAAATTTATGTTACCCTTTAAGAAATATTCATTTATAAAAAATTATTTCATAATTTAGGTTAGTAATTGTTTACTAATAATTTCCTTCTAATAAATCTACCCTATTACTTTGGTTATTGAGCTACTGCGAAAGATGTATTATTTCTTGAAAATCGATACAATATAAACACAAAACCAGTATAGAGAATTCTCTATACTGGTTTAAACAACTAATTAAGTATACAAGTTCCAGATGTTCCTTGATTATCATCATATTTACAAATGCATTGTGACGAACATAAATTTGAGCTAGAACAACTATTTCCTTTGCAACTTGATCCGTAACCCCCTACATAACCTCCAAAGATAGTTCTTAATTGATTTCGTTGGAGCATATCATTAGCTTCAAGTTTTAGACTTTTTAAACTTAATTTTTTCATTTTAATAAGGTTTAAATAATTATTTTTGCCTTGAACAGTTAAAGACACTCAAGGTTTGTGTCTGCCCTCCGCGAAAGGATATTGTTCTTGCCTAAAGCATATGCTTTAGGCTTTTTTGTTTTTATTACAATATTTCTCTTAAATTTCTACATTAAACTCTCTAGGCCACTCATAGTCATTTATAAAAATGCCTGAAAATGAGCAATACTTTCTACGTTGTATTATTTTCACATTACCACTATCTGTTCTTTTTTGTTATTCTAATTCTCCATTCATCGGGTATTTAATAATTTCACCTTATACAATAGATAACATTCTATCTCTTTGTGATTATTTCAATTTATTACCAATTTTCGATACTTTGAATAAATTTCACATTGAAACACTGGTCGTATATATTGATTTCGAAAACTTGAAGAGATAGAATGCTATCTATTGTATATTTTGAAGTCGACTCAATGCTTAGTGATAATAGTCGCCGTTGAGTTGTGAATAGACAATAATCCATTATAACAGGTTAAATATTATAATTAAACAATTATTTTCAATAAAAAGATTATTGAAAATAAAATGTCCTAACTAGATTTGTGAGAATCCAAATGTAGGAAATTTTCTGTACAAAAAACATAGTGCTTTCTAAATTAATTGTTAAAATTTTTATTGTAATGCTGTTAAAAATTGGTTAAAAGTTGCAGTATTTAAAAGACTTAATACATTTTTAATTTAGTATTTTTAAGCTTCAAAAATTAAACTATGACCAATAATAACTTTTCTCGAATTATTGCAGGCACAATGACTTGGGGAAAATGGGGCAAGCAACTCTCTAAAAAAGAGATGGTTACCCTTATATCCAACTGTTTAGAAAACAATATTACAACCTTTGACCATGCAGATATTTACGGCGCTTATACAACTGAAAATGAATTTGGTAATGCTTACGCTGATAGTGGTATTTCAAGAGAAAAAATTCAATTAATCAGTAAATGTGGTATTCAATACTTAACTGAAAACAGAAACAATAATGTAAAACACTATAATTATAGTAAAGAATATATTATTTGGTCTGTTGAAACATCTCTAAAGCATTTAAAAACTGAGTATTTAGACTTGTTACTATTACACAGACCAAGTCCTTTAATGCAACCTGAAATTATAGCAGAAGCTGTTTCTAAATTAAAACGACAAGGCAAAATAAAAAGCTTTGGCGTCTCTAATTTTATACCATCGCAAGTAGATTTAATTTCTAAGGATACTAGTATTTTGGTTAATCAAATACAGTTTTCATTAACACATCACGATGCTATGCATGATGGAACTCTAGACCAAATGATGCTTAAAAATATTATTCCAATGGCTTGGTCTCCTTTAGGCCTTGTTTTTAAAGAAGATACTGAGCAAACAAGGAGAATACATAAGCAATTGGGTAAACTAATGGATAAATACAACGCAACCGAAGATCAGCTTTTATTGGCTTGGTTATTAAAGCATCCAGCAAAAATTCATCCAGTGGTTGGTTCAACAAATAAAGAACGATTAAAAAATGCTGTTAAAGCAACTGAAATAGATTTAGAACTTGAAGACTGGTTTTTAATTTTAGTTGCTTGCCAAGGGCACAAAGTACCTTAAAACTAATCTGCAGTCTTCAGTCTCAAAAAAGACTTTTATTAAATTATTTGTTTAAATGAATATATAAGAATGAAAAATAAAACAGCCTTAATAACAGGAGCAACAAGTGGTATAGGAGAAGCTACCGCTTACGAGTTTGCAAAACATGGTATTAATTTAGTGCTTTGCGGAAGGCGATTAAAACGCTTAAATACTATAAAAAAAGCTTTAGAGCGTTTAACCAATGTACACATATTAAATTTTGATGTGCGTAATAAAGATGAAACTTTAAAAGCCATTGAATCGCTTCCAAAAGATTTTAAAAATATTGATATTCTTATTAATAATGCCGGAAATGCTCATGGATTAGACCCCATACATAGCGGAAATACTGACGATTGGGACGCCATGATGGATATAAATGTAAAAGGATTACTTTATGTGAGTAAGGCTATTATTCCGCAAATGACTGAAAGACAATCTGGGCATATTATAAACATTGGTTCTTCAGCAGGGAAAGAAGTTTACCCTAAAGGAAATGTTTACTGTGCTAGTAAACATGCTGTTTTAGCAATTACAGAAGGGATGCGTATTGATTTAAATCCGTTTGGTGTAAAAGTAGGTTCTATAAACCCCGGATTGGTTGAAACCGAGTTTTCACAAGTACGTTTTAAAGGTGATGCGATAGCCGATAACGTTTATAAAGGCTTTAAAGCGTTACAAGCTAAAGATATAGCAGAAATTATTTATTTTGCTATATCGCGTCCACCACACGTAAATATTGCCGATTTATTAGTATTTCCTACAGCCCAGGCTAGCTCAACAATTGTAAAAAAAGAATTTTAAACCATAAGGTTTCTGCTTTAGCAAGAATGACAGATATGATTAACAAACGCCTACTTATAAAACACCTTTTGGCTCACAACGATGAGAATAGTTTTTATGATAAAAAGCGTAAAATAGATATTAGTCATAAAGAAGGTAAAGCTAAATTTTTAAAGCACATTTGCGCCCTTTCAAACAGTAATCCAAAAAACAATTCGTATATAGTAATAGGAGTTGAAGATGAAGACAATAATATTATTGGTGTCGATTTTTTTGACGATAGTAAAATTCAAAACCTCATAAATGCCTATTTAAGCCACCCTCCAATAGTGCAATACGAAAACATTCCGTTTCCACATTTACCAGACGATAAAGTAGTAGGGTTGGTAACTATAAGGCCAACGGGTAAAATAACATCGTTACGAAAAAACATTTGGAAATATTATGGTGGCTCAGTGTTTTTTAGAGATGGCAGCATGAGTATGCCTAAGGTGTTTGATATAGAAATAAAAGACATTAATTCTAAAATTGTTGAGGCTATTGAAAACCATGCCCAAAACAATATTGAACACACACTTGATTCTGTTTTTCATTTCATGAATACGCGTAAAGACTATAATGCAAAATACAAAGTTTTTAAAGAATACTTTGTGGTATGTTGGTCTGGGCAAAAAAAAATAGTAAAAGATGAAACCTTTTTCTCTAGAGTAGATATCGAGCTTATTAATGAACAAGTTCGTTTGTTTTTTTCAGCTTTAGATGAAGTTTCTATTTCCATTAATGCTGATAGCTTTAAAATTATTGAATATGTGAATCTTGGGCTACAAAATACCAATAAGTATTATCCGCTTGAAGAAACTATTATTCATTTTGAAAACAATGCTAATTATAATATTGAGACCCAGTTGTTATTTAAACCACCTCAGTTTGATAAAAAAGTGTTACATCATATTTATAATTCTAATAATGCAATTTTAGAAAAACTAAAAAAAGGAGTTTCTTTTACAAAAACTGAAGAGCAAGATTTAAAAAATTTACCTGCAACCTATTTAATTTGCCACCTCAACCTTTTTGATGATGCTATTGATAAGCTTAACGAAGCAAAGCCCTATTTAAAAAATTATAGTAAAGAATTGTATAGTCTATACAAAGAGTCGTTGAGGATTTTAAGAAAAGTGAAATACAGTTAATTTCCTGTTGATAAAATTAATATTAATTTAACTTTCAACTATTGTGTAACACATTAATTATAAACACTTTTGTACTGCTATTAATCTTTAATTAGATATAAACCTTGTTTCTACCAGTATATTCTGGAATCTGAGACAAGGTTTTTTCATGTAAAATGAAACCTTTCTTTTTTTTCTTCGTTTTTAATAGTATAACCGTCAAGATTAAATGTCTAAAAAAATAAGTGTATTAATTAAAAAGTGTATCAAAGGCGACCAAAAAGCCCAAATGCATTTATACGATTCATACTGTGAAGCTATGTTTTATATAGCATGTAGGTATTTAAAAAATGAAGACGAAGCAAAAGATGCTATGCAAGAAGGGTTTT
Organism: Gaetbulibacter sp. 4G1; assembly: GCF_002741945.1. Taxonomy (GTDB): domain Bacteria; phylum Bacteroidota; class Bacteroidia; order Flavobacteriales; family Flavobacteriaceae; genus Wocania_A; species Wocania_A spongiicola. Next base: position 550,344 of record NZ_MDVN01000022.1, read on the forward strand.
TAAAAGCGTTTTTTAAACTAAGCACTTATAAAGACGATCTTAGTTTTGGAGCTTGGTTAAAAAAAATAATTATAAATCAATGTATTGATGTTTTAAAGAAGAAAAAACTTGAAACAGTTTCTATAGAAAGTCAAACATTCGAAATTATTGATAATGAGACTTCTTGGGAGTTTGATTCAGGATTATCTAAGGTGATTATTGAAAACACTATTAATACACTACCAGAAAAATACAAGCTTGTATTACAATTGTATTTAATTGAAGGTTACGATCACTCTGAAATTTCAGAGATTCTAAACATTCCCATTAAAACTTCAAGAACACATTTAAGTAGGGGTAAAATGTTACTTAGAAACTTTTTAAAAAAACAAAATTATGAAGCACGATATTAGAACTCTTTTCAAAGGAGATTCGTTTCCTAAAAGGGAGTTGCCAGACTCTCATAGAAGCGAGTTTTTAGAGAAACTTCAATCTTCAAAAAAAGAGAAAAAGTATATTAATATTAGTATTTTATACAAATACGTTGCCTTATTTATTGTCTTATTATCTATTGGAATAATAGTTACTAATCCATTTTCAAAAGAAAACAGTTTAGCCGATACCGCTCTAGAAATACAATTAAAAGAGATTGAAAAAACCTATTTAGAAAATATTGACAAGGAATGGCAAAGTTTTATTGTATTAACAAAAGATAAAAAGCTTATAAAGCGCTATGAGAATAAACTGAGCGAATTAAATGATGGCTATCAAGAAATTTCGAATCAATACAAAATAGACAAAAACAATATGATTGTAATTGAAGCTCTAATCGAAAATTTAAAAACCAGATTACAACTATTAAAAGATATTCAACAACACATTAACTTATTAAATAAAGAACATGAGAACATTACAATTTAAATTATGGCTTTTAATGTTTCTTTCATCAGCCACTCTATTGGCACAAAAAGAAAATATTTATTCAAAAAACTTTAAAACAGATAAAAATACTACAGCTCTGTTAAAATTAAAAGGTGGTACAGTTAAAATAGAATCATCTCCTGATGAAAACTTTTATGTAGAGTATAACGTAGTGTTTGATAATTATCCTAAAAGAAAAAAGAAAGGAATAATTGAAAAAATTGAAATCGAAGCTCAAATGAGTGACAATCATATTACATTAGTTGATAAATCTAAAATTTACTTTAATGCAAGATTAAATGCTATGCTAGGAAACTTGTATAAAAAAGATACATCTAAAGTCAAAAACTATAATAAAAAGTCTAAACAAGATTTAATAGAAGAAATAAAAGAAATTAGAACCCCTGTTTCCTTTTACGAAGAGTTAATTAAAAACTCTAGTAGATACAGTGCAAAAGAAAAAGAAGAGTTAATTAACAAATTTAATAGCCGAAAAAAAAGAAGCTATAACAAAAGTTTTATTATTAAAATTCCAACGAATATTGAGCTCACAATTGATGCAAAAAACACAATAATTAGATTAGCAAATAATTTAGAAAACAAACTTTCCGTTAGGCTTGACGGAGGAAAATTTATTGCAAAATCTCTTAGTAATAATAGCAATGTGATAAAAGTTAAAGACGCATTGTTTTTAACTGAAAATATTAATGGTGGCGAGTTTGCCCTTAACAATATTAAAAAAGGCTTAATTGGAAGCATTAATAACATTAACTTATTGGCAGAATTTTCTAATTTAGAAATAGGTGAAGTTCAACAAAACAATAATTTTAAAGGTTTTAGCAACGATATATTGATACATAATTTCTCAAATAACTTTAACCAATTTGATTTGTTTTTAGAGTATTCAAAAATTCATTTTTTTAAACTAAGTCATGATTATGAATTGAATGCCATCGGTTACAACACTCTTGTTAATATAGGCAATATAATAGGGAAAGTGGCTCCTCAAAAAAGTGACAAAAAAGAAAAGTTTTTTGTTAAAGAGCGCTCTGGAAAAGGGCTGTTTTCTGGAATCATGAATTTTGATCTAACTCATAGTTTTATAAATATCCATTAATGTTTTAAGAAAAAAAAGCCACATCTTTCGATGTGGCTTTTTTTATTTAGTGTTCTTTTTTTTAAAGATCAAACTTAATCCCTTGAGCTAATGGTAACTCATCAGAATAATTAATAGTGTTTGTTTGACGTCTCATGTATACTTTCCAAGCATCAGATCCAGACTCGCGTCCGCCACCCGTTTCTTTTTCACCACCAAAAGCACCACCAATTTCTGCCCCAGATGTCCCAATATTTACATTGGCAATACCACAATCTGAACCAGCGTATGATAAGAATTTCTCTGCTTCTTTCATTTCGTTAGTCATAATTGCAGATGATAAGCCTTGAGCAACACCATTTTGCTTATCAATAGCATTTTCTACTTCTCCTGAATATTTCATTAAATATAAAATTGGAGCAAAGGTTTCGTGTTGTACAATTTCAAAATGATTTTCAGCTTCAATAATTGCTGGTTTTACGTAGCATCCGCTTTCGTAACCTTCGCCTTCTAAAACACCGCCTTCAACTAGTACGTTTCCACCTTCTGCTTTTGCCTTTTCAATAGCAGATAAATAAGTATTTACAGCATCTTTGTCAATTAAAGGACCTATATGATTTTTTTCATCTAATGGGTTTCCAATAGTTAATTGGCCATAAGCACCAACTATTGCGTCTCTTACTTTATCATAAACAGATTCGTGAATAATTAATCGTCGAGTAGATGTACAGCGTTGTCCGCAGGTTCCAACAGCTCCAAATACTGCACCAGGAACAACTACTTTTAAATCTGCAGAAGGTGTAATAATTATAGCATTGTTTCCTCCTAATTCTAATAAAGATTTCCCAAAACGCTCAGCTACTGTTGCACCAACAATTCTTCCCATTCTAGTTGAACCTGTTGCAGAAACTAAAGGAATTCTAGGATCTGTAGTCATCATTTCACCAACTTTGTAATCACCATTAATAATACAAGAAATGCCTTCTGGCAAGTTGTTTTCTTTTAAAATTCCTGCTATAATGTTTTGACAAGCAACAGAGCATAATGGAGCTTTTTCTGAAGCTTTCCATACACATACATCACCGCAAATCCATGCTAAAGCTGTGTTCCAAGCCCAAACTGCAACTGGAAAGTTAAAAGCAGAGATAATCCCAACAACACCAATTGGGTGCCATTGCTCTCTCATAACATGTCCAGGACGTTCCGATGGAATGGTTTGCCCGTTTAATTGTCTTGATAATCCAACAGCAAAATCACAGATGTCAATCATTTCTTGAACCTCTCCGTATCCTTCTTGTAAAGACTTACCCATCTCGTATGAAACTAATTTTCCTAATGGTTCTTTTAAGTCTCTTAATTTGTTTCCAAATTGACGCACAATTTCTCCACGTTGTGGAGCTGGCATATCTCTGAAAGATAAAAAGGCTGTTGTTGCAGCATTCATTACCCTTTCGTAATCTGCTTTTGTTGTCGTTTTTACTTTTCCAATTAATTTTCCATCAACAGGAGAATATGATTCAATAATTTCTCCATTAGAAAAATTATTTGAACCTGTTGAAGTTCCTTCATTAATTGCACTTAACCCCAACTCATTCAAGGCTTCTTTTATTCCGAAATCAGTAGTTACTGCTTCCATATATTTTCGTTTTATTATTATTACTAAATTTTGTTGCGAATATACTAATTTATAGTGTTTATCTTTCTCAATTTTATATTAAAAATACTATCTTTAAAAGCCATTTAGCAGACTCTATTTATTATGAAAAAAATCATCTTTTTACTTTCTACTTTATTCATTTTTAGTGCTTGTAAAAATGCTGAAAACAATACTGAAGTAACAACAGGCAACCCTAGACAAGAATTCTCTATTATTATTCATGGAGGTGCCGGCACTATTTTAAAAAAGAATATGTCTCCAGAGATGGAAACCGCTTATAAACAGAAATTAGAAGAGGCTATTAGAGTAGGTTATGAAATTTTAAAAAACGGGGGGACTAGTATAGATGCTGTAACAAAAACTATAAATGTTATGGAAGACTCACCTTTATTTAATGCAGGAAAAGGCGCTGTTTTTACTCATGAAGAAACTAACGAGCATGATGCTTCTATTATGGACGGAAAAACTTTAAACGCAGGAGCTTCAGCTGGAACAACAACCGTTAAAAACCCTATTGATTTAGCCAAGGCTGTTATGGAAAAATCGCCTCATGTAATGCTGTCTGGAAAAGGGGCAGACACTTTTGCAAAAAAACAAGGCTTACAAATTGTTGAGCCAAATTATTTTTATACTGAAAGGCGCTATAAATCACTTCAAAACATAAAAGAAAAAGAACAAACAGAACTAGATCATGATACTAAAGTTTCGTTTTATGATGGCGATATTAAAGATTCAAAATTTGGAACTGTGGGTTGTGCTGCCTTAGACAAAAACGGCAACTTAGCTGCTGGAACCTCAACAGGTGGAATGACCAATAAACGCTGGGGGCGCATAGGAGATTCTCCAATTATTGGCGCTGGTACATATGCTAATAATAATACTTGTGCCGTGTCAAGTACAGGTTGGGGCGAATATTTTATGCGTGGAATGGTCGCTTATGATATTTCTGCTTTAATGGAATATAAAAACTTGAGCTTAAAAGAAGCCGCTCAAGAAGTCATTCAAAATAAATTAACCCGTCTTGGTGGTACAGGAGGTATTGTTGCCATTGATAAAAACGGAAATATGATAGCCGAGTTTAATACTGCTGGCATGTACAGAGCTACCATAAACGATAAAGGCGAATTATCTATTGGGATTTATAAAGATTAAGTATTATTTGGCTCTGGCTTTTTCTTTAGGAAAATCTGTGTAAAATAATATACTCCAGAACTGTTTTTTACAACACTAATACCAATATGTGTAAAATCACCTTCTATATTTGCTCGATGCCCACTGCTATCTATCCAAGCGTCCATAACATCTTTAGCAGATTGTTGACCATAAGCAACATTTTCTCCAGTTCTAGAAGCTTTTTCTTCATTAAATAATCGATCGGACCTTTCGTCAAAATAATCATGACTTATATCCTTTTGCGCAATCATATAATGGGTATGCTCTTCTGCTAATTCTGTCGCTAAATCGTTTATGACTAGAGGCTCTTTACCAATACTCACTCTATGTAAGTTTACTAGTTGAAATATTTCTTCTTCAATAGAGAGTGTTTCTAACTTTTCTATATCTTCAAGCGAATCATCTTTTGAACATGAAACAGTACACGTTAATACTGCAAAACATGACAAAATTAACCAAGTTTTAAAATAGTAGGTTTTCATAAGTATTTAATTTGGGGTATTCGAATATACGCTAGTTTTTGATTTATAGATCCATAGACACAAAAATTCTAGTATTTATATTCTAAAAAAGGACGTTCATCGAGTTTTTTAATTAATTTTAAAAAAATGAACATTTAAAACGTTAAGACTTATTTAACGTTTTAAAAAAATCTAAACATCAAAATTTGAACGTAACTTTATTAACAAGAAACATCGTATGTAAAAAATATCTTTCTCCTACAAAAGTTATTTCGATGTTACATTTGACAGATAAAATCAATAAAAATCTACAAATGAAACTGCCTACGCTTTCTTTTCACCAGTTCATTTTCACTTAAATCCATCAATCCTATGTCATTAAAAAAACTTTTTGCTTTCGTATTGATTCTTACGTTAGTTATATCCTGTAAAAAGAAAGTGGTAGAAACCGATAATCTTTTCAAATTCAGAGATTACATTAGTTACACAACATCTGGAATTACATCAGTTGCTAGTCCTATTCAAATTAGTTTAGCTAACGATGTTGAAGGTTGGGAAATGGGTATGGAAATCACTGATAAAATCGTAAGTATAAAACCTCATGTTGAGGGCAAATTAACTGCTTCCAATAAGCATACTTTACTTTTTATACCGGACGAATATTTAAAACCTGCAACAGAATACACTATTACAGTAAAACTTGGTAGCATTTATGAGAACATGCCCAAAGGCTTTAAAGGTTATACCTTTCAGTTTAAAACCATCACTCCAAATTTCAATGTAGTTACAAATCATTTACAATCTTATAGCAAAGAATGGCAATATCTTGAAGGTACTATAAAATCTGCCGATATTATATCAATTAACAATGCCAAAGGTTTAGTTGAAGCTTCTCAAAACAGTAAAAATTTATCTATTGTTTTTAATGAAACAAATGCGAGTTCTAAGTTTTTCGAATTTAAAATTGATAGCATTAATCGACAAGTTGAAGACAGCAAAATTCTTGTAAAGTGGGACGGAAAAAACATAAAAGCATCAAACAAAGGTGAAAATACAATCAATATTCCTGGAAAAAATAACTTTACAATTGTTGATGTAGATGTTATTCAATCGCCAGAACAACATTTGTCTATCAATTTTTCAGACCCTTTAAAAAAACAGCAAAATTTTGATGGATTAGTTACTATTCAAAAAGTTAAAAACCCAAAATATGTTGTTGATGGCAATGTGCTAAAAGTATATCCAGACAGCAAATTAGTTGGCAATATTCAGGTTGATGTTTTTCAAGGCATTAAAAATACCGAGAGTTACAAATTAAAGAAACCATTCTCTGAAATTATTGCTTTTGAAGAATTAAAGCCTCAAGTGCGTTTAATTAGCAATGGTACTATTTTACCTAATTCTGAAGAATTAAAATTCAATTTTGAGGCCGTTAATTTAAGCGCTGTTGACGTTAGAGTTATTAAAATTTTTGAAGACAATATCCTTCAATTTCTACAAGACAATAATTTAAATAGCAATAACACTTATGATATTAAAAAAGTAGGTCGTCGTATTGCAAAACAAACTATTCAGCTTCAAACTCCAACAGAAAATACTGGAAAGTGGAAAGCTTATAGTATTGATTTGTCTAAGTTCTTTAAAGCTGATACTGGCGCTATTTATCGTATAGAATTAAGTTATAACAGAAATTATTCGTTATATGATTGCGAGGCAAATTCTAATATTACTAATGCTGAAAATGATGAATATGACGAGTATTACGAAGAGGACTATTATGAAGATGGCTTAAATGAAATCTCTACGAAAGATGAAGATTTAAAAGAAGAAGCATATTGGGATAATTTAGTATATCGATATAAAAATTACAGCTACAATTGGCGTGAAGAACAAAATCCATGTCATGATGCTTATTATAATGAACGCAAAATAGTGTCTCAAAACTTACTAGCTTCAAACCTTGGTGTAATTGCAAAACGAGGCTCAAATAACTCATATTATTTTGCAGTAACTAATATTTTAAGCACCAACCCAGAAGCGGGTGCAAAGGTTACTCTTTATAATTTTCAGCAACAAAACATAGCTAGTAGAACCACTGACGACCAAGGTTTAATTACAATCGATTCTGAAAAGCATGCTAATTTCGCTATTGTTTCTAAAGGGCAAAACACAACGTATGTAAAACTATATGACGGAAATTCGCTATCGCTAAGTAAATTTGATGTTTCTGGAAACCGTTTACAACGCGGACTTAAAGGTTACATTTATGGAGAACGTGGGGTTTGGCGACCTGGAGACTCACTCCATTTGACCTTTATGCTAAACGACACCCATAATAAGCTTCCAAAAGGGCATCCTGTTAAAATGGAAATTACTAATCCTAATGGGAAATTGGTCTATAAAAAAGTAACCACTAATAATCTTAATAATTTTTACAAATTCACAGTTCCAACGTCTCAAGAAGATAAAACTGGTAATTATAATGCCAAAGTTTCTGTTGGTGGCGCAACGTTTTATAAAGGTTTAAAAATTGAAACCGTTAAACCAAATCGTTTAAAAATTAAAGTGAATTTTGAGAATGACATCTTAACTAGTAAAGCTCCATTAAAAGGAACATTAGATGTTAAATGGCTTCATGGTGCTCCAGGGAAAAACCTAAAGACAGAAATTAAAGCAAAGTTTACACCATTGTATACAAGTTTTAAAAATTATAAAAACTACGTCTTTAATGATCCTACGCGTAAATTTCAAACTGAAGAATTCAATATTTTTGAGGGTAATGTTAATGCTGAAGGCTTAGCAAAAATTAATAATAAACTAAATGTTGGCAAAAACGCTCCAGGGATGTTAAATGCTCAATTTTTAGTAAGAGCCTTTGAAAACGGTGGCGATTTCTCCATGGATGCATTTACAAAAAAATATGCCCCTTACGAGTCATTTGTTGGTTTGCGTTCTCCAAAAGGAAATACTTACGGTTCGTTTTTTACAGATGAAAACCAAGCCTTTGATGTTGTAGTTGTTGATGCTCACGGAAAACCCATAAAACGAAATAACCTTGAAGTAAAAGTATATAAAATTGAATGGCGCTGGTGGTGGAACTCATCTTACGATAATCTATCAAGCTATGTTTCAAGTAGCTACCACAGACCTTATTTAAGTTCTAAAATAAATACGGATGCTAACGGAAAAAGTACATTAAACATAAACATTCCAGACCAAGACAGAGGCCGTTATCTTATCAGAATTATTGATCCAATAAGCGGTCATGCTACAGGAAGAACAGCTTATTTTTATAAAAACTGGTGGAGCAACTCTACATCTGGAGATAAAGAAGCTGCAAAAATGCTTGTGTTTTCTGCAGATAAAGAAAAGTACAACGTTGGTGAAACCGCAAAAATAACGTTTCAATCTGGTAGCGAAGGTCGTGCTTTAGTAAGTATTGAAAATGGCACCGAAGTTCTAGATTTTAAATGGGTAAAAACGCAACCAGGGGAAACTACGGTTAATATTCCTGTATCACCAGAAATGGCACCAAATGTATTTGTAAATATTTCGCTTTTGCAACCGCATGCCATTTCAGAAAACGATTTGCCTATTCGGTTATTTGGTGTCATTCCTTTAATGGTTGAAGACCCAAACACCAAATTAGAACCTCAACTAAAAATGCCTAATGTTTTACGTCCAAAAGAAACATTTAAGGTTACTGTTTCAGAAAAAAGCAACAAAGCTATGACCTATACAATAGCCATGGTTGAAGAAGGCTTACTAGATTTAACACGATTTAAAACGCCTAATGCCTGGAACGAGTTTTATAAGCGAGAAGCTTTAGGTGTTAAGACTTGGGATGTCTTTGATGCTATTATTGGTGCATATTCTGGTAGTATAGATCAAGTTTTTGCTATTGGTGGTGATGGCAATGCTACTGGCGGAAAAAACAAAAAAGCCAATCGTTTTAAGCCTGTAGTTACTTATTTAGGCCCTTTTTCTTTAAATACTGGTGAACAAAAAACGCATACCATAAAATTACCAAACTACATTGGCGCTGTACGCACCATGGTTATTGCTGGTGATAATAAAAATGAAGCTTATGGAAGCACCGATAAATCTGTTGAAGTTAAAAAACCTTTAATGGTTTTAGCAACACTTCCGCGGAAATTAAGTCCAGGGGAAAAAGTAACACTTCCTGTAACGGTTTTTGCAATGGAGCCCAAAGTTAAAAATGTAAACATTAGTTTAAAATTAAGCAATGGAATTACTGTAGCTGGCAGCGCTAAAAAATCACTAAGTTTTGCTAAACCCGATGAGCAAATGACGTATTTTGAACTTGATGTTAGTAAAGCAAAAGGCATTAATACAGTTGAAGTTATTGCCACTGGACATGGTGAAAAGTCGACTTATAAAGTGGAATTGGATGTGATAAACCCAAATCCAATCACATCAAAAGCCATTGATAAAACATTAGAGGCGAATACAAATGAAACTTTAGAGTTTTCTACCTTTGGTGTAGCAGGAACAAATTCGGCTACGTTAGAGTTTTCTACATTACCTCCAATGGATTTTTCACGCAGATTGCAATATTTAATTCAGTATCCACATGGTTGTGTAGAACAAACCACATCGAGTGTATTTCCGCAGTTATTTTTAGGTGATATTTTCGATTTAACTCACAAGAAAAAGCAAGCTATTCAAAATAATATTGAAAACGGTATAAAACGATTAGGGCATTTTCAAAGACCAAACGGAGGCATGAGTTATTGGATGGGAGAAAACAACGCAAACGATTGGGGAACCAGTTACGCTGGGCATTTTTTAATTGAAGCCGAAAAGAAAGGTTATGTGTTACCATTAACTTTTAAAAGCAACTGGATTGCTTATCAAAAACAGGCAGCAAGTAATTGGCGTCCAAGTTATAGAAGTTATAATTCTGATTTAGCCCAAGCTTACAGATTATACACTTTGGCATTGGCAGGAAGTCCAGATCTGGCAAGTATGAACCGTTTACGAGAGTTTAGCGAAATTTCAAACGAAGCCAAATGGCGATTAGCTGCGGCTTATGCTTTGGCAGGACAAAAAGAAGCTAGCGATAAAATTTCGCAATCTGCAAACATTGAATTTAAACCTGTCCGTTATAATTATTACACGTATGGTTCTAGAGATAGAAATCGTGCCATGGCTTTAGAGACTATGGTGCTTACTAAAAACAAAAATATGCGTGAATTGGCTCAATACATTGCAAAAGATTTATCTAGTAATCGTTGGATGAGTACACAAACAACAGCTTACAGTTTATTGGCTATGGCAAAAATGGTGAATGCTAATGGAGGAAAAGCATTAAAAGTAAATTATACAATTAATGAAAAAACAGAAAGTATAGACACAAAAAGTGCCATTGCACAACGCGAGTTAAAAGTAAATGATGGTGCAAATAGTTTATCTTTTACAAACCAGAAAGACAATGTGGTTTATGTACGGGTTTTAAACTCAGGGAAACTACCTTTAGGTCAAGAACTTGCCGAACAACGTGGTTTAAGTGTAGCATATACATACAAAGATTTAAAAGGAAATAAAATTAATGTGTCCAAACTACAGCAAGGACAAGACTTTGTTGCTACGGTTAGTGTTAGTAATTTGAAAAATGAACGCGTAAACGATATAGCGCTTACACAAGTTTTTCCATCAGGGTGGGAAATTGTGAATACACGATTTACAGATTTTGGCAGTGCGACAACTAGTCAAGCTAGATTTACAGATATTAGAGATGATCGTGTAAACTTCTATTTTGATTTACCAGAAAAAGGGAAACATAGTACTAAAATTTTTAATGTGATGTTAAATGCATCGTATTTAGGAACTTACTATTTGCCTGGAATCCAAGCTGAAGCCATGTACGACAATGAATATTTGGTTAGAACTAAAGGGAAATGGGTTGTAGTTGAGAAATAATGAATTCTTTTCTCTATATTTAGAATTCAACAATGAACGATAAAGATTATTTTTCTCATTTATATGAAATAGCGAGCCATCTAAATAAGGAGTTCTCTCTACATTCTGCGCTTAGAAAATCTTTAGAGAAGACTGTTGAGATTCTAAACTTAGAAACAGGTTGGTTTTGGCTTACCGAACCAGATAATAAATCGGTGTACTTAGCTGCTTCCTACAATCTGCCTCCTGCTTTAAGCAATCATCCAGAGCGCTTATCTGGTAGGTGTTATTGTATAAAACAGTATTTGGCAGACGATATAGATCAGGCAATGAATATTAGTGAGATTACTTGCTCAAGGTTAGAGAATATTAGCACAGGAACTAAAGACTTAAAGTTTCATGCTGTAATTCCCATTACCGTTAATAGGCAAAAGGTAGGACTCATGAACTTGCTAAGTAAAGAAACGCGACAACTGAACGAAAAGGAATTGGCTATTCTTAACACCATTAGTGAGTTAGTTGGGACAGCAATTCAACGTACAAGATTACAACATTCAAATAGGAGCAACAATCTTAAATTAGATGTATCTCTTCATAAAGTACTTGAACGGGTTTTTCATCCACAAATAGAAGCCATAGTATCCTGCCTTGGTAATTCAGATAGTAACGATAACAAAATAAGTGAAGCATTGCATAAGGCCAAGGAGCTTCAGAAGCATTTAACGATGTTTAGCAAAGAAACAAAAGAGCAAGAAAAAGCGAGGAATAACTCTAAAGAGTTTCTCTATCCAGACTTGCCCTTAACTAAGCGAGAATTAGAAGTCCTTACCTTAATAAGGAGAGGTTTAACCAACGGTCAAATAGGTAAAGAATTATTCATATCCGAGCGTACAGTTAAATTCCACGTTACTGCCATTTTATCTAAACTCAATGCAAATACGCGTACCGAAGCAGTAGATATTAGTTTAAAGAGAGGCCTTCTAAGTGTCTAAATTACTTTTAATTTATCATTAACCTGTACTATGGTACAGGTGTTTTTCTGTACTGAAGTCCGTTTTATAGCTTTTGTGCTATTCTGATATTTGTTATAAATTAAAAAATAATAATATGAGAACACAAAGTATGTATTTAGAACACGCCAATATTACAGTAAACGATCTAAAGGAGGCCATTAAGTTCTTCCAAATCGCCTTTCCTCACTTTAAGATACGAGGTGGTGGTAACGAGATGAGAGAATGGGTGCACTTAGGAGATGATGACACCTATATTGCTATTAATCAAGCAAAGCTAAGTGATTTAAAAGTTGACAAGAACTATGACAAAATAGGAATCAATCACTTAGGATTTGTAGTGCCGAATGTAGAAGAAATAGCAAACAATCTTCTTAGTAATGGTTATAAGCGAGATTTTCCAAAAGAAGTAGAACAATTTAGAATTAGAGACTATTTTGCTGATGCCGATGGAAATCAGTTTGAATTCGTGCAATATCTTAGTGATAAAACAGAGGAAAAAAACAGTTACACCAATTAAGTTGCAGATAATAGAAATCAAGAATTGTCTAAAACCCTAAAACAGTTTAACGCTTTAAAGTAACGTGCCCTGTAAATTTTTGTCCGTCAATTACAACTATATACCAATAATCATTGGTTGGTAATTGTTGATTATTGAAAGTGCCATCCCATGAAAATGAGCTATTTCTAGAGCTTTTTAATAGCTTCCCGTATCTATCAAAAATGGATACAAATGATGTTGAATAATACTCAATACCTTTTAAATCGAAGACATCATTTTCGCCATCGTTATTAGGTGTAAAAAACTTAGGGATATAAAAATGTAAATACGATTGTGATGTAATATGTGCACATTCTTGATTTTTGACATAAATTGTATATAACCCTCCGTCTACATTAAAAAAAGTATTGCTGGGTTGAAAAATGTTTCCGTTTAATGAATATAGGAGGGTTCCCGTGTTTGAAGACGCATTAATAATAATATCATTCCCATCGGATATAACACTTTCAATTGTAGGGTTGTTTATTTGGTTTAGTTGAATTGTTTTAATAACAGAACAACTACCACTATTTACTTGAACAGTATATGTCCCTGCACTTGATACATCTATCTGGTCGGTAGTTTCTCCATTACTCCATAAGTAAGAAGTTACTATGCTAGGGTTAGTTGGATTTGCAAATAAAGTTATAGATGTATTTTCGCAAAACTCTAAAGTTTCGTCTGTTACATTTGGAATCTCAAAATAGTTAACTTGTAAAGCTGTTCTTGTAGTTGACAAACAGCCTCCAAGCATAGTTTCTGCTTCGGCATAGTACGTTCCTGAAACACCATTCGGGCTATATGTTCTAATATTTGCCTGTAGTAAATTGCCTCCAACGGCCGCATCGTACCAATTTACTATAACGTCGTTTGGAACATTTACTGAAAGCATTGTATTATCGTTTTGACAAATCATTAAATCACCATTGCTTGTTGGTGCGTTAGGAAAAGGAATAACTCTAATTTCAAAAATTTCGGATGTTGAATTACACGATGAGTTTGTTAAATTAACAGCATCTTCTGCTACCAAAACCCTATAAAAAGACGTATTACTTGTAAGAGTAGGTGTGTAATTTTGATTATTTTCTCCAACTATATCCGTCCAATTAATCCCATCTGTGCTCTCTTGCCATTGATAAAAATGAGATGAAAAAATAGAAAAATCAGGAATTGCAGTTAATTGTGTAGAAAAAGGCAACTGATCTTCACACACATAAATATTGTTGTTATTTAACGCATCTTCGATAGCTACGGTATCACCACATGTTTTAAAAACAATATCGTCAATAGCTAAATCGTTTCCACAACCACCAACACCATTGTTTAACATTTTTAAAATAACAGATGTTTGAGCTGGTAATGTTTGAAATACTAAGGCGTATTGCACCCAATTAGGACCTGAGGTTCCATTTATACTACCTGTATTGCCACTTGCCAATAAGTTTGTATCGGTGTTATCCCAAATTTCAAATCTTACATTTATAGGAATCCCGCCGTTTGGACAAGAGGTTGTACTTGGCAGTAAATTAATCATCCAAGACGAAAACTCATACGATGTGTTTTCGCATAATCCACTTATTGTAGTTCGATAGAATTCTCCAGCGGAGAAATCTGCATTAACTACTAGCATTCTTCCATCTGTATCGTTTGGAGTGTGGTCATCTATATCATGCCAATCAAAAAAATTTGTATTGCTGGATACGGTATAAAACCCATCACTAGGCGATCCGCCAGCAAAAGTATATGTTGTTGTTCCTGCTGGTAATGGTGAACTTGTTATTCCAGCACCAAAAGTTTCAGTAAAAATAGGATCGCCAGAATTTCCACTACAAAAACCCAATTGAGCATGTAAATTTAAAATCGTTAGATTAAAAAAAACTAAAATTAGTATTTGGACTTTTTTATTAATAAGTTTATTTTTTAGAGTCTAAAAATAACAATTAGCAAACTATATTAGTAAAAAAATAGCTTTTAGTTATGAAGTCGTCTGAAATATTAAAACAAACATCTCACAGATCGTTTGAATATCCTAAACGTTCATGGAAGTTTTATCAAGAATGGAACGAAGCTGTTTTTTTGCATTGGGAAGTTAACGAAACTTTGATAAAACCTTTACTCCCTAAAAATATAGAGTTGGATATTATAAACGGAAAAACCTGGGTAAGTCTAGTGGCTTTTAACATGAATAATATTGGTATAAAAAGCTTGCCTAAAATTCCGCATATATCAGATTTTCATGAGATAAATATTCGTGTTTATGTTGTTTGTAATAGGAAGCCAAGTGTTTATTTTTTGAGTATGGAAGGCAGCAAACGATCGTCCTGTAGGGTATTAAAAACGCTATCTAAATTTCCATATCGATATTCAAAAATGAAAAGAAATGAATCTAATTATGACTCTAAAAACACAGCGTTTAATGATTCATTTCATATTAAGTATAAGTTAGATAGCCTGCCTGTTAAAAAAGACAAAACTGATTTATGGCTTACCGAGCGCTATACTGTTTTTCAAGATTATAAAAAACACATTATTGAATACGACGTGCATCATGTTGAATGGCCTATTCAAAATATTCATATTGAAAATCTTAAAATAAATTACCCTAGGTTTAATCATATTATTAATAATAAACCCGATAGAGTTCATTATTCAAAAGGGGTTCAAGTTTTAACTTGGGATAAGAAAAAATTGTCAGCACATGGCTTTTAATTAAAACTGATTTATAAAAATGAAAGAAGATTTTAAATCGTATTACGCAGTTATTTTCACTTCTACTCAAAACAAAAATATTGATGGGTATTCTGAAATGGCAGAAAAAATGGAAACTCTAGCCAAACAACAAAAGGGGTATTTAGGAATGGATAGTGCAAAAAACGATGTTGGAATTACTGTAAGTTATTGGGACTCGTTAGAGGCTATAAAAAACTGGAAACAACAAAGTGAGCATTTGCAAGCACAACAAAAAGGACGACAATATTGGTATAGCTGGTACAATGTGCGAATTTGTAAAGTAGAACGCGAGTATGAATTCTTAAAAAAATAATGTCTCAAATCATCATAAAATTATCTTAAAACACATCTAAACACAAACGCTTAGAGTATATATTTTAAGTGACAAGGCTCATAAACCACATAAAGCGACATAAAATTAAAACGGTAATTGTTACTGTGCTTTTACTTGCCTACTATTTTTGTTTACCAAATCAACTTTTTAAAGACCCTACTTCAACTGTTATTACAAGCTCAAATAATGAATTAATGGGTGCTCAAATAGCTAAAGACGGTCAATGGCGATTTCCTGAGAATGATTCAATTCCAAAAAAATTTAAAACGTGTATTATTCAGTTTGAAGACGAATATTTTTATAAACACCCTGGATTTAACCCAATTTCAATTTATAAAGCTTTACGAGATAATATAAAATCTGGCAAAGTAAAACGAGGGGGAAGTACCATAACACAACAAGTTATCCGTCTTTCAAGAAAAGGCACGCAAAGAACTTATTTTGAAAAATTTAAAGAAATTATTCTAGCTACTCGGTTAGAGTTTCGAGCTTCTAAAAATAAAATTCTATCATATTATAGTAGTCATGCTCCTTTTGGCGGAAATGTAGTTGGTTTAGATGCCGCATCATGGCGTTATTTTAACAGGCATGCTAACGATTTATCGTGGGCAGAAAGTGCAACTCTTGCCGTTTTACCTAATGCGCCAAGTTTAATTTATCCAGGAAAAAACCAGAAGCGATTACTTGAAAAACGCAATAGGCTACTCAAAAAACTATTAGAAAAAGAAATTATAGATTCCCTTACTTATAAGCTATCAATTATTGAAAGATTACCTCAAAAACCATATCCATTACCACAAATAGCACCACACTTATTACAAAAAACAACAAAGTTTCATTACGGAAAATATATCAAAACTACTATAAATTCTGAGCTTCAAAAACAAATTAATAGTATTGTAAAAAATCATTATAATCAATTAAGTCAAAATGAAATTTATAATGCTGCCGTTTTAGTTTTAGATGTAAAAACCAGACAAGTTTTAGCCTATGTGGGTAATACACCAACCGATAAAACGCATCAAAAAGATGTAGATATTATTGATAAGCCCAGAAGTACAGGTAGTATTTTAAAGCCTTTTTTATATACAGCCATGTTGGATGCTGGTGATATTTTACCCAATACTTTGATTGCAGATGTACCCACACAATTTGGAAACTATAGCCCAGAAAACTATAATAAAACATACGATGGTATAGTACCGGCAAGCCGTGCTTTATCTCGTTCTTTAAATGTACCTTCGGTAAGGATGTTGCAAGAGTTTGGCCTAGATAGATTTCACCATTATTTGAAAGCTTTAAACCTAAAAGACTTAAAATATAACGCCAACCATTATGGTTTGTCTTTAATTTTAGGTGGCGCAGAAAGTAACTTGTGGGACTTGTGTAAAAGTTATGCTGCTTTATCGTCTACTTTAAATCATTTTTCTGAAACTTCAAGCGAATATTTTTCAAATGAGTTTTGCGAACCTGTTTTTATAGCCTCGGACACTATTGATTTTGGTAAAAAAACCAGCGATAAAACCTTATTTGATGCTGCTTCTATTTATTTAACTTATAATAGCCTAAAGGAAGTAAATAGGCCGCAAAGCGATGAAAGCTGGGAATTTTTTGATAACTCGAAACAAGTAGCTTGGAAAACGGGAACTAGTTTTGGGTTTCGTGATGCATGGGCAATAGGCTCCACTAAAGATTATGTTGTTGGTATTTGGGTTGGAAATGCAGATGGAGAAGGGCGACCAGGTTTGGTTGGTGTAGAAACTGCTGCCCCAATTTTATTTGATGTGTTTGATGTGTTACCAAACAGTGATTGGTTTGCAAAACCCTTTGATGAAATGCAAGCTGTTGATATTTGTAATGAGAGTGGGCATAGAGCATCTCAAAATTGTAAAAATATAGAAACTCAATTTGTTCAAGTAAGTGGTTTAAAAACGAAACCTTGTCCGTATCATATTTTAATTCATTTGAATAAAAACGAAGCTTTTCAAGTAAACTCTTCATGTGAAACTATTGATAATATTACCCATAAGTCATGGTTTGTATTACCGCCTTTAATGGCTTATTACTATAAAGCCAAAAACCCATTTTATAAGCCATTACCAAAATTTAGAAGCGACTGTTTAGGTGGAAATACCATTTCTATGGAATTTATTTACCCTAAAGAAAATAATAGCATTTTTTTACCGAAAGATTTTGATGGTAATATAAACGACCTTATTTTAAAAATTGCACACTCAAAACATGATTCTACATTATTTTGGTATTTGGATGATACTTTTTTGGGAAGCACAAAAGATATTCATGAGCTTGCTATTAAACCAAAACAAGGCGTTCATGTAATCACCGTGGTGGATGAGTTTGGGAATGAGGCGAAACGCCAATTTAAGGTCTCAAATTAACGCTTTAAGGTAAAATGTCCTGTAAACTTTTGACCTTCAATAATAATTACATACCAATAGTCATCAGAAGGTAAACCTCTCCCGCTAAGGGTTCCGTCCCAACTAAAAGTTCCATTTTTAGAAAACTTCATCAGTTTTCCATACCTATTAAAAATTGAAACTTCAGATGAACTATAAAATTGTATCCCCTTTAAATTAAACGTGTCATTTACACCATCATTATTTGGTGTGAAAAACTTAGGAATGAAAAAATGCAAATACTCTGCTTCAGCTATTTCAGGGCAATCTCTCTGTTTAACAAAAACAGAATACAATCCTCCATCAATATTAAAAAACGTATTATTTGTTTGAAATATATTACCGTTTAAAGAGTATAGAAAATCTCCAATATTTACGGTATTTATAGTAATATTTTTTCCATCTGAAATAATACTATCAATAATTGGAGTTTCTAAAAAAGTAACATTAAACACTCTAGTTTCAAAAGAACAAACGCTTCCTATTATTTCAACGGTATAATTTCCTGCTGAATTTAAATCAATACTTTGAGATGTTTCCCCTGTATTCCATAGATAAGTTGGATTTGTAATATTCGATTGAGCTGTTAATAGTTTGTCCTCTGTAGCGCAAAACACTATATCTTCTTCTATTATAGTGCCTGGTTGTGTTCCAGAAATCTCCCAAACACAAGTGTTAGTATTGAATAAAGCAGTTTCCCAGCATTCTAAAGTAGGTTGCATGGGTTGTGTCCCCGATACTTCCCACATACAAGACGTATCATTAAAGCTTGCGGTTTCCCAACAGTCAGTATTTGGCTGCGCAGGTTGCGTTCCTAACACTTCCCACAGACAACTGGTATTATTAAAAACAGTGGTTTCCCAACAGTTTAATGTAGGCTGTACAGGTTGGTTTCCAGAGACATCCCAAGAACAGGTTATGTTATTAAACGTGGCGGTTTCCCAACACTCTAAAGTAGGCTGCAATGGCTGAGTTCCTGTTACTTCCCACATACAAGACGTATTGTTAAAACTTGCAGTTTCCCAACACTCAATATTTG
The DNA here is from genome assembly GCF_002741945.1 of Gaetbulibacter sp. 4G1. Lineage (GTDB taxonomy): Bacteria > Bacteroidota > Bacteroidia > Flavobacteriales > Flavobacteriaceae > Wocania_A > Wocania_A spongiicola. The sequence continues at coordinate 569,624 of NZ_MDVN01000022.1, forward strand.
GCTGTGCAGGTTGCGTCCCTGATACATCCCAAGAGCAAGTTATATTATTAAACGTAGTGGTTTCCCAACACTCTAAAGTAGGTTGCAATGGCTGAGTTCCTGTTACTTCCCAGATACAAGACGTATTATTAAATGTGGCGGTTTCCCAACACTCAATGTTTGGCTGTATGGGTTGCGTCCCTGATACATCCCAAGAGCAAGTTGTGTTATTTATTACTGCAGCTTCCCAACACTCCAAAGTAGGCATTGTAGGTAGTATACTTATTTCGACTTGATATTCATTTGAAAATGAAACGCACTGCGCATTTGTTAAGTTTATAGCTACTTCTGCAATTTTAGATCGAAAATAAGTGGTATTAGTGACTGAGATATTTAAGGTTTGATTGTTCTCTCCCGCTAAATCGTTCCAATTAACTCCTCCATCAGTGCTAGATTGCCATTGATAAAAATGTGAATTATATACGCTAAAATCTGGTGTTGCGGTTAATGTCGTATTAAAAGGAGCTTGAGAGCTACATAGACTCTCTGTATCATTATTAGCTAAATCTGATACTATAACTGTATCTCCACATGATTTAAATTCAATATCATCAATAGCCAAATCATTACCACAACCCCCTAATCCGTTGTTAATCATTTTAAGAATTACTGTATTTTGACCCATTAATGTTTGAAAAACAAGACCATATTCCTGCCAATTCGGAGATGATAACTCAACAATATTTCCTGTATCGCCACTAGCTAGTAAATTAGTATCTGTACTATCCCAAATTTCAAAACTAACATTTATAGGGATTGTGCCTCCAGGTACTGTTGAACAAAAACTATTGGCAATAACAAGGTTTAAAACCCATGCTGAAAATTCATAAGTGGTTGTTTCACATAAACCCGTTACTGTTGTTCTGTAAAACTCCCCAGGAGAGGCTGCAGCGTTAACAATAAGGCATTTCCCATCAACATCTCCAAGTGTATGATCTTGAGTTTGATGCCAATCAAAGGCGTTTCCAAAAGTACCATTAGACACGGTATAAAAACTGTCACCCGGATAACCTGTTGAGTAAAAATATGTTGTAGTGCCAGTAGGGAGTGAATTATTTGCTATTCCTGTACCAAAATCTTCGGTAAAAATAGGATCTCCAGAGTTTCCTGAACAAAACCCTAATTGTCCTGATGATTTCTGCGAATAAAACAGAAACATAACAAACCACAAACAAACTAATATTCTTTTAATTTTGTAACCTTTTTCAATATGATTTTTATATCACATTTTGTTTATAGGCTATATTAAATTAATTTAAATATCTAAAAAAATAATAAACCTATACAAAAACCATACACATAGATTAAAATAATATTAATACCGTTGTAATGAGCTAATGTTTGAGGCAATGTGTATGTTAAAACAATGACAACTATTTAATTTGTTATAAACACCTTAACCATACTATGATCAGATTTCCATGTATTGACTTTCTCTGCTTTAAGAATTTTTAAATCTTTTGAGATCCAAATATGATCGAGAGAAAGCAAGGGAATATTCCAAAACCAAGTTTCTCTAAACCCGTTACCTTTTTTATTAAATGCGTGGTTAAAATTAGCCTTAATGTTTGTTAGAAATTTAGATTCAAAAGGAACGTTAAAGTCCCCGAGTAAAACTGTTTTTTCTTTTATTTTAATATACTCATTTACAAAACCTAATTCCCAAGACCGGGGCACATCTATACTTGCTGAAACATCAACCGCATAAAAAGAAATACCTTCAACTTCAAAATTAATAATGTTTGTTTTATATTTAGAAGTGATTTCGTCTATAATCTTTAGAGGTGTTTTAGAAAAAATACTGATTCCTCTAATAGATTCGTAAAAATAATATTTAGGGTACTTTAATTTATAGTTTTCTATATTATATGCCCCATCTTCAACTAAAACTAAAACATCTGGAATACTATTGTTAATATTAAAAGCGTCATCAAAGTCTCTGTTATGTGAGGCGTTCCAAAACACAACTTCTAAATCTGTTTCTTTAATATCTTCAGAAAAATGAATTTTAAAACTTCTTCCTAACCAAATTACTAACAATATAAAAGCGATTAGTAGATTATACTTTTTGAGCTTTTTATTTAAAAAAATAGCCAAAAATAAAACTATAAGAATAATAATTGGTAGTGGAAATGTGTAATAGAGTAATGAGTTTTGATAACTATTCTCTTTATAAAAAAAATGAATAGTCAACAATGCTATAATAATTGCAATGTTTAAAAATAGATATAGGGCTCGAAATATTTTTAGCATTATCGTAACGGAAACCCTTTTGCTGCCCACCACGGGTGTATTTCTATTTCTAATCGCCCAGCTTTAACCATAGGGTCAGCATTGGCTAAACTATCTGCCATTTTTTGTGTAGGCACATTATAAATAGTTATACCACGAATGTCGCCATCGTCTCCAAAAGGGCCAGAAATATCGGCATATCCTAGCTCGTACATTTTACCTAAATGAGCCAAGTGTTCTTTCTGCAGGTCTGCAGTTTCTTCCTCATTTTGTCCTCGTATTGGTCCTCGTTTTAAAAAAGCAATGAAATACTGTTGCATTAAAAAAGTGTCTTTTGTTTTCTCATCAACATAATCAAATGTTTTATAGCCTTTAGCATTTAATTCTTCCTTTAATTGTTTTATAGTTTTTTTTATAGGCTTTTCTACAGCAACCTCAACTATTGTATCTTCTACTATTTTTTTGGTTTCTGGTAGGTTTTCTTTTATTTCTAAAACAGATGTTTTTGCCTCTTCTTTACAAGCGATAAAAATTAGTAAAGCGGCACATACTAAAAATATTTTTTTCATGATTTCCAGGTATTATATGGTTGTTTACTTAATTGCGAATTATAGTATTTTATGTTTCCTGTTACTTCTTCACCTAACCAATCTGGCTTTTCAAAGGTTTCGTTTTCGTGCTTTAACTCTATTTCAACTATAATTAGTCCTTTATTATCTCCAAAAAACTCATCTGCCTCAAAAACATGATTTCCCACTTTTATTTCATAACGTATTTTATCAATAATTGTTGGTTCACAGAGTTTTAAAAGTGATTCTGCTTCATGCTTTTCTATTTCTCTTTCCCATTCAAAACGCGATAATCCATTGTTTGAAGATTTCCCTTTAACCGTTAAAACGCCTTTATCACCTTTTATTCGAACTCTAACAGAACGTTCTGGATCTCGATTTAAAAACCCCTGAACAATTCGTGTACTTTTAAAAGCTTGAGCTTTAAAAGCATCTGATTTAACTAAAAACTTACGCTCTATTTCTATCATTAATTTTATAAATCAAAGTTTAATAACCATTAGAGTATATATAATTTAAAAGCATTTAATGCCTAAATTTACATCATGTCTAACGATTTACCAATTCGAAAAATTATTCATGTAGATATGGATGCATTTTATGCTTCTGTAGAGCAAATGGATAATCCAGATTTAAAAGGGAAACCTCTTGCTGTTGGTGGTGGAGGTAAACGTGGCGTAGTTAGCGCAGCTAGCTATGAAGCAAGAAAATTTGGTGTTAAAAGCGCCATGGCTGGAAATTTAGCTGCTAAATTGTGTCCCGATTTAATTTTTGTGAGGCCACGTTTTGAAAGGTATTCTGAAATTTCTAAAAAAATTAGAGCCATTTTTTACGATTATACCGATTTGGTTGAACCTCTTTCTTTAGACGAGGCCTATTTGGATGTTACTGAAAACAAAAAAGGTAACCCAAGCGCATCATTAATAGCTAAAAATATACGTGAGCGCATTTTTAAAGAGGTTGGTTTAACCGCATCAGCTGGTATTTCTATTAACAAATTTATTGCTAAAGTTGCGAGTGATTATAATAAACCTAACGGGCAAAAAACTGTAAACCCAGAAGAAGTTTTAGATTTTTTAGAGCAATTAGATATTCGAAAATTTTATGGTGTTGGAAAAGTAACTGCCGAAAAAATGTATCAGAAAGGTATTTTTACGGGCTTAGATTTAAAACAAAAATCTTTGGAGTATTTAGATGCAAACTTTGGTAAATCTGGACGCTATTATTATTACATAGTTCGAGGGGTTCAAAATAGTGAAGTAAAACCAAATAGAACAAGAAAAAGTTTAGCAGCCGAACGTACATTTAGCGAAAACCTATCTTCTGAAATTTTTATGCTTGAAAAATTAAAGCATATTGCTGAAGAGGTTTCTAAGCGTTTAACTAAAAGTAAAGTAGCTGGAAAAACGGTAACTTTAAAAATAAAATACAGCGACTTTACTTTACAAACCCGAAGTAAAACCTTGCCTTATTTTGTAAGTGATATTAGCATTATTATGGAAACTGCCAAAGATTTGTTGTTTCAAGAGAAATTAAGTAACTCTGTTAGGTTATTAGGTATTTCTTTATCTAACCTAAATACAGAAACTAAGAAAAAACCAGAAGCAAAAAAAAGTGTTAGTGTACAGTTGAAATTTGAGTTTTAAAAGGAGCGATATAACTTCTATTTAAACAGTTATAAAGTAAGTGTGCAAAAAGTAATCAATAACCTACTGTTTTGGTTGGTTATGAAGCCTTTTTTCTATAAGTTTGGTTATACTAACGTTCGGCGGCATTTAGCCCTATCGGGCACATACCGCCGAATGTCCTGCGCAGCTGCGCGAGACATTGTAAAACATTACTAGAAAATTCTAAAAAACTTCAAATATTTTATGAGAAAGAAAATTAATTGTTTCATGTTTTTTCTACTTTCTTCGTTTTTATTACAAGCACAATACCATATTGTTAAGAATGATTCAATTTACTCTGAACATCTTGAAGAACTTAGACAAATTAGAATAAATGTTCCAAAAGAATATGATGTTAATTCTAATGAAAAACTTGATGTTTTGTATGTTTTAGACGGAGAATGGTCAACTTCGCTAACAAAGACTGTTTATGAATTCTTAGAATACGCAAAATTTATTCCTAAAAATATACTTATTGTAAGTATTCCCAATAGCTATAAAGACGGAGTTAACATGAGAAGAAGAGATTTTACTCCAGTAAGAACTAAAAACCAACATATTTCCAAAGGAGTAATTAATTTTCATAATTTCCTAAAGGATGAACTAATACCTCTAATAAATAAAAAATACTCAACTAATCCGCAAAATAATATTTTGTACGGAAGCTCATTAGGAGGTCTGTTTTCAATATATTCATATTTGAGAAACCCTTCCCTATTTAAATCTTATATCTCAATTGAGCCCGTTTTAAGATTGGGTGATGATTATATTAACAATATTGCTATCGCAAAACTTAAGCAGAATACAGATTCGAAAAATAGGCTTTGGATTTGTTCACGTGATGGAAAGGATTTTAACGAAATGGGAATATCTAAGTTTAAATCTACTCTAGATTCTAATGCACCTAAAAATTTAGCTTGGAAAATAAATACATATCAGAATGAAACACACTTCTCAGTTATTTGGAAAGGAATTTATGATGGTTTGAAATTTATTTATGACGATGATAAAAAGCCGTAAGCATTTATGGTGTAACGTTTCACAACAACGTGTATAGTTCATTGCTAGTTTGTGTGTACTCGGAAAATCCTACGGATTTCCATCTGGTTCGCTTTCTTTTGTTAACTTAGTTCTTGCCAACACAACTAACCATACGGGTACACGTTCGGCGGTAATTAACTCACTCAATTCTGAATGAAATATCTGAAAACAAAAAAAGCGACTGATTGGCCAAAAAGAAAAAGTTGGAAAGAAAAGTTTATTAGCGGAATTTTGTTTTTTATACCAACAGCAAACCCTAACTATGAAAACAGAATGTATTTGGTAAAAAGCTGGTTAATCGAATTTTTAGAAACTGACGGAGAACTTTTACCTTGGAGAGAAATTGCATTGGGCGAAAATGAAAACCCTATTTTTGCTGGGCCAGACAAACGGAATCATGGATTTTGGTGCGATACGAATATGAAATTTGAGGATTTTGAAAACATACCAATTGACAAAAATGAATTTGAACGACTTTGGAAAATGACCGGAGTAAAGGCATTAGAAATATAAAAAAACTACCGTCAACAATGTGTAAAAATAATTGCTCAATTTTGGGCTTAACCAAAGGTAGTTGCAAGTTTACTACATCTGATTTTCCTGCTGAAAATCCTCGCACGTAAACCCGCAACCATTCTTATTCGAGACCGTTGTAGGTAATTAAAACAAACCTTTGCGAATGAATGACTATTTAATAATTACATTGATTTTACTGCTTTATTTTTCACCAGTATTTTATCAATTATACTTATTATCAAAAGAACGAAAGGAAGAAAACAAAAAGCTGCTCAAAAGATTATTACGTTTTACAAAATACAGTTTTTTATTTCTAATTTTCATTGCAATTGTGTTTGGAATTTTAAGCCATACAAACTACTTGAATTACGAAAAACCTATGACTTTTGACAAGTACGACCAAATCACATTTCAGAACTTCCGAGGTTTAGAATTTTTTAAAAAGTCACTCTATGGAAATGAAAGATTTGCTTATGTCGTAACGACAATAGATAGTGAAATTGATGACAATTCTGTAATTGTACAATCATTATTCTATCCTTCACGCTCTTTCGTTTATAAAAAAAATACTAATAGCACGGAACTCTTAACTCACGAAAAGTATCACATCAAAATCACAGAATTGTTTGCTCGTAAAGCAAAACAAGAAATATCTGATTTAAAGATTTTAGATGAAGACAAAATAGAGGGAATAATAAAAGATGTAAAAATTAAAGAAAGAGCTTTTCAAAAAGAGTATGATTACAATACTTTTCACAGCTATGTATTAAGTGAACAAAAAAGATACGAGAAAGAAGTTGATAGTTTATTAACTTCGTTAAACCAATACAAAAACCCAAAAATCATAATTGATGACAAAAATTAAGTACATCCTTTTAGCAATTATCTGCTTAGCATTGACCAATTGTAAAACCGAAGAACACGAATTCCCATTAGATAAAAGATATTGGGATACAAATGATTATGACAAAGCAATTCTTGAATTAAGATTTGGTTACGAAGACGATGAAAAAAAACCGACTTTTGACAATCCAGAACAAAGAATAATAGTAGAAAAATTGACGGACGAACAAAATTTCAAAGTAGTACTAAAAGACAATGAATTAGGTACAAAACATCGAAATGCAGTTGCAACAGAATTTTTTGAACATTGGAGAGATATGCATCAAATTTACCAAGCAACTGACCGAAAGGATATGTATGTTTATGACATAGAAATGTTGGCTGTTTGGCAATATGGTTTGAGTTTGCAACTTGACTACTTTAAATTAGGAAATGACGAAATATTAGAAAGTGCAGACGACCCAAATTCTTCAAGAGTCAAGAATGTTATTAACTCAAACATTGGTACTTTAATTGACAATTATATTATTTATTTGGATGAGATAAACGAAGAAAAGGCATTTTCGGAAAAAGGAAAAACAAAACTTGCTGACGGAATAAATAAATACTTTACTCAACTGATTGAACTTTATCCTGACGCAAATTATAGCGGAATGAAAAAGAAAGTGGAATTGATGCTTAAAAAGAGTGAGTCTGACAAAATCAAATCGTCTCTGACAAAATTAATTGAGTTAATCGATTCAAAGAAAAAAACGGAAGAATAACTACCTACAACACCATGTATAATTAATTGCTTTGGGCGTTGTTTATTTGGAAAATTCCTTCGGAATTTTCTCGCGTTCGTTTTTGTTTACTAAATTAGTTGCTTAACCCCGTAACGAACCATACACAAAACCGTTAGCTGTAATTAAAACTCAATGAATCATTAAATGAGTTATACTAAATTAGAAAAAGAGATTGAAAAATATTATAAGTCAAATAATATGGCTTTTACATATAATTCATCAACGACAACCAAGGAAGAGCAAGAAAAAAGACTGAAAGAGTATAATATAATTCGTGATATTATTGTTGAAAAATGGAAAGATGAAAAAAAATATAAGGAACTTATTTCTTGCGCCCACGGAGGTTGGTTTTCATATGAAGATTTTACAAAACCTTTAGCCGAATATTTTATAAAACATAACGAGTTGTTACTTCTAAAAGTACTTTGTGAAAGAGATATAAGATTTAAAATTGAAGACACTTTGAAATGCTTAAAAAGAGTAAAAGAAGACTATCCAGAAATTACTACTGAACAAATGGCTTCTTTCAATTTAAAAGAATATCAAAAAACTAATTCATATCATCCTATTGGAGATTTATCTAATTGGAGAAAAAAATCGTTATCGTTATTGAATAGATACATAGAACTTTTAAAGCTTACTAATGATACTGATTATTTAAAAATGATAGCTAGTATACATGAAAAGACAAGTGATTTGACAATTAAAAAATCTGACTTAAAACATATTAAGCATAAATTAAAATAAAACTACAGCTAACAATGGCTAAAATCATAGCTGCCCTCTGGGACAGCAACGCTTTTTAGCCGTAACCGTTAAAATCGAATTACAAATACTAATCTTGAAATTATGTTGACTGATATCATTCCGAAATTACCAATGCGTGACAAAAATGTTACCAGAGCATTTTATATAGATAAGTTAGGCTTTAAAGAAATAGGCGATTATGAAGCGTATTTAATGGTTCGAAAAGATAAAATAGAAATTCATTTCTTTGAATTCAAGGAACTTAACCCTAAAGAAAATTACGGACAAGTTTATATTAGGACCAATGGCATAGACAATTTTTACCAAACATTATTAAACGATAAAATAAAAATACATCCAAACGGGAAATTGGAATCAAAACCTTGGGGCCAAAAGGAGTTCTCATTACTTGATCCAGATACTAACCTGTTAACCTTTGGACAAAGCATTTAAATAAGGTTTGCAACATATAGTTTTTTTCTAAGTCTTTAAATTAAAAAAAGTAAACAAAATGAGATTCTTCACAATGTTTCTATTCTTAAGCATTTACACCTCTTCTTTTGGGCAGAAAATGAAAGTGTTAAAATCGTTTAAACATTATTCAGTTATAGTAAATAATGATACAATAAACTACCACACCTTTTCAAAAAAGAGTATAGACTCTACAAAAACTCTTTTGGTATATGTTCAAGGATCAAGTGCTAAGTCTCTTTATCAAACAATGGAAAAAGACGGAAAAAACTATGTAGGGACTGTCATTCCCTTCGATTTTAGTTTATTACCTGATGACTACTTGTTTGTAGTAATATCAAAAAAAGGATTTCCTTTCCTGACAAAAATGGATGAAAAATTTCCAATTCCAAAATCATATTATGAAAATCAAACATTAGATTATCGAACTTTCCAAACCGACCAAGTAATCAATAACTTAACAGAGAAACATAAAAATCATTTTGGAAAAATTATCGCGCTTGGGCATTCTGAAGGAAGTGATGTAATTGCCAAATTAGGAACCATAAATAAAAACATTACGCACTTTGGTTATTGGTCAGGTGGAGGAAATACACAATTTATTGACTTCATTACTTTCGTAAGAAAAAAAGTAGATAAAGGACAGATTAGCGAAGAAGAAGCTCTGAAAGAAATAAATTCAATCTTTGAAGATTTAAAAAAGATAATGGCAGACCCAAAATCAACAGACAAATTTTGGGCAGGCAAAAATAACAGTTATAATCGGTGGAGCACTTTTTCAGAACCTCCCATCGATAACCTAATAAAGATATCAAAACCTATATTTGTCGCCATTGGCACAAAAGACCGAGCCGTAGCACTTGAATCAGCTTACTTAATTCCAACAGAATTTATAAGGAAACAAAAAGATAACTTAACATTTAAAGTTTATCCAGATTTAGACCACGGATTTGGAAAAGAAATAGGAAAAGGAAAGTTTGAAAAACACTGGAACGATGTTTTTCTAGACTTTTTAAATTGGGTAAACGGAGAATAAAATGTATACTAACAACGCATATAAAAAATAGTGTTTAAAGAAAACCCGCTGCTTTTCATATACAAGTCGTTAGCAACAATTATAAAGAAAAACTTGCGTTCTAAATTTGACAATCAAATATTATAAGTCAATGAATGTTTTTCAATTTGATTTTTTCTACAATAAAAATACTATCCTAAAGAAAAAGTTATTACCACTAACAGCATTGTTTTGTTTGCTCAATTTAAATGCCCAAGTAACATTTAGAATAGAATCTGGAGTTCTTTTAAAAACTGACTCTGATAATTTAGGTTTATTGCTCAATATTGAACCTAAAGTTAAAGCTTCAGAAAATACTGTAATTGGGTTAAGATTTGGAATTGCAATAAATCCTCAAAAAATTAGGATTGATAATAGTACATCATTTTTTATAGATGAATTAGATGATAATAGTATCATTTCTTTTGTCTCAACTTATGATTATTATCTGAATGCAAAAAACCATCGTCCATACGTAGGGTTAGGTCTGGGGTATTATTTGTTTAATGATATAGATATTTCTGACCGAAATAGTGGCTCTACAGATATATTGGAAGGAAGTGTGAAGAATAAGTTGGGCTTTCTATTAAGAGGTGGGCTTGAAATTAGAAATACAAGATATGGTTTAGAGTATAATTTTATCCCGAAAGCTGATATTAAGATACCTAATGGACAAACAGTAGGTACAATAGATAACAGCTATTTTGGACTTTCCATTGGATTTACAATTGGTGGTGGAAAAAATTCAATTTGATGAATAATAACACTTGCTAACAACGTATATAGTTGCTTTAACACGCAACGAAATCAAATCACACACTAAACCACACTCAACGGTATTAAGTTAGCTCCAAAATATTACAGACTACAGCTTGTAATTTCAGTAACACGCAAGGTATTTACCATACCTTTCTCTTTTATTGGCATAGCGGCTAGGCTTATTAGCATATCACCAACTTCTAAGTAACCTTTTTTGCAAGCGATGGCATTTACATCTTCAATGGTTTCATCAGTACTTACAAACTTATCGTAATAAAAGGCTTTTACACCCCAAAGCAAGCTTAAACGTGTTAAAATACGCTTGTTTGATGTAAAAACTAAAATATGTGACGATGGTCTCCAAGCCGAAATTTGAAATGCCGTATAACCACTATTCGTTAAAGTTGAAATGGCTTTTGCATTAATTTCGTTAGCCATAAGTGCTGCATGATAACAAATTGATTTTGTTATATAACGATTGGTTCGAATATGCGGTGGTAATTGCGGGACTTGTATTAAATCTGAATTTTCGACACTTTTAAGAATATCTGCCATTTGTTTTATAACCTGTACAGGGTAACTCCCTACAGAGGTTTCGCCAGAAAGCATTACTGCATCTGCGCCATCCATAACTGAATTGGCAACATCGTTTACCTCAGCTCTTGTTGGTGTTAAACTGGAAATCATGGTTTCCATCATTTGGGTAGCAATAATTACTGGAATCCTTGCTTTTTTTGCTCTTAACACTAATTGTTTTTGAATAAGAGGCACTTTTTCTGCAGGAACTTCAACACCTAAATCTCCACGAGCTACCATTAACCCATCGCAATGTGCTACAATTTTATCAATATTTTCAACAGCTTCTGGTTTTTCTATTTTAGCAACAATAGGAATTTTATGCTCACTATGTTCGCTAATTAAATCGCGTAGTTGCATTAAATCTTCTGCATGGCGTACAAACGATAATGCTATCCAATCTACATCTTGACTAATAGCAAAAATAGCGTCGTCGATATCTTTTTTTGTTAAAGCAGGTTGAGATATATCAGTATTAGGAAGGTTAACCCCTTTTTTAGATTTTAATGGTCCGCCTTGAATAACACGCGCTTTTACTTCTCTCTTTTTATCTGTAGAAACAACTTCAAAAATTAATTTTCCGTCATCTAAAAGAATACGTTCTCCAGGTTTTGCATCTTGCGGGAACCTATCATAGGTCATATAAACACGCTCTTTTGTTCCTTCAAAACGTTCGCCTGTAGCAAAAATTATTTCGTCATCTACATGCACAACAACTTCTTCTTTCATAACTCCTACTCGAAGCTTTGGTCCTTGTAAATCAGCCAGAATTGCTGCTGTATAACCAAACTCTTTGTTTAGTGCTCGTATCATTTTAATACGGTCTTCAACATCTTTATAATCAGCATGAGAAAAGTTAATTCTAAAAACATCAACGCCTTCTTCAAGCATTCCTTTTAAAACTTCTTTTGTGCTTGTAGCGGGTCCTAGTGTGGCTACTATTTTGGTTTTTTTTCTTATTGGCATTAGCTAAAAATTAAATTGTCTTTTGATTTTAGTTGATTCACATCAACGCTATAGGCAGTTACAATTTGTGGGATATTTAAAATACTACTTAATATATATGCTTCTTTACTAAAACTATTATCATTATCTATTTTTAAAAAATAGTTTACACCTTTATATTCTGGTATTAAATTAAATGTTTTTATAATCTGCTCTTGTGCTGTAAATAATGATTGTTGACTAACTTGCGGTAGTATTTCTTGTGTTTTACAAATATTTGAAACTAAGCTCCACGTTGTTAGTTGTTTATTATCTTCCCATTCAAAAATAGAATACACTGATTTATCTTTATTATAGTCTAAATCTGATGGCTTTCTAGTAAGGTTTATACCTAAATGCTTGTTTAAAAGATATGCTAGCCTGTAGTCCTCAATAGTACAATGAATAGCAATTAACGTATACAACGCTTCTTCAAAAACATCATCTAAAACAAGTTTGTGAACAGCCATAACCTACTTATTAATAGCAGTAAATATAAGGTTTAAAATAGTTACTTGTAAAATGTTTGTCCTAATCTTAACGATAAAATGAACTAAAACGTTGTAGTTAACCTACTTAAAAAAATGATTCTTTACATCATTTTTGACATACTATTCTGAAATGCAAAAAAAGCACGCTTAGAGGCTTTTTCTTCAGCCTTTTTCTTTGAAGTTGCTCGTGCTTTAGCTATTACTTTTTCGTCTATTGAAAGTTTTACTGAAAAATGTCTAACATCATCGTTTCCTGTATCTTCATAAACATTGTATCCAAATGTTCTCTTTTCTTTTTGACACCATTCTATTAATAAACTCTTGTAACTTATTACTTTACCTTCTAATTTTTCAATATCAACATAAGGAATTATAACACGTTTAAAAATAAACTTTTCGCAGTATTTATAGCCTCTGTCAAGAAAAATAGCACCTATTAATGCTTCAAATAAATTACCATGAATGTTATCTCCAAATTGTCCTGATGGAATTTTACTTTCAACTAAATCTATTAAACTTAAGTCTTTACCTAGTTCGTTTAAATGTTCTCTACTCACAATTTTAGAGCGCATTTTGGTTAGATAACCTTCATCACCGCTAGGTACTTCTAAATATAAATGTGATGCAATAACCGAGCTTAACATGGCATCTCCTAAAAACTCTAAGCGTTCATAATTAATAGCATTGCCTTTACTATCTTTTATGTTCATGGAACGATGCGTAAATGCTGTACTATAATACTTTATCTTTTTAGGTTTAAAACCAAGAATTTTAGTTAATTGCATAAAAAAATTCCCGTTGCCTTTAAAACGGGAATTCAATATGTTACGAATGTTTTTCATTCGGGATTCAATCTATTTTTTTGAATAATACACAAGCGTTATGTCCGCCAAATCCAAATGTATTACTCATAGCTACTTTAACATCTCTCTTTTGAGCCTTGTTTAGAGTTAAATTTAATTCTGGATCAATGTTTTCATCCACAGTTGTATGGTTAATCGTTGGAGGAACAATACCATGCTCCATTGCCAATATAACCGATATAGCTTCAATAGCTCCTGCTGCACCTAACAAGTGCCCTGTCATCGATTTTGTCGAATTAATATTTATATTTTTTGCATGACTACCGAACACATTTGAGATTGCTTTAAGTTCTGCAACATCTCCTAATGGTGTAGATGTACCATGCGTATTTATATGGTCTACATCTTCTGGTTTAAGTCCTGCATTTTCTAAACAGTTTTTCATTACAGCAATAACACCTATGCCTTCTGGATGTGGAGCCGTCATGTGATGTGCATCAGAAGACAATCCTCCTCCTGCAACTTCAGCATAAATTTTTGCTCCTCTTGCTTTTGCATGCTCATACTCTTCTAGAACAAGTGCTCCTGCACCTTCGCCAAGAACAAAGCCATCTCTTGTGCCATCAAATGGACGAGATGCTGTTTCTGGACTTTCGTTTCTAGTAGATAATGCATGCATAGCGTTAAAACCACCCATACCTGCAATAGTAACAGCTGCTTCACTTCCTCCTGTAACAACAACATCACAATGCCCTAAACGTATAGAGTTTAATGCATCGAATATTGCGTTTGCTGAAGAAGCACATGCAGAAACTGTTGTGTAATTTGGCCCCATAAAGCCATGCTTTATAGAAATGTTTGCTGGTGCAATATCAGCAATCATTTTAGGAATAAAGAATGGGTTAAATCTTGGCGATCCATCTCCTTGAGCAAAGTTTAATACTTCGGTCTGAAAAGTCTCTAAACCTCCAATACCTGCGCCCCATATAACACCTACTCGCAATTTGTCGACTTTATCAAGATCTAAATCAGCATCTCCAATAGCCTCATCTGCCGCCACCATAGCGTATTGGGCAAACTTATCCATTTTTCGAGCTTCTTTTCTATCAAGAAAATCGGTTGCGTTAAAGTTTTTAACCTCGCATGCAAACTTGGTTTTAAACTTTTCGGTATCATAATACGTTATAGGCGCAGCACCACTTTTACCACCAATTAGTCCTTCCCAAAATTCATCTTTGGTATTACCAATAGGTGTTAAAGCCCCTAATCCTGTGACTACAACTCGCTTTAATTCCATAAAATTTAGTGCTTATTTTGCAGCTTCAATATATGATATAGCTTGACCAACTGTTGCAATATTTTCAGCTTGATCGTCTGGTATTTGAATATCGAACTCCTTTTCGAATTCCATAATTAGTTCTACAGTGTCTAATGAGTCTGCTCCTAAATCGTTTGTGAAGCTCGCTTCTGTTACAACTTCGTTCTCATCAACCCCTAATTTGTCTACGATAATCGCTTTTACTCTTGATGCAATGTCTGACATAATTTTTTAATTTTAAGTTTTAATTAAGTGGCAAAAATAAAAAACTTTATTTTAAAACAACCTTTTAGTTTAAAAATGTGTTTGTAATTTAATAAAATTCCTTTTAAGTATTTCTTTTTTACCCTCAAATTGTTAATATTTATTCTTTTTTTTGTTTGAATAATTTTATCAAAATGTCTGTAAAAATGAAACGTATTGTAATTTTTGCGTCCGGAAGTGGTACTAATGCTGAAAATTTAATTAAGTTTTTTCACAACAGAGATAATGTATCTGTTATTCAGGTACTAACTAACAATCCTTATGCCAAAGTTTTAGATCGTTGTAAAAAACTAAAGGTTAGTGCGCTATCATTCAACAGGGTAGCCTTTACAAAAACGGATGACGTGCTAAACATTTTAAAAACATCAAATCCAGATTTAATTGTATTGGCAGGTTTTTTATGGAAATTTCCTGAAAATATTTTAAATGAATTCCCATATAAAGTAATTAATGTGCATCCTGCATTATTACCAAAATATGGCGGAAAAGGTATGTATGGTATGCATGTACATGAAGCTGTTGTTAAAAATAATGAACCTGAAACCGGTATAACCATTCATTATGTAAATGAACATTATGATGAAGGCGCTATTATTTTTCAAGCAAAATGTGAGGTTTTAGTGAAAGACAAGGCTGAAGATGTCGCTAAAAAAATTCATGAATTAGAAATGGAACATTTTCCTAAAGTGGTAGAAAAAATATTGTCTTCTGAAAAAACAAAAACTAATAATGACTGAAATTATTGATTTAAGTCAAGATATTTATGAAGGCATGCCTGTTTTTAAAGATTTACCACAGGTAAAAATGAGTGTACATAATACACATGAAGAATGGGATGGTGACTTTGATGCTATAACAAAAACACCAGCAGTACATAAACTAGAGCTTGGAGAACATACAGGAACTCATGTTGATGCCATAAACCATATGGCTAAAGAATACAAAGGGCAGTCAATAGATAAAATGCCTTTATCTATGTTTTATACAGAAGGTATATGTTTAAATCTTTCAAATAAAAAATTCAATGAATTAATTGAAATAAGGGATATTGAAGAAGCTTGTAAGAATGAAGATTTGGAAATAAAAGAAAAAGATACTGTTTTGATTTATACCAATCATTATAGAAATGCTTTTGGAACTGAAAATTGGAGTAAAGGCCCAGGAATTTCAGTAGAAACCGCAAAGTGGCTAGGCAATAAAAATATTTCTGCTTTTGGTGTTGAAACCATGTCACCAGGAGTTTCTGGGGTATCCAACAAAAAAGTGCATCGCATTTGTGGTGAATTAGGTTTTACACATTATGAAAACTTGATAAACCTACATAAATTGATTGGAAGAGGTCGATTTCGTTTTATTGGGTTTCCTCTAAAAATTAAAGGAGGAACAGGTTCTCCAGTTAGAGCTGTTGCTGTTTTTGAAAGCTAGAAAATAATTTTATAAGACTTTCTCCTTAGCGAGAATGATAAAATGAGTAAAAAGAAAAAAAAATATTACACTGTTTGGAGAGGACATCACACTGGTGTTTTTGAGTCTTGGGATGATTGCAAGGCTCAAATTAAAGACTTTCAAGGTGCTCAATACAAATCATTCTCAACCTTTGATGCTGCAAAAAAAGCCTTAAATGGCAACTATAAAGACTATATTGGTAAAACTTCAAAATTTAAAAGCGAATTATCTGAAGCTCAATTAAAAAAAATAGGACAGCCTAATTATAATTCTATCTCAGTTGATGCCGCTTCTAGTGGTAACCCAGGGAAAATGGAATATCGCGGTGTAGACACAAAAACAAAAAAGCAACTTTTTATACAAGGCCCTTTTGAGGAAGGCACTAATAATATAGGTGAATTTCTTGCCATTGTACACGGTTTAGCCCTTCTTAAAAAGCATGATAGTAACAGAATTCTTTATACTGATTCTAAAACCGCTATGAGTTGGGTTAAAAAGAAAAAGTGTAATACAAAATTAGAGCGTAATAAAAAAAATAAACCTGTTTTCGATTTAATTGATAGAGCTATTGATTGGTTAAAAAACAATACATACACAACAGTTATTGTAAAATGGGAAACTAAAGCTTGGGGAGAAATTCCTGCAGATTTTGGACGAAAATAATGTTATTGACGCCATTTAACACAAATCATAATTGAAACATTATTAACATTCCCATTTCCATCATTATTTATAGTTCCGTTAATATAATCTCCAGCTGAAAAATCAACATCTACAGCAGTACTAATATATTCTGATGAAGATGTTGTAAAATTTGTAGTTGAGTTTGTTGTATTCCCATTTCTCACTAAAACAGAAAACTGTTTAGATTGTGCTCCACTATTATTATTAGATTTTGCAGTAATATAAGTTATCGTTCCATCAAAAGGCATTAAATAACCTGATCTATTATTAGATTGATTTGCAACCGCTCTTAAGTTTACATTATCTTGATTCCCGCTTCTCCCAAACAATAAAGTTGTAGTCTCAATACTTAGCCACTTTGCTCTAGAAACATTATACATATACAACCTATCACCTATAACTGCTAATTGACCTTCTGCCGAACCTGTGGGTGATGTTTGAGGGTTTATTTCAAGAGCTGGAATTCCTGTGTTATTTGCTTCAATCTCTAATTGGGCTGTAGGGCTTGTGGTGCCTATCCCTACTTGAGAATAAGCTACATTAATTCCAGAAAAAACAATACTTAACAGTAAAATTATATCCCTCATAACTAATAATTAGTATATCTTCAAAACGCTTAATTTTTTAGTAAGTCACATCAAATTTTTAGAGGGATCTCTTGAAAAAGGTTCAGTTTATGGACTTTACAACATAAAAATAGAGCTATTAAGCATATCTATCTGCCTTGAAATTCTTGAATACCAATATATTTAGCCTAAACATCATTTATTTTACTTCGAACACTAATAATTAAGAAAGTTAGGTTTTTAATAAATTATTACTCTAAATTTTCAAAATTAGGGGCATTAATTAGTAATTAAAAAGCATAAAATGTATTCAAAAAATTATTCTTGAATTAGTCTTTAAAAGACTTATATTTGCAGAAAATTATAACTCCTTTTTATGGGTAAATTAGTAATTGTAGGTACCGTTGCGTTTGATGCTATTGAGACGCCCTTCGGTAAAACCGACAAAATTCTTGGTGGTGCAGCTACTTTTATTGGTTTAGCTGCCTCTCATTTTAATATTGATACTACAGCTGTATCTGTGGTTGGAGGTGATTTCCCTCAAGAATATCTAGACTTATTATCAGAAAAAAATATTGATACATCTGGAATAGAAATTGTTAAAGATGGTAAAACCTTCTTCTGGAGCGGACGCTATCATAACGACATGAATTCTCGCGATACGTTAGTAACAGAATTAAATACACTTGCAGATTTTAACCCTGTTGTTCCTGAAAATTACCGCAATGCCGAAATAGTTATGTTAGGTAATTTACATCCTATCGTCCAATCAAGCGTGTTAGACCAAATGACTACTAAACCAAAACTAGTTATTTTAGATACTATGAATTTTTGGATGGATAGTGCTTTAGATGATTTACACAATGTAATTAAGCGTGTAGATGTTATAACCATAAATGATGAAGAAGCAAGACAATTAACAGGAGAATATTCGCTTGTAGTAGCTGCTCGTAAAATTCATGCTATGGGACCAAAATATGTAGTTATTAAAAAAGGAGAACACGGAGCTTTGTTGTTTCATAACGACCATGTGTTTTACGCTCCTGCTTTACCTCTTGAAGAAGTATTTGATCCTACAGGGGCTGGCGACACTTTTGCCGGTGGTTTTGCTGGTTACATTGCAAAAACTGGAGACACATCATTCGATAATATGAAAAAGGCTGTAATATATGGATCAACATTAGCATCGTTTTGTGTTGAAAAATTTGGCACCGAACGTATGATTGATTTATCAAGTGAAGAAGTACACAAGCGACTATTGCAATTTAAGCAATTAACGCAATTTGATATAGAATTAACATAAACCAACGCGCTCTAAAATAGAGCGCGTTTTTAATTTAAAATAGGTTTCTAGAAAAGAGTTTATTTTGGAATCAAAAAACACTAATAAAATTTATAATGAGTGACGCACTAAAGCACGAATGTGGAATAGCAGTTATTAGACTTTTAAAACCACTAGAATATTATAAAGAAAAATACGGTAGCGCATTTTATGGTGTGAATAAAATGTATTTAATGATGGAAAAACAGCATAACCGTGGACAAGACGGTGCTGGTTTTGCAAGCATTAAATTAGACACCAAACCTGGTGAGCGTTATATAAGTCGTGTTCGCTCTATACAGCAACAACCCATTCAAGATATTTTTGCACAGATTAACGAGCGCATTAATAAAGAGATTACCGAACATCCAGAATATGCTAATGATGTCGCTGCTCAAAAGAAGAACATCCCTTATATAGGAGAAGTTTTATTAGGCCATGTGAGATACGGAACTTTTGGGAAAAATAGTGTTGAAAGTGTACATCCATTTTTAAGACAAAACAATTGGATGCACAGAAATTTAATAATGGCAGGAAACTTTAACATGACTAATGTTAAAGAGCTTTTTAGCAACCTTATTGAGTTAGGTCAGCATCCAAAAGAATATACCGATACCATAACTGTAATGGAAAAAATTGGTCATTTTTTAGATGATGCCGTAAGTAAAATTTATAAAGACTTAAAAAAAGAAGGTTATAATAAAAGAGATGCCTCTCCTCAAATAGCAAAACGCCTTAAGGTGAGTAAAATATTGCGACGAGCAGCAAAAAATTGGGATGGTGGTTATGCTATGGCAGGGCTTATTGGCCACGGGGATGCTTTTGTTTTAAGAGATCCAGCTGGTATTCGTCCAACATATTATTATAAAGATGACGAAATTGTAGTTGTAGCATCAGAGCGCCCAGTAATTCAAACTGTTTTTAATGTAGACTTTAATGATGTTAAAGAATTAGATCCTGGACATGCTATTATTGCAAAAAAATCTGGAAAAGTATCTATTAAAAAAATATTAGAACCATTAGAGCGTAAATCTTGTTCTTTTGAGCGTATTTATTTTTCTCGTGGAAGTGATGCAGAAATTTACCAAGAAAGAAAAAAGCTTGGAAAACTATTAATGCCTCAAGTTTTAAAAGCCATTAACAACGATACAAAAAACACAGTCTTTTCTTATATACCAAACACTGCAGAAACTTCTTTTTATGGAATGATAGAAACTGTAGAAAATCATTTAAATGAAAAGAAAACAGCTGCAATTTTAAGCGGAGGTGGTAAAATGTCTGCTCAAAAAGTTACAGATATTTTAGAAGAAAGACCACGTATAGAAAAAATAGCGATCAAAGATGTTAAGCTACGTACATTTATAACTGAAGATAGCAGTAGAGATGATTTGGTTGCTCACGTATATGATGTTACTTATGGCGTAATAAAACCTACCGATAATTTGGTAATTATAGACGATAGTATTGTACGTGGTACTACTTTAAAAAAGAGCATCATTAAAATGTTGGATAGGCTAAACCCTAAAAAGATTGTCGTTGTATCGTCTGCACCACAAATACGATATCCAGATTGCTACGGTATTGATATGGCTAACCTTGAAACTTTAATTGCTTTTAGATCTGCACTAGCGCTTTTAAAAGACAGAAACATGTATCATATTGTTGAAGATGTTTACAATAAATGTTTAACCCAAACAGAATTAGCTGATAGACATGTGAAGAATTTTGTAAAAGAGATTTATGATCCATTTACTGATGAAGAAATTTCAGATAAGGCGGCAAAATTATTAAGTGATGAAACTGTAAATGCTGAAGTGAAAATAATTTTTCAGCCTGTAGAAAATTTGCATAAAGCCTGTCCAGAACATTTAGGCGATTGGTACTTTACAGGAAACTATCCTACGGTTGGAGGTAACAGAGTTGTAAATAGAGCTTTTATTAATTTTTATGAAGGTAATAACGAACGGGCTTATTAAATTATTAATGTGCACTTTTCATATATCAATTTTGCTAAAAAAACAGTTAATCTGAAAAAAGAGACTGTTTGTCTAATAAATAATCAAGTTATATAAAATACATATAAATTGGTCTCACCATAACATAAGTAGGTTAAGTTCATGGTAGATTTGGGGCAAAAAAAGGTGAACTCTCGTTCGCCTTTTTTTATGCGTTTAATTTTCGAAAAAATATTTTCTTACATCTTTTTCATTATACCTATATTATCAACATAATTTCTTTTAAGCCAATATATTAGTCGTTTAACTAAAAAATTTTAGTAAACTATTTTACCAGTATATATTTGTCTCACCATAACATAAGTAGGTTAAGTTTATGGTAGATTTGGGGCAAAAAGGTGAACACTCGTTCACCTTTTTCATTTTATATTAATTTCTGAGTAGGCAGTAATCTCTTCTTATATATTTTCTAATTGTTTTATTTAACTTTTTAATATTTTTAGTAATTGAAGTGTTAGGATAACGCCATAAAAAAAGCAAATCCATTTCTGAATTTGCTTTTATATATATAATTGTAAACTAACTATTTTATTTTGCTTCTGCGTAACGTCTTTCAACTTCATTCCAGTTAACAACATTAAAAAATGCATTAATATAATCTGGACGACGGTTTTGGTAGTTTAAATAATAAGCGTGCTCCCAAACATCCAATCCTAAAATTGGAGTGCCACCACAGCTAACTCCTGGCATTAATGGATTATCTTGATTTGGTGTAGAGCAAATTTCTACTTTACCGCCTTTATGCACACATAACCAAGCCCAACCTGAACCAAAGCGAGTTGCAGCAGCTTTACTAAAAGCAGCAATAAATTCATCTTTAGATCCGTAAGCAGCTTCTATAGCGTCTTTTAATTCTCCCGATAAATAACCTCTATCTTCTGGATTCATAACAGTCCAAAATAAGCTGTGATTATAATAGCCACCGCCATTATTTCTAACAGCACCATTGCTCATATCTAAATTAGTTAAAATGTCTTCAATAGATTTTCCATCTAAATCTGTTCCTGCTATTGCATTATTTAAATTGTTTGTATATCCTTGGTGATGCTTAGAATGGTGTATCTCCATTGTACGTGCATCTATATTAGGTTCTAAAGCATCGTAAGCATATCCTAAACTCGGTAATTCGAAAGCCATATTTTTCTGTTTTAAATATTAGTATTTATTTCCATTCAAATTTACGGATAAAACACTTCAATTAAAAATAATAAATTGTTATGAAACCATTGATAGTTTTTATATTGTATCTAAATTTGTTTATATGCAGTCTAATTATCCTTTTGCTATTTATAATGCTTCTGCTGGTAGCGGGAAAACCTATACCCTAGTAAAAACGTATTTAAAAATTTTATTTAGCTCCGACAACCTGTACTTATTCAAAAATATTTTGGGTATTACGTTTACAAATAAAGCGGTAGCAGAAATGAAAGACCGTATTATCGAAAATCTTAAACAATTTTCTTCAGAAGAGAATCTCGAAAAGCCTATAGAAATGTTTGAAGACATCTGTAAAGAACTTGAAATAGAGCCAGAAAAACTTCGGGCAAAGGCAGAAAAACAACTAACTACTATTATACACAATTACGCATCATTTGATATTTCAACCATTGATGGCTTTACACATAAACTTATAAGAACCTTTGCACACGATTTAAAATTACCTTTAAATTTTGAGGTTGAGCTAGATCAAGATTCGCTTTTAAATGAAGCTGTGGATAGTTTAATTGCTAAAGCCGGAACCGACGAGGCTCTAACTAAAGTTTTGGTAGATTTTGCTATTGAAAAAGCTGATGATGACAAAAGTTGGGATGTTGCTTACGATTTTAATAAGATTGCGAAACTACTTGTTAATGAAAATGACATGCCGTTTATTGAAACGTTAAAACATAAAACTTTAAACGATTTTAAGATATTAAAAACACAATTAAAAAAAGACATTCTTACAATTGAAACAAGTATCGTTAAAGATGCTGAGTGTATTTTAACCTTAATTGATGAAGCTGGGTTAGAACACAACGATTTTTCTAGAAGCTCGCTGCCTAAACATTTTAAAAACCTTACCAACAAAAAATTTGAAATTAAGTTTGACTTGAATTGGCAAGTCGATTTAACAGACAACAATCTACTTTACCCTAAACGCACTACAGAAGATGTTGCTTTAATAATTGATCAAATTCAACCACAATTGGCAAATGCCTTTAACAAAACTAAACAAGCTGTTTTTCATCTTAAATTTTTAAACGCTTTTTATAAAAACTTAACACCGCTATCTGTTTTAAATGCTATAAATAATGAGTTAAACATTTTAAAAACGGAACAGAATAAAATGTTGATTTCAGAATTTAACGCTATTATAAGCAAAGAAATAAAAAATCAACCCACACCTTTTATATACGAACGTATTGGCGAAAAATTCAAGCATTATTTTATAGATGAGTTTCAAGATACTTCGCAAATGCAATGGAAGAATTTAATTCCGCTTTTAGAAAACTCGCTTTCTTCTGAAAACGGATCCACAATGTTAGTTGGAGATGCTAAACAGGCTATTTATCGTTGGCGTGGTGGTAAAGCAGAGCAATTTATTGATTTGTTTAATGAAAAAGAACAGCCTTTTCAAATTAAACAGCAGGTAGAAACTCTTGAAGAAAATTATAGAAGTTTTGAAAAAATAGTAGACTTTAATAACACATTTTTTAAGTTTTTATCGCATCAAGTGTTTAATACTAATGATTATAAGACGCTTTATGAAAATGCACACCAAAACATAACTAAAAAAGAAGACGGCTATGTGTCTTTTTTATTTTTAGAAGTTGAAAAGGATGACGATAGAGATGCAATGTTTTCTGAAAACACTTTGAAAGCTATTAATAACTGTATTGAAAATGGATATACTTTAGAAGATATTTGTGTTTTAGTACGCAAGAAAAAAGAAGGTGTTGCTATAGCTAATTATTTAAGCCAAAATAATATCCCTATCATTTCTTCTGAAACATTATTATTGAATAATTCTCCAGAAGTTAATTTTATAAATAACTTTTTAGCACTTTTAATTCATCCTAAAAACAATGAAGTAAAAATTGATATTTTAAATTATTTAACAACACTTTTTAATGTTGAAAATAAACACGAGTTCTTTTCTAATCATATTCATTTAACACTACCCCAACTCTTTAAAAGTTTAGAGGAGTTTAATATTTATTTGACTCATAACACCTTATTGCATTTACCACTATACGATTTGGCAGAAACTGTTGTGAGGAGTTTTAATTTGGTTAAAACATCAAATGCATATATTCAGTTTTATTTAGATGTTGTTTTAGATTTTTCACAAAAAAAAGGATCTGATATTTCTGGGTTTTTGAACTATTTTGACAAGAAAAAAGAAAGTTTAAGTATTGTTTCGCCTAATGGACAAAATGCAGTTCAGATTATGACCATTCACAAATCTAAAGGGTTAGAGTTTCCTGTGGTTATTTTTCCATTTGCCGATTTAGATATTTATAGAGAAATAGAACCCAAAGAGTGGTATGCCTTGGATAAAGAAAAGTATCAAGGTTTTTCGCATACTTTATTAAATTACAATAAAGATTTTGAATATTTTGGAGATGAAGGTTATCGTATTTTTAACAAGCACCAATCTGAACAAGAATTAGATAATATTAATTTGTTGTATGTTACTTTAACTCGAGCTGCAGAACAATTACACATCATTTCCAAAAAAGACATTTCATCAAAGGGCGTAGTAAATATAAAAAGATATTCGGGCTTGTTTATTGAGTATTTAAAGCATATTAACCAATGGGATGATTCAAAACTAGTTTACGCATTCGGAAACCCAAAAAGAAATACCAAAAAGGAAATCACTAAAGAAAAAACCCAAACTCAACTACAATTTATTTCAACAGCAAAAGAAGCTCACAATATAAAAATAGTAACAAAATCTGGTTTACTATGGGACACCACACAGCAAGATGCTATTGAAAAAGGGAATCTTATACATAATATCATGTCTAAAATCAATATCAAAGATGATATTAATTATGTTATAAACGAATACGTCAACTCCTCTTCCATTAATAAAGAACAAGCCAGTATTTTAAAAGAAATTGTAAATGAGATTGTAAATCACTCTAAGCTTAAAGATTATTATACTTCAAACTTTATTGTTTACAATGAACGTGATATTATCACAAAAGAAGGCATAATTTTACGTCCAGATCGCGTAGTTGTTAGTTCTAGTAATGAAGCCGTTATTATAGATTATAAAACAGGTTTAGAAGACAAAAAGCATCAGCAACAATTACAAACATACCAAGATGTTTTAGAAGACATGAGCTTAAAAGTTATCAAAAAAATTCTTGTCTACATAAATGATGATATTCAAATAAAAGTAATATAACTTTGCTAAAATTATCAAAATCATGTACAGCAATATAAAACAATATTTACAGAAAGAAATTCAAGATATAAAGGACAATGGGCTTTATAAAGAAGAGCGCATTATTACCTCTGCCCAAGGTGCAGAAATAACTTTAAATACTGGTGAAACAGTTTTAAATTTTTGTGCCAACAATTATTTAGGTTTATCGTCACACCCTGAAGTTATTCAGGCAGCAAAAGATGCTATGGACACTCATGGTTTTGGAATGTCTTCAGTTCGTTTTATTTGTGGAACACAAGATATTCATAAAGAATTAGAGCAAAAAATAGCAGACTTCTATCAAACTGAAGACACTATATTATACGCCGCCGCTTTTGATGCAAATGGTGGGGTTTTTGAACCATTATTAACAAAAGAAGATGCTATTATTTCAGACTCCTTAAACCATGCCTCTATTATTGATGGTGTTCGTTTATGTAAAGCAGCAAGGTACCGCTATCAAAATAATGATATGGCAGATTTAGAACAGCAACTTATTGCTGCCAATGAAAATGGAGCACGGTTTAAAATAATAGTAACCGATGGTGTGTTTTCGATGGATGGGTTAGTTGCTCCGCTTGACAAGATTTGTCATTTAGCCGACAAATACGATGCCTTAGTTATGATTGATGAGTGTCATGCTACTGGCTTTATAGGAAAAACAGGTAGAGGTACACTTGAAGAAAAAAATGTAATGAATCGCATAGATATTATTACAGGTACTTTAGGAAAAGCATTAGGTGGTGCAATGGGAGGCTACACAACCGGTAAAAAAGAAATTATTGATATGTTACGTCAACGGTCTAGACCTTACTTGTTTTCAAATTCTTTAGCACCTGCAATTGTTGGAGCGTCTATTAAAGTTTTTGATATGCTTGCTAATAATACTGAATTAAGAGACCAACTAGAATGGAATACCAATTACTTTAAAAAAGGCATGAAAGCAGCAGGCTTAGATATTGTAGATGGAGATTCCGCAATCGTGCCTGTTATGCTATACGATGCAAAGCTGTCGCAAACTATGGCAAACATGCTTTTAAAAGAGGGTATTTACGTTATCGGGTTCTTTTTTCCCGTTGTACCGAAAGGAAAAGCAAGAATTCGCGTACAACTATCGGCTGCTCATACAAAAGAGCATTTAGACAAGGCTATTGCTGCGTTTTCAAAAGTTGGGAGCGCTCTAAAAATTATCTAAAATCATTCTGAACTATCGATGAACAACCGATTTCAACAATATTTTTATACATTTGTCTTTGTTAATAACATTTAACAACTTACTTTTGCTTACAATTAACACTTAAAAATTAAACTTTTGAATATGAAAAATCTTAGCAGATTATTGTTCGCTATGTTGCTTGTACTTGGTTATAGCAACGTAAATGCACAAGACGAAAACAACCCATGGCAAATTACCATTGGGGCTAACGCGGTTGACTTTTATCCTACAGGGGAAAACGCACCACTTGGTGATACTTTTGATGAGTTCTTCAATGCTGAAGACCATTGGAATATTTTACCTTCTTTATCAACTATCTCTGTATCTAAATATATAGGAGACGGCTTTACTTTTGGAGTTGCTGGATCTTTAAATAAAATTGATAAATGGGGAGATGCTTCAGTTGATGATTTATCTTATTATGCTGTTGATGGTACTATTAAGTATAGTCTTCAAAATTTATTTAACTCAAACACTTTCGAGCCTTACTTAGGTGCTGGTGGTGGTTACACTTGGGTTGACGAAGTTGGAGCTGGTACAATAAATGGTACTTTAGGTTTAAACGTTTGGTTTAACGAAAACATTGGTTTAACACTTCAATCTGCATACAAACATGCTTTTGAAGATTACTTACAAACACATTTCCAACATACAGTTGGTATTTCTATCAAATTTGGTGGAGCTGATACTGATGGTGATGGTATTTATGACAAAGATGATGCTTGTCCAGATGTTGCTGGTTTAGAAGCTTTCAACGGTTGTCCTGATACTGACGGTGATGGCATTGAAGATTCTAAAGATTCTTGTCCTAACGAAGCTGGTTTAGCTGAGTTTAATGGATGTCCTGATGCTGATGGTGACGGTGTTGCTGATAAAGATGATAACTGTCCTACAGTTGCTGGTTTAAAAGCTTTAGCTGGTTGTCCTGATGCTGATGGTGATGGTGTAACTGATGCTGATGATAGCTGTGTTAACACTGCTGGTCCTGCTGCTAACAAAGGTTGCCCATGGCCAGATACTGACGGTGATGGTGTTTTAGATAAAGATGATAACTGTGTAGACGTTAAAGGTACTGTTGCAAACAATGGTTGCCCAGAAGTATCTGATGAAGTTCAGAAACAACTTAACGAATACGCTAAAACTATCTTATTTGATACAGGTAAATCTACAATCAAAACTCAATCTGCAGCAGTTTTAGGTGATATCATTAAAATTCTTAAAGAGTATCCTAATTCTAAATTTACTGTAGAAGGACACACTGATAGCGTTGGTAGTGAAAAATTAAACCAAAGACTATCTGATTCTAGAGCTAACTCTGTTAAAGAATACTTAGTTAAAAATGGTATTGATGCATTTAGATTATCTGCTCTTGGTTATGGAGAGTCTAAGCCAATCGATTCTAATAAAACAAGAAAAGGTAGAGCTAACAACAGACGTGTTGAAATTAACTTAGCAAAATAATAAACTAGTAAATAGTTTTTAAAAATAAGTTTTACAAAAAACGCTTCGGATATCCGAAGCGTTTTTTATTTTTATACAATGACGACTTTCATTTTTGATGTTCTAAAAGATTTACAAAATAGCAATATTAATCTCTCCAATTTAACCTTTGTTTTACCTAGCAAAAGAGCTGGTTTATTTTTAAAGCATCAAATACACAAGGTTAGCAATCAAACTATTTTTTCTCCACAAATTATAAGTATAGAAGAATTTGTTGAAACATTATCACAGTTAAAAACAGTCTCTAATACCGAGTTATTTTTTGAATTTTACAGTAGTTACAATCAAATAACAAATAAAGAGCATCTTGATTCCTTTGAATCGTTTTCAAAATGGGCTCAAATACTAATTCAAGATTTTAATGAAATTGACAGGTATCTTATCCCACAAAAAAAAGTTTTTAATTATTTAAGTGACATCCAGGAATTAAACCATTGGTCCTTAGAAAAAGACAAAACAGATTTTGTTAAAAACTACCTATCTTTTTGGAGCAAACTTTATAATTACTACACGTGTTTTACAGAACAACTTTTAAATAAAGGTATTGGTTATCAAGGATTAATTTACAGAGAGGCCGTTAAAAATTTAGAGCCTTACATTCAAAGTAATACAAGCAAACAACATGTTTTTTTAGGGTTTAATGCATTAAATACTGCAGAAGAAACCATTATACAAGAACTTCTGCAAAATGACTTAGCAAAAATTTATTGGGATATTGACACCGTTTTTATGGATAACCCAAAGCATGATGCAGCACTGTTTACAAGGCAACATAAAACAAACTGGAAGTACTTTAAAAAAAATCCATTTAATTGGATAACTAATAATTATTTAAAAGAAAAGAATATTTCAATTTATGGTGTGCCAAAAAGCATTGGGCAATCAAAATATATAGGTACGCTATTGAGTGATTTAAGTAAACAAAACCAATCATTACAAAACACCGCCGTAGTATTGGGTGACGAAAATTTATTGATTCCTGTACTAAATTCGTTGCCAGAATCAATCGAAGCCTTAAATATTACTATGGGTTTTCCGTTAAAATCTATTCCGCTTGCTTCTCTTTTTGAAACTTTATTTAACCTTCATAAAAAATCATCAAAATCATTTTATTATAAAGACATTATAAATATAATATCACATCAATTTATAAGGCCACTATTATATTTTCAAGATATTGATTATGCTTCCAAAATTATAGAAACTATTGAGGCGAATAACATTATTTATTTAACTCCAAATAGATTAAAGCAAATAGCTATTAAAACAGAATCTATTATTGACATTCTTTTTACTAACTGGGAAATATCTGTTGATACAGTTTTAAAAAACTGTTCGCAATTAATCTTGACTATTAAAAATAATTTAACTGAAAATAAAGCCTCAAATCAATTATCCTTAGAATATTTATTTCGCTTTAACGAGTTATTTAACGAGCTATCTCGATTAAACTCAGAGTATAATCATATTAAAGATATTCCAACCTTATTTGGAGTTTATAAAGAGTTATTAAGCACTGAAACCTTAGATTTTCAAGGCGAACCATTACAAGGCTTACAAATTATGGGTATGCTAGAGTCCCGTGTTTTAGACTTTGAAACTGTAATTATTTCATCTGTAAACGAAGGTATATTGCCTTCTGGAAAAAGCAATAATTCATTTATTCCGTTTGATGTTAAATTAGAAAACAAGCTCCCAACTTATAAAGAAAAAGATGCTGTTTATACCTATCATTTTTACAGGCTTTTACAGCGTGCAAAAAATGTTTATATTTTATACAATACCGAAGTTGATGTATTAACTGGTGGAGAAAAAAGCAGATTTATAACACAATTGCAATTAGAAAAAAAACATAAAATAAATCATAAAATTATAGCGCCTTATGTACCCCTAATAAGCACTCAGCTAAGTATTGTAAATAAAACTCCCGAGCTACTTAACAAAATCATTGAAGTTGCAAAAAAAGGGTTTTCACCTTCTTCTCTTACCAATTACATAAGAAATCCTATTGATTTTTATTATCAGAAAATTTTAAAAATAAAGCAATTTAATGATGCCGAAGAAACCGTTGCTGCTAACACTTTAGGGACCGTTGTGCACAATACACTTGAGGATTTATACAAGCCTTTTATTGGAGAGTTTTTAACTGTCGAAAAAATTAAAAGCTTAAAATTAAAAACCTCTGAAAATGTAAGCTATCATTTTAAAAATGAATATAAAGAAGGTGATGTAACTAAAGGTAAAAACCTTATTATTTTTGAAATAGCCAAACGCTATGTATCAAACTTTTTAGATTTAGAGATACAAGATTTAAAAGCTGGTAACCAAATAAAAATCATTGCTATTGAAGCTGAAAACAATGTACAGATTGATATTCCTGAGCTTAATTTTCCTATAAATTTAACTGGTAAAGTAGATAGAATTGATGAGTATAATGGTACAACTAGAATTATTGATTATAAAACAGGAATAGTTAATCAAAGCAGTGTTGAAATCATAAATTGGGAAGACATTACTACCGATTACAATAAATACAGCAAAAGTTTCCAAGTACTTACTTATGCACTAATGATGCATCAATCTAAGCAAATTAAGCTTCCTGCTGAAGCTGGTATTATTTCTTTTAAAAACTTAAGCAATGGATTTTTAAAGTTTTCTAAAAAAGATAAAGCTGGTGCATATGCCAAAAAAGATTCGTTAATTACTGAGGATGTGCTTAATAAATTTAACGATCAATTAAAACAACTCATTCTAGAGATTTGTAGTATTGATATTCCATTCACCGAAAAAGAAATATAAAATGACTATTGAAAAAAATATAATTATTAGCGGTAAACACGAAAAACCTATTTTAATAGATTTGTTTTTTAATGGTAATGGTATTAAAAAACCTATAATAGTATTTTGTCATGGTTACAAAGGATTTAAAGATTGGGGGGCATGGAATTTAATGGCTAAGGCTTTTGCTGATGCTGGGTTTTACTTTATAAAATTCAACTTTTCTCATAATGGTGGTACAGTAGAAGAGCCTATTGACTTTCCAGATTTGAAAGCTTTTGGAAACAACAATTATACTAAAGAATTAGATGATTTAGAAACCGTTATAGACTGGGTATGCAATAATTTAAAATTTAAGAATGAAGTTGATATAAACAATATAGCTTTAATAGGACATAGTAGAGCTGGCGGAATTGTAACTATAAAAGCAGAAGAAGATAATAGAATAAAAAGAGTAATTAGCTTAGCAGGTGTTTGCGATTTTGGAAAGCGAACAGCAACCACTGGAGGTTTAGAACAATGGAAAAAAAGCGGTGTCAAATATGTTTTAAATGGCAGAACAAAACAGCACATGCCTCATTATTTTCAGTTTTATGAAGACTTCATTACGAACGAAAACAGGCTTACCATTAAGCGAGCAGTTTCTAACTTAAAAATTCCATATTTAATCATTCATGGAGATAATGATACTAGTGTTTTTGTAGATGAAGCAAAAAAACTCCATCAATGGAATTTAAATAGCCAATTAGAAATTATTGAAGGCGCAAATCATGTTTTTGGAGCCAAACATCCTTGGGAGGAATCCATATTACCTAACCACTTAAAAGAAACTATAGACAAAAGTATAAGCTTCTTAATGCTTTAAAACCCAGCAATTCGTTTTTTATTTTATCATTTAGGCTCTATACTAAATGAATACGAATATGCTTTACTAGCAGGAATAATATATTCTGGATGAACAAACCTTCCCCAAGAAGTATCTCCTCCAACTCCCATTTGAAGATAATCTATATTCCATTGCACAGCATTTCCCGTTTTTATGTCTGCCCCATGTTTTTTAGTTACAGGAACCAAACCTGAGGCAGATTCGCCTGCATCTTTACCATTAAAATCAATTTCTTTCATTGTAAATGGCCACACACTTGTATTTAATAATTCATTACTTGTTGCTTTCAAAGATAGATTACTAGAAGATACTTCAACCCAGCGCACATCTGTTTTATTTCCAGTTTCTTGAGGGCGAGGATATCTTACAAACTGGTCTTTTATTTCGCCTGTATAAATACCCGCTTTTACTCCTGTTTTTCTATCCCAATAGCTTTCTTCAAGACCATTCCCGTACCAAGAGATGTTTGTAAAAGCTTTAGATAAAGTCATGTACATTCCTAATCTTGGGATATTAGGCAATCCTGTTTGGTTTGGTTTGAAACTAAAATCAATATCTAAAGCACCGCTATTACTTAGGGTATATCTAATTTCAATATTAGCTTCATTATTTGGTAGTGTGTACGCAACTTTATAGCTCGCGCCATTGTCCTTATTTGTTGGTTTTTCAATTAAGTTAGCTGAGTAACTATAAGATGCATCTTGCCAAATCTTTGCCCAAGTATGCATTTTGTTCCCTAAATCATTATCGGTTGGGGGGCGCCAAAAATTTGGGCGAATAGGTTGATTGGTTATTTCTTTTCCATTAAAAACCCAAGATTTGATTTCTCCTGATTTTGCATCAATTGTTAAGGTTACTATTTCATTTTTTATTTCAATAGCGTCGTTTTGTGTTATTATTTCTAAATTATTAACCCTAGATCTAGACGTTTTAGAATAGATGCCTTTTTGAATAATAAATTGGTCCCAAGCAATTTCATGCCCTTTCGGAATTAAATTTTTTGTTTCGTTTTGAATTAAACTCACTTGGAGAATATATTCGCTTTCAGAAGAAAAAGATTTTGGAAACTTTTTTAAGTTAATTTTTTTAACTTCTTGTGGCTTAACATCAACTGAAATGCTGCTATCCTGAAAAACTTCTTTTCCGTCCTTCAAGATTTTCCATGTCATTGTTTTATCTGAAAGGTTAGTAAAAAAATTTTTATTTTCAATTTCTATAACTCCGTTACCTATATTATTAATTTGAATAGGCTCATACACTTTTTTAACCTCTGTTAAATGTGGATACGGATTACGATATGGATTTACTAAACCATTATTTAAAAAGTTTCCATCTGTTGGTAAATCTGGGTGATAATCGTGCCCGTAAGCTAAATAGGGTTTTCCGTTTTTGTCTTTATATTCAAGTGATTGGTCCACCCAATCCCAAATATAGCCTCCCTGAAGATTAGGATAAGTTTCAATGATGTCCCAATAATCTTGCAAGTTGCCAACAGAGTTACCCATGGCATGAGCATACTCTATCATTATTGATGGTTTGTCTGAATCAGATTTACCATGATTAATCAAGTATTCAGGTTTAGGGTACATAGGACAATAAACATCAGTATAATCTTCTTTTCTAGCCGGTTCATATTGAACTATACGATTACTTTCATGTTCCTTTAACCATTTGTAAGTACTTTTGAGCACATTGCCTGTCCCTGCTTCATTTCCTAAGGACCAAGAGTAGATAGAAGGATGGTTCCTATCGCGATAATACATGCGTTGAGTTCGCATCATGTGTGCTGGTAACCAGGACATTTCATTTCCTATTTGAGAATCTTCTTGAATTGCCAATGGGTGGCTTTCAATATTAGCTTCATCAATAACATAAAGTCCAAATTTGTCGCATAAATCTAACCAATAAGGATCGTTAGGATAATGTGAAGAACGCACAGCATTAATGTTATTCTGTTTCATCATTTTAATATCCCTTTCCATAGATGCTTTCGAAACGATATGACCCGTATAAGGATCTGTTTCGTGGCGATCTACTCCTTTAAAATAAACAGCTTTACCATTCACTAATACTTGACTGTTTATAATTTCTATACGTTTAAATCCTATATACCTTTTAATGTATTGATTGTTTTGCTTCTGGTTTTCATCCTTCAAAGCTACTTTTATAGTGTATAAGTTAGGGGCTTCAGCCGACCATTGTTTTGCATTTTCTATAATACTTTTTGAATTAAATTCAGCTTTAGAATTTGCCGGTATATTTATCATTATAGAGTCTGAAAAAACAGAGGATTTATCATCTAACAACTCTAATAGCATTTGCCGTTTTACACTAACATCTGAATTGTTTGTTACAGTAATTGTACCCTTAAAAATGCCATTAGTATAAGAATCATCTAAATTAGTATACGCATGATAATCTGAAACAAAAATCTTTGGCTGAGTGTATAAGTATACATTGCGCTCAATCCCACTCATACGCAGCATATCTTGGCTTTCAAGATAGCTGGCATCACTCCAGCGAAACATTTGTAATGCAATCACGTTTTTGCCTTCTTTAACATATTTAGTAATATTAAATTCAGCAGGTGTTTTACTACCTTGAGAATAGCCTACATAATCTCCATTAACATAAACATACATGGCTGATTTTGCGCCTGCAAAGTGAAGAATAACATCCTCCAATAAAAACGCTTTAGTAAGGTTTATTTCTTTTCTATATGTACCTACAGGGTTATAATCTGTTGGAGCATTTGGCCATTTTGTAGTAAACGGATAGCGTTCATCTAAATAAATGGGATGTCCATAACCTTCTACTTCCCAATTAGCAGGAACAGGAATTGTGCCCCAATTTGAATCATCAAAATTAATGTTTTGAAATATGGTTGGTCTTTGCTTTGGCTTTTTGACCCAATGAAATTTCCATTCACCATTTAAGCTAAAAAAACGTTTTGAGTTTTCTTTATCTAAAATATTAGCAGATTCAAAACCAAAATAAGTAGCTCTTGGTGGTAATTTATGGTCTTCAAATATTTTATGATTATAATGAAATGTTTGATCTGGAATTTCAATTAACGCTGTTTTTTTGCAACCTAAGGCAATACAAAAAAGTAAAATATATAATAGTTTTAACCTCATTAATGTAATTTTAAAGTTGCATAAAATTTTCTGCAAATATTTTTTTTAAGTAAAAAATCAATTCTTTAGCGTTTTCTTTAGTAAATACCATAGGAGGTTTGATTTTTAACACATTATAATCTGGCCCATCTGTACTCATTAAAATGCCATAATCTTTCATTCTGTTGGCCAGATAATCTGTTTTAGTTGCTAAAGGATTCATATCAGAATCAATAAGCTCTATTCCTAAAAACAAACCTTGACCACGAACATCACCAATAATTGGAAACTCTTCTGATAATTGCTTTAATTCAGATTTTAAATACTCTCCAACCTCTAAAGCGTTTTCTTGAAGTTTCTCTTTCTTTACCGTTTGCAAAACCTGAGTTGCTATGGCACAAGACACTGGATTTCCTCCAAAAGTGTTGAAATACTCCATGCCATTTGCAAATTTATCAGCCACTTGCTGGGTACAGGCCACAGCAGCAATAGGATGTCCGTTCCCTAAAGGTTTACCAATGGTTACAATATCTGGAGTAACATTATGTAACTGAAAACCCCAAAATGTTTTCCCAACTCGTCCACAACCTACCTGTACTTCATCCGAAATACACAACCCGCCTACATCTCTAATTTGTTTATACGCTTTAGTCAAAAAACCTTCCGGAAGTTCTATTTGCCCTCCACAACTTATAATTGGTTCAATAATAAACGCACCTACACCTCTTCCTTTTTTATGTACTTTGTCAATTTGCTTTTGAACTTCTTCAACGTATTTATCTGCCGTATCTTCTCCTCTATATTTTCCTCTAAACTTATCTGGAAGCGGAAAAATATGAGTGTATTCTGGTGCACCATTTCCTCCTTTACCATCAAACTTGTAAGAGCTAATATCAATACACATGTTTGAGTTTCCATGATAACCAACTTCGCTTGCTATAATATCTCGTTCACGGGTATTGGCCTTAACTATACGTATAGCCAACTCATTAGCTTCACTTCCAGAATTAACAAAATGTAGCACACTAAGTTCTGGTGGTAAAGTTTCAGCCAATTCTTTTGCTAAGGCATTAATGTTTTTGTGCAAATAGCGTGAGTTTGTATTGATTAGCGCCATTTGTTCTTGACCTGCTTTTACAACCGCGTAATGTTCGTGTCCAACATGAGCTACATTATTTACAGTATCTAAATATTTACGCCCATATTGATCCATAAGATATTGGCCAGCACCACGAACCACCCTAATAGGAGCTTTATACTGAAGGCTTAAACTCTTACCTAAATGTTGCTTTCTGTAATAGATTAAATCTTCATCTGTAATTTCAATATTATTCTGAAGTCCTTCCGATTTAAATAATAGATTTGGGTCTGGACAAATACTTTTCCAAACATCAATCTGTCTAAAATAAGCGACTCCTGGGAAATCATTAGTATAATCTAATAAGGATAACATAACTTGAAAATGAAGGTGAGACGCCCAGTTTCCGTTCTCTTTTGGACCTCCTAACTCTGCAAACTTTTCACCCTTTTTTATAATATCCCCAAACTTATGTTTAGTAGCACTCTCAACAGACAAATGACCATAAAGCGTATAAAATTCAAAGTTTGAAGTAGTATGCTTTAAAATGACTAAACCTCCATATTCTTTATTTCCAGCATCATTTACAGCAACTACCACCTCTCCTTCCATTAGAGCATGAATAGGCGTTTTTTCTGGCAGCCAATAATCTATTCCTAAATGAATGGTTCTGCTTTCACGCCCATGGTTTCCTATTTTATCATACTCTGTTGAAGTATAAATTGGACGTGGTTCTAAATACCCTCCTGCAATAATTTTATTTTGAAGTTGCTTTTGAAGTTGATTGATTTTAAACTGAAATAAATCTAAATCATTAAATTCTACTTCGTGTCCAATCCATTTGCTAGATACGCTTAAATCGAGATGATGAACCTCTAACCTATTCAGTGTAGGGAATAAGTCTGAAAGATTAAATGATTGCTCAGCACTCCATGTTTTAAATAATTTTTCTTCTGGATGTGCAGAAAAACTACAAGCATTTCTAAAGCTATAATAGGCTAGATCTGGGCTAATTTTACACCATTTTTTAAGCACTTCCCAAGCAGGTTTTTCACTAATTAATAAGTACTTATTATCTGGTTCTTTAATTTTATTGATTGCCGATTTAGTAACAGAAATAACCAATCGCATAGCTATAGCAATGTACAAATGTGCTAGCTCGTTTTCTTCTAAAGGAAATGCCGAATGATACCCTTTTATAATAGGTAAAGCAGCTTCTAGCGGGTCGTTATGATGCATGATGCAATAAGAACAGCTAATAGCTAAATCATTAATTATTTGGGTATGAATAGCATCTCCATAGTCAATAGCTGCTTTTACTTTTGGGTTTACTAATTCCTCTGAAACAATTACATTATTATCATTTGCATCATTATGGACTACTGCTTTTCGGAGATCAGAATACGTTTCCTGTAAGCTTTTAAATTGATTCTGAAATGAGGTGATTATTTCTTTTTCCTCCTTAGAAAATATATCAATATACTTTTTAGTCCACAGAGATTGTGCAACATCCCATTCAAAATTGCGATGTGCTTCACGGTGGTCAAATCCATCTAAAGCTTTAGTTAATAATCCACATTGCTCACCTAAACTGTAGCGTAAATCGTCTAGTTGAGGGTTTACTGAACTCCACACACGCCCTGTGACCCAAGACAACATGCGTACTTTTCGTTCATTTCCATAATCATCGATAATTGAAGATATGAGGTTTCCTTCTTTATCTTTTACAACTTTAGGAGCTACAAGATCTTTCCCATTAACTTCTACATACTGTAAGAGTTTTTGTTGAAAATCTAAATAGTCCTCTTCTTCATTTGGTCGAGAAATTTTTAAAATATATTTATCCTCATTTTCAATTTTAATTCTAAAATTAAAATCAACTTCTCCAGGAAGCAGCGAAGCTGTTCCTTTTATATTAAAAAGCTCCCAAAGTATGCTTTCGGCTTGATTAGTATTTATCTTTATTGTATCGTAATTCATTTAATCTTGCGTTAATAACATAATTAGGTGTGCAGCACTCCAGCTAAAGTTTTCTGCATTTAAACCTTCACCTGTTAGAGGGTGATAGTTTTCCCTTATAGATTTTCCTTTGCCCAATATTCCATCTGCACCTTCAATAATTTGAATCGTTGCTTTATCTGCTTCATCATTAAAACCATAATTACGCAGTCCTTTTACTCCAAAATAGGCTTGATCCAACCAATTTGGACCTCTCCAATACCCCTCTAACGGATCAAACCTGTTATGATCAGCACTCATGGTTTGAAAAGGCACTTTTGTATAGAATTTTTTAGGATTCATCATTTTTTCCTTTACTGCCTTTGCTTGCTCTTGTGTTGCTGCATTAGCCCAAAGAGCAGTCCAACCTTCACTACCTTCTCCTTTAATAAAAATGTCTCCATCTATATTTGTGTCATAAAACCAGCCATCTATAGTATCGAAAAATTGAGATTGAATTTTTGTTTTTAAAATTTCTGCATCATTTTTATAAGTCTTTACATCATCAAGCTTATTTATAACCAGTGCTAATTCACTTAAATACAGCTTTTCGGCATACAAATATGCATTTAAATCTACACTTTCTTGATTTAAAGAGTAGGCATTTTCTTCGTTTTTAAGAATTTTCGAGTTATCAAAACGAATAGCATTGTCCATACCGCTTTCCCATTTTGCCGCTAATAAAGAACCATCGGTAGAGCCATATTCACACAAACCATCTTGATCATGATCACGCTTGTTATACCACCATTCATGGTATTTTTTAAGTTTTGGGTAGAATTCTTTAACAAATTCATCATCTCCGTCCTTTTTATAAATTTTAGCTACTGCCCATGCGGAAAGTGGCGGTTTGGTATCACGATAGTTATGGGCTTCAATAGTTGTATCTCTATAAACGCAATCTACTATAAACCCATCATCCTTTTGAAAATCAAACATAGCACGCATTTGATTTTTAGCCAGATTAGTATCGTAGTACGAAAGCCCAACGGCATGTTTCCATGAGTCCCAAGACCAAAATCCATTAAACCACTCGTAATGGTAACTAGGAAATAAACCTTCATACTTTAACTCGCCGGCTGCCAAACGCCAATTATTTTGTAATGTTAAATGTGCTTTTGCTAAGACATTTGCATATTTACCGCCTTTAAATTGTGGTTTTTTGTTTTTAATTATTGATTGAAGTTGAGATTCTTTTTCAATTTTTCGCACTTCTAGAACAGAATCAAAGTCCACACTTGCAATCTGCTCTTGTTCTTCTTCCCAAGAATATTCTGGAAAAATAAAGGTAATAGTTATTACGACTTCCTTGGTTTGATTTGGTTCTAAATTGAAACTGCTTCTTGCTTTGTATTGCAAAGAATCAACTAATTCTATATGACCTTTCTTGGGAAAAGTTAAATAGCCCTTAGCATTTGTGTTTGAAGAATTTACTTTGATGATATTATCACTTTTTGAAAGCGAAATACCATCTACCAATATAGGAGAATGGCCCCACAAAAGCTCAAAATTGACACTCTCATTGCTAGTATTCTTTATCTTAGTTTGCAATAAAGCCGTATGCCCATTTTTAAAAACTAATTTTTCCAAAACTAATACGTTATCTTCTGAGTAACGCTGTTCTAAATGACTTGAATAACTATAGCCCTTTTCTCTTTTTAATGACACAAAATTATTGTTGATTTTTATTATCGTATTTATTAGAGATCCAGATAACCAAACTCCATTTTGTTGTGTCATTAAAAATGGGCCTGAAAAGCCAATAGATTCATTTGGTTCTTCATGCAATCCAAACGCAAACCAAGCGCCTTGGTCAGAAAACATTAAACCAGATTTATCTACAGAATGTTTGGGAGTAATGCTATAATCAAGAATATTTTTACTATGCTTTAGCGCTCGATATTCCTTATCAACTTTTATTGATTCTTTAGAATTATTACATCCAATGCTTAAAATAAAAATTAAGACAATTATAAATTGATAGGCTTTATTTATACTCATTTTATAATATTCCAATATAATAGGTTATAGTCATAAATCTTAATTTTTATATAAAAACAGATTCCAACAAATTTCGATTATTTTTTTTAAATAACTCGAAAATGACCTTTACTTGACCTTTCATTTTTGTTTTTTAAAAATTATGTTAATCAATAATAATATCGATATTTGCAATAGGTTTTTATACAAACCAACAGCTATTCAATCTTTATTAATTAATAAAATTTACATTAATATACTTATGAGACCTGTTTTTTTAATACTAATATTTATAGGGTTTGCTACTCATGCACAAACTAATATATGGGATGAAAACCCAAATGATTCTCAAATAGAACTGGATAGTTTATTAACTATTTTACCTTACTCAACAGGCAAAGATAAAATACCATTACTAAACAGAGTAGCAGAGATTTACTGGTCTATAAATCCAGACAAAACTATAGAATACGCAAATGAGGCCTTACAATTATCCTTAGAATTTAACGATAAAAGTCAGGAAGGGTTAGCTCTTATTAACCTCTGTCAAGGCTATTTATTTAATGACTTTTACGACAAAGCATTACAGTTAGGATTACAATCATTAGAAATTAGAAAAGAAATAGGAAACGACTATGATTTGGCTTTTACACTGCGCACTCTAGGTTGGTTGTATTATGATATTGGCTATTTTGACAAAGCGCTTCAATACCATACAGAGACTTTAAAAATACATGAAAGAATCGACGACAGACAACGCATTGCCTATAGCTATAATAGTATTGGATTAATTCATGAGCACAAAGGGGATTGCAATTTAGCATTATCTTTTTTTAAGAAATCATTAGAATTAAAAAAAGAGTTTAACAATAAAGATAGGATTGCCGAAACCATGAAAAACATGGGCATTTGCTATCGCAAGATTAACGAACTTGATTATGCTAAGGATTTTTTAGAGTCTTCCTTAGATATTTCAAATCAAATTAAAGATTTGCAAAATAAAGTAGATATCTTAAATGAACTGTCGATAGTAAATTTAAAGCTTGGAAATTACAAAAAGTGCTATTCGTTATTAAGCGAATCTAGATTAATCATGGAAGGGTTAATGGATAACAAAGAATGGGTTGTTGAGAATGATAGAATTTTGTCTGATTATTATTTAGCAATTGGAGATTATAAAGAAGCACTTTTAAACTATAAGAAGCATGCTGAAGCGAAATCTGAAATTTTTTCCAATAATAAAAGTGAAAAATTAACAGAAATGAGAACGCTTTATGAGGCTGAAAGAAGAGAGTCTGAGATTAAACTATTAGAGCAACAAAGAAACTTAGAAGCACAAAAGAGAGAGTCTTTATTAATTGGCTCAATACTATCGGTAATCATTGCAATTCTTGTTATAGTATCACTTTGGAATAATATAAAAAAGAAAAAGGCTATATACGATCAAGGCAACAGGTTATCAAAAGAAAAACTAAAAACGCAATCTCTATTAAGAGAAAACCTTGAACATAAATTGGAGTTTAGAATGAAAGAACTAACAAACTTAGCTTTGTTTATATCTCAAAGAACATCCATATATAAAGATCTTACAAAATCGTTAAAAGGCTTAAACTTTACCGATATAAACCAATTAAAAAAACATATTAATAGCCTCATAAAAGAGTATACATTTAAGTTTGACTTTAACGAGGATATACAGAGGTTCCATACAAATGTTGAAACTCTTCAAAGTGAATTTTTATTTAGAATTAAAGAGAAATACCCTCATTTAACTAATAAAGATATCCAGCTAGCTGTGCAGGTAAAACTTAAATTGAGTTCTAAAGAAATAGCAAATATTAATAATATTTCTTTAAACTCTGTAGAAATTGGCAGGCATCGATTAAGAAAAAAATTGAATTTAAACACAAAAGACAATCTTGTTAGCTTCTTAGAAAACATTTAGATTTTCAAAAGTATTTAAACCCTTCCTTATACCGTTTATCAATTTGTCCAAAGTTTTTTAATTCTAGTCTTTTACACTATAATTGACACCTGACACCTGACACCTGACACCTGACACCTGACACCTAAACAACAACCTTACACTTCTTCTGTTATTATACCTCTTAAAAAAATTTAAAAAAAGATATTTGAACAAAATGTAAAGGTCAAGTAAAGGTATATTTTGAGGTTTTATCTGAAAATAGTTCAATATTTGATAACACTTAAGCCCGCACTCAATCTTAAGAGCTGGGTTCTGACTAACAAATAAACTATTAATATGAAAAAAAAACAATCAAAAAACCAAAAACACTCTTTTAACGGTCTGTTTTTATTGCTTTTTATGTTTGTAACATTTGGGTTTACTTCTAGTGCTTTTTCTCAAAGTATTGTAGTAAACGGAACCGTTACTGATAATGCTGGAATACCCCTTCCAGGAGCAACAGTTACTATTAAAAACAATCAAACCGTTGGAGTACAAACTGACTTTGAAGGATCCTATTCAATCGAGGTGCCAAATCAACAAACTGTATTAGTTTATAGTTTTTTAGGATTTTTAACTAAAGAAATTGTTGTTGCAAATCAAACAACTATAAATGTGTCTTTAGAAGAAAATGCAGAAAGCTTAGACGAAATTGTTTTGGTAGGTTTCGGTACTCAAAAAAGAGAAGAAGTAACAGCAGCAATTACATCAGTTGATGTTGCTGAGCTTCAAAAAATTCCAACTGCAGATATTGCATCGTCTTTGCAAGGACAAGTTGCTGGCGTTAATGTAGCAGTAGCTAGTGGTGCTCCTGGAAGCGATCCTGTAATTAGAATTAGAGGTTTAGGAACTATTGGAAATAACAACCCTTTATATGTTATTGATGGTATTCCTGGAGATTTATCTTATATAAACCCAGCAGATATTGCTAATATAAGTATATTAAAAGATGCTTCAGCCGCTACAATTTATGGTTCAAGAGCTTCAAATGGTGTTGTTATTGTTACCACTAAAAGAGGAAAAACAGGTGAGCCAAAAGTGACTATAAATTCATATCTAAGTACGCAATCAGTAAAAGATAATGTTGATGTTGCAAATAGAAGTCAACATGATCAAATTAAATTAGATGCTTACACTAATGCAGGCGTAACTCCAGCCCCATATTTAACAGATGGGGGGAGCTATGCTGATTCTGATTGGGTAGGATCATATATTGATACGGCCTTTGAACAAAAACACGATATTGGAATATCTGGCGGAACAGAAAAGATGAATTACAACTTTTCTGCAGGTTATTTTGATAATTCAGGAACAGTAGTTAATACTGGGTTTGACAGATTAAGCACCCGTTTAAATATGGATTTTAATTTACTTGATGGTCGTTTAAAATTATCTCCAGGAATTAGTTACACTAGAGAGAATACGCGAGGTATTTTTGAACCTATCGGAGGTGGAAATGCAAGCTTTTCGCCATTTCTTCAAGTATATACGCAACTTCCTCATAAAGCTATTTATGATTCAAATTCAATTAACGGATTTGCTTCACCAGCTGCGAGCTTAGGTTCTGGAAATCCAATTGGAGAGGGCGAGTTAACTGATAGAATAAATCAAGATGACTATATGCAATTTAATATAGCAGCAGATTTAAAAATTATTGACGGATTAACATATAAATTTCAATATGGTGCTAATGTAGAGAATACTCATTTTTCATTCTTCTTGCCAACATATAATTTTGGTCCTCAAGCAACAAATGACAACCCTTTATTAAATGAATCAAGATCAAGAACAAACGAATGGACATTAA
This sequence comes from Gaetbulibacter sp. 4G1, assembly GCF_002741945.1. Lineage (GTDB taxonomy): Bacteria > Bacteroidota > Bacteroidia > Flavobacteriales > Flavobacteriaceae > Wocania_A > Wocania_A spongiicola. The sequence goes on from NZ_MDVN01000022.1 coordinate 613,560, forward strand.
ATAACACTTTAAATTATCGTAAAGCTTTTGGAGAGCATGATATTGATGTGTTACTAGGTGTGTCAAGAGAAAAAAGTCAATTTAGATCTGTTGGTGGGTCCAACAATACCTTAGCGTCTGATCAATTAAAAGCACTTAGCGCAGGAATTGGTGATGAGTCTTCTTTTGGATTTAATTCAACTAGCACATTACAATCTTATTTTGGTCGTATAAATTATGATTACAAAAACAAATACTATCTTCAAGGTAGTGTAAGACGTGACGGATCATCTCGCTTTGGTCCAGACAATAAGTATGGTAATTTTTATTCTTTATCTTTAGGTTGGGCCTTACACAATGAAGATTTTTTTGAATCAGATTTGTTTAGTCAAATAAAACCACGTTTTAGTTATGGTACTTTAGGTAACCAATTAATTGGTGATCATCTATTTTTAGCTAGAATTGGTTCTGGTGGTCAACAGTTAAACTATCCTTTTGGAGAAGGGGTAAGCCAAAATGTTTTAGTAGGTGCTATCGCTACGTCTTTACCTACACCTGACATACAGTGGGAAGAAACAGCTACTACTAATATTGGTATAGACTTAGGGCTTTTAAATAACCGCATTAAGGCAACTTTTGATTATTTCATTTCAAAAACAACAGATATGCTAGTATCTGTGCCTATCCCTGCATCATCGGGAATTACATCTTTTCCATTAACAAATGGAGGTAATTTAGAAAACAAAGGCTGGGGATTATCTCTTAGCTATAGTAGTGACTCTGATAAAGATTTTACTTTTGATGTTTCTGCAAACATAAGTAGCTCAAAAAATAAAGTTACTAAACTTGGTGTTGCAAATGAATCTTTTACCGATGGTTTTATTGAGTTTAATAACTTCCCTACTACAAGAACAGAAGTTGGTGGAGAAATTGGACGTTTTTATTTATTTGAAGCCGATGGAATTTTTCAAAACCAAGCAGAAATTGATGCTCATGGTGTTCAACCAGATGCTGCTCCAGGTGACTTAAAGTTTACTGACATTAGCGGTAATGGATCTTTAGGTGACGAAGACAAACGTTATTTTGGAAGTGGACTACCAGATTTTGAATACGGTATAAACTTTAATGCCAAATACAAAAACTTTGATGCTAGTTTATTCTTTCAAGGTACGCAAGGCAACAAAATTTTTAATGGTATGAAAATGTGGTTGTATAGATCAGACAGACAAAATATGTCTGCAGACTTAGTAAATGCATGGACACCACAAAATACAGGTTCAAACATTCCTAGAAATGTATTTGGAGACCCAAATAATAATATTCGTCCTTCAAGTTATTTCTTAGAAGATGGATCATACTTTAGATTAAAAAACATACAAATAGGCTATACATTACCAGAAACTGTAACTTCTAAAATAGCGATATCAAATGCTAGAGTATATATTACCGCAAGTAATTTATTTACAATTACAGATTATTCAGGTTTCGATCCAGGACTTGCAAATGGAGGTACATTTACAAGAGGTGTTGATAGAGGGTTTTACCCATTATCTAAGTCGTTCATATTAGGTGTAAATCTATCACTGTAATTTTAAAAATTTAAAAAATAGAACAATGAAAAAAATTAGATATATAATTACAATTGTATTCTTTATAGGGTTTTTAAATTCATGTAGCGATGATTTTATTAATGTTGAAAATAAGGAAGTTTTAACTGAAGAAAGTTTTTGGCAAACTGAAGATCATGCTATGCAAGCCTTAACTGCTGCTTATGGCGCTATGCAAAGTGCCACTGGAAGTAAATGGGCCTTTTTTGAAGAAATGTACACTGCTATGTCGTATAGAGCTGATGATGTTGTTAATAACACAGCTGAAACTTATGGGCGTTCATTAGCCAGTTTTACAAACACAACAGAAGAGAGCGGACCTTATAATATATGGCGAGCAAGTTATGCTGGAATTGGTAGAGCAAATCAAATTTTACAAAAGGTCCCAGAAATGGAAGCTTTGTCAAGTGATGTTAAAAATAATCTTATTGCTGAAGCTAAATTCTTAAGAGCATACTATTATTTTTGGTTAGTAACTGGTTTTGAAAATGTACCATTAATAACTAAATTTAGTGGTGAAACTGCTGATTTATTCCCTAGCCAAGCAGCGCCTTCAGCTGTTTGGGCGCAAATAGAAACAGATCTTACCGAAGCAGAAGCTGGTTTACCTACTAGTTATCCGTCAGAATGGAAAGGTAGAGCAACTCAAGGTGCGGCTAAAGCGCTTTTAGGAAAAGTATATTTGTTTCAAGAAAAATGGGGACAAGCCGAAACTAAATTACAAGAAGTTACAGGTATGGGCTATTCATTATTACCAAATTACGCCGATAATTTCAATGGAAATGCTGAAAACGGTAGCGAAAGTGTTTTTGAAATTCAATTCACCGGAGATCGCTCTAACGGAAATGATGAACGTCAAGTATTTAATTTCCAAGTATCTCCTTACGCGTTTGGTGGCTGGGAACTATTTTACCCTTCGCAATGGTTAGTTGATGAAATGAAAACTGATTTAACTTCAGGTGGAGAAATTAGTGATCGTGCTTATGAAAGTATCTTCTTTGATGACCCTAACTCTGAAATGTATAGTAGAGCTGATGATGCTGTAGTATCTTATGCAACAGTTCAGGCCGATTTAAATCATCCAAAATATTTTAAAAAGTATGCATTTAATCAAGATACTAATTTCTATAACGGAACGAACTTATCTGTAATTCGTTATGCTGATGTGTTGCTTATGTATGCTGAAGCATTGAATGAAAACGACAAAACAACTTTAGCAATAGATCAAGTTAATATTGTAAGGCAACGTGGTGGTGCCGTAGATTTAGGTGTGATGACCAAAGATGAATTACGAACACAAATACGTCATCATGAGCGCCCTGTAGAACTCGCCATGGAGTTTGGTATTCGTTGGTTCGATTTATATAGATGGCAAAGAGGAGCTACAGAAACAGAATCTATTAAAGCCACTTTGGAAGCTCATAACAAACCATTTGCAGAAAATTTTCAAGATAAACATATAGTATTTCCTATACCTCTACAAGAGATAAATATAAATACCAATTTAAACCCAAACCCTGGTTGGTAAAAACTTAAATTACAGAGTTAGTTTTTAAATAGTTTCTTAACTGAAAGCGCCTAGGGATTAACTATATTCCTAGGTGTTTTTTATTTTTATGCTTGTTAAAACCCTTTTAATGATCAAATACTATACGTCAATAACGTTACTCTCCCTCTTTGTAAGCTTGTTTATGTTTTCTTGTAAAAAGACTTCAAACAGAGAAAACTTTCAAAAAGAAAATACTAGTTCTACATTATTCACAGAAATTCAAGCCAAAGAAAGCGGCATAAGTTTTATAAATGAAATACCAGAAAGCAGCGCCATGAACAGCATGGTATATGAGTATTTTTATAATGGTGGTGGTGTTGCTATTGGAGACATAAATAATGACGGATTAGCTGACATTTATTTTACTTCAAACTTAAAGGATAACAAACTTTATTTAAATAAGGGAGATTTTAAATTCGAAGATATTACAAATAAAGCAAATGTAAAAGGTACTTTTGGTTGGACAACAGGGGTTACCATGGTTGATATAAATGCTGATGGGTGGCTAGATATTTATGTTTGTAAATCGGGAAAAGGAAAAGCAAAAAACAGGCAAAATGAATTATTCCTAAACAATAAGAATGGAACATTTACAGAGTCTGCATCTATATATGGTTTGAATTTCTCTGGCTATAGTACTCAAGCTTCATTTTTTGATTATGATAAGGATGGTGATTTAGATATGTTTCTTCTAAACCATAATGTAACGCCTGTAAACACTAATAACCCTGAAAATTTTAAGAATGACAGCAACGAGCTTGTTGGAGATAAGTTGTACAGAAACGATAGCGGAAGATTCACTGATATCTCAAAGCAGGCCGGAATTATTCAGAATTCATTAGGTTTTGGTTTGGGCGTTTCTATTGGCGATTTAAATCAAGATGGGTGGCCAGATATTTATGTTTCCAATGATTACATAGAACACGACTACTTATATTATAATAATCAAAACGGTACATTCTCTGAGGCTTTAAAACCTTCTTTTCAGCATGTGTCAAACTTTTCTATGGGCACAGATATAGCCGATTTCAATAACGATGGTTTATTAGATGTTATAACGCTAGATATGGTAGCAGAAGATAATTATGGTATAAAAACAAGTATGAGTGGTATGAACCCTAAAGCTTTTAACCATGCTGTAAATAAAGGGTTTCATTATCAATACATGTATAACAGCTTACAGCTTAATAATGGGGGTTCTAAATTTAGTGATATCGCACAACTAGCAGGCGTATCAAGTACAGATTGGAGCTGGGCACCATTATTTGCTGACTTTGATAATGATGGTTTAAAAGATTTATTTGTATCTAACGGTTTAAAAAGAGATTTTAGAAATAATGATTTTAGAAAATATAAGCTGAAACGACTAGAGCAAGCCCAAAAGAGCAAAGAAAAGATGTCTTCGGTTGTAGAAGAGTTAGTTCAAAAAACACCTCAGCGCAAAACATTTAACTATCTTTTTAAAAACAATGGCGATTTAACATTTACTAAGTCAAATAGTACATGGGGAATTACAAAACCTTCCTTTTCAAACGGTGCATCATATGCCGATTTAGATAATGACGGTGATCTAGATTTGGTTGTTAATAATATTGATGAAAAAGCCACCATATTAAAAAACAATTCTAAAGGGAATCATCTTCAGTTTCAATTTAAAGGTCAACCTAAAAACCCTTTTGGTGTGGGTGTCCATATAGAAATTGAAACTAAAACAGGTTTTCAGCACTTGGAAAATTATCCAACAAGAGGCTATCAATCATCCATAGAACCTATTTTACATGTTGGTTTAGATACATTAAAACTTGTTGACAGAGTTTTTGTTACATGGTCAGATGGTAAGTCGCAAATTATTGAAAACGTTTCAGCAAATAAAAAGGTTCTAATAAATTATAACGATGCAAAACATCAGCAAGCTACTAATCCTAATTATTTTACGTTAATTAAAGATATAACAACCAAAACAAAATTAAATCACAAACACTCAGAGAACGAGTATGACGATTTTGAAACAGAAAGCTTATTGCCACATAAAATGTCTCAATTTGGACCAGCATTAACCGTTGGAGATGTAAACGGTGATGGGTTAGACGATTTTTATATAGGAGGAGCAAAAGGTTATCCTGGAGCAATGTATATACAAAATAGTGAGGGAACATTTAGTAAATCGAATGTTAGCACATGGTTTGCTGATAAAGCTTATGAAGACATAGATGCTGCATTTTTTGATGCTGATTCTGATGGCGATTTAGACCTCTACATTGTGAGTGGAGGAAACGAATGGCTTGCAAATAGCGCCATGTACCAAGACAGACTTTATATAAACAACAAAGGTGTTTTTAAGAAGTCTCGCTTTAAACTTCCAAAAATGTACTCAAGCGGAAGTTGTGTAAAACCTTTTGATTTTGATAATGATGGTGATCTAGACTTATTTATTGGAAGTAGACTTCTCGGTCAAAAATACCCATATTCTGGTAAAAGTTTTCTTTTAGAAAATGCAAACGGACAGTTTAAAAATATAACAAGTGCTAAAGCATCAAATTTATCAGAAATAGGAATGGTAACCGATGCTATTTGGACAGATTTTGATGGTGATAATCAAACCGATTTGATTGTTGTTGGAGAGTGGATGGAAATTACATTCTTCAAAAATGAAAATGGCCAATTACTTCTTCAAGAAAACATGTTACCAAACTCAAACGGTTGGTGGAATTGTATTAAAAGTTTTGATTTTGATAATGATGGCGATATGGATTACGTTGTTGGAAATCTAGGTGCTAACTACAAATATAAAGCCTCCATTAAAGAACCTTTTGAAGTATTCTCAACAGATTTTGATAATAACGGTACAAATGATATTGTTTTAGGATACTATAATCAAGAACATTTGTTTCCATTGCGTGGGCGCGAATGTAGCTCTAACCAAATGCCTTTTATTAAGAAAAAGTTTCCAACTTATAATGATTTTGGTTCAGCTAAATTGGTAGATGTTTATGGAAAAGAAAAACTAGAAGAAGCATTACACTTAAAAGCGTATACATTTTCCTCGATAATTATAGAAAATCAAGGCAATGGTCAATTTAAAAGTATTGAACTCCCAAACCACGCCCAAATATCTTCAATTAATGATTTGGTTATTGCAGATTTTGACAACGATGGTAAAGATGACATTTTAGTAGCAGGAAATAAGTATCAATCTGAAATCGAAACACCAAGAAATGATGCTAGTTATGGTTTAATAATTAAAGTAACAGACGATAATACGCTTTCAATACTCACACCTAAAGAAAGTGGCTTATTACTAAATGGCGACATTAAATCTTTAAAAACCATAAATATTAATGGCGAAAAATCAGTGCTTGTTGGAAAAAACAATGACTCTTTGAAGGTTTTTCAATCGACTCAAAAATAAAACATAAGCACTTATTCACGCCCTTGATTTTAAAGCAATCAAATAGTTTAACCAATTATAAATATTTAAAAGACATTGATTACAAAAATTAAACCTCAAGCTATATTAAATTCTTTTAAAGACTTTAATTCATTCAAAATAGTTACACTATTTATAGTGTTTCTAATGAGTAATTCTTTCTCCAGTCAAAATAATGTGGGTGCACATGATGGGTATGTAACAAGAGTAACCATCAATCAAAATACAGAGATATCTTTTTATTCTTCTACAATGTTTCGTTTGCGTTATTCTAAACTAAATAACGATAACTGCAAAAAAAAATATGCTATTCCATTTACAATAGGGCACACCAATCCATGGAAAGAAGTTTCTGTAAGTGTCATTCAAAAAGACAATATTTATTTTTTACATACTGAGAAGCTAACTGTTGAGGTTAATATAATAACTAAAGAAATGACTGTAAAACAAAAAAATTCTGGAACCCAAATACACCCTTCAGATGGTCCTGTTTATGGTATGTTTAAGGATGGATATAGCATGTTTGATAGTGCCAGCTTTTTTAATGAAAAAAATGACAATAGTAGATACTCTCATTGGTTTTATAATCCAGAAACTCAACTTTATGACATCTATCTTGAAGAAGATGCGCTTATGGATCAGTACTTTATTTACGGGCCGTCTTATCAAAAAATATATCAGCAATTCAACCAGCTTATTGGGGCTGAACCTTTATTGCCAAAAAAGGCTTATGGTTTCTTCCAAACGCAACACTTAGCCTGTAACGGTGATCAAAAACAATTAATGGATGTCGCCAAAAAGCTAAGAGAGAGAAATATTCCTGCTGATAACTTGATAATAGATTTTGAATGGGGTGATGGCTGTATTGCAAGTAAAGAAATTCAATGGGGAAGTATAATGGATTGGTCTGATAATTATAAAAAACCTCTTTCTCCAACGGCCATGATAGATAGTTTAAAAGCTATGAATTTTGATGTCATGCTAATTCAGCATAACGCTCCAGATTATAAAAATCGAAATGGTCAAGGTTGGACAGAAACGATTCAACCCGAAGCCCTTTGGTGGGAAAAATGGAAAGAAAAATTAAATCAAGGTGTAAGGGGCACTTGGCAGGATACAAGACGTAACGACATAACTGATAGTAGAATATGGGCTGGGACACAAAAATATTTAGGTAATAATAATCGTGTTCTTTTTATGGGTTGTAGAAAAATGCAAGCCGTAAACCCATGGGATTTTAGATATAGTGTAACACCTGTAAATAATTTAATTGGAGCTAGAAGGTATCCGTTTGACTGGACTGGAGATTGCTCGTTTAATTGGAACGAATTAAAATGGCAAATAAAGGCCATTACCAATTCTCATGGCTCATTAAAAGGTGTTTCGTATATATCTTCAGACGGTGTAGGCGAAACATGGCAAATTCAAGCAAGGTGGAATCAATTTTCTGATTTTTCTGCTATTTCAAGGTCTCACAATCCAAAACCTTGGGCAGGCAATATAGATGTTGCAAACTTTCAGAATAAGATTAAAATAGAAGGCAGAGATTCTGTGGTAATAAAAGACACCAAAGAAAATATAACTCATGCAGTAAGTGGTAATGAAAACACTGGATTATCAGCAGAAAGAAGCATCAGAAAACACAGAAAAGAACGATACAAGCTATTACCATACATATATTCAACAGCCTACGAAAATTATTTAAAAGGAATGCCTATTTGCAGGCCCATGTTAGTTGCCTTTCCTGAAGATTATTTATGCTTTTCTGATACATGGCCATATCAATATATGTTTGGTTCAAATATTTTAGTTGCGCCAGTGTATAGTGATTTTAAAACCATGGAAATTTATCTGCCTCGTGAAAATGACTGGATAGATTACTGGAGTAAAGAAGTTTATAAAGGAGGGGGAATTATTAGTTATAATACAGAGGATGTTGAAAAGTTACCATTATTTATAAAAGCCGGAGCTATATTGCCAAAAACTTCAGAAAGGAATTGGATTGAGGAAGAAAAACAGGAAGAAAAATTGATTTTGGACATTTATCCAGTAGAAGGCAAAACATCATTTACTTTATATGAGGATGATGGAAAAACCATAGCTTATCAAAATGGAGCATACTCTAGTATTGTTATCAGTCAAAATCAAACCAAAGAAGGAGAGTTAATTATTAATATTGACAAAGCAAAAGGTAACTTTAAAAACAAATTGTCTTCTAGGGTTTGGCAAGTAAGAGTCTTTGATATTTTAAATGTATATAACTCTGTAAGCATTAATGGGGAAAAAGAAAAAATAAAAGCAAATTCTAACTCAAGCAAAACAGATTTAAAAAATGGAGAAAGGTTTAAAGAAGTTACTTTCAGCCAATCTTTAGATAAAAGCTCAACGCTCGTATTCAACAAAAATAATTAAAAGAAAAAGCTCTTACATAAAAATTGTAAGTCTTAATTTTTAATGTGGAGAAGACGGGATTCGAACCCGTGACCTCTTGACTGCCAGTCAAGCACTCTAGCCAACTGAGCTACATCCCCATTAATTTATTTTAATCCGCTTAATACTAAAACAGGGGTGTTACTATTAAAATCCTTTTTCAGGATTACATTTTTCTCCCATTTTTTTACAAAAAACCCTCGTTTTCTTCTAACTACGCATAACATGTCGGGGCTGTGTGATTGATAATGTTCTAAAACGCCGTGAAATGTAGTTGCATTTTCTGATTTAGTTATGTTTTCAACAATACCTCCCAATTGTTCTTTAACATCAAAATCACCATCATTATAATAAGGTGTTTTAACAAGTAAGAGGTTTACATTGGCCTTAAAATTATCTTTAATATCAATCAAAGGATTTAAAGCTTTTTCCTTTTTTATAATAGCAGATTTAACAGCTAACAAAATGCTTGCAAAAGGTTTAAATTGATAGCCTTCAGGGACTATAAGCGCGGGGATTTGAGTTTGCTTAATAATTTTTCCCGATGTTTTCCCTAAAAACACCTCGTCTTTTATTGAATTTGTTCTAGGTTCAACCATTATTAAATCAATATTAGCAGCTTTACTTGCCAACTCTAATGTGTCAACTAGTTTTCCTTTTAAAGTTTTTACAACCACGTCAACACCTTTAGTGTCAATTTTAGAAACTAAATTGTCTAAAAAAGCTTTGCTTTCTTTTTCAATAATTTGATCAACCTTAATCATAGTTCCAGCCTTTGTATACACATTATAAACTTGCACAACATAAAGTTTTGCGTTAAATGCTTTGGCAAAATCTACCGCATATTGCAAATGACTTAAAGCATTTTTTGATGACCCTACAGGAACTAAAATATTCTTCATAATAAAAAGTTTAAAAGACTAAATTTGTAGCAATATTTATGCAAAAGTAAACATTAAAAATGATTCGTAAAGCAACACTAAAAGATATCGACAGAATTATAAGCATTACAAAAGCTTGTGCTAGCTTTATGATTGACAAAGGTATTTATCAATGGAATGAACATTACCCCAATAAAGCAGCCTTTAAAAATGATGTTTTAAGAAACGAGTTATATGTCATCGAAGAAGATAAAACAATCGTTGGTTGTGTGGTAGTTTCATCATTCATGGACGAAGAATATATTCCTGTTTCTTGGTTAACGGAAAGCAATCGGAATATTTATATCCACCGTTTAGCTATTCACCCAAAATATCAAGGTAAAGGATACGCAAAAAAATTAATGGATTTTGCTGAAAAATTTGCTAAAGAAAACAACTATACTTCAGTAAGGTTAGATACATTTTCTCAAAACAAAAGAAATCAAAAATTTTACGAATTACGAAGTTATAAACGCTTAGGAGATATTTATTTTCCTAAGCAAAGCAATCATCCTTTTTACTGTTACGAATTAATACTGTGAGCACAAACATAAGTTTAAAACATATAAACAAATTAGCCATTCCAGCTCTAATATCTGGAATATCAGAACCCATACTATCATTAACTGATGCCGCAATAGTTGGGAATATACAGTTTAATGCCACCGAATCTTTAGCGGCCGTTGGTATTGTAACCACTTTTTTATCCATGCTAATTTGGGTTTTGGGTCAAACTAGAAGTGCTATTTCATCAATAGTTTCTCAATATGTTGGTGCAAATAACCTTGATGAAATTAAAAACCTGCCAGCACAAGCTATATTTATTATTACCTCGTTAAGTGTTTTAATAATAATTGGAACTTATCCTTTTGCAAACCATATTTTTAAGCTTTATAATGCCTCTGGTTTAATTTTAGAATATAGTGTAGATTATTACAAAATTCGGGTTTTTGGTTTCCCTTTTACGTTATTTACCATAGCCGTTTTTGGTGCTTTTAGAGGCTTGCAAAACACTTATTATCCTATGCTTATTGCCATAATAGGAACCATTGCTAATATTATTTTAGATTTTATTCTAGTATATGGTATTGATGGTTATATTGAGCCTATGCATATTAAAGGCGCTGCTTACGCCAGTGTTATAGCACAATTGTTAATGGCTATTTGTGCAGTATATTATTTGCTTAAAAAGACCTCTATTCCATTAAAATTAAGCTTTCCATTTAACAAAGAGATTAACCGTTTTGTATTAATGATTCTCAATCTTTTTGTACGTACCATTGCTTTAAATGTTACCCTATATTATGCTAGTGCTTTTGCTACAAGTTACGGTGCAACTTACATAGCTGCTTATACCATCGCCATTAATTTATGGTTTTTAGGCGCTTTTATTGTAGATGGTTATTCAAGTGCTGGAAACATTTTATCGGGTAAATTATACGGTGGAAAAGAATATAGTTTGCTTATTACATTAAGTAACAAACTAATAAAATATGGTATAGTTATAGGGATATTCATAGCTTTAGTTGGTGGCTTGTTGTATTACCCCTTAGGAAACATTTTCACTAATGATCCAGAAGTTTTAAAACAATTTTATAACATATTTTGGATCGTTTTAGCAATGCAACCTTTATGTACACTCGCTTTTATTTTTGATGGTATTTTTAAAGGCTTAGGCAAGATGGAGGTTTTACGTAACGTTCTTTTAGCCTCTACCTTTTTAGTATTTATTCCTATTTTATTTTGGTTAGATTATCTCAATTATAAACTTTATGCCATTTTTATAGCCATAACATTCTGGATCATTGCAAGAGGATTTCCACTAATTTTAATATTCAGAAAAATATTTACGCCTCTATCAAAAAACAATTAACTTAGATGCATATTAAGCATCTAATATTATTTAAAATGGACATCTTAGGTTTCATTAGCGGAAACGGATTATTTCTAGTACTAGGTTTAGTTTTAATAATCGTTTATTTTGTAAATAAAAGAAAAAGAAGATAGTATCTTTGCATAGCAAATAACATTACAAAATGAGTAACATTCGCATTACAAAACAATTTTCTTTTGAAACTGGTCACGCACTTTATGGGTACGATGGTAAGTGTAAAAATGTACATGGTCATAGCTACAAACTATCAGTAACTGTTTTTGGCAAACCCATAACAGACAACAATCATGTAAAATTTGGGATGGTTATCGATTTTAGTGATTTAAAAAAAATTGTAAAAGAAGAAATTGTAAATGTCTTCGATCATGCCACTGTTTTTAATAAAAATACACCACATGTCGAGCTTGCAAAAGAGCTTGAGAATCGTGGTCATAACGTATTACTGGTAAATTACCAGCCAACCAGTGAAATGATGGTAATTGATTTTGCACAAAAAATAAAAAACCGCTTACCAAATCACATTGCATTGCATTCCTTAAAGCTTCAAGAAACCGATACCTCTTTTGCAGAGTGGTATGCCTCCGATAATATTTAGAGGGTTACCATACCTTTCGACTCCACTCTAGGCAAGTGGTTAGGCTTTTGGTAGTCACTTTTTGTGTCGCATAGGTGCAACAACACAAAAAGAGCTTTAGCAATCCCTAACTCAAAACCAATAGTTCTAGGCTAAATATTCGTGTATTAGTGGCTAATTTATTTATATTTACTTCATGAATATTCCAGAAGGAAAAAAAATATATTTCGCATCCGATAATCATTTAGGAGCGCCAACACAAGATGCTTCTCGCCCACGCGAAAAAAGATTCGTAGCATGGTTAGACGAAGTAAAGCACGATGCTGCTGCTATTTTTTTATTAGGCGATTTGTTTGATTTTTGGATGGAATATAAAAAAGTAGTCCCGAAAGGATTTACACGTACGTTAGGAAAGCTTGCCGAAATATCAGATTCTGGAATTCCTATCTACTACTTTGTAGGCAATCACGACCTATGGATGAATGGCTATTTTGAAGAAGAACTTAACATTCCTGTTTATCATAAACCCAAAGAATTCACATTCAATAACAAATCCTTTTTTATTGGACATGGCGATGGCCTAGGGCCGGGAGACAAAGGTTATAAACGTATGAAAAAGGTATTTACAAACCCTATTTGTAAATGGTTATTTCAGCGCTTATTACATCCAGATTTTGGCATGCGTATAGGGCATTACATGTCAGTAAAAAATAAGCTTATTTCTGGCGATGAAGACGCTAAATTTTTAGGCGAGGATAACGAATGGTTGGTACAATATTGTAAACGGAAATTAGAAAGTAAACATCGTGATTTTTTTGTTTTCGGACATAGGCACTTGCCTTTAAATATAGATCTCAACGAGCAATCAAAATACATCAATCTTGGTGATTGGATTTCATATTATACCTATGGTGTTTTCGATGGTCAGAATATGGAACTTAAAGAATATTAATCTTCAGCTTCATGCGCTTCAATATCTTTGGTTAAATCTAATTTTCTGAACGATGGCGATACTATTCCTGTGGTTACAACAGTCATTAAAGTCATAGTTCCGCCAAAAACAACAGCATTTACTGTGCCCATAAGCTTTGCTGTTAAACCACTTTCAAAAGCACCTAACTCGTTCGAGGACCCAACAAACATAGAATTTACCGATGCTACTCGACCTCTCATATGATCTGGTGTTTTTATTTGTAAAATGGTTTGTCGAATAACCATAGAGACACCATCGGTAACACCACTAAAGAATAGAGCAACTACTGAAATCCAAAAAACTGAAGACAGCCCAAAAACAATAATGCAAACCCCAAAACCAAAAATAGCAGCAAGCAATTTCATACCTGCGTTTTTACTAATTGGTAGATAAGCAGTAACCAGCATTGTTAAAAACGCCCCTATTGACGGGGCTGCAGCTAAAATTCCAAAGCCTTTAGGCCCTACTTTTAAAATATCCTCAGCAAACACAGCCAATAATGCAACAGCTCCACCAAATAATACCGAAATCATATCTAAAGTCAAAGCTCCTAAAATAGCTTTAGTTTTAAATACAAAGCGAACACCTTCTTTTAAGCTTTGCATTACAGGCTCGCCTATTTTAGGATTTAAAATAGGTTTCCTTTTTATTTGAAACAATAAAAGCAGTGAAAATAAAACGAGGCCGAATACAATACACAGAGCCCATTGAACACCAATCCATCCTATGGAAAAGCCAGCGAAGGCTACTCCTAACACACGAGCCATTTGCCATGTAGAACTATTCCATGTGGCAGCATTAGGGTAAATTTTCTTAGGCACAATAAGTGCTACCAACGAAAAAATAGCTGGACCAAAAAACGAACGTAAAAAACCGCCAAAAAACACCAATGCATAAATGCAGTATAATATCGTGTTGGTTTTCCATTCTGACACTATTTTTGGGGATGTCAATAAAAACAACCCAAAACTGATTAATGAAAAAGCAGCAATACAAGTAGCTAGTAAATTTCGTTTCTCTTTTTGGTCTACAATATGCCCAGCAAATAATGCCATTGATAAAGCTGGAATAATTTCCATTAGGCCAATTATCCCTAATGATAATGGATCTTTTGTTAAACTATAGACTTGCCACTCTATAATTATGAACTGCATAGACCAACCAAAAACTAATGCGAAACGCAGTAGTAAAAAGATATTGAATTCTTTAATGCGTAAAGCAGCATAAGGATCTTTTTTTGCCATACTATGCTTTAATATCTCTTAGTTTAAGTTGAAGCGTTACCTTGCCTTTCCATTCATTATCATCAATTGAATATACAGCATTGAATGGTTTTCTGCCTGAAATTAACTCTAGCTTATCACCCATACCAAACCCAATACAAACAATACTTTTAGAAGTATCTGTTTGTGTTGCTGTTAAGCGCAAATGAGTTTTTTCTGCTCCTACACACTTTCCGTAACCTGTATCTATTAAGTTTTCAGTCATAAACACGGGCGTCATATTTTCAGGCCCATAAGGAGCAAACTGCTTTAAAATTCTATAAAATTTTGGTGTAATATCATTTAACTCTATTTGAGCGTCAATTTTAATCTCTGGTGTTAATAAATTTCTATCAATCGTTTTTGTTACTTCATCTTCAAAAGCCTGCTTAAAAGCTTCATAATTTTCAGCTTCCAATGTTAATCCTGCTGCATATTTATGCCCTCCAAACTGTTCAATATGTTCGCTACAAGCCTCAATGGCATTATATACATCAAAACCACGAACAGAACGTGCTGAAGCTGCTAATTTTTCTCCACTTTTTGTAAATACTATCGTTGGTCTATAATAGGTTTCTGTTAATCTAGAAGCCACAATACCAATAACACCTTTATGCCAATTTTCGTCGTAAACAACAGTAGTAAGGCGGTTCTGTTCTTTTTGGTCTTCAATTTGTTTAAGAGCCTCTTCTGTAATTTGCTTATCTGTTTCACGTCTATCTAAATTATATTCATCAATTTCAGAGGCATATTGATTCGCTTTATCATGCTCTTCTTCTGCTAATAAAGTTACCGCATAGTTACCGTGTTTCATACGTCCTGCTGCATTAATCCTTGGTGCTACAATAAATACAACATCGGTAATGGTAAGCTCGGTTTTTTCTACTTTATCTAAAATAGCTTTTATTCCTGGTCGAGGGTTTGTATTAATAACTTGCAAACCAAAATAAGCTAAAGCTCTATTTTCGCCGTTAATAGGAACAATATCTGCGCCAATGGCTGTAGCAACCAAATCTAAATATTCGGTTAAATCTTCAACTGTCTTTCCGTCTTTTGATGCTAATGCTTGAACCAATTTAAAGCCAACACCACAGCCACATAATTCCTTATATGGATAATTACAATCTTCTCGTTTTGGATCTAAAACCGCTGCTGCTTTTGGTATTTCGCTTCCTGGTCTGTGGTGATCGCATATAATAAAATCGATTCCTAGTTTTTTAGCATGGGCTACTTTTTCAACAGATTTAATGCCGCAATCCAAAGCTATAATAAGTGAAAAATCGTTCTCTAAAGCAAAGTTTATTCCTTTATATGATATACCGTAGCCTTCATCATATCTATTAGGAATATAAGTATGAATAAGTGGGTACTTTGTTTTCAAATAGGTAGACATTAAAGCTACAGATGTTGTCCCATCAACATCATAATCACCATAAACCAAAATGTTTTCTTTATTGGCAATTGCTTTTTCTATTCGTGCAACAGCCAGATCCATATCTTTCATTAAAAAAGGATCGTGCAAATCGCTTAAACTTGGTCTAAAAAACGTTTTAGCTTCCTCAAAAGTTTCAACTCCACGCTGTAACAATAAATTAGCGATAGCAGCATCCACTTGAAGTGCTTTTTGCAACGCTTTAATTTTTTCGGCTTGTGGTTTAGGTTTTAAAGTCCAACGCATTGAGGGGATGTAAAGTTTGAATTAAAAGTTCAACGAAATTTGTTACTCTTTATTTCTTATGAAAATAAGTTTCTATTTTTAATTCTGAAAACTGACGAAACATTTCCATAACACCACAGTATTTTTCTATAGATAAGTCAACTGCTTTTTGAAGCTTTTTTTCATTCAATTTGGCACCATAAAAATGAAAATGCATTTCTAATTTGTCATAATATTTAGGGTGCTCATCAGTTAAATTTGCATCAATATCTATATTAAAATCATCAACATCTAACTTCATTTTTTTAATAAGAGACGCAACATCTAAACCTGAGCATCCTGCCAAAGCAGAAAGCATTAAAGCTTTTGGGCGGTAACCTTCACTTTTCCCTCCATTTTCTTCACCAGCATCAATAAATAAATTATGCCCTGACGGATTGGTGCTTTCAAATCGCATATTCCCTAACCATTTTGTACTAACTTGATTCCCCATTTTTATGAATTATTTTTTGTTTCTTGCAAGTATCAAAAATACTATTAAAAAAATAAAACTATGCCTTTAGTAACACCATTATCTGCTGATCATGATCTAGAAACCAAAGAACTCGCAGAATTCTTTAATGAAACCTTAGGGTTTTGTCCAAATTCAGTATTGACTATGCAACGCCGACCAGCAATTAGTAAAGCATTTATAAATTTAAATAAAGCTGTTATGGCTAATGAGGGTAGGGTTACTTCGGCTTTAAAGCGCATGATTGCTTGGGTTAGTAGTAACTCAACTGGTTGTCGCTATTGTCAAGCACATGCAATACGAGCTGCCGAACGTTATGGAGCTGAACAAGAACAACTTGATAACATTTGGGAATACAGAACTCATCCTGCTTTTAGTGAAGCAGAACGTGCTGCGTTAGATTTTTCGTTACAAGCTAGTCAAGTGCCAAATGGTGTTGATGAAGAAATAAAAAAGCGTTTATACGAACACTGGAATGAAGGTGAAATTGTTGAAATGCTAGGTGTTGTTTCATTATTTGGATACTTAAATCGTTGGAACGACAGTATGGGGACTTCTATTGAAGATGGGGCTGTAGAAAGTGGCAACCAGTATTTAGGAAAACATGGTTGGGAGAAGGGGAAGCATGTTTAAGAAAAAATTAAATTTGCATTATATAAGATAAAAATTACATATTTGCAGCTAGAAATGAAAAACACAATAGAACATATTGTACCTAAAGCACTGTTTTGCCAGTGGGATTATCGAGGAATGAACGAATTATTCTCTCGATCAAGGACGTTATGTAGTGGTTTCAACTGATTTTATATAAAATAAAAACTAAGAAAATCTATAATTATAATAAGCGTCCAAGAAACTGGACGCTTTTTTTATGAAAAAAATTAAAATAATTTGAATATAAATTTTAAAAACTAAAATAATAAGTATTGAAGGATAAGCAACTGGTGGACAGACTTTTGCCATTAATCTTGATAATCTGCAAAAATGCGGGCAGGAAATTCTTTGTTTAAATTTTAACACAACTAATTGATTATCAATAAATTAAATTAAAATTTTATTTGTTTATTTAAAAAATGTTTTCATCTTTGCACCGCAGTTTTAAATAACTACTGCACAAAAAATTTAATAATTAAAAACAAGAAGCCATGTTAAAACATAATGTACCCTTTCAGAGTATATATAGTGATCTTGAATCACTCATGAGGCTTCGGTGTTTTCTGTAGATTAACTTTCCAGAAAAAAAATCCGAAGCATACAAACTGTTTCGGATTTTTTTATTCCAAAAATTTAAGAATACATAAATCTGATTTGGTTTTAAGAGCCCGCAAAATGTGTGCCTTTAAAACAGAATAATTTATTGAATAAAACGAAAATGGAAAATAATTTACATAACAACTATTTGTTTAAGGCTTTAGACGCTTATCCGTATGAGTTAGAAGAAACTCTAGAGGCTTTACACTATGCTTTATCATACAACGCTAAAGACGCACAGGCTCTTTGTTTAATGGGACGTGTGTATTCTGAGCAACTGAAAGACTACGAGACTGCGAAACAATATTTCGCAGAAGCTGTGGCTCAACATATGGAAATGCCAAAAACATATCCATTCTATGTTCAAACACTTTTATGGAATAATGACTATGATGAAGCTGATAAGTTGATTGCTTTTGCACTAACTGTAAAAGGTACTGATAAGGCTTTGTTGCAATTATTACAAGGTATTTTACTTGAAAAACAAGACAAATACAAAGCAGCGATTAAACTATTAAAGGCGGCTAATAAAACAGCAACAAACAACTGTTTTATTGAGTACGTAAATAATGAAATATCTAGAGTTAAAAAGAAAATAAAGCCTAGAAAGAAAAAGAAAAGAAAGTCTAATAAAAAAAGAAAGGAGAAGTAAAAAATCGGCAAACTTGGTTTGCCGATTTAATGGGAATTCGTCAACGTTGGAGAGTTGATGCAGATTGTAAACCTGCCGCTTAAATGCTAAGAAAGTTCGAATCTTTCAGTTCCCACAAGTATATGTTGACAAGGTGGCTGAATGGCTAAGGCTACAGATTGCAAATCTGTTATTTATGAGTTCGATTCTCATCCTTGTCTCAAAAATGATATTGTAGCTCAATGGTAGAGCAAGTAGCTGTTAACTACTAGGCTGAAAGTTCGAATCTTTCCAATATCGCAAATTATAGTACCGTAGTTCAATGGCTAGAATGCTCGACTGTCTATCGAGAAGTTGCGAGTTCGAATCTCGTCGGTACTGCAAATGCTCTATTAGCATAGTGGTTTAGTGCATCTGGTTTTCTCCCAGAAGACAAGGGTTCGATTCCCTTATAGAGTACAATAATGAGGCATAGCTCAGTGGTAAGAGTGTCACGTTTACATCGTGAAAGTCATAGGTTCGAATCCTATTGTCTCAACAAAATTGAGGTATAGCTTAATTGTTAAAGCACCGAGCTTTTAACTCGGGTGATTTAGGTTCAACTCCTAATACCTCAACAACATGCAGGAATGGCGAAATGGCAAACGCACTCGACTTAGAATTGAGAAACTGGGAGTTCGAATCTCTCTTCCTGTACGAAGTAAGGAAGAAGATAAGAAGTTTATGCTGAGCGAAGTCGAAGTAAATCTCTCTTCCTGTACCATGATGCTCCACTAGCCCAACTGGGAGAGGCAACAGTTTTAAGCGCTGTTAAGTCCAAGTTCGAATCTTGGGTGGAGTACACATAAGCTTATGGTGTAATTGGATAGCACTCAAGAATACGACTCTTGAAGTATGGGTTCGAGTCCTGTTAAGCTTACTAAAATAAAGAGTATCTATAGTGTAATGGCTCGCACGGGAGGTAAATCCACCCAGATCAAGTTCGAATCTTGATAGATACTCAAAAAACTGGAACAGTAGCAAAGTTGGTCAATGCACCAGATTGAAATGAGTTTACGAATTCAACGAAACCTATTTATTAAATAGAATTCAGTGAGTTAAACTCTGGCGATATAGGTTCGAATCCTGTCTGTTCCACAACATACCTCTTTAGCTTAAAAGGAAGAGCTGCGGAAAAAGATTTTGATTCGTTACCGTGGAGTGATAGGATGATGTGGTTGGTGGCGCGCCTGCCAATGACTAGGTTTTGCAGAAGCACCGAAATACACAGGATGTAAAGTAGGGAAGCGCATTTAGAGCCTATCTGTTCGCGTCCTGCGAAAGTGCCAGTTCGAATCTGGTAAGAGGTACAATATCATCTCCTCGTTTGAGGGGGTAAAATATCAAGCTAGTCTTGTTGGGTGTTTCGGTATAGCACTATTGTATAAAACGTTGCAGAAATGCATCATGTTTTTATGTTCAACTAGACTTGAAGGTTTTGACTGTTAACCAAAAAATGGTCTCGGCTCAATAGGTCGTGGGTTCGATTCCCACTTATCCCTTTTTAGGATAATAGTTCAGTAGGCTAGAACAATTGATTAAATGTTGCAGGTTCGAGTCCTGCCAAGGTTTCATTTCCTTGTAACTCAACTGGTAGAGTACTACACTGTTAATGTAGAAGAAGGATTTAGGAGATCCACCAAAGCTTATCATCTTGTAAAACTGATAGCCAGTAGTCTGTCACACTACTCAAATAAAAATGACTAAGATAGTGGATTGTAAATCGGCTTAATAATTAACAATATTAGTGTGATTAAGCAATCTGAAAAGTACTTTGAAATACTGATTTTTAATAGCTAAACATAACTACTGTTTTGTTTTCAAGACTTAAAATAACGTATCATTTATTTTGATGCCAACTTTTATTTCTAAAGAACTTAATACTACTTATAGAGGCTTTTAATATGAGTATTTCCGTACCAGAAAGATGATTTGCAATCTGCTGTTTTTAAAAAAACGAGAGTTCCGCGTTAGGGATAGAAGTGGTTAGCTTTTGGCGAGGCGAGCATCGAGCCAAAACTAGTAACAAATAGCCCGACCCCCTTTTTTGGGGTAACGCTCAAAATATACTTTAAATGGTAACAAACTCGTAGTTACTACTTAAAGTTGGCAACCCTTCCGTTACAGGTTTTGCCGCGCCTATAGAAGGCAACAATTAATGTTTAATTTAAAAATTAGAAACAATGAAACGAGTAAGAATTAATGCAGGAAAAGTAGGTTTGGTATTCAAAAAAGGAGATTACGTAAAGGTAATTACTAAAGGAATACATTGGTTAAGTTTTAATAAACGTGTTTTAACCTATGACTTAGCAAATACCTTTGTGGCTCCAGTAGCGTTAGAAATCTTACTACAAGACAAAACGTTAGAAGCCATGTTAGATATTGTTGAAGTTAAAGACAGTGAACTTGTTTTGGTTTACGAAAAAGGTGTTTTTAAAACCATACTTACTGCTGGACGTTATGTGTACTGGAAGGGTTTAATTGAGCGTGAGTTTACACGTGCAGATTTAAGTAAAATTTATATTACTGAAAAAATTGACAAGACATTATTTAGTAAATATGAATTGAGTAAGTACATCAGAGCTTTTGAAGTAGCAACCTATGAAAAAGCTGTCCTTTTAGTAGATGATGTGTACACAAAGACGCTTGACGGCGGTACTTACAGATTCTGGAGAAATGACACGACAATTAAAATTGCAAAGGCCGATTTACGTCAGTTGCAATTAGAAATTGCTGGACAAGAATTGTTAACTAAAGATAAAGCTGCAATTCGTATCAATTTTTATACACAGTATAAAGTAACCGATATTGAAAAGGCTTTATTAGAAAACAAAGATTACGAAAAGCAATTATACATTACTATGCAATTGGTATTGCGTGCTTATGTTGGTGCTTATACTTTAGATGAATTGTTAGAGCGTAAAGAAAATATTGCCGAGGCAGTATTTGAAGACGTGAAAACAAGCGCAACTAAATTAGGTGTTACCGTTTTAAACTGTGGTATTAGAGATGTGATTTTAACTGGAGAAATGAAAGAGATTATGAATCAGGTTTTAGTAGCACAAAAAAAAGCACAAGCCAATACTATTACAAGACGAGAAGAAACAGCTTCTACACGTAGCTTGCTAAATACGGCAAAGTTGATGGAAGAGAATAACATGCTGTACAAGCTAAAAGAAATGGAGTATGTTGAAAAAATCGCTGATAAAATTGGCGAAATCACAATCTCTGGTAATGGAAGTGTTGTAACACAATTAAAAGAGATTTTCTCTGGAAAATAAGTGGGTGTTTTGGGCGTAACCCCGCCAAAAAAAGGCGGGGTCGCGCTTTACGCTATATCTTTCTGCGGAGCAGTCCCGAACTTGTTTCGGGATCTCATACTTGAATTGCCAATTAGTTTTTACTTAAAAAATTATCACTCATGGCTCCACACAAAGGATGCCGCTGCAATCGCTTACGCGGGTGTACTTGCTCGCAGCGTAATTAATGCCAAAGGTTTTTAGGTGTCAAAAAATAATAGACCAAGTCAATTGGATGAAAGGAGAAATCACATAATTTAGTAAGAGATAAAAAAACTATGTTTTCAATAGAATATAAAATTACTGGTGCAGGTTGGGCTACGGTAAAAATCAGTAATAACGAAAAAACCGTAACTATGGATGTTTCCTATTTGTACGATTCTTTAAAAGAATTAACACAATCGGCTATAGATATAAAAACAAAACAAATGAGAAAAGTTCTCTTTATGGAAGAACCTGGAGAGTTTTTACTTCTTCTTAATCGAAGTGATACCAAGATAATTGATTATGAATTGCGGTGGTATGAAGACTGGAATGAATGGAATCTAATAGATGAAAATAATTTTAAACTTGTTTTAAAAGGAGAAACAACTATAGCAAAATATATAAATCAAGTTAAAAATGTGCTAAAAGGTATTTTAAATGAATTAACACCTGAAGAGTACAAAGAAAAATGGATTAATCACGAATTCCCAATAGAAGAGTACAAGCTATTAGGATAAAAGAAATCATGAAAACAACAGGTAAAACCCAAATCGATTTAGGATTTAAACTAGCCAAATGGTTTAAAGACACCATTACGCTTATAAACGAAAAATAGACGTTAGATTATAGAAAGTAGGTAAGTAAAATACTTCCCTACTTTTTTTGTTAAAAAATAAATTTTGTGTTGATGGAAAATTAGTCTTTCACAATAAAGGTCTCCCAACCATCATATTTACCATTGTACTTTTTAGAAATTTCTCTTAAAAAAGAGGTTATGGGATAAATAGAATCAATGTCAACTTTATCTTCCCTATAAAACTGCAAACCATATGGCAAATCATAGTCTTCATTTTCGTTAGATATTTCTATTTTGAAATTATTCTCTAATATTTCCTTTTTAAACTTCTCAATATCACTCTTACTTTTAAAATACGACCAATGATCTACGCGTCTAGATTTTGTTAAATTGTCTCCTCCTCTTTGAATTGCCTCAACAATGCTTTGGTCTGACATATAATTTCTCGTCGCTTCATTTGGATATAAAAACTCAGTATAGTATTCCCATTTTTTATCTTCCTTGATATTTAAATAATATTTTTTTGAAGGATAATTTATTTTATAAAACGTTTCAATCTTTTCTTTAATTCCGTCATCAGACTTAAGATAAAAATATTCTAAGCGCTCAAAGTCATACATAAAAGATCCCACAAGAACACTTTCCCCACCCTTCTTCAACAAAACTTCTAATTCATCACCAATTTTATGCAAAAGTTTAAAAGTTGAATCTTCACTTGGAAAACCATCATCTCTTTCGCTTTCATAAGTAATTCCAGTTACCAAAACAAAGTTATAATCAGCTAAGGGAGCAAGATCAATTAAATCCATCCGAACAGTAGTTGATCCTGGTTTATTATCATCATATGCAGCCATATATACCTGCCAATTCTCTTCGCTTTTTTGAGCATATAATGAAGAAAAAATTATAGAAAAGAATAATAAAAATATTTGATTTTTCATGTAATTGAAATTATGATTTATTAAGATAACTAACAAATTACAGAGTCTTATTTTTATTGTAGTCATAAATAAGATGGATCAAGTATTCAGAAAACCACAATTTCCTACCTTTGACACTCTATGAACAACCATTTCAAATCCATCATTTTACAAAGCACAGGAGCATCTTCTTTAGTTGAAAAAGAAATCATTCAGGAATTATGGAGTGGTTATGGTAAAATTATCCGTGTTGCATTAGAAAACGCCTCATTAGAAAGCGTAGTTGTAAAACATGTACAATTACCTAGAAAGAATCATCATCCAAAAGGATGGAATACCGATATAGGCCATCAAAGAAAATTAAAATCTTATGAGGTTGAAACCACTTGGTACAACATCTATAGCAAACATAGTATGGCGCGTTTACCAAAATGTTTTGCTATTGAAAGAAAGGATGATGAAGTTCTTATAGTACTTGAAGATTTGGACAAAGCAGGTTTCCCATTACGAAAACAAAGTGTAGAATGGAAAGATATAGATAGATGCTTAGAGTGGCTGGCACAATTTCATGCAAGTTTTTTAGGAAAAGTTCCTGACGGACTTTGGGACGTTGGCACCTATTGGCATTTAGAAACCAGACCTCAAGAACTGGAAGTTTTAGAAGACAACCCATTAAAAAGCGCCGCAGCCGCAATTGACAAAAAACTAAATAACTGTAGCTTTAAAACATTTGTGCATGGCGATGCAAAATTGGCAAACTTTTGTTTTTCGGAAAACGAACAAGTTGCTGGTGTAGATTTTCAATATGTAGGTGGTGGATGTGGCATGAAAGATGTCACCTATTTTATTGGAAGTTGCCTTAATGAAAGTGATTGTGAACGTTTAGAATCGAAAATATTAGACACCTACTTTACACATTTACATAAAGCACTTGGCAAAATAAATGAAGCGCTTGAAAACGAATGGCGATCGTTATACCGTGTGGCTTGGGCAGATTTTCATCGGTTTTTAAAAGGTTGGAGTCCTGGCCATTGGAAAATCAACAGTTATAGCGAACGTATCACTGCTGAAGTCATTAAAAACCTATAGTAATGGACCTACAACATTTAGCAAATATTGCTATTGAAGCTGCACTTTCAGCTGGAAAAATCATTCAGAAACATATGAATGATAACATTGTTGTGGAACAAAAAGAAGGAGGATACAACTATGCCTCTCAAGTAATAACGAAAGTAGATCGTGAATGCGAAAATAGTATCATTTCACATTTAATGCCAACTTGCAAAGCATTTGATATTGGTTTGTTATCTGAAGAAACCAAAGATGATGGCACCCGATTTGAAAAAGATGTCTTTTGGTGTATCGATCCTATGGACGGCACATTAGCATTTATCAATAAACACCCTGGGTTTTCTGTTGCTATTGCTTTAATTGCCAGAGATGGCACTCCTATAATTGGCGTTGTATTTGATCCTAGCACCGAAACACTATACCATGCTATAAAAGGCAACGGAGCATATAAAAACAGAAGTACTTGGAACATTAAAAATACTAATGACTACTTAACCTACGCTACAGATAAAACATTAAGTGATACACCAAAGTCAAATGAAATACGAGTAATACTAAATAATCATAAAGCTAATTTAGGGTTAAAAGGCATTAAAGAAATGTCAGGATCAGGCGCAGTAATGTGTGCCATTTTAGTTTTAGAAAACGGTCCTGCATGTTTTTTAAAACTTCCTAAAAAAGACCTTGGTGGAGGTAGTATTTGGGATTATGCTGCAACTACTTGTATCTACCATGAACTTGATTTACCTGCAACAGATTTTAATGGTGAAATACTAGACTTAAACAAAAAGGATGGTACGTTTATGAATCATCAAGGGGTTTATTATTCTAACTTTAAAAAACGAAATTGATTATCAATATTCAATTTCTTGAAAAGAAATAATGATGCTTAATTACATCGTTTTTTTGATTCTTTTTCTCAGCTCCGGCAAAACCTCAACCTCAAACCAAGGGTTTTTAGTTAACCAAAATCGATTTCGTGGCGATGGATGTGGTAAAGGCAAATATTTTGGCAAATACTGATTGTAATTCTTTACCGTTTCTGTTAATGTTTTTTTTGATTCTTTTTGTAAATAATATTTCTGAGCATACATGCCAATTAAAATAACCAGCTCTACATTTTTAAATTCATCAAATAATGGTTTATGCCACTCTGGTGCACATTCTGGACGTGGAGGTAAATCGCCTGTTTTTCCTTTTCCGGGGTAGCAAAATCCCATAGGAATAAGTGCTATTTTAGTTTCATCATAAAACACCTCATCTGTAACACCTAACCATTTCCGCAACTGCTTTCCACTTGGATCGTCCCAAGGAACTCCTGTTTTATGTACTTTAGTCCCTGGTGCTTGACCAATAATTACAATTTTAGAATCTGGATGTGCCGATACTATGGGTCGTGGCCCTAATGCTAAATGCTCTTGACAAATAGTACATTGTTTTATTTTGCGTAATAAGGCATCCATTTAATTACAAATCATCTGTTTTCTTACTTCCCCAGTTAGTTAATTGAATAATTTTATTGTAAATAAGATTGTTTTCATAAATCCCTTGAAAATTTTCAGAACCTGGTCCGTATGCAAATACTGGAATTAAAGTTGCCGAATGCCCTCCAGTAGAAAAACTACCTTTAATTTTATTATAATTTCCATTCTCTGAAGCAAGCGTATAGCCTCCAGTTTCATGATCTGCAGTAACAACAACCAGTGTGTTTCCATCTTTCTCAGCAAAATCTAGAGCTTCTCCAATAGCTTTGCTAAAATCTTTTACTTCTTCAACAATATAGTCAGAATCATTTTCATGTCCTCCCCAATCTATTTGAGAGCCTTCAACCATTAGGAAAAACCCATGTTCGTTTTTAGATAAATATTCCACCCCCAAACGCGTTGCATCACTTAAAAAGTCACCACGTCCCTCACTCATTCTAGGCATTTGTATTGGTGCTAACAAATACCCATATTTTTTATTTAAATCAAAATTTTGAGGCTTCTTCAAAGAAATCGTGTCAACAATAAAATCGTTTTTAGAAAAAACGACTCCTAAATCAACACTATCTTTTCGTTTAAAAAAGAAATCGTTTCCTGCTCCCGCAAAGAAATCTATTGTAGACTCTGGTAACTGAGCAGCAATTTCCTCTTGCATATTTCTACTTTTAACATGGGAGAAAAAAGAAGCTGGTGTGGCATGCGTTATTGACGAAGTACTTATTACCCCTGTAGCTAACTGTGATTCTGAAGCCTTATCTGTTATTAATGGTACAGATAAAGTGTCTTGATCTACACCTATCGCTCCATTATAAGTTTTTATACCTGCAGAAAAAGCTGTAGCTCCAGCTGCAGAATCGGTAATCAAATCACTTTGGGAAGATGTTTTTATAAAACCTATCTGCTTGAATCTCTCAAAACTTGAGTTTTCATTCCCAAAATAAAAGCTGCTAGAAACTTGGGATACTCCCATACCATCTCCTATTAAAAGTATGACATTTTTAGGTGCTTTTTGTACTTCTTTCTTTTCTGCTTCAATAGGTTTACAACCTGATATTAACATAAAAGCACTTAATAAGGTAAATGATATTTTAAAATATTTCATGAACTACTTTGTTTTTGATTGGTTTAATATTCTTTCTAACTATCTTTTAGTGTTTATTTCTTTCCTCCAACAACAACAACTATCTCGCCTTTTGGTGGTTTATTGGTATAATATTCTAAAACTTCTTTAGCTGTACCTCGAATGGTTTCTTCGTAAAGTTTAGTGAGTTCTCGAGATACTGATACTTGTCTGTCTTCACCAAAGTATTCGCAAAAATGCCCTAAGGTTTTTACTAATTTATGCGGGCTTTCGTAAAAAATTATAGTTCTAGTTTCTTCTGCTAATAATAAAAGTCGGGTTTGACGTCCTTTTTTTACTGGCAAAAACCCTTCGAATACAAACTTATCGTTTGGCAATCCCGAGTTTACCAAAGCGGGTACAAATGCTGTAGCTCCTGGTAAACAGTCTACTTCAATATTATTTTCTATACAGGCTCGTGTTAGCAAAAACCCAGGATCTGATATAGCTGGTGTTCCGGCATCACTAATTAATGCTACGGTTATGCTTCCTTTTATTTTTTGAATTATGCTTTCCACCGTTTTATGCTCGTTGTGCATATGATGCGATTGCATATGGGTATAAATTTCGAAATGTTTTAACAGTTTGCCAGAAGTACGTGTGTCTTCAGCTAGAATTAAATCGGCTTCTTTTAAAACCTCTATAGCTCGAAAAGTGATATCTTTTAAATTTCCTATGGGTGTTGGTACTATGTAGAGTTTACTCATGTATTAATCGTTACTACTGTGTTAGGGATTGAAGCGGCATCCTTTTTAAAATTAAATGTAAAACACTTGTTGATAGCTAATATTAATAGATTGCCACGTCGTTTCTCTCCTCGCAATGACATTTAAAAAGATATAGCGGAAAGCGCGACCACGCTTTTTGCATGGGAACACCCAAATTTTAAAGGAATTTACTTTCTATAATTTGTATAAAGCGTTCTTCAAACTCTTCTTTATCTGCCCAATCGTTATAATCTGGTTTTACAATATCTTCTATAAATCGTTTGGCATCGCTAAAAGACATCGATGTATTTAATTGAGATACTACCCGATCGTAATCTTCGCTTTTTCCGTTAAACAAATGCTTTATAAATGCTATTTTATCGTTAAGTCCTATATTGAGTTCGCCTTTTTTTAGTTTATCGTTAAGTGTCTTTTTTTCGTTACCGTTTTGGGATTTAGAAACGGGTTCGAAAACTGGCATGTCTTCAAAACCAGAAGTAATAGATTCCAAGTCATTTTTACGTTGTTTTTGTTTTGGAATGGCTTCTTCAAAAACCGAATCGACTTGCAGTGTTTCTTGCGGCATTTGAGCTACCATGTCTTTAATTGTTTCCATTAAAGGCTCGGTAATCTCATCTTCTTCAACATCATCAAGGTTTATATATACTTTATCTTCAACCTCTATATTATCACTTACTTTATTATTGAAAGCTGTATCCAACATGTCGAAAAAAGAAGAATCGTTACCAATAGATGGAATATCATCCTCAAAATTTTCGTGAGCAAACTTTAGTACCGACAGCTTTTCATAAAGCTCTGCAGATTCTGCATGCAGTTTAATAACATCTTCTTTCCCTTTTAATTTAAGAATTCTATGTGCTATACTAATAAGTTCGGCCTCTAACTTCTTCTTCATTATTTATAATTTAAAATTATTGCTATTTAGGCTTTTGATTTTTAATAAATTTACGCCACCTTTATACAAACGAAAATTTCCTTTGTTTTAGTGTTAAAATTACGAAATGTTTCTTGAAAATACAGTAAATCATAAAGAACAATTTGGATGGATTGAAGTTATTTGCGGTTCCATGTTTTCTGGAAAAACCGAAGAACTCATCCGAAGACTCAAACGCGCTCAATTTGCAAGGCAAAAAGTTGAGATTTTTAAACCTGCTATAGATGTGCGCTATGATGAGGATATGGTAGTCTCTCACGATGCTAACGAAATTCGCTCTACTCCTGTACCCGCAGCAGCAAACATCCCTATTTTAGCTGATGGTTGTGATGTTGTTGGTATTGATGAAGCTCAGTTTTTTGATGACGAAATTGTACGTGTTTGTAACGATTTAGCCAATAAGGGTATACGCGTTATTGTAGCTGGATTAGATATGGATTTTAAAGGAAACCCTTTTGGGCCAATGCCTAACTTAATGGCAACTGCCGAATATGTTACCAAAGTACATGCGGTATGTACAAGAACTGGGAATTTAGCGCAATATAGTTACCGTAAATCTAAAAGTGATAATTTGGTGCTTTTAGGCGAAGTTGACGAATACGAGCCCTTAAGTAGAGCCGCTTACTATAAGGCAATGATGCGTGATAAAGTAAGAAGTATGAAAGTTAACGACGCCGAAGAAATTACCTCTAAACCAAAGAATTCTGATGCCTAAAGCGCAAGAGACGGTACTTGAAATTGATTTAAAAGCACTTAAACATAATTTTGAGCATTTAAAATCGAAGCTTAAAAACAACACTAAATTTTTAGCCGTTGTTAAAGCTTTTGGGTATGGAAGTGATGCTTCCGAAATTGCTGTTTATCTACAAGAGTTAAACGTCGACTATTTTGCAGTTGCCTATACTAACGAAGGTGTTGCATTAAGACGTGCAGGTATTACAAAGCCAATTTTAGTATTACATCCACAGGCTGTAAACTTTAAAGCTTTAATTGAAAACTGCTTAGAACCTAGTTTGTATAACGCTAAGATTTTAAATGAATTTATTACTATCGCTTCCGCGGAAAAACAAAACGATTTTCCCATTCATATTAAATTTAATACTGGTTTAAACCGACTTGGGTTTTGGGAAAACGATGTTGATTATATAATTTCAAAACTAAAAAGCACTAACGCTATAAAAGTAGAATCTATCTTTTCTCATTTAGCAGCTAGTGAAGATTTAAATGAAAAAGAATTCTCTTTAAATCAAATTGCAAGCTTCAAAGCTATTTATACAAACTTTACAAAAGCTATTGATTATAAACCGTTACTACATATGTGTAACACTTCTGGAATATTAAATTATCCTGATGCACATTTTGATATGGTTCGTAGTGGCATTGGCCTATATGGTTTTGGAAATTCGATAAAAGAAAACCAGCATTTAAAACCTATTGGAACTTTAAAAACTATTATTTCGCAAATTCACCTTATTGAAAAAGATGAAACTGTTGGTTATAATCGGGCTTTTAAAAGCAATGGGGTTTTAAAAACAGCAACACTTCCTATTGGTCATGCCGATGGTATTGGCAGACAATATGGTAATGGCTTTGTAACTATTAATGGTCAAAAAGCCCATATTATTGGCAATGTTTGTATGGATATGATTATGATAAACATAACTGGTATAGATTGTAAAGAAGGAGACGAAGTTATTATTTTTGATGCAAATCATACTGCTGAAACCCTAGCCGAAACCTCTGGCACAATTTCTTACGAACTTATAACGGCTATTTCCCAGCGTGTAAAGCGTGTGCTTTTAAAATAGTTATTTTAACAAATGTTAACATTTAATTTTTTTAACTAAATTAGTATCCTACTAACTAAAATTTAAAATTATGCTTAAAGAGTTTAAAGAATTTGCAATGAAGGGCAACCTTGTAGACATTGCTGTAGGTTTTGTAATGGGTGCAGCTTTCAACAAGGTAGTTGCTTCTTTTACAGGAGGTATTGTATCTCCACTAATTGGTTTGATTTTCGATTCAGACCTTAAAGCTTTGAAATACAAATTAAAAGATGGAACATTGAATGATGCTGGGGAAATGGTTGGCGAAGTATTTTTAGAATATGGTACATTTTTAACCAATGTTATCGATTTTATTATTGTAGCATTTGTAATGTTTATGGTAGTAAAAGGAGTTAACAAAATGAAAAAGAAAGAAGAGCCTGCGCCAGAAGCTCCTGCAGGACCATCTCAAGAAGATTTATTAGCAGAGATAAGAGATTTGCTTAAAAAATAACTGTTTGTTAAATAAATAACATTTTGTTATTTGTTGTCAAAAAGCCTTTGTTTTCTAAAAATGAAGGCTTTTTTTATGCACTAAAATATAATTAATACTTAGTTTTGTTGCAGTAATTTTATAAATATATAAAAATGAAAGTAGCAGTTGTTGGAGCCACAGGAATGGTTGGCGAAGTGATGTTAAAAGTATTAGCAGAACGAAATTTTCCTATTACTGAATTATTATTAGTTGCCTCAGAGCGTTCTGTTGGTAAAAGATTAACCTTTAAAGATAAAGAACACACTGTTATTGGTCTAGCTGATGCAGTTGCAGCAAAACCAGAGATTGCTATTTTTTCTGCCGGTGGTGGCACGTCATTAGAATGGGCTCCAAAATTTGCCGAAGTTGGAACTACAGTTATTGATAACTCTTCTGCATGGAGAATGGATCCATCTAAAAAATTAGTTGTTCCAGAAATTAACGCAAATGAGTTAACTAAAACCGATAAAATTATTGCTAACCCTAATTGTTCAACCATACAAATGGTTATGGCACTGGCGCCACTTCATGAAAAATACAAAATGAAACGTGTGGTAGTTTCAACTTACCAATCGGTTTCTGGCACAGGAGTTAAGGCGGTAAAACAACTAGAAAATGAAATTGCAGGAATCGATGGCGAAATGGCTTACCCATATCCAATTGGCCGAAATGCTTTGCCTCATTGCGATGTTTTTGAAGACAATGGTTATACAAAAGAAGAAATGAAATTGGCTCGTGAGCCACAAAAAATATTTAACGATAGAACCTTTTCTGTTACTGCTACTGCTGTTAGAATTCCTACTGCTGGTGGTCATTCAGAATCTGTAAATGTTGAATTTGAAAACGATTTCAATTTGTCAGATGTTAGAAAGCTACTTCATGAAACTTCAGGGATTGTAGTTCAAGACAATACGGATACAAATACTTACCCTATGCCAATTTATGCACACGATAAAGATGATGTTTTTGTTGGAAGGCTTAGGCGAGACGAGACACAGCCAAATACATTAAATATGTGGATAGTTGCAGACAACTTGCGTAAAGGAGCAGCAACCAATGCGGTTCAAATTGGTGAATATTTAATAGAAAATAAATTGGTTTAGCTTTTTTAACTTAAAATTAGAATAACTATAAAAAAGTCCTTGTATCTTAACAAGGGCTTTTTTTGCTTAAAACAATATCATAAACAAAGTTTATTTGAAAAATTAGTTCAAAGCATAGCTATAAAAACGGCATGATTTTTGTGGTATAAAGACTACATGTAACCAAAAAACACTTTTTATGAAACCAATCTTCACTTCTTTAAGTTCAGCATGGATTAATCTGATTTTTGTTTTATTATCACTATCCGCTTTTTCATATAATACAGATTCATTCATTAATAATAATGAATCAAAAAATATTTCTTTTTCAAAAGAAAAAATTTACATTCATTTTGATAAAACATTTTACAATCAAGGGGATGATATATGGTATAAAATATACTTAGTTAATGCTATAAATCATGAACCAGAATCTTTAAGCAAAGTCGTTTATGTCGATTTAATTGGCCCAAATCATACAATAATAGAAACTAAAACAATTAAGATTAATGCAGGCACTGGGAATGGCGATTTTAAATTGCCTACAGCATTACCAAATGGTGAATATACTATAAGAGCCTATACCAATTTTATGAGAAATTTTGATGACTCTTATTTCTTTGTGAAAAAAATTTATCTGAATACCGTAAAATCAAATCACAGTTTTAATACCAATACAACTCCTTTAAAACCGCATATTAGTTTTTCGCCTGAAGGTGGTAATCTAGTTAGTGGTTTTTTAAATAGAATAGTTGTTAAAGCAACAAAACCTTTAAGAAAAGGGGAAATTGCAACTGGTGAAGTTTTTGATGACACCAATAATAAAGTCCTCCATTTTGAAACTTCTGAATTAGGTTTAGGGAGCTTTCAATTTATTCCTCAAAAAGGCAGAACATATACCGCAATTGTTTCTCTTAATGGAGAAAAAAATACTTACTCCTTACCTCCGGTTAAAGATAATAGTGCCACAATTAGAATTGATAAAACATATAATGGATACAGAGTAAATGTGTACTCCTCTTTGCTTAATGGCATGGATAACTTTGAGTTATTAGGGATGCAAAAAGGAGATATTGTTTGTCGTGCTAAATTGAATGGAGAAAATGCTGAGGTTGCTATAGATATACCTAAATCCGATTTAGAACAGGGGCTAATACAATTTCAACTTTTAAATAAAAACGGCACTATATTAAGTGATGAAATTGCCTTTATTGACACTAATAATTTAGATCAAAAAGTAACCCTAACCCCATTAAAAGAAACTTTTGAGAAGAATGACATAGCTGAAATTGAAATTAATTTTGACCAACTATTAGAAGAAAACATAAAAGCAAACATGTCAATATCTGTTACACAAGTTAATCCTTCAAAGAATGATGCTAGTGATTTAGACATAAAATCTCATTTGCTTTTAAACCCTGAAATAAGAGATAATATTGAACAGTTTGATATTTATTCTTCAAATGATTTAAACAGAAAAAAAATATTAAACCAATTATTAATTTCTCAGGATGGCAAACTCATTTTAAGTGAAGACACCCCAAAAAATAATGAATTAAAGTTTTCGCCTGAATCTGGTTTAAACTTAAAAGGAACAGTTAAAGAAATACATAAAGGCAAACCTGTAAAAGCCAGTGTAACGGTTACATATAAAAACGGCAATGAAATTGGGCATGATAAAACGGTAACCGATGATTTAGGTCGTTTTAGTTTTGATGGGCTTAATTTTGACGAAAGAACTTTTGTAGCAATTAAAGCTAAAAGATTAAAAGCTAGCTATTATAGTAAAGATTTTATTATTGTGTTAGACTCCACTATTCCGCCTCAACACAAATACGCTAGTACTTCTAATGGTAATATAGTTTTAGATTCTAAAATAGAGCAAAATAAGAATATAGGGTTTGCACCTCAAAAAGGCGAAGTTAAGTTAGACAAAGTAAAGATTAATGCTATTAAAAAACGTTTAGATAGGTTTTCAAAAAAAAGAAAAGCATCATTATATTTAAGCCCATCTCATACTTTAGATTTTAAAAATTTACGCATTTCTCCATCGGCTAATAATCCTATTCAAGCTTTACAAGGTAAGTTTCCTGGGGTTCATGTAATAGGAGATAATATAACATTAAGAGGGAGGAATTCATTAACAGGAAATAATGAACCTTTATTTTTGCTTGATGGCTTACCTACTGATCGTGATCAAATTCTTTCATTACCAATTTTTGATATAGATTTCATTGATGTTATACAAGCTGTAAGAGCATCTGTTTATGGGTCTAGAGGAGGAGGTGGTATTATAGCTGTTTATACAGTAGATGGTTCAGAAGAAAATGAGGAAAAAAACAATAGGAATGTAACTACTAGTTTTTATCACCCAGGGTTTTACCAAGCAAGAAAATTTAATCAAGATGAAAATAACTCCTCAACACTCTATTGGAATCCCGATTTGAAACTAAACCCATCTGAAAACACGAAAATAACATTTAACACTGCCAATAAATCGGCTACCTATAAAGTTTTGCTAGAAGGCATTACTTCCAATGGAACACCTTTTAAATCTGTAGCCTATTTTGATGTAAATTAGCTACATGCTTTTAATCTTGTTTAATGAACTCCATTTCATAATTGGTAGCTGCAAGCTTCATAATGGTTTTATAAATATATTCGCAAACCTGTTTTTGTCCATTAATATTTATTAAATCAACTGTGTCTTCAGGTGTATGGTATTGAGGATGGCCTCCAGTATGCATCCCCAAAACCGAAATCCCTTTTCTGTAAAAGGATACATGGTCAGAGCCGCCAACTGAACCTGCATGCACAATAGGGTTTAGATCTAATGATTTTCCTAAGGTTTGCATAAAATTTACGCCATCAGGGAAAGTGCCAGCCCCACCCATATAAACATGCTTTTCTTTATTTAATCTGCCAACCATATCCATATTAATCATTAACTTAATCTGCGATAATGGCACTAAAGGATTTTCAACAAAATATTTACTTCCTAATAAGCCTTGCTCTTCTGCCCCAAAGGCAATAAAAATAATGCTTCGTTTTAGTAGGCTTTTATTAGAAGCTATTTTTTCAGCAATTTCTAATAAAGCTGCTGTTCCACTAGCATTGTCATCTGCTCCATAATGAATTGTATTTTTCTTATCAGATTTTGACGATGGTCCGCCTAACCCTAAATGGTCATAATGTGCGCCTAGAACAATATATTCGTTTTTAAGAACCGTATCATTACCTTCAATAAACCCTACAACATTACAGGTTTTTACAACAGGTTTTTTATCAGCTCCTTTTTCTATTCTAAGTGTTGCTTTAAAGACTTGCTTATACCCTAAGTCAAAAGGTATAATTCTTATTTTTTTAAATTCATTTTTTAAATACTTAACAACACGTTTGTTTTCTTTTCCACCAGGGTATCGCCCTGCATTTGTTTCTGAAGTTAAAAATAATAAGTGATCTTTTAATTCGCTCTCTGTAATATCAGATTGAGAATACATATTATGGTTAATAATAATTAACAGCAAAAACAAAAAAAACTTACTCATAAACTCACCGTTTTTATAATCTCAAATATATAATATGTTAACTACAACTTTCATCGGTTTTGTTTATTTTTGAGGAATAAATTTATCAATCATGAAAAAAATAATACTTAATCTTTTAGTACTTACCATTATTATGGCGTGCAAAAATGATAAAAAAGAAAAAAATGTAGTAATTGTGAATTATCCCGAAACGAAAACAGTAGATACTGTAGACACATATTTTGATGTAGAAGTAAAAGACCCTTACCGCTGGTTAGAAGATGATAGAAGTAAAGAAACTGAAGCATGGGTGAAATTACAAAATAAAAGTACCTATGGCTATTTAGATAGTATTCCATTTAGAAGCGAGCTTAAAGAGCGTCTATCAAAACTATGGAATTATGAAAAAGTAGGCTCACCGTTTATTGAAGGTGAGTACACGTATTTTTCAAAAAATGATGGTTTACAGAATCAAAATGTTTATTACAGAAAAAAGGGAGATGAAGAAGCTGAAGTGTTTTTAGATCCCAACACTTTTTCTGAGGACGGTACAATTTCTATGGGCAGTGGTTTAAATTTCTCAAAAGATAGTAACATGCTGGCGTATTCAATTTCTGAAGGCGGAAGCGATTGGAGAAAAATTATTGTTATGAATCCTGAAACTCGAGAAGTTGTTGAAGACACACTTAAAGACATAAAATTCAGTGGTATTTCTTGGTATAAAAACGAAGGGTTTTATTATTCTAGTTATGATAAACCGAAAGGAAGTGAGCTTTCTGCAAAAACCGATCAGCATAAAGTCTATTATCATAAATTAGGGACTCCTCAAAAAGAAGATGTATTAGTTTATGGTGGAACACCTGAAGAAAAACATCGTTACATTTTTGCTAGTGTAACCGAAGACAATCGCTATTTAATAGTTTCTGCCAAAAAATCTACATCTGGAAACAAGCTATTTATAAAAGATTTATCTGTTCCAGATAGCGAACTAGTAACTATTTTAGATCACACTGATAGCGATACTTATGTTATTGAAAACGAAGGAAGCAAGTTGTTTTTAGTAACCAATTTAAATGCTCCAAATAAAAAAGTTGTAACCGTGGATGCCTCAAATCCAACACCAGAGGTTTGGGAAGATTTTATTCAAGAAACTGAAAACGTTTTAAGCCCCTCAACTGGAGGTGGGTTTTTCTTTGCTAAGTATATGGTTGATGCGATTTCCCAAGTTAAACAATACGATTATAAAGGAGCTTTAGTGAGAGACGTATCGCTTCCTGGATTAGGAACCGCAAATGGTTTTGGAGGTAAAAAAGAAGAAAAAACAGATTACTTTTCTTTTACCAACTACAATACACCTACTAGTATTTATAAATATAATGTCGAAACTGGCGAATCTGAATTATACTGGAAACCTAGTATCAATTTCAACAGTGATGCTTTTGAAAGTAATCAAGTATTTTACACATCAAAAGATGGTACCAAAATACCAATGATGATTACACATAAAAAAGGCTTAGAGCTTAATGGAAAAAACCCAACAATTTT
Source organism: Gaetbulibacter sp. 4G1 (assembly GCF_002741945.1). GTDB lineage: Bacteria > Bacteroidota > Bacteroidia > Flavobacteriales > Flavobacteriaceae > Wocania_A > Wocania_A spongiicola. Next base: position 651,056 of record NZ_MDVN01000022.1, read on the forward strand.
ATACGGCTATGGTGGTTTTAACATAAGCCTAACTCCTTCGTTTAGCATAACCAATGCTGTTTGGATGGAGCAAGGTGGTATATTGGCCGTCCCTAACTTACGTGGTGGTGGTGAATACGGTAAAATATGGCACGATGCAGGAACTCAGATGAAGAAACAAAATGTATTTGATGATTTTATTGCGGCAGGTGAATATTTGATTGAAAAGAATTATACGTCTTCAGATTATCTAGCTATCAGAGGTGGTTCTAATGGTGGTTTATTAGTTGGGGCTGTAATGACTCAACGTCCAGATTTAGCCAAAGTTGCATTGCCCGCTGTTGGTGTTTTAGATATGCTTCGCTACCATACTTTTACAGCTGGAGCAGGTTGGGCTTACGATTATGGTACTGCCGAGCAAAGCAAAGAAATGTTTGAATATCTAAAAGGATACTCTCCTGTACATAATGTAAAAGAAGGTGTTGAATACCCTGCGACTTTAGTAACTACTGGAGATCACGATGATAGAGTAGTACCTGCGCATAGTTTTAAGTTTGCTGCCGAATTACAGAGTAAACAAACAGGAACTAACCCAACATTAATACGCATTGAAACTGATGCTGGTCATGGTGCTGGAACACCGGTAAGTAAAACTATTGAGCAATATGCTGACATCTTTGGTTTTACCCTTTATAACATGGGGTTTGATGTATTACCAAGTAAAACAAAAGAAAAAATAAAAGGGTAATATCCTACTTAAAGAATATTTAAAAATTCGCTCATTTAGGGCGAATTTTTTTTATACTATTTTTGCAATTCTTAAAACTTTATGCTTCAAGTTAAAAACATACTATTTAGTTATAAAAAAACACCCGTTTTAAAAGCTGTTTCTTTTAACGTAAATCAAGGTGAACACTATTCAATTATAGGGGAAAGCGGTTCAGGAAAAAGCACACTTCTAAAATTATTATACGGAACATATGATTTAAGTGAGGGGCAAATATTCTGGAAACATGAAGAAATTCTTGGGCCAAAACACAACCTTATTATTGGTCCAGAATACATGAAATATGTTGCTCAAGAATTTGATTTGATGCCTTTTATTACGGTAGCTGAAAATATTGGAGCTTTCCTATCCAACTTTTATCCTGAAGAAAAAAAAGAACGCATTAAAGAGCTTTTAAATGTAGTTGAGCTAATGCCTTTTGCTAATACAAAAGTAAAGTATCTTAGCGGTGGACAAAAACAAAGAGTAGCTTTAGCTAGAGCAATAGCTAAACAACCAGAAATAATTTTATTGGACGAGCCGTTTAGTCACATAGATAATTTTAAAAAGCAATCTTTACGACGAAGCCTGTTTAAATATCTTAAAGAAAAAAACATTACTTGCATAGTAGCCACACACGACAAAGAAGATGTATTACCGTTTTCTGATCAAATGATTGTTTTACACGATGCAGAAATTATAGCAAATGGCAAACCTGAAGACATATATAATAATCCAAAAACACCTTTAATTGCTTCGTTTTTTGGAGAGTTTAATACTATAAATGATAAAATTGTTTATGCTCATCAACTTGAAATTGTTGAAAAATCAGAACTTAAAGTAACTGTAGTTAAATGTTATTTTAAAGGTAATTACTATTTGGTTGAGGCAGATTTAGATGGCAAATCTATCTTTTTTGAGCATTTTAAGCCTTTAAAACCTGGTTTAAAAACATCTCTTATTATCAAGAAAAATAAATTACAATAGTTTTTTAATTTTAAATTTTTGATTTCTAAAAACAATCTCATCATCTATTGTTTTTCCAATTAGTAATTGTCCTATTGGAGTGCTCGGAGAAATAGCATAAAACTTATCATTAGTTGTCCTTAGCTCTCCTGCACTAATTGCTAAATAATAATTAGCTACAGTAGTGTAAATTACACTTCCCAACCCAACTGTTTTAATAGATTTATCTATATCTATTCTTGAAAGTGTCTCTTTTATTTTGATAATTTCGGCTAATTGATTTCCTGCCTTTTCTCTTTCTAACTGTAGCATCGCACGACCAGTTTCATGCTTATCTCCAGCACTACTTTTGGTTTCAGATGTTAATGATTCTTGAATTTCAGCTATAGTCTTTTGAATAGTTTGTAATCTGCTGTCTGTAAATTCAAGACATAGATTGAATAATTCTTTTTTGATTGCCATTATTATATTAGTTCTGCTAATTCTTTTCCAACTAAACTGCCTATAGCAACCCCCATTCCTCCAAGTCTAACACCACAAAACACATTATTGTTTAATTGCTTAACTATAGCTTTTTTTTGGCTTCCTACGCCCATAATGCCACTCCATCTAGAATCAATTTCAAAAGGGATGTTTGGTAGAATAGTCATTTTTAAAAGACCTTCTAGCTTATTTTGAACAAGCTCTGTCTGCCCAAACACTGACGTCTCTTCTGCTTTAAAATCCAAATTCCTCCCGCCACCCAGTAAAATCCGATTATTAATATTTCGAAAATAATAATAACCTTTATCTAAATGAAACGTCCCCTTTATGTGTAAGTTTCTAATTGGTTTTGTAATTAAAACTTGTGCGCGAGCTGGTTTTACATTTTCTTCTAAAAGCTGTGATGCAAAGCCATTTGTAGCAATTAATAATTTTGAAGTTGAAAACTCAAACTGATTAGTTTTTACTTTTACAGCATTTAGGTCTTCTGAAAAACTCTTAACAGCTATATTATTTAGTATTTTAATACCCAGTAGTTGTACTTTATTAAGCAAGGCCTCCATCATTTTTCCAGTATCTATCTGCCCTTCAAATTGATTGAAAATATAATTAGCTTTTATGTTCTGAAAGTGGAAAGTGTTTTCTTTTAAACTATAAACATCGTTAGCAAAAAAGGGCTTCAACAAAGTGTTTATTTGTTCTTTTTTTGATAAACATTCTTCTAATAAATCATCATTATTAGAAAACAACTCATAACCCCCAAGTTGATAGTAATCAATCGTTTTATCTCCTAAAGTTTGACGCATTAATTGTAATCCATCAATTCTTTTTTTAACAAGCTGAATAATCTCTTCTTCAGAATGTGACTTTAAATCATCTACAATTTCGCTTAAACTACCAAAACATGCAAATCCAGCATTTTTAGTACTAGCCCCTTGTGGTAAAACACCCTTTTCTAAAACTAAAATATTGGATTTGGGAAAACGCTTTTTAAGCTGTAGTGCGCAATTTAAACCAACAATACCACTACCAACAATAGTATAATCTAAATTAGTAAGCCATGATTTAATTTCCCAATAAGATAAGTTCAAAGTATTATTTTTTTTCTTGCTCTAAAGCCAACTTTAATGCTTCTAACTTATCTGGATAAGATAACGCTAAATTATGTTGCTGTGCTCTATCTTCTTTTAAATTATATAGCTGATATATAGTATCTCTGCCTGTTTCTATATTTACCCATTTATTAGTCATTTTCGACCCTTTATGAGGTGGAATCAAAACCCAATCTCCTTGTCTGTATGTTGTAATACCATTCTGCCCCAAAATAAGACCCTGTCGCCCTGTCGAAGATTTTCCTAAAAATGCATCTAATATATTTTCACTATCAGGAGTTGTATTGGTTTGTCCTGTTAAAGATGCAAAAGACGCCGTAAAATCCATTTGAGACACCAATGCATCAGAAACTCCTGGTTTTATTGTTCCTTTCCACCTAACCATAAAAGGCACGTGAGTTCCTGCATCAAAAAGACTATACTTTCCTCCTCTCAGCCCTCCTCTAGGGGTGTGCTTTCCTATTTTAACAACAGCATCGTCTTTATAACCATCATCTAAAACAGGGCCATTATCACTAGAAAAAACAACTATGGTGTTTTCAGAAAGCCCTAACTTATCTAACTCATCCAAAAATTGACCTATGGCCCAATCCGCTTCAACAATAACATCGCCTCTTGGTCCTTGTCCAGACGAACCTACAAAACGAGGATGTGGGACTCTAGGTACATGGGGCTGATGTAATGCATAAAATAGAAAAAACGGATTGTCTTTATTTTTATTAATATACTTAATAGATTCCTTTAAAAAATCATCACCCATATTTTCATCAATAAATAAAGCCGATTTTCCACCCTTCATATAACCAATTCTTGAAATTCCATTGTGAATACTCATATCGTGGCCATGGCTTGGGTGTACTTTCAATAATTCTGGGTTTTCTCTACCAGTAGGCTCCCCTTCAAAATTCTTTTGATAACTTACATAAATAGAGTCTTTATCGGTTAAGCCAACAACTTTATGGTTCTCGACATATACAGATGGTACTCTGTCATTAGTAGAGGCCATAATATATGCATAATCAAACCCTATTTCCAACGGTCCAGGAGCGACCTTTTTATTCCAATTCATATTGGCATCTCCCAAACCTAAATGCCATTTACCTACAACTCCTGTTTGATATCCGGCTTCTTGTAGCATTGAAGGTAGTGTCTGTTTTCCTAATTCAAAAAGTAAAGGAGCATTTCCTGGTAAAACTTTTGCTCTTTTTGTTCTAAAAGGATATGTCCCAGATAATAACGAATATCTACTAGGTGTACAAGTTGGTGATGTTGCATATCCGTTTGTAAATCTAATCCCTTCATTAGCTATACGGTCGATGTTTGGGGTTAACAACTCTGTGGAGCCATAACTACTTACATCTCCAAAACCCAAATCATCTGCATAAATTATAACGATATTTGGATGGTTTTTCTTTTTGTTTATTTCTGAATCTTTTTTAGAATCATCTTTACAACTCACAAAAACAATTAAAAAAATTATACTCAAAATTTTGCTGTAAGTCTTCATAAGTTTTAAAGTCTTGGCTTTTTATTAGGTTAAAAAATCTAAATTAAAAAAAAACTCCGAAATTGCTTTCGGAGTCCTATTATTTATTCTTCAATTTGTTTTTCTATTACAAAATCTTCCATAAATTTAGTAGTATAATTTCCTGCTAAATAATCTGGATGATCCATTAGTTGCCTATGAAATGGAATAGTGGTTTTGATACCTTCAATTACAAATTCATCTAAAGCACGTTTCATCTTGTTAATGGCCTCTTCTCTAGTTTGCGCCGTTGTAATTAACTTAGCAATCATAGAATCATAATTTGGAGGAATAGAATAGCCCGCATAAACATGAGTATCTAAACGAACACCATGACCGCCAGGAGCATGTAAAGTTGTTATTTTTCCTGGTGATGGTCTAAAGTCATTAAACGGGTCTTCAGCATTTATTCTGCACTCAATTGAATGCAAGTTTGGTGTATAATTTTTACCTGAAATTGGAACCCCGGCTGCTACAAGAATTTGCTCTCGAATTAAATCGAAATCTATTACTTGTTCAGTTATTGGGTGTTCTACTTGAATACGTGTATTCATTTCCATAAAGTAGAAGTTTCTATGTTTATCGACTAAAAACTCTACTGTTCCTGCACCTTCATATTTAATATATTCTGATGCCTTAACTGCAGCTTCTCCCATTTTTTTACGAAGGGCTGCTGTCATAAATGGAGAAGGAACTTCCTCTGTTAGTTTTTGATGACGACGTTGTACAGAACAATCTCTTTCTGATAAATGGCATGCTTTACCAGTAGAGTCTCCAACAATTTGAATTTCGATATGCCTAGGCTCTTCAATAAGCTTTTCCATGTACATATCATCATTTCCGAATGCTGCTTTGGATTCTTGACGCGCTGAGTCCCAAGCATCTTTAAGATCTTCTGGTTTCCAAACAGCACGCATTCCCTTTCCACCACCACCAGCGGATGCTTTAAGCATAACTGGGTAACCTGTTTCTTTTGCTGTTTTTTCACATTCTTCGAAAGACTCAATAATGCCTTCGCTTCCTGGTACACAAGGTACACCTGCAGCAAGCATAGTTGCTTTGGCGTTAGCTTTGTCTCCCATTCTGTCAATCATCTCAGGTGAAGCACCAATAAATTTAATATCGTGCTCTTCGCAAATTTTAGAAAACTTTGCATTTTCTGATAAGAACCCATATCCAGGGTGAATAGCGTCTGCATTTGTTATTTCAGCAGCAGCTATAACATTAGACATTTTTAAATATGATTCACTACTTGCTGGTGGACCAATACATACGGCTTCATCAGCAAACTTGACATGTAAACTATCTGCATCAGCTGTAGAGTATACTGCTACGGTTTTAATGCCCATTTCTTTACAGGTTCTAATAACACGTAATGCTATTTCTCCTCTGTTGGCAATTAATATTTTTTTAAACATAACTTTTAAATATTTAAAATCTCAAATTCCAAACTCCTATAAATCAGAAATTGTATTTTGGAATTTTAAATTTGGTTATGATGGATCTACTAAAAATAATGGTTGATCGAATTCTACAGGCGAAGAGTCATCAACTAAAATCTTAACTACCTTTCCTGAAACCTCAGATTCTATTTCATTGAAAAGTTTCATAGCTTCAATAATACATAACACATCTCCTTCTGCTATAGTTTGCCCCACCTCAACAAATAGAGGTTTATCTGGTGATGGCTTTCTATAAAATGTTCCTATTATTGGTGATTTTATAGTTATATATTTTGAATCTTCTGTTGCTGCTGGAGCTTCAGGTTGTTGAGCTGCTGCTGGAGCACTAGCTTCGACTACTACAGGTGCTGCTGCTACTTGAGGAATTTGAGTAGCTGGTACTTGATGTACAATTGTAGTATCAGATTCTGATCCTGTTTTAATAGTGATCTTTATATCATCCATTTCCAATTTAACTTCGCTAGCACCAGACTTGGCAACAAACTTAATTAAATTTTGAATTTCTTTAATATCCATAATTTTGCTTATTAGTTAGTGGTTAGTTTTATGAATTATATGCCCATTTTAAATAAATAGACCCCCAATTAAATCCGCCTCCAAAAGCGGCAAATATTAAATTGTCTCCTTTCTTTAATTGTGATTCGTAGTCACTTAAAAGTAAAGGCAAGGTCGCTGATGTTGTATTACCATACTTATGTATATTCATCATTACCTTTTCTTCTTCCAACTCTATTCTGTTGGCTGTAGCATCAATAATGCGTTTATTAGCTTGATGTGCTACTAACCAATCAACGTCATTTTTGGTTAAATTATTTCGTTCTAAAATTTTAACGGTTGCATCTGCCATATTAAACACGGCATTCTTAAATACGGTTCTTCCTTCTTGAAAAGCACAATGCTCCCCTTTTTCAATCGCTTCTGCTGTTATTGGAAATGATGAGCCTCCGTATGTTGCCTGCAAAAATTCTCTGCCTGTTCCATCACTTCTAAGGTATTCATCTCTTAATCCAACATTTTCTTCTGTTGGTTCAAACAAAACAGCTCCGGCACCATCTCCAAATATAATGCACGTAGCTCTATCCTTATAATTAATCATTGAAGACATTTTGTCTGCACCAATTAAAAGTACATTTTTATAACTTCCTGATTCTATATATTTCGCCGCGACCGACATTCCGAAAAGAAAACTTGAGCAAGCAGCGTCTAAATCAAAAGAAAAAGCATTAACAGCTCCAATGTTGCTCGCTGTAAAAGCCGCAGTTGATGCTGCTTTCATATCTGGTGTTGCTGTTGCAACAATTACAAGCTCTATATCTTTGGGATCTATTCCTCTTTTTTTAATAAGGTCTTTAGCTGCATTAATAGCTAAAAAAGAAGTTCCTTTGCCTTCGCCCTTAAGTATACGACGTTCTTTTATTCCTGTTCTACTAGTTATCCATTCGTCGTTTGTATCAACCATTGTCTCAAGAATTTGATTGGTTAATACATATTCTGGCACATACGCGCCTACAGCTGTAATCGCCGCTGAGGTTTTACTCATAACTTTATAGTTAATTTGACCAAAAAAACATTAAAATTGGACAAAAACGTTCAAAATTTCGTGAAAACTACTAAATTTTAGCTAAATAACACACAAATTATACATTTTTGTCTTTTAGAAAACACATATCATAAAAAAAACGCTCACAGGTGAGCGTTTTATAATATGCGTGCATAGTATTTATGCTACGTTTTCTACTTCTTCTGAGTTGTCAATTAAAACTTGACCTCTGTAATATAGTTTCCCTTCATGCCAGTGTGCTCTGTGATATAAGTGAGCTTCACCTGTTGTTGGGCATGTAGCAATCTGTGGCGCAGTTGCTTTATAATGTGTTCTTCTTTTATCTCTTCTTGTTTTAGAGATTTTTCTTTTAGGATGTGCCATTTTTTATATTATTTATCCGTTAATAATTTCTTTAATGTATTCCATCGAGGGTCAATTTCCTCGTTAGTGTCTTTATTTTCTTTAAGCTTTGGGCTTAATTCTTCTAGTTTTTCAAGTATTTCTGAGTTTAGTGTACCATCTTCAATTCCAGGGTGTACACGCTTGATTGGTACAGAAAGTACAATTAATTCGTATATATATTGTTGGATACTAATCTCGTAAGTTCCATGAGGAACAATTAGAATATCAATGTTTTCATCATTATATTCATCTCCAAACTTAACCACTAAATCAAATTCATTTTTAATAGTTTGATTAAATGGTTCGTTTGTTAAATCGCAATTAATATTAACATACCCTGAAGCTTTAAAGTGTAACTCTAGTAGTGTTGTTTTTTTTTCTAATTCAACATCAACTTGAATGTTTACATCATTAAACTCCTCATACTCAAAATGCTCAAAGAACGTTTGCTCAATTTTATACTCAAAATGATGCTTCCCTATCTTTAACCCTACAAATGGAATTGTAAACTCTTTCAATGGCTTCATTATCACATCTATTTTGAGCCTGCAAATATATAACTTTTTTATTTACTCAACTCTACTTATAAACATTTTTTTGTTTACATCTTTTTTGGTGCTTTTTTTAACGGATTTGAAGTAAGTTGCTCGTAATCAAACCTGTTATTAAATATCTTTATGGCAGTAAACATGGCTTCTTTAAATGAGTTTTCATCAGCTAATCCTTTTCCTGCTATCTCATATGCTGTACCATGATCTGGAGATGTTCTAACTTTATTTAAGCCAGCTGTATAATTAACACCTTGTCCAAAAGATAATGTTTTAAATGGTATTAACCCTTGATCGTGATACGCTGCTATTATGGCATCAAAATTTTTGTAGTTGTTTGATCCAAAAAAACTATCGGCTGCATAAGGCCCGTAAACTAACTTGCCTTCATTTTTAATTTTTTCAAGTGTTGGTCTTAACACATCATCATCTTCACTACCAATTACTCCATTATCACCTGTATGAGGGTTAATACCTAAAACGGCAATTTTTGGTTTTCTTATTTTAAAATCTTTCTCAAGAGATTTATAAACAGTCTCTATTTTTTTAATAATTAATTCTTCTGAGATATGCTCTACAATATCCTTTACAGGAACATGATCTGTCAACAATCCTACTCTTAAAGTATCATTTACCATAAACATTAGGCTTTCTCCTTCCAGTTCTTTAGCTAAATAATCGGTGTGCCCTGGGAAATTAAATACATCAGATTGTATATTGTGCTTATTAATAGGTGCGGTTACTAATACATCAATGGCATTGTTTTTTAATGCTTTTGTTGCCGCTTGTAATGATTTAATAGCAAACTCACCTATTTTAACGTCTTCTTTTCCAAATTGTATTTCTACATGTTCGTTCCAACAATTCAATACATTAACTTTTCCATGAGCTAATTGCTCTATGTTTTTAATGTTATTTAAACTTATTGTCGATTTAAAATGCGTTTTTAAAAACCCAATAGTTTTCGAAGAAGCAAATATTATTGGTGTGCAAAAATCTAAAATCCTATTATCTTCAAATGTTTTTAAAACAATTTCGCCACCAATACCATTTAAGTCTCCTATAGATATACCTACAATTATATTTTCTGCTTTCTTCATAAAAAATGACAACTTTTGTTTGTAATTTTGATGTTGCAAATTTAACCAAATAAACAGATAATATTATGTTTACAGGAATTATTGAAGACGTAGGTGTTATTACCTCTTTAAATAAAGAATTAAATAATCTTCATATTTCAATAAAGAGTTCAATCTCTTCTGAATTAAAAATAGATCAAAGTGTCGCACATAATGGAGTTTGTTTAACTGTTGTTGAGATTAATGACGATGAATACACAGTTACTGCTATTAAAGAGACTTTGGACAAAACTAATTTAGAAACTTTAAGGGTTAACGATATGGTAAACCTTGAACGTGCTATGAAACTAGGAGATAGGCTTGACGGACATATTGTACAAGGACATGTTGACCAAACTGCTATTTGTACCAAAATTGAAGAGGATAACGGGAGTTGGGTGTTTACTTTTAATTATGATTCTAAACTAAATAATTTAACTATTGAAAAAGGTTCAATAACTATTAACGGAACTAGTTTAACTGTTGTAAACTCAAAAAAAGATAGTTTTAGTGTTGCCATAATACCTTATACTTATGAGCATACTAATTTTAACACCTTTATGGTTGGAACCGAGGTGAATTTAGAATTTGATGTTTTAGGAAAATATGTTACAAAGCTCTTAGAGTCAAACTTTTTTAACAAATAACTAGCTTCTTTTTAGTAGCTTTTTAGCTCCATAAAATAGCGCAAAACAAGCACCTGCTATTAGCCCTCCATCTATGGGAGTACCAGGTGGAACTGGCGGTGCAGGTGGTGGAGGTCCACTTCCTTGAGAGACACACACAAAACTTATTAATACAAATAAGATTGAGGCAAATATTCTTTTATTTTGTATTGTCATTGGTACGCAAATGTATGAAAAAAAGCGAGTTAGCAAAACAAATATATAATATTTCATTAAAAAACATCTATGAAACGTTATATTTTATCGATGAAATGCAATATTCTTGTTTTAAAATACCTATTAAAAAACGCGCTTTTTTCTATAAAATTATATGAATTAAAAAAATGATCCCTCAATTTTTTTTCACAAAACAAATATATATAATTTGGGAAGAATATAAAATTAAAATATAGGTATGATTTTTAGATTGTTACAAGCTAAAAAAAGCCTCGCATTTCTGCAAGGCTTTACAATTTCTAAAAGTGGTCCCACTTGGGCTCGAACCAAGGACCACCTGATTATGAGTCAGGTGCTCTAACCAACTGAGCTATGGGACCGAAATTGGAGTGCAATATTACTACTTATTTTAATTGTTAGCAAGAAAAATTATTTCTTTATCTCTTGGCACAACTCAATTAAAACACCATTTGAAGATTTAGGATGCAAAAAAGCCACCAACTTATTATCTGCTCCTTTTTTTGGAGTTTCGTTTAAAACTTTAAAACCTTCCTTTTTTAAGCGTTTTATCTCCGCCTTAATATCGTTTACATCAAAAGCTATGTGGTGTATCCCTTCTCCTTTTTTCGCAATAAATTTAGTAATAGGGCTCTCATCATTGGTTCCTTCTAACAATTCTATCTTGTTTTCTCCTACTTTAAAAAACGATGTGTTTACACCTTCGCTAGCAACTTCTTCTATTTTATAATGTGTTTCTCCAAACAACTTAGCAAACAACTTATTAGAATCATCAAGGCTTTTTACCGCTATACCAATATGTTCAATCTTATTCATTAATGCTTCTTTTGGTTTAATATATAAATTTTACAAATCAAAAGTAAGATAATCTTTAAATATCCTTTATTTTTGCACTGTAAAAAAGCACAAATATTTATTTTAACTTATTTAAAACATGTGCTTTATAAAAAATAATTAATTGGAAGAAAGTCAAAGACAAAAAAAAATAGGATCTGTATTACAACGCGATTTGGTTGATGTTTTACAAAATGCTGCTACGCAAGGTGGCATGCAAGGTGTTTTAATCTCGGTAACCAAGGTGAAAGTAACGGTTGATCTTTCTGTTGCTAAAGTGTATTTAAGTATTTTTCCTAATAATAAAGGTGCTGCACTTATTGAAGGCATAAAGTCTAACGCGCCTTTAATTAAGCACGAATTAGCACAACGCACTAAGCATCAATTAAGGCGTATGCCTAAATTGGAATTTTTTATTGATGACTCTTTAGAATATATTGATCAAATTGATAAGTCCTTAAAAAGAACCGAAAACCCAATAAAAGACCCATCATTTCTTGACAAACGAAAAAAATCGTAATTGGTTTAATATCCTCAAAAGCAAAATGCTTTAAATTAAAACTCATTTTTCTTTTTATATTTAAAGCATGAATGTTTCCTTATATATCGCAAAACGTTATCTGCGTTCAAAAAGCAGTAACAATGCTATCAACATTATTAGCATCATTGCTGTTGTAGGGGTTGTATTAGGTGCTGCAGCATTATTTATAGTGCTATCTGGTTTTGCAGGGTTAAAAGACTTTACACTACAATTTTCTACAGTTGTAGACCCCGATTTGAAAGCCGAAGCTTCTATCGGGAAATCTTTTTTTATTACAGACGAAAACATCAATAAGCTAAATAATTTAGAAGATGTTGCTGTGTTTTCTAAAGTTATTGAAGAGCGTGTTATTGTTGCTTTAAACGATAAAAACTATTTAGCCTCAATAAAAGGTGTCGACGCTCAATTTAAAAAAGTAGTTGATATAGATTCTGTAATCACTCAAGGCAGTTGGTTTGATCAAAAAACTAATCAGATAGTAGTTGGTTGGGGCATATCAAACAATCTGTCTTTTGGCGTATTAGATTACGCCAAAGCCATAAATTTATATGTTCCCAAACCAGGAAAAGGTCAAATTACTTCGATTGAGAATGCGTTTAACTCTGTTAACGCTATTAATGTTGGCGTTTTTGACATTAACGAGAATTTAAACGACACCTATGTTTTTGCTCCTATTGGTTTAGCGCAAAACCTTCTAAACTATAAACCCAACCAAGTATCTGCCATAGAATTTAAGCTAAAAAAAGGTGCTGATGAGTTTAAAGTAAAAGAAGATATTCAAGCCATTTTGGGCGATAACATTATTTTAAAAAACAGAGCTCAACTTAACGATGCTCTATATAAAATGTTAAACAGCGAAAACCTTTTGGTTTATTTACTACTAACCTTAGTCTCTGGTTTATTAATTTTTAATGTTATTGGCTCAATAATAATGATGATATTAGAAAAAAAGCAATCCTTAAAAACACTTTTTAGTCTAGGGCATCCCATAAAAAAAATACGAAATATATTCTTTATTCATGGCTCAATAATGACCATTGTTGGGTGTATAATTGGTTTACTAATAGCTTTATTGATTGTGGTTTTGCAAAAAATATTTGGCTTTGTACCTATTACTCCATCATTAGCTTATCCTATGAGTATTTTATTAGAAAACTTTATAATTGTATTTTTTACAATAACTGTTTTAGGTGTTATCGCCTCTAAAGTGGCATCAAGTAGAGTTACAAAAAAACTAATCCAATCTTAACATTTTGGACTAGTTTGATGCATTTAACATTCACTCAATTTCAAACTATAATCGTAGCATAGATGAAAAAACTGTTTTTAAATTTAATTATGCTTTTAAGTTTTTCTTGCATTAATTCGCAAGAAAGCAGTATTGATCAAAATAAAATCAAAGAAGATTTAAACGAAATCTTAAATGATATATCGCTAAATTATGTTTACCTACAGGATAAAAACGTAGACCTAAAATGCATCAAAAATTATTATGCTAATCAAATAAAAAATATAAAAACTGAAGAAGAAACAGTATTGTTTTTTGAATATTTACTTAATGAGTTCTATGATAATCACCTTACTTTACGAACCAACAGAAATTCTTCATATCGCCTTTTCTCACCTATTTATTCTATAATAGAAAGAGGGAAACCTATAATTTCAAATGTTTGGCAAACTCAAATAGAAAACCTGAGTGAAGATATAATTGGAGCTGAAATTATAAAATTTAATGGTATTGATTTTGAACAAGTCATCAAAGATTTTCCAACACATTGTAGCAACAAAAGTGTTCCTGAAATCAAAGAATGGATTGCTAATAAAGTTTTAGCTGGCCGCTATAATGAGCCCCGAGTATTAACCCTAAAGTTATCCAATAAAAAAGAAATTGAGCTTGATATTGATAAAATCAAAATAAAGAACAACCATGGTTTACTAACTACCCAAACTATTAACGATGTTGGAATAATAAGAATAAACAACTCACTTGGAAACGACAACTTGGTAAGTGAATTTGATAACGCCTTAAATGATTTATCAAACACAAAAGGTTTAATTATTGATTTAAGAAACACAATATTTGGTGGAGACTCATACGAAGCTCGTGGTATTATGAGTAGGTTTATAGATGAGCCAAAACCATATCAAAAGCATTCGTACATTGCAAAATCAGAAAACAATCCAGATGTTGAAAGAAGTTGGATTGAATATGTTAGTCCACGTTATGAACAGTATAAAAACCCAGTAGTAATATTAGTTGGCCGATGGACAGGGAGTATGGGCGAAGGACTCGCTATTGGTTTTGAAGGAATGGGGAGAGCAGATGTTGTAGGCTCTGAAATGAGACGGTTAGCAGGCGAGGTTTATGATTTTGGTTTTAAGCACCAAAAGTATGGTTACAAACTTTCAACAGCAAAATTATATCATGTAAACGGAACAATAAGAGAAAGGTATGTTCCAACAAATTATGTAAAGCAATCAACAAACAAAAAGGACGAAGTGCTTGAAAAAGGCATTGAGCTAATTAACAAAATGACCGAATAAAACAAAACTGTAGGCCTTTCTAAATTTTATCTACATTCGGAATAACATTAAAGTCTTGGCAAACACATGCAAAAGCGATAGTAGTGGTTAGCTTTTGGCGAGGCGAGCATCGAGCCAAAACTAGTAACGAATAGCGCGGTGGCTTGCCATTTGCCAAACCATAAATTATTCTGTAAACTGATGTCCTGCAAACTTTTCGAGCACCTCATCAAACGCAGCAAATACATCTTTTGAGTCGTCGCTTGTTACCATTTTCATTCGGTATTCTTTAAAATGCGGAATCCCTTTAAAGTAATTAGTATAATGTCTTCTGGTTTCAAAGACACCTAAAATTTCGCCTTTCCA
Organism: Gaetbulibacter sp. 4G1; assembly: GCF_002741945.1. Classification (GTDB taxonomy): domain Bacteria; phylum Bacteroidota; class Bacteroidia; order Flavobacteriales; family Flavobacteriaceae; genus Wocania_A; species Wocania_A spongiicola. The sequence goes on from NZ_MDVN01000022.1 coordinate 666,085, forward strand.
ATCGATAGCCATTTGTAAATGCCTACGAGCAGCATCAACGCGTTCTTCTAAAGTAATAGGCGCTAAATGTTCTCCTGTTTTAAAAAAGTGCTTTACTTGTTTGAAAAACCAAGGGTTTCCAATACTTGCACGCCCAATCATAGCGCCATCAAGTCCATAACTATCACGCATTTCCATAGCTTTTTCTGGAGAAGTTATGTCGCCATTTCCAAATACAGGAATATGCATTCGAGGATTATTTTTAACCTCGGCAATAGGCTTCCAATCGGCATCACCTTTATACATTTGCGCTCGTGTGCGTCCATGAATAGCAATCGCTTTACAACCTACATCTTGTAATCGCTCTGCAACCTCAACTATTTTTATAGAATCATGATCCCAGCCTAAACGTGTTTTTACTGTAACTGGAATATTGGTGCGTTTAACCATTTCGGCAGTAAGTTGTTCCATTAAGCAGATATCTTTTAAAATACCAGCCCCGGCACCTTTACTTACTACTTTTTTTACAGGACAGCCAAAATTAATATCGATAATGTCTGGTTTTGAAGCCGAAACAATATCAATAGTCTGTAGCATGCTATCTAAGTTTGCACCGAATATTTGAATTCCAACAGGACGCTCTTTTTCGTAAATATCAAGTTTCATAACGCTTTTAGCTGCATTACGAATAAGGCCTTCACTTGAAACAAATTCAGTATACACCACATCTGCACCTTGCTCCTTACATAAAGCACGAAACGGGGGATCACTAACATCTTCCATTGGAGCTAATAGCAATGGGAAATCTGGTAGTTCTATGTTATCTATTTTTACCAAGTAGATTCAATTTTGGCGCAAAATTACCATTTTTTTCTTGTTAACACCCAAATACTGCAAAATCCCAATATTAATTCACCTATTGTACCATACACATAAGTATCTGTTGGCATACCATCAATTATTATACTTATAAGTCTTCCAGAACCTAAACCAAACATAAAAATCATATTGGTTATCAACGCAATTTTTAAATATTTTGCATTAAAAACACCGAGTATCCAGAGTAATGAAAACCCAATATATAAACCCATAACTGCTTTAAAAGCATTAAACTCATCGACGGTACTTAAGTGAATATCAAATTCAGAATCGGGTGCAAATCCATAAATGAAAGCAACAGGAACTACAATAATTACCGAAATGATTAAATGTATTTTATAAATGAAGTTTTGTTTTTTAGAAGTCATATTAAACCTACAGTTTCATCAAAAGTAAGAAAGATATTATTAGCATATAAAAATCCGTTATATTTATAAAAAATTCATGCCTTGCTCATTCCATTCGAACCACAACTCTTTGGTTTCAATATCAATATTCATTTAGTTTTAGAATACTTAGCTTTTTTTATTGCCTATAGATATTATGTGGTTTTAAGACGAAATAGTAATGATACTATTTCTTCAAATAATAGATTATCTATCATTCTGGGTGCTGCTTTAGGTGCTTTAGTAGGCTCACGGTTAATTGGTTTTTTAGAAAACCCAATGATTGAATTTTCTAAAGAAACCTTTATTCATTTACTCAACACCAAAACCATTATGGGTGGGCTGTTTGGTGGGTTGTTAGGCGTAGAGTTTGCTAAAAAGCGCATTAATGAAGCGCAATCTTCTGGTGATCTATTTGTGTTTCCAATTATTCTAGGCATTTTCATTGGTAGAATTGGTTGCTTTCTTTCTGGAACCAATGAGTTTACTTACGGCATAGAAACCACTTCCGTTTTTGGTATGAACCTAGGAGATGGTGTATTACGCCATCCAACATCCTTATATGAATTAGCATTCCTTATTATTCTGTTTTTTAGTTTAAAACACATACAAAAACGTAATAGCTTAAAAAGTGGAGACTTATTTAAGTGGTTTATGGTTCTATACTTCGGCTTTAGGTTCTTTATAGAATTTCTAAAACCAAATGTGTTTTACATTCTAGGACTAAGCACTATTCAACTTTTATGTGTAATTTGTTGGTTCTATTATTCAAAATTTATCATTCAAAACATAAAATATGCCCGTTAGAAAATATACCTATTATGATTTTACTTTAAGCCTATGTCCTGAATGCTTAAAACGGGTTGATGCCAAAATAGTTTTTGAAAACGATAAGGTTTATATGTTAAAACGATGTAATGATCATGGTAATTCTAAAGTGTTAATTGCCGATGATGTTGAATATTATAAAAACATGCGAAACTACAATAAACCAAGTGAAACGCCTTATACATTCAATACCAAAACACATTATGGTTGCCCTTACGATTGTGGTTTGTGCCCAGACCATGAGCAACATTCTTGCTTAACAGTTGTGGAAGTAACCGATCGTTGCAATTTAACATGCCCAACTTGTTATGCTGGTTCTTCTCCAACCTATGGAAGGCACCGTACTTTGGATGAAATAAAAATCATGCTCGATACTATTGTGAAAAACGAAAAAGAGCCTGATGTGGTTCAAATTTCTGGAGGAGAACCTACCATACACCCTCAGTTTTTTGAGATTTTAGATTATGCTAAATCGCTACCTATTCGGCATTTAATGTTGAACACAAACGGGATTAAAATCGCTAAAGACTTTGCTTTCGCAGAACGACTTAAAAGTTATGCTCCTGATTTTGAAATTTATTTACAGTTTGATTCTTTTGAAAACAAAGTGCTACAAGAATTACGAGGTGCAGACTTGAATGATATTCGCAAACAAGCGTTAAAAAACCTTAATAAACTGAACTTGTCTACAACCTTAGTTATAACTCTTCAAAAAGGTTTGAATGACCACGAAATTGGAAAAACAATTAACTATGCGCTCCAACAGAAATGTGTTCGAGGTGTTACACTTCAGCCTACACAAATTGCAGGGCGATTAGATAATTTTAATCCAGAAACCGATCGCATGACCTTAACCGAAGTACGCAGAAAAATATTAGAGCAAACCTCTATTTTTAATCCAGACGATTTGTTACCTGTACCCTGTAACCCCGATGCTTTAGTTATGGGATATGCTCTAAAATTAGACGGTGAAGTATTTCCTTTAACACGATATATAAATCCGAATGATTTATTAGATAATAGCAAAAACACCATTATTTACGAACAAGATGAAAACCTTCATGGAAAGATGATTGAACTGTTTAGTACAGGGAATTCTGTTGAAGTGGCTGAAGAAAACTTAAAATCTATCATGTGTTGTCTTCCAAATATTGATGCTCCAAATCTGGGTTACGACAATTTATTTCGTATTATTATAATGCAATTCATTGATGCTTATAATTTTGATGTACGGGCAATTAAAAAATCGTGTGTACATATTGTAGATAAAGACAATAAAATTATTCCGTTTGAAACGATGAATTTGTTTTATCGGGATGATAAGAAGGAGCGATTAGAGGAATTAAGAAATGAAGTCATATGACGCACTTTTTAGAAATAGGTAATGGTATTATATGGATGATTCTAATTTTTTTAATTTTAGCATTAAGTCCTGCAATAATAATGACAATTATAGGTTTTGCAATTAAAAAGAACAAGCCTAAATCTGCCAAAGTATTATTTATAATTGCTACCGCTTACACCATCATAGGACTAGGGGTTTGTGGCGCAATATTATCTAGTTAATATGATTCTTTTAAGCCCAAATATGAATTTAGATGGTTTAATTTATTTAATTATTGCCATTATGTTTGGTCCAGCTATTCTATTAACTATTGTTGGGTTTGCCATACTCAAAAAAAACAAAAAAGCAGCAAAAGTGCTGTTTATTCTTGCTGCCGTATACGTAATAATAAGCCTGGGCATTTGCGGCAGCATGATGATGTAATCATATTCAGTAATCCATTAGTTTTTATTAGGCTTAACAGCTTTAAACTTCACTAAATTCCTCTATATTTGCAAATTAAATCTAGGTATAGATTCACTTATGAAGCACATCAGAAATTTTTGCATCATTGCACATATAGATCATGGTAAGAGTACGCTTGCAGATCGTTTATTAGATTACACTGGCTCTGTAACTGCCAGAGAAAAGCAAGACCAATTACTGGATAGTATGGATTTGGAACGCGAACGTGGTATTACTATTAAATCGCACGCTATTCAAATGGATTATGAGTATAATGGCGAACAATATGTTTTAAACTTAATAGACACCCCTGGTCACGTAGATTTTTCTTATGAAGTGTCACGTTCTATTGCTGCCTGCGAAGGCGCACTATTAATTGTTGATGCTGCACAAAGTATACAAGCTCAAACCATTTCTAATTTATATTTAGCTTTAGAAAACGATTTAGAAATTATTCCAGTTCTTAATAAAGTCGATTTACCAAGCGCTAATCCAGAAGAAGTTACCGACGATATTGTTGACCTCTTAGGCTGTGACCCAGAAGAGGTTATTCATGCCAGTGGAAAAACAGGCTTTGGTGTTGATAATATTTTAGCTGCTATTATTGAGCGTGTTCCAGCACCAGAAGGTGATCCTAATGCACCATTACAAGCTTTAATTTTTGATTCGGTTTATAACACATTTAGAGGAATAGAAACTTATTTTCGTGTTTTTAATGGCGAAATTAAAAAAGGGCAAAAAATTAAATTCGTAGCCACAGATAAAGAGTACTTTGCTGATGAAGTTGGAACTTTAAAACTAAATCAAGTTGCAAAACAAAGCGTAAAAGCTGGCGATGTTGGCTATTTAATTACTGGCATAAAAACCGCTAAAGAAGTTAAGGTTGGTGATACCATTACCGATTTTGCTAAACCAACAACCAATATTGTTGAAGGTTTTGAAGATGTGAAGCCAATGGTTTTTGCTGGTATTTATCCAGTGGATACTGAAGATTATGAAGAGCTCCGTAACTCTATGGAAAAATTACAACTAAACGATGCTTCGTTGGTTTTTGCTCCAGAAAGTTCTGCAGCATTAGGTTTTGGTTTCCGTTGTGGGTTTCTAGGCATGCTTCACATGGAAATTATTCAAGAACGTTTAGAGCGTGAGTTTGATATGACTGTTATTACTACAGTTCCCAATGTATCGTACCACGCATTCACTAATAAAAACCCTGATGAAGCTTTTATAGTAAACAACCCTTCCGATTTACCAGAGCCTTCAACCGTAAACCGAGTTGAAGAACCTTATATAAAAGCTACTATTATTACAAAAGCTGATTTTGTGGGCAATGTTATGTCGCTTTGTATTGAAAAGCGTGGTATTATTACAAATCAAACCTATTTAACAACAGAGCGTGTTGAATTGACTTTTGAAATGCCTTTAGCAGAAATTGTTTTCGATTTTTATGATCGTTTAAAAACCGTTTCAAAAGGTTATGCTTCTTTTGATTATCATCCAATAGGTATGAAAGTATCAAAATTAGTGCGTTTAGATATTCTACTAAACGCATTACCTGTTGATGCGCTTTCTGCATTAATACATGCTGATAACGCCCAATCAATTGGTAAAAAGATGTGTGAAAAATTAAAAGAGCTTATTCCTCGCCAGCAATTTGATATACCAATTCAAGCTGCTATTGGTGCTAAAATTGTATCGCGCGAAACTATTAAAGCACTTCGTAAAGATGTAACTGCAAAATGTTACGGTGGTGATATTTCTCGTAAACGCAAGTTGCTTGAGAAACAGAAAAAAGGTAAAAAGCGTATGCGACAAGTAGGTAATGTTGAAATTCCACAGCAAGCATTTATGGCTGTTTTAAAGTTGAATGATTAGATTATTGTTCCAACCATTTTCTAAAATCTGAAGTTGTTGAAGAGCTTGTCATTGCTTTTTCTTTAACACCTGTCATGGTAATGAGTAGCCGGTTTTTAAAATGATTTTCTATATTTTCGATATAATCAATACTAACAATTTCGCTTCTGTTTATTTTAAAGAATTTGCTGGGTTGTAATTGTTGATGAATGGTTCCTAGGTTTTGAGAAATAGTATGCCGTTTTCCTTTAAAATCTGTTGCAATACAAAAATCTCCCGATGCTTCAATAGCGCTTATATCAGAAACATTTAATAGCTGGATACCTTTGGTTTTTTTTATTACAAATCGTTTTTTATAGTTATTATGTTCTTCTTTTATCGCCGATTTTAACTCAGAAATAGTTTGTTGATTTAAGGTGTTGTAATCTCCTTGTTTAAATAACGATTGATACTTTTCTATAGCCTTTTTAAAATCTGATTGTGTATATGGTTTTAAAATATAAGCAATCCCATTTGTGTTGAAAGCCTGGAATAAATACTCATCGTGTGCCGAACAAAAAATGATTGGAGATTCGATAGAAATATCGCTATACAAATCGAACGATATACCGTCTAATAATTGAATATCTGATAAAATAAAGTCATATTTATTTTGTTGAAGCAATGCTTTTCCGTCTCTATTTGAACGTGCCCAATCATGAGGTATTTTGTCCTCAAAATAATCATTTACAAAAGAAACTAATTTATTATACGCAGGTATTTCGTCCTCTAATATTAAAATTTTCATCGTATTAGTTTTCATCAATTAACTTAATAATTGGAATTGAAATGTTAAACTCTTTATCTGTATTAATAATAATCATTTCTTTATCCGAAAGCAGCTTGTATCTGGCTTTTAAGTTTTCTAATCCTGTACCAAAAGACTCATTTTTAGAATGAATACTCGACTTTGTATTTGTTACTTTTAGCAAAGTATCATCTATTAAAATAGTGGCTTTTATGGCGCTCCTATTTTGTGGTTTATTGTGTTTTACTACATTTTCTAAAAGTGTTTGCAAGGCACCTGTTGGAATAAATTTATCTTCAATTGTGGTTTTTATATCTATTTTAAAATCATAGTCGTTTTCAAAACGTGTTTTAATTAAAAATATATAATTTTCTGCCAACTCAATCTCTTCAGACAGCTCCATAACCTCAGCATCTTTTGTTTTAATTAAATAACGATAAATTAAAGACAACCTATTAATGTATTCTTTTGCTTTTTCAGTATTGCTATCTATTAAGGAATCTAAAGTATTTAGGTTGTTAAACAAAAAGTGAGGGTCTATTTGTGACCGTAATAGCTTGAGCTCATTTTCTTTTTGTTGTTTCTCTATCTTTAATAATTCGTTTTGCCCTTCATAGAATTTTTTGGTAAGCAATAATGCAAAAGGAAATGCCGTTTGCTGTGACCCTCGGTTTATCATTCTTAAAACAAAATCTAATCCTTTAGGGTATTTACTCCAATCATTTTCTCCAGACCAAAACCCAACGGTATACTCAATTGCTGTGAAAAAAATTATTGAAAATACACCAAGCAAAATAAATAAAAGGTATTTTTTTTCGTTTACAAATTTTGGAATCAACCAAAAAACAAACAAAAAAATGGTAGCGCATATAGTGATTAATTCTGTTGGAAAATCTAATATATACTCTTTTAACATTGCTCCTCTATCATAGTAATCTTTGCCTTGAATAGCATAGGATACTGCAAAGTAAACGGCTAAAATAATAAAGTCTGATTTGTTAAGTTTTTTATTCATGGCTTGTTATTAAAACAAATGTATTGAGAAATTAATTATTATCATCAATTCTATTTTCTTCATCTCTAGATGAGTTTCTTCTGCTTTTCTTTTTACCAAATTTAGAGCCAAAACTATATGCTAATCTTAATTGTACATTTTGCCTTGATCCATTGCTTTCAATATCCGCGTTAATATTATCATAGTTTACAGTTCCTACAAAACCTCTATTTAACACCTTGCTAATGCCTAAATTTACTTTTAGTTTATCGTCTAAAAACTTTCTTCCAAAAGAGAACTCTAAATTTCCAATCCAACCTACATCTATTTGCCCTTCTAAAGCACCAGACCCAAAGTAACTAGACATTTCAGCATTAATTTTCCATGGTAATTCATAGCTAGCTTGTGTGTACCAACCGTAATTCCATTTTGATAATTTTAGTTGAGGGTTTAAATCGTTTGATTGAAATACATTATAATCAACAATAAAACCTGTAAATCCTTCTAAACCTTTAATAAAATCTAATGGTCCAAACAATCTAAAATTCCAATTTTTTCTTTCTGATAAATTAATTGTAGAACGACTAACTTGTGCGGTAGCATCATCTTGCGAAATAAATTGAAATAAATCATCTTTAGTCTCGCTATAAGCTATGGTGAAAAATGGTTGTCTATCAAAAGTTAAATTAAACTGATAATTATTAGTAAACGATGGTCTTAAATTAGGGTTTCCAACTTCAGATGTAAGTGGGTCGTAAAATTGCACAAACGAATTAAGGCTATTATAAGAAGGTCTTCTAATACGGTAACTATAGGCTACATTAGCTCCTAAATTTTCGTTTATTTTTCTACTGATAGAGGCGCTAGGGAAAAGTTTTGATATTTTTCTTGATCTGCTATCGTTTGCATTTGTTGAAACACCTTCTGTATCGCTATCTTCATAACGCAAGCCTCCAGAAAAAGACCACTTTCCAAAATTGGCATTTAGTTTTGAGTATACAGCAAAAATAGTTTCATCTATTAAAAACCTATTACTGTTATTAGCTTGAAAATCGAAGTTATTAGTAGTAGCGTTTTGGGTAAATGATTTTAAATCGCTATCTGTATTTACAACAGAGTATTTACTACCAAAACTTAACTTTATGTCGTCTGAAAACATTCTAGAATAATCTACTTTATACGTTTTTATTGTAAATTTTCCGTCTTGTAAGTAGCGTTGATTTGTAATAGGAACCGTGTTTCCTGAAGCGGCATAAACATTATCAATATTGTCGTTGGTAAAATTTACGTAATTGAAATCTGCTACTAATTTGTGTGCATCAGATTTAAACTCATAATACGGGTTAACGCTTATGGTGTTTCTATCTCTATCAAATGAATTTTCAGAAACTAATTTTTCAGTAGTGCTAGAAGAAATAATATCTGTGCTACTTTTAGATATTCTATTTGATGTTGAATTATTGTAACGTATTCCAAAACCAATGGTGTGCTTATCGCTTATATAATAATCTAAACTTCCGCCTAGCCTAAGGCTTTTAGGGTTATAAGGCTCAATAGTGGCTTGGTTATAAGTGTCTGCACCAACAGTTCTTTTAATAAATAAATCATCTCTCCATGTTAAGCTAGCATAACCCGCACTGGCTTGCCAATTTAATTTGTTTTTATAACTCGCAACAGATGCACTAGTGCCAGATTCAAAGCCTTCGTCTTCACCAAACCAAGTTGCTATATTTCCATGTGTTCCAAGCTTTACGTTTTTCTTTAAAATAATATTAATTATTGGTCCAGAACCTTCGGCATCAAATTCTGCACCTGGTTGCTCAACCAGTTCTACTCTTGCAATATTATCTGCTGGTAAATCTTGTAAAAGCGTTGTTATGTCCATGTAGCTTGTAGTCTTGCCATTTATCAAAATTCTAACATCGCTTCTCCCTGCAAAATTAATTCCGTTATTTGTTACAAAAATACCAGGAACACGTTTTATAACATCCTTTAAACTAGAGTTAATCATTTCAGATTTTTCTAAATCTACTACCAATTTTTCTGCAGTTTGCCTTATTACCGGGCGTTTGCTTTTAACAACAACTTCATTTAACATTTGCGATTCTTCCTTTAAAACAAAGTCTAAATTTTTGCTACCTAACAATTCAAAGGTTTCAGATTTTTTAGTTTCGAAGCCTAACGTGGAAACTTCAATGTAATATTTACCTTTTAAAATATCTTTAAACATATAAGAGCCTTTTTCATTAGAAATAACACCCGTTATAACCTCATTTGATTCGGCATTGTATAACACAACATTTGCAAATTCTAAAGATTGACTGTTTTCGTCTGTGATTTTTCCAGAGATATTCTGCGAAAAGCTTAGCGCTATACTAAAAAGAATAAAGAAATAACTTAGTGATTTAAATTTCATAACTGTTCGTTTTAAATTGATGAGGTAAATGTATCCTCATTCTTTTTTTTATTAAAACAGTTTCTGATGAATTGGGTTAAAAAAGGGTTGAATTAATACTTTAATTCTATAAAACAAAATGACATTTAGCAGCAAACGATTAAACCAATCTTAATGTAAAAGCGTTTTTATTAAAACAAAGTTCATAATTCAATTGCATAATTACGATTTTATCAACCTTTTTGTTATTAACATCAAATTTTTACTAATATTATTAATCAATCAGGTAAAAGACTGCATTTTCTTCAAAAATTGAGTTTCAATAAAAATGTAAAGTATAATTTTGTATGTTTATTAAAACGCATAAAATATAAATGAAAATTATTCATCTAAGTGCAGAATGCTACCCAATTGCTAAAGTTGGCGGACTTGCAGATGTTGTAGGTGCTTTACCAAAATACCAAAATAATTCTGACATTTCTTCTCAGGTTATTATGCCTTTTTATGATATAAAATTTACTAAAGAAAACACCTTTTCTTCAGTATTTGAATCTGTGTTGACTTTAGGTGAGAAAACATATAAATATCGCATTCTAACTTTAAAGAGTCAATCATTAGATTTTGATATCTTTTTTGTTGATGTACCCGATTTAATTTTTAAAGAGTATGTTTATTCTTTTGATGACACTGAGCGTTTTTTAGCTTTTCAAATCGCTGCCCTAGATTGGATGCTCACATGGGAAAAACTACCAGATATAATTCATTGTCATGATCATCATACAGGGTTAGTACCATTTATGCTTCAAGAAAGTTTTAAATATAAAGCTTTTAGAAAAACACCAAACATTTTAACTATCCATAATGCTCAATACCAAGGATGGTTTTCACATGATAAAGTAAACTTAATACCTGCTTTTAATTTTAATAACGTTGGTTTATTAGATTGGGGCGGTACAATTAACCCGTTGGCGGCAGCCATAAAATGTGCTTGGAGAGTGACTACCGTGTCGCCTAGTTATATGGAAGAGATGAAAGTATCTGCTAATGGTTTAGAAAGCTTGCTATCTAGCGAAAGTGATAAGTGTGTTGGTATTTTAAATGGTATAGACTGGAAAGTTTGGAATCCTGAAACTGACAATTATATAGAAAAAACCTACAACGAAAAAACCATTGTTTCTGGCAAAAAAGCTAATAAAAAACAATTATGCGATACGTTTAATCTAGATATTAACAAGCCACTTTTTGCATTTATAGGGCGTTTAGTTGGCGAGAAAGGGTCTGATTTATTTCCAGAAGCTTTTAAAGTTGCATTACAAAACCCAAATATTTCCATTCTACTTTTAGGTTCAGGAAACAAAGAAACAGAAGAACAACTAGAAACTTTGAAAAAAGATTTTGGTGGACAATACAATGCCTTTATTGGTTATGATGAAAAACTGTCGCATATTATCTACGCAGGAGCAGATTTTCTTTTAATGCCTTCGCGGGTTGAGCCTTGTGGCCTAAATCAAATGTATGCTTTACGCTACGGCACCATACCTATTGTGCGAAGTATTGGTGGTTTAAAAGATACGGTTACAGACATCTCTGAAGAAGATGGTTTTGGTATTTGTCATGACAACGTTACGGTCTCAGAAATAACCGATGCCATTGAAAGAGGTGCCAGTCTTTATGAGAATCAAACCAAGTTCAAAAAAATAAGAACGCAAATTATGAAGATAGACCATTCGTGGGATGCTTCTGCAAAACAATACATCAATTTATATAAATCTATAAACTAAGAACTATGATTAACAACAGTGTTTTAGCCATAATACTAGGAGGAGGCCAAGGCTCCAGATTACATCCGTTAACAGAGCAAAGATCAAAACCAGCGGTTCCTATTGCTGGAAAATATAGGTTAGTAGATATCCCCATATCAAACTGTATTAATTCGGATATAAAACGTATGTATGTATTAACTCAGTTTAATTCTGCGTCGTTAAATAGGCATATAAAAAACACATATCACTTTAGTTTTTTTAGCTCTGCTTTTGTTGATGTTCTTGCAGCGGAACAAACACCGGACAATAAAGGTTGGTTTCAAGGCACTGCTGATGCAGTTCGTCAAAGCATGCATCATTTTGTAAGACATGAATTTGATTATGTTTTAATTCTTTCTGGTGATCAATTATATCAAATGGATTATGCAGAAATGATTAATGCTCATGTAAAAAGTAAAGCTAAAATATCTATTGCTACCATTCCTGTTAATGCTAAAGATGCCACTTCTTTTGGGATATTAAAATCTGATGATAAAAATGTAATTACCTCTTTTATTGAAAAACCAGATGCTAGCTTATTGCCAGATTGGACATCAGATGTTAGTGATGATATGAAATCTCAAGGGCGTAATTATTTAGCCTCAATGGGTATTTATATTTTTAATAGAGATTTATTGATAAAGTTGATGAAAGACGATTCAACCATTGATTTTGGTAAAGAAATTATTCCTCAAAATATTGAAAAACATAAAACACTTAGTTATCAATATGAAGGCTATTGGACAGACATTGGAACTATTGACTCCTTTTTTGAAGCTAATTTAAGGCTAACCAAAGACATTCCTGATTTTGACCTTTACGATAAGAAAAAACGAATTTATACTAGAGCCAGAATGCTACCAACTACCAAAATAGCAGGAACTATACTAGATGAAACTGTTATTGCTGAAGGCTGTATTATTAGTGCTGGTAAAATTGAAAAGTCTGTTATTGGTATTAGATCCAGAATTGGAGATGAATCTACAGTAATTAAAACCTATATGATGGGTAACGACTATTATCAACCTCTAAGCGATGTAGAAAATTCTAACATAAGTACACTTGGTATTGGAGCTCGGTGTTTTATAAAAAATGCCATCTTAGATAAAAATTGCTGTATTGGTGATGATGTAAGAATAAATGGAGGGAGGCACCTTGAGGATACCGAAACTGAAACTTATGCTGTAAGAGATGGTATTGTAGTAATTAAAAAAAATGCAGTTATTCCTAACGGAACTGTAATTTAATATATGACAAACACAATTGTTCACAGTCTTTTTACCGATTTTGACATAAGTCTTTTTAAAGCAGGTAAGCACTACCGCTTATACGAAAAATTTGGTTCGCATCCATTAGCTGTTAATGGTATTGAAGGTACTTATTTTGCAGTATGGGCACCTAGTGCAAAACAAGTATCAGTAATAGGTGACTTTAATTATTGGAATGGTGAAAACCACCAACTTAATGTGAGATGGGATTCCTCAGGTATTTGGGAAGGCTTTATTCCTCATGTTGGCAAAGGCAATCTTTATAAATATAAAATTCATTCTAACAATAACGGGTACATTTCTGAAAAAGCTGATCCTTATGCTAGACGCTGTGAACATCCCCCAAAAACAGCATCAATAGTTTGGGGCGACACCTATAAATGGAAAGACACCAAATGGATGAAGAAGCGTAAAAAACACAACGCTTTAGATGCGCCTTACTCCGTTTACGAAGTTCATTTAGGATCATGGAAAAAACAAATAGAAGAAAACCGTTTTTTATCTTATTTTGAATTAGCCGATGATTTAGTAAATTACGTTAAGGATATGAATTTTACTCATGTAGAACTCATGCCTATTATGGAGTTTCCATACGATCCTTCTTGGGGTTATCAATTAACAGGTTATTTTGCACCTACATCTCGATTTGGTTATCCTGAAGAGTTTAAATATTTAGTAGATAAATTACATCAAAACGATATAGGTATTATTTTAGACTGGGTGCCATCACACTTTCCTGAAGATGCTCATGGTTTAGGCTTTTTTGACGGCTCTGCTTTGTACGAACACCCAGACAAAAGAAAAGGTTACCACCAAGATTGGAAAAGCTTAATTTTTAATTATGGCCGAAACGAAGTAAAATCCTTTTTAATAAGCAACGCCGTTTTTTGGCTCGAACAATATCATGCTGATGGATTACGAGTAGATGCTGTAGCGTCTATGTTGTTTTTAGATTATTCGCGCGAGGACGGTGAGTGGGAGCCTAATGAGTTTGGCGGAAGAGAAAATCTTGAAGCTATTGCGTTTCTAAAAGAATTAAACGAAGAAGTTTACAGATCATTTCCAGATGTGCAAACCATAGCTGAAGAATCAACTGCATTTCCTGGAGTTTCTAAACCTGTATTTTTAGGAGGCTTAGGGTTTGGTATGAAATGGATGATGGGTTGGATGCATGATACCTTAGAGTATTTTTCAAAAGATCCTATTTACAGAAAGTATCATCAAAACGATATTACTTTTAGTTTAGCCTACGCTTTTACCGAAAATTTTATGCTCCCACTTTCTCATGATGAGGTTGTGTATGGCAAAAATTCTATTTTAGGAAGGATGCCAGGAGACGAGTGGCAACGCTTTGCTAATCTTCGTCTTTTATACTGCTACATGTTTACTCACCCAGGCACAAAATTATTGTTTATGGGTGGCGAATTTGCACAATATAACGAATGGAATTTTCAAGAAAGTTTAGATTGGAATTTATTGGAGTTTGAACCTCATAAAAACTTTCAGGATTTTTTCAAATCGCTAAATAGCTTATATAAATCTACGCCTGCTTTATACGAAAAAGGGTTTAGCAATGATGGGTTTGAATGGATAAGTTATGATGATCATGAAAACTGTGTAATGTCGTACATTCGAAAAGGAAAAAAGACTGAAGACAATGTTGTTGTTGTTTGTAATTTAGCTCCAACTATTAGAGAAAACTATCGTATAGGAATACCTTCAAAAGGAAAATTAAAAGAGGTTTTTAATAGTGATACTAAAACATTTGGAGGAAGTGGTGTTGTTAATAAGAGCCAAATAACAATAAAGAAAACATCTTGGAACGGAAAAGATTATTCAGCAGAAATTACATTACCCCCATTAGCTGTTACCATTTTTAAAATTAAGCAATAAAAAATATTAAATTATATAGCTGATATATTGCATTTTATACAATTATCTTTATGTTTTTTTAATAAATAGTAACCACTCAATACTGCTATTTTTACTATTTTCGTCGATTAATTAAATTGCTAATCATTTATGATTTTAAATACTGAACTAGAATACAAAGGAAACCTGTTTCCCTCAAATATAATAGATTACAAAAAAGATGTAGATGTACTACATTTTTCAACCTCAAACAATATCATTCTTCAACTTACTGTTTTAAGAGATAGTGTGCTTCGGTTTCGATATACTACTGTAGGAAAGTTTAATAAAGATTTTTCTTATGCTATCGATGAAAAAGCTAGTAGAGGGTATAATCATTTAGAAATCTCCGATGATAAAGAAAAATACATTATCACAACATCAAAACTCATTTGTCATATTTTTAAAACAGATTTAAGAAAATCTATATTTGATGCTAAAGACAATACTATAATTTGTGAAGACGAATTAGGCTTCCATTGGGAAGAAAGTTATGAGCTAGGTGGTGATATTGTTAAAATGAGTAAAGCGGCTCAAAACGGAGAAAGCTATTATGGACTAGGAGACAAACCAAATCATTTAAACTTAAAAGGAAAACGATTTGAAAATTGGGCAACAGATTCTTATGCCTATGGGAAAGACACTGACCCTATTTACAAAGCCATTCCGTTTTATACGGGGTTACACAACAATAAGTCATACGGTATCTTTTTCGATAATACTTTCAAAACCTACTTTGATTTTTGTCAAGAAAGAAGAAACGTAACTAGTTTTTGGGCGCAAGGAGGCGAAATGAATTATTATTTCATTTATGGTCCAAAAATGCAAGATGTGGTAACTAGCTATACCGACTTAACAGGAACACCAGAATTACCGCCATTATGGGCCTTAGGTTATCATCAATGTAAATGGAGTTACTACCCAGAATCAAATGTAAAAGAAGTCACTGCAAAATTTAGAGAGTTAAAAATTCCTTGTGATGCTATTTATTTAGATATTGATTATATGGAAGGTTTTCGCTGTTTCACTTGGAGCAAGGACTACTTTCCAAATCCAAAACGCATGGTAAAAGAACTTGCTGATGATGGGTTTAAAACAGTAGTTATTATCGATCCAGGAATTAAGATTGATATGGATTATGATGTGTTTCGTGAGGGCTTAGAAAAAGATTATTTCTGTAAACGTGCTGATGGCCCTTACATGAAAGGGAAGGTTTGGCCTGGGGAGTGTTACTTTCCAGATTTTACAAGACCAGAAGTAAGAACATGGTGGGCTGGTTTATTTAAAGAGCTTATAGAAGAGATTGGCGTAAAAGGTGTTTGGAACGATATGAATGAACCTGCGGTAATGGATGTTCCTGGAAAAACATTTCCTTCTGACGTAAGACACGATTACGACGGAAATCCTTGTAGTCACCAAAAAGCACACAATATTTATGGGATGCAAATGGCACGCGCCACATACCATGGGTTGAAAAAGTTTAATTACCCTAAACGTCCATTTGTTATTACACGATCTGCGTATTCTGGTACACAACGCTATACATCTACTTGGATGGGCGATAATGTTGCTACTTGGGAGCATTTACAAATTGCTAACATTCAAGCTCAACGATTAGCACTATCTGGATTCTCTTTTACTGGATCTGATATTGGTGGGTTTGCTGAGCAGCCTAACGGCGAATTGTATGCGCGCTGGATTCAGCTTGGTGTTTTCCATCCGTTTTGTAGAACACATTCGTCTGGTGATCATGGCGATCAAGAACCTTGGGCTTTTGATGAAGAAATAACTAATGTAGTACGTAAGTTTATTGAAATTAGATATCAGTTATTACCATACTTATATACTTCATTTTATCAGTATTCACAAGATAATGTTCCAATGCTAAAATCGTTGGTATTATTTGACCAAGAAGACTCTCAAACACATTATAGAACAGATGAGTTTATTTGTGGGAATCAACTTTTAATTTGCCCTATAAACGAACCAAATGCTAAAGGAAGACGCATGTATATTCCTAAGGGGGACTGGTATAATTTCTGGACTAATAATATGGTTTCTGGCGGTAAAGAAACTTGGGTTGATGCCGATATAGATAGTATGCCAATTTTTATAAAAGCCGGTGCTATTATACCAAAATACCCAGTACAACAATATGTGGGCGAAAAAATAATTGAAGAGTTAACTTTAGATGTGTATTATAAAAATGGTAAAGAAGACTCTGAACTATATGAAGATGCTGATGATGGCTACGATTATACCAAAGGGCGCTATAGTTTGAAAAAATTTAACTTAGCAGGGTCAGACGATAAGTTAATTATTAGAATTCACAAAAGAGGAAAATATGTGACCTCTTATAATACATTCAAAATTAATTTAATTGGATTGCCTTTTAAGGTAAAGTCTATAAAAGTGGATAACGAATATGTTGATTTAAAAGATGTTAAATTTAATGGTGATAACTCCCTTATTATCTCTAAAGAGTTTACAAATCTTCAAATAAAAGGATAGTTTTTATAAACACCTAAACCATAAAGCTCTTTAAAAACAAGCTTAAAGGGCTTTATACTTTTTCTACATCAAACGGTTTTCCCAAATATATTAATTGGAAACCCTCTTTTATGGTATTTACCTCTAAATTATAAGACGAGATAATATGTAACTCTCCACCATTGTCTTTAATAAATAAAGGAATGATATCCTTGTCTTCATTGGTTTTCTTAATTAAGCTTTCATAATGTGCTTTATCTTGCATCTCAATTTCTTGAATTGAAGGATACTTTTTAGTTAATTCTGTTAAAGAGTTAAAATCATCTGTATGAGAAAACAAACCTTCTTTAGGGTTATTGTTTTCATCCAACATTTCTTCTGTACTAACCAATCTAAAAGAACCATTCTCTCCAAACTGCTTACCAAATTTATTAATAGCATATTTATTTATATCGGAATTACCCGTTAGAGCCATTAAATAACCCACATCATTTAGTTCAATGTTATCCATTAATGTATCAGAATAAATATTATTACTCATAGCTTCTAAACCGAGTTCTTTAGCTATTTCGATGTTGTTTTCGTTGCTGTCAATAAGTACCACATGTCTTCCGTTTGTTTCAAGATAATGCCCTATTAACCTTGATACTTTTGAGGCTCCAATAATTAAAATGCCTTCGGATTTTGTTAAAAAAACCCCTACTATTTTAGCAAACAAACGGGCTGTAGTAGCGTTTAATAAAACGGTTCCTAAAACTATCATAAAAACCAAAGGTGTAATATATTCAGCTCCTTCAATCCCGTCCTTTAATAATTTACTTCCAAACAAGGAAGCTATTCCGGCAGCAACTATTCCTCGTGGTCCAACCCAACTAATAAATAATTTTTCATTCAGCTTTAAATTAGACCCGAGCGTACTTAAAAAAACAGCTAAAGGCCTAATAACAAAAACAACCACTGCAAAAAGAATGACGGTTTTCCAGGTGTAAAGTAACATTAAATCTTCAATATTAATATTTGCTGCCAGCAAAATAAATAAAATAGAAATTAACAAAACACTTAGAGATTCTTTAAAATAAAGAAGTTCTTTTAAATTTTCTAATTTACTATTACCTAAAACCATTCCCATTACTACTACTGCTAAAAGTCCAGATTCGTGTGCAAAAATTTCAGACTCAACAAAAACTAATAATACTGTTGACAGCGATACCACATTTAATAAATAATGAGGAATAAGTTTTTTATTAACAGCAAAAGCTAAAGCGTGAGCAAAAGTAAACCCAAACGTTGTTCCAAAAAGAATAATTTTACCAAACTCCATTAAAGCTGTTTTAGTAAAACCCCTGTCACCACCAACGCTAATAAATTCGAACACCAATACAGCAACCAAAGCCCCTATAGGGTCTATTAAAATACCTTCCCATTTTAATACTGCAGATACATCTTTTTTAAGCGGAATATTTCTTAAAATTGGTGTTATTACAGTTGGGCCAGTAACAATAATAAGTCCGGAAAATAAAAATGACAACTCCCAGCTTAAATTAAAAATAAAATGCGCTAAAATACCAGCTCCAAAAAAAGTAATAGCCGAACCCAATGTAATTAGCTTTGTAATTACTGGACCAACATTTTTAATTTCAGATCGCTTTAGGGTTAACCCACCTTCAAACAAAATAATACTAATAGCAAGCGACACAAAATAATAAAGTCCTTCTCCAGGAAAAAGCCCTTTTTTTCCATTCCAAATAGG
This sequence comes from Gaetbulibacter sp. 4G1, assembly GCF_002741945.1. Classification (GTDB taxonomy): domain Bacteria; phylum Bacteroidota; class Bacteroidia; order Flavobacteriales; family Flavobacteriaceae; genus Wocania_A; species Wocania_A spongiicola. The sequence continues at coordinate 685,197 of NZ_MDVN01000022.1, forward strand.
TTCAATCCATTTCCCACCATCATCGCTTAAATATTCGGCGGCTATAGGTCCAACTAGTAGTCCTATTAAAATTAAAGGTAAAATGGCAGGGATTTTAAATTTCCATGCAACCCATTGGGCAAGTATTCCTAAAATAATGATTCCAGCAAGTTCTAACATCGGCAACTTATTTTTAAAAAACACTAATTTAAGTAAAACTGATGATTTAAAGTTTTCAAAAAATGTTATCTTTCAACTTTGACTAAAAAATAATATTAAGCCTGTGGCATTAAAGCCTTTTAGAAGTATTGGAATTGGGGTGGCTTATTCTCCCAACTTAAAAGCAAATCTCTTTGAAGCAGCTAGGTTAGCTGTTTTTTTTCAATCAAAATTATTCTTAATTCATGTTGGTGAAAGCTCTGAGGATAAAACAACAATGCTTAAAGTTATTCTTAAAAGTTTTGAAAAAGAGGATTTAGATTACGAAGTGGTTTTTAAAACTGGCAATCCAGTTGATGTTATTTTATCAACTTCAGAAGAAAAAAAAATAGACCTTTTGGTTCTTGGTGCGGTACAACGTGAGCGGTTTTTAAAATATTATGTTGGCTCAATAGCCCGAAAGATTACACGTGAAGCTAAGTGTTCTGTTTTATTATTAATTAAACCTTCGGTTGAACGCATTGCTTGTGAGCATATTGTTGTAAACGGGTTGAAAGACCCAAAAACTGAGCAAACCATAAAAACTGCTTTTTATGTTGCAAAAAAACTAAGCTCAGAAAAAATAACTATTGTTGAAGAAATTAAACAAGATCAAATTTCTGTAAAAGTAGATGATGATAAATCTTTAAGACGTGCTAACATTATAAAAGAGCGTATTAGACACCGAGAGAACGCTAGAATTAAAGAAATAATTAGTCATATCCCTTCAACATACACCAATAATAAAACAATAAAACTACAACCAATTTTTGGAAAAAAGGGGTATTCCATTGGGCACTATGCGCAAATTTCGCGTGCCGATTTATTGGTAATGAATGCACCTTCAAAAATGACGTTTTGGGATCGCTTATTTCCGCACGATATTGAACATATTTTAACCGAATTACCAACCGATGTTTTAATACTACAATGAGCCCGAAAAAAAACAATATAAAAGATTTTTTTAAGGCTTTACCTAAAAATATATTTTCTGGGTTTGTGGTTAGCCTTATTGCATTGCCTTTAGGGTTAGGGCTTGCCATGGCAAGTGATGCGCCTCCAATCTCAGGTATTATTGCAGCAATAGTTGGTGGTATTGTTGTCTCTATTTTAGGGGGCAGTCATGTTACCATTGCCGGTCCTGGAAATGGTTTGGTTGGTGTGCTTTTAGTAGCTATTTCAACTTTAGGTCTAGAAAATGCTTATATAGCCATTATTTTTTCGGGGCTGCTTTTAATGGGACTTGGTTTTTTTAGAATGGGTACCCTTGCAGATTTTTTTCCTTCGTCTGCTATTCAGGGCATGCTTGCCGCTATTGGTCTTATTATTTTAGGAAAGCAATTCCATATAATGCTAGCTCATAAAATACAACGAGAAGATACTGTTGATTACCTTTTTGAAATTCCTTTTTCTATTAACGATGCTATACATTATGAGAATAAGGGTTTGATTTTTGCAGCTTTGGCTGGGGTAATCAGTTTAGCTATCATGCTATTTTACTCAAAAATTAGAAATAAGTATTTACAGCTTATTCCTGCACCCATGTGGATTGTTATTTTATCTATTGGGTTTAGTTATTATTTCGAGCTGGGTTTACACCAACCAAACCCTATTTCAAAGGAATATATGATTTCAGGTATTCCATCTATTCAGAATATAATTGCAGATATTCCAATTCCAAATTTCAACAATATATGGACCCTATCATTTTGGAGAAGTGTTTTAGCATTAACTCTTATTTCTAGCATAGAGTCTCTTTTAAGTATTAAAGCTGTTGACAAGCTAGATCCTGAAAAAAGGCGTTCAAATGTTAACAAAGACCTTAAAGCTTTAGGGTTAGCTACTGTTGGAAGTGGGTTTTTGGGTGGTTTAAATGTAGTAACCGTTATAGCCCGTAGTTCTGTAAATGTAAATAATGGGGCAAGTAATAGATCATCAAACTTTTTCCATGCCACTTTTTTAGTGCTCTTTATTGTTTTATTTAGCACACAACTTACTAGAATCCCATTGCCTGCCTTAATGGCCATATTAGTTTATACAGGTTATAAATTGGCATCGCCTAGTGTAATTACAAAGATATTCTCCATAGGCAAAGAACAGTTAATCATTTTTTTTGTAACCCTAATTGTTACTTTAAAAATTGGATTAATTACAGGTATAATTGCTGGTGTAATTGCTACTTTAATTATTCATATAGTAATAAATAAAAGCTTTGGTTTGTTCTTTAGAAATCTTTTGAAGCCAAATGTTTTAATGTTTAAAGAGGCAAGCGATGAAAACAATTTTTATGTAAGCGTTAAACATTTTTGCAGTTTTTTAAATTACTACAGGCTTAAAAAACAACTAGATGCCGTTCCTGAAAACGAAGATGTAATTGTAGATTTTTCTATGTGCGAGTTTGTAGATCATACCGTCATGGAAAATATGCATAGTTATCAAGAATTATTTAATAAACGTGGAGGACATTTTGATGTTATTGGGCTGGATATGCATGATACAGATTCTAAACACCCTTTTGCTTTAAGGCGTATGCTTCCTGTACCAAAAATTATAAAAAACAACTTAACTAGACGCCAAACCAATATGGAAAGTCTAGCTGAAGATTATAAATACAATTACAGTTCTAAAAAAGAAAAAGAGGTCTCTTTTCTGAACAACTTTCAATTTTTCAGCACTAAAAATGTTAATCATATTTACAACAAATTGTCTCACAAAGAAAGTGCTATTTGTATGTTTGATATTGAATTTTCTGAAGGTGAATTTATAGCTAAAGAGGTGGTTCGTTCAACGATGCTTTATATCGAATTAAATGATGACATTCCAAAGTTTACTTTAGATAAAGAAGGTTTTTTAGAAAAAGTATCGGCATTAGCAGGCTTTAAAGACATCGATATTGAAAACCATGATGATTTCTCCGATCGCTTTTATTTGCAAGGTGAAAACAAAATAGCCATTAGTAAATTTTTTAATGATGACGTAACACACTTTTTTGAAAGCAATCCATACTATCATGTAGAGTCTAATGGAAATGCATTACTACTTTTTGGAAAAGAACGCTTGGCAAGTTTAAAAGAAATAAAGGCTTTATTTGGTTTTGGAAAACGACTTAAAGAAGTTGTAATTTCTACTTAAATTGTTGATTATAAGTCTTTTAAATAAATGCGTTTTTTGTTAATTATTGGCTTTCTTAATATATTCTTAACTTATCTGCCAATTCATAATAGATTTCTTAATTTTACATCCCTATGAATTTATATCCTATAAATGCTGGTAATTTTAAGCTAGATGGCGGTGCTATGTTTGGTGTTGTCCCAAAACCACTATGGCAACGTACCAATCCTGCCGATGCCAATAATATGATTGATCTTACGGCACGTTGTTTGCTTATTGAAGACGGTAACCGACTCATTTTAATAGACAACGGCATGGGTAATAAGCAATCCAGTAAATTTTTTGGCTACTATCATCCTTGGGGAGATGATACTTTAAACGGTTCTTTAAAAAAACATGGTTTTCATACCGATGATATTACCGATGTGTTTATGACACATTTACATTTTGACCATTGCGGAGGAAGCATTAAATGGAATAATAATAAAACGGGCTATGAAACCGCTTTTAAAAACGCATATTTTTGGAGTAATAAAAATCACTGGCAATGGGCCACACAGCCTAACAGGCGAGAAAAAGCATCGTTTTTAAAAGAGAATATTTTGCCTATAAAAGAAAGCGAGCAATTAAAATTTACATCGCTACCTGAAGCCGATTTACTTAAAAACTCCGAGCTAGGATTCGACATTTTTTTTGCCAATGGCCATACCGAAAAACAAATGATTCCTATGATTGACTATAAAGGAAAAACAATTTGTTTTATGGCAGATTTATTACCAACCGTAGGGCATTTACCAATTCCATTTGTAATGGGTTATGATACTAGGCCACTATTAACTTTAGATGAAAAAGAAAAATTTCTTAGTCTTGCTGCCGATAATAACTACTACCTGTTTTTAGAGCATGATGCTCATAACGAAATTATTACTGTAAAACACACCGAAAAAGGAGTGCGATTAGCAAATATTTATTCAACAAACGACATATTCAATTAACACATATAAATTTATCAAGATGAAATCAACAAAATCACTCATATTATCTGCTTTTATAGCTTCAATACTTTACGGTTGTGGTAGTACTGCAAGTATTATATCAACTCCAGTTGAAAACATTGATGCTATTCCTTTAAAAGTTTCAGACTTAACCAAAGCTGAAAAACAAAACTGGGGACACTTAGATTTAATTAAAGATACCATTCCTGGTATGAGTGTTAATAAAGCTTACGCTGAAATTATTAAAAATAAAAAAGGAAAATCTGTAATTGTAGCAGTTATAGATTCTGGAATTGACATTGACCATGAAGATTTAGATGATGTGGTTTGGACTAATAGGAAAGAAATTCCTAATAATGGAAAGGACGATGATAAAAACGGATACGTAGATGACATTCATGGCTGGAATTTTTTGGGAGATGCTTATAACGAACAATTAGAATTTGTACGAATACTTGCGAGTGGAAACTCTGCTAACCCTGATTACGCTAAAGCTCAAGCAGAACATGATAAAGAATATCAAAAATATACAAGTTATAAAACTAATTACGAGCAAACACTTCAACAAATAAAAATTGCAGATGAAGGCATAAAAAAACATTTGAATAAAACGAGCTATACTAAAGCTGATGTTAATGCTATTAAAACAGAAGACAAAACTCTGCAACAATATGTTTCAATAGCTAAATATGTTTACAGTTTAGATATGGAAACAGTTGATGATTTTATAAAAGAATTGAAAGACGGATTAGTAAGTATTAACGAGCGATTAAATTATAACCTTAATAAAGATTTTAAAGGGCGTAAAACAGGTGATAATCCTGATGATTTTGAAGATAAACCAGGATATGGAAACGGCAATGTTAAGCCTGTTAAAAAAACTGAGAGCCACGGTACACATGTGGCTGGTATTATAGCTGCTGAACGAAATAATGGTAAAGGCGCAAAAGGTGTAGCAAATAATGTGAAAATAATGAGTCTACGTGCTGTGCCAAATGGCGATGAGTATGATAAAGATATTGCATTAGCGATTAGATACGCTGTAGACAATGGTGCTAAAATTATAAATGGAAGTTTTGGTAAATACTATTCTCCACATAGTGATTGGGTTCGCGATGCTATTGCTTATGCTGGCAAAAAAGATGTATTGATTGTTCATGGTTCTGGTAACGAGAGCTTAAATCTAGATGAAAAACAAAGTTACCCGAGTGATGCTATTGGAGTTGGTCCTGAGGTTTCAGATAATTTTATAAATGTTGGTGCTTTAGATTATAAGTATGGCTCATCGATGATAGCAGATTATTCAAATTATGGAAAAGTAAATGTTGATGTTTTTGCTCCAGGTTCGGCCATTTATTCTACCTTTCCTGAGAATGAGTATAAAGCTATAGATGGCACTTCAATGGCGTCTCCAGGCGTTGCTGGCGTTGCTGCTTTAATTCGTTCTTATTATCCTAAATTAAAGGCTGGTCAAGTAAAACAAATTCTTATGGACTCTGGTCTTGCGGTTAAAACTAAAGTTATTGTTGGCGGTAATACAGATCATATAAAACCTTTTGCTGATTTAGTGAAATCTTCAAAAATGGTTAACGCGTATAACGCTTTAATTATGGCAGCTCAACTATCTAAATAATTTGTTATTAAATAACTAAAGTATATGAAAAGAATTGTTTTTTCAGTTTTATGCATCTGTCTGTTTTTATCTTGTAGTAGTCAAAAAGATATAGCTACTGCGAAAATAACACCTGTCCCTACTCCGCTAACAATACAAAAAGCTGGGTATTGGCAACAACACGTTGATTATAAAATGGAAATTGATATGGATGTAAACACCTATCAATACAAAGGAAAACAACAGTTGGTATATACTAACAATTCGCCAGATGTTTTGCACCGTGTATATTATCATTTATATTTTAATGCCTTTCAACCTGGTAGCGAAATGGATGTACACTCAAGAAACATCGAAGATCCAGATTCTAGAGTAGGCGACAGAATTAGTAAATTAAAGCCTAACGAGGTTGGCTATATAAAGGTAAAAAGCTTAAAGCAAAATGGAGCTAAAGTTAAGTATGAAACTGTTGGCACTGTTTTGGAAGTTGATTTGGTAAAACCAATTCAACCTGGAGAAAAAATTACGTTTGATATGGTTTTTGATGCCCAAGTGCCAACTCAAATTAGGCGTTCTGGTAGAGATAATGAGGAAGATGTTGCCCTTTCTATGGTACAGTGGTATCCTAAGTTAGCTGAATATGATTTTGAGGGCTGGCATGCAGACCCTTATATAGCAAGAGAGTTTCATGGAGTATGGGGGAATTATGATGTAAAGCTTACTATTAACAGCAATTATGTAGTTGGAGGAACAGGCTATTTACAAGGTGAACCCAAAATAAAAGGAAATAAAAAAATACTTCATTTTAAAGCGCCTAACGTACACGATTTTGCTTGGGCTGCTGACCCTGATTATATTCATGATACCATGCAGGTTCCTGACGGACCAAAACTTCATTTTTATTATAAAAACACTTTAAGCAGCGAGCAAAAAGAAAACTGGAAAAAATTACAGCCAAAAACAGTAGAGCTTATGCAGTATTTTAGTAAGCATATTGGTAAATACCCTTATGAACAATATTCTGTAATTCAAGGAGGTGATGGCGGTATGGAATATGCCATGAGCACTTTAATTACAGGGAAGAGAAGCTATGGGAGTTTAGTAGGTGTTACGGCTCATGAGCTTGCTCATACATGGTTTCAGTTTTTACTAGCAACAAACGAGGCAAAGCATGAATGGATGGACGAAGGTTTTGCTACTTATATTAGTAATTATGCCATGGATTATATTTTTAATCAAGGCAAAAAAAACCCACTCGATAACGCCTATAAAAGCTATATACGTTTGGCTAAATCTGGTTTAGAGCAACCTCTTACTACTCATGCAGACAGGTATCAATTCAATAGTGTATATAGTACTTTAGCTTACAGCAAAGGTGCTGTGTTTTTAGCTCAATTAGGCTATGTTATTGGTGAAGAAAATTTAAAAAAAACCATTAAGAAATATTTTAATGATTTTGCTTTTAAGCACCCAAAGCCGCTAGATATTATAAGAACTGCCGAAAAAATATCTGGTTTAGAGCTCGATTGGTATTTAATTGATTTTGCGCAAACCACAAATGCTATTGACTACAAGGTTAAAGCTATTAAAGGCAATACGGTTACATTAGAGCGTTTAGGCTTAATGCCAATGCCTATAGATTTAACAGTAACTTACACTGATGGCTCATCAGAAGATTTTTATGTTCCTTTACAAATGATGCGTGGTGAAAAACCAACAACAGCAACTATTATAAAAGATTGGGCTTGGGCATATCCAACTTATACTTTTAATACAAATAAAGCTATAAAATCTGTTCAAATAGACCCAAAAGAAATGATGGCAGATATTAATAAAAATAACAACACATTATAGTGTGTCTATTGGGCTCTGAGCGTTTTGAATTGTAGATTGCGCTGCTTGTGTGCGCAATAGTCCGGGAACATACCATACCGCCGAATGTCCCGCGCAGCTATGCTGTCTGTCCTTCGGCGCAAACGCCGCAGAATAGCCAACTATACGCCATTTTCCTACGTGAATTAGTTTCACTACTTTCACTTCTCAAAACAGCGCATAGCTGCGCGGGACATTGTAATCAATTATTTGAATTCACAAGAAACATATAATCTGGAAATCACAAAAACTCCAAACTCTAGAGTGTTTACTCAAGTGGCAAATTTTATCGTAAATAAATTACATGGTGAATTAATAAAACAACTTGATGGAATTGATCAATCTTATTGGGATTTTAAAATTAATGAATCAATAGTCACTCTTCACTCAGAACATTATCTCGGAATAAGTGTATATGGGAAAAAATCCAAGGTGGTTGAAAGCTCACTCAGGCGGATAAAACCTGAATTAAAATTAGGCTAATAACAGCTTACAACAACGTGTATAGTTCATTGCTCGGAAATTCCTATTCGGAATTTCTATCGCTTCTGTACAAAAGGCATCTGTTTATTTGCTAACTTAGTGCAAACTCAACGAAACCACACGTATACACGTTACCAGCAATTAACTAAACCCTATGAAAAACTTTATAGTTTTAATATTTATTTTAACCCTAATTGGATGCTCTTCAACACGTAAAATTAAAAATAAAGATGTTACTGGAATGTGGGAATTTCCAGGAACAATGGTGTGGATAGAAATAAAACCAAATAATTTCGTTTATCAATGTCGTGTTGATAAAAACGGATCAATTTATAATGCAGTTGGAATTTTAAAAAAAGGCATTATTTATTGGGAAAAAAGGTGGGGAAAGGACACAATAATAATGAAAAATGACACAATGCGTTTAAATGGTCTTTATGGGAACTATGGGTATATAAGAAGTAGTAATAAAATGGCTAAAAAGTGTCTAAGCCCAATTAATTAAAAAAATAACAACAGGTAACATTGTAAAACATTTGAGGTATCCCAAAAAATGATAAAAACACTTTTTTTTAGACTTTTTAATATTGTCGAATATGAATTTGAGCCTCAGGAAAGAAAAGTTTTTGAATACTTCAAAGAAATTGCTTTAAAAGCAGAATTTGGTTATAGACCCAGAAGAGTTATAAAATGGACTAAACCGATGAAAGTCTTTATAAAAAAAGAAAAAGTCTATAATACTCAGGTTGTGATAATCAAAGAAACTATTGAGCAATTAAATGAATTGGCTACAGATGGTTTTAAGGTAGAATTGATTGATAATATTTTCAAATGTAACATAGTACTTTACCTAAACAAAAAGACTAAGGTTAATGAAATAGACCCATACTTTTTCAAGGGTATTAATGAGGATTTTATAGGTCTTGTCGATATAGAGTTTGACTCTCATGATTTCAATATTATAAAGGGAAGAATTTTTATAGATACTGAACAACCTATAGATATTCAAAAATCTACTATAATTGAAGAATTGACTCAAAGTATTGGGCTTATGAATGATTCCGAACTATACCAAGAAAGTACTTTTTTTCAAAACAAAAGTTCTTCAAGAAAAAAACACCTAAAACACTCTGGTATTGATGTTGAGCTTATTAAATTATTATATCTACCATCAATGAAACCAGGATTCGATGAGGAACAAGTAGAAAAAGTAATTAAGCGTTATTATAAATCTCTGAAAACATAAAAACGTTTCGCAACAACGTGCATAAATAATTGCTTTAGCTGATGCTTACTTGGAAAAACCCTTCGGAATTTTCTCTCGTTCGTTTTTGTTTACTAAATTAGTTGCTGAAACACTCAACTAACTATACACGAAAACGTTGTAAAACATTAAAAACAAAATATGAGAAACACAAAATTCATTAAGACATACATAGCGATAATTTTATTTTCTGTTTCATTTATTAGTGCTGGGCAGAATACACCTAAAGAAATAGTCTCTAAGTTTTTTGCGGAATATCAAAATGATGGAGCTTCGAAAGCATTGGATAACCTCTATTCGAACAATAAGTGGATGAGCCGTGCAACAGACGCGATTACAAAGTTAAAACAACAATTAGGGACTTTGAATGAAGATTATGTTGGAAAATATTATGGTTATGAATTAATTGTGGAAAAAAGACTATCGGATAGTTTCATTTTGATGAGCTATTTGGTAAAATTTGACCGACAGCCAATTCGCTTCACATTTCAATTCTATAAACCCAATAATGAATGGCGAACTCATAGTTTCAAGTATGACGGAAGTATTGATGATGAAATTGAAGAGTCGGCAAAGGTTTACTATTTAGATTTGAAAAAATAACGTTTTACAACAATGTATAACCACAACTACGGCGCATAGCTCCGTGGGACATGGCACACAATATAAACCAACAGAATGAACAGAAGAATAGTCACAGTTTTACTTTTAGCAATATTCACAAATTTTGGGTATGCTCAATCTGACAAAATCAGCATTAAAACAGAACATTTGACAGAAGCGAATTATCTAAAAATGGATAGTTTTTATTTGACTCATTATTTATACATTGATCTGTTTTTAAGAGAAAATCTGTTTCCAGAGGTAAGCCCTGAAGATGTTTCCTCTATTCTAAAAGCTCTAAAAAAGTATGTTTCAGTAGAAAACAAATTAGACATTGAAATTGAAAAGCCTGGAAAAAGAAATTACTTGATTCGATTTGCTGTTTTAAAGAAAAATGACGGAACTGAACTTTTAATTGCTTTCACAAACTGGAGTGTAAAGAAAAAGGAATTTGAAAAAGAAATAAAAATGGAAAATGATTCCTACACGAGGTGGTATTTTCTAAATGGAAATAAAATGACTTATCGAAAAGATATGTCTAATCAAAATGATTACTCAAGCATGAATAAATCTGACTTGGCAAATGCTTATCTATTCGATGAACTAGCTGAAAACGATTCCAAGATAGAAAGCACAACAGATGAGTTTCTAAACCAAACTGATTTAAGTATTTCGGATAAAATTATGGCGAATTTAGTTCTCTTGAAATATCAAATCTTTAAAAACAAGAATGAAAATGTGACTAAGCAAACTGAACACTTGGACGAAATGTTTGAAAAAAACAAATCTGAGACTAACCTGAGAGGTTTACAAGCAGCATTTAATGCCACAAAATTTCAAATAGAATTAATGAAATAAATACTGTGTACAACAATGGTTATAAGTAATCGCTTCTTCTTGTCTACTTTGGAAATTCCTGTGGAATTTCCAACTTGGTGTGTACTTGTAAAGTTAAGTGCTAAACCACGCAACTACTCATAGTCGAGACCGTTGTATACAATACAGACTTTACTACTAAATTGAATAATATGTCCTTTGAAAGAATATTTAGAGAATCAAAAATAATTTTAACAGAAGGGGCATTAGTCGAAAGATTAAAAACTGAATTTAATGTAGAAATGGATGCTTTTCTAAATCATGCAATGTTGATTTATGATAACCCTAAGGCACTTGAATTATTATATAAACAGTATATTGATATTGGTTGTAAATATAATCTGCCAATTATGATTATGACACCAACTCGTAAAGTCAATTTCGAGTCAACATCAAAATCTAAAAATATAATATCTGATTCATGCATTTTCTTAAAAAACATAAAAGAAAGTTATCTTAATTATTCTAAAAACATAATGATTGGAGGATTATTAGGGTGTAAAGGAGACGCTTATAGTGGAGAAAAGAAATTTGACATTAGTCAAGCATATAACTTTCATAGTAGACAAACCTTAAATTTCAAAAAAGAGAAAATTGATTTTTTGTTTGCAGGAATAATGCCCGAAATTAACGAAGCAATCGGAATGGCAAAAGCAATGTCAGAAACAAAAATTCCATACATTATTAGCTTTATGATTAGAAAGGATGGTTGTTTGATTGACGGAACCACATTATCAAATGCGATTAAATTAATTGACGAACAAGTAAATCCTAAGCCTATTTGTTATATGACTAATTGTATTCATCCTACAAACCTGAATGAGGCTTTAAATAATAACGAGGATAAATCAAAGCTAATAAGATTTAGTGGGATACAAGCAAATGCATCAATTTTAAGTCCTGAAGAATTAAACAACTGTGAAGTTCTTCAACAAGACGATTTTGATAATATCATTGATGAAATATTTTTGTTATATAAGCAATATAATTTAAAAATAGTTGGTGGTTGCTGTGGAACTAATGATAAATTCATCGAAAGTTTGTCAAAAAAATTAACAAGCCCTGTACACAACACCGTATAAAATTAATTGCTAAGTTCGAGTGGGTTTACGAAAGCTCTATCAGGGACATAGGCAACATGCTGAAAACCTAGCTAAATTTAAGGTTCAGGCAACCATTTAAAAAGATTTTACGTCTTTATAAATAGTGAGAGACTTGAATTGTAAAACTCTAAAGAATATGTTAGAAAATCCGAAAGTAAATATCAAAATCAAACTTGCTTCTTTATGGGCTTCCGCAACTTTATGCTACTTATATGGAGATTATTTTGAACTATACACACCAGGAAAAATAAACAGTTTACTTACAGGCGAAAATATTTTAGACAGTCCCACTAAATTATTAATAGCTACAATAATTTTGGCTATTTCATCAGTAATGGTCGCGCTTTCAATTATCCTAAAACCTAAAATAAATCGTGTTCTCAATATCGTATTTGGAATATTGTTTACAATAATGATGTTATTTATTGGCTTTAATTCAAATACTGGATGGTATGGGTTCTATGTGTTTTTAGCATTTTTAGAAAGTATTATTACTGCTTTAATTGTTTGGTACGCTTGGAAATGGCCTAAAGAAAATTAGTGCTTTAAAAAGTTTTGAACTAATAGCCTAAAGAATAAAAGCCCGCTGCTAACAACATGTATCGTTCATAGTGAATCAAGATAAAGTCTATTTAGGAAATTCTACCGAATTTCACGTATGTTCGTCTCTTTTTGCTAACTTAGTTTCCAACACCACAAACCATACACAAAACTGTTGCAATTAAGGCCTAAGAACATGAAAACCTTAAAAAAAACTTTAAAATGGGCATTTAGAATTCTAGTTGTTTTAATAATAGGAATTCTTATTTATGGCAGCATAACTCAATCTAGTTATAACAAAAAATTAGTTAAGGAGTTTAAACCAAATGGAAAGCTGGTTGACCTGACTAGCGGACAATTACATTACAAACTAATTGGAAATGGAGAATTCACCTTTGTTCTTGAAGCGGGTTTGGGAGAAAACATGGAAACTTGGAGCAAAATTCAAGATTCTCTTAGTAGAATTGGCAGGATTTTCATGTATGATCGCGCAGGACTTGGTTTTAGCAAAACTAATTCGGAGCCAAGAACAACAAAACAAATAGCACAAGAATTAAATGAACTGCTCAATAAAGAAAAAATTCCTGGTCCATATATTATGGTTGGGCATTCAATTGGAGGTGCGCACATTAGATACTTCGCAAACGCGTTTCCTAATGATATAGCTGGGCTTTTTCTTATAGATCCTAGTCATGAAAAAATGTGGGATGATGCGCCTTCGCCACCATTATTCGAAAAGTTTTTGAATTTTTCATTAGTTAACCTTTCTTGGAGTGGAATACCGTATTACTTACTTCCAGAACCGCCACACCCCACATATAAAACCTCTAAAAGCATCAAAGCTTATGGAAAGGAAAGAGCAGCTATAGCAGAATCGATTAATCTTTTTAAATCTGCAAATGTTAATCTTTCTAGTCTTCCTATCTATATTCTTTCGGCAACCGCTACAGATGGAGATTATAAAGAAAGAAGTCTTGCTTTAATGAAAGAATTAATTAATCACTCTAAAAGCAATATCAAAGAACATAAGGTTTATGATAAGCCGCATCATATTCATGTAACTGACCCGAAAATTGTTATTGCAGATTTGAAAGAATTCACAAATAGAATATTTAATAAAACAACTGTGGCTAAAAATGAGTATAATTAAAAAAACGTAACTCGAATTGAAAATTATAGAAAAACACAAAAATGAATATGTGATTTCAACCGACAAAAATAAGTTGGATATTTCATTGATTCACAATTTTTTAACAAACGAGTCTGGTTGGAGTGACGGAATATCCTATGAAAAGGTTGAAAAATCAATTAACAATTCACTGAATTTCGGAATATATTTTGAAAAAAAGCTAATTGGATATGCAAGGGTAATTTCGGATTTTTCTACTATCGCATATTTAGGAGATATTTTTATTTTAAAAGAATATAGAGGGCTTCGATTAAGTAAATGGCTTATGGAAGTAATTATGGAACATGAAGAATTACAAGGTTTAAGACGTTGGATTTTATTGACAAGCACGGCGGAATGGCTTTATGAAAAATACGGGTTTACAAAACTGCCAAAACCTGAGCTTTATATGGAAAAATTCAATCCGAATGTTTACCGAAATGAAAAAAAAACTAATGTCAACCCCGTATAAAACAATTGCTACTTTAGGTTTAATCAATTATTTAGTTTTCTATACATAGAAGGTGTTATACCCTCAAACTTTTTAAAAGCGCTATTAAATGAAGATAGACTGCTAAACCCTGTATCAAAGGCTACTGAAGAAATAGTAAATTTTTGACTTTCAAAGTCTGAAAGTGCTTTTTTTGCTTCTTGAATTCGATAATAATTAATAAAATCATTAAAGTTTCGTTTTGCAAATTGATTTATAATAGAAGATGTTTTTTGAGTGCTTTGTCCTATTAATCCGCCTAATTTTGAAAGTGACAAATCTGATTCTAAATACAATTTATCTTCTACAACTAATTTAGAAATTTCTTTAAACAATAAAATGCTATCATTTGCTTTGAAAGCCTCTCCGTCAATCTCTGTGGTTTTCAATTTAAAGGCTTTGTAGCTTAAAAAATAGATAACAATAGAATAGACAATTGGTCCTATTATGTAAGGTACTTTGTCATCTAAAATATTTAAAACATAAGAAGCCCAAATAATAACTAATCCGATAATAATCAATTGTAACCAATCAAAAATTGCTTTTTGAGACTTTGTAAGTTCTTCATTCTTATAGTTCTTTTTCACGGTTTTTACGATTTTCCATGATAAAAAAATATAAAAAGCAAAATGGAAATAAATAAAGATTAGAACACTGGCGAATAAGAAAATTGCCTCTCTGTTGTTGGCATCAAACCACTCTTTGGTTAAAAAGAAACTCGAAAAAAAAATTAACCCGAAAGGTATTAACTCTAGCAGATACTTTTTTGTTAATTTAAAGTTAGGTCTTGTCATTCCTAACATATACCAACACAACAACGGGCCTATTAAAAGTAAAAGAGCTAATCCTGCAAAAATAAAAATGGGCTCCAAATCGTCGCCAAAATTCTTCATTACAGATTTACCAACCCTAAAAGCCATAAAGACTAAAATCAGTCCTAATAAAAAGTTAGTTATTGTTTTTTTCTTTTTAAAAAAGCATAAGTAAAATGCAAATAACACACCATGCAAAAGACCTGCACTACTAATAATGATAAGAAGTATTTCTAAATAACTCAATATAATATTTTCTCAAATTTAAGAATATTACTAGGAAAAAGCCTAAATCATTTAAGGGGTTATCCTTTCTAAATCAACTATAAGCAGTTTTATCTAATTTATTTTAGATTTCTTTTTTGCATATGAAGTTAACCCAAGTAAACCAAAAAAACGACCAATTTCTCCATTCATAGCAGCAATCACACTATGAGAAGCTATTAATAATCTATCAATAGATTTTTTTTCTTGGATTAATAATTTATCTATTAATTGTTTTGCTTTATCTGGACCTTCTCTTTCATAAACTAATAAAATCTTTCCTGCATTTTCTTCGCCTGTTATTTCTCTATATTTCGATGTATAACCTAATTGCTCTATAATGGTTTCTGCTAATTTCCATGTAGACCAAGGGTTTTGCCCCGTGATTAAATTATTATCATGACTAATTGTTTCTAGATACATCGCACCCTTGTTGAATTTAGCTCCTCCTGCGATTAGTTTATCTTGTAAAAGAAAAGGGAAAATTGATTTTGCATCAGAAATTAAAAGCAATTCTTCTTCATTTGTAAAGCTACTTACCATCTTGTTTTCTAAAAGATGTGTTCCGTTATCTAATGTTACATTTACTAAAGCTGCAGGTCCGTGACAAACCGCTCCTACAACTTTTCCAGATTGATAATACTTCTTTACAATTTCTTGAATGAATTTATTTTCTGGAAAATCGAACATGGCGCCTTTTCCTCCAACAAAAAACACAGCGCTATAATCTTCCGCACTTACATCATTTATAGCTATGGTATTACTTGCTTTATTTTGTGCAATTGAATCGTTTAAAAAAGCGTAATCGTATATTCCCATATCATCGTCATCAAGAACAACAGGAGGTTTTCCTCCTAATGGGCTTGCAATATCAACTTCAAAACCATTAGCTTCAAACACATAGTACGCACGTGACAATTCAGTTAATTCATAACCTGTCTTTTTACCGCTATTTCCCATAGTTTCGCTATTAGTAACTACAGCTAATATTTTTCCTCTTTTAGGGGTTTTATTTTGTGACAAATATTGAATTTCTTCAACCTTGCTATTTGTTAAGTCTTTTTTCATTTCTTCTATTGGTAAGAGGTTAATAAACCACGCTCCAAATGAAATAAGAAGAATAAGTAAACTAAAGATTGATATTAATCCCCATTTAATTTTAGGGTGTTTTTTAAGCTTAAAAGTAGCCCCAGTAGCAGCTCCTAAAACTACCCCAACACCAATCCAAACTGGCAAATTATTTATAGTCAATCCTATTGCAATACCAAATGCTGTTCCTAGAACTATTCCAATTCCAATTTTTTTTTCTGACTTCATTGTATAAATATGTTTCTAATTATGCTACGAATTACAGCAAACTAGTCTACAAAAACTGAAGAAATGATAATTCCGTCAGAGTAAAAGATGATTTAAGTAGAGAAAAAACCTTATTGTGCTAAGAAATATGGTGCAAACAACGTGTATAATTAATTGCTTGGAAACTTTCGTCTCACTAAAATTCCATTAGGGGTTTTTATTTGTAATTTGTTTGCTAAATTAGTTACTTAAACACACCCATATAAAAACTATTGTGGCCAATTAAAATGAATTTCAACAATAGCATTATGAATCTATTGAACTCTTTTATTGTATTTTTTATTTGCACTAGTCTAACAGCACAAATAAAACATGAATATGGTTTTGCTGATAAATCTGTCCTAGAACTTGCTCAATTTGAGTATTACCGTGGTAAATGGATATCTGAAATGGAGATGAAACTGAAAGATGGAACTTTTAAAAAACTGAAAGTTAAGGCAACTATTCAAGGCAAGTATTTAGATGACCACAAAACCTTTCAGTCTCAGTTTACAACTAATAAAGGTTTTTTTTCAACAGATATTCGAACGTACAATTCAGCTACAAAAAAATGGCATGCGCTTTTTCTAAATGCAAAAGCTCAACGCTGGCATGAATTTACTTCTAAAATAGTGGATGGAAAAATGACGACAATTGTTAAAGGCGGATATAGCGGTAAAGAGGCGTTTGATGTAAAAATTGTTGATGTTGTGATAACAGACAATTATTATTTGAAAAATGTATATCATTCTTTCGATCAAAGTAAAACGTGGGAGCTTGTTTATAAAATAAATGTGAAAAAAATTGAATATTAGAAAAGCGACAGAATTCGATTTTGACAAAGTTTGGGAAATATTCTCAAAAGTCATTAAAACAGGAGATACTTACGTCTTTAATCCAAATACTCCAAAAGAGGATTTGAAAAAACATTGGTTTGCAGACTATATGGAAACCTTTGTGATTGAAGAGAACAAACAAATACTTGGAACATATATTATAAAGCCTAACCAAATTGGTTTAGGAAACCATATTGCCAACTGCAGTTACATGGTGAATCCGAATACTCAAGGAAAAGGAATTGGGAAAAAACTTTGTGAACACTCGATTGAAGTAGCTAGAAAAAAGAATTTTGAAGGGATTCAGCTTAATATTGTGGTAAGTACAAATGAAGGTGCTGTTGAGTTGTGGAAAAGATACGGTTTTAAAATAGTTGGAACCACACCTAAAGGGTTTAGACATTCTGATTTAGGTTTAGTGGACACATATATTATGCATAAGTGTTTAAACGAATAAAAATTAAGACAGGAAGTAAAACAGGTGGTTGTGAAAAATTGGGTTAATTTAAAATATGGCACTACTCTTACTAATAGAATTAATGATATGTCCAATTAATAAGTAAAAAACTAAATGAAAATAACACAAACTTTAATTGTGATATTTGTATATACTGCCAGTACTCTATTGTCTTGTAATAGTACAAATGATAAAAATTTAACTTCAGCTGATGTTGTTGTTTATGGAGGTACTTCAGCTGGTATATCTGCTGCTATTCAAACTGCTCGACTTGGTAAATCGGTGATATTAATTGAGCCAACAAGTCGTCTTGGAGGATTGACTACAGGCGGCCTTGGACAGACCGACATAGGAAACAAACAGGTGATTGGCGGTATTGCTCGTGAGTTTTATCAAAATATAAAGAAACACTACGAAGGTTCTTCAAGTTGGGTTTGGCAAACAAGATCAGAATATAAAGATGGCGGACAAACACGCTCCGATAAAAATGAAGATGCTATGTGGACATTTGAGCCTTCTGCAGCATTGAAAGTTTTTCATGATATGATTAAACACCTTAACATCAAAGTGGTTTATAATCAAAAAATTAACAGAGAAACCGGTATATCAAAAGTTGGCAATGCTATTCACTCTATTACTATGGAGTCTGGGGCTACCTACTTTGGTAAAGTTTTTATTGATGCAACTTACGAAGGCGACCTCATGGGAGCATCAGGAATCTCCTATACAGTAGGTAGAGAGCCTAACTCTCTATACAAAGAATCTTTAAATGGTATTCAAGCCAATAAAGTGAGTAAAACATTACTTGGAACTGTTTCTCACAATAGCATTCACCATGATTTTATAGAGGGTGTTGACCCCTACATTGTAAAAGGAGATCCCACTAGTGGTCTTTTACCATTTATTAATTCAGGCGGACCAGGAATTAATGGTTCTGGCGATAAAGGAATACAAGCTTATTGCTTCAGAATGACATTAACAGATCATCCTGATAATCGAATACCTTTTAAAAAACCAGAAAACTATAACGAACTAGAGTATGAACTTCTCTTCCGTAATTATGAAGCCGCCAATGGGTCATTAGAAAAAATGTACTCTTATGGTGATCCTCTAATTCCTTGGATAAACTCAGCGATGCCTAATCGAAAAACCGATACCAACAACCAAAAAGGGTTTTCAACTGATTTTATCGGACAAAACTGGGATTATCCAGAAGCGTCCTATCCCCAACGAGAAAAAATTGTAGAACGTCACCGTTTATACCAGCAAGGGTTAATGTGGACTCTGGCATACCATAAGCGTATTCCAAAAGAAGTAAGAGAAAAAGTATCACAATGGGGGACATGTAAAGACGAATATGAACGTGAAGATGGTTGGCAACAACAGCTTTATATAAGAGAAGCTCGTCGAATGATTAGTTCTTATGTAATGACACAGAAAAATTGCGAAGGCATTGAAAAAGTTTACGACCCAATTGGTATGGCTGCTTATGGGATGGATTCTCATCATGTAAAGCGTTATGTAAACTCTAATGGATATGTGTCCAACGAGGGAAATGTAGAAGCACATGTTAAAGCTCCTTTTCCAATAAGTTATCGTTCTATTGTGCCTAAAAAGGAAGAATGTAATAATTTGCTTGTACCAATATGTCTCAGCGCATCACACATTGCATATGGATCAATCCGTATGGAACCAGTATTTATGGTTCTTGGTCAAAGCTCCGCGGTTATAGCCAGCTTAGCAATTGATGAGGGTAAACCTGTTCAAGATATAGAATATTCTAAATTAGAGAAAGAATTGACGAAGCAAGCGCAAATATTGCAATAAGAGTTCACTATAATGTTACACTGAAGCATTGAACGGAAAAATTAAATAGTAAGGAAATTACTCCAGAGTAGGATAATCGAAAGTAAAACCTTGAATTAACTAAAACAGGATAAAATACTGAATGAAACAATCAATAGCTCACATTGCACTAGTTGTTAGAGATTATGATGAAGCAATTCAATTTTATACAAAAAAATTGAACTTTGATTTAATTGAAGATCTATATCAACCCAAACAGGATAAAAGGTGGGTTGTAATAGCTCCTCCTAATTCTATAGGAACAACAATTTTACTAGCAAAAGCTTCAAAAGAAGAGCAAAAACCTTTTATTGGAAATCAAACAGGAGGAAGAGTTTTTCTATTCTTAAATACGGATGATTTTTGGAGAGATTACAGCGAAATGGTATCAAAAGGAATTGAATTTATTAGAGAACCAAAAAAGGAAGATTATGGGACAGTGGCTGTATTTAAGGATTTGTATGGTAATTTATGGGATTTATTGGAATTGAATTCCGATCATCCAATTATGAAAATAATGAGATGATTATAATAAAAACAAACTAAAACTTAAAGCTAGTCACTATTTTTTGTCTATCTAGAAATTTTCTTATACCAATCTTCATTTTTATACATTTTTGTTTTCGCTTCTTTTTCGCGACTAAATAACCTTAAATGAGTAGCACCCTCTTGCTTACTTCTATATCCTAACAAATGAAAAAAGGGTTTTGCTAAAAATTTGGCAACTCTTAGGTTTACTATTAAAGCGCCTTTTGTGTTATTTATCCAAGAAATTCCTGGCAGAAATACTAATAATTCATCAAAACGAATACTCCTCAAAAATTCAGATAGTCTTAAATAAAACGGTTTAATAGTTTTTATAATAAAAAAACCGTCGTTCCCTTTTGTTTGGTATAAAGGCATAAAAATTTTAGCGTTGTATCTTGATAAGATTTCAATATTATTGCTTGTTGCTATTGGTGTTCCTTTTTTAATAGGCTGAAAACTTTTAAAACCATTAATCATTTTAAATTTTTCGTTAGGATGAATTTTATACTGGTAAATAACTTCAAAAACATTTTTTATCTGTTCTGCCTCATTTTTTAAAACCTGGAAATGCTTTTCAAAATTTAATACATGCTCTTTTTCCATAATACCTGTGAAATTCAGGGTTAAAAAAGTAAAAGCAATGCAATTTGTTATAGAGGTTTTTAAATCATGTTGCCCTGCTTCAAAACCTAAGGACACATACCCCAATTGATTAATATAACTTAACAACGGCCCTTCTAAAAACTCTTCAATACCCAAAACAATAGGCACTGGAAATAACTTTGAAAACTTCCGGTTAATTAACGCATCATTAATTGTTATAAAAGGTAGCGAAACACTTGATGTTGTATGGAAATCTATAAAGTAAAATGGTCCTTTATGTTTTTTCAAAATGGTTTGTAAAACATTGTATAATTCAATAGCTTCTTGTTCTTCATTGCTATAGTTACTATTATTTAAAATAGTTTCAATTTTAGAAGGAACCCAAAGCCTGTTTAAATCTTCATCAATATATCTTTGGTTTAAGTTAAGTGCTTTTATGTTTCCTAAAAGACCATAAATATTACCCTTCACCTGTTTCTTCTTAATATGTTTAAAAGCATGTTGTAAGGCTGTTAACCCTGCCTTTTCATTGCCATGCATTCCTGCAAAAAATACTACGGTTGCTCCTTTTGTTTTACCTTCAGTTTTGCCAATTATTCTGTTAATAATAGTAGAGGTTTCAAGTATTTTATGTTCCGATTCAACCATCAATCAAAATCGTTTAGGGTAATTAAACCAATTAATTTTCCATATTTAATAACTGGTAAGCAGCTTATTATATGTGTTTTCATAAGGCTTTTGGCTTTATCAATAGAATCGGTTTCAGAAACAGGAATAATATTTGTTTTCATTATTTTTTTAACAGAATCATTTTGTTCTCGAATATTGCCTATATAGGCTTTTACATCGTGCCAAGAAATAAGCCCAACCATTTCTCTTTTTCTATTAATTACTGGCATATGATGAATATTTTTCCACTTCATAATATGAAGTACCAACTCTACACTATCATTTTTATCAACGGAAAAAATATCAGTGCTCATAATGTGTTTTACAATTCTATTATCTTTTTTAACAATATTAAGTGTATCTCCTCTAAGTATTCTCCATGTCGAAACAGGGTAACCAAGCTCTTGTTTTTCATATATTTTAGAGGTTAGTAGCTGCATTGACTCATAACGCTTTCGTGTTTTTGTTAAGTATCTATAGCTTCTTGCAATCCACTCAGAACCATTGTGAGAAGCTATTCTGTTTTCAATAATTTTTAAATAATACTCAGCATCTTTTGGTGAAACTCCCATTTTATACAACCCTTTATATGCCATGGGCAACAAATCATTACTTATTAAATCAAAACTAGAAACATATTTACCATTCCAATAAAATTGAGCTACCATACCATATCTTGCCGCATTAAAAAAGTTAGATTTCACATCTTTAAAATCCCATTTTTTATGAATGTTTTTATACTGTTTTGTTTGGCCTAACATCACTCCTACCCAAAACGCCATATTAGCTATTTCATCTCTTGGGGTTGGCCCCGACGGAATATATCGGTTTTCAATCCGTAAATGTGGTTTCCCATTTAATGTGCCATAGCAAACACGATTCCACGGATAAACTGTACCGTTATGCAATCGTAATGCACTTAATTTTGGTATCTCATTATTTTGTACCATTTCTACGCTATCCCGCATAAAATGTGTGGTGATAAAACTTCTAAAACGTGAAATATTATCTTTGAATATATCGGTTATATTCTCTGTTTGCCAACCGTTACCAAAACTAACCCGTGATTGTTTTTCATTTAATAAAAAGGAATTTGCTCGTGTATCTACACTTTGTGTGAACAACGCAATTCTAGTCTCACTCCAAAGCTCTTTTCCAAATAGTAAAGGAGAGTTAGTGCATATACTTAAAATAGGACCTGATATGGCTTGAGCCCAGTTATAGGTTTCAATAAAAGCATTTGGGTTTACTTGTAAATGCATTTGAAAGCTGGTATTACAAGCTTCTAGCATCACTGAATCGTGCAATAGGTTTAACTCGTCAGTACCTTTTATATGAATATTAAAATCTTGCTTTCGTGTTTCTTTTACTGCATCATTTAAAACCGAATACCGTTGTATTGGTGTCATTTTATCTTCAGTAATACTATCTAATGTAAAGGATGGTAAAATACCTGTTAGTACAATTTTTGTGTCCTTTTTTTCTGCAACCGCCTTGGCTTTTTTTAATAGTGTATTTAATTGTTTATTTAGTTTTGAAAAACACTCGCCTTTAAGCTCAATAGGGTCTAGATTAGCTTCAAGGTTATAGTGCCCTATCTCAGTAGTAAAGTGCTCATCATTAAGTGCCTTTAAAATATCTAAAGCGTTATTTGCTGGTAAAAAGTTTTCGTTTACCAAACAAAACTCTTGTTCTGCCCCAATACGAATAGGGCTTTCTTCAATTATGCCCTTATCTATCATCATTTGCAACGCTTCAATATCGTTTATTAAATGATGAATATAGTGTGCTTTATCTTCTTTACTGTTCAGTTTTGTAACATTTAAATCTCCCATTTCCTGTGTTTTTAACAGAATTTAAAAGAGTTAAATTACTATGTCTTATGGTAATAAAGAATGATTTTTATCATGTGCAGAAACCTTGGTTATTGTGTTAATTCAAATCCCTATTTTTGTGGGGTATGAAAGCGACTTACCCTAAAAAAGAAAAACTTAAAAGTAAAAAGCTAATTGAGCAGCTATTTGCTGAAGGCCAATCGGTTTCTGCATACCCATTACGGTTGGCTTATCTACAAACCCGTTTTGATAATGATTATATTATTGCTAAAACTGGAGTTTCGGTTAGTAAACGTATTTTTAAAACTGCTGTAGATAGAAACCGTATAAAACGCTTGTTAAGAGAATCTTACAGATTAAACAAAGCCGATTATTTTAACAACATTACAACACAATATGCGTTTATGATTTTGTACATTGGCAAAGAAAAACCCACATTATCCCAAGTTGAAACCAAAATGAAGCACTTATTTGAAAAGTTTTTAGATAAGGTTTCTGAATAAAAAATATTCTTAATGAAACAATTACTAAAAAAGAAAATAATAATTCCTGTTTTAGCACTTACTATTCTCTTTACCGGCTCTGCTTTTAAAAATGATTTTTTTGAAATTGCAAAACAAATAGAAATCTTCACAACCTTGTTTAAAGAACTCAACATGAATTATGTTGACGAAACCAACCCTGGGGATTTAATGGATACAGCTATTAAAAGCATGCTAGCTGACTTAGACCCTTACACCAACTTTTTAAACGAGCAGGATGTTGAAGCTGCAAGAATTAACAATACTGGAGACTATATAGGTATTGGAGCTAAAGTAAGAACACTAAAAGATAAACTGGTTATTGTTGAACCCTATAAAGATTATCCAGCCGATAAAGCGGGTTTAAAAGCTGGTGACGAAATTATTAAAGTTGGTAACACTAATGTTGATGGTTATAAAGACGATGCTGGTAATTTACTAAAAGGCGCTCCAGGAACTTCTGTTGAGGTAACTTATAAGCGTCAAAATCAAACAAAAACCGCAACCATAAATAGGGCTGAGGTCGAAATTAATGCTGTACCTCATTTTTCGATGGTTAATGATAATACGGGTTATATTGTTTTATCTCAGTTTAACAATAAAGCCGCATCTCAAACAAATTATGCGCTTAGAGATTTAAAAGCACAAGGTGCAAAGCGCATAATTTTAGATTTACGCGGAAACCCAGGCGGGCTACTTAACGAGGCTATTAAAATTGTGAATTTATTTGTTAAAAAAGGACAATTAGTAGTTACCACAAAATCTAAAGTTAAAAAATATAACAGAACATATTACACACAAAAAGACCCAATTGACACTGAAATACCTTTAGTGGTTTTAATTGATGGTGGTAGTGCTTCAGCAAGCGAAATTGTTTCTGGCTCATTACAAGATTTAGATCGTGCTGTTATAGTTGGCTCAAGAAGCTTTGGTAAAGGTTTGGTTCAACGTCCAAAATTGTTAACCTACGGGACACAAGTAAAAATAACTATTTCAAGATATTATACCCCTTCTGGCAGATGTATCCAGTCTTTAGATTATTGGAATAGAAATGAAAAAGGAGAAGCGGTTAAGGTAAAGCAAGAAAACTATAATGAATATAAAACTAAAAATGGGCGTAAAGTTTTTGATGGCGGTGGCGTTTTCCCTGATGAAAACTTATCATCTTCAAAAAACTCTGCTATTATTAATGCAATAGTAAACGATAATCTAGTATTTGATTTTGCTACTCATTTTTATTATAAAAATCAGATTGCTGATATTAATAACTTTAAGCTTTCGGCTTCAAATTTTTCTGACTTTAAAGATTATTTAAAGGCAAACAATTTTTCTTTTATAACAGAAACAGAAAAGGCACTTTATAAGGCATTTGAAGCGGCAACAAAAGAAGATTTAAATGATGATATTGAAAATGATTACAACACATTAATTTCTAACTTAAATACCTCAAAAACAAAAGCCATTGATGAAAATAAAACGTATTTGCTAGAACTATTAACTGAAGAAATAGTAAAACGATATGTTTATAGAGAGGGTTTATATGATTATTATAAGATAAACGACCTTAAAATAAAGAAAGCAACCGAAATACTAAACAACCCTTCCACCTATCAAAATTACTTAAG
The DNA here is from genome assembly GCF_002741945.1 of Gaetbulibacter sp. 4G1. Taxonomy (GTDB): domain Bacteria; phylum Bacteroidota; class Bacteroidia; order Flavobacteriales; family Flavobacteriaceae; genus Wocania_A; species Wocania_A spongiicola. Next base: position 710,821 of record NZ_MDVN01000022.1, read on the forward strand.
ATAAAGGCTGTTAATCTATTAAAAAATTAAAAATAGTATCTTTATAGCTATATTCTATTCCCCAGTAATGACTAAATTATTTAGATTTATATTAATTGTATTTTTCTTTAATATTGCTTCTTCTCAAAGCAAACTCACACACGATGTTTATTTTGATACAGATAAATATGATGTACCGTCGACTGAAGAAAATAGACTATTGCTCTTTATTTCTACATTAACAGATGTTGATATTGAGTCTATATCTATATTTGGTTTTTGTGATGATATTGGTGCAGATGATTACAATTTAAAGCTATCTCAACAACGGGCTGATGCAATAAAAGCTGTTTTTTCTAATAATGAAATAAGCGAATCTTTAATTACAAATGTAGACGGAAAAGGTGAAATTTTATTAAAGATAGTTAACGAAAAAAACATATTGAAAATAAGAGGTTTAAATCGTAAAGTAGAAATTATCGTAAAACCTAAACCTAAAATTGTTGAAGAAAAACCTATTGTAGAAACTGTTAAAAAGAAAGATGTTCCTGAACAAATTAAAGGAAAACTTAAGGTAGGTGATAAAATTATTTTTGAAAATATATTATTTAAAACTGGTTACGCTACGGTAACTCCTGATTCTAAAAAAACACTTCAAGAAATAGCTAAATCTTTAGTTGAACGAGATGATATTTATTTTACTATTCAAGGACATGTGTGCTGCACACAATTTACAAGAGATGCGGTAGACAGGAAAACAAAAAAACGTAACCTATCTGAAGCTAGGGCAAAATATGTATATAATTATTTTGTAAAAAAAGGCGTTAATAAAAAACGTATGCGATATATGGGAATGCGCAGAAAGTTTCCTCTTGGTGGTGATCCAAAGCTTGATAGACGTGTAGAAATTTTAATTACTTATGTAGGTAATGAGAATTAATAATTTATGGTTAATAAAATTAGCTTATTTTCTTTATGCTTATTTTTAGCAAGCATGTATTGTGTTTCTCAAAACACCTTTGTTCCTGATGATAATTTTGAACAAGCTTTAATTGATTTAGGTTACGACTCTGGACCTTTAGACGATTTTGTACTTACAGCAAATATTAATACTGTTACAGACCTTGATATAGCTTCAAAAAACATTTTTGATTTAACAGGTATCCAGGATTTTAATGCGCTATCAATCCTAGATTGTTCTGATAATAATCTTTCTACTCTAGTAGTTTCTTCTAATTTAAGTTTAACTGAGTTGTATTGCAAGAACAACTTTTTAACAAGTTTAAATGTTGGTGCGTTAACAGCTTTAAAAATACTTTGGTGTGATTTTAATCAATTACCTAGTATTAATGTAACTAACAACTCTAATTTAATATCATTAACCTGTGGAAATAATTTAATAACCAATATTGATACTTCTAAAAATTCAAATCTAAATGTTTTAGTTTGTGAAAACAATCAAATACCTAACATAGATGTTACTCAAAACAAAAACCTTAACTCTTTACTTGTTAGAGGAAACCTGTTAACAAATATTGATGTTTCTCAAAACACAAATCTTGCATTTTTTGATTGTGGTATAAATCAATTATCCGTTTTAGATGTTTCTTTAAATTCTAATTTACGTGTTTTACTGTGTTTTAATAATCAATTATCAAGTTTAGATGTTACTCAAAATACGTTGTTAAGTGATTTAAGCTGTGAGTTTAATCAAATTACTCAACTAGATATGTCTAGAAACACATCTCTAGTAAATTTAGATTGTAGTAATAATAATCTTTGTTGGTTAAACATTAAAAACGGCACTAATGAAAATGCTACCATCATGGATTTTGAGTTTAATCCTAACTTAAATTGTGTAATTGTTGATGATGCCTCTAGAAGAAACCCCAACTGGAAACCTATTTCTTTTTCAAACTATGTTAATGACCCTTCTGATTGTAATAATTTTGTACCAGTTGATAGTTTAGATGATTTTATTGGAACTTCTTACACACTTCCTTTGCTTATTAATGGAAATTATTTTTCGCAATCTAACGGAAATGGTACACCTTTTCAAACAGGTGATATTATAGATAATTCTCAAACTATTTATATTTATAATGAAACTATTTGTGATAGTAATCAAACAAGTTTTAACGTAACTATTACTAATGAAGATTACTTTATTCCAAGATATTTTACACCAAATAACGACGGAAACCATGATTATTGGAAAGTTATTGATATAAATAATAGTATAAATAACATTTCAATTTATAACAGATACGGTAAACTATTAAAATTTTTACTTCCAAATTCTCAAGGTTGGGATGGTGTTTATAACGGACGTTTTTTACCTGATGGAAGTTATTGGTATGAAATTGTTTTAAATAATAAAGACGTTTTAAGAGGGTATTTTGCTTTAAAACGGTAGTTAATCCTTTATCATGGCTATATGTGGAATATCATCTTCAAGATACTCATCACCAATAACTTTAAAACCTAAATTGGTATAAAATTTCTTTAAATAAACTTGAGCTGAAATTTTAATTTTTGTTTCATTAAAATGATTTTTTATAGCCTCAATTGATGCTTTCATAATATCGTAACCATATTTGTATTGACGTTCGTTTTTAACAACTGCTACCCTGCCAATACTAGCATAATTAAAATAATCTCCTGACTTAAAAACACGTGTATAAGCCACTATTTTATTGCTTTTAAAACCTATAACATGTAAAGATTTTTGATCTTTACCATCAATATCTTGATATACACAATCTTGTTCTACAACAAAAATTTCACTTCTTAATTGTAATAAATCATACAACTCTTGAGTAGTTAATTGCTGGAATGTTTTTACTTTTATTTCTAACATAATTTAATCTTGAACAATAACATCTTTAGCATCATCTTTACCAAATTCCGGTTGAATATTAACATGATTAATATCGTATTTATTTAATAGTAAATCTTCAATTTTATGTAAAATAATATCAAATTGAGATAAAGAAATATCTTCATTAAAATCAATATGGGCTTCTAAGTGAATTTCCTCTTCATTTAATTGCCAAATATGTACGTGATGTACATTCTTTATACTTTCAAAACTATTAATTTCATTTACAATTTTATTTATTGGAGTTGAATCTGGAGTAAATAACATTAATACTTTTGTGGAGTCTTTTAATAAATCAAAACCCATCCAAATTAAATAGATTGCTATAGCAAAAGTTAATACACTATCTACCCAATACAATTGATAAAATTTCATTAATAATCCACCTATTAATACTGCAACACTAGCCATCATATCAGTTAATAAATGAAGGTAAGCACTTTTCATATTCATGTTAGCCTCTGAGTCTTTTTTTAATAAAAGCACACTAAAACCATTTCCTAAAATAGCTATTAAAGACAACCAAATAACTAAATTAGATTCTATTTCTTGCGGGTTTTTAAAACGCTCAACAGCTTCTATAATTAATAAAACTGCAACAATAATTAAAGTGGCAGCATTTATAAATGCTGCCAATATTTCTGCACGTTTATAACCAAAAGTTTTTTGAAATGATGCCTTACGTTTTGAAAGTTTTTCGGCAATATAACTTATAACTAATGAAACAACATCACTAAAATTATGTAAAGCATCACTTAACAATGCTAAACTTCCAGATATTAATCCTCCTATAACTTGAGCTACTGTTATAAGAATATTTAATAAAATAGATATAAAAAGATTTCGCCCTTTTAAATCAGGTTGTGAGTGATTATGAGAATGGTTATGCCCCATTTAACAAGATAATGGAATTTTATCAATTCTATTTTGGTGTCTTCCGCCTTCAAAATCTGTATTTAAAAATGTATCAACCATTTCAATAGCTTGATGTATCGCAGTAAATCGTGCAGGAATACATAATACATTAGCATTATTATGTTGGCGTATCAAACTAACAATTTCTTTATTCCAACACAAACCAGCTCGAATTTCTTGATATTTATTAGCAGTCATTGCTACACCATTTGCGCTACCACAAATTAAAATTCCAAAGTCTGCTTTACTTCCAACTAAATCTTTAGCAACTGGATGTACAAAATCTGGATAATCAACACTATCATTAGCATCGGTACCATAATTATTTATAACATAACCTTTTGATTCTAAATGTTTTTTAATAGCAAATTTATAATCTGTACCAGCGTGATCGTTTCCTATAGAAATTGTCATTTTATATATATTAGTTTATAATAATACAAAGGTAGTAATTATAAACATTGTCAATTAACATATTCATTACTTGTTAATAACTGTTTATTCTTTTTTAAAAGTAAAATTAGGAAGTATCATTTATTTTTTCAATCCATAACATTTCTATAACATACAAATTAGTTAATGTAAATTTTTAGTTAAGTTATTAGGTATAAAATGTAAGTTTATTAAATACATCTTTGGTAATATTTATTAAAATTATATGTTAAAAGAGGTTATAAACAGTTGTTAATATAAAATTTAAAATACCTATATTTTAAATAGTTATAATATTTATAACTGTTAACTTCTTATCAATAATATTCTATAAGAAACAAATCAAAGTAAAACTTAAAAAAGTTATACTAGATATTAACAAGCTATAATAACCATCATTTATTTTTTAAAATTTTAAAAAGAAATTAATTATATAATATATAATGTGGATAACTTCAATTTAACATTAAAATAAAACGATTAAAAATAATAACCGTAGCTTTGTAAAAAATAAATAGCAAATCTTCTCCTAAAACAATAACGCTATTTAATAACAAAATTTCCAGTATCTTAGGAAATGAAAATGATTACAAAAATTTAAATGAGTAAAAAAAGAAAAGGAAAATCCAGAAGAAAAGGGATTTCCAACCTAACAAATATAATCTTAAGTATTTTAAAAAAAGAAAGAAACCAAGCCTTAAATTATAAACAAATAGCTGCTAAACTTGGAGTAAATGATGCAAGTAGCAGAAATCAAATTATAAAAAAATTACGCGATTTACAAGGAAAACAAGAAATTGAAGAAGTAGAACGTGGTAAGTATAAAGCTATTATAAGTACAGAATATTATACAGGCATCTTAGATTTAGCTGCTAAAGGTAATGGATATGTTATTTGTGATGAATTTGATGATGATGTATTTATAGCATCAAACAATATTAATAAGGCATTAGACGGTGATGAAGTAGAATTTTATGTTTATAAACGACGTAAACGTGGAAAATTAGAAGGTGAAATAACAGATATAATTAAACGTCAAAAAAGCGAATATGTTGGCGTTATTCAAATTCAGGATAAAAAGAATTTTGCATTTGTAATTGCAGATAGCAATAAAATGTATAAAGATATTTTTATACCTATTAATAAAACATTTAAAGCAGAAGATGGTGATAAAGTTTTAGTAAAGCTTGAGGATTGGCCAGAAAAAGCAGATTCTCCTTATGGTAAAGTAATTCAGGTTTTAGGAAAACCAGGAGATCATAATACTGAAATTCATGCTATTCTAGCAGAGTATGGTTTACCTCACGAATTTCCATACGAGATTGAAGAATTTGCTAATAAATTAGATACTTCAATTACTAAAGAAGAAATAGCTAAACGACGCGATATGCGTAAAGATTTAACCTTTACAATAGATCCTAAAGATGCTAAAGATTTTGATGATGCATTATCTTTTAAAATATTAGATAATGGTTTGTATGAAATAGGTATTCATATTGCTGATGTTTCACATTATTTACAAGAAGGCACTATTTTAGATGATGAAGCTTTTGAACGCGCTACATCTGTATATTTAGTAGATAGAGTAGTTCCAATGTTACCAGAAGTATTATCAAATAATGCATGTTCATTACGTCCACACGAAGAAAAATATACATTTTCTGCAGTATTTCAAATGAATGATAAATGTGAAATTAAGAACGAGTGGTTCGGACGTACTGTAACTTATAGCGATGCACGTTTTGCTTATGAAGAAGCACAAGCTATAATTGAATCAAAAACTAACGATATCCCTGCAGCAGTTTCTTTAACTGGAAAAATTTATAAAACAGATCAAGCTATTGCTGATGCTATTTTAAAAATGGATGAATTAGCAAAAACTATGCGAAGAAAACGTATGAGTTCTGGTGCTATTTCATTTGATAAAGTAGAGGTAAAGTTTAATTTAGATAAAGACAATAACCCAGAAGGTGTATTCTTTAAAACAAGTAAAGATGCTAATAAATTAATTGAAGAATTTATGTTATTAGCAAACCGTAAAGTATCAGAATTTATTGGTAAACAATCACCTAAAAAAACATTTGTATATCGTGTACATGATGAACCAGACGATAGTAAACTAGTTAGTTTACAAGGAATCGTATCAAAGTTTGGATATAAACTTAATTTTAAAGACCGTAAAACAACATCAGCTTCGCTTAATAATTTACTTAAAGAAGTTAATGGTAAAAAAGAACAAAATTTAGTTGATACACTAGCTATTCGTAGTATGAGTAAAGCTGAATATACGACACATAATATTGGACACTACGGATTAGCTTTTGATTATTACAGTCACTTTACATCACCAATTCGTCGTTATCCAGATGTTATGGCACATCGTTTATTACAACACTATTTAGATGGCGGGAAATCTGTTAATGAAGATGTTTATGAAGATAAATGTAATCATTCTAGTAATATGGAAAATTTAGCTACCAAAGCTGAGCGCGATTCAATAAAATACATGCAAATTAAATTTATGGAAGACCATAAAGATCAAGAGTTTGTTGGTGTAATTTCTGGAGTTACGGATTGGGGAATTTATGTAGAAATAATTTCTAATAAATGCGAAGGGATGGTAAGTGTTCGTGATATGAAAGATGATCATTATGCTTTTGATCAAGATCAATATGCTATGGTTGGTAGAAATACTAAAACCATATATCAGCTAGGAGATGAAGTTATTGTAAAAGTTAAAAATACCGATTTAGTTAAGAAACATCTTGATTTTAATTTGATTGGAAAAAATGAAAGTTAATTGGGTTAAGAAAGGTTTATTTAATTTTTTTTAAAACAAAACAAAACTTTATGTAACATTTACAATAATTACAACTACTTATAAAAAAAACAATTTATGATATTAACAACAACAAACACTATAGAAGGACATAAAATACAAGACTATTTAGGTATTGTATCAGGTATAGCGTATAATTCAAGTTATAAATATAAAGGCACAAGCGTTTCTTTTAAAGATATGTTTAAAATGTCTAAATATTATGAAGCTTATTCAGCTGGATTAGAGTTAATAAAAGAAGAAGCTTTTCAAAAATTAAATGATAATGCAATAGCATTAAAAGCAAATGCAGTTGTAGGTATAAAAATTGATATTGAGCCATTAGCAAACTCCTCCACTTTAATAGTTTCAATAACTGGAACAGCTGTAAAAGTTAATTAAATAATAAAATAAATTTTAGATATTAAAAAAGGGAATAATTATTGATAATTTTGCGTTAAGTAAAAAACCTTATTATTAATTAAGGTTGTTTAATAGCGAATTACGCTTGACTGATAAAAACAAAAAACCCTTAAAAAATGAAACAAATACTGTCAATTTTAGCAATTATTATTTCTTCAACTGTTTTTGCACAAGAATCCATAGAAAAGACAATAGGAGAGTTTAAAGAACTTAAAGTGTATGATTTAATTGAAGTTGAATTAATTAAATCTAAAGAAAACAAAATAATTATTACAGGAGAAAACAAAGAAGATGTTTTAATTAATAACAAAAATGGAAAGTTAAAAATTAAAATGAAATTAGAAGAAATTTTTGATGGTAATAAAACCTCAGTTAAGTTATATTATTCTAGTGTTGATATTATTGATGTTAATGAAGGAGCTAAAGTTTTTTCAGATGATAAAATAAAACAATTTGAAATTGATTTAAAAGCTCAAGAAGGCGGAAAGATTGACGTAAAACTAAATGTAACTTATGCAAATATTAAATCTGTAACAGGTGGCGTAATTAAAGCAACTGGTAAAGCTAAAAGTCAAGATATATCTATACTGACAGGAGGTGTTTATAAAGCAGGAGAACTTAAAACAGATAAAACTGAAGTTGCTATTAGAGCTGCTGGAGAAGCATATGTAAATGCCTCGAAATTAGTAGATATAAAAATTAGAGCCGGAGGTGATGTTTTTATATACGGCGATCCAGAAACAGTTAACGAAAGTAGAGTTTTTGGTGGGCGTGTAAAACGTATGAATTAGAAACCATTAAACATAAATTAAAAACCCGCTATTAATAGCGGGTTTTCTTTTCAAATAGTGTGTACAAGCAATTTAATAATCGTAAAATATTTCTTTACTTTGTGTGAAGCTTTACACAAATATGTTTGATGATATTTTAACAGCTATTCCTTTTGGAATAATTCTAGCCTTTACTATTGGCCCAGTTTTTTTTGTGCTTTTAGAAACCAGTGCCACAAAAGGGTTTAGAAGTGCATTAATATTTGATTTAGGCGTTATTCTTGCAGATATTATTTTTATTATAATTGCTTTTTATAGTACAAATAGCTTAAGAGGAAAAATAAAAGACGATCCTAGTTTTTTAATTTTTGGTGGTGTTTTATTAATAGTTTACGGTATTATTTCGTTTATAAAAACATCTAAATCGTTTCGATCTATAGTAAAAGAATATCATAAAGTAGAAATTCAAAAAGATTATGGTAAACTTTTTGTTAAAGGGTTTTTGCTTAACTTCATTAACATAGGGGTTTTATTAGGCTGGTTAGGCTTTATTGTTTTAGGAGATTCGTTAACAACATCAAAGAATGGAGAAATAGTTTTCATTGTAACTATGTTAACCTCCTATTTTGTTGCAGATTTGTTTAAAATAGTAATAGCAAAGCGGCTAAAAGACAGATTAACCCCACGACTTATTTTTAAAACTAAAAAAATAATTGCTTTAGTTATTTTAGGTTTTGGAATACTACTACTCGTTCAAGGCTTATTTCCTGAAACTTACGAAAGAAATAAAGAAAAATTGGAGCAAATTAACCCTATAAAAGAAAAGCTTCCAGAGTAAAACTGAAAGCTTTTTTTGAGGCGTCGAGCGGATTCGAACCGCTGTAGAAGGTTTTGCAGACCTCTGCCTAGCCACTCGGCCACGACGCCATTAAATTTTTGCTATTAAAATATGTCTTAGACTATTTTTGAGAGGGTATCAAAAACTTGCTGCAAATGTAAAAAAAAATATAACTTTTCCTTACAAAAAATTAGATTTTACGCTTATCAGTCATTTTTATCGTTACACGTTCTACATCGCCTCCAATTGGAGGGTTTAGTTTACTTACCCAAACAGTAGCTTTTTTTACTAATTTATCTTCATTAAATATTCTATTAAGCATACGTTTTGCAACAGTTTCAAGTAGATGAGAAGGCTTTTCCATTTCTTCTTTAATAACCCTATTTAAAAACACATAGTCAACAGTATCAATAAGTTTATCGGTTTTTGCTGAAGCTTGTAAGTTTGCTTTAACTTCTAAATCTACCCGATAATCGCTTCCTATTTTGGTTTCTTCTTTTAAACAACCATGGTATGCAAATACGCGTATGTTTTCAACTTTTATAATTCCCATAAAGCAAAGTACTAGAATATTTAATTGGTAAACAAATCAAATATAATACTAATAACACTAGTTTTAGGTTTATAAAGCTTGGCTTAGATGAAGTAATTTACCAAAGGTTATATCATTTTTATAGCCAGATACTATATAACCAACAAATAATAGTTATATGTTTTTAGACCTTCCGATTTAATATATTGGAAGACCTTTTTACGTTTATATCTCGCTTTATTTCTATAAATTTGTGCTTTATTTTTAAAAGCATGTCTGAAGAAAAAAAGTCGCTTAATTTTTTAGAGCAAATTATTGAAGAAGATTTGGTTAACGGAATGCCAAAAGAAAATTTACGTTTTCGTTTTCCGCCAGAACCAAATGGTTATTTACATATTGGGCATACTAAAGCCATAGGTATTAGTTTTGGTTTGGGTGAAAAGTATAATGCGCCAGTAAATTTACGTTTTGATGACACAAACCCAGCAAAAGAAGAGCAAGAATATGTAGATGCTATAAAGCAAGATATTAATTGGTTAGGCTATAAGTGGGCAAATGAATTGTATTCTTCAGATTATTTTCAACAGCTTTATGACTGGGCTGTTTTACTTATTAAAGAAGGAAAGGCTTATGTAGACTCACAGTCTAGCGAAGCTATGGCTGAACAAAAAGGCACGCCAACACAACCAGGTGTTGATGGGCCATATAGAAACAGAAGTATTGCTGAAAACCTAGATTTATTTGAACGCATGAAAAATGGTGAGTTTGAAGAAGGCTCACATATTTTGCGTGCAAAAATAAATATGCAACACACTAATATGCTAATGCGTGATCCTATTATGTATCGCGTTTTAAAGAAACACCATCACAGAACAGGAAATGATTGGTGTATATACCCAATGTACGATTGGACACATGGTGAAAGCGATTATATTGAGCAAATATCACATTCATTATGTTCTTTAGAATTTAAGCCTCATAGAGAGCTTTACGACTGGTTTAAAGAGCAAGTGTATGCTTATAGCAAAAATAAGTATCCAGCGCTTCCTAAACAGCGTGAATTTGCACGCTTAAACTTGAGTTATACTATTATGAGTAAGCGTAAGTTGCTACAATTAGTTGAAGATAAAATCGTTTCTGGTTGGGACGACCCGCGTATGCCTACTATTTCTGGTTTACGCCGCCGAGGTTATACCCCTAACGCAATTAGAAAATTTATTGAAACCGTTGGTGTAGCAAAACGAGACAATGTAATAGATGTATCGCTTTTAGAGTTTTGTATTCGAGAAGATTTAAATAAAACGGCACCGCGAGTTATGGCGGTTTTAAACCCAATAAAATTAGTAATTACTAATTATCCTGAAGATAAAGAGGAGTGGCTTGATGCTGAAAATAATCAAGAAGATGAAAGTGCTGGTTTTAGAAAAGTACCTTTTTCGCGTGAATTGTATATTGAAAAAGAAGATTTTAAAGAAGAGGCTGGTAACAAGTTTTTTAGATTAAAACTAGGCGGAGAAGTGCGTCTTAAAAACGCTTATATTATTAAAGCTGATAGTGTTGTAAAAGATGCAAATGAAAATATTACAGAGGTACACTGCACATATAGTGAAGACACTTCAAAAAAGGTAAAGGGGACATTGCATTGGGTGTCAATAAAGCATGCAATAAAGGCTGAGGTTAGAGAATATGATAGGTTATTTAATGACGAAGCTCCTGATAGTCAACAAGATAAAACGTTTATGGATTTTATTAATCCAAACTCTTTAAAAGTTATTAAAGCCTTTGTTGAGCCTAGTTTAAAAGAAGCTAAGGCGGGAAATAGGTTTCAATTTCAACGATTAGGGTATTTTAATGTTGATAATGACTCAACTTCAAAAGCATTAATATTTAATAAAACTGTTGGTTTAAGAGATTCTTGGGCAAAACAAAAACCTAAAAACAATCAAACTAAACAAAAGAGTGCTGTTGGTAATAACAAAAGCGAACGAAAAGCGATCAGTATTATTCAGCAATTAGGAAAAAAATACACAAATCTACCTACTGAAAAGCAATTAAAAGTTAAAGCAGAAATTCAAGAATTAGCAAAAAAGGTGTCTTATGAAGACTTAGAACCTTTGTTTGCAACAGCTGTTAAAAAAGCAGGAACACGTATTGCCATAATGTTGGCGTTAGGTGTTTTACTTAAAAATGGATTAGAACGAAATGAAGCAATAAATGAGTTTATTGCTAAAGCACTAGATGATAAAAACGAGCTCTTAGTAGCTGAAGCTGAAGCAATTTAGAAAATAACGAAGTGTTAAATAAAAGAGCACATAAATTTTTTTAGCTATATTTAACTACTAACTAAAACAAATTATTATGGATTTTTTAAACTTCCCTGCAATTCTTGTTGCAGCTGTTTCTGCATTAGTTGTTGGATTTATTTGGTATAACCCAAAAGTTTTTGGCAATGCCTGGATGAAGGCAGCTGGCATGACAGACGAACAGGTAAAAGGCGGTAATATGGCGAAGATTTTTACTCTAGCCTTTATTTTTGCTTTTTTATTAGCCATGACTATGACGCAAATGAGTATTCATCAAACCGGAGCCTTAAGTTTAATTGGAGGTGATTCAAGTACGGCTCTTCCTTCTTATGCAGCATTTATGGCTGATTATGGAGGCTCTTATAGAACATTTAAACACGGAGCACTGCATGGTGTTTTTGCAGGTATTTTTGTTGCTCTTCCTATTATTGGAACCAACGCTTTATTTGAACGCAAAGGTGCTAAATATATATTTATAAATAGCGGCTATTGGATTGTTACACTTGGTGTAATGGGAGCAATTGTATGTGGTTGGGTATAAATTTGTAAATTTTTAACATAAATAAAGACTGAGGTAATTAACTTCGGTCTTTTTTCTTTTTGTATTGATACATTATAAAATATATAGCACAGTTAGTCAGCTTCCTAATTCTTGGGATGCGCTTCAAAACCACGATATTTTTTTAAAAACATCATTTTTAAAAGGGCTAGAGTCTTCTTCACCTAGTAATATTACATCATACTATTTAGGTGTTTTTAAAGCTGAAAAATTAATCGCTATTGCTATTATTCAGCGAGTAGAAATGTACCTAGATGATATATTTAGAAAAACCTCAAACAACATTATTAAACAAGTTGCAAAACAATTGGTTTCAAAAATTATAAAAGGGAACGCGCTAATTGTTGGTAATTTAATGCATACCGGACAACACGGCTTGTGTTTTTTAAAAGAAGAAATATCTCAATCTGAATATCTAAATATTATTAATAAAGCTTTAAGCGATTTAACATTAGATATTAAATCAAAGTTTAATAAAAAAATAAGAATCATTGCTTTTAAAGATTATTTTGAAAACGATACTATTCATAATGATTCTGAGTTTTTTAAAAATAGCAACCTGTATAAAGTGCAAGTGCAACCAAATATGATGCTTTCTATTTTAAATCACTGGAAGACACCAGAGGATTATATAGAAGCTTTCAATAAAAAATACAAAAGGCGCTATAAAACAGCACGAAAAAAAGCCAAAATACTTGATTGCAAAGAGTTAAACGAAGATTTTATTAAAAACAATTCTGAAACTATTTTTAAGTTATACGAAACTGTTTCAGACAATGCAGGGGTTAATTCATTCAAATTAAATAAAGCTCATTTTTATAATTTAAAAGCTAGCTTAAAAGACAAATTTAAGGTTTACGGATATTTTTTAAATGAAGAATTAATAGGTTTTTATACTTTAATTTTAAATAATGATGTTTTAGAAACATATTTTTTGGGTTACAATAAAGATTTACAACAGAAACATCAAATGTATTTAAATATGCTTTTTAATATGGCATTTTTTAGCATTGAAAATAATTTTAAAACCATTGTTTACGCCAGAACCGCTATGGAAATTAAAAGTTCTATTGGAGCAAAACCTAACACAATGCATGTGTATTTAAAACATACAAATAACTTTATAGCAAATACGGTTTTAAAGTGTATTGTAAAATATATGAATCCTATTAAAAAGTGGGAAGAAAGACACCCTTTTAAGTTATAAAAAGAAATACATATTAAGTAATTTAATAAGCTTTCGACTTATACCTTATAAATATGTAGTTATGAAAAAATTTATTTTTCTTGTTATTATCTTCCCTTTTTTTACTTTTTCCCAAACGATGGATAATAAAACACTTGAGAGTATTTATACTTCTGTAAGTGATTCTATTCAAGGGAAAAATGGGTCTTGGCATTTTTTTATTAAAGATATTCAGTTACTATCTATAACAGACACCAAGAATAATAGAATGCGAATTATTTCACCGATTGCAGAATCAAAAAGTTTAAATAATGATTTGATTAAAGCTGCTCTAGTTGCAAACTTTCATACAGCTTTAGATGTTAAATATGCAGTTTCTGATGGTGTTTTATGGTCCGTATTTATTCACCCGCTAAAAGAATTATCTAAAAACCAAGTAAAAGATGCTGTTAGCCAAGTGTATTATGCGAATGTAAATTTTGGAAGCACATTTGCAAGCACATCACTTGTTTTTCCTGGAAAGTTAAGCAAGGAGGAAAAACAAAAAGAAGAAGAGCCTAAACTTAGGAAGTTGTAAAAGCAATTTTTAACCGAGTTTAATAATACAAACCATTCTCTTTTATAGATTGAATTGCTTTTTTTTCATGGCTTTCTAAAGTATCAAACAATTCTTTATCTAGATTAGATTTTACGCCAATAAAAACCATTTTGAAATCCTTTAAAACTTCATTAAAAATTAGTTTTACTCTTTCCAAATGATAATCTGAAGTGATTACGGTTAAGTAACTATTTTCGATATTTTGTATTATAGGTTTAATTTTTACAGCATCATCAACTGTGTTTGATGATAAAGCAAAGTCTAAAAAAGCGCTCTCCGAAACCCCATTTTTAATAAGGTAAGTTTTGGAATATTCGGCATGAGGACTTTGGGTTGTATTAAAATGATCTCCCCATCCGCCAGTACAAAGAATTTGTTTTCCTTCTAGGTAGTTTTCTAAACAGTAATTTAACCTGCTTTTTGAAATATTACTTAAAATGCCTTCAGGTGAGTTTGGAGACCCTAGAACAATTAAAACTTCTTTTTTCATGAGTTATATAAACAAAATAAAGCCCTCTAAGTATAAATTTAGAGGGCTGGTTTTTTAAAAACAAAGTTATTCGTTTTTATTCTTTTTAGAATTCTTCATGGCCTCACCAATCTGGTTACTAGCAGTAAAACTAGCTACCATATCATTTAGCATTTGACTACCAGCTTGTGGCGAATTTGGTAGTAAAATTAAGTTGCTATTGGTTTCTTGACCTATTGATTGAAGTGTATCATAATGTTGTGTTACTACAATTAAAGCAGATGCTTCCTGACTGTTAATACCAACTTTGTTTAACACCTCTACAGACTCTTCTAAACCGCGAGCAATTTCTCTACGTTGGTCAGCAATACCTTGACCTTGCAAACGCTTGCTTTCTGCTTCAGCCTTCGCTTTTTCAACAATTAAAATACGAGCAGCATCTCCTTCAAATTGAGCTGCAATTTTTTCGCGTTCAGAAGCATTAATACGATTCATTGCTTCTTTTACTTGGCTATCAGGGTCAATATCAGTTACTAATGTTTTAATAATATCATAACCATAGGTCATCATCGCTTCGTTTAACTCTCTTTTTACAGCTATAGCAATATCGTCTTTTTTTACAAACACATCATCTAGTTTCATTTTTGGAACTTCAGCACGCACCACATCAAAAACATAAGAGGTGATTTGATCGTGAGGATAATCTAACTTGTAGAAAGCATCATACACTTTGTCTCTAATCACTTTGTATTGTACAGAAACTTTTAGTTTTACAAATACATCGTCTAAAGTTTTAGTTTCAATAATAACATCTAGTTGTTGAATTTTTAAGCTTAATCGACCAGCAATTCGATCTACTAAAGGAATCTTCATTTGTAAACCAGAATGTCGAATACTTTGAAATTTACCAAAACGCTCAACAATCACTGCGGTTTGTTGTTTAACAATAAAGAATGCAGAGATTAATATGATTAATCCAAAAAGAATAACGGGGATAAAAAATAAGTTCATAATAAATTTATTAAAATGGTTAGAAAAATTAAGATACAAAAATTATACTATATTTGGTTGTTTATAACCCAAACTATGAAATATAATCCGCTTTTCTTATTAGTAGCTATTTTACTATGTTTTGTTACAAAAAGTTTTTCGCAAAAAGGAAACTATCGCATTACTAACGGCTTTGGGGTAGTGGGAGGCATTACTCAATTTGATATTACTACAGACAATTTTATAACTAAAGAATCAAACGGATTTGTTGGAGGCTTAACAGCAACTGTTAATATTCCGGTTAGGTGGTACGACATAAGTTTTGGAATGCAGCTTTCTGAAAACACCATTGAAATTTCAGCAAGACCAAGCATGTTAAGTAACAGCAACCCTAACGAATTTATTAAATATAAAATGTTTGCTGCTCAAGTAGCGATGCTAATGCACATAAAAATAATTCCAAACCATTTTACTATTGATTTAGGGCCCATGCTTCAATACAACGGGGAACTAGAGCTTAAAGAGGATGCAAAGAAAGGTTATTATATAAATAATTATAGCAATTTAATAGCGGGAGATATTTCAAGTATATCTCAATTTAACATAAATGGGGCTATAGGAGCATCAATTGGTATAAAAAACTTTAAGTTAAAAGCTCAATATATTTATGGTTTTACTAATATTTTAAAGAAGCTAAATTCTCAAAGCCTTGATACTTCTGGGGGTGCTACAAGTTTTAAAGGAAATCAAACCATGTTAGTTTTAGGAGGAATAATTTCGTTTTAGCTGTTTTATAAAATAGCAACCATTTTCTCTAAACGCTTAACGCTTTCGTTTTTGCCAATTAAAAACATAATATCAAAAACATCAGGTCCTTTTAACGCACCAACTAGAGCTAAACGTAATGGCATCATAACTTTTCCAAAGCCAATTTCATTAGATGTAATCCAGCCTTTAATATTGGTTTGAAGATTTTCTACAGTAAAGTCTTCAACATTGTTTATTATAGAAATTAATTCAGTCATTAATTCCTTAGTGCCGTCTTTAAATGCTTTTTTTGATGCCTTTTCATCAAAAGATGTTGGTGGAGTAAAAAAGAAATGACTTAATTCCCAAAAATCAGAAATAAAAGTAGCGCGTTCTTTTATTAAACTAATAACCATTGAAATATAGTTTGCATCAATATTTGCTAATTCTGAATGATCATTTTTAAAGGCTTCAGCTAGCTTATCATTATTTTGTTCTTGCATGTAATGATGATTAAACCATTTGGTTTTATCGGGATCAAAACGTGCTCCGGCTTTATTAATTTTTGCTAAATCAAAAGCGTTTACTAGCTCTTCAAGATTAAATATTTCTTGTTCTGTTCCCGGATTCCAACCTAAAAAAGCTAAGAAATTAACAACAGCTTCTGGGAAATATCCAGCTTCCTTGTAGCCAATAGAAAGCTCGTTAGTGTTCTTGTCCAACCAGTTTAAAGGAAACACAGGTATCCCTAATTTAGAAGCATGCCTTTTACTTAATTTTCCTTTCCCTGTTGGGTTCATTATTAATGGTAAATGTGCAAATTCTGGAGCTTCCCAACCAAAAGCTTTATATAGTTGATAGTGTAGTGCTAAACTTGGCAACCATTCTTCACCACGTATAACATGCGATATTTCCATTAAATGATCATCAACAATATTGGCTAAATGGTAGGTTGGCATGCCATCACTTTTAAACAACACTTTATCATCTAAAATATTTGTATCTATTTTAATGTCACCACGAATAATATCATTTAAATGAAGTGTTTCGTCTTGGGGAGATTTAAATCGAATAACATAATCTTCGCCATCATCTAATTTTGCTTGAGTTTCTTCTGCGCTAAGTGATAATGAATTATTTAGTTTTTGGCGATTATGCCAGTTATAAATAAAGGTTTTTCCTTTAGCTTCATGATCCTTTCTATGAAGATCTAAAGTTTCAGCAGTATCAAAAGCATAATATGCATTGCCAGAAGCAATTAATTCATCTGCATATTGTTTGTATAAATGTTTGCGCTCGCTTTGTCTGTATGGTCCAAATTTTTCGTTTTTGTTTACACCTTCATCATAAGGCATTCCACACCAATTTAAAGCATCAACAATATATTGTTCTGCCCCTTCAACATATCTATTTTGGTCGGTATCTTCAATTCTTAGAATGAAAGTGCCGTTGTGTTTTTTGGCAAATAAATAATTAAATAGAGCTGTACGAACTCCGCCAATATGTAAAGGTCCTGTTGGGCTTGGTGCAAAACGCACGCGAACGTTTTTGGTCATGTTTTTAATTTATGACTGCAAAGATACAATTAACACTTAATTATAAACCTTATAAAAATAAAATTGTAGTTTAGTATGTTAAATGCCTTAAATACTATAATTGAATACTTTTAATAATATACAAACCAAGCTCGAACAATTTATTAACCGTTATTATACTAACGAGCTAATAAAAGGCACTATTTTGTTTGTTGCCATTGGGCTACTTTACTTTTTGTTTACATTATTTATTGAGTATGTTTTATGGTTAAACCCCTTAGCGAGAACCATTTTGTTTTGGATGTTTATTTTAGTTGAGGTTGTTTTGCTTGCTAAGTTTGTTGTTAGCCCATTAGCAAAATTAGTGAAACTCAAAAAAGGCATAAATTATATTGATGCTTCAAAAATTATTGGAAAACATTTTCCTGAGGTAAATGATAAGTTATTGAATGTTCTTCAGCTTAAAGAAAATCAATCAGAGTCAGAATTATTGCTGGCAAGTATTGAACAAAAATCATTAGAATTAAAGCCTATTCCGTTTAAATTAGCTATTAATTTTAAAAAGAACACCGTTTATTTAAAATACGCTGCAATTCCTATTTTAATTATTTTAATTACGTTTTTAACAGGGCATTCTAATTGGTTTAGCGATAGCTACGAGCGCGTTGTTCATTATAAAACAGCCTATCAACCGCCAGCACCATTTGAGTTTTTTGTAGTTAATAATGATTTGAAAGTTATTGAAAATAAAGATTTTAAATTACAAGTTAAAACTGCTGGCGATGTAATTCCAGAAAATGTGCAAATACTTTATAACAACGAAAGCTATTTTTTAAAACAAAAAAACATAGGAGAGTTTGAATATATATTTTCACAGCCAAAAACAAATATTGAGTTTCAATTAACAGCGAATGATATAACTTCAAAACCTTACACATTAAGCATTGTAGAAACCCCTTCGTTATTGAGCTTTGAAATGGTATTAGATTACCCAAATCACACTAAAAAGAAGAATGATATTTTAAAAAGCACAGGAAATGCTATAGTGCCAGAAGGCACTAATGTAACATGGTTGCTCAAAACAAGATCTACCGATAATGTGCATTTGTATAGCAAAGACACGCTAAACTTTTCTACTGATGAATCTAATAATTTTAAGTTGTCTAAACAACTCTATAATCATTTAAACTATAGTTTAAGCACCAGCAATGCTAATCTTAAAAATTACGAAAACCTTACTTTTAGAATAGATGTGGTTAAAGACGAATACCCGGAGCTTAACTTAAAAATGGAGGTTGATAGTTTAGATTTGCAAACACTTTATTTTTATGGTCAAATAAGTGATGATTATGGCTTTAGTAAGCTTCAAATGGTTTATTATCCAATAAATAATGAATCGAAAAAACAAATAGAAAACATACCAATATCTAAAACTAATATTGATGACTTTATTACAGCGTTCCCTAATAATTTAAATATTGAAGAAGGTATAGGTTATGAATTGTATTTTCAAGTATTTGATAATGATGTAGTTAACAGATATAAGCAAACAAAAAGCAATGTATTTACCTATAGAAAAAGAACTAAAGAAGAAGAAGAGCAAAAGCAATTGGATGAACAAAACGAAACAATTAAAGATTTAAACAAATCTTTAGAAAAGTTTGAAGAACAAGAAAAAAAGCTTGAAGAGTTATCTAAAAACCAAAAAGAAAAATCAAATTTAAATTTTAATGATAAAAAGAAATTAGAGTCATTTTTAAAGCGTCAGAAGCAGCAAGATGAGATGATGAAAAACTTTAACAAAAAGCTTAAAGATAACTTAGATAATTTCCAAAAAGAAAAACTTGAAGAAGATGCTTTTAAAGAAGATTTGAAAAAACGTTTAAAAGAAAATGAAGAGCAATTAAAAAAAGACGAAAAGCTTTTGGAGGAATTAAAAAAAATCCAAGAAAAAATAAACAAAGAAGAGTTAACTCAAAAATTAGAACAACTAGCAAAACAGAACAAGAATAAAAAAAGAAGCTTGCAGCAATTACTAGAGCTCACTAAAAGGTTTTATGTTGAGAAGAAACTAGAAAAGCTTAAAAGTGATTTGGAAAGTTTAGCAGAGGAGCAAGAAGAATTATCAAACAAAGAAGATGAAGAGAATACCAAGGAAGCACAGGATAAATTAAACGAAGAATTTAAAAAGCTTAAAGAAGCCCTTGAGCAGCTAGAGAAGGATAGTAAGGCCTTAAAAAAACCCATTGATATTCCGAGAGATAAATTAGACGAAAAGGAAATTAGTGATGAACAGAAAAAAGCTTCTGAAGAATTAGAGAAAAGTGAGGAGCAAAAAAGCAATGAACAACAGAAACCTAATAATAACGAAGATCAAAATAAAAAGAATGCTCAGAAAAATCAAAAGAAGGCGGCTCAAAAAATGAAGGAAATGAGTGAAAAAATGCAAAGTTCTATGAGTGGAGGTGAAGCCAATCAAATGCAGGAAGATGCCGAATCACTAAGGCAAATTCTTGATAATTTAGTGTTGTTTTCTTTTGACCAAGAAGCACTCATGAATCAATTTAAAACCATTGAAGTTAATCACAATAAATATGCATCTTTTTTAAGAAAACAACAAAACCTTAAAGAGCATTTTGAGCATATTGATGATAGTTTGTTTGCGTTATCATTACGTCAACCAAAATTATCAGAAACCGTTAACAAAGAAATAACAGAAGTTTTTTATAATATAGACAAAGCATTGAGTCTGTTGGCTGAAAACCAACTTTATCAAGGTGTTTCAAATCAGCAATTTACAATCACGGCAGCTAATAATTTAGCCGATTTTTTAAGCGATGTTTTGGATAATATGCAGGAGAATATGAGCATGTCTCAAGGAAAAGGTGGAAAAGGAGATATGCAACTTCCAGATATTATTATGAGTCAAGAACAACTCAATAAAATGATGGAAGAAGGAATGAAAAAAGGTAAAGGAGAGAAACCTGAAAAAGGCGAAGGTGAAAAAGATGGCAAAGGTGATAAAAAAGGACTAAATGAAGAGGGAGGGAAAGATGGCGATAAAGAAGGAAAAGGAAATCAAGGAAATCAAAATGGCTCTGAAGGAGAAGGGCTTAATGAAGATTTAAACGGCAAGTTATATGAGATTTATCAACAGCAACAAGAATTGCGAAACGCTTTACAAGAACGATTATCAAAAGAAGGCAAGGGAGCGAAAGGAAATGGTGAAGCGCTTTTAAAAAAAATGGAGGAGATTGAACTGGATTTATTAAACAAAGGTTTTACGAATCAAACTCTTCAAAAGATGATGCAATTGAAGCATCAGCTCTTAAAAATGGAAAACGCCACTTTTCAACAAGGAGAGGATAACAAACGAGAGTCTGAATCAAATAAAAACAATTTTGATAATAACACGAACAATCAAATCCCATCTGCTAAACAATATTTTAATACAACTGAAATATTGAATAGACAAACCTTACCTTTGCGTCAAATTTATAGAAAGAAAGTACAAGAGTATTTTAAAAAGGCAAATGATTGATTTTAATTACGAAACCGAATTTTTATTAGATAATTCTAACGAAGTTTCTGCTTGGATTTCTAATGTAATTTCAGATGAAGGGTTTAAGGAAGGTGATATAAATTATGTTTTTTGTAATGATGATTACTTGCACAACATAAACGTAGAATTTCTTAATCATGATACTTTAACCGATATTATTAGTTTCGATTATTCAGTCGGAAAAATAATACAAGGCGATATTTTTATATCTATAGAACGCGTAAAAGATAATGCTGCCGATTTTAAGGTTTCATTTCAAGAAGAGTTGCACCGAGTTATTATTCATGGTATTTTACATTATTGTGGCTATAAAGACAAGACAGATGAAGACGCTAAATTGATGAGGCAAAAAGAAAACCACCACTTAAAATCACTCAACTAAATATTCAAGAATTCAGCGTATATTTGCACACTTAATTTAGACAGTGTTCCACGTGGAACGTTTTAAAGATTGAACAGTATGTTTAACGAAGTATATGATGTTATTGTTGTTGGAGCAGGTCACGCAGGAAGTGAAGCCGCCGCCGCTGCTGCCAATATGGGAAGCAAAACATTACTTATTACAATGAATTTACAAAACATTGCACAAATGTCTTGTAACCCAGCCATGGGGGGTATTGCTAAAGGACAAATTGTTCGCGAGATTGACGCGCTTGGTGGGTATAGTGGAATTGTTTCTGACACATCAGCTATTCAGTTTAAGATGCTAAACAAGTCTAAAGGACCGGCTATGTGGAGCCCGAGGGTACAGAGTGATAGAATGAGGTTTGCAGAAGATTGGAGGTTGCTTTTAGAAGCAACACAAAACCTTGATTTTTATCAAGACATGGTTTCTGGTTTATTGATTGAAAAAGACAAAGTTACTGGTGTTAAAACATCTTTAGGAATAGAAGTGAAAGCTAAATCTGTAGTGCTCACTAACGGCACTTTCTTAAATGGATTGATTCATATCGGTGATAAAAATTTTGGAGGTGGTAGAGCGGGTGAAAGAGCAGCAACAGGAATTACTGAACAGTTAGTAGATTTAGGTTTCGATTCTGGAAGAATGAAAACAGGAACACCACCACGAGTAGATGGGAGATCATTGGATTATTCTAAAATGATTGAGCAACCTGGTGACGAGAACCCTGAAAAGTTTTCGTATTTAGATACAACAAGACCTTTAAATAATCAACGTTCTTGTCACATGACATATACGAGCGAACTGGTACATGATTTACTTCGTGAAGGTTTTGAAAGATCACCTATGTTTAATGGTCGAATTAAAAGCTTAGGACCTCGTTATTGTCCGTCAATAGAAGATAAGATTAATCGCTTTGCTGATAAAGATAGACATCAATTATTTATTGAGCCTGAGGGATGGAATACTTGTGAGGTTTATGTAAATGGTTTCTCTACGTCGTTACCTGAAGATGTTCAGTTCAAGGCGTTGCGTTCTGTAGTTGGTTTCGAAGACGTTAAGTTTTTTAGACCAGGTTACGCGATTGAATACGACTATTTCCCGCCAACACAATTAAAGCACACTTTGGAAACTAAGCTGGTTAATGGGTTGTATTTCGCGGGTCAAATTAATGGCACAACGGGATATGAAGAAGCCGCTTCTCAAGGATTGATGGCGGGTATAAACGCAAGCCTTAAAGTAAGAGAAAAAGAAGCTTTTACTTTAAAAAGAGACGAGGCTTATATTGGTGTTTTGATAGATGATTTAATCACTAAAGGAACCGAAGAGCCATATAGAATGTTTACATCTAGGGCAGAATACAGGACGTTGTTGAGGCAAGATAATGCTGATTTAAGATTAACCCCTAAAGGATTTGAGTTAGGGTTGGCTTCTGAAAAGCGTTTAAAACGAATGGAGAAAAAACATGAAGATGCTGAGAAGTTTGTCAACTTTTTTAATGTAACAAGTGTGAAACCAGATGAGGTGAACCCAATCCTTGAATTAAAAAATTCATCACCAGTTAAACAATCTGGTAAACTATTCAAGATATTTGCGAGACCAAATATTGATATGGATGATGTTAGAAAAGTAGAAAGTGTTGAGGCTTATATTCAAGAAAATAATTTGGATAGAGAGGTTATAGAACAAACAGAAATTCAAGTAAAATATTCAGGTTATATTGCCAAAGAAAAGAACAATGCAGATAAATTAAGTAGGCTGGAATATGTAAAAATCCCAGAAAATTTTGATTATTCTCAAATTAAATCTATGAGTTTTGAGGCTCGAGAAAAGCTTAAAAAAGTACAACCAACAACGGTGTCTCAGGCTTCAAGAATTAGCGGTGTTTCTCCTAACGATATTTCTGTTTTATTGGTTTATATGGGTAGATAATATTCAACGTTCCACGTGGAACATTTCATTATTTTTTAGAAATACATTTACAAGTCTGTGGCAAATAAAAACTCAAATCATGTTCATTTAAAAGTAAAGGATTACTCTGTTTCAGGAGAAGAATTTGAATTAATCTTAAATTCGGAATACGGCTTTTTAGAAACTACGCCTCAGCCATCTTTGAATAAACTACCTAATTATTACGAAAGCGAAGATTACATTTCGCATACAGATTCTCAACGAAATCTGTTTGAAAAAGCATACCATTTAGTTAGGAAGGTTTCATTAAAAAAGAAATTAAAACTAATTAATTCATTTTCACCAACCAATAAAACCTTACTAGATGTTGGGTGCGGAACTGGTGATTTTTTGCAAACGGCAAAGCAAAATAATTGGAATGTTTCAGGAATTGAACCCAATAAACAGGCTCGTAAAATTGCTAACAATAAAACAGATGACTCTGTTTTTGAAACCAGCCAACTTTTAAAATTTGAAGAATCTAGCTTTGATGTTATAACACTTTGGCATGTATTGGAACATTTACCAAATATAGAAGAGCAAATGTCTTGCTTTAAAAAACTACTAAAACCAAAAGGGACATTAATTATAGCTGTGCCTAATCACAAAAGTTACGACGCAAAGTATTATAAACAATTTTGGGCCGCTTATGATGTACCCAGACACCTTTGGCATTTTAATAAAGGTTCAATTTCAAAATTGGTTTCTAAGCAGTTTATGAAAGTTGTAAAAATTAAACCAATGTTTTTTGATGCTTTTTATGTAAGTCTACTTTCTGAAAAATATAAATCTGGAAAAATGAATTTAGTTAAAGGTTTTTATGTTGGACTGATGTCAAATTTAAAATCGATAACTACAAAAGAAGCTTCTTCTCTAATTTACATTATTAAAAACAACCAATAACTGTTTTAACAAATGTATTGAGACTTTCAAGTGCCTAGGCGCACAATCTAAAGGGTGTTTTGTGAAAGCGTCTTAAAAGCCCTTAAACAAGCTTGTTTTTAATAGATATTTATTATTTAAAACCACAAACAACATAAGAATTCATTATATGTTAAATTCAAAATAATTTCATGCTGATTTATGCCATACTTTATTACATTTGTGCGAATTCTTAAAATAGAAAAACCAAACACATGAAAAATATAGTTTACGTAGTTTTAGCAATGATTGTTTTATCCTCATGCCAAAAACAAGCAAAAATTGGATATGTAAATAACGGAACGGTTATAAATGATTTTCAAGAAAAGAAAGACCTTGAAGCAAAGTTCGAAATAAAAAAAGTGGCGTTTCAAAAAAAATTCGATAGTATCGATTTAGCGTTTCAAAACGAAGTTCAAAAATTTCAAACGGACGCTAAAAGAATGTCTCAAACAAAAGCTCAGCAAAAATATCAGGAGCTTGGTCAAAAGAAACAAATACAAGATCAGCAAAAACAAGTAGAAGCTCAACAATTTCAGCAAGCATTTCAAGTTGAAATGGATTCTTTAATAATTAAAGTAAAAGATTTTGTTAATGACTACGGTAAGAAAAATGGATACACTTATATTTTAGGAACTACTGATGCAGTATCAACAGTTATGTATGGTACCGATGAAAACGATTTAACACAAACAATTATAGATGCTTTAAATAAGGTTGATAATACTGATATTAAAGAGTAGTTATAATATAAAACACTTTTAACAGAAAGCTCTTTTTATTAAAGAGCTTTTTTTGTGTTATAATTTATCTTTAATATTTTCAATTAAATTGTTGATTTTCAACAAGTTGCCAGAAGAGCGAGTAGATCGATAAACAACTTTTTTGTCATTTATTTTTAATATGGTAAAGGGTATATCTCTTCCGTTTGTATTTCCTATTTCTTCAGGACTAAAATGCTTCATTAAATATTCAATACGCTTAACCGTGTCTAAAGGAATTAAGGTTTCGTAAACCCCTTTTTTATTTACATTGTCAATCCCATTATATACAACACGACCATTATTGTAAATGTATAGGTCGTAGACAGGACAATTGCCTAAACATTTACCTTTGGAAAAGGTTACGATTAATTTTTCTTTAACTACTGAAGTGTTTTTTTTGCTAATCGAACAAGAGGGAGACATTAAAATCATTATAATTAAACTTAAATATTTCATATTACTTTTTAGTTTCTAATTAACTGGTAATAAAGACTTACAGCTTTAGGCATGCTTTATTACTAGTTAATACCAACCAATAAATCACTTTTTATGCGAGCAATGACTTTTGTTTGGGTTGCCAAAAGTGTTTGCTTTTTTCCAACTTCCTGGAGCTGGCAGTATGCTTTTTTTATTACTTCTTGAAGTTGATGATGCTCCAAGATTATTTCTTATATAATTTCTTAACTCTATTAATTCATTATGGTTATACATAAGTTGAATTTTTTGCTCAGCTATTGAGCTTCCATTTACACCACCATTTCGAGTAACAAAAGTTGCAAATACCTCAGCAATATCTTCGCCAGGATTTGTTGATGCATATTGTGTAACATACCTACTGCTATACTTAGTATAAAAGCTTTCCATAGCTGTTTCAGTGTCTTTGGCTTTTATAAATTCCTCCCATATATCTGCCCAATAGCTGCTTTGTAATTTGTTTATATATGATGCTGTTTTAGAACAACCTTCACCTGTATAATAATTACTACAATTAGCTTCATTAATAATTGCATCTACCTGGTCGTTATTTAGAGTTAAAATATGGCCAAACTCATGAATTATAGTATATGCTAATTCTTTTTGGTCATTAGCAAAGTTTATTGCAACTCCCATTTGCCACTTTGAAAGATCCGATTTAGTTTCAATTACAAAACCTGAACTACCAGAAACATCTCCATTATAAATTAAAAACTCATTCATTTTAGTTCTATAATTAGCAGGTATTATTTTTTTTGTTAAAGACCAAAGCTCTTGATGCTTTTTCGTGTCTTGTTGATATGCAAGATCTTGCCCCGTTACTTTATAGTCTTGTTTTTTAATAATGTTATCTCCATCAATTGTATATAACGTAATTTCTCCATCACTTCCTGTTGGGTTGTTTGTATTATCTGGGTTATCTGTTGTATCACCAGGATTACTATTAGTGTCAGGATTAACAGTAGTTGTTAAGCCATCATCTATTTCTTCAGTATTACAAGAGTTAAAGGTTACAAAAGAGAGCAAAATTGTAAAAGTAAAAACGAGCTTTATATTTTTCATCTGTTCAAGTTTTGGGTTTAACTATTGTTTATAGTAAAACAGACAATTAAAAAAACACCCTACTTTTTATTTAATTTTATTTAGTTTTGAAAAAGGTAATTTTAAATAAATGAAGCATAAATCTGTTTGCGAAAGCGAAACATTTAAAGTTGTTTTTAACACACACTCAGACACTTTAAGAAATTTTATATACTATAAATGTGGAGATATCCAGCAAGCCGAAGATATTGTTCAAGATACTTTTATTAAATTATGGAAAAATTGTGCTAAAGTAGTTTTTGAAAAGGCTAAATCATATTTGTTTACAGTTGCCAATAATGCTTTTTTAAATGAAGTCGCTCATAAAAAAGTTGTTTTAGAGCACCAAAAAAAGCATTCTCAAAAGAGTTCTAATATTACACCAGAGTTTCTGCTTGAAGAAAAGGAGTTTATGATAAAGCTTAATGCGGCTATAGCAAATTTACCCTTTAGGCAAAGAGAAGTGTTTTTGTTAAGTAGAATTGACAAAAAGAAATATTCTGAAATCGCAGAAATAGTTGGTATAACAGTTAAAGCTGTAGAAAAAAGAATGAGTCAAGCATTGATTGTTTTACGAAAAAAAATAGGAGATGTATAATAAAAGTAGGGTAAAACATTAAAAATTTGTTCTATATATAAAAAGAAACCATAACAATGGAAAAACAATACTCTGATGATACTTTTTTAGCTAGATGGATTTCTGGAGAGCTAACTCCTGAAGAATTATCTGAGTTTAAAAAATCAAAGGACTATAAAAGTTTTGAAAGAATAAACAAAGGTGCTCAAAACCTCTCTGTACCTGCTTATAACAAAAACAATGCATTTTCAAAGTTGCAGGAGGATATAAACAAAAAAACAAAAACTGTTAAATTGATTCCTAATTGGGCTTATAGAGCTGCAGCTATATTGGTTGTTGCATTAAGCGTGCTTTTCTTTTTAAATAATAAATCAACCCATTTTAAAACAGGTGTTGGTGAGCAACTAGTTGTTACATTGCCAGACAACTCTAAAGTAAATTTAAATGCAAATTCTTCAATAAAATTTAAAGAAAAAGATTGGAGTGAAAATAGAGAGCTAAAATTTAGCGGCGAAGCCTTTTTTGATGTTGAGAAGGGGTCGTCTTTTAGAGTGAAATCAGATGAGGGCATTGTAGAAGTATTAGGAACTGAATTTAACGTTATTTCTAAGAACAATTTTTTTGAAATAAAATGCTATGAAGGTAAGGTTAAGGTTTTAAATTCTGGAAATAATGATTTAGCTATATTGACATTAGGAAAGGCCTTTAGGGTACATAATAAGGAAAACAAAAACTGGACTTTTATAGAAAAAACACCAACTTGGATACAAGGAGAGAGTAGTTTTAAAGACATGCCGCTAAAACAAGTAATAAAAGCACTTGAAGACCAGTATGAAATTAAATTCGATATTTCCCTTATTAATTTAAATAGACGTTTTACAGGAAGCTTTACCCATAAAAACTTAAAGCTTGCTTTACAAACCGTTTTTACTCCAATGAATATTAATTATACTACATCAAAGAATAACACAATTATTCTTAAAGATAAAAAGTGAAACAATTTTTTTTGATTAATATTGTTACAAATTATAAATAGTTTGTAGCAGTAATAATGAACCTAAAGTATACATTCTTGTTTTTTTTTCTTTTGGTTTCATTGGTAAACGCTCAAGAAAGAACATCCATTAATTATAATCAAGAACCACTTGTGGATGTGCTTTTAGATATTGAAAAAAAGTTTGATATTAAATTTTCTTTTAATTCAGAGCTAATAAATAAGCAAAGTATTACTTTTTTAAAAAGCATCGCTAGTTTACAAGATATAATTACAGCAATAGAATCTCAAACAAACTTAGAATTTCAAAAGGCATCAGAACGATATTACCTTATAAAAAAGCAAACATTGTTAGACCTTCTATCAACGCAGCAATTAGACGAAGTTGTTATAAGTGAGTACATTACATCGGGAGTAAAGAAGAAAGATGATGGCTCGGTTGTTTTGACACCTAAAACTTTAGGTATTTTACCAGGGCTAACAGAGTCAGATGTATTACAAAGTTTGCAATTACTTCCTGGCGTACAAAGCCCTACGGAAACGACTTCAGGGCTATATGTAAGAGGAGGAACACCAGATCAAAATCAAATATTGTGGGATGGTATAAAAATGTATAATACAGGCCACTTTTTTGGAATGATATCTGCGTTTAACCCTTATATAACTAAAGATATTGCCTTTTTTTCTAATGGAACAAGTGCTCGATATGGCAATAGTATTTCCAGTGTAATAGATATTGCTTCTTACAATAATGTGCCTGAAAAAATTGAAGGAGGTTTAGGTTTTAATATGACACACGCTGATCTTTTTTTAAAAGCACCAATCACAAAAAAATTTGCTTTAGTAGCCTCGGCAAGAAAATCATATACAGACGCTATAAACACTTTTACTTTTCAAAACCTATCAAGCAGAGTATTTCAGAACACAAAGATTTCGGAAGGAAATAAGATTTATGATGACGATAATGTAACATTAACAAACGATTCTTTTAGTTTTTCTGACGTTACATTAAAAGCCATCTTTAATCCATCAGAAGGAGATGAAGTTGTTTTTAGCAGTTTGTTTACTAAGAATAAATTAGATTATGGATTCTTAATTGAAGAATTTGAAGAAGTATCTAAAGATGTTTTAGACATAAAAAACAAGGGATTGAGTTTAACGTGGAATCATAATTATAGTAATTCATTTTCGCATGAAATTCAAGCTTATTATTCAAATTTTGAATTGGATTATGAAGGCACAAACAATTACCCTAACGACCTTTTTAATAAAACAACTAAAAATAATATCATTCTAGATAAAGGCATTTCAATTCATACCAATTGGAAAATTAATAAGGAAAACACTTTGGCTATTGGATATCAATTATCTTCAAATAAAGTAGACTTTTCTTTGGGGTACGATAATAATTATTTTCCAGATGATCTTTATGAAGATATAAACAGAAAAAGTAATAGCACTAATACAATTTATACCGACTATCAATTTAAAAAAACACGAAAGTGGTTGATATATTTAGGACTTAGGGGTGATTTCGTGTCATTATTAAAGAAGTTTTATTTAGAACCTAGGTTGCTGACAGAGGTTTATTTAAGCAAGCCAATTAAAGCTAAAATCGCTTTAGAAAGAAGACATCAAAACTTAAGTCAAATTTTAGAATTTAACACCAGAGATTTCGGATTAGAAAACCAAGTTTGGGCTTTAGCTCAAGATGATTATGTACCACTACAAAGAAGCAATAAGCTGTCTATAGGTTTTAATTTTAATGATAATGGATGGAATATAGACATTGACTTTTATAAAATAAAAACAAAAGGCTTATCATCATTAACTAGGGGTTTTGAAAGCACGGGTGCAAATTACTCAGAGGGAGAAAGCAGTATTTCAGGTATTGATATTTTGCTTAAAAAGAGAATAAATAATTATAGAACATGGCTAAGTTATACAACAACAAAAAAGGATTTTAACTTTAATGATATAAACAATTCTCAGTCATTTTCTGGTAATTTTCATATTGCGCATCAGCTTTATTGGTCACATTCGTATAAATTAAATGCTTTTGATTTCTCTTTAGGGTGGCGATTTAGAACAGGTATACCTTACACAAAAGCTTTGGGGCTGCAAGATGATGGATATTCTATTCTTTACGATAAAATTAATAATGAGCGCCTTCCAAATTATCATCGCTTAGATTTTTCAGCAACATATAAATTTAATATTTCAAAAAGTGAGACATGGAGAGGTAAATTGGGTTTTTCATTACTTAATGTATATAATAAAAAAAGCATCTTAAGTAGAGACAATAGAGTTAGATTATCTACCGACCCAGATACTCCATACTTTTTGCAAGAAACAACTAAAACATCTTTAGGAATAACACCTAATTTAGTGTTCAGAATAGAGTTTTAAAAGCTATTATGTTGGTTTTTTGTGAAGTAACCTTGTTAGTTTAATAGATAAATCGGTTAAAATAATTTTAGAATTCCCATTACGCTCAATATGGTAAATGGCATTTTGTAGTTCATCACTAATTTCTAAAATGTTATTACCATGCACAAAAGGCGCAAAGTTATCCAGTTTAAACTTTTCGGTTTTTGGTTCCAAGAACACCAAATCTGTAGCATTATAATTTAAAAGCAAAGCCTGACGAAAAAAATCTAAACAAAAATTAAGAAACTGTTTTTGAGTCTCACGACCAGTTTTTGCTATGTCTTCACTCCAAGAAATTAAATCATGAATCGCTGCCTTGTTGCCTTTAGCTTTAAAAGCACTACGAATCCAGAAAATAAACCAAGTTTCAAATTGTATATCTTCAGAATCTTGATATACTAAATCGCAAGCTTTATTATAATTTCCATTGGATTGATGTGCTATTTTTGTTGCTACCGAAAGTTCTAAACCATAACTTTTAACTAAGGCGCTTTTAATAACATCCTCTGCTAAAGGTGGAAAGTGTAAAACTTGACAACGCGATTTTATAGTATTAATTATTTGTTCTTCATCTTCAGCAACTAAAAGGAAGATTGTTTTATTTGGAGGCTCTTCAATAAGTTTTAAAAGTTTGTTTGCACAAGCAGTATTCATTTTTTCTGCCATCCAAATAAGCATTACTTTATAACCACCTTCATAAGATTTTAGTGTTAACGATTTTACAATTTCATGTGCCTCATCAACCCCAATTTGCCCTTGCTTATTGTCAACACCAAGTAATTTATACCAGTCAAACAAATTTCCATAAGGCTGTTCTTTCAGTAATTGACGCCACTCTTCTAAATAAAAACTAGATACTGGTTTGCTCTTAACTTTATCGCTAGTTGTAACAGGAAATGCAAAATGTAAATCGGGATGTGAAAAGTTTTTAAATTTTAGGTTACACGTCTCATTTCCAGAGTTGTTTTCTCCGTTAGAGTTAGAACACAAAATGTATTGCGCATAAGCAATTGCCATAGGCAATGTGCCACAACCTTCGTTACCCACAAACAATTGAGCATGCGGTATCCTGCCATTGTCAACACTTTGTGTTAAATGGTTTTTAATATGATTTTGACCTAATATATCTTCAAAAAGCATCAAACAAATATAACTTATGTTTTTAACATTATGTTGTAATAAATTAAAGATAAATCGACTTATTTTTATAGGATAAACAACAGCCTATAATTTAAAAAATGGCACAAAACGCTATTCTATTTATTCCAGATATTTCAGGCTTCACCGAGTTTG
This sequence comes from Gaetbulibacter sp. 4G1, assembly GCF_002741945.1. Lineage (GTDB taxonomy): Bacteria > Bacteroidota > Bacteroidia > Flavobacteriales > Flavobacteriaceae > Wocania_A > Wocania_A spongiicola. Next base: position 743,241 of record NZ_MDVN01000022.1, read on the forward strand.
TGCATCACACAGCAATAAGCCATAGCCGACATATTGTGTCTGAGTTATTGGAATTGTTGATTGATAGTAATACTTCGGATTTAGAATTAGCTGAAATTGAAGGCGATGCTCTTTTTTTATATAAAATAGAAAACAAGGTTGATATTTCTATAATAGAACAGCAAATAGAAACAATGTATCTTGCGTTTCATACACATTTAAAACGCTATGAATATCAACGCATTTGTCATTGTGGAGCATGCTCTTCTGCGTATAATTTAAAGCTGAAATTTGTAGTGCATTATGGTGAAATAGAGTTTATAACTGTAAAAGAATCTAAAAAACCATATGGGAGTGATGTTATAAAAGTACATCGTCTGCTTAAAAATGAGGTGCCAATAGATGAGTATGCTATTCTTACTGAAAATATAAAGAAGATAGTTGTAGATTCTGAAAAAACAATAACAGCAACATACGATTTTGGAAAAATAAGTTTTACTTATAACCCCCTTAAGCACTTAAAAGAAAGGATCCCCGAAATAAACCCTATTCCTGATAATGTACCAAAGCACAAACTATTTGATGAAACAGAAATTATAAAACTTCCAATTAACGATTTGTATGAAGTAATAAGTAATTTTGATTACAGGTTACTTTGGACAAAGGGTGTTGACAAAATGGAGTACGAAAAAAATAAAGTAAATCGTATAGGAGAAAAGCACAAGTGTTTATTTAATAAAAATGACGATGTAGTGCAAACTACAGTTTCCAAAAAAGTAAAAAAGCATCAGTTAGTTTATGCCGAATCGACAACCGATGTACCTTTCACTAAACAAATGAATAGTTATTTTATTTTAGAAGAAACTCAGGTAGGGTACACAAAATTAAATATTGAGGTTTTCGCAGATTTTAAGCCTTTCGGGATATTCATGAAACCCTTATTAAAATCGAAACTTAAAGCCAACATATCAGAAAGCATAAAAGAGCTTGTACTTCTAATAGGTTCTGGTTTTTCATTAAATAAGCCAACAGAAAGTTAGTTTTTAAAAATTATTTAACTCTTCAAACGTTTTCGTAAAAAAACTCATTTTATACCTCTCTTTAATTAGTTACATTTGTGACACAATCTATTAAAACGATAATAATGAAAACTCTTAATGATTTTAATTTTGAAAATAAAAAAGCATTAATTCGCGTTGATTTTAATGTGCCTTTAAATGAAAATTTTGAAGTAACAGATGCTACAAGAATCATGTCGGCAAAACCTACAATCATTAAAATTTTAGAGGATGGAGGTAGCTGTATTTTAATGTCACATTTAGGTCGCCCAAAAGGGTTTCAAGAGGAATTTTCACTAAAACATATTGCTAGTAAAGTAGAAGATGTTTTAGGTGTTGAGGTTAAGTTTGCTAAAGATTGTATTGGAGAAGAAGTAGAGGCAGCAGCAGCCAATTTACAACCTGGACAAATATTATTGTTAGAAAACTTGCGCTATTATAAAGAAGAAACAGCAGGCGATGTTGGGTTTGCAGAAAAACTATCAAAACTAGGAGATATTTATGTTAATGACGCTTTTGGAACAGCACACAGAGCACATGCTTCAACAACTATAGTAGCTCAGTTTTTTCAAGATAAAAAGTGCTTTGGAAACTTATTAGCTCAAGAAATTGAAAGCATTAAAAAAGTTATGGAAACTGGAGAAAAACCAGTTTTGGCTGTTTTAGGTGGCGCTAAAGTTTCTTCTAAGATTACTATTATTGAGAATATTTTGGATAAAGTTGATCATTTAATTATTGGTGGTGGCATGACCTTTACCTTTATAAAAGCACAAGGCGGAAAAATTGGAGATTCAATTTGTGAAGATGATAAAATGGATTTGGCATTAGACATATTAAACCAAGCCAAAACAAAAAATGTTCAAATACACTTACCTGTTGATGTAATTGCAGCTAATGCATTTAGTAACGATGCCGAGACTCAAATTGTAGATGTAACTACAATTCCTGATGGTTGGCAAGGTCTAGATGCTGGACCAAAGTCAAAAGAAATTTTCCACAATGTTGTTACGCAAAGTAAAACTATACTTTGGAACGGACCGCTAGGTGTTTTTGAAATGGAAAGCTTTGCAAACGGTACAATTGAGCTAGGAAACTCTATCGCAGAAGCCACAAAAAATGGTGCATTTTCTTTAGTTGGCGGAGGCGATTCTGTAGCAGCTGTAAAGCAGTTTGGCTTTCAAGACAAAGTGAGCTATGTAAGCACTGGAGGCGGTGCAATGCTAGAAAGCTTAGAAGGAAAAACACTTCCTGGAATTGCAGCAATTTTAGAATAAACTTAATTAAGTTTTCAAATTCGCTTAAAAAATACGATTTTAGCCATACAATCGTTCAATAACCAACTGAATAGATTTTATGGCTTTCCGGTTTTTTATAATATGCTTTTTTTTAAGTTTTGGGATTTGTTTATCGCAACCTCAAGACTCTATCTTACCAAAAAAAGAATCTGCTAAAGATTCGATAATTGATGGGAAAACGCATAGTGTAAAAAAAATAGAAGCAGAAAAAGACAGCACTTCAATTAAAAAACTAGGAGACCTAGAATTTGCTGCGAAAATAGACGAAAAATGGTTAGAGGAGTTATATAGCAACAATCTTTTTGATACGATTTACAAATCGGTTACTGAGCTTACTTTTGAGCCTGTCGATTATCCAGAGCTACCAACGGACACCCTTAAAAAACGATTAAAAGAGCTAGATGCTAGAACACCTTTTAACGTAGAATACAATCCAGCATTAGAAAGTGTTATAAAGTCATATTTAAAGCGCCGAAGAAAGCATTTGCAAAAACTAATGACTTTGAGTGCTTTTTATTTTCCAATGTTTGAGCGCGAGTTAGATAATCATAATATCCCGTTAGAAATAAAATATTTAGCTATTGTAGAGTCAGCATTAAAACCTAGAGCTAAATCTAGAGTTGGTGCAACAGGCTTATGGCAATTTATGTTTGGCACTGGTAAAGAGTATGGGCTGGACGTGAGTAGTTATGTTGATGAACGGAGCGACCCAATAAAATCTACTGAAGCAGCAGCAAAGTATTTATCTAAATTATATAAAATTTTTGGTGATTGGGATTTAGCTTTAGCTGCATATAATTCTGGACCAGGAAATGTTACCAAAGCCATCAGACGCTCTGGCGGATATCAAAACTACTGGAATATTAGGCATAATTTACCTCGCGAAACCGCAGGCTACTTACCTGCATTTTTAGCAAATATGTATATTTTTGAATATGCCGAAGCTCACGGGTTTGAAAACCTTAAACCAGAATTTGCATTAGTTGAAACAGATACCGTTAGAGTAAAACACATGATAACTCTCGATCAAGTTTCAGAAGTTACTGGCACACCAATTGAAGAGCTGCAGTTTTTAAACCCTTCATATAAATTAGATATTATTCCTTTTATAGAAAAAGAAAATTATGTGTTGCGCTTACCAAGAGATGTTGTTGGGAGTTTTGTAAATAATGAAGAGAAAATCTATGCTTTTGCTAAAGAAGAGTTTGCGAAACGCGAAAAACCATTGCCTCAATTTTTTAACGCTAACGATAGGATACGTTATAGAGTTAAATCTGGTGATTATTTAGGAAAAATTTCCAGAAAATATGGAGTTCGGGTAAGTCAAATAAAAAGATGGAACGGATTAAGAAGCAATAATTTAAGAATAGGACAGAGATTAACAATCTACCCCAGAAAACCTTATGTAGCTAGTGCTTCACCAGTAAGCAAAACAACAAAAGCAAAGCCCATTTCTGGTAATGTGATTACTTATACAGTAAAAAATGGAGACTCACTTTGGAGCATTGCGCAAAAGTTTCCGGGAGTTTCTGTTCAAAATATTAAAGATTGGAACGATATTAGTGGTAGTAAATTAAAACCAGGAATGAAGCTTAAAATATCAAAAGGATAAGTTCCTAAAAAACCAAAACTTAATTATGCGTAATTTTCTTTTAACAACATTAGTGCTAATACTGCTAACAGCTTGCGGAGACAAAAAATCGTCAAACCAAAGAATACTTTTTGATTCATCAGGAATAGTCAACAACATATCGGTTGTGGTAAGTAATGACCTATGGAATGGAAGTATTGGAGAGACAATTAGAAATGTACTTTCAACACCTATTTATGGTTTGCCGCAAGACGAGCCAATGTTTAAAATAAACCAAATACCTTCTTCAGTTTTTTCTGGGTTTGTAACAAAGAACAGAACCATTTTAAAAATTGAATTAGGCAAAGAGTCGGCATTTAAGATTGCAAAAAATGTATATGCACAACCGCAAAAAGTTATTGTAGTTTCAGGAAAAACAAAGAGCGATGTTATTGAATTACTTAAAGAAAATGCAGAAAAAATAACTAATGAATTTAATAACACCGAATTAACAGAAAAACAAAGACTTATAAATAAATCGCTTTATAATGCTAAAGACATTCAAGAGAGCTTAGGACTAAACATTAACTTTCCAACAGCATATAGAATAGCAAAAACAACAGCAACAAAAGAAGATAAGTTTTTTTGGATAAAAAAAGATTTCAAGGCAAGCTCAAATGTTTCGGGAGACTTAAATGTACTATTATATCAAGTGCCATTAAATACCATAAATAGAGACTCAACTTTGGTAAGCCAAATCATTAAAATTAGAGACTCTATAGGGAAAAGGTTTGTTGAAGGCGCTGTAGAAGGATCATACATGGCAACAGAAGATGCCTATACACCATTTAATTCAGAAACCATTTTAGATAATAAACCTGCTCTTGAAACAAAAGGGCTTTGGGATTTAAAAGGAGGAACATTTATGGCAGGACCTTTCGTAAATTATGCTATTGAAGATAAAATTAATAATAGATGGATTATTGCTGAAGGTTTTGTTTTTGCACCTTCAGTAGAGAAAAGAGCCTATATGTTCGAGCTCGAAGCTATTATTAAATCTATTAAAATAAACTAAACACAATTTTTTAGCTATAAATGAAAACAAAAAAACCAGCACAATGTGCTGGTTTTTATTTAAAAAAATATATCTCTATTCTTTTTTATCGTTTTTTTGCTTGTCGTCATTTAATTTGTCTTCATCTTTAGTAGCATCCTTAAATTCCTTAATGCCACTACCAAGACCACGCATTAACTCTGGTATTTTTTTACCTCCAAACAATAATAAAACAGCAACAACAATTAATGTTATTTGCATTGGGCCAATTGCTAATGGTAACATATATAAACTCATAATATTAAATTTAAAAGCAAAGTTAATAATTAAAGTTTAATAATCTCGTTTTAAGCATAACTTTAGCATAAAGAGAATCATGTTGTGCAATAATTTTACATATTTTTGTTTTTAAATGGAGGAGAAAAAAAAAGAATCTAAAAAAATAAAACGAAAACTTCTTGATAAGTATCGGTTGGTTATTCTTAATGAAAACACTTTCGAGGAACGCTTATCTTTTAAATTAACACGATTAAATGTTTTTGTATTAGCATCAATATCTGTCATTGTTTTAATAACGGCCACTTATGCATTGATTGCTTTCACCCCGCTAAGGGAGTATATTCCTGGATATTCTTCTACTAAACTAAAAAAGAAGGCTATAGAACTTAATTATAAAACCGACTCGCTACAACAAGTTATTTCAATGAACCAGCGATATTACTCTTCAATTAAAAAAGTTTTACAAGGAGATGTTAGCGCTACAGATTTCAATAAAGACTCTATAATTGAGGCGGCTAAACTAGAAATTAGTGAAGTAGATTTAAACCCAAACCTAGAAGATTCATTATTACGCCAAAAAGTAGATAAAGAGGATAAGTATAATTTATTTGAATCGGCTACATCGGCTGCAAATTTTGTATTGTTTCCTCCAGTAAATGGCACTATAAGTGAACCATACAACCTTAAAGAAAAGCATTATGCAGTAGATGTTGTTGTTGCTAAAGATGCGCCAATAAAGGCCACAGCAGATGGTATTGTAATTTTTGCAGAATGGACAACTAGCACAGGGCACGTCATTATTATAGAGCACAGTTACGGGCTAATTTCAGTTTACAAACATAATGCAGCTCTAACAAAAACTCAAGGCGACTTGGTAAAAGCAGGAGAAGTAATTGCTACAGCAGGAAGCTCTGGAGAGCTTTCAACAGGGCCACATTTACATTTCGAGCTTTGGAACGATGGTTACCCAATTAACCCAACAAACTTTATAGATTTTAAATAGAAGTTGTCCCCTCGAGCGTAGTCGAGAGGTTATAAAAATATAATTAATAAAAATAGAGGTCTCGACTGCGCTCGACCTGACATTATTCTAAATAATAAATGCTATCATTAAAACCAGCTATAGCTAAATCCTTAGCAAAACGTGTTTATAAGAGTATTCAAAAATGGGCAAAGAAACCTATTGAAACCCAAGAAAAAGTTTTTCAAAGTTTAATAAGTAAAGCCGTAGAAACTGAATTTGGAAGAGACCATGATTTTATAAGCATAAACAATCATTCTGATTTTGTAAAGCGTGTACCAATTAGAGATTATGAAGCCTTAAAGCCTTATGTTGAAAGAGTAGTTGCTGGCGAAGAAGATATACTTTGGATAGGCAAACCGATTTATTTTGCTAAAACATCTGGAACAACATCAGGCTCTAAATATATTCCTATCACAAAAGAAAGTATGCCTACACATGTAGATGCTGCAAGAAATGCTATTTTAATGTATATTAAAGAGACTGGAAATGCAAAATTTGTTGACGGTAAGATGATTTTTTTACAAGGAAGCCCAGTCTTAAAGGAGCAAAACGGTATTCAATTAGGAAGGCTTTCAGGTATTGTTGCTCATTATGTGCCTAAATACCTTCAAAAAAACAGGATGCCTTCTTATAAAACAAACTGTATTGATGATTGGGAAACAAAAGTTGATGCAATTGTAGAGGAAACACTGTCTGAAAACATGACGATTATTTCTGGCATTCCATCGTGGGTTCAAATGTATTTTGAAAAACTTCAGCAGAAAACAGGAAAACAGATTGGCGATATTTTCAAAAATTTTAATCTCTTTATTTTTGGTGGAGTAAATTATGAACCCTACAGAGCAAAATTTGAAAACCTTATAGGCAGAAAAGTAGATAGTATTGAGTTGTACCCTGCTAGCGAGGGCTTTTTTGCTTTCCAAGACAAACAAAGCGAGAAAGGAATGCTACTTCAGTTAAATTCAGGCATTTTTTATGAGTTTATAAAAGCTGATGATTTTTTTAGTGAAAACCCAAAGCGGATAACTCTTGAAGCTGTTGAGGTAGGTGTAAATTATGTGATGATAATTTCAACCAATGCAGGGCTTTGGGCTTATAATATTGGTGATACGGTAGAGTTTACATCAACAAAACCTTATCGAGTTATTGTTTCTGGTAGAATAAAACATTTTATATCTGCTTTTGGTGAGCATGTAATTGGTAAAGAAGTTGAACAAGCTATGCAGGAAGCGATAAAAAATACTAACATTAGTGTTTCAGAGTTTACAGTAGCACCTCAAATAACCCCAAAAGAAGGATTGCCTTACCATGAGTGGTTTGTGGAATTTGAAAACGAACCAGAAAACCTTTCCGCTTTAGCGAAAAAAATAGATGAATCGCTTCAAAAACAAAACAGTTATTATTTTGATTTAATACAAGGTAAAGTATTGCAACCACTAAAAATCACTAAAGTAAAAAAAGGAGGGTTTCAAGACTATATGAAGTCTGTTGGGAAACTGGGTGGTCAAAATAAAATTCCTCGATTATCAAACGACAGAAATATTGTTAAAGATTTTTCGTAAATTAATTAAGGCAAATAGTATTATCTTTGCAAGAATTAAAATTTATGAGTAAAAAGAGACATCACGAAAGAACGAGAGCGCAAGAAAGTTCGAATGCCATTGAGAGAATGTACATTACTATGCGCCATTTGTTTAACAGAGGTTTTTATAAACCAATGGGCGTGTCTGGTGAAACTTTGCGACAGTCATTGTTATTATTGAGACCAGAAATATATGGATCAATAGGAGATGAAAAAGCAGAATTAGAAGGTTTACTTTATGTAATTGACAGATTGCCAATAGGAATTGAAGAATGTACTTTTATTAATTTAACAAGTGACGAAGGCTATTCGGATTCTCATTTCAAACCTATAATTCCACCAAAAAGAAGGCGTAATTGTTATAGAATTGATGACGAACAAATGAATATTGAGATTACTAGAGGGCGCTCAGAAATCTACGATATTTTAACACATCTTACATTTCTTTTTGTAGAGTCTCATAAAATAAGTAATCGTGTTATTATTGACGATAAAGGAAACACAACAAGAGATTGGGTTAAGTTAGAAAAAGCAGTTTTATCAACTAAAAAACTAACACAACCAGAGCGAGAAATTGCTATTACGCATACTGCAAATATTTTAGGTCGTACTTTTAATGAATTAAGAGACGTATATTCTAATTTTGCAACACCAAAACAACCAGAGCGCTTGTTACATATTGTGTATTGGTTAGGTAAGTTGGCTATCGAAGAGCAAATAAATAATAACAAAAGAACAGTTACTTTTAGCCCTGTGCTAAGAGAGCGCCTTGGACACCACATACATGGTGAGATTTGGGCAAATACAATTAAAGAGGTTTTACATAAAAATAATTTATTAGAAAGACCTATACATATTATTAGTGCGAATATGCATAGTGTTATGAATACGCTTTTTGCACCAAATGCTTTAAAATCAAAAAAAGATATTTTTGAGGTTTATGAGTCTTTAAGTCAAAAAGAAAGTGAAAGCCTCAGAAATAAAGTAACAAAGGAAGCGTTACATCGCGGTATGATTTATATAGAAGACACTTCGGGCACTAATATAGACGTTCAGATTTTTGATACTGAAAAAATGGAGACTTCTAAAATTGATATAAAAACAAACGAAGCGGTTTTAAAATCAAAAAAACCAGTGATTGTAGTTATGGATTATGCTTTTGGAGAGCAAGCCTATGAAACTATTGATGAATTATTGAAACCCTATAAGGTAAAGAAAAATAAGATACATTTAGACGTCGAATCGATATCTATAATGGGTAAAGCAGGTATTTTAGAAGGAGGTAAAGGCGATATTATGATTCCTACAGCACATATTTTTGAAGGAACAGCAGACAATTACCCCTTTACAAATGAATTAAAAAAATCAGATTTAGAAGGGCAAGGTGTAAATGTTTATGAAGGATCAATGATTACGGTTTTAGGCACGTCGCTACAGAATAAAGACATTTTAAAATTCTTTTACAACTCAACATGGAGTGTTATTGGCTTAGAAATGGAAGGCGCACATTATCAGAAGGCTATTCAGGCAGCATCAAAAGTTAGAAACAGTATAAATCCAAATGTAAAAGTACGTTATGCGTATTACGCGAGTGATAACCCCTTAGAAACGGGAAGTACTTTGGCGTCAGGCGGACTAGGAACTTCTGGTGTAAAACCAACATATTTAATTACAAGAAAAATATTAGAACAACTATTTAATTAATATAATAAAATTATGAGTAAAGATTTGCCACAATCAAACCCGTCTGAAGAAGTCGATTTAGGACAATTATTCAAGCTTATAGGTAATATGTTTGAAAGGTTGTTTAAGTTTATTGGTAGCATTTTTAACAAGTTGTTTTTAGCATTTGTATGGTGCGTATTTTTCTTAAAGAAACACTTTGTAAAATTTGTTATAGCAGGAGTAGTTGGAATTGCATTAGGAATATTGCAAGAAAAATCCGCCAAACCCGTTTACAAATCTTATATTGTTGTAAAACAAAATTACTATACAGGAGAGAGCCTGAATAAGTCTATTGGATATTACAATACATTAATCAATCAAGGAAATATTGACTTATTAAAAAACATGCTGAACATAAAAGGTTTAGACGCATCATCTATTTTAGGGTTTGAATTAGAATCAGCAGTCACTGAAAATGAAAAACTGAAGGCATTTGATTACTATCTTAGTACCTTAGACTCTACTTTGGCGTCTAAAGTAGATTACGAAACCTATATTGATAATTCAAAAGATTATAACTTTAAACTTCAAAAAATTGTTATTAAATCCAATAGAAGTGAAAATTATATTAATGTTTTTGAAAAAATTATAGAAAGCATTAATTCTAATGAATATTTTAAAAGAGAACAAGCTAAAGATTTAAAACAATTAAGAAGCGACTCTATATTTATAGAGAATTCATTAAGGAAATCTGATACATTATTAGCGGTTTATAAAGAAGCAATTATAAAATCAGCAGAAAGGAACAATGATTTTCAAGGAAAAATTATGATTGAAGGAAGAGATAATGTTAGTAGTAGCACAAAAGAGTTTGAATTATATAATAAGACTATAGAATTAAGAGAAAAGTTAGTTAAAATTGGAAGGCAAATTGATGACAATAAGCATATTATTGAAGTAATGTCTAGTAAGCAAAACATAGGAACTATTGATAATCGGAAGGAATTTTTAGGAAAATTATTAAATATTAAAATTTTGTACGCGCTTTTTTTAGTGATGTTGACGTTTATATTCTTGTTAGGAATAAGTCTTGTTAAGTTTTTAGAACGTTATAAAGATAAAGTATAGTTGGAAGATACTATTTTAATAACAGGTGGCGCAGAGTTTATAGGATCGAATTTCATTCCCTATTATTTAAAATAGCAACCTTAAAATAGTTAATTTAGATAAATTAACCTATGCAAGCATCACAATTTGTACAAGTTATTGAAGAGCGACAAGGGCAGAAAATAGGATGTATTGAAGAAGTAGCATATAAAATGAGGTATATAAATAAATCTCAACTCAATAAACTAGCAGAACTTTTGCTTAAAAATGGATACGGAAAATACCTTCAACAATTACTATAATCATGACAGTTGAAGAAACAAATTTAAAAGGGTGCTTTGTAGTTACTCCAAAGATTATTAGAGACAAAAGAGGTTACTTTTTTGAAAGCTTTACCAAGGCTCAATTTGAAGCTAAAACAGGAATAATGGCCAATTTTATTCAAGATAATCAGTCAAAATCTTCAGCCGGCGTTTTAAGGGGGTTACATTTTCAAACAGAAGAGTTCTCTCAAGCAAAACTCGTTAGAGTTATTAAAGGAAAAGTTTTAGACGTTTGTGTAGATTTAAGAAAAGAATCGGCGACATTTGGTAAACATTTCTCAATAATTTTAGATAACATTAAACACAAACAACTGTATATTCCTAAAGGATTTGCTCATGGGTTTTTAGTTTTAGATGACGACACTATTTTTTCTTACAAATGTGATAATTACTACAACAAAACTTCAGAAAAAGGTATTATTTATAACGATAAGACACTTAATATAGATTGGGGTTTTCCAAAGGAAAATTTAATACTTTCAGAAAAGGACAAAGTGTTACCAACATTTGAAACCTATTCTAATGAATAAAAGAGTTTTAGTAACAGGGGCAAATGGTCAATTAGGAAAAACCATTAATGAGTTGTTTTTTATAAACGAAAGCAATCTTGAATTTACATTTGTTACTAAAAAAGAATTAGACATTACTCAAAAGTTAGAACTAAAATTGTTTTTTGAAAATAATGAATTCGATTTTTGCATAAACTGTGCAGCTTACACTAATGTGGAACAAGCTGAAAAAACACCAAAAGCAGCTTACAAAGTAAACGGAGAAGGTGTAAAGCATTTAGCTCAAGTTTGCAAAGAAACAAATACTATATTAATTCATGTTTCAACAGACTATGTTTTTGATGGAGAGAAAATAGAGCCTTATACTATAGAAGATGAACCAAACCCTATTAACGAGTATGGGAAATCAAAACTACTAGGTGAGCAATATATTCAAAAAATTTTAGAAAAGTTTTTTATAATTAGAACCTCGTGGTTATATAGTGAAAAATATGGAAATAATTTTTATAGAACCATTTTAGAAAAGGCTAAAAAAGAAAAAGAACTTTTTGTAACGGATGAACAAACTGGTTGTCCTACTAATACTGAAAGTTTAGCATGTTTTATAATAAGAATTATTTTAAGCAAATCAAAAAACTATGGAATAAAACATTTTTGTGATGAAAAAATAATGACTTGGTATGGTTTTGCAGAACAGATATTAAATGAACATTTATATAAAGATATAAAAATTGTTAAGGCAAAGAATTATCGTACTTTTGCACTTAGACCTAAGTATAGTATTCTAACAAATTTACCCAAATGAAAAAAAAAAATTTAATTGTTTTTGGAACAAGACCTGAAGCTATTAAAATGGCTCCATTAGTGAAGGAGTTTTTAAAGCGTCAAGATAAATTTCAAACAAAGGTATGCATAACAGCGCAGCATAGAGAAATGTTAGATCAGGTCTTGGATTTTTTTGAGATTATACCAGATTTTGATTTGGATTTAATGAAACCTAATCAAGACTTATATGGACTTACAGCCGACATTATTACTAATTTAAAACCCATCTTAGAAGATTTTAAACCAGATTACGTTTATGTACATGGAGATACGACTACAACTATGGCAGCGAGTATTGCCGCGTTTTATTCGGGAGCAAAAGTGTGCCACATTGAAGCAGGATTAAGAACTTTCAATAAACGTTCCCCTTTTCCAGAAGAAGTAAACAGAAGTGTCACTGGAAGTATTTCAGATTTTCATTTTTCACCAACACAAACTTCTAAGGAAAATTTGATTAATGAAAATGTAAAAGAAGTTAATATTTTAATAACTGGAAATACAGTAATTGATGCTTTGCAATTCAGTACGGAAAAAGTCAATCAAATACAGTTTGAAGATAAAGAAATAGAAATCTTAAAAACAATTATTGATACTTCCAAAAAAGTAATTTTAGTAACAGGTCACAGAAGAGAGAATCATGGACAAGGCTTTGTTGATATATGTAAAGCTCTAAAAGCGATAGCTCTCCAGCATAAAGAAGTTCAAATAGTATATCCGGTGCATCTAAACCCAAATGTTCAAAAACCAGTTTATGAGTTACTTGAAGGAATTGAGAATATTAATTTAATTGCCCCATTATCTTATCCATCGTTTGTATGGTTAATGGAGAAGTCTTATTTAATAATCACAGATAGTGGAGGCGTACAAGAAGAAGCTCCAAGTTTAGGAAAGCCTGTATTAGTTATGAGAAATACAACCGAAAGACCAGAAGCAGTTGAGGCGGGCACTGTATTATTAGTCGGTACAGATAAGGATAGAATCGTTAATGAAGCTAATAGGTTAATTAAAAACAAAGAGAGTTATAGAGCTATGAGTCATTTACATAATCCCTATGGAGATGGGAAGGCTTGTGAGCGTATTGTTAATTTTATAAAAGAAAAATAGTTAAGTTTAGGAATGAAGAATTATCAACCAGAAGTTGTTATGATTGGTTTAGGGTATATTGGACTACCCACAGCTGCCTTAATCGCACAAAATAGCATACATGTGCACGGAGTGGATATTAACCCAAGTGTGGTTGATACTATTAATAAAGGGGAAACCCATATAGTTGAACCAGAATTGGATACAGCAGTGTCAAAAGCGGTAAAAGACGGTTATTTAAAAGCCGACATAACACCTGTTGAGGCCAACACTTATCTTGTTGTTGTTCCTACACCTTTTAAGGCTAAGAATGAGCCAGACATCTCATTTGTTGAGTCAGCGACTAGAACGATTCTTCCTTTATTGAAATCTGAAGATTTATATATTATTGAATCTACTTCACCAGTTGGGACAACAGAAAAGATGATGAATTTAATATATACTGAAAGGCCTGAGTTAAAAGGAAGACTAAATATAGCTTATTGCCCTGAGCGTGTATTACCAGGGAATGTCATGCACGAATTAGTAAATAACGATCGTGTTATTGGTGGTGTAGATAGTAAATCCACAGAAAAAGCCGTAGATTTTTATAAGCAATTTATTAAGGGAGCATTGCATAAAACCAATGCTCGTACAGCAGAGATGTGCAAGTTGGTTGAAAATTCATCGAGAGATGTGCAAATTGCTTTTGCAAACGAGTTGTCTCTAATTTGTGATAAGGCCGATATAAATGTTTGGGAATTAATTGAATTGGCTAACAAGCACCCTAGAGTAAATATTTTACAGCCCGGTTGTGGAGTAGGCGGACATTGCATCGCTGTGGATCCTTATTTTATAGTGGCAGAGTACCCTATGGAATCTAAAATTATAGGTAAAGCTCGTGAAATAAACAATTATAAATCATTTTGGTGTGCGGAAAAGGTACAAACTGCCAAGTTAGAGTTTCAATTAAAACATGGCAGGAAGCCTAGCATAGCAATCATGGGGTTGGCATTCAAGCCAGATATTGATGATTTAAGAGAGTCGCCAGCAAAATATATTGCACAAAAAGTACTGCAAAACGCTAATAATGAAGAATACTTTATTGTTGAACCGAATATTGAAACCCATAAAGTGTTTAAATTGACTAATTATAAAGAAGCTACTGAGAAAGCAGATATCATTGTATTTTTAGTTGCACATAAGGAGTTTAAAGATTTAGGGCTTCCAAAAAATAAAAAAATATTAGATTTTTGCGGTGTGTCAAAATAAAATAATACTCGAATTAATTTGAAACTATCTAAGGAAGCCTTGTCGCTGCTAAGTAATTCTGCATGGTCTTTATTTGGCACTTTTATATCAAAAGGACTGATGTTCTTTGCGTGGGTTATTGTTGCTAACATTTTAGGAAAAACAATAAATGGTGAAATTGGAGTATTGCGATCGACCATTAATCTTTTTATTGCATTTGTGGGTACTGGATTTGGTATAACATTAACCAAGTATTTATCTAAATATAAAGACGAAGAGACAGAAAGAACAAGCAAGATTTTAAGCTTAACACTTACAGCTTCATTTTTTTTTGGTATAATTATTAGTCTAACTTATTATATACTCTCACCATGGATAGCTAACAAAGTGTTAGCTGCACCACACTTATTATATGTTATAAGAATAAATACTTTTTTGTTATTCTTTAGCATAATGAATGGAGTTTTTTTAGGATGTTTGCAGGGGTTTGAAAAATTTAAAACCACTACTTGGATCAATTCTGTCTTTGGAGTATGTTTATTTATATTTCTTTTTTTTGGCGCTTCAAACAACCAAATAACGGGAGTGTTTTGGGGATTTATCTTTGCTACAATCATCTCTCTTGTATTGTCTATTTATTACACTAGTAAAACAATAGTAGAATATAAAATAAAACTTACTACAGACTTTTTGAGTGAAATACGAATTCTAAAGCATTTTACTGTTCCAGCTATTTTAAGTGGTTTAATGGTGGTGCCTTTTAAATGGATATTAGAAACTTTGTTGGTTAGGCAAGAGAATGGTTATAGTGAAATGGGGTTGTTTTCTGCATTATTTTTATTTCATACGTTATTGTTAATGATTGTTAATACAGTTAATGCTCCTATGATTATAACAATGTCTAATTCAAAAAAAAACATAAAGCTTGAAAAATTAAACATCCTGCTTCCATGGGCATTTGGTGTTTTAGTAGCTTTACCTGTTTTGTTTTTCCCAGAAATTTTAGGCATTTTTTTTGGAAGCGATTACTTGAAAGATGAAAACTACAGAACAACCGTCATATTTATTATACTAATTACAGTTTTGGTTTTGTTTAAAAATGGAATGGCAAGAATCATGATTGTAAATAATTTAATGTGGTTTAGCTTTGTAAGTAATTTAGTTTGGGGAATCGTATTAGTTAGTGCGTTTTATTTTAACCCGGTTAAGGACTCAGTTACCTTAGCCTTGTCATACGCAATTGCCTATGTTATAAACATTTTGATTTCTGTTCCTTTTTATGTTTATAAGAAAATCATTCCAATGTCAATAATATATTCAAAATTGTCGATTTTTGTTTGGTTTTTTTTTTTATTTCTAGTATATGTAATATTTAATGGCTTAGATTTAGACAACCTAAGCAAAGTGATTTTGTTGACATTATTTTTTATTATTTTTTGCTTATGTTTTTATAAAATGTTTTTAAATGAAGAAAAAAACTTTAGGGATTAGAGGCGCTTACGGAGAAAGTAATTTTGGAGACGACGCATTGATGTTTTTTCTTTATAAGTGGGCTGAAGAAAACCAATTAGAAGCCTTTTTTATAGGAAAAGAAAACAACTATATCAAATATTACATTCCCAATGATTATTATATTTCAAAAGAAAAATCATATAGATATTTTTTTAATGTATTAATTTTTGGCGGTGGAACTCAATTTTTTTCTTTTGAAAAAAAAATAGAAGCAAACAGTAAGCTTAAGATTTTATTTAAAGACCCTATTTACTTTTTTAAAAAGGTATTAATGACTTTAGAGAAGAGGTTTTTAACTAAAGAAAAAAACTATAATTTTCTGTTTTCTATTGGAATAGGGTTAGGTCCCTTTGTGTCTAATTCTAAAATTGAAAACACAGCAAAACTTAAAATAAAATCAATGCATGGGCTTTTTGTTCGTGATGATTTCAGTTTTAATTTTGCTAAAAAACAGAACAAAGAAACCTTTATGGCAACCGATATTTGTTTTTTGCCAGAAATAATTGATTTTAAACCGTATAAAAAAACAACCAATAAGATAAAGAAAATTGGGGTTATTTTAAGAGATTGGAAATATTCCAATGAAGGACAGAAATATCTTAATAGAATAATTGAGGAGGCTAAACACTTAACAGATAACAATTATAAACTAGATTTTATTTTATTTAAAGAAGAGGTAGATTGCGAGAGTAAATTAACTAATTTAAATTACAACGTAATTAAATGGAACCCAAATAATCAAACATTAGAAGGTTTTATAAAAATACTATCAGGATATGATTTATTTATATCAGCGAGATTTCATGGGGTTATATTCGGAGCATTATTAAATATTCCAAGTATTGCTATAGAAATTGAGCCAAAGTTAAAAATAACGAAGGAGCTTTTAGGGAGAGGTGTTAGGGTTTGGGAGCAACCTTTTAATAAAAACTTACTTGAAATTATTGAAGGTTTTGACTACAAACAAGCAAAGCAAACTCTTAATAGTGCTGTAAAAAAACATAATTTTTTGGCCCAAAACATGTTTGATGAATTATTAAAAATGATAGAAAACAAGAAGGCAGGTTAATAATGAAGATAAATATAGGATACTTAATACTTTTAATTCAGTTAGCTATAGTTTTTTTATCTGAATTTATTACTAGGTATTTATTTTTTTTTGGTAAATCTACGCAGTTAATTTTTAGCGTATTATTTCTTTCTTTATTACTTTATTTTTACAAGAATAAAGCAAACCCTAGTTTAATTAAGTTTGTTTTTTTAGCTTTAACTATTTTGTTTCTAGGTGTTTTAAGAAACCAATTTTTTTTAAATCTCGTACAGTTAATTCTTGTTTGTTCAAATTTTGTTTTTGTTTTCTACGCTGATAAACTTGACAGATCATTTATTAAAAAGCTTCTTAAGCTTATTGTTTTTTTTTGTATAGCCCAACTGTTTTTTGACGTATTATTCCCTAAAGATGTTATAGACATAAATGACCAACATTCAGGAACTTTTATAATGTCCAATAATAAAAGCAGGTTTTTATTTTTTATGTTACCACTCTTGTTTTTTTTAAAAAAAGAATGGTTTTTATACAGCTTATTAGGAAAAACATTTACTATACTTGCTATTTCTTATAGTGCATATCTTGGACATTCTAACTTAGGAATAGCATTACTTTTATTAAGTTTATTTTTAGCTTTTTTCTTTAAAAATATTTATATAGTAATTCTGCTTATGGTTTTAAGCATAAATGTACTTTACAAGATATCTTATGATTCTTACACAAGCAGAAAGCGAGGTCAAGATTACACATCAACTCACATAAATTACGAAAGATTTTTTGACCCTAAAATAGGAGTAGCAGCTATATATAACTACGGTATAGAGAAACTTAACGAAAGCTATTTTATTGGAGTTGGATATGGGAATTTTTCCAGTAGATCAGGTCAGTTATTTGAATCTGAAATAACAGAAAATATTCCAAAGCAGATGATAAAAAAATGGCAGCCTCTATTTGATACCAAGGCGCCATATGGCCTGTCTAGTCTTTTTGTTTTGATTGTTGAATTAGGTGTATTTGCTCTAATTCCAATTTTTTTCTTATTAAAATGGTTAAATAACTTTATCAGAAAAGGACCATTTTATTTAAGGGCAATGACAATTTACCTTTTTGTTATTATGAATTACAATCCAACTTTTTTTGAATATAATGAATCGATTCTTTATTTTCTCACATTAATTATTGCTTATAAGTTATCTAATTTAAATGAAAGAAACACTATATATAACATTACCAAAAAATATAAACTTTAGCGTATTTGAAGCATTAAAAATTCATGAAGGATTATTTAAAAATTCAAATTATGAAGTATTATACCTTTCAAGAAATAAATTAATTAAAGGAGACAATGTTAAGCAGATAAACAATGTTATTAAAACATTTAATTTTCTTAGAAAAAAGAAGACTGGGGTTATTTATGGAATAACAGTAAATGAGGTTTTTTTAGCCTATTTGTCTAACGTTTTTGGAAATAAGAAATCAATTATTTTTTGGGTACAAGGACTTATAGACGAAGAAGATTTTTTAAGCACTAATAACAGATTTAGGTATTTTATTTTTAATAAGTTATTTAAATTTTGTTTAAAAATCTCAGATAAAATTATTGTAGTCACTAAACATATGTTTGAGGTTCTTAAATCTAAATATAATTGCCCAATTAGTAAAAACCATATAGTTATTCCATGTAAATCTAGAGTTAGCTATACTGGAACTGAAAAGATCAAGAAAAGTTTGAGTTATATAGGAGGGTTATCGAAATGGCAAAATGTAGATAAGATATTAGCTTTTTTTAATGAATTAAATAAGTTTAATAGTAAATATAATTTATATATAGCTACATTCGATCATGAAATGGCAAATAATTTAGTTGAAAGGTATGTAGATAAAATTTATAGAGGTAAAACTCAATTAGTTAACGTAAGAACAGAAAAAGAAGTTGCGCATTTTCTAAGCAAAATGGAATATGGATTTTTGTTAAGGGATGATATTCTATTGAACAATGTAGCTTCTCCAATTAAGCTTGCTGAATACCTAGCCTGTGGAGTTAATCCTATAATAAGTAATAGTTTAAAAGATTTTTATAAATTAGTTAATAAATATAACTGTGGAGTGGTTGTTAATAATATGAATTTAGAAAGTGCAGTTCAAAAGTTTTTAAACAGCGAACACTCAACGCAGAACGCAATAAATTGTTATAATAATACTTATGAGTTAGACGGTTTTAATGAAACTTTCAAAAGATTTGTAAATGAGAAACAATGAGTTAAAAATAGTATGTATTATTTTTGTTTTAATACTATCAAATAATTTATGTTCGGTTTTTTTTGATAAGGATGTGCTGAAGGGTTTCAGAAAAATGGAACATAAAAAATTTGAAATAATATCAGAAATTAATGTTGGAAACGTATTCTCTAATTCATTTTTTTTTACATCAAAAAAAAATTTACCAATTACAAACCAACAATTTTATATGATAAAAAATGTTTCAAATAATGAAATGATTTATTTTGAAGTGAACACAATAAAAAGTAATGACACATTATACTTTTTTCAGAATATTGATTGGATTACAAAGAAGAACAGAAAAATAGAAAGTGGAAATTATATTCTTAATGCATTAGTGAAAAATGAAGAATAGTTATTATAATGGCGATGTTTGTTTAATGATTAAGTGTATGATTTTTTTGTCATTTTGCTCAGTTATAATTCGTTCTGAGTTTTTTAGTTCAGTTTTTTTATTTATTTCTTTTTTCTGTTTAGGAGCTATAAGCTTTACTAAAGCACCTTCTGCAGAAAAAATTAATTTCAAGATTCTTTTTTATTTATGTCTCCCGTTTTTTATAGTAGTTCTTGGTTTGTTCTTCAGCGATAGTATTTTTAAGGCGCTAGAATTCGTGTTGAGAGTAACCCCTCTTTTCTTAATTCCTTATTTATTTATTAAATCAAAACAATCAATTATAATAGAATCGTATAAATTGATATTCAAATACTTTCCATTTTTATCTTTAGGAGTTTTTTATTCCTATGCTATAATTGGGTTTGTTTATAAAATTAGAGGCTACGGAGATTATTTATATTATTCCAATTTCTCTGAGATTGTTGATATACATCCAACGTATTTAGGTTTAATTATAAACTTCTCTGTATGGTTTGTTATTAAAAGGAAAAGTTTATATAATAATATTATTTATTATTTGTTTTTGTTAAGCTTTTTACCATTACTGATAATGGTTTCTTCTAAAACATCTATATTGGTTTACTCAATATTATTATCATTTACAATCATTTCAAGTCTTAAAAATATTTTTTTTAAAGGGCTTGCAATAATAATTATATCATGCTCTTTCTTGTTTTTGGTAAATAATTTTTTAATTGACAGATTTTTAGACAAAAAAGTTTCCGAACAGGAAACACTTGAACAACATCAAATAGTTAAAAGTTTATATGAGAACGACCTTTCAGCCAGAGCGCAATTGTGGAAATCCAATATTGAGAGTTTGAAAGGGTTTCAAATACTTTATGGAAATGGGACTCAATCAACTAATAAAGAAAGGAACTTAAATTATAAAAAAAACAATTTAACAAAAGCTTATGAAGAGTCGTATAATGCACACAATCAATTTGTGGAAACACTTTACTCATACGGGCTAGTAGGTTTGATATTATTCTTGTCTCATTGCATCTTTGTTTTTAAATTAACTTTTATTTACAAACCCCTAAGCTCTAATTCAGTAATTTATTTTTGTTTAATGTTATATTTTATGACTGAGTCTATACTCTATAGAACTATAGGAATTGTTTTATACGCGTTTATAATAACATATATTTATATTTCAAGTCAGAATAAAGAAAATGAACTTTTATAAATGCTTTTTACTAATGCCTTTGTTTTTACTTTTTATAGCGATACCTATAGAAAAGTATAATATCGATTTCAGTAGAGCGATTAAGTTTTTAGCTATTTTAATAATTGTTTTAAATGCAATCTTTTTAAAGCAAAGAAACATCTTTGTGCTTTTATTGGTACTTACAGTAGTTTATTTATGCTTTTTGACCTATTATAATAATATCAATATCAAACAGGCAGGAGAAGATGGGATAAGGTATCTGATTCCAATATTAGCATTAATATATGGTTTACAGTTAAAAGATGTTAAAACCAAAGCCATAACTATTATTATAGTATATGTACTGCTCAATGATTTTTATCAATTAATTAGCGGTATTTATACTATGCTAAATGAAAAGCAATTAGTTTTTAAAAGAGCTACTGGATTTGTTGGTTTTTTTGACTTTTTTGGTTTTATAAATTTGGTTGCATTAGTTGTTATTAATGAAACTATTTTACCTCGTTTTGAAAATTTTAAGCTACATCTTAAAGTTGTTTTTACCTTTTTTATTTTATGGTCATTATCTTTAAAAATTGTGATACTTTTTATGGTATATGCAATAATTAAAAACAGAAAATTACTATTGATTCCAGCAGGGCTTATTGTGTTTTTAATGTTAGTGAAAAATACCACAATAACAAATGCTATTTTGCTGAGGGTAGATAGATATTTAGTACATCAAGATTCAGCGCGAAACGAATCTTATCGATTAATGTATAATAATATAAATGATTTTTGGCTTTTTGGTAAGGGGCCTGGAACATTTGGTGGACCTGCATCGACAAAATATGAAAGTTTTTTATACAAAAAATATAAATTTAATTGGTTTGGAGAATATGGAATGGCAACTACAGATACATACTACCCGCACCTTATTGTTGAATTGGGTATGGTTTTTGGTCTTTTTTATCTTATTATTGTCTTGATTATGCCAATATATATAAGCCCCAATAAGCTTTTGTCTCTTTCAGTTATTTTGATATTAAGTTTAAACAGTGTTTTTAGTTTTGCGTTAAATTCAATGAGCTATTGTTTCTTTAGCTTATTATTAATTTTTTTAGTAGAGAACAAACACCTTGTAAAAGACACAAAAGAATGAAAAAGATTTTATTTATTGGCAACATCCCTGATGAAGACCCTAAATCTATAGGAGGAGCAAATACTTATACCTCTGAAATTTTGAGGGAGATTAGAAGCAATAAAAATATTAGCTTAACTTTTTTAAAAATTAGAAAAAGATGGTATAAGTTTGGACAAATTTTTGATTACACTTTTTTCCCATTTAAATTCATGACAAAAATCCTTAAGCAAGATATAGTAAGTATACACGCAACTTGGGATTTTCATTTAACATTAGGCCCTTTTGTTGTTTTAGTCTCAAAATTGTTTGGAAAGAAAGTCGTTTATCATTTTTTTGGAGGTAAGTTTCATCAAATGTATCAAGAATATCCATTATTATTAAAAAAATGGTTGAATATTACAATATTTAGATCTGATTTTAAGCTAATGGAAACTCAAAGAATGATTAATTATTTTGAATCAAAAGAGTTTCAGGGGATGATTTGGTTTCCTAATAGTAGAAGAAAAGAGGTTATGAAGTCAAGAAAAAATAATTTTTCTAAAAAATTTGTTTTCATTTCTAGAGTTACACCAACTAAAGGGATTGACTATATTGTAGAAGCGGCAAAAAACCTTCCAGATGATTATTTGATTCATATTTACGGACCTTTAGACAAAAATTTTTATAATGAAACGATTATAACTTCTTCTAATTTAAAATATATGGGAATATTATCTCCAAAGGATGTCGTTTTAACACTTGTTGAATATGATGTATTATTATTACCTTCGTTTCATAACGGAGAGGGTTACCCGGGAATATTTATTGAGGCGATGTCTGTTGGCTTGCCAATTATTTCTACTGATTGGAACTCTTTGGATGAACTTGTAGAAGACGGGTTTAATGGTCTTTTAGTTAAAACTAAAAATAGCGAACAATTATTAAGAGCTATCAAATCTTTTAGCAGAGAAAATTATTGCGATTACTCAAATAACGCTAAAAAAAAGTTCAAAAATTTTAATATAGACGAGGTTATTAAAAAACTTTTTAAATTGTACTTTAAATGATTAACGCTTATTTTTTTTATAAAATATCTCATAAACTATATAAATGGAAAGTCCCAGTTTTACCAAGTATTGTTAAACTATTTTGCTTTTTATTATATAATTCAAGTATTCCATTCCAATGTCAGTTGGGAAGGGGAACACGATTTGCTTATGGAGCGATAGGTGTAGTACTGCACAAAAGAACAATTATGGGAACAAATTGTGTTATTGGAACCAATGTAACGGTAGGCGGGAGGTCTGGACATTATGAAGTCCCTGTTATTGGAAACAATACTTTTATTGCAACTGGCGCAAAGGTATTGGGCCCAATTACAATTGGAGACAATGTAGTTATTGGAGCTAACGCTGTAGTGATTAAAGACATCCCTAATAATTGCATAGTAGCAGGAATTCCCGCTAAAATTATTAAAAAACCTGATTACGAATAGATGCCGTCATTAAAAAACTTGTTTTTTTCGCTTAATAAAAAAATCATGTCTAATAAGAAAATGGCGATTTTCTTAATGAGTATATTGCCTTCTTTCAAATTTATTTTTGGTTCAAAATATAAAACCATTCTAATAAAGGAATCTTTTAAAGAAGGGATTAATACTAGTCAATTATTCAAAGTAACTAATCAAGTTGTTAAAACTACTCCGTATTATTCTACACCCCAATCGCATAATATCAATAGTCTTTCTGAATTTGAATCTTTAATAAAACCCTTTGACAAAGAAATACTACAGAATAAGTTTAACAAATTAATTTCTAAAGCCTTTTCAAAAACATCTTATGATAGTATGACAACAGGGGGTACATCTGGAGCACCAACACGGTTTTTTGTCCCTAAGAATAGGTTTAGAAAAGAGTTTGCTTTTTATCATAAGATATGGTCTACATTAGGATATAACGAACATATAAGAGGTGTAATTCGCAATGAAAAACTTTCGGAAAACGAAATTTATAAAGTAAATCCGATTACCAAAGAAATTATTTTTGATGGTTTTAGAAACCATGAAACGTATTACCATAAAATTTATCTAATATTGCAGAAATTTAATATTAAGTTTTTGCAAGGATATCCATCTTCCATTTCAAATTTTCTAATATATGTCAATGAGAAAAACCTAGATACATCATTTTTTAAAGGTGTTTTTTTAAGCTCTGAAATATTTTTAGATCACCAACGGTCTTTATTAATCGAAACCATGAAACTACCAGTGATATCAGTATATGGTCATAGCGAAAAACTTATTATGGCAGTAGACTTTAAAGGGAATAATGAATACCAAGTCATAGAAAATTATGGGTATTTAGAACTTGTAGATGATAATGATAATGTGATAAAAGAAGAAGGTGTTTTAGGCGAAATTGTAGGTTCTACTTTTGATAATTATGGCATGCCTCTACTTAGGTTTAAAACGGGAGATTATTCTAGTTATTTAAAATATTCAGAATCTGAACCTAGAATTTTAAATGGAATACAAGGCCGATGGCAAGAAATGAAAATTTATAACAAAGACGGATCATTTGTAACACCAACAGCTCTAAACCTTCATGACGAATTAAACAGGTATATTAATGGTCTTCAATACGTTCAAAATGAAAAAGGAAAACTAGAAGTGCATATAATACCTAATGATCTATTTAATGAAAAAATAGAAAGCACTTTTTTTAAACACTATCAAGATAGAATGGCAACGAACTCAGTTATTGAAATACATAAAGTAAAGCGCTTACAAAAACGAAAAAATGGAAAATTTATACTTTTAGAAAGCAAACTTTAATTAAAGTATATCCTAATCGACAATTCTATATGATATTTTCAATTATAATAGATTTGATAACAAATAATCTTAAGATAAAATGCTAAAAAATCGTAAAGAATAATTAGAAAGAATACTTTTGACATCTCATGTGATATTAGAAATAAAATATATACTATCTAAAATTATTTGTAATAGAGCCCAACATACTATGCTAGAAACTAAAATTAACAAATTTTTATCTGAGTTCGATACTAAAAGCCTGAAAGGATATTCTGTTTACGACGCCTTTAATTCACCATTATTAAAACATATAGGGAAGTTCGAGTTTAAATTAATTAATGTAATTATAACACAAACGTTTAAACGAATACCTTTTAACATAAGAGGGTTGTTTGGTGTAAAAAAATCTGTTAACCCTAAATCTCTAGGACTAATTCTTAAAGCTAAATTGCTTTTAAGCAAATCTGAAAAAGATGTAAAACCATTGTATAACCTTATTCTTATCGAAAAAAACAAGGAATTTCAAAATTTATGTTGGGGATATAATTGGGACTATTACACACTACGAGGAGGAACCTTTCCTAAAGGTTTTCCAAATGCTATTGTGACATATTTTATTGGAGATGCTTTATTAGATTATTATTTAAAATATCCTTCTGAACAATTAAAAAATAATTTGCTTTCAATTAGAGACTATTTTATCGAGGATATTAATAAAACGACTAGTGAATATGGAATTTGCTTTAGCTATTCGTCAATAGATCATAAAGAAATTTATAATGCTTCGGCTCTTATTTCAAGATACTTATATCGATTAGGAAACCTATTCGACACTTCTGATAAAGCATTGCTAATAAAGAGTATTGTATATTTAAAAAAAGCACAAAATGAAGACGGAAGTTGGTTTTATGGTAATGCACTAAATCAAAAATGGGTAGATTCGTTTCATACAGAATATCTTCTTGAGTTTTTTGAATGTTTAGACAAAGAACTTATTGAAGAACTTGACCTTGAAGAATTACTTTCTAAAGCTCAATTGTATTATTTAAAAGAGTTTTACTTTCATAAAGTATGTAATTACTTTCCAAAAAAGAAATACCCAATAAATGTGCATTCTGTTGCCAGTAGAATTATCTACTTATCTCAAAACAATAAAACAAACGAAGCTAAAGAAATAATAGAATGGGCTTTTAATAACTTGTATAATAATAGAAAATTTGCTTTTTATTTTGAGAAAAACAAATATCTTGTAAATAAGAATCTATATCATAGGTGGAACCAGTCCTGGATGTATTTAGCCTTGTGTTTCTATAAAAGTAAAAATATAAATGAAGCTTAAGAGTCTTTTTAAAGATGGTATACTAATGTACATGAACGCATATGTTAAGTTTGCGGGTGATGAGGATGATAAGCATGAAGCATTGACCATACAAACCTTAAGAAAGTATTTGATACCTCAAGGCCTTATTAAAGAGTATGATGTTTTAGGAAGAAAATCTAAAGGAAACTACTTAAAATCTAAAGGCTATTATATTGCTAATTCAAAAAACACTCCTTTTCAAAGTGGAATACAAACTTCAATAAAAGATTCTGAACTTTATCAATTAAACACGATTAACGATTATTTTAATTCTACAGTATATCTGCGTGCTCTAGTCAATATGAACGATATAACTGATGAATTAAAATCTAAATTTAAATTTTTGCCAGAGAGTAAAAAAATGAGTGTGCATAAAAAACTCATCACCTTAATCACTCAATTTCAATTAAAATTATGCGATGAAAATCAAATACTAAAGTTTATTAATACTCAGTTAAGTAAAGATTTAAAAGACTTTATTTATGAGAATTCATTTGATGACAATAATTTAGATGGATCTTCACATGAGTTTGGATACTGGCTAAATTATCTTGTCGATTTTTATGAAATATCAAACAGTATTGAGTTAGGGCAAAATATTAAAAGTTATTTTGAAAAACTACATCTCATTTTTGTAGCAAAAAAAATGTTTTATCATGACGTCATTGGTAAAAATAAAACATGTATAAATGTGTCAGGTGTTATTTTGATTAGTAAAGCATTTTTAAGGTACTCCTTAATCACAAAAGATTTTAGATATACCAATGCATCATTATTTTTAATTGATTTTGTTAAAGACTTACAATTAAGAAATAAAGGGTTTATTCAAAATACATTTCCAATATATAAAGGCAATTCAAAAATGAAATTCCCTTCCTGGACATTGAATTATTTTTTAGAAGCATTAATTTTGAAAAAACAAGCATTACATGAGTTTGAAAATAGCACTATTAACTAATTATCCATTAGTAGATAACGTAGAATGGAAAAGAAATTTTGTTGAAGAATGTATAAATAGCGGATATCGTGTAGATATTTATTATGGGAAGAAGGACATAAAATCATTATTTTTCAGCTATTTAAAAAAACGAAAATACTCAAGTAGTGTCACTAAAAAAGTAAAAACCAGTTCTATAAAAAATAAAACCTTTTTTAAGAATAAAAAGATAAATGTTTCATTATATAAAAATTTAAACTCTCTATCTGCTATTTCAAAAATTCAAAAGGGTGAATACGACATATTAGTAACAGCTCTAGATCAAATACTATCTAAAAAATTTATAGCAGGAGTAAATTCAAAAATTGTTAATGTTCATTACGGGATGTTGCCAGAAATAAAGGGAACAAGTGCTTTAGAGTGGACGTATTTTAAACATAGAAAATGTGAAATTACATTGCACTATATCGATTCGGGGATAGATACAGGTTCAATTATATCTAAAAAAGAAATACCAATCCCTAATTCACTATCATTTTCCAAACTTAGAAGCGAAATCCAACAGTATATACCAAAAATATTGCATGAATTTTTAAATAAAATTGGAAATAATGAAAGTTTAAATACCTTAGCAAATGGTACAGGAGATTTACATACTTTTATGCATTTAGATCTTGTGAAAATTTTAGAAAAGAGAAATGAATACATATATAACACTTGATTATGAATTATTCTTTGGTAAGTCAGGTACAGTAGATAAATCTATAATCGAACCCACTCAACAATTAGTAAGAATATTAAACAAGTATAATGCAAAAGCAGTGTTTTTTGTAGACATTGGTTATCTAATAAAGTCTCAACAATTAGAACACATACATCCAGAATTAAAAATCAGTTCTTCGAAAGTGATTAAACAAATAAAGGATCTGGTTGCTAATGGGCATGATATCCAGTTGCACATTCACTCTCACTGGGAAGACGCTAAATATGAAAATGGAGAATGGACTTTTCCAATGAAGCATTACCGATTACATAGCTTTACTGATGAGGAATGCTTGGAACTAGTTAAAAGATATAAAAGGTATCTCGAAGAAATTTCAGGAGTAGAAGTACAAGGTTTTAGAGCAGGTGGATGGTGTATTCAGCCATTTAATAAATTAAAAAAAACTTTCCTTGAAGCAGACATTAAATTTGATAGCACTGTATTTAAAGGAGGTAAAAACATTCATGGAGCTCATTATTATAACTTCAAAAACATTCCTAATTTAACCGAATGGAAATTTTTAGATGACCCATGTATTGAGGATAAAGATGGCTTGTTTACTGAAATCCCTATATCTAGTTATAGAGTGTCGCCCTTTTTCTTTTGGAGGCTTATTTTCTTTAAAAAATTTGGCGGTTTAAAGCACAAACAGATTGGAGATGGTTTTGCTGTAAATAATGGTATTTTACAAAAGCTTCGATTATTATTTAGTGGTAGCTATACTGTTGTATCAATTGATGGCTATAAAGCAAGCTATTTAAAAAAAGCATTTCTTAAGCATATAAGAAGATATAAAACAGGAAATTTTGTAGTTATTGGTCACCCAAAAGCTTTTTCAACATATTCATTGTCTAAACTAGATACCTTTTTACATGAACAAGAACAGCAAATTAAAATAAAAACGTTTCGCAATTAATGAATAATCAAATACAAATCCTTAATACTTCTATTAACAATTTAACAATGCAAGAAACCTTACAAAAGGTTGAGGACTCTATAAGTGAAGGTCGGCAATTACATCATGTTGTTGTAAATGCTGGGAAAATTGTATCCATGCAAAATGATTTACAATTAAGAAAGAGTGTAAATGAGAGCGATTTGATTAATGCTGATGGTCAAGCTGTTGTATGGGCATCTAAAGTTTTAAAAAAGCCTTTAAAAGAGCGCGTAGCTGGGATAGATTTGATGATTAATTTAGTTAAGCTAGCATACACAAAAAACTATAAGATCTTCTTTTTAGGAGCAAAAGAGGAAGTTGTGAAGAAGGTTGTGGAAAGTTATAAAAAGCAGTATTCTTCAGATATTATAGCTGGATATCGCAATGGTTATTTTAAAAAAGAAGAAGAAAAAGCTATCGCAAATCAAATTTCAGAAAGCGGAGCCAATATTCTTTTTGTAGCCATTAGTTCACCAACAAAAGAAAATTTTTTATATGAAAACAAGAAATCACTTAGCAAAGTTAACTTTGTTATGGGAGTTGGTGGTAGCTTTGATGTCGTTTCTGGAAAAGTAAAAAGAGCTCCTATTTGGATGCAAAAAAGTGGCTTAGAGTGGTTTTATCGCTTTGTTCAAGAACCACGACGTATGTGGAAGCGCTATTTCTTTGGAAATATTAAATTCATAGCATTAGTACTTAAAGAAAGATTTAAAAGGAGGTAATTAATGTTTGTTTTGTAAGTTTGCAATCTTAGTATTTACATATGATTATTAAAAAAATTTGTTGCATAGGTGCAGGTTACGTTGGAGGACCAACCATGGCGGTTATAGCTAAACAATGCCCTAATATAAAAGTTACCATTGTAGATATTGACGAATCAAGGATAGCTGCATGGAACTCTGATAACTTTGATGAACTTCCTGTATTCGAACCAGGATTAGCAAACATTGTTAAAGAAACTAGAGGTAAAAACCTTTTTTTTTCTACAGATATTGATAAAGCTATAGATGAGGCAGAAATGATTTTTATATCGGTAAACACGCCAACTAAAACTTACGGAAAAGGAAAAGGAATGGCATCCGATTTAAAATATATCGAATTATGTGCCAGACAAATAGCTAGAGTTGCTAAACAAGATAAAATAGTAGTAGAAAAATCTACACTTCCAGTAAGAACAGCATCTGCAATAAAGAGTATTTTAGATAATGTTGGTAATGGAGTTCAATTTCAAATTTTATCAAACCCGGAGTTTTTAGCTGAAGGAACAGCAGTACAAGACTTATTAAATCCAGACCGAGTATTAATTGGTGGTGATACCTCTACCAAAGAAGGTGAAATAGCTGTTAAAACACTAGTAGACATTTATGTGAGTTGGGTTCCTAAAGAACAAATCCTAACTACGAATGTTTGGTCTTCAGAACTTTCAAAACTTACTGCTAATGCTTTTTTAGCACAAAGGGTATCCTCTATAAATGCCATGTCCGAAATATGTGAGAAAACTGGAGCAGATATTACAGAAGTTTCAAAAGCAATAGGAATGGATTCAAGAATAGGTTCTAAATTCTTAAACGCATCAGTTGGTTTTGGTGGTTCTTGTTTTCAAAAAGACATTTTAAACTTGGTTTATATTGCTAAAAGCTATGGATTAAATAAAGTCGCAGATTATTGGGAGCAGGTCATTATTATGAATGATCATCAAAAAAATCGCTTTTCAGATAATATTGTAAGTACTTTATACAATACTGTTTCTGGTAAAAAAATAACTTTTTTAGGCTGGGCGTTTAAAAAAAACACTAATGATACACGTGAGTCTGCTGCCATAAAAGTAGCAGACAACCTTCTAAATGAACAAGCAAAAATAGCAGTTTACGACCCTAAGGTTGTAGAAGAAAGAATTTATGCTGATTTAGTATATTTAAATACACGCTCTTTGGAAGAAAACAAAAGCTTACTAACTGTAAAAACGAATCCGTACGAGGCTTGCGGGGGGTCACATGCAATAGCTATTTTAACGGAATGGGATGAGTTTAAGAGTTATGATTGGAAAAGTATTTATAACAATATGCAAAAACCAGCTTTTATATTCGATGGAAGGGGTATTTTAGATGAGGAGTTAGTCAAAAGCATTGGATTTACATATTATAAAATAGGCAGCGGAAATTAATTTATATGAAATGAGCCATAATAATTTCTAGATACCAACCGAAATGTTTAATGGCAAATTATATCTGACCGTAAAAACAATAAATAACAGTAGATGAAAAAAGTTTTAATAACAGGAGCAGCAGGGTTTTTGGGCTCTCATTTATGTGACCGTTTTATTAAAGAAGGGCATTTTGTTATAGGGATGGATAATTTTATTACAGGTGATAAAAAAAATCTACAACATTTAAAATCTAACCCAAATTTTGAATTTATTGAACATGATGTAACTCAGTTTGTTAAAATTGAAGGTGAATTAGATTATATTTTGCATTTTGCATCTCCAGCAAGCCCTATTGATTATTTAAAAATTCCGATTCAAACCTTAAAAGTAGGCTCGCTTGGCACACACAATTTATTAGGGTTAGCTAAAGCTAAAAATGCACGGATACTTATAGCATCAACATCCGAGGTTTATGGAGACCCCTTAGTACATCCCCAAACTGAAGATTATTATGGCAATGTAAATACTATTGGCCCTCGAGGGGTTTACGACGAAGCTAAGCGATTTCAAGAATCTATAACCATGGCATATCATCGATTTCATGGATTAGAAACACGTATAGTTCGAATATTTAATACTTACGGCCCAAGAATGAGACTTAACGATGGTAGAGTTATTCCTGCATTTATGGGTCAAGCTCTAAGGGGAGAAGATTTGACAGTTTTTGGAGATGGATCTCAAACACGATCATTTTGCTACGTGGATGACGAGGTGGAGGGTATTTATAGATTGTTATTAAGTGATTACAATAAACCTGTAAACATTGGGAACCCACATGAAATAACAATTAGATATTTTGCCGAAGAAATAATTAAATTAACAGGAACTAAGCAAAAAGTAATCTATAAAAAATTACCCATAGATGACCCTATGCAAAGGCAACCAGATATTTCTTTAGCTAAAAAGGTATTAAATTGGGAACCAAAAATTGGTAGAGAAGAAGGTATGAAAAAAACTTTTGAGTATTTTAAATCCCTATCAAAGAAACAATTATATAAAAGTGAGCATAAAGATTTTTCTAACTATATTAATAAATGATTTAGTTAATGCATTATAAAAAAGGCAGATATTCTAGTTTAATGAAACCATTATTTGGCTTCATAGATTTAAGCATAATAATTGCTGCTGTTTTTCTATTTAAATTAAACATAACAAATGTTTATCTTTTTGTTGGTTACTTATCATTACTCTGGATAATCATTTCTTTTAAAAACAAATTTTATGAAGTTCAAAGACACACTAGGATAATTCAAATCGTACCACTTTTGGCTACGCAGATACTTTTTTTTGCTGTAATTCTATATGCCTATATAGGGGTTTTTAAGCAACCTAATATAAGCAGATTAGGACTGGCTAATTATTTAGTAACAGTTTTTGTGATAATCTCAGTTGTTAAATTTTTGAATTTTATTTTGCTCAAAAGATATAGGTCAGTTTTAAGAGGGAACACAAGAAATGTTATTGTTATTGGTGAAAATGAAAAAACAAGACAGTTAATACATACATTTAATAATAGACTTGACTTTGGATACAAATTTATGAAACAATTTAATACTAGTAAAGATGATTTTTCTTTACGTAATTGTTTTGATTATATTGTTGACAAAGAGATAGACGAAATATATTTTTCAATTGCCGAGCTTTCAAATCAACAAATTAATCAATTAATTGATTTTGCTGATAACAATCTAAGAGAGCTAAAATTTATTCCAGACAATAAAGACATATTTTCTAAAAAACTTAAGTATGAATACTATGATTATATCCCAATCTTATCACTAAGGGAGATACCGCTACAAGAGTCTTTAAATAAATTTTTAAAACGATTATTTGATATCTTGTTTTCTTCTTTTATTATTGTGTTTATACTATCATGGTTAACACCCGTTTTAGCGATTTTAATAAAGTTAGAATCTAAAGGCCCTGTGTTTTTTAAACAATCACGAAATGGGTTTAATTATGAAGAATTTGAATGTTATAAATTTAGGTCTATGATGCCTAATAAAGAAGCTCACCTTCATCAAGCAACGAAAGGGGATCAAAGAATAACTAAAATAGGTAGATTTATTCGCAAAACAAGTATAGATGAGTTACCTCAATTTTTTAATGTTTTGTTTGGTGATATGTCAGTAGTTGGCCCTCGACCACACATGGTTAGTCATACTAACATGTTTGCACAAAAAATTGATAAATTCATGGTTCGTCATTTTGTTAAACCAGGAATTACTGGATTAGCTCAAGTAAGTGGTTTTAGGGGTGAAATAGAAGAAGATAAAGACATTATTAACCGAGTAAAATATGATATTTTTTATATAGAAAACTGGTCTTTATTGTTGGATTTAAAAATTATAACTCAAACTTTTTTAAATGCTATTAAAGGCGAGGAAAAAGCATATTAAAACTATTTTGAAAAGCTTTGTTTCTATAATTACGCCAATGTATAATTCAGAAGCTTTTGTTTCAGAAGCCATAACTACTGTTTTAAATCAAACTCACAAAAACTGGGAACTTATTTTAATTGATGATTACTCTAATGATAAAACATTAGAAATAGCGCAGTCTTTCACAGAAGAAAATTCAAATATTAAGCTTTTAAAAAACAATACAAATTTAGGCGCAGCCATTTCAAGAAACAAAGGCATTGAAGCAGCTCAGGGTGATTATATAGCATTTCTAGATGCAGATGACTTATGGAAACCTGAGAAATTAGAAAAACAATTAATTTTTATGCAAGCTGAAAACTGCGATATGTGTTATAGCAGTTACAACCAAATAAATGAAGCGGGAAAACCTTTAAATATTCAGATAGAAGCATTACCTGTTTTGAGTTATAAAAAGTTGCTAAAAAGTAATTATATAGGAAATTTAACTGGGATATATAATGCAAAGGTATTAGGTAAAGTTATTTCTCCTAATTTGCGAAAAAGGCAAGATTGGTTGTTATGGTTAGCTGCAATAAAAAAATCAGGAAAGGAGGCAAAAGGCATTAAAGAATCTTTAGCCTTTTATAGGGTAAGGCAAGATTCTATGTCTTCAAACAAGTTAAATTTAATTAAGTACAATTATTGGGTTTATAAAAAAGGGTTAAGCTTTTCTACTGTAAAGGCAGTTTATTACTTAATAATATTCTTAATAGAACATTTCTTTGTAAAACCTAAACAAAGTGTTTCTACAAATAACTAATAAACTGTTTAAGTTTCCCTCTATTGGAACGGTCTAAAGACGCTTTCGATTCAAAAATAATAGTTAAATCAGGCTCTAAATAACGCTCAATAGTTTTTTCAATAGTTTGTTTTTTAATTTCAGAAAGTGTTTCAGAGCTCACATAGCTTATTTTAAATGTATCAAGTTTTATCTGCTCAATAATAAACTCTTTTACATTTGCATCATCTTCAATAACCGTTTTGGTAACATAGTAAAAAGTTAAACCAGCAGCTTTTTTACCACTAGGGAGTTTTATAATATCGTTTGTTCGCCCAACAAGTTTTTCAAGTATAAGCTTTTCAATAGTACTCGACTTTGAAAGCACTCCAATGTCGCCCAAATCATATCTAATAAAAGGATGCGCCTTGTTGTAAAGCGATGTTATAACTAGCCTCCCTTCTTCTCCATAAGGTAAAGCGGTATTGTTTTCATCAAGAACTTCAATAAATAAATCCTCTGTATTAACTAGCCATTCTTTTTGAGTGTTTTCAAAAGCAATTAAACCTAATTCTGCTGCACCATATTCATTAATAACAGGAATACCTAATTGTGCTCCTAACAACAATCTATCCTCTTCAAAAAGCATTTCGGAAGTTACAATACAGGCCTTTAGCGAAGGGCAAACCGTATTAAGAATACTGTTTTTACGCTTTAAATATTTTGCAAATTGAACGATAGAGCTTGTATAACCATTAAGATAATCGAACGGAGTAGATTTAAATTTTTCTAAATTTTTATTGAATTGGCTGTCGCTTAAATTAAAAGTTGAAAACCGATAACGTTTACTTAAAACATCTTTAAACCGTTCTTTAAAATAACCTTTTTTATCTAATGGAATTCCGTAAAAACGGGCTTGTTCAGAGGTGTTTAGGTTTATATTGTACCAATTATACCTATCAATAAAAACAGCCCAAGTTAGGGCATGGCAAAACTTGTCTTTAGCAAAAATAAACGGCGTACCAGAAGACCCTGAAGTTTTGTGTTTGTGTACCTTTTTAATATTAAAACCATTAGAAAGTCTATTAGCAAGAGGCTGTTGCAAATCGTGTTTTGTCATCACAGGAATACTATTCCAATCTAAAGGACTAGCACTTTTTGCAAAGGCTTTATAAAACGAATTGTGCTTTAAGTGATAAGCAACAATATCTTGTTTTTTAGTTTCCTGATAAGATTTAAAGTCAGCATCACTTTTGTTTTGAATAAATTTCAAATGAGTTTTAGCTTCTTTTATCGGAAAGCCTTTTAGTTTTAATGAAAGATCAAATAATTTCAAAAGAAAAGATAATTTTTGTAAAGTAAATAAAAAATATTCGTGTATTCGTAGCATTAGTTTTATTTTTGCGCATTATAAAAAACTACACCACAATGAATATTTTAGTACTTGGTTCTGGCGGAAGAGAACATACTTTTGCATGGAAAATTGCTCAAAGCCCATTATGTAAAAATCTTTACGTTGCTCCAGGAAACTCTGGAACTGCAGAAATAGCTACTAATATAAATGTTGGAGTAACGGACTTTGAAGCTATTAAAGAACAGGCTTTAGATAAAAAAATTGATATGGTTGTAGTTGGTCCTGAAGACCCTTTAGTAAAAGGAATTCATGATTACTTTCTAAATGATGACGCCTTAAAACATGTTTCGGTAATAGGTCCTCAAAAGGAAGCAGCAGTATTAGAAGGGAGTAAAGAATTTGCTAAAGAGTTTTTATATCGCCATAACATACCAACAGCTGCTTACGAGAGTTTTACAAAAGAAACGGTAGAAAAAGGCTATACTTTTTTAGAAACTTTAAACCCTCCATATGTTTTAAAAGCCGATGGATTAGCAGCCGGAAAAGGCGTTGTTATTCTTAATAATTTAGATGAAGCAAAAGCTGAATTAAAAAGTATGTTGATTGATGCCAAATTTGGAGAGGCTAGCACAAAAGTTGTTATTGAAGAGTTTTTAGACGGTATTGAATTAAGTTGTTTTGTACTTACAGATGGAAAAAACTATAAAATTTTACCAACGGCTAAAGACTATAAACGTATAGGTGAAGGTGATATAGGATTAAACACAGGAGGTATGGGAGCTGTTTCTCCAGTTCCTTTTGCTACTGAAGAGTTTCTTAATAAAATTGAAGAGCGCATTGTTAAACCAACCATTGCCGGTTTTGAGAAAGATAATTTACCGTATGTAGGCTTTGTTTTTATTGGACTTATTAAAGTTGGTGACGATCCTAAAGTGATAGAGTATAATGTAAGGATGGGCGACCCTGAAACCGAAGTGGTTTTACCGCGTTTAAAGAATGATTTTGTTGAAATATTACGGGCCATGTCTAACCAAACATTAGATACTGTTAATATTGAAATAGACGACCGTGCAGCGACAACTATTATGTTGGTAAGTGGTGGTTATCCTGAAGCTTACGACAAAGGAAAGGAAATTACAGGAACTAATACTATTAAAGATTCTATCCCATTTCATGCAGGAGCACAAATAAAAGACGGTAAAATAATCACTTCTGGTGGACGTGTTATGGCAATTACATCTTACGGAGATACTTATCAAGAAGCCATAAAAAAATCTTATCAAAATATAGAAAAACTACACTTTGATAAGATGTATTATCGTAAAGATATTGGTTTCGACTTATAAATAAGAGTGCGAAGAGATACTTTTATCTTCTTCATTGTTTGCATCAAATATTCTAAGTTGCTTCATCCAATAAATTGTGGCAACAAAACCAATAACAAGAAAAATCCAAGAAACTACATTTGCCGCAAACCAGTTATCTAACTCCAATGCTCTTAAGGCATCATAAGGAGCAAAAAGTACATCAACAAATAAGTTAGCAATTGCTTCCCATAAATCTTTCCAAAAATAGTTCATTATAATAAGTATTATATTTACAGCACAAAAATACAAAAACAGTTAATGATTACAAGCATTTTTAATAAATCTAAGCCAATAAATTTTACTATTGTTTTTTTTATTACGTTTTTGGCTTTTATTGTACTTAACATAAAGCGTATAGAAGAGTCAATTACGGCTACTTTTCTTTTAAAACAGGCTTTTTTGTTTTTTGTTTGTTATGTATCTATTTTAGGTCTCAGTTTCATTGTTGGGAAAAATAGCCTAACAAAAAAAAGTAATTATGAAATTGTTCTTTATAGCCTTTTTTTGCTAGCTATCCCTCAAACTGTAGGTAACCCAGATATTATTTATGCCAACTTTTTTGTATTACTAGGTTATAGAAGAATAATTAGTTTACGCTCTCAAATAAGCGTAAATAAAAAGTTGTTTGATGCCGCTTTCTGGTTTGGTATTGCAGCCCTGTTTTATTTTTGGGCTATATTGTTTTTTTTATTAATTGTTATTTCTCTTCTTTTATATACTGATAATAATATAAAGCATTGGCTTATTCCTTTTACGGGATTATTAGCTGTTTTTTTAATATCAGTCTGTTTGTCTATAATTTGGTATGATAGCTTTTTTGAAATATTTGACAGTTTACCAGAAGTGAGTTATAATTTTAGCAACTATAATTCAATTCAATATTTAATTATAATAACAATGCTATTTTCTTTTGGAGTATGGGCATCAATTTTTTACATAAAAAATATAAAACAAAAAAAGAAAGTATTAAGGCCATCTTATTATGTGGTTTTATTTGCGGTACTTATTGGGTTTTTAATTATAGTTTTTGCGCCAAATAAAAACGGTAGTGAGTTTTTATTTTTATTTGCACCATTAGCGATAATAATAGCTAATTATATTGAAATCATTCAAGAAAGATGGTTCAAAGAGTTGTTCCTTTCAATTATTATTATTGCCCCTTTTGTGATTTTATTGTTGTAGCTTTTTACCAAAAGCCAAATCTCCAGCATCCCCAAGTCCAGGAATAATATAACCTTTGTTGTTTAAAGTTTCATCAATTGTAGCAATCCATAAATGCGTGTTTTCATCAAAGGTGTTTTTAACATAATCGACGCCTTCTTGAGCACCAATAACACTTACTAAATGTACTTCTTTGGGTGTGCCAAAAGGTTTTAGCGCCTCAAAAGTGGCAACCATAGATTGACCTGTTGCTAGCATGGGGTCTGCAAGAATTAAGGTTTTGTTTTCTAAGTTTGGGCAAGCCAAATATTCAACAATAATTTCAAAACTTTCAGGGTTTTCTTTATGATGCCTATAAGCCGAAATAAAAGCATTTTCAGCATTATCAAAATAGTTTAACAATCCATTATGCAAGGGTACGCCAGCTCTTAAAATAGAACACAAAACAATATCATTATCCAACAAATCTATAGAACAAGTGGCTAGAGGCGTTTCAATTGCTGAGGTTTCATAATTTAATGACTTGCTCATCTCGTAACCCAATATTTCTCCAATACGCTCAATATTGCGTCTAAAACGCATACTGTCTTTTTGAATTATTACGTCTCGTATTTCAGAAATAAACGTATTTAATACAGAATTTTGTTGAGATAAATTATGAATATGCATCTTGGGTTTTTGTTATTTTGAAATAGTAAAGTTAATTATTTAGAAGTATATTTACACTTTAAAATTAATAACAATATGTTTACAAGTAAGGCCAATAAAATTTTTCAAGACGTTATAGAGAAATATCACATTATAAATACGGTTGACCAACCTTTTACTAATGTTTATGATAAAAACACTCATTTATTAGAACATTTATTATACAGAAAATGTTGGATTGATACTGTACAATGGCATTACGAAGACATTATTCGCGACCCACAAATTGATCCTGTAGCAGCTTTAACTTTAAAACGTCAAATTGATGCATCTAATCAAGACAGAACTGATATGGTTGAATATATTGATAGCTATTTTCTTGAAAAATATAAAGATACTGTTGTAAAAAACAATGCAACTATTAACACAGAAAGCCCAGCTTGGGGAGTTGATAGATTATCTATTTTGGCTTTAAAAGTATATCACATGAATGAAGAAGCTACTAGAGCAGATGCTTCTGATGCTCATAGATCAGCTTGTCAAACAAAATTGGATATTTTATTTGAGCAGCGAGTTGATTTATCTACGGCAATAGATACACTATTAAGTGATATTGAAAATGGCGATAAGTATATGAAAGTTTACAAGCAGATGAAGATGTATAATGACGATGAACTTAACCCTGTTTTAAGAAGTCAAAAATAAGACTTTGTCATCCTGAACTCTTGTACTAAAAATAATCGAAGTGAGTTTCAGGATCTCATCAAACTTTGTTGAGATGCCAAAAAAACTAAAACACATACTAGTCATTCGTCTTTCAGCAATGGGAGATGTTGCTATGACAGTTCCTGTTTTACGAGCTTTTACACAGCAATACCCAGACGTTAAATTAACAATTCTTACTCGTGCTTTTTTTAAACCTTTTTTTAGAGATTTAAAAAATGTTTCAATATTTGAAGCAGATATTAAAGAGAAGCATAAAGGAGTTTTTGGGCTTTACACACTTTCAAGAGAACTAAAAAAAACTAACATTGATGCTGTTGCAGATTTGCATAATGTATTGCGTAGTAATTTTTTAAAATGCTTTTTTTTTGGAAAGCAATTTATTCAAATTGATAAAGGAAGAGGTGAGAAAAAAGTATTAATTTCTGGAGAGAAGTTTCAGCAATTAAAAACCACACATCAGCGGTATGCTGATGTTTTTAAAACATTAGGTTTCCCTTTAAACTTATCAAAACCTACATTTCCTAAAAAATCAGTTTTAAACCAGAAGCTTCAATTAATTTTGAGCGATGAATCAAAAAAGCGAATTGGGATTGCTCCTTTCGCTGCTCACGAAGGTAAAATGTACCCCTTAGACTTAATGAAAGAAGTTATTAAGTTGCTTTCAAAAGCTCACAATATCATTTTATTAGGTGGAGGAACTCATGAAATAGATTTATTAAATGGTTTTGAAAATGAATTTGAAAACACGGTTAATATAGCTGGAAAACTTCCTATTGATGAAGAAATGGATATTATTTCTAATTTAGATGTAATGCTTTCTATGGATTCTGGAAATGCCCATATTGCTGCAATGTTAGGCGTTAAAGTTGTTACTGTTTGGGGTGTAACACATCCGTTCGCTGGCTTTATGCCATTTAATCAACCTGATGATTATGCATTGCTTGCAGATAGAAATCAATACCCTAAAATTCCAACGTCAGTTTATGGAAACAAATATCCTAAACTTTATAAGGAAGCTTCAAGAAGTATACCTCCAGACGTAATTGTTGAAAAAATTATGTCTATTATCTAAAAGTCTAGACTTCTAATTGCTTAAACTAAACATCATCATAATCAACAACAAGAGTAGGAGTTGTTGGATGTGCCTGACAAGTTAAAATTAAGCCTTCTGAAACTTCACTATCAGTTAAGATATTATTTTGCCTCATTGTAGCTTCGCCTTCAGTAATGCGAGCAATACAGCTACTACAGATACCTCCTTGACAAGAGTAAGGTGCATCTAAATCTTCATCTAAAGAAGCTTCAAGTACTGTTTGTTTAGCAGACATCTCAAAAGTTGTTGTCTCGTCATCTACAACAACAGTTATCTTTGTTTTGCCACTATGAACAATGTCTTCTGTTATTTCAGCAGGTTTTGCAGCTTTAAAAAGCTCAAAATGAATGCGGTTTTCGTCAATATCGTGTTCAGTTAAAACATCTTTAACTGTATGAATCATGGCTTCTGGCCCACAAAGGTAAAATGCATCAACATCAATATGTTTATGTTTATTCTTCATCACATAATTAACCGTACTTTTTTCAATACGGCCAAAAATAGCATCGTCTTCATCTTCTTGACTAAACACAAATTGAATAGAAAAGCGATCTTTATATTCATGCTGAAGCTCTAAAAGCTCGTTTAAAAACATAGTGTCTTTGGTTGTTTTATTACCAAAAACCAAAATCACTTTACTGTAAACTTCTTCTTCTAAAGCACATTTTATAATACTTAAAACGGGTGTTATGCCACTGCCGGCAGCAAATGCTGCAATGTTTTTAGTTTTAGAATCGTTAGGTTCAAAAACAAAACGTCCTTTTGGTGGAGCAACCTCTATAACATCACCAACTTGCAATGTGTTATTGGCATAAGCCGAAAATGTACCATTTTTAACCTCCTTAATAGCAACCTTTACATCACCGCTTTTAGGTGAAGAACAAAGCGAATAATCGCGTCGTACTTCGTTTCCATCAATTACAGTTTTTAAAGTGATGTATTGTCCGGCTTTAAAAGCAAAAGCACTTTTTAAGTTTTCAGGGATATTAAAGCTAATACTTATAGCTTTACTAGTTTCCCTTTTTATTTGTTTTATAGTGAGTTTATGAAATGATGACATGTAAAAGTTTTTGACAAAAATAGTGAAGTATATTTTTAAAATTTAGCTTTATTTGTAACAATTGATATAAAAGGCTTACTAACCCATTGAGCTAAATTTAAAAATTTAATTAACCAAAAACTATGATTAAGCATTTTATAAGTTTAGAATGGAAGTCTTTTTTTAGATCTGCTTCATTCAAAATGAATCTCTTTTTTAAGATCTTATTAGGCTTTAGTGCATTATGGATGATAGTCTCTTTTTTTGGTTTAGGAGTTGGAGCATATTACTTTATTGAAAATGAATTAAACCTCGATCCATTAGAAACGATTAACAAATTTTTGGTATTCTATGTGGTTTTTGATTTAGTATTTCGTTATTTCCTACAAGCAATGCCATTAGTGAACATTAGACCATTACTGTATTTGCCTATTAAAAAGAGTAAAGTAGTAAGTTTTGCTTTAAACAAAACTATTATATCTTTCTTTAACCTTGTACATGCTTTCTTTTTTATTCCTTTTTCTGTTGTGCTTGTCATAGAGGGTTATCCTTTTATTAATGTTTTAGGTTGGCATATAGCTGTTTTTGCACTAGTATACTGCAACAATTTTATTAATGTTTTTGTAAACAGCAAAGACGTTGTTTTTTATAGTGTTATTTCGTTTTTAGTGATACTTGGCGGATTGATGTATTATAATGTTTTTGATGTAACAACATTTACTTCTCCAATATTTGAATCATTTTATAACGCACCATATTTGGCATTAATTCCATTATTATTAATGGTAGTGTTGTATAAAATGGCATTCAATTATTTTAAGAAGAATTTTTACCTTGATGCAGGTTTAGCAAAAAAGATAAACATTGTGCAGGCAGAAGATTTTGCTTGGTTAAATCGTTTTGGTAGTGTTTCAAAATTTTTAAAAAATGACATTAGATTATTAAAAAGGAATAAGCGGTCAAAAACAACCTTGTTGATGAGTTTTTTATTTATTTTTTATGGGCTTTTGTTTTTCACAAACTCTATTGAAGCCTATAAAGGACCTTTTTGGAGAATTTTTGCAGGTATTTTTGTGTCTGGTGGATTCCTATTCAGTTTCGGGCAATTTGTACCAAGCTGGGACAGTGCTTATTACCCATTAATGATGAGTCAAAACATTAGATATAAAGAGTATATCTCATCTAAATGGTATTTAATGGTTATTGCAACTATAGTAACAACAGTTTTAGCTTCCTTTTATTTAT
Source organism: Gaetbulibacter sp. 4G1 (assembly GCF_002741945.1). Classification (GTDB taxonomy): domain Bacteria; phylum Bacteroidota; class Bacteroidia; order Flavobacteriales; family Flavobacteriaceae; genus Wocania_A; species Wocania_A spongiicola. The sequence continues at coordinate 786,123 of NZ_MDVN01000022.1, forward strand.
ACTTTGGCTGGCAAGCCTATGTTGCTGTTGTAGTTGGAGCAATTTATAATATTGGAGTAAATTCACATATGGTACTCTGGGGAGGCGCTTATATAAAAACACCTATAGATTTAACATCTAATAAAAAGGCCTTTGGTGACAAGAAATCATTTAATGCCAAAACACTATTACTCACTATTCCTAAATTGGTTTTACCAATGGTAATTTATGCTATTGGGCATTTTATACTTGGTGAAGTTTTTGGTTTTACATTAGTAGCAATATGTGGGGTTGCCGGGCTTTTATTTAAAAATAAAGTTTTTGATATTATAGAGAAAGTATATAAATCTGAAAAATACAAAACTTTAGATGCTTACAAACAAAATAATTAATACAACTATAATGATTACAACATCAAATCTTTCAAAAAAATACAACAACAACCTTGTTTTAAATATTGAAAATCTAGATATCCCTAAAGGTCAAAGCTTTGGTTTAGTTGGTAATAACGGAGCTGGAAAAACCACGTACTTTAGCTTGTTATTAGATTTAATTCAACCTACAACGGGGCATATTAAAAACAATAATGTTTTGGTTCATGAAAGTGAAGATTGGAAGCCGTTTACCTCGGCATTTATTGACGAAAGTTTTTTAATAGGCTATTTAACAGCTGAAGAATATTTTTATTTTATTGGTGAGTTACGCGGACAAAACAAAGCAGATGTTGATAAACTAGTTGGTCAATTTGAAGACTTTTTTCATGGTGAAATCCTCGGACAGAAAAAATATTTGCGCGATTTAAGTAAAGGAAATCAAAAAAAAGCAGGTATAGTTGCAGCACTTATTGGAAACCCTGATGTTATTATTTTAGATGAACCTTTTGCAAATCTAGATCCAACAACTCAAATTCGCCTTAAAGGCATAGTTAAAGATTTAGCAGAAAAACAAGGCGTAACCGTTTTAATTTCTAGCCATGATTTATTACATGTAACAGATGTTTGCGAACGCATTGTAGTTCTTGAAAAAGGAGAAGTTGTTAAAGATTTAAGGACTAGCGAAGCCACTTTAAAAGAGCTTGAAGCACATTTTTCTGGTACAGAGGCTATTTAAAAGCCAATTGATTTTATAGGTAAATCCAAAAAGATGCTTATTTTTACGTTTATATATAATAATAACTAGAGTTTTTAGTTATTTATTAGACTAAAAAGCCAGCGTTGAAAACACCTATTAAAGCCATACTACTTATAACATTTTCTATTGTTTTAGTAACAAGTTGTTCAAGAAAAAAAGACAATTTTGTTAGTCGAAATTTCCATGCAGTTACTGCCGAATTTAATGCGCTTTATAACGGCTACTTAGCTTTAGAGCAAGGCAGAAATGCCCTAAACGAAAGTTATGCCGATAATTATTGGGATATCCTCCCGATAGAGCGTATGCAAATACAAGAAGAAGTTGTTTTGCCTGGGCAATCTAAAAACGAGAATTTTAATAGAGCTGAAGAAAAAGCGGTAAAAGCTATTCAAAAGCATAGTATAAATATTGAAGGCAGAGAAAAAAATCCACAAATAGACGAAGCATATTTGCTTTTAGGAAAGGCACGCTATTTCGATCAGCGATTTGTTCCTGCACTTGCAGCGTTTAATAATATTCTTAATAAATACCCTACAAGTGATAAAATAAATCAGGTAAAAATATGGCGTGAGAAAGCTAATATTCGTTTAGAAAATGATGAGGTTGCTATAAAAAAGTTAAAACGATTATTAGACGAGGAAGAGTTAGAAGATCAAGATTTAGCTGATGCCACTTCTATATTGGCTCAAGCTTACTTAAACACAAAATCTGTAGATAGTGCCATCACACAATTAGAGATTGCTGCCAACGCTACAAAAAATAATGACGAGCGTGGTCGTTACCGTTTTATTCAAGGGCAGCTTTACAATAAATTAGGATATAAAGACAGTGCTAATATAGCGTTTGATAAAGTTATTGAGCTTAATAGAAAAACACCTAGAATTTACATGATTAGTGCTCATATTGAGAAAATTAAAAATTTCGATTATGAAACTGAAGATAAACTAGCTCTTTTAGAACATCTTACGGAACTTGAAGAGAACAGAGAAAACAGACCGTATTTAGATAAAATCTACCATCAAATAGGCGAGTATCATTTAAATAATGAATCAGACTCTTTGGCTATTGCTTATTATAACAAATCTTTAAGAACCAACTCGCAAGACAAGCTATTAAAAGCCAAGAATTATCAAACTCTTGGAGACATGAGTTTCGATAAATCTGTATACGAAATAGCAGGTAGCTATTACGATAGCACAATGGCAAACTTAGTATTAAACTCTAAGCCATATCGAATTATTAAAAAGAAGCGAGACAATTTAGAAGACGTTATTTATTATGAAAATGTAGCTCATGTAAACGATAGTGTTTTGCAATTGGTGAATTTTTCCGAAACAGAACGATTAGAGTATTTTGAATCTTTTGTTGAAACATTGAAAGTTAAAGCTGAAGAAGAAAAAGAAAGAGCCGAAGCGGCAGAGCGTAATAGCAATAGTGGTTTAGTAACAGCTAATAACGTAATTGGAGTACAAGGGCCAAAAAGCGGTTTGCCAAATCAAGCGGCTGCATTTTATTTTTACAACCCAACAACTGTTGGTTACGGAAAAAACGAGTTTATTAAAATTTGGGGAGACAGAGCTTTAGAGGATAACTGGAGATGGTCTAACAAAACAACTTCTGGCAGTGGAAATAATAATGCGTTAGATAATGATATAGTAGCCTCGGCATCTGAAGAAGAAAGATTCGACCCTCAATTTTATATATCTAAAATCCCATCTGAAGAAAAGGCAATCGATAGCATTTCAAAAGAACGCAATTTTGCATACTATCAATTAGGGCTTATTTACAAAGAAAAGTTTAAAGAATACCATTTAGCTAAAAGCAAGTTTCAAAACTTATTAAATAGTAACCCAGAAGAACGATTAATATTACCTTCAAAGTATAATTTGTATAAGATTTATGAATTATTAGATGAAAATGACGAAGCTTCAATTGCGAAAAATGAAATCATAAATAGTTATCCGGAATCTCGCTACGCAACTATTTTAAATAATCCAGACTTAGCTGGTTTAAAAGATGAGAATAGTCCTGAAAATGTTTATGAAAGCGTATATGCAATGCATGAAAACCAAGAATACGCAGAAGTAATATCAAAATGCGAAACCTATATTAATGTGTTTGATGGCGATCCTATAGTTTCAAAATTCGAACTTTTAAAGGCAACAGCAACAGGTCGATTATTTGGTTACGAAGCTTATAAAAAAGCTATTAATTACGTTGCTATAACTTTTGCCAACACACCAGAAGGCAAGCAAGCACAAAAAGTAGAGTCTCAGATTCTACCAAAAATAGCTAGTAGTGATTTTGTTGAAGAAACCGGTGATGCTTCAACAAATTTCAAAGTAGTTTATAAGTTTGAAAATGCAGAATCAGATAAAATTGAAGAGTTCCAAAAAACATTAGATTCTGTTTTAAAAAACATAAAATATTACAATTTAAAAACATCAGTTGATGTTTATAAGCCTAATACAACGCTCGTTATTATTCATGGTTTAAAAAATGCTCAAGTAGCCAAAACATTTGACCAGCTATTAACCAAAGAAGATAAACGAAAAGTAACCGAACCATATTTTGCAATATCATCTGCAAACTATCAAATCGTTCAGATTCATAAAAATCTGGATACGTATTTAAGCCTCAGCAATAACTAAAATTAACAACATTATGTTCTCTGATAATAAAAAAGACAAACAAATGGTAGAAGGAACATCTAGTCAAAACATTATATCTCAAGGCACTAAAATTGTAGGCGACTTTAATAGCGAAGGCGATTTTAGAGTGGATGGGATTATAGAAGGAAATATAAAAACCACAGGAAAAGTAGTTGTAGGTAAAGCTGGTTTTATAAAAGGAACCTTGCAAGGTACTGATGCTTATTTTGAAGGAAAATTTTCAGGAAAGTTATCGCTATCAGGTACACTTACTTTAAAAACAGCTGCCCATATTGAAGGAGAAGTTGTTGTTGGAAAGCTTGCGGTTGAACCAGGAGCAACATTTAATGTTACCTGTATTATGAAAGGGACGGTAAAAGAAATAAATAAAGGTGGACAACAACAACGACAGTCGGAAACCGAAAAAACTGCTTAACACCTACGCTCGCTTTTCAGGACTTGCTATTCAAATGTTTGCCATTATTGGTGTTGGAACTTTCATAGGTTATAAATTAGATGAGAATTACCCCAATGAGCATAGATTATTTACGCTTTTTGGCGCATTGTCTTCAGTAATTATATCAATAATATATATAATTAGACGTATTATTGCAACTTCTAAAGAAGAACAATAAAATGAATAATCTTTTTAAAAAAAGAGAATCTAACTTTCTTATTCAACTTACTGCTTTAAGTATTTTATTATTTGGAATTCATGCTTACTTAAACTTTCACTTCGTGAAAGATGTTAAGTTGTTTTTTCCGCTATGGCATATTTACGTATTTCACGTGATTACTGTTGTTATAATTTATACATTAATCAACTATAGAGAATCTGTTGGTAAAACAGAGGTGTTCAATACTTTTATATTAGGGATGCTACTAAAAATGATATTAACCATTGTGTTTTTATTGCCATGGATTTTATCTAAACCAGATCAAAAAGGCTTCGATCTTGCTAATTTCTTTATTCCTTATTTTATTTTTCTTGTATTTGAAGTGTATTCCGTAACTAGAATACTTCAAAAAAAGTAACTAATTTATCAGCACTATTAATTAAAAAAAGGAAGGCTAAATAATCATTAAATTATTATTTGTCAATTCATTTTATGTGTGTACATTTGCACCGAATTTAAAGCAAGGTATTTTTAAGCGATACATAATGACATTAAACACCTTTAAAAGCGTATTATTTTCTGCATTATTTTTAGCAATTTCATTTGCTGGATATGCAACAGAAGATTCAGACAACAAAGACGATAAAGAATTCAATGCTAAAGAAATGATTTTGCATCACGTAAAAGATGCTCATGAATTTCATATTATTGACATTAATGATAAGCCAATATCTATTCCTTTACCAATTATACTTTGGACAGATAATGGTTTAACGACGTTTATGTCTAGTGCGTTTCATCATGATGATTCTGGTAAAACAATTGTAGAAAAGAATGGTGGTAAGTTCGTGAAATTTCACGAAAAAATATATCAATTAGATACTAACGCAAGTACTGTGGTATTTGATGAAGCACATCATCCAACAAACGCACATAAACCATTAGATTTTTCTATTACAAGAAATGTGTTTATGATGTGGGTTTCTGTGATTGTTTTATTGTTTATCTTTTTTGCTACTGCAAGACGCTATAAAAAATCTGAAGACAATGTTCCAACTGGAATTGCAGGTTTTATAGAGCCTCTTGTAATATTTGTTAGAGACGAAATAGGAAAGCCAATGATTGGAGAGCATAAATACAAGAGATATATGCCTTATTTGCTAACCATCTTTTTCTTTATTTGGATTAACAACATATTTGGTTTAATTCCAATTTTAAATGGCGCTAACTTAAGTGGTAATATTGCCTTTACATGTACACTAGCGGTATTCACCTTTATAATTACAACATTTAGTGGTAACAAGAATTATTGGAAACACATCTTTTGGATGCCTGGGGTTCCTGTACCAATGAAAATATTTTTAATGCCAATAGAAATTATCGGGATGTTTGTAAAACCAATCTCGTTAATGATTCGTTTGTTTGCTAATATTACAGCAGGGCACGTTATTATATTAGCATTAATGTCATTAATATTTGTATTTAAGTCTGTTGCGATTGCACCAGTGTCTGTAGCATTCTCATTGTTTATTACAGTTATTGAAATTATTGTTACGGCGATACAAGCATATATATTTACAATATTGTCAGCTCTTTATTTTGGGATGGCAACTGAAGAAGAACATCATTAATTAATTTAAATTTTATATTATGACTATTACTGGAATTGCAGCTATTGGAGCTGGTTTAGCAGCTATTGGAGCTGGAGTTGGTATTGGTAAAATTGGTGGATCAGCTATGGAAGCTATGGCTCGTCAACCAGAAATGCACGGAAAGATTCAATCTTCTGCATTAATTTTAGCAGCCTTCGTAGAGGCGGTAGCACTATTTGGTGTTGTTGTTGCTTTCTTACAAGGTTAAAAAACTAGAAATACTGAAGTAACGGTTGGTTGCTTCAGTGTTTTTTAAAATTTAAGTTATTTAAAACAAAAAAAGAAATGGATTTAATTACACCTCAATTTGGATTGGTTTTTTGGACTGCAATTACATTTTTAGTGTTGCTATTCATCTTAAGAAAATTTGCTTGGAAACCTATTTTAGGAGCAGTTGAAGAAAGAGAAGATGGAATTAAAAACGCATTAGCATCTGCAGAAAAAGCTCGTAAAGAGATGGAGAATCTTCATGCGGATAATGAGCGTATTTTAAAAGAAGCACGTGCAGAACGAGAAACAATGCTTAAAGAAGCTCGCGATATTAAAGCAAAAATGATTGCTGATGCTAAAGATGAAGCACAAGCGCAGGCAAGCAAAATGATTGAGCAAGCGCAAACAGCTATTGAAAGTGAAAAGAAATCTGCTATGGCTGAACTTAAGAATCACGTTGCAGGATTATCATTAGATATTGCAGAAAAAGTAGTGCGTCAAGAATTATCAAACAAAGACAAGCAATTAGAATTAGTTGAGTCAATGTTAGGTGAAGCAAAATTAAACTAAGAAAAAATGGCAGGAGCAAGAGCAGCAATACGTTACGCAAAAGCAGTTTTAAGTTTAGCATCAGACCAAAATATAGCTGAGGTTGTAAATAATGATATGAAGCTAATTGCTACAACTATAGCAGACAATAAAGACTTAAACAACATGCTTCAAAGTCCTGTAATTAAATCATCAAATAAAAAAGATGTGTTGCTTGAAGTCTTTAAAGGCTCAAACGCAATGACAACTAATATGATAGATACACTTATTACAAACAGAAGATTAGCACTTTTAAATGATGTAGCTGTTAGTTATAACCGTTTGTATGATGAATTAAAAGGTGTACAAATTGCACAAGTAACAACTGCAATACCTTTAACAGATGATTTAAAAGTTAAGGTTTTAGCAAAAGCTAAAGAACTTACGGGAAAAGATGTTGAAGTTAAAAATATTGTTGATGCAGATATATTAGGAGGCTTCATTTTACGTGTTGGAGACAAACAATACAATGCTAGTATAGCAAACAAATTAAATAAGTTAAAAAGAGAATTTACTTTAAATTAAAATAAAATGGCAGAAGTAAAACCAGCTGAAATTTCAGCAATCTTAAAACAACAACTATCAGGTTTTGAAGCAAGTGCTTCGTTAGATGAGGTAGGAACAGTATTAACAGTAGGTGATGGTATTGTACGTGCTTACGGATTGTCTAATGCACAATATGGTGAGTTAGTAGAATTTGATGGAGGCCTTGAAGGAATTGTACTTAACCTTGAGGAAGATAACGTTGGTATTGTATTATTAGGACACTCTAAAGCAGTTGCAGAAGGGTCTACAGTAAAGCGTACTGGCCGTATCGCATCTATAGATGTAGGTGAAGGTATAGTTGGTCGTGTTGTTGACACACTAGGAACACCAATTGATGGTAAAGGTCCTATTGCTGGTGAAACTTATCAAATGCCACTAGAGCGTAAAGCTCCAGGTGTAATTTATCGTGAGCCAGTTACTGAACCATTACAAACAGGTATTAAGTCTATTGACGCAATGATTCCTGTAGGGCGTGGTCAACGTGAGTTGGTAATTGGTGATAGACAAACAGGAAAAACAACAGTTTGTATTGATACGATATTAAACCAAAAAGAATTTTATGATGCAGGTGAGCCTGTATACTGTATATATGTAGCAGTAGGGCAAAAAGCATCTACAGTAGCAAATATTGCTAAAGTGTTAGAAGAAAAAGGAGCGCTTGCCTATACAACTATTGTTGCGGCAAACGCATCTGATCCTGCGCCAATGCAAGTTTATGCACCTATGGCAGGAGCTGCAATTGGAGAGTATTTTAGAGACACTGGTCGTCCAGCTTTAATTATTTATGATGATTTATCTAAACAGGCAGTTGCATACCGTGAGGTGTCTTTATTATTACGTCGTCCACCAGGACGTGAGGCGTACCCTGGAGATGTATTCTATTTACACTCGCGTTTATTAGAGCGTTCTGCAAAAGTAATTAATGATGATGCTATTGCTAAAGAAATGAATGACCTTCCAGACTCATTAAAGCCAATGGTAAAAGGAGGAGGTTCTTTAACAGCTTTACCAATTATTGAAACACAAGCAGGAGATGTATCAGCATATATTCCAACTAACGTAATTTCTATTACAGATGGACAAATCTTCTTAGATGGAGATTTATTTAACTCTGGTGTACGACCAGCAATTAACGTAGGTATTTCAGTATCTCGTGTTGGTGGTAATGCTCAGATTAAATCTATGAAAAAAGTATCTGGTACTTTAAAATTAGATCAAGCTGCTTTCCGTGAATTAGAAGCGTTTGCAAAGTTTGGTTCAGATTTAGATGCGGTTACTTTAAATGTAATTGAAAAAGGGAAACGTAACGTTGAAATCCTTAAACAAGCTGAAAACGATCCGTTTACTGTTGAAGATCAAATTGCAATTATTTATGCAGGGTCTAAAAACTTATTAAAGGATGTTCCTGTAAATAAAGTAAAAGAATTTGAAAGAGATTTTATAGAGTTCTTAAATGCAAAGCATAGAGATGTTTTAGATACTTTAAAAGCAGGTAAATTAACTGATGAGGTTACAGATACATTATTGAATGTATGTAAAGATCTTTCAGCTAAGTATAAAGCATAATTGTCATTCCTGCGAAGGCGTAGATTCACGAATACAATATTGTAAAATGTGAATTAATGAGTAAAGCAGGAATCTCATGTTTTTAAATTTAATTAAAATAGATTCCGTATCAAGTACGGAATGACAAAAAGAGATTATGGCGAATCTTAAAGAAATACGTAACAGAATATCATCAGTATCTTCAACGATGCAGATTACTAGTGCCATGAAAATGGTATCGGCTGCAAAGTTAAAGAAAGCACAAGATGCCATTACAGCAATGCGCCCTTATGCAGATAAATTAACAGAGCTTTTACAAAGCTTAAGTGCGACTTTAGATGCAGATTCTGGAAGTAAATTTTCGACACAACGTGAAGTAAAAAACGTTTTAATTGTTCCAATTACGTCTAATAGAGGTTTATGCGGTGCTTTTAACACTAATATTATTAAGCAGACACAAAATTTAATAAGTAATGTGTATGCCGATAAAAAGGTTTCAGTTGTAGCTATAGGAAAAAAAGCGAATGATACGTTTGCTAAACAAAATATTGTTATCGCTAATAAAAGTGAAGTTTTTGACGATTTAACATTTGATAATGTTGCTGAAATTGCTGAAATGTTAATGGAAAAATTTGTTACAGGTGAATTTGATAAAATCGAAATCGTTTATAACAAATTTAAAAATGCTGCTACTCAAATTGTAATGACTGAGCAGTTTTTACCGATTGTTCCTGTTGAAGGAGAAGTCGACAACAATGCAGATTATATTTTTGAGCCATCAAAAATAGAAATTGTAGAGCAATTAATTCCAAAATCATTAAAAACACAATTGTTTAAAGGTATAAGAGATTCTTTTGCTTCTGAACATGGTGCTCGAATGACAGCAATGCACAAGGCAACAGATAATGCTACTGAGTTAAGAGACCAGCTTAAGTTAACTTATAACAAAGCACGTCAAGCAGCTATTACTAACGAAATCTTGGAAATAGTTGGTGGTGCGGAAGCTTTAAACAATTAGACAAAGCCGAGCGAAGTCAAATTATTAAAAGAGCAAAAGCTTTGAATAACTAATATTCATACTGAATTTCTTTTCAGTTTTCACAATATCAAGCCTCACTTAAAGTGAGGCTTTTTTATGGCATTCATTTTGCAAATAGTATCTTTATAATATTCAATTCTATGTAATGAAAGCCATTAAAAACATACTGAAGGCGTTACTAATACTTTTAGCTATGGTTAGTTTTTCTAAATGTTCAACTACTAAAAAGCTCCAAAACACTGCACCTTTTGAAATTGGAGAAGTGTATTATCAATATTGGACTGCTGGTGTAAAAGGCGAGGGTTCAGGATTTAATTTATTTATACCCATCGAATCAACTCCTAAAAATATAATATTAGATAGCGCCTATTTTAGAGGAGAACAATCTAAACTTGAAAGCATGGATCAAACACTTTTTGTTGGTCGTTTTAAAACGGATACAAATCAAAAAAAAGATATTATCATGAGTAGCGACCCATATGCTGAATATGGCAATAAAATACCAGAGCTTTCCAAAAAATTTCCTTTTAAATTAAATGATAGAGAGTGTATTGTTAGTTACAAACAGGGAAGCACACTTAAATACTATAAAATTTCAAATATTATTAAAAAGGAATCAAAGGGTAATCTTGATACCAAACCTAATGAGCAATAACTTATCTTTGGTTTACGTTAGCTAAAAACGTATTTTTATACATATAAACAACCAGTAATTGAGCGGACTCAAATCACTTTTTAAGCAAACATTTATTTACGGATTAGCTACTGTACTTCCCAGAATGTTAAGCTTTTTATTGGTGCCACTTTACACAACGGAAGGTGTGCTTTCTTCAGTTGCCGAATATGGAGAGGTTTCTGTTATTTTCTCATATTTTGTTCTCTTCAACGTGATTTTAGCATATGGAATGGAAACAGCTTTTTTTAGGTTCTTCAACAAAGAGGATAATAAAAATAGCGTAACTAGTACAGCTGCAATTTCTTTAGTACTTACTTCAATTGGCTTTTTTATTCTCGGGATTTTATTCAAAAATCAAATATCAAATTTAATAGACATTGATGTAAAGTATATCAAATTAGTGATATGGATTTTACTGCTAGATGCTTTGGTTATTATTCCTTTTGCATGGTTAAGAGCAAATGAAAAACCTATGCGCTATGCGATTATTAAAATTTTTAATGTCATTATTAATCTCGGTTTAAATTTATTCTTTCTATTAGCTTTAAAGTCTTTAGCTACAAAAAGTTCTTTTTTCGAAAGCATATATATGCCAAACTTCGAAATCAGTTACATATTTATTGCAAATTTAATATCTAGTGGAGTAACACTTCTTTTAGTAATTCCTTTCTATACTAAAATAAAATATACTTTTGATGCAGCCTTGTGGAAGAGAATGCTAAAGTATGCAGCTCCTGTATTAATAGCCGGTGTAGCGTTTTCAATCAATGAAACTTTTGATAGAGTTTTATTAGATTATTTACTTCCAGAAAATATTGCAAAAACTGAAATAGGAATGTATTCAGCGTGTTATAAATTAGCGTTGTTTATGACATTATTTGCAACCGCATATCGATTAGGGATTGAACCTTTTTTCTTTAGTCATGCTAAGACTGAAAACCCTCAAAAAAATTATGCTAGAATATTAGAGTTTTTTGTAGCATTTGGGTCAATTATTTTACTTGCAGTTGTTGTTTTTGCAGATGTATTGAAACCAATTATAGTGAGAAGTGAAGACTATTGGGAAGCCATGTGGGTTGTTCCAATTATATTACTTGCTAACTTTTGTTTAGGTATTTACCACAATCTTTCTGTTTGGTATAAAATAACAGACCGAACTAAGTTTGGAGCTTACATATCAGTATTTGGTGCTTTATTAACGTTAGGGTTAAACTTTTGGTTAATTCCAGTTATAAGCTACAAAGGTTCTGCAATCGCGACATTAACTGCTTATGCGTCAATGATGCTATTGTCTTATTACTTTGGAAGGAAGTATTATCCAATTCCTTATAATCTTAAAAAAATTGGATTGTACTTAGTACTATCGATAGGCTTGTCAAGTGTATCATTCTATCAATTTAGAGAGAATTATATTGTTGGAATATCTATGTTAATTGTATTTTTGGCAATTATATACATATCAGAAAAAAATCAAATTAAAAACTTATTAAAGCGTTAAGATGCAAATTAAAATTATAAATAAATCTAGCCATGATTTGCCACATTATGAGACTGTTGCTTCAGCAGGAATGGATTTACGAGCAAATATATCGGAATCAAGAACACTAAAACCATTAGAGCGAAGTATTGTGGGCACTGGGTTGTTTATAGAATTACCAGTAGGTATTGAAGCGCAAGTGCGCCCTCGTAGTGGACTAGCTGCAAAAAAAGGCATTACTGTTTTAAATGCTCCAGGAACTATAGATGCAGATTATAGAGGAGAAATAGGCGTTATCCTTGTAAATTTATCAAATGAGGAGTTTGTTATTAATAACGGCGAGCGTATTGCACAATTAGTAATAGCAAAGCACGATCGTGCTGAATGGATTGAAGTAAATGAATTATCTGAAACCTCTAGAGGAGAAGGCGGTTTTGGTAGCACAGGAGTTAAGTAAATAAATTAACAAACACACAAATCAACTCAAAAACATGAAAATAATAGTACCCATGGCTGGACGAGGTTCTCGCCTACGACCACATAGTTTAACCGTACCAAAACCATTAATTCCAGTTGCAGGACAACCCATTGTTCATCGTTTAGTAAAAGATATAGCTAAGGTTTTAAAACAACCTATCGAGGAGATAGCTTTTGTTTTAGGAGACCCTGCATGGTTTGGAGAAGATGTGGTTAACAGCTTGAAAGATTTAGCACAAAGTTTAGGGGCTAAAGCTTCTATTTACCGACAAGACTTGCCTTTAGGGACGGGTCATGCTATTATGTGTGCTAAACCATCACTTTCTGGTTCTGCTGTGATTGCTTATGCCGATACATTAATTAGAGCAGAATTTGATTTAGACGATAAAGCCGATGCTGTTATTTGGACAAAACAAGTTGAAAACCCCGAGGCTTATGGTGTAGTTAAACTTAATGAAAATGAAGAGATTGTTGAGCTTGTTGAAAAACCAGAAACCTTTGTAAGTGATCAAGCCGTTATTGGTATTTATTATTTTAAAGATGTAGCCGCTTTAAAAGATAAACTACAAGAAATTTTAGACGAAAACGTAACGAATGGTGGTGAATATCAAATTAATGATGGTATTAAGCGTATGATGGCAGATGGAAAAGTTTTTAAAACCGGCACTGTTGATGAATGGATGGACTGTGGAAATAAACCAATAACTATTGAAACGAATCAACGTATGTTAGGCTTTTTAAAAGCTGATGGTGAAGAGCAATTGGTGTCATCTTCGGTTGAATTAGAAAATTCGAATATTATAGAACCTTGCTTTATTGGAGACAACGTAGTGCTTAAAAATACTACTGTTGGACCATTTGTTTCTATTGGAAATAATAGTGTTATAGAAAACACAACCGTTAAAAATAGCTTAATTCAAACCCATACAACTATTAAAAATGCTAATTTAGACAACGCCATGATTGGTAATCATGTAAAATATGATGGCAATTTTACTAGCATTAGTATTGGAGATTACTCTATTTTGGAATAACTTTTGAAAGCTATTTGTTATGTCAAAGCAAAGCGAGGCATTACATTATTTATGAAACAAAATTTATACATACTTATTTTCTTTTTGGGGTTATTTATCTGCCCTCAGACAAATAATGCGCAAGTAGATTTTAATAAAAAACCAGATGACGATTTAGGAAATGTTGATGATAAATTCCAAGAACTTTTTTACGAAGCATTAAAACAAAAAGGTATTGAAAATTACGATCGTTCGGTTGAAGCGCTTTTAAAATGTATTGAAATAGACGACTCTGCGCCTGTTTTGTATTTTGAGCTAGGTAAAAATTATAATAAGCTTAAAAATTTTGGAGAAGCCGAGGATGCGCTTAAAAAAGCAATTAAAATTGAGCCTGACAACGAGTGGTTTTTAGATGAATTATATGGCTTTTACGCGCAGCAAAATGATTATGATAAGGCTATAAAAACAGTAAAGCAACTAGTAAAATATCACCCAGATTACAAAGAAGATTTGGCATCACTTTATGTAAGAACTAAAAACTACAATGACGCCTTAAAAATTTTAGATGAATTAGATTTAGAATTTGGAATATCAGTAGCAAGAGATATTCTTCGTAATCAAATTTATGATGCTACTGGACGTAAAAAAGATCAAATTAAAAACCTAGAAGAACGCGTTGAGAATAACCCTGATAAAGAATCGAATTATTTAGCGCTCATTTTCCGCTATAGCGAAAACAACGAAAAGGAAAAAGCTTTTGAAACCGCGAAAGAGTTACTTAAAATAAACCCTAACTCGCAAATGGTTCATCTAGCTTTATATAAGTTTTATTTAGATGATAATAATACTGAAAAGGCTATAGAATCTATGAAAATAGTTATAAAAAGTAGCCAAATAAAACCAGAAGCAAAACTTAAAGTGCTATCAGATTTTGTAAATTTTGTACGTGCTAACCCAAAGTATGAATCAGACTTAGTTGAGGTTACGGCCTTAGTTGGCGATAGTAATAATGGTAAAACTTTGGTTGAATTAGCACAGTATTATTTAAAAAAAGAGGATAAAGCTAAAGCTTTAAAGTATTACGAAGAAGCCTTAGCTTTAGAAGCTGATAATTTTCAAATTTTACGAAACGTATTATTGCTTTACGTGGATTTAAAGCAATATGATTTGGCTTCTGAAAAAAGTAATAAAGCCTTAGAAAAATACCCATCTCAACCTATATTTTACTTGATTAATGGTGTGGCTTTAAACGGATTGAATCAACCAAAAAAAGCAGTAGAAATTCTAGAGTCTGGATTGGATTATATTATCGATGACACTAAAATGGAAGGAGATTTCTATAGCCAATTAAGTAAGGCGTATGCACTATTAAACAATACGGCCAAGGCAAAAACGTTTAGTGATAAGGCAAAACAATTAGAAACTTCAAATTAATGAATAGATTTTCTTATATCACTTTTACGCTTGTTGCAATGTTAGCATTTAGTTGTAAATCAAGTAAAACAATAAGTGCTGGTGAAGCTAACTATAACTTATCAACAAGGCAATTAATAAAGGAAAACGCAAAGCAAACAGCAAGTTTTAAAACGCTGCAAGCAAAACTTAAAATAACCTATTTTCAAAACGAAAAAGAACAAACTCATTCGGTTTCATTTCGAGCAAAGAAAGATGAAATTTTATGGATTAGTGCAACTTTTTCTGTTATAAGAGCTAAGGTAACACCAGAAAAAGTTAGCTTTTACAATAAGTTGGACAACATTTATTTTGAAGGAGATTACAAGTATTTAAGCGAATTGTTAGGCACAGAATTAGATTTTCAAAAAGTCCAAAACTTACTATTTGGAGAAACGTTATTTAATTTAAAAGATGATGCTTATAAATCTAGTGTTGATAATAATGTTTATGTGCTTCAACCTAAAAAACAACACGATTTATTCGAGATTTTCTTCTTACTAGACCCTTCGCATTTTAAAGTAAAATCGCAGCAAATTTCTCAACCAAAAGAATTTAGGCATTTGCAAATAGATTATTTAACATATCAAGAAGTAAATAGTCAGACTTTGCCACAGCATATAAAAATTAATGCAGTTGAAACCAATAAAGAAACTATAATAAAATTAGAATTTAAAAATGTATCGTTAAACGAAGAGTTACGTTTTCCGTTTAAAATACCATCTGGTTTTAAAGAAATTAAATTATAACATTGAATAAAATAAACGTACATAAATATTCAATATTACTCTTTGTTTGCTTGTTTTGTGCTCTAGGTTTTTCTCAAAACAACAAACAAAAAGAACTAGAAACGCGCCGTCAAGAATTGCGACGCGAAATTCGAAAAATTAACGAATTACGTTTAGAAAACAAGTCAAAAGAAAAGTCGCAATTATCTCTAATAGAAGATTTTAATTATAAGATTAATGTATTAAATAATTTAATTAAAGTTACTAATCAGCAAGCAAATTTAATTACTAGAGAAATTAATTCGAACCAAAAGAAGATAAGTAAACTTAGAGATGAATTAAAACAATTAAAAGAGGATTATGCAGCAATGATTGTAAAATCTTATAAAAGCAAAAACCAACAGAGTAGGATTATGTTTTTATTGTCTTCAAACGATTTTAAACAAGCTTATAAACGATTACAATACATAAAACAATATAGTGACCACCAAAAACTTCAAGGTGAAACTATTAAAGCTAAAACTACAGAATTACAGGACATCAACACCAATTTATTAAAGCAAAAAGAAGATAAGCAAAAGTTAATTGCTGAGAATAAAGTCACTCAAAAATCACTAGAAAGAGAGCGAAAACAGCATGAGGTTTTAATGAAATCTATTAAAAGGAACATTAACCTTTATACATCTCAAATTAATAAAAGGCAGCGTGAAGCTAATAGGATTGATGCAGAAATTGACAAAATTATAAAAGCTGCAATTGCTAAATCAAATAAAAAGGCAGGAAAATCTTCAAGTTCAAAAACATTTGCGTTAACTCCAGCTGGTAGAGCTTTAGCAAAAGATTTTGAATCGAACCGAGGGAAATTAGATTGGCCAGTTGAAAAGGGTATTGTAAAAATGCGCTACGGAACTCAACCACACCCAATCAATAGATCATTAACTATTAAAAGTAATGGTGTAAGGATTGCAACTGAAAAGAAAGCCAAAGCTAGAGCGGTTTTTAATGGAGAAGTTACTGCGGTTATTAAAATAAGAAATGCTAATACGGTTGTTATGGTACAGCATGGAAACTATTTTACAGCTTATAAAAACTTAGATAAAGTTTTTGTAAAAAAAGGAGATAAAGTAAAAACCAAGCAGCAAATAGGAGAAGTATTTACTAACCCTTCTAATGGAGAAACCATTTTAAGCTTTAGTATCTTTAAAGAGAGTAGTACTCAAAATCCAGCATCTTGGATTTACAAAATGTAGCATTTACTTGGGTTAAAGCACAGTGGTTTACTGTCATTATAAGGAGTTAGAAACGTAACAAACTCATATAAAAGAAACAATAAACAGACTCTTACGCTTCGCTCTGAATGATATTTAACTTAATTTAAACTCTTACAATTATATACCCCTTATTAGTTTTTCTGTAATGATTGCCATTCCAAAAATAGTAACGCTTTCCTTTAACCTTTACAATTTTGTAGCGCTTAGGTGTTGACTTAATAATAGTAACATTTGCAGGTCTTGCTTCTACATAAGTTGCACAAGACGTGCTAGATAGTATAAATAAAACGGAAAATAAAATAACAATAGTTCTCATAGCAATATAGATTTTGGGTTTTATTGCTAATAGGACTTGTTAAAAATTAAAAGGTTTAATTACTCAAACAAAGCCTTAAGTTCTGTAGCTTTATCAGGTGAAATTTTACCAGCCAATAATAAACTTAATTGTTTACGACGTAAAGCAGCATCAAAACGCTCTTTTTCTAAATTGGTTTGTGGATGGACTTCTGGAACAGAAACAGGTCTACCGGTGTCGTCTACAGCTACAAATGTGTAAATAGCTTCGTTAGCTTTAGTTTTTTCACCAGACTCTCTATCTTCAATCCATACATCAATAAACACTTCCATTGAGGTTTTAAAGGCACGAGATACTTTAGCCTCAACGGTAACCACACTACCCAAAGGTACTGCTTTATTAAATGCAACATGGTTAACTGATGCTGTTACCACAATACGTCTACTATGTCGTCTTGCAGCAATACTAGCGGCACGATCCATTCGTGCAAGTAATTCGCCACCAAATAAATTGTTTAAAGGATTGGTTTCACCAGGTAAAACCATATCGGTAAGTGTTGTTTTAGATTGCTCAGGTGTTTTTGCTTGCATCACTTGTGTTTTAATGATGTTGCAAAGGTACTATGCTTTTAAGTATTAATGAAGTAAAAAAGGTGTGAATTATGTTAGAAACTAATCAAGCTTTTTAACTAACAACCAAGCATCTTTATTGTGTGTTTTTCTAATTTCACGAATAGCTTTAAGTGCATCTTTTCCATTTTCATAGCTTGCATATACAACCTCGTGTAAACCGTATTTGTTTACACCAATTTTTCTAGCGCTAAAACCTTCTTTTTTTAGCTGAGTTATTATTTTATCACAATTTTCTTCAACTCTAAAAGCGCCTGCTACTATATGGTAATTACCAGTTTGTTTAGTAACACTTAGCGTAATTGCAGGAAGAGAACTTAAACTAAAAGTGGCTTGCTGTATTTTTGTGTCTAGTTGTTTTGCGGCTTCTTCTTGAGCTAATTGATTATGTGTTTCAATTTGATTAACATAAAACTTTGAAGCAGTAAAACCTCCAAGGGTTAAGGCTATTAAAGCCACAGCTGCATATTTTAAGTAAGGTTTAGCTTTACGCTTTTCAGATGTAATGGTAAGCGGAATAACCTTTTCAATTTGTTCAACGTCTTCTTTATAAACTTCGCGAGTTACAGAAGGTGATACAAATTGGGATAAACCAAAAGAATCGGTTAAATAATTAAGGCTATAAGTGGGTTCAAACAAAATTTTACCTTCGTTATTAAAAACCACTTCACCAATATTTTTAAAGGTAAGTGTTTCACCTTGCGTTAAGTACGATTTAAGTATTTTAACGCGTTTAGCAATTTTTTTAATAGCTACTTCAAAAGGGATTTTTTCTACATCAGCAATATAATGCGCTAATAGCCCATCATTTTGTTGAATTTGCTCGTTAAACGATACTGCTTTTTTAGGCGGGTAAAAAGCATTTGTAGAGTCGTTAATGGTAGCTGATACGCGCTGCGTTAAAAAAGATCCAAATTCAGGAATAGTAACACATTCATATCTATATAATAAATCGCTTATGTAAGTTTCTAATTGCATAAAAACAAAGTTAAAAAATTAAGCTAGCAGATAAAATTTCAGCTTAAAAATTTATTAACAATGGCAAATCTTCCTATAAAATCAATGTTGAAGCTGAAAGAAACTTATTAGTTTTTGTGGCTAATACCAAAATTTTAATCCTTAATTATTGAGTAAAAATGCTTTTATTGTAGCTTTAAAACCAAATGCTTAGAATGACAGAAAATGATTTGCTTTACACTTTAGCTTTACAACATGTACCTAATATTGGAGATATTACTGCTAAAAAACTTATTGCACATTGTGGTTCTGCGGAAGCTGTATTAAAAGAAAAAAAGCAAAATCTGTTAAAAATTGACGGAATAGGTCATGTGATTTTAAGCGACTTATTTGAAGTTTACCACTTAAAAGAAGCAGAAAAGGAGATAAGGTTTATAAAAGAAAATAAACTCAAGGCTTTCTATTTTAAAGATGAAAGTTACCCTGAAAAGCTAAAACATTGCATTGACGGACCTATTTTGCTTTTCCAATCTGGACATATTAATTTAAACCAACAACATATTATTAGCATTGTTGGGGCAAGAAAAATTACTACTAGCGGTGTCACTTTTTGTGAAAAACTGATTGAAGCGCTTGTACCTTATAACCCAATTATAGTTTCTGGTTTTGCATACGGTACAGATATTACAGCACATAAAGCAGCGTTAAAACATAACTTGCAAACCATTGGCTGTTTAGCACATGGTATGCATACCATTTACCCTAAAGTACATAAAAGGTATATGGCTGATATTGAAAAAAACGGTGGGTTTTATACTGATTTTTGGAGCAGTGATACTTTTAATAAAAACAATTTTTTAAAACGAAATAGAATTATTGCAGGTATAAGCAACGCTACCATTGTTATTGAATCTGCTGAGAAGGGTGGAAGCTTAGTAACTGCTGATATTGCTAATTCATACAATCGTGATGTGTTTGCAGTTCCTGGACGCACTACAGATTCACAAAGTGTGGGTTGTAACAATTTAATAAAGCATCAAAAAGCACATATGCTTTCTAACCCTTTGGACGTGCCTTATATTTTAAACTGGCAATTAGGAGAAAATGAAAAGCTTGCAATACAGAAACAACTATTTGTTGAGTTAAGTGATAACGAAAAAACGATTTACAGCTACCTAAAAGCAAATGATAAACAACAATTAGATGTTATTGCTATTAATTGCAACATGCCTATTTTTAAAGTAGCCAGTATTTTGTTGACTATGGAATTAAAAAGTGTTATTAGACCGTTACCGGGAAAATTGTTTGAGGTTGTTTAAAATGTTTGTCTTCGCATGAACTTGTTAATACCCAGCCTTTTCCCTAACTCTATTTAAAACATTATCAGCAACTAACTTTGCTTTTGAAGCACCAACTGCTAAAGCGGCATCAATTTCGTTGAGGTTATTCATATAATAATTATAACGCTCGCGTTGGGGAGCATATTTTTCAACAATTAATTCAAATAAAGCCTGTTTAGCATGCCCATAGCCATAGCCACCGTTTTCATAATTAGCTTTCATAGTAGTTATTTGTTCATCAGAAGCTAATAAATTATAAATAGCAAAACAGTTACACGTGCTCCAATCCTTTGGCTCTTCAAGTGGTGTACTATCGGTTTGGATGGTCATAATTTGTTTTCGTAGCTTTTTATCATCCAAAAATATATTGATGATGTTATTTCTACTTTTGCTCATTTTTTCACCATCGGTACCAGGAATAAGCATGGTGTTTTCTTGTATTTTTCCTTCAGGTAATACAAATGTTTCTCCCATTTTAGCATGAAAACGAGAAGCTACATCCCGTGTCATTTCAATATGCTGTAATTGGTCTTTCCCTACAGGAATAATATTGGCATCGTACAATAAAATATCTGCAGCCATTAGCATAGGGTAAGTAAATAATCCAGAATTTACATCTTCTAGTCTATCAGCTTTGTCTTTAAAACTATGTGCTAATGTTAAACGTTGGTATGGAAAAAAACAACTTAAATACCAGGATAGCTCGGTTACTTGTGGCACATCGCTTTGTCTGTAAAACACTGTTTTTTCAATGTCCAAATTAAAAGCTAACCAGGTTGCGGCAGTAGAATATGTGTTAGCTCGTAATGTTTCAGCATCTTTAATCTGTGTTAATGTGTGCAGATTTGCAATAAACAAAAACGAATCGTTTTCTGGGTTATTAGCCATTTCTATTGCAGGAATAATGGCGCCTAAAATGTTTCCTAAGTGCGGTGTTCCTGTGCTTTGTATGCCTGTAAGTATTCTTGCCATAATATGCCCTGTAAATACAGGAGTTTATTTTAATTAAATAACATCGCGAAAATACGTATTTGTTAGGCAATAAAAAAAGTGGCAAAGGCCACTTTTAGTATATTAAGTTAGGGTTTTTCTTATTTTTTAAATAAGCCAGCAACAAATAGAATAACAGACGCACCAATGGCTCCTGTTAAAATATCTCCAACAACACCATCCATTAAAGAAATGTTTAGTTGTCCAAACAGCCAATTACCAACAATACCTCCAACAATACCAATAATAATGTTGAGAAGTAGTCCAAATCCGCCACCTTTCATCAATTTGCCAGCTAACCAGCCAGCAACGGCTCCAATTAAAAGAGAATACAGTAAACCCATAATTTTAGTTGTTTTAAAGTTAATATGTTCTAAATATAATCAATTTATAATAGTATTTTTGATACTTATGAAAATTGTAAAACATATTTTCTGGACTCTGTACCGTGTTTGGTTCTACATTCTTGTAGCATTGCCTATACTTATTATGTTTCCAATTCTTCTAATTTCAATCTTAAAAGAGTCTTGGTATCCCTTCTTTTTTAAATTGGCAAGATTCTGGGCAAAAATCATTTTAATTGGCATGGGTTTTAAAACCATTATAAAGCACGAACAAGCCCTAGAAAAGGGCAAAAGCTATATGTTTATAGCTAACCATACTTCTATGGCAGATATAATGCTTATGCTGGTTTCGGTTAAAAACCCATTTGTTTTTGTAGGTAAAAAGGAACTAGCCAAAATTCCGCTTTTCGGCTTTTTTTATAAGCGTACTTGTATTTTGGTTGATAGAAGTTCTGCAAAAAGTAGGCAAGCTGTTTTTTTAAGAGCACAACGTCGATTACAATCTGGTTTAAGCATTTGTATTTTTCCTGAGGGCGGTGTGCCTGAAGAGCATATTGAATTAGATGATTTTAAAGATGGTGCTTTTCGGCTAGCTATTAACCATAAAACACCAATTGTACCATTAACTTTTGCTGATAATAAAAAACGTTTTTCGTATACTTTTTTTAGCGGAAGCCCAGGTAAAATGCGTGTAAAAATCCATAAGTTTTTATCTACTGAAAATTTAACAGTGGACGATACTAAAGCTTTAAACCAAGAAGCAAGGCAAATAATTTTAAAGCAATTGCAGGTATTTAACAAATAAAAAATGGAAGGAAAAAGATTTCTTTATTTTTTTTGAAATCGACAAAACACCAATAAATAAGTTAAAATGAAAATTAAACGTATTTTTGAGAAAAAATACATCTATTTTCGTGTTTTTTTCTTTCGAAATTTAATTAACTTAGTGGTTTATTAATTTTAATTATTTAACTACTTATGTTTAAAACCCTCAAAAACTACTTTAAAGTAAGGATACTACTTTTTGGTATAACTCCTGTACTTTGGAATTGCGAAAAAGAAGAAATCAGTCCGATGTCATTGCAGCTTACAGAAATACAACAAATAGAAAACGAATTTTCACTTAAAAATTTTAATGACTCTTTTGTGAGTAATAATTTAGTGGTACACTGGGACGATTTTATTTCGAAAGAAAACATAAAAGAAAACACAGTTGTTTATGAGTTTAATACCTCATTAAAAGTTAAAAACACTATTGAAAACGAAAAACAACGTTTTGATTTTAAGTATAAAGTATTAGGTTTTAAAAACGACTCTGACCGCTGGTATTTTGAGTTAATCAAAATTTTTGCAAATAATGATAAAGCTTTAGATGGCATCTCGTATTTTTCACCTACAGATTTTTCAGGGACCATATATCATTATAACCTAAAGGGCGAATCTTTAGCACTAAAGGCATATAAAGATGGAGCATTTTTAAATGCATTTTCTGGTAAAGGCTCTAAAAAGAATAACTTACAATCAAAATTCCCATCAGATGAAGGCGGTTCTCAAGGTGGCGGATTTTGGATGTTTTCCAGAACTAAACATTACACCGATTGGTATAGAGGTAACGGCTCAGGAGGTTGGTCGTATACACATTCTACTTATAATGGTTCAACTACCGAGTATGTTTGGGTAAATACAGGGTATACGGGTAGTGGTAATTATCATAACCATGGTCCTCATGGAGGAGTAGAAGATCCAACAGATAACCACCCTGTACCACCCTGTAGAAGTTATTGTCGAGCTTTCAGGAAAAGCTAAATGTGTTTTTGAAAAGTTAAAATCTTCTAGTACAATTTTTAAGAATGCTATTAAAAAGTTTGATGGACAATTTCCAGTCTCACATTTAAAATTTGAAATAGATTCTACAATGTCTTCAAATACAAAGAAAGCATTTACAAGACCGCCAGAAGATTATGTCATCGATATAGTGCTAAATGGGAATTCACTAAAAGATGCAAGTTATCAAAAAAGACCAAACTTATTAGTTGCAAAAACGATTATTCATGAAGTAATACATGCCGAAATGTTTAGAAAACTAATATCTCTTGCAAATAATAATGGAAACATAGATGTAACTTCATTAAATCAAATGCTACAGCAAGGTGATTACCCAGGAATGTTAGATTACTATTTTAGATACGGTAACACCCCTAATAGTAATTGGCAACATCAACAGATGGCTGCTCATTATAGAGAAACTATAGCAAGAATGCTACAGGAATTTGATACTGGGAATGCAGTTCCCGAGAATCAGCAACCACAGCAATTATATCTAGATTTATCTTGGGAAGGGTTGATTTATTCAAGTATAACTGCTTGGCAAGAGATTATGGACGATACGGAAAGAACTCGCATAGCAAATGTAATCTCAAACTACATAGCCAATAACCTTAATCAAACATGCACAGAATGAAAAAGTTAATCCTACTATTCCTTTTGTTAATAATTTCTCAAGAGGTATTGTCTCAAGCTATCGAAAAAAAGATTTATGTATATTTTGATACCTTTTCAAAAGAAACATATAGTTATGAAGTAGGGAATGGAAAAATCAGAAAAAAGAAGGTTTATATTAAAGAATTTAAAAAAAATGGAAATATAATTTTTTACATTGGTAAAGAAATGTTGTCGCTTGATAAAAAAGAAATTGATACCTGTAGAGTAGAATATTTGAAAAATATAAAAATATCAGATTTTAATACTCTTAAAAAAGACGTAAATAAAATAAACTCCCTATACCCATATAAAGTATTTCCAAACCTTTACTTAGTTGAAAAGGTTAATGATTCAGTAATAGTTAAATATAAAGTTAAATGGGAATACTATATTGAATAAATTTATTAAAGCATTGATATAATAAAGAAGAAATAAAAGTAACCTTCCCAAAAACAGAAAAAGATAGAATTAAGAAGGTGATTAGCGACTATATTAATGCTAATAAAACTCAAAACAAGAATGAGTAAGTTTATCATGCGACTAATTATAATTCCAATACTTTATATTTTAGCCATAAGCTGTTCTTCAGAACAAGTTACAAAAAATGAAGAGCTAAATGTTATTGCTGCAATCTATAAAAGAACACCAAAAATATTGCCTCCACCTCCACCTCCACTACCAAATAGTGAGGTTAAAGAAGAAAATAACATAGACTATTCGAAGTTAAAGCCTCTTATGTTTACATATGCAATAAACGACCATTTTGTTTACTATAACTTTGATTATGTAAATGAGGTCTCAAATAGATTCCATCCTGCTAAATCAAAAGAATTATTTGAAAAAAAAGTTTTGGATAGCACTTATATGAAATTGGTAGTGGGGTTATCTGTTTTTCAGAAAAAAAAGAAAATTGATAAACCTAAACTTATTAAGATTTTAAATGAAGATTTGATTTTTTGGAATAAGCAGACCATTAGTATAGAGGAAAAAAGAAAAACTAATATTTCAGGAATAATTAGTTTTTCTAGGGTTTCTTTTAATGATAATTTCACAAAGGCAGCAGTGGCTTCAGGGAGTTATTTTGAGCGAATTGGCTCTGGGGTTAGTTTGTATATATTAGAAAAAATAGGAAATGAATGGGTGGTTAAGTATTCTAAAGTACTTGAGATGTCTTGAGTGAAAAGATAATACCAAATTAATTCTAGATGAAATATTTTCAAATGATTCTGGAGCAACAAACCCAATTTGAGGCTTCCTTACACAGTGTAACTAAACGAATGTTCTTAACCTTATTAGTTTTGTTATATTCCTGTAACACACAAAAAACTAATGAAGTAGAGTCTTATGAATTAATTTCAATACTCATTGATAGACATGTTATACCTATTCCTGAGCCTCCGCCAGTCTCTTTAAGTGAAGATGAATTTAATAAAAGATTAGATTCAATAAAAAAGAGAATGAGTATCAAACCATATACAAATAAAGAATTTATAGTATACTTAAAACCTATATCAAAAATAGGAGAAATAGACAATACTGTAAACGATAGTACAGAGGTTTATAGTTTATCAAATAAAGTTTATAGTTCAATAAAGCTTATTGACACTTCTAAAATTACAGTAAAAAAGAATATTAAGTTTTATAATAAAAAACCACTATATACTGACGATTTCAAAGATATTGACATTGTTTTATCATTTTCAGAAATTTTATTTAACTCTGAGTATGATAAAGCCATTCTTAAATTAGGTGTTTCAAGGGGGAAACTGAGTGGATTTAATAGCTTACTTATTTGCGAGAAAATAAACGGAAAATGGGTCATAATAAGTAGTAAGCTTCTTAGCATTTCTTAAGTTTTCTTGAGTGAATTAGTGATAATAAAACAATACACTAAAAATAAAAAACTGCTCTGGGGAGAGCAGTTTTTTTGATGTTGATTTCTGAGCTTAAAAGAAACCAACGCCTAGATCTAACCAAAAACCTAAAACTTAATAGCAAATCCGGTATAAACCCCAATAAAATAAGGTTTAAAATTACCAGACGTATTATTAAACGTATTGATTTGATATTTGAACATAGGCTCAAAATTCAAATCTATTTTTTTTGAAACTTTATAATTTAACCCTAAACCAAAATTGGCACTATAGCTTACTTTATTTAAATTACTTGCTTCACCTAAAAGTGTTTTAGACCCCGCACTTTCAGAGAAAATCTCATTTTTATTTAAAAAGAAAGAACTAAAACCACCAATAAGGTTAACGCCTAATTTTTTGTTTGTAAGAGCATATTGAATTTCTAAAGGCACTTCAATGTAACCCATGTCTTGATTAATAGATGTGTTTGAGTTTTTTGAAAATACCTCAGGGCTTTTTGCAGAACTTAAATTGTCGCTACTTATAAATGAAACAGCATCAGCTGTGTTGTTAACCGTGTTTACGTTTTGTAGTGAACTCGAGTTAGCACTAAGAGATTGAAACACGACCACATTGTTAGTATTGTAACCTAAATTAACTTTATTAATACCCGTGCGAATACTTAGCTTTTTATTAACAGCATAACTGGCTTTAATACCATAACTCATATTAAGCTCGCCACTTTTCGAGTTATTGTTAAACTGTGGGTCTATTGAAGAGCCGTCTCCTAAACTACTAAAATAAACAGGCGCCGCATTTGGGGCAATACTCCACCTGCTTATGTTTTCGTCTTTCTCTTCTTCAATAATATCTTTGTTTTTATTTAAAACCTCATCAATAGTAAGTGTACTTTCTTTAACCTCGTCTTTAACTATATCTTCGGTATTTTCGTTTTGTTTAGTATCTGCAACAGCAGTATTGTTTTTTGTAGAATTGCTAATTATTTCGTTTGCTTTATCTATATCAATTTGAGGGGTCTTATTTTGAATAACCTCATTGTTTTTTTCTGTTGAATTTTCAGCAATAGCCGTTTTATCGTCTTTATTTAAAATAATATTAGAAGCGTTTGTTTTCTTATTTGAAGAAAGCTGAGTTTGTTGGGTGCCTTCGTTTTTATGTTTTGAAGATGTGCTTTCTGCAACCGATGTTTTGTTTGAAGGGGTAATATTATTTTTAATTTCAGAAGCTTTTTCAGCAGGTTCTTTTTCTGTATTTGATTCCGCAACAGCATCTTTCACATCTATAATTCCATTTTCCTTTTTAATATTACTAGTCGAATTATCGTCTGGAGCAGTATTAGGATTCTCAGGTTTCACATTCTCAGTTTCAACAACCTGGTTTGTGGGAATATCATCAGAGTTATTACCATTAAACAAGCCACTAACTGTTAGTAAAAGCACAAGTAAAGCTGCTACGCCAGCATATCTCCACCAAATAGGGATAATACGTCGTTTCTTCTTTTTCTTGTTAAGCTCGGCTTCTATATTTTCCCAAACAGCATCGCTAGGGGTTGCTTCAAAATTTTTGAAACGTTCCTGAAATAATCTGTCTATATGTTTTTTATCACTCATTATAAGGATTGTAAACTTTTTGTTGTCTTATAATTTTCAATAGTCTCCTTCAAAGCCTGTCTAGCCCTTGCTAAATTTGATTTTGAGGTACCTATGTTTATATTTAGCATTTCTGCAATTTCTTTATGCGAATAACCATCTAACACATAAAGGTTAAAAACTAGCCGATAGCGATCAGGTAGTTCTTGAATAATTTTTAAGAGATAATCTAAAGAAACATGATCTTCATCAATCTCTAATTCTACATCATCTTCTATATTCTCATTTACTATATCAAAAACTTTTTCGTTTCTGTAACGCTGTAGCGCTGTATTTATAGCTATTCGTTTTAGCCACCCCTCAAAAGAGCCTTTGTTTTTGTATTGCTCTATTTTATTAAAAATAGTTAAAAATGCGTCTTGCAAATTATCTTCTGCTTCGGCATAGTTTCTTGAATACTTTAAGCATACAGAGAATAACTTACTCGAAAAGAGTTTGTATAATTCCCCTTGGGCTTTAGTATCATTAATTCTACAATTTTCTATGAGTTGATTTAAACTCAAATTAAAACACGTATTTATTAATACTTAAACTTAATTTGTAACGGGTACTTCTATAGTTAAATATTGATCTTCCCCATTATTGTCTTCTCCTTGCCAAAACTTAAATATATACGATCCGTTACTGTTAACAATAAAATTAAATGTTGCTTCTACTAATTCGTTTGTAAGCGTTTCGCAACTGTTGTTTTCAAATACGTAATTTATTGGGGCTACAGTACGTATGTTGTTTTCTTTTAAATAATAAAACTCTTTAAAAGAATGGCAGGTTGAAGGTTTAAAATAAGAAACCGTTATAGGATAAACTTCTCCTAAAGTAAAAGCATCCGGAATATCAACACTTTCTACAGATAATATTTCAAAGCTATAGTTTGCACTACCATCATTTGAATTATCATCATCAAGACTGCATGATACAAATAAAAGTAAAGTAAAGCTTAGGGCGACTAACTTTTTCATTACAAATAATTTTTAATATTTCTACTTAATACATGTTTTTGTATTTATAGATGTCAAACAAACTAAAAGGTTGCGTGTATTATTCGCTTAATTGCAAAAAAAATCCCGATTCATCGGGATTTTTTTTATTCGGATACTTTTAAAGCTGCTTTTATTTTATCTTCTAGCTCGTCCATGAGCTCGGGATTGTCTTTAATAATTGCTTTTACAGCATCTCGCCCTTGTCCAAGTTTAGTGTCGTCATAGCTAAACCAAGAGCCACTCTTTTTAACGACTTCGTGTTCAACTGCGATATCTAAAATCTCTCCAACTTTACTCACACCTTCTCCATACATAATATCAAATTCTGCCAATTTAAAAGGCGGAGCTACTTTGTTTTTAACAATCTTAACTCTAGTTTTATTTCCTAAAACAGAACCATTACTATCTTTAATTTGAGTAGAACGTCTAATATCTAATCGTACCGAAGCATAAAACTTTAAGGCATTACCTCCTGTTGTTGTTTCAGGGTTGCCAAACATTACTCCAATTTTTTCACGTAATTGATTAATGAAAATTACAGTACAATTAGTTTTACTTATTGATCCTGTTAGCTTTCTTAAAGCTTGAGACATTAAACGTGCGTGTAAACCCATTTTCGAGTCTCCCATTTCGCCTTCAATCTCACTTTTAGGTGTTAAGGCTGCTACAGAGTCTATAACAACAATGTCAATAGCACCAGAGCGAATTAAATTATCGGCAATCTCAAGTGCTTGTTCACCATTATCAGGTTGAGAGATAATTAAATTGTCAATATCTACACCTAATTTTTCTGCATAAAATCTATCAAAAGCATGTTCAGCATCAATAAATGCAGCAATGCCTCCTGCTTTTTGCGCTTCTGCAATGGCATGCAATGTTAATGTTGTTTTACCAGAAGATTCAGGGCCATAAATTTCAATAACACGACCACGCGGATAGCCACCAACGCCTAAAGCAATATCTAAGCCTAAAGATCCAGATGGAATAGCATCAACATCTTCAATAGCGGCATCGCTCATTTTCATTACGGTTCCTTTCCCGTAAGCTTTATCTAATTTATCTAAAGTAAGTTTTAGTGCTTTTAATTTTGCTTCTTTTTCGTTGCTCATTTCTAATATTTTTTTCTGAAGTAATAGCAGCTAAAATACTATAACTTTTATCAGAATACAATTTTATCACGCAACCTTTTTAAACATTTTGCATCTACTAATAAACGCAGGAAAATTTTTGCTATGAAATTTACCTACAATGGTTTGAATATAGAACTAACTCGAACTATTTTATCAAAGCACTTTATGTAAATTAAGGTGCTTTTTTTATGCAAAAAATTGTTCTATTCTTATAAAAGTGTACTTTTGCATTTTAAAACATTTCTTTATTCCGCTTTATGCGGTTTTAACCTTAAAAACATTAGTATAGCATGCAACTGTACAATAAATTAAGCGCTAAAGAAAGAGCAGAATTAATCGATAAAGCAGGAAAAAATCGATTGACACTTTCTTTTTATCAATACGCTAAAATCACCAATCCTCAAGAGTTTAGAGATCAATTATTTATTACTTGGAATGAATTAGATGTTCTAGGTAGAATTTATGTCGCACATGAAGGCATTAACGGACAGTTGTCGCTTCCAGCAGATCGCTTTAACGCCTTTAAATCTCATTTAGATACGATTGATTTTTTAAAAGGAATACGATTAAATATTGCTATTGAGCAAAACAATAAATCGTTTTTAAAACTTAAAGTAAAAGTACGAGATAAGATTGTTGCAGATGGCTTAAATGATGACACTTTTGATGTTACCAATAAAGGTGTACATGTTGATGCAAATACGTTTAATGAACTTATTGAGGACAGTAAAACTGTATTGGTAGACATGCGCAACCACTATGAGAGCGAAATAGGACATTTTAAAAATGCGATAACACCAGATGTTGATACTTTTAGAGAATCGTTGGATATTATTGAAGACGATTTAAAAACACATAAAGAAGATAAGAATCTAGTAATGTATTGCACAGGAGGCATTCGATGTGAAAAGGCAAGTGCCTATTTTAAACATAAAGGTTTTAAAAATGTATATCAGCTAGAAGGTGGAATTATTGAATATACACGACAAGTAAACGAAAACAATTTAGAGAATAAATTCGTTGGAAAAAATTTTGTTTTTGATGAACGTAGAGCTGAAAAAATTAGTGATGATGTAATTGCTTGTTGCCACCAATGCGGAAAACCAGCAGATATACATACCAATTGCGCTAATGACGCCTGCCATTTACTATTTATTCAATGTGATGATTGCAAAAAAGAGATGAATAATTGTTGTTCAACAAATTGCAAAGAAATACATGCTTTGCCTTACGAAGAGCAAAAGGAACTCCGTAAAGGACAAGGTAATAGTAATGATATATTTAAAAAGGGACGCGCAGACCATTTGCCATATAAAAAAGATTTAAGAAATATTTTTGAAGTTTTAAAAAATAAAGAGGCCTAAACTTAAGCCGAAAAGAACAACTACAAATTCTTTGTTTTAAGTCTTTAGAATAATCTTATATTTACGTTTTAAAAGATTTATAAACCTTCATTCGTAATAATCTAATTATTAGCGAATTCAACATATAAAAACATATGGCTTGTAACAGTTGTTCAACTGGAAAAGACGGTCAACCAAAAGGATGCAAAAATAATGGCACTTGCGGAACAGATAGTTGTAATAAACTAACTGTTTTTGATTGGCTTGCAAATATGTCACTTCCCAATGGAGAAAAACCATTCAACTGGATTGAAGTTCGTTTTAAAAACGGACGAAAAAATTACTATAAAAACACTGAAAACTTAACGCTAAGCATTGGCGATGTGGTTGCCACTCAAGCGCAATCTGGTCATGATATTGGTATGGTTACTCTTGCAGGAGAATTGGTACGCGTTCAAATGAAACGTAAAAACATTTCGACTGAGGGTGACGATATTTTAAAAATATACCGAAAAGCAAGTCAAAAAGATATTGACATTTGGCAAAAAGCGCGCGACAAAGAAGAATCGATGAAGGTTAAAGCACGCCAGTTTGCTATCGATTTGAAATTGCAAATGAAAATTTCAGATATCGAGTTTCAAGGCGATGCCAGTAAAGCAACGTTTTATTATACAGCAGATGAGCGTGTAGATTTTAGAGAGCTTATCAAAGTTTTTGCACGCGAGTTTAGAACGCGCATAGAAATGAAGCAAGTAGGTTTTAGACAAGAAGCAGCAAGGCTTGGTGGTATAGGGTCTTGTGGGCGCGAATTATGTTGCTCAACCTGGTTAACAGATTTTCGTTCTGTAAGCACATCAGCAGCACGTTACCAGCAATTATCTTTGAATCCTCAAAAATTAGCTGGCCAATGTGGAAAATTAAAATGCTGTTTAAATTATGAGTTAGATACATATTTAGATGCCTTAAAAGATTTTCCTAAAACAGATATTAAACTTAAAACCGAAAAAGGCACTGCAGTTTGTCAAAAGACGGATATTTTTAAAGGACATATGTGGTATGCTTATGAAGGAGAGTGGATGAATTGGCATAAAATAACCACGGCACAAGCCAACGAAATAATAGAAGCCAATAAGAAGAATAAAAAAATAGCAAGCCTTGAAGAATATGCTTCAGATCTTATTGAAGATACTAAAACAGAATTTGAGAACGTTGTAGGACAGGATAGTTTAACACGTTTCGATAGTCCAAAACGCTATAACAAACGTAAAAATAATAAGAGCAGAAACAATAGGAACAGAAAAAACAAAAGAAAACCTCAAAAAAATAAAAATGAAGCTAAGTAATGTAGTATTATTTTGTCTAGTTTTTTTTCTTGTTTTAGCATCATGCGATTCAAATCGTGTATTCGACACCTACAAATCTGTTCCAAGTTCGTGGCATAAAGATAGTATTGTAAGCTTTAAGGTGAATCCGCCAGATTCAACAAATGCGTATAACTTGTTTGTTAATTTAAGAAACACAAACGATTATAAATTTAACAATCTGTTTTTAATTGTAGAGATGGTTTTTCCACACGGTAAAACAATAAAGGACACATTAGAGTACAGAATGGCAGACCCAAGCGGAAAACTTTTAGGAACTGGAATAACAGGTATAAAAGAAAATAAACTGTGGTATAAAGAACAGGTTGTATTTAAAGAAACTGGAGAATATATTGTTAACATCCAGCACGCTATGAGAGAAAATGGAAAAGTTAATGGCGTAACAGAGCTTGATGGTATTACAGATGTAGGTTTTAGAATAGAAAAACCAATAAAAAAATAGCATTCATAATTTTAGGCACTTAATTATGGCAAAAACAAAGGCAAAGAAAGAAACAAAAAACACACAAGACTTTTCGAAATACATTCGTTGGTTTTGGATGTTATTCTCAGGAGGAGTTCTAGCAGTAATTCTTATATTTTTAACTGCTTCATGGGGTTGGCTAGGAGATATGCCTGACCATACACAGTTAGAAAACCCAAAAACAAATTTAGCAACCGAAATTATTTCTTCAGATGGAGTAACATTAGGGAAATTTTATTTCAACGATAACAGAACACCTGTTAGTTATGGTGATTTGTCTCAACATTTGGTTGACGCATTAATCGCAACTGAAGATGAGCGGTTTCACGAGCATGCTGGGATTGATGCTAGAGGCACATTAAGAGCGTTTGCTTTTTTAGGGAAAAGAGGTGGGGCTAGTACAATTTCTCAGCAATTATCTAGACAATTATTTGTAGGAGTAGCTTCTCCAAGTACAATTAGTAGACTTACTCAGAAAGTAAAAGAATGGGTTATTGCTACGCGTTTGGAACGCCAATATACCAAAGAAGAGATTATGGCGCAATACTTCAACATTTATGATTTTGGAAATAATGGCGATGGTATTCGAAGTGCGTCTCGTATTTATTTTGATAAAGAACCTATTGATTTAGAAATAAAGGAGGCAGCTATGTTGGTTGGTATGTTTGTTAATTCATCTTTATATAACCCAAGAAGGAACCCCGTAGGTGTAAAGAACAGACGTAATGTAGTGCTTTATCAGATGTTTAGGAATGGGTACATAACGGAAACGATTAAAGATTCACTTCAAAAAACGGAGTTAGATTTAAATTATACACCACAATCACATCGTGATGGAATTGCTACTTATTTTAGAGGGTACCTTTCTGGTTTTATGAAAGATTGGATAAAAAAGAACCCAAAACCGGATGGGACTAAATGGAGTTTATATAATGATGGATTAAAAATTTATACGACTATCGATTCACGTATGCAAAAACATGCTGAGGATGCTGTACAACAACACATGCCTAGGTTACAAGCAGAGTTTTTTCATCAAAACACACCAGAAAGAAATCCAACAGCTCCATTTTTAGAGTTAACTCGAGGCGCTATTGATACGCTGATGCTTAGATCAATGAGAAGAGGAAAGAGATGGAATCATTTAAAATATGATTTAAAAAAGTCTAACAAAGAAATAGAAGCATCGTTTTACGAACCAATACAAATGACTGTTTTTGAATGGAAAGACGGAAAACCTTCGGAGAAAGATACTATCATGAAACCTATCGATTCGATGCGTTATTATAAATCGTTTTTGCGACCAGGTATGATGTCTATGAATCCGCAAACGGGTCATGTAAAAGCGTGGGTTGGCGGCATGAATTACAGACATTTTCAATACGATATGGTAAAACAAGGGAAGCGCCAAATAGGTTCAACCTTTAAGCCTTTAGTATATGCAACAGCCATAGATCAATTACATAAATCGCCTTGCGACGAATACCCAGACACGCCATATTGTATAGAAGCAAATAAACACGGGAATCCTGACCCATGGTGCCCTAAAAATTCTAATGGCGATAGTGACTATGGGGGAAAAAGAACTTTAAAAAATGCTTTAGCAAATTCAGTAAATACTATAACGGCAAGACTTATTGACGAAGTAGGACCACAAACCGTTGTTGATTTAGCTAAAAAATTAGGAATTGAATCTGAAGTTTTACCAGTGCCAGCGATTGCCTTAGGGGTGCCAGAAATTAGCGTTTACGAAATGGTTGGAGCATACTCCACTTTTGCTAATAAGGGGGTGTATACAAAACCTGTAATGGTTACTAGTATTGAAGATAAGAACGGCACGATTTTATATCAGTTTACGCCAGAGACCAACGATGTATTAAGTGAAGAAACCGCGTATGTAACTGTAAAGCTTATGGAAGGGGTTACACAATCAGGTTCTGGAGTTCGTTTAAGAACAAAAGGGGCAGATGCTTATAGAGCAGATTTTAGAGAAGTAGTAACAGGATACCCTTACGAATTTACAAATCCAATAGCAGGAAAAACAGGAACCACACAAAATCAAAGTGATGGTTGGTTTATGGGAATGGTACCTAACTTGGTTACTGGTGTATGGGTAGGTGGAGAAGAAAGATCGATTCATTTTAGGACTACTAAATATGGTCAAGGAGCAGCTATGGCATTACCAATTTGGGGTATATATATGAAAAGTTGTTATGCCGATAAAGATTTAAATATTTCTAAGGAAGCTTTTGAAGAACCAGCAAACCTTTCTATAAATGTTGACTGTTCTAAAGTCAAAAATAAAACGATTACAGATGATGGAAGTGATGAGATTCCAGATGATTTGGATTTCTAATTAGAAACGTATTACATCTTAAAATAAAAAAACCATTCTTTTTTAGGATGGTTTTTTTATTTGATAATACTTTGATGTAATTATTCAATTATTCGTAATTTTATACAGCAAAAATTTAGATAATGATTAATAAAAAAGTAGCTAACGTTCAAGAGGCGCTTCAAGGCGTAAAAGATAACATGACTTTAATGCTTGGCGGTTTTGGATTAAGTGGAATACCCGAAAATGCAATTGCAGAATTGGTTAAGCATGGTGTTAAAGGATTAACATGTATTTCTAATAACGCTGGGGTCGATGATTTTGGGTTAGGTTTATTGCTTCAAAAGCGTCAAATAAAAAAAATGATATCATCTTATGTGGGAGAGAATGATGAATTTGAGCGCCAGATGCTTTCAGGAGAATTGGATGTAGAACTTATTCCGCAAGGAACATTAGCAGAACGTTGTCGTGCAGCTCAAGCGGGTTTTCCTGCAATTTATACGCCTGCTGGATTTGGAACTGAGGTAGCAGAAGGAAAAGAAACTAGAGAGTTTAACGGAAAAATGTATGTTTTAGAACATGCTTTTGACGCAGATTTTGCTTTTGTAAAAGCGTGGAAAGGAGATGAAGCTGGAAACTTGATTTTTAAAGGGACTGCCAGAAATTTTAACCCTAATATGTGTGGAGCAGCAAAGATAACTGTTGCTGAAGTTGAAGAATTAGTGCCTTTAGGTAGTTTAGATCCTAATCAAATACATATTCCTGGAATTTTTGTGCAACGTATTTTTCAAGGAGACACCTATGAAAAACGGATTGAACAAAGAACGGTAAGAGTAAAAGAATAGATATTGTATTCCTGTTTATACAGGAATTTACTTTCAATTAAAAAGATTCCTGCGTACGTTATCAGGAGCATTAAAAATATAAAGATAGATGTTAGATAAAACCGGTATTGCAAAACGAATAGCTAAAGAAGTAAAAGATGGTTATTATGTTAACTTAGGAATAGGCATTCCTACTTTAGTTGCAAATTATGTTAGAAACGATATAGAAGTAGAATTTCAAAGCGAGAATGGTGTACTTGGAATGGGACCATTTCCTTTTGAAGGAGAAGAAGATGCCGATGTAATTAATGCTGGTAAACAAACTATAACTACATTACCAGGAGCAAGTTTTTTTGATTCTGCAATGAGTTTTTCAATGATAAGAGGGCAACATGTAGATTTAACAATTTTAGGAGCTATGGAAGTTGCTGAGAATGGAGACATTGCAAATTGGAAAATACCAGGACGTATGGTAAAAGGCATGGGCGGAGCTATGGACTTAGTTGCCAGTGCTGAGAATATAATTGTGGCGATGATGCACACTAATAAAAGAGGCGAATCTAAATTATTAAAAAAATGCTCATTACCATTAACAGGTGTTGGTTGTGTTAAAAAAATAGTAACCAATTTGGCAGTACTAGAAGTTACAACACTTGGTTTTAAACTATTAGAACGTGCTCCAGGGGTTTCTGTAGAGGATATTAAAAATGCTACAGAAGGCACATTAATTGTTGAAGGAGATATTCCTGAGATGAGTTTATAAGAAAGTCTCAATCGACCAAAAGCATACTAAATGTTAAAAAAATATGCACTTTATCGAATTTATATGTTTTTAAACTGATTTTTTAAAAATATGTTTCATATTTGCTTTCCCCAAATTAACCAAACCAATATTATAGATTTTCCCAAATCTACCATTAAACTTAACCTACGGAATTATGGAATCAAATCTACCT
Source organism: Gaetbulibacter sp. 4G1 (assembly GCF_002741945.1). Taxonomy (GTDB): domain Bacteria; phylum Bacteroidota; class Bacteroidia; order Flavobacteriales; family Flavobacteriaceae; genus Wocania_A; species Wocania_A spongiicola. The sequence goes on from NZ_MDVN01000022.1 coordinate 823,147, forward strand.
GAACAATCTACAATAAGTGAAAGCAAATTGAAAGAGACGCTTCAAGAAAATTTACGATTTGTAAAAAGCTTACTATACTTAACAAAAAAAATATTTATGTTATAACCCTTTAGGGATAGCATTAATTAACTTTTTAGTATAATCTTTTTTAGGCTGGTTGTATATTATATCTGCATCGTCTAATTCTTCAATTTTACCTTTATTCATAACTAGTAGCTGATCTGCCATGTATTTAACTACGGCCAAATCATGTGAAATAAATATATAAGTAAAGTTAAAATCTTCTTTTAGCTCATTTAACAGGTTTAAAACTTGGGCTTGAACAGAAATATCCAATGCAGAAACCGATTCGTCGCAAACAATAAGCTTAGGTTGTAATGCTATAGTTCTAGCAATTCCAACACGCTGCCTTTGCCCGCCAGAAAATTCATGAGGATATCTATTAAAATAATTTTCAGATAAGCCAACACGCTTTAAAATCTCAATTACTTTTTCTTTGCGTTCTTTATCTGTTGAATATAAATTATGAACCTTCATAGGTTCTAAAATAGCTTCTCCTATTGGAATTCTTGGGTTTAAAGACGAATAAGGATCCTGAAAGATTATTTGAATGTCTTTCCTTAGTTTTTTTATCTCAGAATTAGATAATTGAGTGATATCAACCCCGCTATACAAAATTTGGCCAGCTGTTGCTTTATCTAATTGAAGTATGGCATTCCCTAAAGTAGATTTTCCGCAGCCAGATTCGCCAACTAACCCTAATGTCTCTCCTTCGTATAGCTTGAAACTTACATTATTTACAGCTTTAAATATCTCGGGTTTACTAAACCATCCAGATTTTGACATATACTCTTTTTCAACATTAATAACTTCTAATAAAGGCTTATTACTATACAGTTTTTCATGTTTTAATTTTCTGTCTTCAGCAGTAATTATATCATGAGAAGTAGTATCATTTAAATAGTCATTGATAGTTGGTAAAATTTTCAACCTAGTTTTTAATGAGGGGCGAGAATTAATTAGTGCCTTTGTGTATATATGTTGAGGATTGTTAAAAATACTAGATACGTTACCCTTTTCAACAATACCTCCTTTGTACATAACTATTACTCTATCTGCAATTTCTGAAATTAAAGCCAAATCGTGCGTAATAAAAATTATGCTCATTTTGGTTTCAAGTTGTAACTCTTTTAGTAAACTAATAATTTCTTTTTGCACAGTTACATCAAGAGCTGTTGTAGGCTCGTCAGCAATTAAAACATCTGGTTTGCAGGCTATAGCCATGGCTATCATAACCCGTTGTTTTTGACCACCAGAAATTTCATGAGGGTATGCGTTGTAAACTCGATTTGCATCAGGAAGTTTTACTTTTTCAAATAATACAATAGCTTCTTTTTTTGCTTCTTTTTTTGAAAGATTTGTATGAAGCAATAAAATTTCTTGTACTTGTTTACCACAGGTCATAGAAGGGTTTAAAGAACTCATGGGTTCTTGAAAAATAAAAGCTATTCTATTACCGCGAATTTTTTGAAATTCTTTGGGTGATAACTTAGTTAAATCTTCATTGTTATAAATGATACTTCCAGAACTTATTTTAGAAATATTTTTAGGAAGCAAACCTAAAATAGCTAAAGATGATACAGATTTACCCGACCCAGATTCTCCAACAACTCCTAAAATTTCGTTTTCGTTCAGACAATATGAAACATTGTGAATTACTTCATTCTCACCAAATGAAATAGATAAATCTGTAATAGTTAAAATTGATGACATTATTTTAAAGCTATTTAAGTAGAATTTCAAAGATACCAAACGGAAAACATATAATAATAAAAATAAGACACTATAAAATGTAATCTGTTTCCTCAAAAAAATTATGGCTATTCCGTAAAAAGCTACATTACATAAAGATTGTCTGTAAAAATTGTATTTAATCTTAAAAAAACAACTAGATTTATAATAATTGTTTAACCCTTATAACCAACCATTATGAAAAGACTATTACTACCCCTCGTTATTTTATTTAATGTAGTTTTTGCATTCTCTCAAGATTATGAACAAAAAGCAGAGAGGTTTTTAAAGCAAAAAGGAGAACTTACATTTTCTTTTAAAGTAAATCACCCTTCAGAAGTTGAAGCTTTTAGTAGAAACTTATCTATAGTTAATTACGATAAGAAAACAAAAACTCTCACAGCTTGGGCAAACGAAAAACAGTTTAGAGCATTTCAAACAAAAAACATTCCTTTCCAAGTCCCAGAAAGCGAAAATGAAGTTGATGCTAGTATAATATACGATAACAAACAGGCTAAGTCTTTTAAAGGCACGACCTCAAAAAGTTTTGCAAATACGCTTACTTTTCCTGTAGCTAATTATCCAACTTATGCACAGTATGCACAACAAATGCAGGATTTTGAAAATGACAATCCAACACTTGTACAAAAAATTAGCATTGGTAATACAGCAGAAAATGACGGTAAAGAACTACTGTTTGTGAAAATTTCGGATAATGTTACAACAGACGAACAAGAACCAAAACTTATGTATACTTCATCTATGCATGGTGATGAAATTGCTGGGTATCCAATGATGCTTACTCTTATCGATTACATATTAACTGTTTACGCGGATACGGGACATGCTGATCATGCTAGAGTAAAGAACTTGGTTGAAAACACGGAAATTTGGATAAACCCTAGTGCTAATCCAGATGGCACTTATTATGGAAGCTCTAATAATACCTCTGTAGCTGGGGCTAGAAGAGGTAACATTAATAATCTAGATTTAAATAGAAACTATCCAGATAATGTTCAAGGTGCACATACTGATGGTGAAGCTTATCAAGCAGAAACTTTAGCATTTATGGCTTTAGCAGATGCAAATCATTTTGTTATATCTGCTAACTTTCATGGAGGAACAGAGTTGTTTAATTACCCATTTGATAATGCTTATGTAAGCCAATATACACATCCTGATGGAGATTGGTTCGAATTTACAGGAGTAGAATATGCTACGCATGCGCAAAATGATAGCGATGCCTTAGGTGACACAACATATATGACGGCTGATGATGATAGTAATGTATATCCAAGCCCTGGAGTAACTCATGGAGCTGAGTGGTATCGTGTATTTGGAGGGCGTCAGGATTATATGAATGTTTATCAACAATGTAAAGAGGTAACTATTGAACTATCTGATACTAAGCTCCTTCCTGAAAGTCAGTTGGTTAATTATTGGCTTTATAATCGTGACGCTTTATTAGATTACTTAACTCAAGGAACTTATGGTTTTAGAGGTATTGTTAAAGATGCGAGTACCAATACTCCAATTGAAGCTACAGTAACACTTGTAGGTCATGATGCATTTGGATCGAATACGTTTTCTGATGCTAATGGAGGTGATTATTACAGGCCTGTTAAAGCAGGAACTTATGATATTCTATTTGAAGCACCTTGTTATCAGTCGTTTACTTTATCTGGGCAAACCATATCAGATTATCAAACGCTAACGTTAGCTGATGTTTTGTTAACTCCAATTGGTGCAGTTGCTCCTACCGGTTTAAATGCATTTAATATTGGGGCTACGACAACATCTTTAAGTTGGGACGCTACTTCTGGAGCAACTTACGATTTAAGATATAGAGAAATTGGAGCATCAAATTGGACCAATGTTAATGGTTTGTCTAGTGCGTCAACTAATTTAACTGGTTTAACGGCTTCAACACAATATGAAGCGCAGGTAAGAAGTAATTGTACAGGAGGAAGCAGTTCGGTTTACAGTGCTTCTGTTAACTTTACAACAACAAATGTTCAGCTAAATTACTGTACTTCTAGTGGAAACACATCATATCAAACAGCAGTATCTAGGGTAATATTTGGAGCAATTGATAATATTGATGGACCAGCAAAAGATGTCGGTTATGAGGATTTTACCAATCTTAGTACAACAGTTACTCAATCGACATCAGAAAACCTTACGGTTTATGTTAATACTGATGGAAATTATAGAGTAGATGCATTTGTTTGGATTGACTGGAATCAAAATGGAGATTTCACAGATAGCGGAGAAGCATATGATTTAGGTAACATAAGTAATGTTCCAAATGGAGCTTTACCAACATTGTCTGTTTCTATTCCTGCTAGTGCTCAACTAGGAAGTACTAGAATGAGAGTTTCTGCTAGGTATAATTGACTTCTCCATCATTTGACTTATCTCCATATAACGAAGTAGAATTCAGCTTTTATTTCTATGCTCACAGTATGGAAAACAATGAAGATTTCTGGCTGCAATATAATGATGGATCTGGATTTACGACTATAAAAACTTGGACAAGAGGCGTAGACTTTAACAATGGAAGCTTTAGTAATAAAATTATTGTTACGCTTAATGCTTCGCAATATAACTTAGTTAACAATGCTCAGTTTAGGCTTAGGTGTGATGCTTCTGGAAACAATGACCAAATCTTTATTGATCAAGTTGTTATTGTTGGAGACGGCACTAGTGGCTCTGCAAGAGGAACAACTAACAAAATATTGAGTATTCCAGAAGATGAAGTTGTTGTTCTAGAGAAAAACAATTTTAAGCTATATCCGAATCCAGTTAAAGGAGCAGTTTTAAACATCAAGCTTTCCAGCGGAAATAATAACATATCTTATAAAATCATTAACATGCTAGGTCAAGTAGTTAATGTAGGCAAAACAACTAAAGAAGTTATGGTTGGGAATTTAGAGGCAGGTGTTTATTATATAGAAGTAAATAACGGGAAAGAAAAAATGACTAAAAGATTTGTAAAGAGTAATTAACTTAACCTTTTAGTTTATGTTAAAAGTCCACATGGGAAACCCATGTGGACTTTTTGTTTTTTAACAAATAAGATATTTCTTACTTGCTACATGTGGAAAAACCATATTGTTAATAACTACCCTGTAATTTCATCGAAAAATTACAGAATAGTTATTTTTTTAATGTTTTTTAAATTAAATTCGGAAAAATTATAACTAAAAACTAATAATAACTCAAACCATCATTATGATTAAAAAACTACTACTACTTATTATTTTTACGAGCTTTAACGTCTCTTTTGCTCAAAATCAATTTTGGAAAAAAGAAAACCCAGCTAGTAATGCTAAAACTTTAGCAAGCAAAAAAAACCTACCAAAGACCCAAACCTATTCATTAGATGTTGAAGAACTAACCAAGGCTCTATCTAAAGCTCCATTAAGAGGGAATTTTGTCGGAGAATCTAAATTAATTATTGCGTTTCCAAATGCTGAGGGTGAATTTGAAAACTACCGTATAACTGAAGCACCAGTTATGCATCCAGAATTAGCTGCTAAATATCCAGGAATTAAATCTTACGCTGGTCAAGGAATCGACAATAGAACAGATATAATCCGTTTTAGTATTTCGCCAAAAGGGTTTCAGAGTATGCGATTATCTGCAAAAAAAGAAGCGTCTTTTATAGAACCTTATACTAATGATTTATCTGAATATACAGTTTATCGAAGAGCAGATGAGAAAGAGAGTATAAACGATTTTGAATGTGAAGTTATTGACGCCGCGCATTCTAAATTACAATCTAAAGGAGGAACAACATATAAGAATGCAGACGATGGTACGTTACGAACTTTTAGATTAGCAATGTCTGCAACTGGAGAATATACTGCTTACCATGGAGGGACTAAGGCTCAGGCTTTAGCAGCAATTAATGCAACAATGACTAGGGTAAATGGTATTTTTGAAAACGATTTTAATGTTACTATGGTATTAATTGCTAATACAGATGCGGTAATTTATACAAATTCATCTACAGACCCATATAGTAGTTCAACCTCTGGTTATAATGGAGAATTACAATCTACGTTAACAAGTGTTATAGGTGAAGCTAATTATGATATAGGTCATCTATTTGCAAATTTACAAAACAATGGCAATGCAGGATGTATAGGTTGTGTTTGTACTAACGGTAGTAAAGGAAGCGGATGGACATCATATACAACTCCATCTGGTGTAAATTTTGATGTAGACTACGTTGCTCACGAAATGGGGCATCAGTTTGGAGCAAATCACACCTTTACTTTTAGAAATGAAAGTGGTACAGGCGTACAGGCAGAACCAGGAAGTGGGTCGACCATTATGGGGTATGCAGGAATTACAGGTGCTACTGATGTACAACCGCATAGCGACCCTTATTTTCACGCGCATAGTATAAGACAAGTAACCGATAATGTAAAAACAAAATCATGTCCAACTAATACTAATACAGGGAATGCAGTTCCAACTGCAAATGCAGGAACTAATTATACTATTCCAAAAGGCACGCCTTTTGTATTAACAGGATCTGGTACAGATGCAAATTCTGGCGACGTGTTAACGTATTGTTGGGAACAAATGGATTTAGGAACTTCATCGTCCACATATCCAAGTACAACTAGAACATCTGGTCCAGCATTTAGATCGTATAGTCCATCAACAAATCCAAGCAGGTATTTCCCAAATTTAGCAACAATAAAAACAGGAGCTACATCATGGCAATGGGAAGCTGTACCTAATGTTGCAAGAACTTTAAATTTTAGATTTACTGTAAGAGACAATAGAGCTGGTGGAGCAAATAACAATAGTGACGATACAGTTATAACGGTTAATGGAACTGCGGGCCCTTTTATATTAAATGCACCTAATAGCAATGTAACTTGGAATGCTAATACAACTCAAGCGGTTACATGGGACGTTGCAGGTACTACAGGGAACGGGGTTAATGCTACTAATGTTGATATTTTGCTGTCTACAGATGGAGGAGACACCTATCCTATTACTTTAGCTTCTGGTGTTCCTAATGACGGTTCTCATGACATTGTAGTTCCAGACAATCAAGGAAGCCAAAATAGAATTATGGTAAGAGGGACAAATCATATCTTTTTCGATATTTCTAATTCTAATTTCACTATTGGTGCTCCAGTAGTTTGTAATGCTACGGTTCCATCAGGGTTGGCAGCAAGTAATGTAGTCGCTACAACTGCTACGTTAAGCTGGAATACTGTTACTGCTGCTACTTACGATTTACAATATAGAGTTGTTGGAGCATCAAGTTGGACAACTGTTGCTGTTACAGGAGCTACAACCAATTTAACAGGATTAACCGCATCAACACAATATGAAGCGCAGGTAAGAAGTAAATGTAATGGAGGTAGCAATTCTGCTTATAGTAGCGTTATCAACTTTACAACTACAGCTGTACAATTAAATTATTGTACTTCGAGTGGGAATACATCATATCAAACAGGCGTTTCTCGAGTAATATTTGGAGCGATAGACAATGCCGATGGTCCTGCAAAAAATGTTGGTTACGAAGATTTCACTAATCTTAGCGCAGCAGTTACTCAATCTTCATCTGAAAACCTTACGGTTTATGTGAATACAGATGGCAATTATAGAGTAGATGCATTTGCTTGGGTTGATTGGAATCAAAATGGAGATTTCACAGACAGCGGAGAAGCATACGATTTAGGTAATATAAGTAATGTAGCTAATGGTGCACTACCAACCTTATCAATTTCTATTCCTGTAAGTGCACAGTTAGGAAGTACTAGAATGAGAGTTTCTGCTAGATATAATTCTAACCCTACTTCTTGTCAAACAAATTTTGACGGAGAAGTGGAAGATTATACAATTAATGTTCAAAGCTCTGGTCCAGATATTATAAAGCCAGTAATAACATTAAACGGAGCTTCTACAGTTAATTTAAATGTAGGACAAACCTATTCAGAATTAGGAGCTACAGCAACCGATAATATAGATGGAAATATAACAGCAAACATTGTAACTACAGGCACAGTTAATACTACAGTAGCAGGAACTTACATAGTAAATTACAATGTAAGTGATGCAGCAGGTAATGCAGCAGATCAAGTAAGTAGAACAGTTATAGTTGCTGCAGATATTGTAAAGCCGGTAATAACATTAAACGGAGCTTCTACAATTAATTTAACTATTGGAGGAACTTATACAGAGCAAGGCGCTACAGCGACTGATAATGTGGACGGAAATATAACGGCAAATATTGTAACCACAGGTACAGTTAACACTGCAGTAGCAGGAACTTACACAGTAAATTATAATGTAAGTGATGCGGCAGGCAATGCAGCAGATCAAGTAAGCAGAACTGTTATAGTTGCTGCAAGCTCTACAACTACTTTGCATGAAGGATTCTTTGAATCTGGATGGGATGGATGGAGTGATGGCGGAAGTGATTGTTTCCGTTATTCTGGTTCAAGATCTTATGAAAATAGTTATTCAATAAGACTTCGAGATAATTCAGGAACAAGATCAGCGATGACTTCTCAAAATTTTAATTTAACAGCTTATAACCAAGTTGAAATTAAGTTCTATTTTTACGCGTATAGTATGGAAAATGGTGAAGATTTTTGGGTACGTTATTATAATGGTTCTAGTTGGTCTACAGTGGCTGCTTATGCAAGCGGATCAGATTTCAATAATAATACATTCTATAGTGCAACAGTAACTTTAAATTCTTCTGATGTTAACTTTGCATCTAATGCACAGTTTAGGATTCAATGTGATGCTAGTGCGAATGCAGATCATGTGTATATAGATCAAGTAACTATTAAAGGAATTACTGGAGGGTCTTCTTCTAGAGGAAATAATAATTCTATTGTGCCTTTAGGTGAGTTAAATACTAATGGTGGTATTGATTTAGAAGAAAACTTCTTATTATACCCAAACCCAGTAAAAGGAGCTATATTAAATATACGTCGTCTAGACAACAAACCTATCCCATACACCATTGTTAATGTTGTTGGTCAGGTTGTTAAAAAAGGACAAGCCACAAATAAAGTGAATGTTTCTAATTTAGAAGCAGGTATGTATTTCCTTAAAATGGAAGACGGAGAAGAAACTATAACTAAAAAATTTATAAAAACTAATTAAACTTAATTTCTTTAATAAATTTATAAGCCTAGACAAATTTTGTCTAGGCTTTTTCTTTGAACAAAATCACTGATGTAAAATTATTTAAAAACTCTAAAAAGAATCTTTATTTGCATTTTAAACATGAATGATTTCTTCACTACTTAAAAGAGCATCACCACGCAGTCTTAAAAATATTTGAGCTACAGCAATGGTGTCTTTTTCACAGTAAATAATGATTCTATCTATTTCATTTTCTTTATAATAAACGCGGTACACTTCACTACCATCAATATCATCCTTTGGAGAAGGAATACCTAAAACATTGGTTAGTAATTTTAAAGAAGTATAGGTTTTATAATCACCAAACTTCCATAATTCTAAAGTGTCTAAATGAGGGACTTCCCATGGTTTTTTACCAAATAAATTAAGTTTATATGGTAGTTCAATATCATTAATTATCATACGACGTGCGATGTAAGGAAAGTCGAATTCTTTACCATTGTGTGCACAAAGCAAATGTTTAGTTTGGCTAAAATGAGAAATTAATAGATTTTTAAAATCTTTAAGAATTTTAATTTCATCACCATAAAACGAGGTTACTCTAAATTTCCTGTTTTCTCCTTGAGAGGTGAAATAACCAACAGAAATACAGATTATTTTTCCAAATTCAGCCCAAATACCGGCGCGTTCGTAAAACTCCTCAGCAGTAAATTCATCCTTTCTTTGATATTGTGACTTGTGTTCCCAAAGGGCTTGTTTTGTTTCATCTAAATCAGAGAAATATTGTGTTTCTGGAACGGTTTCAATGTCCAGAAACAATATATTTTCAAGATTGAGTTTAGAGATCATAACCTAACATTTTATAGGCCTCTTTAATATAAGTTGTTATATCATCTGTAAATGTTGCAACGGCATCTCCTGGACCTTTTGAATGCCCTAATCTTACAATAATAACATTGTCATTTGGTTCTACAAAAACATATTGCCCAAGATGCCCACGCATCATAAAAAAATGTTTATTCCCAATGGTTTTTAACCACCAGCCATAACCATATTCTGGACTTTCAGGAAAACGAGGTTTTAAAGATTTTGCTACAAAAGCAGAATCTAAAATCTGTTTTCCATTCCATTTTCCGTGGTCTTTATAGAGTTTTCCAAAACGTGCAAAGTCTTTAGCATTACTCGCAATACAGCAATAGGCTTTTACTAAATCATGATCTTCGCTATCTACTTGCCAAAGTGTTGGGTTTTCACACCCTAATGGCTTCCAAAAACTTTCGGTTAAATAGTCGTACATTTTTTTACCTGTTGCTTTTTCAATAACCATGGCTAACATTTGAGTATCTCCACTTGCATATTTATAAGAGGTTCCAGGCTCTCTAACTACTTTTAAACCTAACATCACTTTTTCTAAGTCATCATCAAAATATGCACGTGTTGTAATGGATAATGGCGAATAATATTTTTCGTCCCAATTGGTGCCAGAAGCCATACTGGACAAATCGCCAACAGTCATTTTTGCTGCAAGACCATCGCCAAATTCTGGAATAAAATCACTAACAGGTTGATTTAAACTCTTAATATAACCATCTTGAATGGCTTTTCCCATAAGACCTGATACATAACTTTTAGCCATAGAAAAGGAGTTGGTTTGAGAGTTTTCGCTAAAACCATCATAATAGTTTTCAAACCAAATACTATCATTTTTTATAATAACATAAGCAATAGTACCATTAGTTCCGTTAATGGATTTTAAACCCTCTGATTCTTCAACCGAATTGTAATTTTTGTGATTTGGCCAAGGTTGCGGCGTGCTATTTTCTATTATTTGATTATCAAATTTTTTATAATCTTCTAAATACGCTGTGGTATAACCTTGCAGATATATAGTTCTTACCGCTTTTAGTAAATAGTCAGTATCTGTTGCATAAAGCACAATGACTAATAATCCAAATAATATTACAATCCACTTAAAGAGTTTTTTCAAGAATTTCATCTGTTAATTTTTAATGTAGAACTAAAGATAAGAAAATTCTATACTATTAAAAACGTAAAGGAATAAACGGTAGTTTTACTGTCTATTCTGTTTACGTTTGCCTTTAAAAAATGTTTTATTGGCAACATAAATAGTTTTGCGCAATTCTGCAATGGTATTGCCTTTTTTATCTATTAGAGTTGAGGTTTTTAAAATGTCCATTTCCCCATTATTAGTTATGGTTTTTTTAATAGCCTTAATTTCGTCTTTGGTAAACGTAAATTCACAATATATAGTTTCTTTTCCAGGACGCTTGTAGTTTATAGATGCTTCTTTGTCCCAAACAATGTAATCTTCACCTAAAATATTCATAAGCTGAATCATATATATAGGGTCTGTAGCTGAAAGCATACTGCCGCCAAAAATGGTGCCTACAAAATTTCTGTTTTTCCAATTTAAAGGGATTTTAATTTTAACAAAATGTAAATCATCACTTACTTCAATAACCTTTCCTGTAGAGCGCCTGTACATAGGCGACCAATTAAAACCGTACTTGTATATTTGAGCATCAGTAAACAATCGCTTTGCAATATTTGTAAGTACTCTGTACATTTAAAATAGAGATTGTTGCTTGTACGGGCTTTCATGTTCTAACAACCATTGTTTACGGTGTAAACCACCTGCATAACCTGTTAAACTCCCGTCACTCCCAATAACTCTGTGGCATGGTACAATAATCCAAAGGGGGTTTTTGCCATTAGCATTGGCAACTGCTCGTATAGCCTTAACATCTCCTAATTGTTTTGATAACTCTAAATAAGAAACTGTTTTTCCATATGGAATTTGTTCAAGTAAACCCCATACTTTTTTTTGAAAATCGGTGCCTTTTGGGTTTAGATATAAATCGAATTGTTTACGAGTGCCTTCAAAATATTCATTAAGTTGAATAACGCAATCTTCTAATTCAACAGGAATAATATCAGTAATTTTTTCTTCAGAATTTAAAACAGTTATCGAAGTAATACCTTCTTTGTCACCAATAATTTTAGTGAACCCTAAAGGTGATTTGATAATACAAGTTTCCATTAATCTTCAATATTTGTCTCTCCTAAAATACCTAATTTTTTGGCTCTGGCTTCCCAATTTTTTCTAGCTTGAACTTGCAAGTCGGATACGTTATCACTCTCATCCATAATCTCTAAACCAAGTAAGGTTTCAATAACATCTTCCATGGTTACTAGCCCGCTTACTGTACCGTACTCATCAACTACTAAAGCCATATGGTTTCTAGTTTCAACAAGTTGTTCGAATAATTTAGGAATAGCCATATTGCGATTTACAATAATGATATCTCGTTTAAGTTCGGATAATTTTTTAGCACCATTATTAAGAGCCATTTCTTTGAAGACATCATCTTTTAACACCAAACCTTTTATATTGTCTTCGGTATCGATATATATTGGAACTCTAGAGAAGCGAAGATTTAAGTTTTTATTAAAAAAATCTTCAACAGTTGTAGTTTCATTTTCAGTTTTCATCACTGTTCTGGGGGTCATAATATCTTTAGCCATAACGTCTTTAAACGTTAAAAGATTTTTAATTACTTTGCTTTCAGACTCTTGGAAAACACCTTCTTCATGAGCCATATCTGCCATAGCATGAAAATCTTCTCGATTTAATACGCTACCGTGACCTTTACCACCAATAAGTTTTGTTGTGAGTTGTAATAGCCAAAGCAATCCAGTCCATTTCAACGGAAAAATTAAAACCCTTAAAGCTTTTGTTGTGAAATTTGCTAAAGCTTTCCAATAGGTAGCGCCTATAGTTTTTGGTATTATTTCTGAAGCCACCAATATTAAAATAGTCATGATTGATGATACCACACCAACCATTAATTCTTCGGTAAATTCTATCCCAAAAAAGCTTTTTGTTTGTGAACCATATAGCTCCACATAAGCCACTTTTGCTTGTACTCCAACCAAAATAGCTCCAACGGTATGAGCAATAGTGTTTAAAGTTAATATGGCAATTAATGGCCTATCAACATCTTTTTTTAAGTGTTCTAAGTCTGATGCATAAGCTTTGCCTTCTTTCTTTTTTACATTAATAAATGTTGGTGTAACACTCAATAAAACAGCTTCTAGAATAGAGCATAAAAACGAAAAGAAAATAGAAATAAAGGCAAAAAATAGAAGTAATCCCATGTGATTTTTTAAAACTCTAAAGTACTAAATATTTATGAGTTTAAGTTTAATCTTTTAAAGCCTTATAAAACACTTGTTGTAATTTTGGTCTAATATTTAAATTGTAAATATTGCGGTGTGTTCTACTAGGGTAAACACGATTTGAAAGAAACACAAAAACAAGATTGTGTTTTGGGTCTGCCCAGACAAAAGTTCCTGTAAACCCTGAATGACCAAAACTTTCTGAACTTACTTGTGGAGCAGGATATGAGTCTTTAATACTTAAAGTATCGTTGCCAATTAAAGGTTTGTCGAAACCTAAACCTCGACGATTATTGTTTTCAAAATATTGAATTCTAGTAAACTCTTTTACTGTTTGAGGTTTAAAATATTGTTTACCAGCATAAGAGCCATTTTGCAAAAGCATTTGCATATATTTTGCCATGTCTTCTGCAGAACTAAATAAACCGGCATTACCTGAAACACCTCCAAAGAGGGCTGCATTTTCATCATGAACCCAATTCCTAGTGAGATCTTTTCTAACAATAGTATCAAACTCAGTGGGAACTATGGCATTTTTAAAATTTTTATGCATCGGAATATAACCAAGTGTAGTACAACCTAAAGGATCGTAAAAGTTTTCTTGAATATATTTTTGATATGATACTCCCGTAATATTTTCTATGACTTGCGGATAGATTAATGAGGCTATTCCAGAATATAAATATTCTTTTTTACCATCAGCTTTAACACGTTTAATTTTTCGATATATTTTGTGCTTAAATCTGTTTTTTATGTAAAGATTCTTATAAAATTGATTTGAATATCGCTTGCTTTTTTTAGTACGTAAAAATCTTCTTTTTATCTTACCTTTTTTTAAGGCTTCATTTAAAAAGATGATGTACGGTTTTATTCCAGACTGATGTGCCAAAAGCTCTCTAAGCGTAATATTTTTTTTGTCCTTTTGATGTTTCCAGTCGGTCCAATATTTACTAAAAGGAACATCCAGTTCTATTTTACCTTCTTCATAAAGTTTCATTAAAGCAGGTAGTGGGCCTGTTATTTTAGTTACTGACGCTAAATCGTAAACATCGTTTAAAGCTACTTTTTTAATACTATCATAAGTATGATATCCATAAGCTTGATGAAAAATAATTTTACCTTTTTTAGCGACTAATAGTTGAGCTCCAGGAAATGCTTTTTCGATAATAGCATAATGCATGATAGAGTCTACTTGAGTCTGAATGTCATTTGAATTTAACCCAACAGACTCGAGGGAATCATAAGTAAGTTGTGCACTTGCTATATGAAAACAAAATAAAATAAATAGAATTCTTAAAACGACTTTTTTAAACATGGATTCAAAACAATTATAGTTTTGACAATTTACGAAATCAATTTTACAATATCTTTAGCAAAGTAACTTGCTATAATATCAGCTCCAGCGCGTTTAAAAGCAGTGGTTGTTTCAAGCATAATTTGGTCATGATTTAACCAGCCTTTTTCAGCAGCAGCTTTAATCATAGCATACTCGCCACTAACTTGATAAACTGCAACAGGCACATCAAATTCGTTTTTAATTTCTCGAAGAATGTCTAAATAAGCCATTCCTGGCTTTACCATAACTATGTCAGCACCTTCGTCAATATCCATTTCTGTTTCGCGAAGCGCTTCATGTCTATTAGCAAAATCCATTTGATAGGTTTTTTTATCTTTTGGAATATTTTCTAAATCTACAGGGGCAGAATCTAGAGCATCTCTAAACGGGCCGTAAAAAGCAGAAGCGTATTTTGCAGAATAACTCATAATACCAGTATCGATAAAACCTTCATCCTCTAAAGCTTCACGAATGGTTAAAATACGCCCATCCATCATATCACTAGGCGCTACAAAATTAGCTCCGGCTTTAGCGTGTGAAATACTCATTTCGGCTAAAAAATCTGCAGTATTATCGTTAGCAATTACACCGTTTTCAATAATGCCATCGTGTCCGTAAATGGAATATGGGTCTAAAGCGACATCTGTCATTACTAACATATCTGGGCACGCATTTTTTACCGTTTTAATGGCACGTTGCATAAGTCCGTTTGGATTTAAAGCCTCTTTTCCTTTGTTGTCTTTTAAATTATCAGGAACTTTTACAAAAAGCAGTACAGATTTTAAACCAAGTTTCCAGAGCTCTTTCACTTCATTTTCTAGTAAATCTAAACTATAGCGAAAGTAATTTGGCATTGAAGCTATTTCTTCTTTAATTCCTTTGCCTTCAACCACAAATAATGGAACTAAAAAATCGTTTGGAGTAATTATAGTTTCGCGAACCAAGCCACGAATAGCTTCATTTGCTCTTAATCTTCTATTTCTTCTAAGTGGAAACATAATATTTTATTTTGATAGGTTTCGACTGCGCTCAACCTGACATTTAATTTGTATTAAACCCAATCTACAGGTTTATTTAAAACTTCTAATAATTTTTCCTCTTCACTTCCAGCTTTTGGATGATGATTGTAAACCCATTGCACATGAGGTGGCAAACTCATTAAAATACTTTCAATACGCCCATTGGTTTTTAAACCGAAAAGCGTGCCTTTATCATGTACTAAATTAAACTCTACATATCGCCCACGGCGAATTTCTTGCCAGTTACGATGTACATCTGTATATGGTAAATCTTTTCTTTTTTCAACTATTGGAACATAAGCTTCTAGAAAACTATTTCCAACCTCGGTTACAAAGTTATACCAATTTTCCATGGTCATGTTATCTGACGCTTTACAGTAATCGAAAAACAAGCCCCCAATGCCCCGCGCTTCGCTTCTGTGTGCATTGTAAAAATATTCGTCACAACGTTTTTTATAGGTTGGATAAAATTCTGGAGAATGTTTATCACAAGCTGTTTTGCAAGTTTGATGAAAGTGAATAGCATCTTCTTCAAATAAGTAATAAGGTGTTAAATCTTGTCCGCCACCAAACCAACTATCTGCAATATCGCCATGCTCGTTATACATTTCAAAGTAACGCCAATTAGCATGAACCGTTGGGACCATAGGGTTTTTTGGATGCAACACTAAGCTTAAGCCGCAAGCAAAGAAATTTGCATCGGAAACTCCAAAATGCTTTTGCATTGTTTCAGGTAATTTGCCATGAACTGCTGAGATGTTTACTCCTCCTTTTTCAAAAACATGCCCATTTTCTATAACACGTGTTCGTCCGCCACCGCCTTCTGCACGTTTCCATATATCTTCCTGAAATGTAGCTTTACCATCAATTGCTTCTAGTCTAGAAGTAATGATGCCTTGTAAATCTTGAATATATTGGTAAAATGTATTTTTCATTATTTTAAATCATCGATTTATTACAATATGTTGCTGCTTCAAAATCTCGAATATTAATAGCGATAAATGGAATATTAGGAAACATCGTTTTAAGACCAGCTACAATTTGTTTTGAAAGTTTTGCTTTTTGATGTGTAGTTCTGCCTTCCATAATGTTAGCAAATACATGAATAAAAGAGGTTTCTTTTCCCCCAACTAAATAATTATCCATAAAAGGATTAAGACGTACTTTAATATCGTTTTCCTCAAATAAACCTGAGTCGTTGGCATCATTATGAACCTGAAGCGTAACAGACTTAGGGTCTTGTATTTCTAAAATATCTTTTGAGCAATCAATTACAAAATGTGGCATATTATATTAGGGTTCTATTTCGTTATATAATTCATAGAGTTCCATGTTTAAAGGCTTCTCTCCTGGCGGTGTAAATTCATTCTTTAGTGTTTTTTTCCAGATATAATCGCAATTTTCAGCAACTTTTACACTTGCAAAATTATCTTTATGTACAATAATTTGAAGTGTTTTTAAACCTAATTCTTTAAAGGCATATTTAGATAATGTTTTTACCGCTTTTGTTGTTAATCCTTTGCCTTCAAATGGATAGCCTATACAATAAGCAAACTCACCTTGTTTTTTAATGGAATCGATTTCTTTTATATAAATTAAGCCTGCTAATTGGTTTGTATCTTTCTGTTTTAAAGTAAACAGAAATTCTTCTCTCGATTTAAATTGATAAGCTTTTTTCTCAGTAAAAAGCCTTGATAAATCTGGAGTTAAATTTTGTTCTAAAGTTTTAGGAAAATACCGTTTTAGTCGGTCTTCATTTGAAACCGCAAAATTGCAAATATTCCAAGCGTCTTCAGTTTTTATGGGTTCTATATAATATGACTCTAAATCAAAAAACATTTTCAATTTTGTTTTTAAGTTGTAAAGCTTCAACAGTTCTTATTGATGCAGCGGTAACCGATAATGGTAATACCAAAATAACCCCAATAAAAGGAATTAGGAGGCATAATATAAAAACAATTCCATTACCAATCGCTAATCCACGATGTTTACGAACAAATTGAATACTATCAGAGTATTTATAATGGCGCTCTAAAGTATAATCCATATTACCAAACCCAGCATAATATGCTTGGACCATAAATAATAATATTGTTGAAAATATATTAACTACAGGAATAAACTTTAGAAGTAAAATAGGAATGGTTAATATTAATTCCATCAGTAAGTTTCTGCCGTTTATACGAATACCTCGCCAAAGTTGTTGCATGAACGAGGTGTCCCTATGAGAATGCGCAGGATTTCCTGTTAAATGTGCTTCAATTTTCTCTGAAACGGGACTCATAAACGGCGCTGATAAAGCCATTATAATATGCTTGAAAAGGATAAGCCCAATAACTAAAACAATAAGGCCTCCTAGTATATTGCCAATTGTAGTAAAAGTTTCTTTGCCCCAGTCCCAAATCCAAATTTTCGCTATAAAACCACCAATATTATCAGATAATCCATAAGCTGAGCCAAAAATAATGATTGCAGTAATGAAGCTAATAAGCATAGGAATGGCAAAATATTTCCAAAGTTTTAATTTAGAAATAAGGCTAAAAGCACCAAAATATGCTTTGATCCCTAATGATATGTTTTTAAACATTTTTGCTTTTTAAATAATCGTTTTTTAGCAAACCAAAATACATAACATCTTCAAACTTATCTTGAAAACCTTTGTATTCTTCTCGCAAAACACCTTCTTTTTGAAATCCGTTTTTTATGGCTACTTTTTGACTTCCAATATTATCAGGAGCAATACGCAGAAACACTTTATTCATTTGTAATACTTCAAAACAATATGTTACAACTTCTGATGTGAATTTTGATACAATACCTTTTCCTGCAGTTTGTTTTGAAATAAAATAACCTATCTCACACTTTTTTACGCTGTTGTCAATATTTTTGATATTAACTAAACCGACGAGGTTGTCTGTTTGCGTGTTTTTTATAAAAAAAGAAAAACATCTCTCTTCGCTTTCTTCTGAGACCCATTCATCAAATAGCGTTTTTGCTCCTTGTTGTGTCTCACACCTTTTTACAGTTCCTGCAAATCCTTTTTCTATATATGTTTTATTGGCATAGATTAAATCTAAGAATGCTTCAAATGAAATTGAATTAATACGTTCTAATTTATAATCTAAATGGCTCACAAAGCACAGATTAACTATTATATTCTTTTACAGCATCAATAAACGCTTTAGCATTATCTAAGGGAATATTAGGTAAAATACCATGCCCTAGGTTTACAATGTATTTGTCTTTACCAAAGTCGTTAATCATTTGATGCACCATTTTCTTTATCTCAGCAGGTGGAGACAACAGCCTTGATGGATCGAAATTACCTTGAAGTGTTATATTACCACCAGTTAAATAACGTGCATTTCGTGCAGAACATGTCCAGTCTATCCCTAAAGCGGAAGCATTAGATTTTGCCATATCTCCAAGCGCAAACCAACATCCCTTTCCAAAAGCAATTACAGGTGCATCATCTTTTAAAGCTTCTATAATTTGGTTGATGTATTGCCAAGAAAATTCTTGATAATCAGTTGGAGAAAGCATACCTCCCCAGGAATCGAAAACTTGAACAGCATTTACGCCAGCATTTACTTTTTCTTTTAGATAAGCAATTGTTGTGTCGGTTATTTTTTGGAGTAATTGATGTGCTGCTATTGGGTTTGTAAAACAAAACTCTTTGGCTTTATCAAAATTCTTGCTGCCTTGACCTTGAACACAATAGCAAAGTATCGTCCATGGTGAACCTGCAAAGCCAATTAGAGGAACTTCATCATTTAATAATTCTTTAGTAGCTTTTATAGCTTGATAAACATAGTCTAACTCAACTTTTACATCTGGCACTATTACATTATCTACATCTTTTTGAGTTCGCACAGGGTTTGGTAAATACGGGCCAAAATTTGGTTTCATTTGTACCTCGATATTCATAGCTTGTGGAATCACTAAAATATCACTAAACAAAATGGCAGCGTCCATTCCGTATCTACGAATAGGTTGCACTGTAATTTCGCTAGCTAATTCTGGAGTTCGACACCGTGTAAAGAAATCGTATTTCTCGCGAATTGCTATAAATTCTGGTAAGTAACGTCCTGCTTGACGCATCATCCATACTGGAGGGCGATTAACAGCCTCTCCTTTTAGTGCTCTTAAAAATAAATCGTTTTTTATGCTCATATTTTTTTTGTAATTCTCGCGAAGGCGGGAACCTTTTTTTTGTATTGACGCTTATTATTTAAACGTAATTTTCATTAACTAACTCAATGACACTTTCTACAGTTGGCACTTTAGCAATTCTAACATCCTTAAAATGTTTTTTTGCTTCTTTTGCTGTGGTTTCACCTATACAAAATGCAATAATTTCTTCACTATTTTTTTGAATATAACTTTGCACTGTTGATGGACTATAAAACATAACACCTTCAATAGAATCATCAATTTTTATAGCATCAAACTTTGTTTGATAGGCTTCAACCTCGTTAACCTTTATATTATTGGTTTCCAAAATGGTTGGCAAATCATCAAGTCTTAAATTACTGCAAAAATAAGTAACTTCGGTCCCTTCAATATATTCGACTAAGTACTGTGCTAATTTTTTTGCATTCTTTTCAAAGTGAGTAACTTTGCCAATTTTTTGTTCTATTAACCGCTTTGTACGTCTTCCAACACAGTAAATATTTTTAAACTGTAATTCTGCTGCAGAATAATTAGTAACTAAAGACTCAACAGCGTTTTTACTAGTAATAACAACATTTTTAATTTCGTTTTTTAAAAACCTAGGATGAATTCTATTCAAACTTATTTTTATAAAATCGTTGCTTTCAACTTTTACTTTTTCATGAAATAGTAAGCGTTGACTTTCGGTAAACGATTTTGAGGAATACACATTGGTTTTCTTATTAGAATGTTTAATGGTGTCCATTAAACGTTTACCGCCACGCTCAATAACAAAATCGGCACAAAATTGGGCTATATCGCTATGCTCTCCTAATTTTTTTACTCGTGTAACGTCTATACGTTTAGAGCCATTTTCACTTAATAAAACGCCTTTAAAGTTTATTTCTTCGTTCTTAATATATGCAAGTGCGCCAATAGGAGCTGTACATCCTCCTTCTAATTTGTTTAAAAACTCACGTTCAATGGTAGTGCAAATCTCAGTTTCCTCATGGTTAAGCTCAGCACAAATAGTTCTTACTTCTTCGTCTTCTTCTAAAGCAGTAATCATAATAGCTCCTTGAGCAGGTGCAGGAATCATCCAATCTAAATTAATAGCTTCTTCTGGTCTTATACCTATACGACCAATACCAGCAGCTGCGAAAATGGCGCCATTCCAATTTTCATTATCCTCTAATTTCTGTAAGCGCGAATTCACATTGCCTCGTAAATCTACAATTGTATGAGTTGGATAACGATTTAGCCACTGTGCTTTTCGGCGTAAGCTACCAGTTGCAATAACCGCTTTTTTAGCACTTAAAAACTCTTCGTTATTTTTGTAAACTAAAGTGTCGTTCACGTTCCCGCGTTTTAAAACAGCAGCTTGTACAATTCCTTTTGGTAAAACTGTTGGCACGTCTTTTAGCGAATGCACAGCAATATCAATGTCATTATTTAACATAGCGATATCTAGAGTGCGTGTAAAAATACCGGTAATCCCTAGCTCGTATAATGGTTTGTCTAAAACAATATCACCAGTAGCCTTTACAGGAACAAGTTGTGTGCTATGGCCAATGTTTTCAAGTTGTTGTTGTACTATTTTGGCTTGCCATAGTGCTAATTCACTATCGCGAGTGCCAATTCTTATGGTTTTAGACATTTTTTGTAGAAGGTTCTAACTGAAACACTTTTTTTATAAGTTCAAGACTTTCGTCTGTAGAAATGTTGTCATCTTTTAAATGATGAGCGAAATGATTTGTGATTTTCTGAATGATGTTATTACTAATTATTTCAGCTTGCTGTTCGTTGAAGTCTGACAACTTTTTTCGTTGTGTATCTAACTCAGCAACTTTAAAATCGTTTAGTTTATGCTTTAAAGCTTTAATTGTAGGTGCAAATTTTCTGGTTTCTAACCACTCATTAAACTCTGTGTTCACATCTTCTATTATAGATTCTGCTAAAGGAATATGCTTTTTCCTTTCCTCTAAAGTTTGATCAGTCATTTTAGATAAATGATCTAAATGAACCAAGGATACATTTTCTAGTTCACTTACATTTTCATCTACATTTTTAGGAATCGATAAGTCTAGAATAAGTAATGGATTTGTAGATTGAATAATGTGCTTGTCTATTGTAGGTCGTTGCGCCCCAGTTGCAACAATTAAAATGTCAGTTGTGTTAATTTCTTCCTGTAAATTAGCATAATCTTTAACAACTAAATTAAACTTTCCAGCAATTTGTTCAGCTTTATTTTTCGTTCTGTTTATTAAAGTAATATGCTCATTTTTAGTATGTTTTACAAGGTTTTCGCATGTGTTTCTTCCTATTTTTCCAGTGCCAAAAAGAAGAATATTTTTGTTTGAAACACCCTCAATTGTATTTAAAATATATTGAACTGATGCAAATGATACTGAAGTAGCGCCAGAAGAAATATCGGTTTCGGTTTTAATACGTTTACTAGCTTGAATCACTGCATTTACCAAACGTTCAGAAAATGGGTTTAGCAAACCAAATTTTCTTGAAAGTTTTGCACTCTTTTTAAGCTGGCTAATAATTTCAAAGTCGCCCAAAATTTGGCTATCTAAACCAGAGCCAACACGAAACATGTGAGCAATAGCTTCCTTGTTTTTATAAACGTATGCTACTTTTTGAAATTCTTCAACAGTGCCTCTTGTATTATCACAAAGCAATTGAATAAGCTGAAAAGGGTGTTGAGCAAAACCATAAATTTCGGTTCTGTTACAGGTTGAGGTTACTACCAAACTTTCAATATCATTTTCT
Source organism: Gaetbulibacter sp. 4G1 (assembly GCF_002741945.1). GTDB lineage: Bacteria > Bacteroidota > Bacteroidia > Flavobacteriales > Flavobacteriaceae > Wocania_A > Wocania_A spongiicola. The sequence goes on from NZ_MDVN01000022.1 coordinate 845,557, forward strand.
TTGGCTTGATTTATAAGTGCTAACTTCGAATCTTCATCCAAACTAAAGCGTCCTCTTATTTCGGCATCAGCTTTTTTATAACTTAAACCAATAGAATAAAAGTAATTACTTCTAGATATATTATATTTTTGCATTTAGTGTTTTGTAATTTCAATAGCAAATGTAAATTTATGATTATAAAAAAAACAACGCTAAAAGAACTTTTAATATCGTTTCGAGTTTTTTATGCTTATTTTTTTATATAATATGATAAATGTCATATTTTTGTAGTGAAATCAGTGGTTTTTGATTGTTTAGTTTAGAATGAATCTAAATAAAGTAAAATGAATAGTGAGGAAATTGCAAAAAAAAATGTCGCTAGAGGGGCTTTTGTAGAAACTCAAGTAGATGATGGCTTTTTAGTTTTTACTTATAAGAACGATGATAATCGGGTTCAAAAAGTTACAAGACATATAGATAGCGATTACATTCAGTTCCATTTTTGTGTAAAAGGATCGAGTAAATTTATTTTTAATGAAGGCAGATATGCTTTAAATATTCAAGAAGAAAACTCATTATTACTTTACAATCCACAGCGTGATTTACCTATTGATTTGGAAGTGGATCCAAATTCTTGGATGGTTTCCATTTTAATTTCTATTAAAAAGTTTCATGGGTTATTTTCTCAAGAGGCTGATTATATTTCATTTTTAAACGAAGATAATAGAGATAAAAAATATTATAAAGATGGTGTTATATCACCTTCAATGGCAATTGTTTTAAACCAGTTAATAAGTTTTAATCTTAATCAATCTATAAAAAGCCTTTATTTTACAGGAAAAGCATATGAGTTGTTAAGTTTGTACTTTAATAGAAGCGAAGATGCAAATGTAGAACAATGCCCCTTTTTGGTTGATGAAACCAATGTAATTAAGATAAGAAAAGCAAAAGATATTGTTATTTCTAGAATAGCAGAACCGCCTAGTCTACAAGAGCTTGCAGATGAGATAGGATTGAATTTAAAAAAGTTAAAAGAAGGGTTTAAACAAATTTATGGCGACTCGGTTTTTAGTTTTTTGTTTGATTATAAAATGGAAGTCGCTAGAAAATTATTAGAAGCTGGCGAGCATAATGTAAATGAGGTTGGGCATAAAGTAGGATATAGTACTTCTAGCCATTTTATTGCTGCTTTTAAAAAGAAATATGGCACAACTCCAAAAAAATATTTAATGTCTCAGACATAAAAATTATATATGAAAGGAATTTTACTAGTAAACCTTGGCTCTCCAGACAGTCCAGATCCAAAAGATGTAAAAAAATATTTAGGCGAATTTTTAATGGACGAGCGCGTTATCGATATCCCGCTAGTAGCAAGAACAGCCTTAGTAAAAGGTATTATATTAAATACTAGACCCAAACAATCAGCTGCAGCATATAAAAAAATATGGTGGGACGAGGGTTCACCACTTATTGTAATTTCTGAACGACTCCAAAATAAAATTCAACAGCAAGTTGGTGTACCAGTGTCATTAGCAATGCGCTATGGTAGCATGACTATAAAAAAAGGACTTCAAGAGTTAGTTGATAAAGGTGTAGATGAGGTTTTGCTTTTTCCATTATATCCTCAATTTGCTATGGCAACAACCGAAACTATTACGGTATTAGCCGAAGAACTTAGGCAACAATATTTCCCAAATATTTCCATTGAATCTGTTCCCGCATTTTATAATAAACCAGATTACATCGAAGTACTTTCAAATTCGATAAAAAGTCATTTAGAAAATAAACAAATAGACCATTTATTGTTTTCATACCATGGTGTTCCAGAAAGGCATATTCGAAAAAGCGATGTTACAAAATCGCATTGTAAAATAGATGGAAGTTGCTGCGAAACACCAAGCAAAGCGCATGAGTTTTGCTACAGACACCAATGTTTAGAAGTAACAAGATTAGTTGCTAAAAAACTTAATTTAAAAGAAGCCACATATTCTACCTCATTTCAATCGCGTTTAGGGTTCGATCCATGGCTATTACCGTATACAGATAGAACTATAGAACGTTTAGGTAAACAAGGCGTAAAAAACATGGCAATAGTAACTCCTGCTTTTGTGAGCGATTGTTTAGAAACTTTAGAAGAAATAGCGATGGAGGGGCAAGAGATTTTTCATGAAGTGGGAGGTCAAGATTTTATAACAATACCATGTTTAAATGACGATGTTGCATTTGTTGATTTGTTATCAAATTGGATTAATAAATGGACTAATACAAAAATTGAAACCACTTAACCATGGACTATTTTTTAGGGTATTATAATTATATAAAAGCACTGCATCTTATTTTTATAATTACATGGCTTGCAGGATTATTTTATATTCCGCGCTTGTTTGTATATCAAATAGAAGCTTTCCATAAACCCTCACCAGAAAAAGAAATTTTAGGAAAACAATTAAAGTTAATGGCAAAACGGCTTTGGTATATTATCACTTGGCCATCTGCTATATTAGCAACACTTTTTGCCATTATTCTACTTGTTTTAAACCCCGCTTTACTATATTTAGTTTGGATGCAGGTTAAACTAGGCTTTGTGGTATTACTAATTATTTATCACTTAAAAACGCATCAATATTTTAAGCAATTACAAAATGACGTTGTTAAAAAATCATCAAGTTTTATGCGTATTTGGAACGAAGGAGCAACTCTTATCCTGTTCGCTGTTATCTTTTTAGTCATCTTAAAAAGTGCTATAAACTGGATTTTTGGAGTATTAGGCATCATTGTTTTAGGAGTGCTTTTAATGTTAGGATTTAAACTTTATAAAAAAATTAGAGAAAAAAACCCTGAAGCTTAATTTATTATAGCGTTACCCTATCGGGTCGGGCTATTCAATACAATCTTTTTACTCGTGCCTCATAAAAAGGATTTCCTTTTCTATCCCTAACGCACCTATCTACTAAGTTCTGTTTTTTTTAAATCAACCTAAAGCTGTTTGGTTTGATTATTGCTATATTTATGCAATCGCAAAACCTCTAAATGAAACTAAAAAAGCTCTCTTTACGTACACGTATTTTTTTAACCATGATTTTGCTGGTGCTATTGGCGTCTATACTTATTGCTGTTATAGCCATTTATCAATACAAAGAAGAAACCAAAGATTATCACAAACAACGGTTAGAGCGTAAAGAACAAAGTATAAAAACACACATAAATAGAGTTTTAAATAGTAGACAAAATACATGGGAAATTAAAACAGAAAATGTTCCATTAATTTTTAAAGAGGAGATATCGAATATTGCCGAAATACATAGACTTCAAATAAATTTGTACGATTTAGAAGGGTCTCTTTTAATCACATCAAGAGCAAACTTACAGCCAAATTTAAAAGATAAATGTATTGATGCAGAGATTCTAAATAAAATATCAAACACTGTAGAACTAAATAGCATAACTGGATTAGCAGAGCATAGGTATGTTGATAAGCATCAAGAAAACGGCGAAACGTTTCAATCATCATATACTTTTATTAAAGATCAAAAATCTAAGTCGTTAGCCATATTAAATATTCCGTATTTAGAGAAAGACGATTTTCTTTCTAAAGAACTTAATGAATTTCTTGAACGAATAACTTATGCCTATTTGTTTGTTTTACTTATGGCAATTGGAGTTGCGTTTTTACTATCAAAATATATTACAAAATCGTTAAAAACCATTAGCGATAAAATTAACGCAACACGATTAGAAAAACGCAACGAAAAAATTGATATTGATGACACAAGCGAAGAAATTTCAACACTTGTAAAATCATATAATAGTATGATTGACGAGCTTGAAGAAAGTGCGGTACAGTTAGCCAAAAGCGAACGAGAGCAAGCTTGGAGAGAAATGGCAAAACAAGTAGCGCACGAAATTAAAAACCCATTAACACCAATGCGTTTAACGGTACAGAATTTTCAACGAAAGTTTAACCCAGAAGAAGAAAATATTCATAAAAAAGTTGATGAATACAGTAAAACGCTAATTCAGCAAATAGATACTATGAGCTCTATTGCTTCAGCATTTTCCAACTTTGCGAAAATGCCAGCACAGCAAAATGAGACCTTAAATGTGGTAAACATTGTTAAGCTAGCTTTAGATATTTTTAATGAAGATTATATTCACTTTCAAGCTGAAGAAGAAGAAATTATTGCCAAGTTAGATAGAACACAGCTTATTAGAGTGGTAACTAATTTAGTAAAAAACGGAATTCAATCCATACCAGAAGGCAAGGAGCATCCTAGCGTGGTTATTCAAGTAACTTCAGAAAATAATCATGTTAATATCATAGTTTCAGATAACGGGAAAGGCATTTCTGAAGAAAACAAATCGAAAGTTTTCGAACCTAAGTTTACTACAAAAACGAGTGGTATGGGACTCGGTTTAGCTATGGTACAAAATATTGTTGAAACTTATAAGGGAAGCATTACATTTACATCAGAAAAAGATAAAGGGACAGTGTTTAAAGTATCTTTTCCAAAAGAATAAAATTATGAATTACGAAAACATTTTAACGTCGTTTCAAAACGGAATTACAATTATAACCATAAATCGCCCAACAAAATTAAACGCTTTAAATAAGGCAACAATTAAAGAATTACATGAGGCTTTTAAAAGTGCTAATGACGATATAAACACAAAAGTTATTATTGTAACCGGTAGCGGCGAAAAAGCATTTGTTGCTGGAGCAGATATTTCTGAATTTGCTGATTACGATTCTAAAAAAGGTAAAAAACTAGCTAAAAAAGGACAAGAGCTGTTGTTTAATTTTGTTGAAAATTTATCTACGCCAACTATTGCTGCCGTTAACGGTTTTGCTCTTGGAGGAGGTTTAGAATTGGCCATGGCTTGCCATTTTAGAGTTGCTAGTAGCAATGCAAAAATGGGCTTGCCAGAAGTATCGCTTGGGGTTATTCCAGGTTATGGAGGTACACAGCGTTTACCTCAATTAATTGGCAAGGGACGCGCTATGGAACTTATTATGACGGCAGGTATGATAGATGCTAACCAAGCACTTAATTATGGTTTGGTAAATCATGTAACTACTCCAGAAGAATTGCTACCACAATGCGAGAAAATAGCAGGCAAAATAGCACGTAATTCTTCAGTGGCTATTAGCGCAGCAATTAAAGCAATTAACGCCAATTTTAAAGACGGTTTAGATGGTTTCGAGGTTGAAATTTCAGAATTTGGTGATTGTTTTGATACCCCAGATTTTACCGAAGGCACTACCGCTTTTTTGCAAAAACGAAAAGCTGACTTTCCTGGGAGATAGAGATATACCTTTAAGTTGTTAAGAATAATTACTATTATTTTAAAAGGTTCGTTTAACGTTATTATAAGAATAGTGCGGATTTAACAGCAGCTGCGCTTAATTATGTTATCAAAGATAACAAATTGAGATAGCGTTGCAAGAACCAATTTGTCCGCATTATTTTTATAAATTGTTACCACACGTTATTATTTATTAATTCATAGCAACAATTGTCTCAAGAAAATTTAAAATAGCAAAAACAAACTATTTCTTCCCAATCCAAGTTGCTGTATGCCAAAGTTTTTCTAAAGGACCTTGTTTGTAATGTTTGTACCATATATTACTAAAATACAATTGAATTATAAAAATGAGTATTCCAATAATTAAGCTGGCTGTATAACCTAAGTATGGAGACAAATTTAATCCAATTGGGAAAAATATTAGTGCACCTATTATTGACTGTGTAATGTAGTTTGTAAGACTCATTTTCCCATATATTCTTAATTTTTCTATCCTCTTTTTAAAAGAACTATTGTAGTATACAACTACAAACGAAGATACAATTACCATTGTGAAAGACAGCTTCTGCCACATATCCAAGGCAGTACCGATGCTGTCTTTTATCATAGTGCTTGAAGCGTTATCATACCATTCTACCCTTAAAGGATATATTACACCAAACATTATGGATGAAATAACAAGAAGCCTAATCCAAAATCTTGTGTTTTCTTGCGAATTGATAAACAAGTTCTTTCTACTTAAGAGAAATCCAAGCAAGAACAGTCCAATAGTTTGTATAAAGCGTCCACCACCAACAGCCCACAATAAACTGGCTTTTTGTCCGGTTGTAATATTTTCAATAAAAAAGGTTTTTAAATTTCCGCTTTTTACACCATCCTGAACAATTTCATATAAGCCTCCAATATTGAGTTCTGGCATTGTATGCGATTCATTAATACGGCTACTTATAAAATGAAATAATTCAACGGGCTGCATTAAACAAATGGCAGCTATTAAAAGAATAGTTTTATTATTCATTTTGCAAACCAACACTAAAGAGAGTCCAGTACATGCAAATAATAAAAGCACATCGCCCCCAGGAAAAAACGCTGCATTTAACGTAGCAAATAAACTTAAAAGCATTAGCCTCCATATAAAACGCCACCTGAAATCTACTCCTTTATTCTGTTGGTTCGTAAATTGTACGTAAAAAGTAAAGCCAAACAAAAGAGCAAATATTGAATACCCCTTACCGGCAATAAGTGAAAATACTATATTAAACACAACTGAATCAAGAGCGACCAACCATTCTGGCTGTAGCATTTTTTCAGGATAAACAGGGTAAATAAAATGCTCTAAACTGTGTATAATTACTATTGCCATTACGGCTAGTCCGCGTAGGGCATCGACAATATCGACTCTTGGGATTTTAGTATATGTTGTTTCTTTCATTTCTTTTTTTAATGTGTGGTAATGTTCTTTACGGATATGCGTCGTTTTAATGACTTATATCCGACGTTAAACGAAGTTAGCTAAATTTTCTGACAAAGTCAAGTTGAACCTATACCGTTGTTTGCCCTAGTATTTTTAATAATAAAATCTCGATATATCGAGAATGTTAATAACCCGTTTTTGTTTTAACATTTTTCAATACAAATTATAAGTAATTTTAAAGAGCTTACAAAAAAAGCATTCAACCCTTAATTTTACTATAATGAACCCAAAATCTGCCATAAAAGGACGTGGTGCACAGCTTAATGTACCCAATCGTTTCTTCGAATTAAGTCATGAAATGCGTGATGACTTCTTAGAGTTCTGCCAAAAAGAAGGCGAAGAAAGTGATAAAAATAAAACACTTTATTTAGAAGTATTTCCCAAAACGATAGTCAATAAAGTTGAGAGTCCAGATGTGGGGATGATGTATTCTATGAATGCCTATCAAGGTTGCGAACACGGATGTATTTATTGCTATGCGAGAAATTCGCATGAGTTTTGGGGGTACAGTGCAGGCTTAGATTTTGAGCGTAGAATTATGGTAAAGAAAGACGCTCCAAAACTATTAGAAACTTTAATAAAAAAGAAAAACTGGAAAGCTCACCCAATAGTAATGTCTGGAAACACAGATTGTTATCAGCCAGCTGAAAAACGGTTTAAAATTACAAGACAATGTTTAGAGGTATTTTTAAAGTACAAGCACCCTGTAGCTATCATTACAAAAAACGCTTTAATACTTCGTGATTTAGATATTTTAAAACAATTGGCAAAAGATAATCTAATAGGAGTAAATATGTCTATTACGTCGCTATCTGAAGATACTCGACGTATTCTAGAACCTAGAACGGCAACAATAAAAAAGCGATTAGAAACAGTTAAAATATTAAGCGAAAACGGTATTCCAGTAAACGTGATGTTAGCACCAATAATTCCGTCAATAAATAGTCATGAAATTTTGCCATTAGCTAAAGCAGCATCAGAGCATGGTGCGTTTGGCATAGCCCATACCATTGTTAGGCTTAATGGAGCAATAGGTGAAATTTTTACCGATTGGATAAAAAAAACAATGCCAGATAGAGCAGAAAAGGTGTTACATCAAATAGAAAGTTGTCATGGCGGAACCCTAAACGATAGTCGGTATGGAGCCAGAATGCGAGGTCAAGGTAAAATAGCAGAGCAAATTAATATGCTGGTGCGCTTAGCCAGAAAGAAACATTTTAAGAATAAAATTATGCCTAAACTAAATTGTGATTTGCATGAGCCATATAAAGTAGGGCAGTTAAAATTGTTTTAAAAAAAGTGGGCTATTACAGCCCACTTTTTCAAACTAAACTAAACTAAATAAGACATCAATATCAATTATATATTAATGTGTTTTTCAAACGTTCTGCCGTCACTTTTAAAAATAACTTTATAGTTTCCTTTTTCTTTTTCATCTAACTTATAGATTCGTTCAATTTTTTGAGTATCCTTTATTTCTTCAGAATAAATTTTTGTGTTTTTATAATAGATATCAATCATAAGTGGTTCTTTATTTAAAGATAACTTTGTTATAAATAAGCGATTATCTATTGCTTTTAATAAAGGCTTAAACACAGATTTACTCGCTTCTTTTTTAAACTCTACCATGTTTGTTTTTACAACAAATGGAATGGTTTTAATCTCTACATCTTTTTCTAGCTCAAAAAAGTAATAACCATCTGGAAGTGTTGTTAAATCAAAGCTTTTAATATAAACTCCTGCTTGTTCAATAAATTCTTTATATAATATTATTCCGTTGTTGTCTATAATAGATAACTGATTTCCTTTTTTTACATTTTTTAAAGTGATCGAAGTTTTTTTAGCTTCATTATTAATGTTATAAGAAATACTATTTGCGTAGCTTATAACTGTAGCAAGCATTGCTAGTGTTAAGGTTCCTTTTTTAATGTTTTTAATTACGTTTTTCATGATTTGGATTTTTAATAACGTTCAACGATACAAAGGTATATTAGGAAGAAGCTGTATAAAACATCAATTTTGATGAATATATGTGCTAAATTATCTGTTAAATTAATGTTAACTGTATGTTAAGTTAAAATAGCATATATTTAAATCAAATTAACACACAATTCATGTGTAATAAATAGTAATTTTGCTTTAGAATAATCAATTCATGATTAATAAGAAACCTACTTTTGAAAAAGTAAACCCTAGTTTTGGAAGCTCGTTATTAATTAAACAGCATTCAGAAAGAGTAAACAACAAATTTGCTTCTTGGCATTTTCACCCTGAATTAGAGTTGGTATATGTAAATAAGGGAAAAGGGAAAAGACATATAGGAAATCATTTGTCTTACTTTAATAATAGTCAATTAATTTTAATTGGCTCAAACTTACCTCATAATGGCTTTACTGATAGGCTTACAGTTAATGGCTCAGAAACTATAGTACAGTTTAAACCAAATTTTTTGGGAAATGACTTTATTGATATCCCAGAGATGACAGCTATAACCGCTTTGTTTGATAAAGCAAAAAAAGGAATACTTTTTAAACCAGAGGCTAAGAGAAAAGTTGGGTATAAAATTGAAAGACTTATTGAATATGAAGGGTTAAAGCGTATTCTGAAGTTTTTAGAAGTATTAAATTATTTAGCAACAACTGATGAATATACTTTATTGAATGCTAATGGGTTTGCTTTTGAGGCAGAACCACAAGACAGTGCAAAAATTGATATTATATTTAAACATATCAATAAAAACTTCCATAGGCATATTAGTTTAGATGAGATCGCAGATAAAGTAAGTATGACAGTACCTGCTTTTTGTAGGTATTTTAAAAAATCTACAGGAAAAACATTTACAAAACTAGTTAATGAATATAGAGTTGTACATGCTACTAAATTATTGAATGAAAGCCAGATGAGTATTGCTGATATTTGTTATGAATGTGGGTTTAATAATTTTTCACATTTTAATAAACAGTTTAATGAAATTACTGGCAAAAGTGCATCACAATACAGAAAAGAAATTAAATTAATTATACAAGAAAGCTAAAGCCATGGAGGATAAAATAGACAATACATTAGCGTACTACTATCATAAAAGAAATGAAATACTTAATTTTATTAATACAAATGATTGTTTAGTTCCTGATCAAATTATTGAAAAAGGGGAAGAGCTGGCTGTTTTAGAATATAAGATTACAGCATTACAGATTGCAAAAGAGAACTAATTAATACTGTTTTAGCTAGATTTTACCATCCCACTCACTATAAAACTGATCTAGAAAACCAACCATATAGTTATGACGTTCTTTAGCAATTCTTTTTCCAGTTTTAGTATTCATTTTATCTTTTAAAAGCAACAGTTTTTCATAAAAATGATTAATGGTTGGAGAAGTAGAGGTTTTATACTCAACTTTAGTCATTTTTAAGTTGGGTTTTATTGAAGGGTCAAAAAGTTTTCTGTTTTTAAAACCCCCATAATTAAAGCAACGAGCAATACCAATAGCGCCAATAGCATCTAGTCTGTCTGCGTCTTGTATCACATCTAATTCTAAGGATTTAAACTTTTGCCCTTTTTCCAGTGATTTATTAAAAGAAATGTTTTCGATTATGTTTACAACATGTTCTATAACAGTAGAATCTACATTTATTTTAAACAAAAATTCACGAGCTATTTTTGGACCAATAGTATCGTCGCCGTCATAAAATTTGCTATCGGCAATGTCGTGTAATAAGGCTCCCAATTGAACAACAAATGAATCTACATTTTCATTTTTAGAGATATGTATAGCGTTATTATATACTCTTAGGGTGTGAAACCAATCATGCCCTCCTTCTGCATTAGTAAGAGTTTCTTTTACAAAGGCTTTGGTTTTATTTATTATTTCTTTAGAAGTATGCATAGCATAAAAATAAAAATTCCTTTCAATTAAGAAAGGAATTGCATTATAAATTAAATATAATTAATAACCTATTTAATTATTGCTGGCTCAACCCATTTAAACTCAAATGAGTTTTCTGGAATTTTAATTCTGTCAGCCAATCGTAGCATTCTGCTTGGAAGCTTCATTAAGTAGTCTCTTGCTTTTTCAGCTTCATCTGTTAAATTGGTAATTTTATCAATTTCCCAACGATCAATTAATTTTTGTAATATATCAACATAGTCTTTTGAAGTATAAACCCCAATACGTTGCGCAGTATTTGAAAACTCTTCGAAAGCAGTTCCAATTTTACCTCCAGATTCTCTTAAAAATACAGCTGGCATAGTAATTTTTTGTTTCATCATATAATGAAATGCCATCATCATTTGGCTTGGATCCACTTTAAAAATACGTTCAACAAACTCAGAATATGCATGGTGGTGCCTCATTTCATCACCAGATATAATTTGGCACATTTTTCCTAATTGTTTATTGCCACTTTTCTTTGCAATTTTAGCCACTCGATTATGAGATATATATGTAGCTAATTCTTGAAAACTAGTATATACAAAGTTTTTATAAGGATCTCTATCTGTGCCAATATCAAAACCATCTGCAATAAGATACTGTGTGGTTTTTTCTACTTCGCGCATATTTACACGACCAGATAAGTATAGGTATTTATTAAGTACATCACCATGACGATTTTCTTCACCAGTCCAATGGCGTACCCATTTACCCCAAGCGTTTTCTCTGTCTACTTGGTTTACACCTTCAACATCCATAAGCCATGATTCGTAAGTTGGTAAAGCTTCTTCAGTAATCATATCACCAACTAAAACCACCCAAAAATCATAAGGTAACTCTTTTGAGAGTTCTCTAATTTCTTTAACCTCTTCAAAAAAATTATCGCCTTCAGAGTTCGGTAGAAAATCTGAGGGTTGCCATATTTTTTCAATTGGAATTAAGTATTTTTCTATAAGTGATTCAACATCTTTTTCTAAAAACTGCATCACTTCTAATCGTACGTTTTTTAACGACATCTATATTTTTTAAGGGTGGATATGATCTTTTATAGTGGTTTCAATACTATTTATAAGATCTTGTTTGTTTTCAAAGGTACTAACTTTTATGGGCTTATGAACAGTAAAAGTAATATGAGTGCCTAGACCCATAGGAAATTTACCAAAACGGACTATTTTCCAGGAGTTATTTATTGAAATAGGAACTATTAAAGCCGATGGGATTTTTTTAAACAGAATTTCTAAGCCTTTAGTTTGAAAAGGTTTTGGTACGCCATTTTTACTTCGCGTCCCTTCGGGGAAAATTACTGCACTCCTTTTGTTTGTTTCAATATATTCGCCAAATTTCATAAGAGCAGGAAGTGATTGTCTTGGATTTTTTCTATCTATTAAAGCTGCTCCTCCATGACGCAAATTATACGATACACTTGGGATACCTTTGCCTAACTCTATTTTACTTATGAATTTTGGATGATATTTTCGCAAATACCAAGTTAATGGGTATATATCGTGTAAACTTTGATGATTGGCAACAATAATTAGAGGTTGATTTGAATCTATATTGTGCGAGTTATAAAACGAAAAACGAGTTCCTAAAATATTTGCACAACGCATTAACCAGAACTGTAGTGCATCTACACTTTTTTTGTGTGCTTGATACCCGAAAACATTAAAACAAAACCATTGGATAGGGTGGAATATTACTAAAGTTAGTAAAAAAGCTAAGTAATAGAGAAAAGTTAGTGGGTACGACAATAGTTTAAGCATGCCCAAAAATACACAAAAACTTAGTTTTAATATACAGGAATACAGACGTTATTTTCGCAATTTATGCTTGATGGAGGATTCGTTATTCCGCAATCTGAAATGGCACCCCATTGAGTATTAAACTCGGCTTCTCTTTTATTGTAATCCTCAACCCATAATTTAAGCTTTTCTGTATCAATTGAAGTTGTATATATTAAATAACTCCATGGGCCTCCGCAGGGTTTACTTCCAAATGCTATAGATTTACATTCGGTATTCTCGTTGCATACAGATGTGACAACTAAATCTTCAATGGCTTTTTTAGAAATATTTAGCTGTTCGCGTTCTTCCTCTTGAGTAAGTGGTGTATCATCTTCATCACATTGAAAAGCCATTAATGATAAACAAATTGTAAGTATAAATAAAAGAAGCGATGAGTTTTTCATGTCTAAGGTTTATTATTAGATGTGAAATAGATAAAAAGGTTGCGTAAACGAATTACTTATAAAAATTCATTTCATCTAAATACTCCCATACATGTTGAGGAAGCATTGGCTGAATGTTTTTTCCCGCTTTAATAGCCTTACGAATAAAGGTTGAAGACAATTCCATTATAGGTGCTTCAACATGATGTATTTTTTTATGATTATCAAATTGAGTTTCAATTTGCCCTTTAGATATTCTTGGGTAAATGTAAATATGGTGATTTTGGAGTATTAATTCATAATTTTTCCATTTATGAAAACTCTTTAAATTGTCTTCGCCCATAATTAAAGAAAACTTATAATCGGGATATTTTTCTTGTAAATATGTTAGTGTGTTAATGGTGTAATTCGGTTGAGGTAAATTAAACTCTATATCGCTTGGTTTTAGTTTACTATAATCTTTTGTGGCGCGATAAACCATTTCTAAGCGCTGATAGTTATCAAGTAAGCTACTCTTTTTTTTAAACGGATTGTGTGGTGTTACTACAAACCATATTTGGTCTAAATCGCTATGTTCTACCAAATGATTAGCAATTACAAGATGCCCAATATGTATTGGGTTAAAAGAACCAAAATACAATCCAATGTTCATAATGATACTTTTTTAAGTTCCAATAATTATTTGGATATAAAATTACTAATTAAAACTTCGGCTTCGTTAAGTGCTTTTTCTAAATTGTCATTTTCAATTATAACGTCAAATAAAGGTGCTGTTGCTAATTCTGCAGATGCTTTTGCAATGCGCATATTTATCTTGTCCTCGGTTTCAGTTTTGCGTTTTTTTAATCTTATTTTAAGCTCATCTATACTTGGGGGTTTTACAAATATAGCTAGTGTTTCTTCAGGAAATTTTCGCTTAATACGTAGTCCTCCCGATACATCAATATCAAAAATAACGTGTTTGCCTTTTGCCCAAATACGTTCCACTTCAGTTTTTAAAGTACCATAAAAATTATCGCGATATACTTCTTCCCACTCTAAAAACTCATCGTTTTTTATTTTGCTTTTAAATGACTTAGCTGAAAGAAAATAATAATCTTTTTCGTGCTCTTCTTCACCACGCTTTTCTCTTGATGTTGCCGAAATCGAAAACTCTAAATTCAAACTTTCAACACCTAATAGATGCCTTACAATAGTTGTTTTACCAGAACCGGACGGTGCCGAAAACACGATAAGCTTACCCTTTTTGTTGTTATCTTTAATCAATAGTCTTAAATTTTAAAGTACGTTCAATAATTGCTCTTTGATTTTTTCGAGCTCGTCTTTCATTTGTACCACTAGTTGTTGCATGGGTGCGTAATTACTTTTTGAGCCAATAGTATTTATTTCTCTTCCCATTTCTTGGCTTATAAATCCTAATTTTTTCCCATTAGAATCTTTAGAGTTTAAGCACTCTGTAAAATAATTTAAATGATTTTTTAAACGTACTTTTTCTTCAGTAATATCAAACTTTTCAATATAGTATACGAGTTCCTGCTCGAAACGATTTTCGTCGTATTTTTCTTTTAAGTCTTCAACACCTTTAAGCAATCGTTCGCGCACAGCCTCAACACGTTCTGGGTCAATTTTAATAATTTCTTCAAGAATTTCACCAATGTTATTGATACGATTATTAAAATCTAATTCTAAAACTTCACCTTCGTTTAACCTATGTTGGTTCAAGCCCGTAATTGCGTTTTCAATTTCTGCCTCAATATGCTTCCATTCATTCTCATCAATTTCCTCTCTTACCGTATTTAATGCATCAGGAAAACGAACAGCCATTTTAAGAAAATCTACATCATTACCCTCAACTACATTTTTTAATTGATTAATATATTGTTTAACAACAGGCGCATTAATTTGGGTTGAAGTATCTTCAGCTGTGGTTTCAACATAAATTGAAAAATCTATTTTACCACGCTCTAATTTTTTAGCAAGAAGTTTTCTTATAGCAAGTTCTTTTTCTCTATAAATTGAGGGCATTCGAGCGTTTAAATCAAGGTTTTTACTGTTTAAAGATTTAAGCTCAACAGTAATTTTTTTTGTTGGTAATTGCAATACAGATTTTCCATAACCTGTCATTGAATGTATCATATTCCAAATATATTAAGTTGCACAAAGGTAAATAAAACCTAAGGTTTAGAAATGTATTATTTAGAATTAATAATGTTTTCTAAAGCTTCAATTTTAAATTTATCAATTTCAGGCGTGGTGTGTTCTTTTTTAATGATTTTATAAAAACGCTCTATGAGTTCTGGATGGTCTTTTGCTATGTTATTCTTTTCTAAAAGATCTTCATCAAGATTGTAAAGCTCAACAGCTGTATTACCTTTTTTAATATTTGGCCACACAAATTTCCATTTTCCTTGTCGAACAGCAACTTGCCCATCATATTCAGGGAATTCCCAATACATATAGTCATGAGTTTTTTGTTTGTCTTTTTGAATTAAAGTATTGTAAAAACTAATCCCATCAGTATCCTTAGGACTTTCAATTTGAGCAACGTCACAAAGAGTAGCCATTACATCGTAAAACCCAGAAATATGATTTGTGGAAGTACTTGGTTTAATTTTTCCTTCCCATGAAGCAATCATAGGAACACGAATACCGCCTTCGTAAACAAAACCTTTGCCTCTTCCGTATTCGCCATTAAATGGCTTGGCACTGTTAAACCAAATAGGATCTGCTCCGCCTGCGTAACTTGGACCATTGTCTGAGGTAAAAATAATAAGCGTATTATCATATTCATCAATCGATTTTAAATGAGCTATAAGATTACCTACTTTTTCATCTAAATAAGATATCATTGCGGCATAAGTAGCTTTAGGATAACGATTAGGAAAATATCCTTTGTTGCCAATATAAGGAGGTTCTTCTCCAAATTTATCAACGTAATAATCCACCCATTTTTTTGGAGCTTGTAATGGTACATGCGGAATAGGAGATGCCCAATATAAAAAGAAAGGCTTATTTTTATTAGAATCAATAAAGTTGATCATTTTATCAAACGAAACTTCTGGAGCATAATAGGGCTGTGTATATTTTTTATAGCTAGCAAGATCATTAGGGTTTGCACCTTTTTCTAATTTTTCGTTCGGAGCAACAGTATCGTTTGCTAAATGATATCTTATTTCATTTTCATATAAATGCAAAGGTGTGTATGTGTGCGCTTGACGTTGACAGTTATACCCAAAAAAGTAATCAAAGCCCATATGATTTGGTAACGAATGGGTGTTTGGAGCGCCTAAACCCCATTTCCCAACAATTCCTGTAGCATAACCAGACTCTTGTAATAATTTAGCAACAGTTACAGTGTTTTTTGGTAAAGGGCGTTGGCCTTCAAGAGTTGAGTCTTTTGCCATTTCACGATAATCCCAAACTTTTCCTCTATCTCGCCATTCATCATTTCCTCTAATATAGGAATGTCCTAAATGCTTCCCTGTAAGTAATGATGCTCTAGCTGGAGCACATACAGGAGCACCAGAATAGTGTTGGGTAAACATTAAGCCGTTTTTAGCCAAAGCGTCAATATTAGGAGTTTCAATCTTTTCTTGACCATAAGCTCCTAATTCAGCATAACCTAAATCATCAGCTAAAATATAGATAATATTAGGTTTTGCAGGGTTTATATTAGTTTGCTTTTCTTTCTTATTACAAGAAGAAAAATAAAATGAAATTAAAAAAGCGAAAAAAATGTACTTGGTTTTTAGCATTGTGTGTGTCATTTATAACATAGTAATTCACAAATTAAAGCCTTTATCTCTAAAACATAAAGGCTTAGTAAAAGTAAATTAATATTTTTACAGTTAATTTTTACCAAAACTTAATGAAAACTAATATTTATAGCGCTATAATTTGCCTTTGTTTTGTTGCTTTTTTAAACTGTAAGGAAAAAAACTCTAGTAAAACTGAAATAAACAATAGCAAAATACAGGCTAGTAAAATAGATAGCATAATTAATAAGCCTCCAAAGGGCATGATTTGGATTCCTGCTGGGTCTTTTTTACAAGGAGCTGTTCCTCATGATGAAATCGCTATGATGCATGAAAAACCTCAACACAAAGTAAGTATAGATGGATTTTTTATGGATATAACTGAAGTAACTAATGCTCAGTTTTCAAAGTTTGTTGATGAAACGGGCTATATAACTGTAGCAGAAAGAGAAATTGATTGGGAGGAGATGAAAAAACAGTTACCTGAAGGAACACCAAAACCTCATGATACTATTTTGCAACCAGGATCTTTAATGTTTAAAAAAACAAAAACATCAGTTCCTAACTTATATGATTTTTCTCAATGGTGGCGATGGGCTATTGGTGTAAATTGGAAACATCCAAGTGGTGTTAATTCTTCATTAGAAGGAAAAGAAAATCATCCAGTAACACATATTTCTTTTGAAGATGCACAAGCCTATTGTAAATGGGCAGGAAGACGATTACCAACTGAAGCAGAATGGGAGTATGCAGCAAGAGGAAAAAAAGCGAATACTACTTATTTTTGGGGCGACGACATTAGTTTATTGTCTAAAAAAGCTAATAGTTGGGAGGGCGAATTCCCTGTGTTTAATACTCTGGAAGATGGCTACGAAAGGAGTGCTCCAGTAAAATCTTATCCAGCTAACAGTTTTGGGTTATACGACATGGCAGGTAATGTTTGGGAATGGACTACAGACTGGTATAATGTTAATTATTATCAAGAATTGGCCTCAACTAATACACCAACCATTAACCCTAAAGGCGCTAATAAAGCATACAATCCTAGCAACCCCTATGTACAAGAAAAAGTTATAAAAGGAGGTTCTTTTTTGTGTAGTTATACGTATTGTGCTAGTTACAGGATTTCATCAAGAATGGGTTCTAGTACAGATTCTTCATCTGAGCATATTGGATTCAGAACAGTTGCAACTCCAGATATGTTAATAAAATAATAGTAGGGGTTTAAATATTTACCATCAATTACTTCTTTTGTTTCTAAAATTTAAGTAGAAAAACACTTGTTTTTTGCCAATACCTTTTTGACCTTTAATTATACATCACAGCTCAACTAAAGATAGAATTGTAATAGGAAAACTACTTATTTAACAAAAAAACCTATGTTAAAGCAAAAATAATATTATCTCTAGTATTTTTAGTATTTGTGAACTTCTTGGTTGTCAGCTAAATTGCGATAGTAAACCAACGATATAATTTTTTGAAAAAAACCATATTATTTGCGAGCAGTTTTACTTTAGTTTTATTGATACTAATATTGGTGCCAATAAACTCTGAAGAGACTAATGATGTAATAACCTTTTTTGGAAACTTTCATCCATTAATTCTTCATTTGCCTATAGGTGCATTAATAGGAGTCTTTTTTTTAGAGGTGATAAACATAATTAAGCCCCAATTAAATTTAGATAATGCAAATAAAGTATTACTATGGTTTAGTGCGATTAGCTTAATACCTGCTGTTATATTTGGTTTTTTTCTGGCTTCAACAGGAGGTTATAATAGTGAAGTTTTAGCTTTCCATAAATGGTTAGGTTGGTTTACAGCTTTACTATGTGTATGGCTATTAGTTTTTCGTTTATGGGCGTATTCAAAATCTAAGAATTACGTAAAAGTGTATCAATGGTTTTTAGTTGTAAATGTAGTGCTTCTTTCATTTACAGGGCATTATGGAGGCACTTTAACGCATGGAGCTAATTATTTAACTAAGGATATGCCAGAAGGTTTAAAAGATTTTTTTGGAGTTGAAAAGACCGAAGCAGAATCGATACTTTCTTCTATTAAAGAATTAAAAGAGTCTAGTAGCTCAAAAAACAATAATGAAATAAATGTAGCATTTGTATTTGCAGATACTATTCATCCTATTATGAGTAATAACTGCTTTGATTGCCATAATGCCAATAAACAAAAAGGAGATTTGCGTTTAGACAATGTTGGGTGGAAAATGATAAGTGCTAAAAATGTTAAAGTTTGGAAAAATGTTTTGAAAGAAGTTAGTGAAGGGAATATGCCTCCAGAGGAGGAAGAACCTTTAACAGATAAAGAGCGAAATAGTATAATAGATTGGATAACACGCTCTTTAGATAGTGTTAAGCCTGAGTTAAAACAGCAAGTTGCAGAAATAGAAAAGAAGGAAGCCGAAGCTGCAAACGAAAAAGAACAACAGGTACTAGCGCTAAATGAAAGCTTGTTGTCAACAGAACCAACAGAATCATCTTTAAAATATGTTAATGAGATTCAGCCCATATTAGATAAGTATTGTTATCAATGTCATGGGCCAACAAAGCAAAAGGGAGACACTCGCCTCGATATATTAAACTGGAATATGGTAAATGGAGGGGATGCAGAAAAATGGCATTCGGCTCTAGATGAGATTAATGCAGGTAACATGCCCCCAAAAAAGAAACCACAATTAACCAGTGAAGAGCGAAGAATGGTAGTTGATTGGATTACTAACTCTTTAGAATATGCAGCTGACAAGAAAAGTGCAACTAATAAAAGTGTTACAAGGCGTTTAACAAAAGCTCAATATACTAATACGCTTAATCAACTATTAGAATTACCAATAAACTTTGGAAATGTGTTACCTGACGATGGAAAATCTAAAATGGGTTTTTCTAATAATGGAGACGTACTTCAAATATCAACATTACATATTGATTATTATCAAAAAATAGCTCGAGAAGCTTTAGACAAAGCCATAGTAAGTGGTCCAAAACCTAAATCAAAAAAATATAAAATTACTTTTGGTAAAGGAATAGGAGAAGGTAAGGTGGCTGCAGAGTTTGGCGGGTTTCAATCGGTAGCTGTTAAGCATGAAGATTTTAAGGTAGACCTTTATGATAACGATGGTGTTGATTTTGATGTAACAGACTCAATAAAAAAGCGAATAGGAGTAGACATGAGAGGCTCTGCCAGTGATAGATACGCTGTTGAGGATGATGGTATGATTTTATATTCAGCGCTTCCTCATAAAGATGTGCCTCCACGATCATGGCAGGGGCCATCACCAAACGCAAAAATGTTGATAAAGAACAATTATCCAAGAAACGGGAACTTCGTGTTAAGGGTTAATGCTTCTAAGGGGTATGGCATTACAAGGGGAGAAGGCTTAATAGAACTAAGAGAAAATAAACCAGCAAAGGTAACGCCTAACACAATTAATCTTTTAGCTATAAATAGTAAAGAGAATAGTAACTTAGTTTTTAAGGATAGTTTGTTAGTACCTGTTAGAATTGACTCAGTTACATCTTCACGCTTTGAAATTAAAATTCCAAAGGATAGCTTTTATCAAGTAGATTTAGTACACCCATATTTGTCTCAAGAAAACATGCCATCTTTTCTTTTAAGGATTGATAGATTTAATAAGATTGAAGAGCGTTTACAAATATCAAAGGATTTAGAAAATGAAACAGAAATAGTAACACCAGTTACTTTAGCCTATTTACGAAAGGGAAAGTATAAAATTATGATAGGAGGCAGTTTCTTTGTAGGCTATAAAAACATAAGATTTACACCATTACCTGAAGATAGTGAGATTCCTAAGGCACTTAAAAAAGAAGCTGAAAAGAATCAAAGTCAATATAAAGATTTGGTACCATCCATTAAAGCATTTGTTGCAACTAGAACAGATGATGGGATGGATTATCAAACTTTTGATGTAAGTAAAGAAGTAACTTCTGAAGCAGGTGATTTCAAAACTTTTGAATTTAAAGGTCAATTAGAAAATTTACCAGTTCCGGTTTACGACCCTATAGAGACGGAACCATTCTCCAATACTATGATAGTTGGTTTGTGGAATAATCATTTAGTAAAAAATAAAGAAGAGAATGGCCCTGCACTATTAATTAAATCGATAGAACTAGAAACGCCTTATAATCCTGTTTGGCCTACAAAAAGTCATACTGCTATATTTTTCGATTCACCTAATAAAAATAACTACCAAGTTTATACCGCAGAAGTCCTCAAGAAATTTATGGAAAAGGCTTTCAGGCGTCCTTTAGTAGATGGCGAGTTAGAACGTTATTTTAATTTTTGGAACACAATAAAAGATGATTTTGTGGTTTATGAGGATAGTGTTAAAGAGGTTTTAGTAGCTATTTTATGCTCACCTAACTTTTTATATTTATTGGAATCTGAAAATTCAGGACCTAAAATGTTTAATGATGATTTTTTCTTGGGAGCAAAAATGGCTTATTTTTTATGGAATTCGCCTCCAGACGAGAAATTAACTGAACTGGCTTCTTTAGGAATGCTTAAAAATGAACTGTCAAATCAAATAGACAGAATGATTGATAGCCCAAAGACTTTAAAAATGATTGAAGCTTTTGCTTACGAATGGTTGCGAGTAGATAGATTAAAGAGCATTAATATTGATGTTAATTTATATCCTGATTTTACTCGATTTGTTAAGTCAGATATGGCTAAAGAAACCTATAACTTTATTCACTATATACTAAAAGAGGATATGAGTATTTTAAATTTCATTGACTCAGACTTTGCCATGTTAAATCAAAATTTAGCAGAGTTTTATGGATTAGATGGTGTAGTTGGAAATCAATTTAGGCCAGTTGCTATTCCTAGAGAAAAAAATAGAGGAGGGTTATTATCACAAGGTGCTTTTTTAACAGGTCATTCAGATGGTGTTCAAGCACACCCTATAAAACGGGCTGTATGGTTAAAAGAAAAAATTCTAGGCGATGCACCTCCACCTCCACCTCCAAATGTTCCAGAATTAGACCCGGAAACTCCTGGTTTTGAGAACTTAACGTTAAAAGAACAGTTGGAATTACACAGAAATAAAGTATCTTGTATCGATTGTCATTTAAAAATCGACCCTTACGGTGTTGCTTTTGAAAATTATGATGCAGTAGGAAGGTTTCGAAAAGCATACAAAGGAAACCTTATAGACTCAAAATCTAAATTACCAGATGGCACCGAAGTTGAAGGTATTACGGGTATTAAAGAATACCTTTTAACAAAGAAAAAAGATGAATTTACTAAGTCGGTTGTAGAACACTTGTTTGCTTACGCCTTAGGAAGAGATGTAAGTTTTTCGGACGAAAAAGAGTTAAACAGTATTGTTGAAAAAGTGAAAGCTAACAACTATAAGTTTAAAACAGTTTTAGAAGAAATTATAAAAAGCAATTCTTTTTTAAAAAAGATAGCTAACGAAAAAAACACTATAGCCAAAAATTAATAGATATGGGAAAAAAATCATGGCATTTAGATCGTAGGACATTTATAAAAGGTGTAGGTGCAGCTTGCATGTTGCCTTATTTAGAATGTATGGGTATGGGAACGCTAACAAGTTTTGCAGCTCCCAAAGCCCCAAAAAGACTTTGTATTTTGTATTTTCCTAATGGTGTAAGTATGTCGCCTGGAGCAGATTCTAAAAATGCACAATGGCATTGGTTTCCTCATACAACAGGAACAAATTATAAGTTTACAAACTCATTATCTCCATTAGAGCCTTATCGAAAAAAATTATCGGTACTGGGAGGTTTAAGTCACCCTAATAGTCGAAATGTTTTAGGCCATATGGCAGGAGATACTTTCCTTACTGGAGGAGATTTAAGAGGCGATAAGTATTTAAATACAATTTCTGTAGATCAAGTTGCGGCTCAAAAATTATCTAAGTATACAAGAATACCATCATTAACATTATCTACTGATGGTGGAGTTGGTTACAAATCAAGAGCTTCAACTCTATCATTTGATTCTACAGGAAAAGCTATTCCTTCGGAACACCGACAAAGAGAAATTTTTGAACGTTATTTTTCTCCAACGGGAGGAGCTACATCTGCTGAAAGACGTAAAAGTTTGCAGCAAGACAAAAAAATTGTAGACTTAGTTTTAGAAGATAGTAAACGCCTTAAAAAGCAGTTGGGTTATAATGATAATGTAAAGCTAGATGAATACATGTCTTCTTTAAATTCAATTGAAGAGCAAGTAAAACGAAATGAAAAGTGGTTGGATATTCCAATGAAGGAATTTGATGCCTCTTATATTAATTTGAATGTGGACGCTACCGTAAACCCTGAAGCATATTTGCGTTCAACAATGGACTTGATGATACTTGGTTTGCAAACCGATTTAACACGGGTTATGACATTTATGATGGGGCGTGAAGATGGTATGGGGCTTTTTGATGCTTTTCCTAAACTAACTTTAAATTTAACAGGACATCATGGTATGACTCATGATAGGAAAACAGGTTATCAAGAACGTCTAGGAAAGTACGATCAATGGTTATCTAAACAATTTGCTTATTTCTTAGATAGAATGGAAAACACTCATGACGAGCATGGCTCCTTACTAGATAATACTTTAGTCTTATATGGAAGTGCTTGTTGCTCTACACATAATGCAAATAATTATCCGTTAGTCCTTGCTGGAGGATCGAAACTAGGTGTTAAGCATGGTTCTTATGAGGTTTTTGACCCTAAACATGTACATATGGCGAATTTATTTGTAAGCATGCTAAACAAACTTGGTGTTGAAACAGAATCATTTGGTGATAGCACAGGAGAATTACCTAAAATCTTATCTTAATTTATAAATTCAATTTATAATTTCATTTTTTAAAATTTATATGACCAACCAAAAGACTGCGCCAATAGTAAGTAAAAAACTGTTATTACCATTTGTACTTGTCACATTCTTGTTTTTTGCTTGGGGCGTTCCTGGCAGTATGACAGAGCCACTCATTTCTGCATTTAAAGATATTTTTAAAGGAATGAGCAACTTTCAAGCTTCACTTGTACAGGCTGCTTTTTATGGAGCATACTTTGTTTGGGCAATTCCAGCCGCATTTTTAGTTAAAAAAACGAGTTATAAAACCACTATAATGGTTGGTATTATATTGTATGCTATTGGTGCATACCTATTTATTCCTGCAAGTCAAGCTCAGGAATACAATTATTTTTTAGTAGCACTTTTTACTTTAGCAACTGGAATTTCGTTTTTAGAAACCTCTGCAAACCCATATATTATTGCAATGGGCGACGAAAAAACCGCAGTACAAAGGTTAAACCTTGCTCAATCATTTTTCCCTTTTGGATCATGGATTGGAACAATTATAGCCGGACAAGCTATTTTGAGTAACCTAAAAAGCGCTGAAGATAAAGTTGATATGACGGTAAAACAATTAGCAACTTTGCAAACTGAGGAGTTAGAAATTCTTGCTTCACCTTATAGTTATATTGCAATTGTCGCAGTAGTTTTTTTAGTCATTTTTAGTGTAACTAAAATGCCTGCTTATAAAGATGATGATGACGAAAACTTCTTCGCTGTATTTGGTAAAAACCTCAAAAAACGGCGGTACTTATTTTCAATAGCCGCACTTTTTTGTGCTATGGCTGCTCAGTTTGGAACGTTTGCCTTTGTGATTCCTTATCTAAAAGAATATTATGTAGAGGCTGGTGAATTGGTTAAAGGTGGACGTGCAGGGGAACTCTTAGCATATGGGGTTTTTCTTTTTATGATAATGCGTTTTGTGTGCACATGGCTAATGAAATTTATCAAACCAAATAAGCTTCTTGCAATCATGTCTAGTCTTGCTGTCTTTTTTACTATCTGTGCCATTTTGTTTCCAGGAAACATAGGCGGAGTGTGTTTAATTTTAGTATGTGGATGTGTGTCATTATTATTTCCAACTATTTATGGTATTGGATTGCAAGGATTGTCCTCTGTAGAAACTAAGATAGGAGCTTCTGGCCTTATAATGACAATTATTGCTGTAGGGATTATGAACCCTGTTCAAGGTTTTGTTATTGATAAAACTTCGATAAACATTTCTTATATCTGTACACTTATTCCATTTATTATTTTGGTGTTTTATGGTTTAAAAATTGAAAAATTCTCGAATCGAAAAGCTTAATAAATGTAAATATTGAGTGCAACATTAATATAGTATTTTATTCGTGCTGAACGATATAATCAGAAAAATCTATAGTACTGAATAAATTAAAAAAACAGCTTAAATATTTAAATGTATTCTAAAAAGGCTTTTACATTTTTGTTTTTTGTTATTTGTTTGTCTTTTCAAATATCTAGTCAAACCAATATAAATCAAGAAGCGCAAAGTTTAAGAGAAATACTAATGCCCTATTTTGTTCCTGTAGAACAGGATAATCAATATCTTAATGATAATCAAAAAAAGATTGATTTAGGAAGGCACTTATATTTTGATAAAAGACTTTCTTTAAACAGTACAATCTCTTGTAATAGTTGCCATGATTTAAAAAAAAATGGAACAAATGGAGCTTTTTTTCTCAAAGAGAAAGAAGATGGAAATACATTTAGAGATACTCCAACTATTTATAATGTAGCAACACTATCTATGTTTAATGCCGATGGAGGTATTACTAGTTTAAAAGAAAAATTAAGACATTCACTAATAAACCCTTATGAAATGAACGTGAATGATGAACATATAATTGTGCAGAGACTTGAAGACGTATCGACTTATAATACTTTGTTCCGGTCTGCCTTTCCTAAAAGCGATAAAGCTATTTCTTTTGATAATATAATTGAGGCGTTACAAGCCTTTATTAAGGGATTAGAAACACCAGCACCGATTGATTTATTTATTAAAGGGAATAATAACGCTTTATCAAAAGAAGAAATTGAAGGAGGATACATTTTTAACTCCAAAAGCTGTTATTCTTGTCATACAGGGTCAAATTTTGGTGGTCAAATGATCCAAAAATTAGGAATTAATGAAGATTGGCCTAACAAGAACGATTTGGGATATTATCGGATAAAAAAAATATCCGCTTACAAAATGTTTTTTAGAGTTGCTCCTTTAAGGAATGTTGAAAAAACGGCCCCATATTTTCATGATGCTTCTGCTAGCCAATTGTGGTATGCTGTAAAACTAATGGGAAGACATGAAAGAGGTTTAGAAATTAATAAGGAAGAAGCCTTAAAAATTCAGTTGTTTTTAAGTACTCTTTCTGGAGAAATCCCTAAAGATTACATAAAAGAACCAAAGTATTTATTAAACTAAAAAATATAAAATGAAGCTGCTATTTAAATTATTATTTTGTTGTGGACTATTAATTTCCTGTAGTACTTCAAAAAAAAATGTAGTTACAGTTGATGGAAGCGAAAATCAATGGCCAATGTCTGGAGGTCCAGATGGTAGTTGGAAAGTTGAAACAGCTTTAAAAGTCCCAACCAAATGGTCTGTTAGAACAGGAGAAAATATAAAATGGAAAAAATCACTACCAGAAGGAGGCCAAAGTGGGATTGCTATTTGGGATGATAAAATATTTTTTACTATTAACCCTCCAAATGATGATCCTAAATACTCCAAAGATTCTGAGCTTAAAGGTGGGGCTTCTAGTAAAGACATAATTTTACTTTGTTTAAATGCAAATAATGGCGAAACCTTATGGAGTAAAACTGTAAAAGGAATCATTGAAAGTGAGTATAATTATGGTTTTAGTGATGCAACAACACCGACTCCAATGACGGACGGGAACCATGTTTGGGCAATCAATGCAAGTGGAGGAATGGCTTGCTTTTCAATGAGCGGTAATTTAATTTGGGAACGCACATGGCAACCAATTCCTGTTACACCAAATCGGCCATTTAACAAACAGTTTGATTCTATTCTTTTTAAAGATTTGATTTTAAATGTAGAGCCTGCTGAAGAAAACGATTCTGTTAGAACTACGGAATGGAACTATCTACACGCTTTTGATAAAATAACGGGAAAAAGGGTATGGGTAACTAAAGAAGCTGTAACTAATTACAATACTCCGGTTTTAGGAGAAACTCATGATGATAAACCAGCTATACTAATTGGTAGAGGGGGTCCCCATAGCGTACCAGAGCGACCAGTTGGTTTAAGTCTAATTAATTTAGATAAAGAGAATCAAGGAGATGCGTTATGGAATTGGGAACCTAATGATAAAAACAATATTTCTGGCTGGGGAGCTTTAAGCACTCAACATTGGAATAAGGAAAAAGCATCATGGTTTTATGAAGGTAAGTCGCACTTAACTATTGATACAAAAACAGGAGAATTAATCAGTCAAAATAACATGCGTACTGTTGATATTAATAAATATGATACTCTAGCTAAAAAATATAAGCTTCTAAAAAATGTAGAAATTAAAGATTTTGGAAGTAAGTATCACTACCATTACCATTGTAACATTCAAGTTGAAAATGATGTTTATTTTATGGGGCTTTACAACCCATTTGTTAAGAGACACAATATGGTTAATGGAAACACAGAGTATCTCGAAGTTCCTGAAGAAATAAATGAAACAGGCGGTTTTGTTTGGGAAAAACAATCAAATGATGGCTTAAACTCTCAAGGGCAATTACATTCTTCTGATAGTAGAACTAGAGGAGGAGGCTTTCAAAAATGCTTTTTAGGGTCGCCCATAATGATAAATAACTATATTTATTTTACAAATGCTTTAGGGATTGTTTATGTTATTGATAGTAACGCGAAGAAACTAGACGAATCTGCAATTGTAGCTATAAATGATTTAGGAGAAAGAGGTAAAACATGGACCGTTAATTCACTAAGCTATGCAAATGGTAATATTTACCATAGAACAATGAAAGAGATTATTTGTATTGGCAAATAATATCAAATTTTAAAAGAGGACCTTTATAAAGCCTTAGTTATCATAAATTTGTGTTATTTAGTGTATAGAAACAAAAATTATGATAAAAAACACTTTAATTTTAGGGTTAGTGCTGATACTTTTCTCGTGTAAAAGCAAAGAGAGCAAAAACAGAAACGAAGTCATTGAAGAAAAGCCTAAACTTGTACCGTTATTCAATACAGGTATGCAAGAAGGTGTGTCTTGTTACAGAATTCCTGCTATAGTAACAGCTCCAAATGGCGATTTAGTTGCTGCAATAGATGAACGTGTACCATCTTGCGGAGATTTGAAATGGAGTAAAAATATTAATATTGTTATGCGAAGAAGTAGTGATAATGGTAAAACATGGACACCGATAGAAACCATTATTGATTACCCAGAAGGGAAGTCGGCATCAGACCCTTCAATGATTGTAGATAAAATGACTGACGATATTTTTCTGTTTTATAATTTTATGAATTTAGATACAGAAAAAGACATTTACTATTTGCATGTCATGAAAAGTTCAGATAATGGAAAAACTTGGAGCAAACCAGAGGATATTACCTCACAAATAGCAAAACCAGAATGGCATAACGATTTTAAATTTATAACCTCTGGTCGAGGCATTCAAACCAGAACAGGTAAATTGCTCCATTGCATGGTAAATTTAGATAGTGGAATGCATCTTTTTGGAAGCGATGACCATGGAAAAACATGGAGTCTTTTTAACACACCAATAACTCCTGCAAACGAATCAAAAGTTGTTGAATTGGCAGATGGAAGTTGGATGGTCAATGCTAGAGTAAATAATAAAAAAGGAACCAGATATGTTCATATTTCAACTGATGAAGGAAAGACTTGGGTAACAAAACAAGAAACTCAACTTGAAGACCCAGAATGTAACGCTAGCATAATTAGATATACCTTAAAAAAAGAGGGTTACAAGAAAAATCGATTACTTTTTTCTAACGCAAAATCTGTAAAAGGACGTGTAAACATGACGGTGCGTATTAGCTATGATGAAGGTGAAACATGGAGTAAAGGCAAAACTATTTATACAGGACCATCTGCCTATTCATCATTAACCATTTTAAAGAATGGCGACATAGGTCTCTTTTTTGAAAAAGATGACTATAAAAAAAATGAGTTTATAAGTTTTTCATTAAATTGGTTAACCGATGGAAGTGATAATTATATAAAATTATAAATTATGAATGTTGCTAAAGACTTAGCAGATTATCATAAATCAATTTCTACTATTTTTAGTCAGCCAAAATCTGATAAAGAGTGGGAGCAATACAAGTTAAGTGATGAACAAATTCAGCATTACAACGAATTTGGATATGTTTCTGGAATTAAACTTCTGGAAGATTGGCAAGTTGATGTCTTAAATAAAGAATTAGCAGAAATTGTAAACCCAAAACATCCTGCACACCATTTGTTTTATGAATTTCATTCAAACGAATCTGCTAATCCTGACGAAGTTTTATTTCATTCTTTAGGGCATTGGCGTATTACAGAAGCATTTCACGATGTACTTTGGAATCCAGCTTTTGTAATGGCTGCAAGCCAATTGTTAGGTGACAAATCTGTACGATTTTGGCATGATCAATTATTTTGTAAACCAGCAAAACATGGAGGTGTCGTGGCATGGCATCAAGATTATTCATATTGGACACGAACCATTAAGATGCAACATTTAACATGCTGGACAGCGTTAGATGATGCAACTACAGATAACGGTTGTTTGCACTATGTTCCCAAAAGTCATAAATGGGGGTTATTGCAAGCACCAGAAATTGCCGGAGATATGAATGGCCTTTTACAATTTCTTTCAGAAGAACAAAAAGCAGAGTTTAAACAAAAACCAATTGAATTAAAAAAAGGATATGCAACCTTTCATCATCCACTTATGGTTCATGGTTCGTACCAAAACAAATCAGAAAATAGCAGAAGGGCTTTTGTGCTTAATGTATTTGCCGATGGTACTTTAAGTAATTCAGATAATGAGCTTTTATCTGGAGTACCAATAATAAAAAAAGGAAATAAAATGGAAGGTAAATTTTTCCCATTAATATATAATTCTAATAAATAAAAACCTCAATCTATTTATAACTAAATAGTTGAGGTTTTTATCTGTACTCAAGGTGGGAATCGAACCCACACTCTCGAAAGAACTGGATTTTGAATCCAGCGCGTCTACCAATTCCGCCACTTGAGCATTTTGGAGAGCAAAAATATAAAATATTTTTTCTCCTAACTATTAAAATAGTCGCTTTTATCCTTTTGGAATTCAAATAAATCCCTAAATTTGCACCTCATTAAAAATAAGTAACCTTTTTCGACTCATTAGCAAGTAGTTAGTTATGACAAAAATTAAAACACGAGCCAAAATATTTGCATGCACACAAAGTACAACTTTAGCAGAAAAAATAGCTAAGGCTTATGGAGAAGATTTAGGGAGCGTAATAACCTCTACCTATAGTGATGGTGAGTTTCAGCCATCTTATGAAGAATCAATAAGAGGTACACGAATTTTTATTATTGGATCAACAAATCCAAGTTCTGAAAATTTAATGGAACTATTGTTAATGATTGATGCTGCTAAACGAGCATCAGCAAGACATATTACTGCAGTTATGCCATACTTTGGTTGGGCTAGACAAGACAGAAAAGACAAGCCTAGAGTTCCTATTGCTGCAAAATTAGTAGCAAAAATGTTAGAGGCAGCTGGTGCAACTCGTATTATTACTATGGATTTGCACGCAGATCAAATCCAAGGATTTTTTGAAAAACCTGTAGATCATTTGTTTGCATCAACTATATTTTTACCATACTTAAAAAGCCTTGGTTTAGATAATTTAACCATTGCTTCGCCAGATATGGGAGGTTCTAAAAGAGCTTATGCATATTCAAAAGCATTAGAGAGTGATGTAGTAATTTGTTATAAACAAAGAGCTAAAGCTAATGTTATTTCGCATATGGAATTAATTGGTAATGTTGAAGGTAAAAATGTGGTGTTAGTTGATGATATGGTAGATACAGCAGGAACTTTAACAAAAGCCGCAGATTTAATGATGGAAAGAGGCGCTTTAAGTGTAAGAGCCATTTGTACACATCCTATATTATCTGGGAATGCTTATGAAAAATTAGAAAACTCAAAATTAGAAGAATTAATAGTAACAGATTCAATTCCGCTACAACAACAAAGTAGTAAAGTAAAAGTATTGAGCTGTGCAGATTTATTTGCAAACGTTATGCATAAAGTGCACCATAATAAATCAATTAGTTCTCAATTTGTAATGTAAATTAATAATTAATATATAAATAGAAAATGAAATCAATTACAATCAACGGATCTCAAAGAGAAAGCGTAGGCAAAAAAGCAACAAAAGCCTTACGTAATGCTGGTCAGGTTCCTTGCGTATTATACGGAGGAGATAAACCAGTGCATTTCTCTGCACCAGAATTAGCTTTCTCTAAACTTGTATACACGCCAAATGCGCATACAGTTGTGATTGCTCTAGATAACGGAGAAACTTTAAATGCAGTACTTCAAGACATTCAATTTCACCCTGTAACAGACAGAATTTTACACGTAGATTTCTACCAATTATTTGAAGACAAAGAAATCGCTTTAAATATTCCTGTTCAACTTGTAGGAAACTCTAGAGGAGTTAAAAATGGTGGTGTGTTAAGAAGAAACAATCGTAAACTACGTATTAAAGCGCTTCCAGCTAACTTACCAGATTTTATAGAGATAGATATTACGCCACTTAAAATAGGTGATAAAGTTGCCGTTGGTGAATTGCCAAGCGAGAACTACACTTTTTTACATTCGGACAATACTGTAGTATGTCAAATTAAGACTTCAAGAGTAGCAGTTGAAGATGAAGAGGAAGAAGAAGAAACTGAAGAAGGAGCAGCAGCAGAAGGAGCAGCAGCAGAGGGAGCAGAAGCACCAGCAGCTCAAGAATAGAACATATTCTTAATTAAATAATACAAAGCATTCTGGTTTATTCAGGATGCTTTTTTATTTTCAAAAAGTAAAAAATAATGTTTGGGCGTTACCACACTAAGGTGCGGTCGGGCTATTCAATACAAGTCCTCGCTCTTACCTCGCTGTGGGCTTTTCATTACTATCCCTAACGCGAGTAACCTGCCATAAACCATACCAATCATAAAATTTTGGCATGTTTAATGTATTTTAGCTTAAAATAAAAATACCATGTGGCAATTTTTGTTAAATTTATTTAAAAAGAAAAAGCAAACTGAAGAGCAAGATCCTATGAAAAAGTATTTAATAGTTGGTTTAGGTAATATTGGGGAAAAGTACCAAAATACTAGGCATAATATTGGCTTTAAAGTTTTAGATTTTTTTGCTAAAACTGAAGAGATTACTTTTGAAACCCAAAAATTAGGAGATATTGCAACCTATAAACTAAAGGGAAGGACCTTTATCTTTTTAAAACCAAGTACGTATATGAATTTAAGCGGGAAAGCCGTTTTGTATTGGCTAACGAAAGAGAAAATTCCATTAGAAAACCTATTAGTAATTACTGATGATTTGAATTTACCCTTTGGAAGTATTCGTTTAAAAACTAAAGGAAGCGATGGAGGGCATAATGGGCTTAAGGATATTCAAGACAAACTTAATACAACAAAATACAATCGTTTTAGATTTGGAATTAGTGATACTTTTAGTAAAGGGAGACAGATAGATTATGTGTTAGGCGAATGGACTGATGATGAGAATGAAAAACTACCAGAACGTTTAAACAAATCGTTAGAGTTAATAAAATCTTTTGCTTTAGCAGGAATAAATAATACTATGAATACTTTTAATGGAAAATAAAAAAGGGAAGATAAAATCTTCCCTTTTTTATTTATTCAACAATTATCTTTCTAGTGGATTTTCGTTTATCATCACTTACATTTAAAATGTACATTCCAGATTGTACATTATTTAAATTGATTTTCTCATTAAAATCTCCAGCGTTTTTGTATCTGTTCTTATAAATTTTTCTTCCTCTTAAGTCATAAACCTCTACATTAACATTACTAGATAATGAGCTGTTAAGCTTTATAGTAAATTCGCCTTTGTTCGGGTTTGGAAAAACAGCAAAATTATCAAAACCAAATTCTTCAACAGCTAATGATACTTGCACGTTAAGAGCATAATCTTCAACTTCTCCATCAAAACCATTTTCACAAGAAGTAGGCAGTCCATCGTCTTTAAACTTTGTTGACACCCTCATAATCGTATTACCTAAAGTAGCGCCGTTGGGTATTGTAATAGAAAGAGGTGAATTGCCAGTAGCACCATCTGAAGTATTGGTGGCATCACCTAAATTATATTCTTCACCTGCATCATCAAAACTACAGTTTTGATTCCAATCAATCCAAACCTTAGTAGCCGTTGTAAAATTACCATCTGTATTGGCATTAATTGTTAAATTGTATGAGCTATTTCTATTTACATCTGTAGGGCTGGACATGTAATCACTATAACCAGATGGTTTTGCAGAAGCTTGGTTAATAGTATTAAATTGTACTAAAGTTGTACTTGTGCCATAAGTTGTACTCCCAACAGAGATGCAATTGCCATTAAAAAACGGAAAAGCGATGTCTCTATTTTTAGCGGGGGTCACCGTTGGAGTTGTTATTATATTCAAAGTGTAATCATCTTGAGCCACAGCACCCAAGTTAGATATGGTCATAGTAACAGGCCCAGAAGTAGTTCTGCTAGTTGGAGAGAACGCAATTGTTGAAGCACCAGGGTTTCCTGAAGCACTAAATGTTGTATTCTCATTAAAACCATTAGCTGCAACATAATCAAAAGTAAAGGTTGCAGTTGTTCCTCCACAGGTAATAGGAGTTAAAACTTCATTAGCTATAAAAAAATCTGGGTTAGTAGAAATTGAAAATTCAAAATCAGAAACATCATAAAAAATATTATCAGCAGCTTCAACTAATATTCTTGCATTAGTTGTATTTGCCATTGCTGGCACTGTATAAGTAAAAGAGCCATCATTAGGAGTGTTAGATGCAATAGTTATTGGAAACTTGGAACCGTTTGTGGAGAGTTTAATATTTACATTTTGACAGTTTATAGTTCCATTTGTAGTTTGCCCAACAGTCCATTCAATAGTTTGATTTGTCCCTTGAGTCCAAGAAACTGGGTTTTTTACGGTAAAAGGAGTAACATCTTCAACGATTATTTGCATTCTATCATAACTGGTTTGCCCTCCGGTTGCAGAAGCAGGAGCTCTATCTCTAACTGTTAATGCCCAATTTAAAGTTCTAGCAACGGTAGAAACGGTCTCCCAATCACTTCCTAATGTAGGAGCAGATTGAGTTGTGTTACCAGCTAAAACACTAGAAAGCTTTGGGATGTACCTATCAGTAGATCCAGACGGTGGTAATGATCGGTTCATAGAGCCAAAGTTTAGCGTAGGTCCAAAATTTTGATTGCTAGTTATGCCACTATCTATTTGCTCCCAGCAATAAGTTAAATTATCACTACCATCAATATCTGTTGCAGCCCCTTTTAGAATATAGGCAGTGCCTTTTGGGATATAATAATCGCTTCCAGCATCAGCAACTGGTGGATTGTTAGCAATAGGTTCAGTAGTTTGGCAACTTTTAGTTGCTATATTATCTAATATTTGTTTTATGCTTTGATAATGAAAATAGTCATCACTATTTAAAGCCACATTATTAGCACCTGTAATTCCAGCATAACCCATTATGGTTGTCCCACTACCAGGTTCAGAATTTACGCCAGTTCCTTCAGAGTCAAAAGCCCATGTGTGGTTTGCACCCATTTGATGCCCAATCTCATGTGCTACATAATCAATATCAAAAGTGTCACCTTCAGGAACACTATTTGAAGGAGATGTATAAGCGCTACCTTTGTTTTTGTCAGTTGAACTCCCAGTATCATTTCTACAAACGCACCCAATACAGCCTGCATTTCCGCCGCCACCAGAGGCACCAAACAAATGTCCAATATCATAAGCTGCGTTACCAAGGACACTTGTTAATGTATTTTGAACTTGTAAGCTCCAGCCATTTGTATTATTAGAATTAGCAGAATCCGTTCCAACACTGGCATCAGAATAAGGGTCTGAGGCTGCATTTGTATAAATAACCAGGTTATTAGTTGCAATAAGCTCAAAAGTTACGGCCATATCAGTTTCAAAAACTTGGTTTACACGAGTTAAACTAGCATTTATAGCTGCCAAAGCCCCAGCAACGTTGCCGCCGTGATATGCAGTATATTCTCCTGTTACAGATACAGCTATTCTAAATTTTTGTAAAGTTTTGTTATTTGCCCCACCTTCATTTACGAATGATTTACTAGACTTACTTAAGGTTTCATTTAGTTCGTCTATGGTTTTACATTCAAAACGGTCTGTTAATTTATTCTTTGAATACTTTTCATATAAAACATATTCATCAGAGCCTTTTTTAATAGGCTGCATAAACACAGTTGGTTTATCGATAGAAGAGATCA
This sequence comes from Gaetbulibacter sp. 4G1, assembly GCF_002741945.1. Classification (GTDB taxonomy): domain Bacteria; phylum Bacteroidota; class Bacteroidia; order Flavobacteriales; family Flavobacteriaceae; genus Wocania_A; species Wocania_A spongiicola. Next base: position 880,576 of record NZ_MDVN01000022.1, read on the forward strand.
TAGTTTGTACACCTTGTGGAGAAACACTCATTCTTAAACGTGTTTTAGAATCTTTTGTACTAATACCTACATACGATTTTATATTTGGATATTTTGCAGCAAGTTCAGGAGCAAAAACAGGCGCTTCATAAAGAATAAAATTTTCAAGTTCACCATCTAACCCTGGAATACTAACTATTTTACTTGATGTTTTTTTTGAAGAACTTCTTAAAGGTGTAGAAGAAACATCCTTATTTAATAAAGCAGAATTAAGTTTAAATAAGTGAACTTTACTATTGCTTAAATTTAGCTTTGATAAATTCTCAGAATTATTCGTGTTTTCTATTTTCTTCCATGTAGAATTTTGAGCAGAAACTGAAAATACAAACAAAAATATTGCTATTGATAAAACATAATGTAGTTTTGCTTTCATAAAGGTGTTTTTTGGGCAATTTATTGTTGAATTGTTAACAAATCTAAATTTTTAAGACGAAACGTGCAATTTTATTCGTTAAATGGACAGTACAAAGAAAATTGAAAATTACAAATCAAAAGAGCCAGCAGTAGTTACTATTGGAACTTTTGATGGAGTACATATTGGGCATCAAAAAATTGTTAAACGCTTAATTAATGCGGGTAAAATAAAAGGGTTAAAATCTGTTATTCTTACCTTTTTTCCTCATCCACGTATGGTGTTGCAAAAAGACTCAACAATAAAATTAATAAACACTATTGACGAACGTCATGCCATATTAGACGCATTAGGTTTGGATTACTTGCTTATTAAAAAATTCACTAAAGAATTTTCAAGACTTACAGCAGAGGATTTTGTCAAACAAATTCTGGTAGATAAATTACATGCTAAAAAAGTAATTATAGGTTACGACCATAGGTTTGGTAGAAATAGAAACGCGAATATTGAAGATTTAAAACGATTTGGAAAAGCATATAATTTTGATGTAGAAGAAATTTCAGCTCAAGATATAAACGAAGTTGCAGTAAGTTCTACTAAAATAAGAAAGGCTCTTGACGAAGGAGATATTACTAAAGCGAATACATTTTTAGGATACGCTTTTATGATTACAGGAACTGTAGTTGAAGGTAAAGGATTAGGTAGGCAATTAGGGTTTTCTACAGCCAATATAAAAGTTAAAGAAGGCTATAAACTTATTCCTAAATATGGATCTTATATTGTAAGCTCAGTAATTAATGATGAAAAAATCTTTGGTATGCTAAATATTGGGGTTAATCCAACTGTTGATGGAAATACAGAAAGTATCGAGGTTCATTTTTTTAATTTCAATAAAAATATTTACAACGAAATTATTCAAATAGATCTGCATAAACGTATTCGAGACGAACAAAAATTTGAATCAGTTGATGCTTTAAAACTGCAATTAGCAAAAGATAAAAAAACGGCATTAGCTTATATAGCAAAATACCATGTTAAATAGTTTTTTATTTAAACATATTGATAATTCAGCTTTAATAATTTTCAGAATCCTTTTTGGATTACTTTGTTTTCTTGAATCGATTGGTGCTATTTTCACAGGTTGGGTAAAGCGTGTTTTTATCGATTCTCAATTTACATTTTCATTTATAGGTTTTGAATGGTTGCAACCATTACCTGATAATTGGATGTATTTGTACTATATAATTATGGGGGTGTTTGCCTTATTTATTATGTTTGGGTATAAATATAGGTTAGGCATTTTAGCTTTTACAATAATGTGGACAGCTACTTATTTAATGCAAAAATCATCATATAATAATCATTACTATTTATTAATGCTTATAAGTAGTATTATGGTTTTTATGCCAGCAAATACTTATGCATCTATTGATGCAAAACTAAATCCAAAAATTAAACGTTACTCAATGCCACAGTGGTGCAGTTTGGTTTTTGTGTTTCAACTATTTATCGTTTATACTTATGCTTCAGTAGCAAAAATATATCCAGATTGGTTAAATACTGATGTTATGGAACTGCTAATGAAGAGCAAGCAAAACTACGTTTTAGTTGGCGAACTTCTTCAGCAAAAATGGTTGCATTACATTTTAGCCTATGGAGGTATTTTGTTTGATGGGCTAATCATTCCGTTATTACTGTTTAAGCCAACTAGGAAATGGGCATTTATAATATCTATTTTCTTCCACTTGTTTAATTCCATTGTTTTTCAAATAGGTATTTTTCCATATTTGGCATTAGCTTTCACGCTATTTTTTTTCAATTCTGAAACCATTCTTCAAAAGTTATTCTTAAAAAAGAAACCCGTTTATAATAATGATGAGGCTATTGTTCCAAAATATAAAACACCATTAATTACCTTATTTACAATATTTTTTTTATTTCAAATAGGATTACCATTGAGACATCATTTTATTAAAGATAATGTGCTGTGGACTGAGGAAGGACATAGGCTTGCATGGCGTATGATGCTTAGAACCAAAAGCGGAACAGCAACCTATAGAGTTGAAAATAAAGTAACTGGATATAGTTACACAGTTAATTTAGATAATTATTTAACCATAAAACAAAAACGAATAGTAAGCACGAAACCAGATGCCATTTGGCAGTTTTCGCAAAAACTGAAAGAGCAATTTAGTAAAGACGGACAAGATGTTTCGGTTTATGTAAACTGTAAAGTAAGTGTTAATGGGAAACCGTATAAACAACTTATAAATCCGGATGTTGATATAGCCAATGTTTCTTGGAATTATTTTAAACATAGCGATTGGATTTTACCATCAAAAGAGCAGTGATTATATATGTAATTCATTAAATTTGTCGCTTAAATTTTTTACTCATGTTACAAGTCCCTTTTATTAGAGAAAACAAAGATTTGGTAATTGCACGATTGGCAAAAAGAAATATTGATGCTACGCAAATGATTGATGAGGTTATTATTTTTGATGAAGACAGAAAAAGGTTGCAGTCAGAATTAGATAATATCTTGGCAGAATCAAATACTTTATCTAAAGAAATTGGAATTTTGTACAAATCTGGTGAAGCTGAAAAAGCAAATGTTTTAAAAGAAAAAACGACAAAATTAAGAGATAAATCTAAAGAGCTTAATGAGTCACTTAGTAATAAAGTTGAAGCATTAAATCATTTACTATATAAAATCCCAAACGTCCCAAATAAAATTGTTCCTTCAGGAAATACTGATGAAGATAATGAAGAAGTTTTTAGAGAAGGAGACATACCTGTTTTGCATGATGATGCATTAGCGCACTGGGAATTAGCAAAGAAGTACGATATTATAGATTTTGAATTAGGCAATAAAATTACTGGAGCAGGATTTCCTGTTTATAAAGGTAAAGGTGCAAGATTACAACGCGCTTTAATTGCTTATTTTTTAGATAAAAACACTGCAGCAGGTTATACTGAATATCAATTACCACATTTAGTTAACGAAGCTTCAGGCTTTGGTACAGGCCAATTACCAGATAAAGAAGGGCAAATGTATCATGTTACTGAAGATAACTTATATTTAATACCAACTGCCGAAGTACCAGGAACCAATATTTTTAGAGATGTTGTTTTAAAAGAAAACGAATTACCTATAAGTATTACTGGTTATACTCCGTGTTTCCGTCGTGAAGCAGGAAGTTATGGTGCACACGTTAGAGGCTTAAACAGGTTACATCAATTTGATAAGGTTGAAATTTTGCGAGTTGAACACCCAACAGAGTCTTACAAAGCTTTAGATGGGATGGTAAACCACGTAAAAACCATTTTACAAGAACTAAAATTACCATACAGAATTTTAAAACTTTGTGGTGGAGATTTAGGTTTCACATCGGCTTTAACGTACGACTTTGAGGTGTTTTCTACAGCACAAGACAGATGGTTAGAAATATCTTCTATATCTAACTTTGAAACCTTTCAAGCTAATCGTTTAAAATTGAGATTTAAAAATAGTAATGGTAAAAACGAACTAGCTCATACCTTAAATGGAAGCGCTTTAGCATTACCAAGAGTACTTGCCGGAATTTTGGAAAATTATCAAACAAAAGATGGTATTGTAATTCCAGAAGTGTTGCAATCTTATACAGGTTTTTCAATCATTAATTAAGCTTTAAGAATTCACAAAAAGAAGCTTAAAACTTACAAAAAATTAAAATTTAATTCTTTTAAATCGATTAAGTGTAAATAAACCATGCCGTTTAACGATTTTGTATTGATTTCTTTTGCTAATCAAAATATATTTTAGAAGTTAGCTCCAACCAAAAAGAATAAACTTAACCTACCATGAAAAATATTAAGCGCTTAGTGCTTTTAATTGCATTAGTTTTGGTTGCTAGTAAAGTTTTATTTTCAGATTTCGAAATATCTAAAACTGAAAATAATACCACAGCAGTAGTAAGTAGATAGGGTTTGCTTGCTCAAAACTAATTATTTCTCTTAATATAGGCATTCTCTATTATTGAGAATTTAAGGCTGTCCCCAATCTTGTATAATATTGTTTTTAAATTAACAGGCGTTAATAGAAAACTTATTGTTGGTTGGTTAGTGCCCGAATTTTATTCGGGCACTTTTTTTTATAATAATATTTACAATTTCTAATTAGCACATTTGCTATATTTACATAATGAGGATTCTTTTTATTTTATGTTTACTTTTTTCTACAAGCCTGTTTTCGCAAGATGACGCGCTGGCAAAAGATTATTTTAATAAGGGAGATTTTGAAAAAGCACTTTACGAGTATAAAAAACTATATGCAAAATCGCCTTCAAACATAAATTATATTAATCAACTTGTTACTGCTCATCAACAATTAGAGCAATATAATGAAGCCGAAAACTTTCTTTTAAGATTAATAAATAGAATAAAATATCCCGCTTTTTTTGTTGAGTTAGGGTACAATTATCAGCTTAAAAACGATTTAGAAAACGCTAGCCTATATTATCAAAAAGCTATAAATAGTTTAGACGATAATGTTAATAATGCATTTTCAGTAGCTCGAAGTTTTCAAAACCATACCTTATTAAACGAAACTATTACGGTTTATGAAAAGGCTATGATTTTAAAACCAGAATTAAACTTTAAATTTCAATTAGCTAAAATATATGGAGAACAAGGGAATGTTGAAAAGATGTTTAGTAGCTATATTGAATTTGCTGAAAAAAACCCAGTGTCGTTAAATAATATCAAAAGGCATATTAACGATTTTATAAGTGAAAACAGTGCGAATGAAAACAATATATTATTTAAAAAAATTCTACTAAAAAAATCTCAGCAAGAACCTAATTTACTTTGGAATGAAATGTTGAGTTGGTTATTTATTCAACAAAAAGATTTTAAGAAAGCATTTATACAAGAGAAAGCAATTTTTAATAGACGACCAGAAAGCTTAAATAGAATTGAAGAATTAGCTAGCATTACTGTAAATGAAAACGAAAACGAGGTGGCTGAAGAGATGTACACATTTTTAATTGAAACAGCGCAAGATTTAGAAACACAACTTAATGCCCACTATAGCTTATTGCAGCTTGAAACGAAAAAGGGGTTAGCAGGCCAAAACGATTTTATTAATAACAAATATTTAGAGTTATTTAAAGAATTTGGTGTGTTTCCGCAAACCTTAAAACTGCAAGTAGCTTATGCGCATTTTTTAGCATTTTATATGAATAAAACTGATGACGCCATCAATTTTTTAGAAACTACTTTAAAACTGCCATTAACCGAATTTGAGAAAGCTGAGGTTAAACTAGAATTAGGAGATATTTTAGTTCTTCAAGAAAAGTTTAATAAAGCCTTAATTTATTACACACAAATACAACGCAATTTAAAGAACAGCACAATTTCTCAAGAGGCACGCTATAAAGTAGCCAAAGCAAGTTATTACAAAGGTGATTTTAAATGGGCAGAATCACAGCTTAAAATTTTAAAAGCTTCAACATCACAACTTATAGCCAATGATGCGCTCGATTTAAAATTATTGATTACTGATAATAAATATGAAGACTCATTACAAACAGCATTAAAACTTTATTCTAAAGCAGATTTGTTAGCGTTTCAAAATAAAAATAGTGAGGCCATTTCCCTTTTAAACACCATTTTAAAAAACCATAAAACCGAGCCCATAGTGGCCCAAGCTTTATTTAAACAAGCCCAACTATTTGAAGAAAACACAGAATTTGAAAAAGCCCAAGCTAATTACGAACTAATTATTGCTAATTATAGAGATGGTATTTTAGTTGATGACGCCTATTATAGATTAGCAGACATTTATGTAAAGCATTTAAACCAACCAGAAAAAGCAAAAGATTTGTACGAGCAAATTATTTTTAACCATGTAGATAGCATTTATTTTGTTGAAGCTCGAAAAAAATACAGAGCATTGCGTGGAGACGCTATAAATTAATTATATGATAATTGCAGAAACAGAACGATTATTAATTTCAAAAGTTAGCTTACAAGATGCTCCTTTTTTTGTGAAGTTAATGAACACGCCACACTGGTTAAAATATATTGGTGATAGAAATATAAGGTCTGTAAAAGATGCCGAAGCGAATCTTAAAAATGGTATTTTGAAAAGCTATAAAGACAACGGTTTTGGTTTTTATAAAGTACTATTAAAAGCCGAGAACAATAAAACAATTGGAACAGCAGGACTTATAAAAAGAGAACAATTAGATGATGTAGATGTAGGTTTTGGTTTTTTACCAGAATACGAAGGCAAAGGCTTTGGTTTTGAAGCATCGGTTGAAATTATGAAACTTGCTAAATCAGAATTCAAACTTAAAAAAGTTGTAGCGATAACAAATCCAGATAACCATAATTCAATTAAATTATTAGAGAAATTAGGATTAGTTTTCGAAAAAAGAGTAAATCCCTTTGAAGAAGACAAAGAACTCCTGTTATTTGCAAAAACTTTATAAATCTATGTTATTTAAGCATAGCAAGAAATATGATTATATACAACGTAACGGTAAACATAGACGAAAGTATTCATGACGAATGGTTAGCATGGATCAAAGAACATATTCCACAAGTACTAGGAACAGGTAAATTTGAAAAAGCAACATTAACTAAGGTTTTAGTAGAGGAAGATATGGGTGGACAAACTTATTCTATTCAATATAGATCATATTCACGCGAAGCTCTAGATGCTTATTATCGTGAGGATGCAGATAGGTTAAGAACAGATGGCATGAAAAAATTTGCAGATAAAATGTTAGCGTTTAGAACTGAGCTACAAATTGTAGATGAATATACTGTGAATTTTAAATAGCTTAGCTTTACTTCCCTTAGCGCAGTCAAAGGGTTTTTATTAATAAACATTCATGAATTCGTGGCATATAATCCAAACCAACATCAAGTAAAAGCTAAAAAGTATTTAGGGCAGCATTTTTTAAATGATGAATCTATTGCAGAAAAAATTGCAAACACCTTAGCATTAAAAGATTATAAAAAAGTTTTAGAGATTGGACCGGGAATGGGTGTGCTAACTAAGTATTTGCTAAAAAAGAATATTGAAACTTTTGTTATTGAGATTGATACCGAATCGGTAGAATATTTACAAGCAAATTACCTAAACTTGGCGCCAAGAATTATAGAAAAAGATTTTTTAAAATTCGATTTAAATGAAGTTTTTAAAGGAGAATCCTTCGCTATTATTGGTAATTTTCCGTATAATATTTCAACTCAAATTGTTTTTAAGGCCTTAGAAATGCGTGAACAAATTCCAGAATTCTCTGGGATGTTTCAAAAAGAGGTTGCGCAGCGTATTTGTTCAAAAGAAGGCTCAAAAGTATATGGAATTCTTTCTGTTTTAACGCAAGCATTTTATAATGCCGAGTATTTATTCACAGTACCTCCATCCGTTTTTAATCCACCTCCAAAAGTAGATTCAGGAGTTTTAAGGCTTACTAGAAAAGAAAATTACAGTTTACCTTGTAGTGAAAAATTATTATTTAAAGTGGTAAAAACGGCATTTCAACAGCGCAGAAAAACACTTCGAAATAGTTTAAAAACCTTCAATTTATCAGATAATTTAAAAGCAAATGTTATATTTGGCAAACGTCCGGAACAATTAAGTGTAGAAGCCTTTATTGAGCTTACGCAATTCATTGAAAACGATAAAAATTAAATCATCACTTCGCGAGGTTTCAAAGGAATTTTGAAATAGTATCGAGAAGTTTTAATCTCATGTCTGAAGAGAAAGAAAACATACAATTTGAGCTAACAAAAGAGCTTGTTGGGCAAGTAAAGCAACTTATCAAAGCAAATGATGATAAGGAGCTTCACAAATTGCTTGATGAGTTTCATTATGCCGATATTGCCGAAATTCTAGACGAAGTAAATCTGGATGAAGCAACCTATGTTATTAAACTCTTAGATTCTGAAACCACTTCAGATATTTTAACAGAGCTCGACGAAGATATTCGAGAAAGAGTATTAAAAAACCTATCTGCAAAAGAAATTGCCGAAGAAGTTGAGGAGTTAGATACTGATGATGCTGCTGATATCATTTTAGAACTTCCAGAAGAACGACAAGAAGCCGTTATTTCTCATATTGAAGATCAAGAACATAAAGCAGAAATAACAGAACTTTTAGCTTATGATGAAGATACTGCTGGAGGACTCATGGCCAAAGAGCTGGTTAAAGTTTACGAAACCTGGACAGTTGCTGGTTGCATGCGAAGAATTCGAGGTCAAGCCGAAGAAGTAACACGAGTCCATTCAATTTATGTTGTAAATAAGGAAGAAAAACTCATAGGTCGTCTATCTTTAAAAGATTTAATTGTTGCTAAGAACGATCAAAAAATTTCAGATCTCGTTAAAGTTAATGTAGATTATGTTAATGTAAATGATGACGTTGAAGATGTAGCAAAAGTCATGGCAAAATATGATTTGGAAGCCATTCCGGTGTTAGACGATAACGAGGTTCTTTTGGGTAGAATTACTATTGATGATATAGTAGATGTATTAAAAGAAGAAGCAGAGAAAGATTACCAATTAGCAGCAGGTATTACTGGCGATGTAGATTCTGATGACAGTATTTTAGAGCTTACCAGAGCCCGACTACCTTGGCTCTTTTTAGGTTTAGTAGGTGGTATTGGGGCTTTTTTAATAATGGAAGGGTTTCAAGATACATTTAATAAATATGCAGTATTATTTTTCTTTACGCCTTTAATTGCGGCTATGGCTGGTAATGTTGGCGTACAGTCAAGTGCGATTATCGTACAAGGTTTAGCAAATGATGATGTAAAAGGAAGTGTAAATAACAGATTAATAAAAGAAATGCTATTGGCTGCTTTAAATGGGGTTATTTTGGCTGTTTTTCTTTTTCTTTTTGTATGGGTAACTAAAGGCGAAATAAATACTGCTTTTGCCATATCTGTTTCTCTAGTAGCTGTAATAATAGTTGCAGGCTTAATAGGAACATTTGTGCCATTATTTTTAGATAAACGAGGCATAGATCCAGCCATTGCCACAGGTCCGTTTATCACTACAAGCAATGATATTTTAGGAATTTTACTTTATTTCTGGATTGCAAAAATGATTTTAGGCATTTAGCATTTGGGCGTTACCACAAGGGTCGGGCTATTCGTTACAATCTTTTTGCTCGCGCCTCTCAAAAAGGATTTCTACTACTATCCCTAACGCAAAACTTCGTAATTTTACAATATGAATTCAATCAATATTAAAAATAAATTTTCAAAATTTTCAAAAAATTGGCACCCACATCAAATTGCAATAGTTGATGATATGCAAGTTATACTGGCAAAACTTAAAGGCGAATTTGTGTGGCATAGTCATGAGGACGAAGATGAACTATTTCAAGTTATAAAGGGGACACTATACATGCAATTTAGAGATCGAACAGAAGTAGTTAACGAAGGTGAAATTATTGTAGTTCCGAAAGGGGTAGAGCATAATCCTTTTACAAAAAATGATGAAGAAGTACATGTCCTATTATTTGAAAAATTAAACACGGCACATACAGGAAAAGTAAAACATGAAAAAACACAAACGCATTATCCAAAAATATAGTTTTGGTCACGCTGAACAGGTTTCTGCATCTCATAATATTTTAAAATGAAAATTTTACACCTCGATACTAACCACGAACTATTAATAAATCAACTTAATAATTTAGGATTTATTAATGATGAAGATTATACATCTTCAAAAGACGAAGTTATAGCTAAAATTCATAAATATGATGGATTTATTATTCGTAGTCGCTTCTCAATAGATAAAACATTTCTTGATGCTGCTACCATTCTAAAATTTATAGGTCGTGTTGGTGCAGGTTTAGAAAATATAGATTGTGATTATGCCGAAAGCAAAGGCATAAATTTAATATCTGCACCAGAAGGTAACAAAAATGCTGTTGGAGAGCATGCACTAGGAATGTTATTATCGCTCTTTAATAAACTTAATAAAGCAGATAGCGAAGTAAGACAAGGCAAATGGCTTAGAGAAGAAAACAGAGGAATAGAACTTGATGGAAAAACAGTGGGTCTTATAGGCTATGGTAACATGGGGAAAGCTTTTGCGAAAAAACTACGTGGTTTTGATGTTAAAGTTTTGTGTTACGATATTAAAGAAAATTTAGCTGATGAGAACGCGAAACAAGTTTCATTAAAAGAATTACAGCAACACGCAGATGTTTTAAGTTTGCACATACCAGAAACACCTTTAACCATAAATATGATTGATGATACTTTTATTAATCAATTTAAAAAACCATTTTGGTTAATTAATACAGCACGAGGTAAAAGTGTAGTTACTGAAGATTTAGTTGTGGCACTTCAATCTGGTAAAGTTTTGGGCGCTGGATTAGATGTTTTAGAATATGAAAAATCATCATTTGAAAACTTATTTAAAAGTGGTGTCACATCAAACGGAGAAGTAAGTAGAAGTGGTGAAGAAATGCCAAAAGCTTTTAGATATTTAATTGATTCTGAAAATGTTTTATTATCGCCACACGTAGCTGGCTGGACTATTGAAAGCAAAGAAAAATTGGCTCAAACTATAGTTGATAAAATTAAAGCGAAATTTTGTTAACTTTCGTTCATGAAAAAAACCGTTCTAGTTTTTTCATTACTAATTTTAGCTTTATTGCTATTGTTTCAATTTGGTAAATACACTTTAATAAGTGGTGATACGCAAATTGAATATATCATGGCAGGTATTGCAATCGTTTTTTTAGGTATTGGACTATTTATTAATAAGAAAACTCAAAAGCCAACACCAGTTTCCATTCATGATATAGATTTAAAAAAAGTTGAAGAGCTAGGTATTACTAATCGAGAATATGAAGTTTTACAACTTATTTCCACAGGGTTATCAAATAAAGAAATTGCTGATAAATTATTCCTTTCCGAAAGCACTATAAAAACTCACGTTTCAAATTTGCTAGTTAAATTAAATGCAAAACGCCGCACACAGGCATTGCAGATAGCAAAAAATTTACAGATTATTTAAAATTTGTACTTTAGTATGAACTCTTAAAAAGAGGTATAAACTACTTTTAAACCAATTATTAATCTTAAAAATATATTTTATGGAATTAGGAGCGTTTTCTGCTAGTTTAAATGTAAAAGACATTAATAAGTCAAAATTGTTTTACGAAAACCTTGGGTTTAGTGTCTTTGCTGGAACTATCGAAATGAATTATTTAATCATGAAAAATGGTAATGCACTAATTGGTCTTTTTCAAGGGATGTTTGAAAATAATATTTTAACTTTTAATCCAGGTTGGGATGAAAGTGCAAACAAATTAGACAACTTTACCGATGTTCGAGATATTCAAAAGCATCTGAAAAGCAAATCAATAAAACTAGAAAGAGAGTCAGATGAAGAGACAGAAGGACCAGCAAGTTTAGTTTTGTTTGACCCAGACGGAAATACCATTCTTATTGACCAACATGTATAGAATGATACTAAAGTATTATGCATTTAGTACTTTAGTATGAATCCTCTATTCTGTCATCTTACTACTTTTGACTAACTAATCAATACATACAAAACAAATGAAAAACACAGTAATTAAGTACGGCCTTTATGCTTTACTAAGCGGGTTTTTATTATTCGGAATACCTTTTTTATTAGGAATGGGAGTAAACTTTGACTATGGAGAACTTATTGGGTATACCTCTATGATACTCTCTTTATTATTTGTTTACTTCGGAATCAAACATTATCGAGATAAAGTAAATAACGGAAAGATTTCTCTAGGTAAAGCAATTGCTATTGGGATGCTTATAGCTTCATTTTCGGCTATTGGAGTAGCTTTGTTTGATTATATCTATACCACTAAAATAAATCCCGACTTTGCAACTGAATACATAGATTATTCTATAAAAAAAATGGAAGCCACATTATCACCAGAAGAATTAAAAATAAAAAGCGCAGAACTTATTCAGCAAATGAAGGATTATGGGAGCCCTGGTTTTATGGCTTTCATGATGTTTTCAACAGTAATAATTTTAGGATTTATTATATCTTTAATTTCAGGATTAATACTTCAACGTAAATAAAAAAAATAAAAATTATGCAATACGAAGCTACATCTCCAGAAGATTACATTAATCAAGTTCCGAATGAGAGACAGGATACTTTAAAAAAATTACGAAAAATAATTAATGATAATTTGCCAAAAGGTTTTGAAGAAGGAATGATTTATAAAATGATTGGTTTTTATGTACCTCATTCTGTATATCCAAACGGGTACCATTGCGATCCCAAAACACCATTACCTTTTATGAGTTTTGCATCTCAAAAAAACTCGGTTAATTTATATCATAGCGGTATTTATGCTAAAAAAGAATTACACGATTGGTTTGTAAATGAGTACCCAAAACATTGTAAGCGTAAGCTTGATATGGGAAAAAGCTGTATCCGGTTTAAAAAAATGGACGAGATCCCTTTTGAACTTATAGGAGAACTAACAAGAAAAATGACTTGTGAAGAGTGGATAGATATTTATGAGTCAGCTATAAAAAACAGAAAGAAATGAAAAATCGAGTAACAGGAATAGGTGGATTGTTTTTTAAAACCAAAGATCCCAAAACGACTAAAGATTGGTATAAAAAACATTTAGGTTTTAATACCGATGATTATGGGTGTACCTTTTGGTGGAAAGATAAAACAGGTAAAGATTGCTCAACACAATGGAGTCCCTTTTCTGAAAACACCAAATATTATGAGCCTTCAAAAAAAGACTTTATGTTTAATTATAGAGTTGAAAACTTACAAGAATTGTTAGCGGTTTTAAAAGATGAAGGCGTAACCATTGTAGGTGAAATTGAAGAATACGAATACGGAAAATTTGGCTGGATTTTAGATAACGATGGTAATAAAATAGAACTTTGGGAGCCAATAGATAGTGCATTTTTGTAAATTCGTTATTTCGCTTTTCAAATAAATTTTTTTTGGACTATTTAGAAGTTTTACAATCTTATAATTTATCTACATTACAATGGACTGCAATTAGTTTTGCAGTTTTTTTATTAGGAGTTGCCAAAGCAGGAGTTAAAGGCTTAGGGATTATTATTGTTATAATTTTGGCATTTGTTTTTGGCGAAAAAGCATCAACAGGCGTTTTACTACCTATGCTTATAGCTGCCGATATTTTAGCAGTGGTTTACTACAATAGGCATACACAATGGGAATATATAAAAAAGCTAATGCCTTGGATGATTATTGGGGTTTTAATTGGTGTTTGGGTAGGCAATGATATTTCAGAAGTACTTTTTAAAAGAATAATGGCTATTATTATTATCGTATCGGTACTTATTATGTTTTATACCGAAAAACGACAATCATCAACTATTCCAAAAAACAAAGTGTTTTCTAGCAGTGTAGGGTTTTTAGCAGGCTTTACCACTATGGTAGGAAACTTAGCCGGCCCAATATCAAATATATATTTTTTGGCAACACGATTACCAAAAAATGAATTTATAGGTACTGCAGCATGGTTGTTTTTTATTATTAATGTTTTTAAACTTCCTTTTCATTTTTTAATATGGAATACAGTGACTAAAGACACTTTAATTTTAAATTCAGCATTGGTTCCAGTAGTTTTAATTGGTTTTTTCTTAGGCGCCTATATTGTTAAGTTAATTACAAATGTTAATTATAGACGATTTATTTTAATAGTTACTGCTCTTGGGGGATTAGTTATGTTATTTAGGTAATAATTAGTTTTATTGTAACAAATATTTCATTTTACATACCTATAGTTTAAGAGGTTATTAATAATAATTTATTAACTTTATAGTCTAACCATAATATTAAAAACAATAAAATGTCTGACGAAAAAAATTTAAGCGACGACCTAAACGATATGTTAGGTGATGCTAAGGAAGGCGCAAAAAAAGCAGCCGATAAAGCAGGAGAATTTGCAGAAGAAGCTAAAGAAAAAGCTAAAGAATTTGCAGAAGATGCTAAAGAAACGGCATCTGAATTTGCAGAAAGTGCTAAAGAAACCTTTGCTTCAGGAGAAAATAAAAAGATACTAGCAGGAATATTGGGAATTCTTTTTGGAGGTTTAGGTATTCACAAGTTTATTTTAGGTTATAATAAAGAAGGAGGAATTCTTTTGGGAGCAACATTAATAGGAATTCTTTTATCTTGTGTAGGAGTTGGGCTTTTAATTGTATGGGTGCCAGGTGTTGTAGGTTTTATTGAAGGTATAATTTACCTAACAAAATCTGATACTGATTTTTATAATACTTATCAAGCAGGTAAAAAGCCTTGGTTCTAATTAAAACTTATCAAGGTTAAAAATAAATAAACACAAAAACCAAAATAAATTCGTTTTGGTTTTTTTAATTCAAATTAACATCGTAATATTGCAATATTAAAATGAAATGATATGGGAATTACTAAATCACAAATATTTACAGAACAGCAAAACGATCTTGCACAGTTTTTTAAAGTGTTGGGACACCCTGCTCGTGTAGCTATATTGCAGTATATAAGTAATCAAAATGCTTGTATTTGTAATGATTTGGTTGAAGAAATAGGGTTAGCACAAGCCACAATTTCTCAGCATTTAAAAGAACTAAAAAGCATTGGTTTGCTAAACGGAGAGGTAGAAGGAAAAAGCATGTGTTATTGCATTAATGTAGAGCGCTGGACATATTTACAAAATAGATTAAATGCTTTTTTTAATACCACTAAATCAAATTGCTGCTAGACCATTATGGTCATTTATTAGCACATTCTAATGAAAATAAATAAGTTTAAAAATTATGAAAACACAAGAATTATTTAGCGTTTTAGAACAAAATAAAGATTTGTCTTTATTATTTGAATATGCACCAAATTTATTAGTAGGTGCTAATTATCATATTACCGAAGTAAAACATGTTTCAATAGATTCGGTAGATTGTGGTTCACAAACAGACGCATGGAAAGAAACGATTATTCAACTTTGGGAAAGCCCAAGTGAGATTGGTAAAACTGAATATATGTCGGTTTACAAAGCCATGGCTATTCTTAAAAAAGTAGGTAAAATGAAACCTTATGCATTAAATGCTGAAGTAAAGTTTGAATATAGCAATGCTACTTTTAATACGGCACAACTATTTGTTAATGATTTTGAAATACGTGGTAACGACTTAATTATTAAATTAGCCATCGAAAAAACAGATTGTAAAGCAAAAAGCACATGTGGTGTATCCGAAGAAAAAGAGTTAGTTTCGGCTAGTGAAGAACCTTGTTGTTCACCAGATGGAAATTGTTGTTAGACCATTAATAAAGCACGATTGGGGCTCTGTTTCAGAAATATATAAAGAAGGTATTGCTACTGGAATTGCTACTTTTGAAACAGAATGTCCCAATTGGAAACAATGGAATGTTAAGTATTTACAATGTTGTAGATTTGTTGCAACTATTGAAGATAAAGTAGTAGGTTTTGCAGTTTTATCTCCAGCTTCAAAACGAAAAGTTTATAAAGGCGTAGCTGAAGTAAGTGTATATGTTTCTGAAGCTTTTAGAGGAAAACATATAGGAAGAAAATTACTTAAAGTTTTAATTAATGAAAGTGAAAAAGAAGGCTTGTGGACCTTACAAGCAGGTATTTTTTCAGAAAACAATACAAGTATTAATTTACACTTAAAGTGTGGATTCAGAACCATTGGCGTTAGAGAAAAAATAGGAAAATTAAATGGGAAATGGCACGATAATCATTTTCTTGAAAGACGAAGTAAAATTGTAAAATAATGTCAGGACGAGCACAGTCGAGACCTAAATTAAAAGATTAATTAAAAAGATCCCTGCTTTTGTAGGAATAAAAAATAAATATGAAGAACATTTTAGTATTATGCACAGGAAATTCATGCCGAAGCCAAATGGCCCATGGCTATTTAAATCATTTTTTAGATAACAGAGCAGTAAAAGTATATAGTGCAGGTATTGAAACTCACGGATTAAACCCTGGAGCTTTAGCTATTATGAAGGAAGATGGGTTAAACATTGATCATCACACTTCAAATCATGTTGATGAATATGCTGAGGTAGATTTTGATTACATTATCACGGTTTGTGACCATGCCAATGAAAATTGCCCTTACATACCAAGTAAAAATGCAAAGCGATTACATCACAATTTCTATGACCCTTCAAAGTTAGAAGGAACTGATGAAGAAAAGCATGCAGCATTTTTAAAAGCACGTAATGAAATTAAAGACTATTTTAAGAATTTTGTAGAGGAGTACCGATTAATTTGATCGTTTAAAAAGCCTTAATTTATTTATTGCTTTTACTAATCTTGTAACCCATAATCAAGCGGAAGTAAGTCTCCTACTCGTTGATTTCCTAAATAGCCAGAAAACATCACTTTGGTAACATCAGAATAGTTCCCATACTCATCAATGAGTATTGCTGGTTCTAAAAACTCAATTTTGGTTTGATAGTTTTTATCGTAGAGAATATTTACGGGCTTATCTAATAATACTCTTTTTGATGAAGTATTTGATATTTGTTGGATCTTAAAATAGTCCCATGGGTTTACTTTAAATCTCTTAGAAAAAATTTGATATCCTTTAGCTTCTAATGCTTCATTATAAAGCGCTCTCATAAATTCAAGCACAGAACCCTTATAGGCTTTTTCTCTATTTCTTTTCGCTTTATTCTCTTTAAAATTGTCAAAGTTTTTGTAAAAGCTTTTACCTGAAAAATTAACAGATTTAATTTCGAATACATTATTTATCTCTTCTACATAATTGAAGTTTATTTCAAATTGCTTAATGTCAAAAAAAACAACATACTGCAGACTTTTATTTTCAATAATAATTGGGGAAAAGGCGCTGGCTGTTAATTGCCTTTTTTTTCGATTGTATCTTAAAATTAAATCTTTTTCATTTAAAATTTTGCAAGATTTTGCAAAACTAGAGAATCCTAAAAACTGCTTTCTAAATAGCCTAAGCTTTTGTCTTCTGGTAAGTCCATCATCTGCATACACAATAACTTCATCTAAAACATTATTTGTTTGTTTTAAGTATACTGTTATATTATTTTTTTGCCTGTAATCTAAAATCGTTTCTGTTTGATAGCCTAAATAAGAAATAACTAAACCTGATTGATTGGCATCAGTATACAAAATAGAAAATTTACCTTCTGAATCTGTGGTGGTTCCAATGGTAGTATTGTCAAAATAAATTGCCGCAGATTCTATAGGAATTTTAGTTTTTGCATCTAGTACAATTCCAGAAAAGGTTTGAGAAATTCCAGAAAAGGATAAAAGCAAAAATAGTAAGTATATAAAAGTTTTAAATTTCATTATTCTCCATAAACTTGCGCTCTAATTCTGCTTGAAACTCTTCCATTACAGGGCGAACGGTGCTTTCTGGTAGGTCGGCAATTTTAATGTACATTAAGCCGTCAACAGCATTGTTAAACAGCGGATCTACATTAAAGGCGACTAATCGAGCATTTTGTTTTATATACTTTTTAAGTAGTACAGGCAGGCGTAAAGCACCAGGCTCAACTTCATCAATAATCTTGTCAAACTTATTTAAATCAGCTTCTGTAGCATCAAAAACAAAATCTTTATCAGCATCTTTTAGCTTTACCTTAAACTCTTTTTTGGGGTGTACGTATTGCGCAATATATGGATCGTAATAATGAGATTTCATAAACTCAATCATTAATGATTTCGAGAAATTTGAAAACTGATTACTAATACTTACGCCACCTATTAAAAATTGATGTTCAGGGAAGCGTAATGTAGTATGAACAATACCTTTCCAAAGTAAAAATAAGGGCATTGGTTTTTGCTGATACTCTTTTATAATGAAAGCACGACCTAATTCAATAGATTGACTCATCATTTTATATAATTCAGGTTCAAACCTAAAGAGGTCTTGTAAATAAAAACCATCTATACCATAACGCTCAAAAATTTTTGAACCTAAGCCCATTCTGTAAGCGCCAGCAATTATCTTGTTTTCATTGTCCCATAAAAACATATGGTGATAATAACTATCGAAATCATCTAAGTCAATAGATTCGTTTGTGCCTTCTCCAACTTCACGAAAGGTAATTTCTCGTAAACGACCTATTTCTCTTAATATATTAGGAATGTTTTCAGCAGGAGCTAAATAAACCTCGTAGTTCTTACTAGTAAGTAGTTTACAATCCTCTTTTTTAAGTGTTTCTACTTCTTTAATCATTAAAGATGCATCAACAGGAGTAACAATACGTTTAGGTGTCTTAGGTGTTTTAAGTGTTGATGAAATATTATCTAAGATTTTTGATTTCTCTTCAAATGCATTCGATAACATATATGTTTTCTGCCTTAAAAAACCTGAAAACTCATCTAATGAAGTATATTCTTTTTGGTCATTTACTGAAATAGCTTTACCAATACGAACCTTAATAACGCGTCGTTTTTGGGTTAGCAACTCAGAAGGTAATTTAGCAGTTCTAAACGTGTCACTAATTTTGGAAAGCTTATAAAATAACTTACTGTTTTTTGCATGAAAATAAATGGGTACAATAGGAACTTCGGCTTTTTGAGCGAGCTTCATAGCTGCTTCTTCCCAAGGTTTATCAACAACCAATTTACCATCGCGATAGGTAGAAACTTCACCTGCAGGGAAAATACCTAACGGATGTCCGTTTCTTAAATGCAGTATAGAGTTTTTAAAACCTGCAATACTAGATTTTACATCTTTCCTGTCTTCAAAAGGATTTACAGGCATAATGTAGGGCTTTAAAGGCTCAATTCGATGTAATAAAAAATTGGCTATGATTTTAAAATCGCTGCGTTGTTCTAACATCAATTTTAAAAGCAAAATACCATCAATACCACCTAGAGGATGGTTAGATACCGTTATATAAGCACCATTTTTAGGAAGTCGTTTTAAGTCTTCTTCGGGGATTTCAAATTTAATTTCAAAATCGTCTAAAACACCATTTAAAAATTCTAAATCGCTTAAATGTTTATTTCTATTATATATTTTATTAAGTGTGGATATTTTAAGAACTTTCATTAAAATCCAACCAACAAAAGTACCAATAAAGCCATATTTATCTAATTGTATGGCTTTAGCTACTTCTTTTGCTGTTACCAATCCCGTATTTTGTTGTTTGGTCATAAGTGTAAATGTACTAAATAGTTTATTTAGTTACTATTTGAACTGTTTCTTGGGTTAATTGTTTTAGTAACACGACTTTACCTGTTTCAATTTGCTTTATAGCATGTTCATTATAATGCCTAATAGTATAAAGAGAAACATTTTTGGTACATGTTACTTTAAATTTTGATTTTAATTGATGCAATAGTTTCTCAAGATTATTATAGAGATTATCTACACAAACCGAAAAACTTATAGCTGAATTTTGAATAACATCAACCTTCATTTTATATTGATGTAATA
Source organism: Gaetbulibacter sp. 4G1 (assembly GCF_002741945.1). Taxonomy (GTDB): domain Bacteria; phylum Bacteroidota; class Bacteroidia; order Flavobacteriales; family Flavobacteriaceae; genus Wocania_A; species Wocania_A spongiicola. The sequence goes on from NZ_MDVN01000022.1 coordinate 900,406, forward strand.
ACTTAAATATACTACTAATATTGTCTTCAACGATGTATGAAAAGTCTAAAGATGATAAAGAAATGAGTACTTGATTTTTCTTTACAATAAAGCAAGGAATTAGGGGCTCCAAAGTTGTGTTTTTACCAACCATAGTTCCTGCTTGCTCTGGGTTTAAAAATGATTTTACGTATAATTGAATTTCTTTACGTTGTAAAGGCTGCAGTGTTTTTGGATGAATTACAGAGGCTCCGTAAAAAGCTAATTCTATGGCTTCTCTATACGATATTTTATTAAGTAGCTGTGCGTTTTCAAAATACCGAGGGTCGGCATTTAAAACACCAGGCACATCTTTCCATATAGTTACACTTTCGGCATTTAAACAATAGGCATAAATTGCGGCTGTATAATCACTTCCTTCTCTACCTAATGTTGTTGTAAAGTTATTGGTATCGCTTCCTAAAAAGCCTTGTGTAATATTTAAAATAGATTTGTTGAATTGTGATGATATGAGGCTTTGCGTTTCCTCCCAATTTACATTAGCATGCCTATAATAATTATCAGTTTTTATTTGATTTCTAACATCTATCCAATTATTTTTTATTCCAATGTAGTTTAAATATTCGCTTATAATTGTAGTAGAAATTAACTCACCATACCCAATAGTTTGATCGTAAACAAAGTTGTAATCTGGAGATTTATTAGTTTTTAAAAAAGTATCAAACTCTTCGAAAAAAGTCGATATTTTTTTAAAAATTGGATGATTTTCATTTTCAAATAAATCCAATAGAATTTCATTATGAAATTTTTTAACCTCTTGGAGAGCACTTTGTAACTCAGCTTTGTTGTTAAAATAATTTTTTAAAACAAGTTCGATAGCATTGGTGGTTTTTCCCATTGCCGAAACAACAACTAAGGTGTTTTTGTAACCTACTTTTTGTAAAACAGCTACTAAGTTTTTTACGCCATTGGCATCTTTAACTGACGCACCACCAAATTTAAATACTTGCATATTATAATTTTGCTATGTAATTTTTAATGCCTTCTTCACTTAACTGAACCACATCCCAATCACGTAAAACTTTGGCTCCTTTTTTCTCGTAAAAGGCAATTGCAGGTTCATTCCAATCAATTACCTCCCAGTTTATACGTTTTACACCAAGATTGTGCCCGTATTTAACAACTTCATTTAAAAGTGCGGTTCCTAAACCAGAGCCCCTCATTTTTTCACTTACAATTAAATCTTCCAGATGAATTATTTTTCCTTTCCATGTAGAATAGCGGTTGTATACTAGTGCTAAACCTTCAATTTTATTGTTGGCTTCAGCTACAAAACAATGAAATGCTGGATTATCACCAAACCCATCTCTTTGTAAATCTTTAACTGTAACTTCAACAGCGTTTTCTTCTTTTTCAAAAAGAGCTAATTCTTTTATTAAACTGAGCACATCTACCATGTCGTTTTTGGTAGCGTTTCTTATTTTATAATTCATATTTTTTTAAATAATTTCAAATATAGCTTAAAGTTAAATATTTAACCCCATTAATCTTTTGCGAAAACGTTGTAGTTAGTTAAAAATTAACAGATATTTGCACAAACAAAAAGTCGCTTTCATGTCTAGAAAAAATCAAACTTTAGGAGAGTTTATTATTGAAAATCAAACCTCATTTAAATACAGCTCAGGAGAGTTGTCACGCCTTATTAATTCTATACGATTGGCAGCAAAGGTTGTAAACCATGAGGTTAATAAAGCTGGGTTAGTTGATATTATTGGTGCCGCTGGCGATACTAATATACAAGGAGAAGATCAACAGAAGCTAGACGTATATGCAAACGATAAGTTTATACAAACACTTACAAAAAGAAATATAGTTTGTGGTATTGCAAGTGAAGAGGAAGACGACTTTATTTCTATTAATAGTCAAGATGAAAATAACCAAAACAAATATGTGGTTTTAATTGACCCATTAGATGGATCTTCAAATATTGATGTTAATGTTTCTGTAGGAACTATTTTCTCAATTTACAGACGTGTAACACCAGTAGGGACACCAGTTACTTTAGATGATTTTTTGCAAAAAGGTAGTCAGCAAGTCGCTGCAGGCTACGTGGTTTATGGCACGTCTACAATGTTAGTTTATACAACAGGAGATGGTGTAAATGGATTTACACTAAACCCAGCTATTGGCTCATTTTATTTATCGCACCCAGATATGAAATTCCCTGAAGATGGCAATATCTATTCTGTAAATGAAGGTAATTATACCCATTTTCCACAGGGGATAAAAAACTATATTAAGTATTGCCAAAAAGAAGAAGGAGACAGACCATATACTTCCAGATATATAGGGTCTTTGGTTTCAGATTTCCATAGAAACATGATAAAAGGGGGCATTTATTTATATCCTCAAAGCTCTAAAAACCCTAATGGAAAACTACGTTTGTTATACGAATGCAACCCTATGGCTTTTTTAGCTGAGCAAGCTAACGGAAAATCTAGCGATGGTTTTACGCGCACTATGGATGTTGAACCAACAGAGTTACATCAACGAGTGGCTTTTATTTGTGGGAGTAAAAATATGGTTGAAAAATGTGAGTCGTTTATGCGAGAAGCGCAATAAAGATGTGCTAAGTTATCCTAACACATTTGTTAATGGGTTCAATATTTTGTATCGTTATACAAAGAAATGCTAGATAAGGATTTAAATATATGTACATTGTAAAATATCAGTATTGAGTGTGTTATTGTTTATATTCACTAAATAATTTTCTTTATAAAACCATTAAATAAAAATGAAAAACAAATTATTCAGTATCGTCATTTTAGCTGTACTTGTTATTTGCAGTTGTAAAGAACAACAAAATGAAACAAACAAAAGTGTAGGAATAACTGAAGTTAATACAGATGAAATACAGTCGCCCACAAAAGAGGAAGTTGAGATAGCAGTACTTAGTTTTAATGATGCCATTGTGAACCCGACTGTAGCGTCTATGGAAGCTCTTTGTGCTGACAACCTCACTTATGGGCACTCAAGTGGAAAGATTCAGAACAAGGCTGAATTTATTGACGACATAGTTAACGGACCTTTTAATTTTTCATCTGTGGAAGCACCAGAACAGAGTATTTACATTTCGGGAAATACAGCTGTTGTACGAAATATTTTTTTAGCGAAGGCCACTAAAGATGGCAAATCGATAGATATTCGCCTCGGTTGTGTGCAAGTATTTCAAAAACAGAAAGATGATGGTCTTAAGCTATTGACAAGACAGGCTTATAAATTACCTAACTAAAACAATTTATTCCATTTGGAATAGTAGTGTTAACACTTGTAGTTATTTTGGGGATGTTTCTACAAGCCTACCAAATCTCCTGCTGCATTTTTAGTTGGTAAATCTGATTTTCCCATTAAGTAAATGTCTACTTGTCGCGCAGCTTCTCTGCCTTCAGAAATAGCCCAAACAATTAACGATTGTCCACGACGCATATCGCCAGCGGTAAATATGTTTGGAACATTGGTTTGATACTTTCCGTATTCTGCTTTATAATTAGAACGCACATCTTTTATAATACCTAACTTATCAGCTAATGTGCTTTCTGGTCCAGTAAAACCTAAAGCTAAAAGTGCCAAATCACAAGGCCATGTTTTTTCAGTACCTTTAATTTCTATCAACTTAGGACGTTCCCCAGGAATCATTTCCCATTCTACATTTACAGTTTTTAGAGCAGTGAGTTTTCCGTTTTTATCAGTTACAAATTCTTTGGTGTTTATTAGCCAATTACGTTCTACACCCTCTTTGTGAGAGGATGATGTTTTTAATTGCAGTGGCCAGTAGGGCCAAGGAGTAGTAGGTGAACGGTGCCCAGGCGGCTTTGGCATAATTTCAAAATTTACTACCGATTTGGCACCTTGACGGTTTGATGTGCCTACACAATCTGAACCTGTATCACCACCACCGATAACAATCACATTTTTATCGGTTGCTAATACTTGATTTTCTACTTTTTTTCCAAATAAAACTTTGGTTTGCTGTGTTAAAAAATCCATAGCTTGCACCACATCGTCTGCATCAATACCCGGAGTTGGTAAGCTACGTCTTTCTGTTGCGCCACCGCATAGCACTACTGCATCAAAAGCTTTTAGCTCATCTGCGTCATAATTTACACCAACATTCACATTGGTTTTAAAAGTGATGCCTTCGGCTTCTAAAATAGCAACACGACGATCTATAATTCCTTTTTCCATTTTAAAATTAGGGATCCCGTAACGTAGTAATCCCCCAATTTCGTCATCACGCTCAAAAACAGTTACTGTGTGTCCAGCTCTATTTAATTGTTGAGCAGCAGCTAAACCAGCAGGTCCAGAACCGACAATAGCAATGGTTTTTCCTGTTCTAATTTTTGGAGGTTGAGGTTTAATCCAACCTTCTTTAAAAGCGCGCTCAACAATATTTTTTTCTATGTTTTCAATAGAAATAGGGTCTTCAATAATACCTAAAACACAAGCCTGTTCGCATGGTGCAGGACATAAACGTCCTGTAAATTCAGGGAAGTTATTTGTTGAATGTAATATCCATGACGCTTTTTGCCATTCTTGTTGATGTACCATGTGATTAAAATCGGGAATTAAATTCCCTAACGGACAACCGCTATGACAAAACGGAATACCACAATCCATACACCGAGAGCCTTGTTTTGTTAATTCAGTTTCACTAAGTGGTACTGTAAATTCTTTATAATGTTTTACACGGTCCTTTACAGGTGTGTATGTTTCATCTTGTCTTTCGAATTCCTTAAAACCTGTTACTTTTCCCATCGTATTATACTGTTAATTCTTCAACCATTTGTTCTTCAGTCTCCAAGCGCTTCAATGCACGTTTGTATTCTGTAGGCATCACCCTAACAAAATGGTTTAAAGTAGATTCCCAATTTGTTAATATTTCTTTACCTCTATTACTACCTGTATAGCTTACATGTTTTTCAATCAAACCTTTTAAATCATTAGCATCTTCTGCTAAAATATCTTCAAATTCAATTGTTTCTGTATTACATAGTCCGTTAGTAAATTTATTTTCAGGATCGTAAACATATGCAATTCCACCACTCATTCCAGCGGCAAAGTTTCGTCCTGTTTTACCTAAAACAATTACTTTTCCACCAGTCATATACTCACAGCAATGGTCTCCAACACCTTCAACTACAGCTGTTGCCCCAGAGTTACGTACAGCAAAACGTTCGCCTGCTATTCCATTAATATAGGCTTCGCCTTCCACGGCTCCAAACAAACAAACATTACCAATAATGATGTTATTTTCTGCAATAAAATCAGCTTTTGCAGGTTTTTTTACAATTAATTTGGCCCCAGATAAACCTTTTCCTAAATAATCATTTGTATTACCTTCTAATTTGAAAGTTAATCCGTGTGCCCCAAAAGCTCCAAAGCTTTGTCCTGCTGAGCCAGTAAAGCTGATGTTTAAAGTGTCTTCTGGTAAACCAAGATGCCCATACTTTTTTGAAATCTCGTTACTAACTATTGCTCCAACCGTTCTATTTGTATTATTAATTGGATAAGCTAAAGTCATTTTTTCTTTTCTATATAGCGCTCTGTGTGAATCTTTCAAAATTTGAAAATCCATAACATTATCTAAAGCATGATCTTGCTTTTCTGAGTTTTTAACTTCCATTTCTTTATAAACAGCAGGTCTGTGTAAGATTGAAGATAAATCTAAGCCTTTTGCTTTATAATGCTTTATAGCTTTATTAGCATTTATTTTATGGGTTTGCCCAATCATTTCCTCCATGGTTCTAAACCCTAGCTGCGCCATAATACCACGTAGTTCTTCGGCTATATAATAGAAGAAATTAATAACATGTTCTGGAGTGCCTTTAAAGTTTTTTCGTAACTCTTTATCTTGAGTAGCAATTCCAACAGGACAAGTATTTAAGTGACATTTACGCATCATAATACAACCCGAGGCAACCAAAGGAGCCGTAGCAAAACCAAATTCTTCTGCACCAAGTAAAGTAGCTATAGCAACATCTCGACCAGTTTTTAATTGCCCATCACATTCCACAACTATTCTGCTTCTTAATTTATTTAAAACTAAAGTTTGTTGTGCTTCAGCTAAGCCTAACTCCCAAGGGAGCCCTGCATGTTTTAATGAGGTTAAAGGAGAGGCTCCTGTACCGCCATCATATCCAGCAATTAAAACAACATCTGCTTTTGCTTTTGCAACTCCAGCTGCTATAGTGCCAACACCAACTTCTGATACTAATTTTACGTTTATTCTGGCTTCGCGATTTGCATTTTTTAAATCGTAAATTAATTGTGCTAAATCTTCAATAGAATATATATCGTGGTGTGGAGGCGGAGAAATCAACCCAACAAATGGGGTTGAATTACGAGCGGCTGCAATCCATGGTAATACTTTTTCGCCTGGTAATTGACCCCCTTCTCCTGGTTTTGCCCCTTGAGCCATTTTTATTTGAATCTCTTTGGCATTAGTTAGATAATGGGATGTTACCCCAAAACGACCAGAAGCAACTTGTTTTATTGCTGAATTTCTACTGTCTCCATTTACATCTGGTTGAAAACGTTTTCTGTCTTCACCCCCTTCACCAGAATTAGATTTGCCTCCAATACGATTCATAGCAATGGCTAAGTTTTCGTGTGCTTCACGAGAAATTGACCCGTATGACATCGCACCTGTTTTAAATCGTTTTACAATTTCTGTCCAAGGCTCTACTTCATCTAAAGGAATAGGATCAAAATTATCAAATTCAAATAAACCACGAATAGTCATTAAGTTTTCTGACTGCTCATTAACAGCTTTTGCATAAACATTATAGCTGGCTTGATCACTTAACCTAACAGCTTGCTGCAGCTTTGCAACAGTCGTTGGATTAAACATATGTCTTTCACCATTACGTCTCCAACGGTAATCGCCTCCAATATTTAAACCTAAACGCTTATCTATTAAGTTATCAGGATATGCATATTTATAGCGTTCATTAATTTCCTTTTCAATTTCATATAAACCAATGCCTTCAATTCTTGAAGCGGTATAGGGAAAGTATTTTTCAACGAATTGAGAATTAAAACCTACGATTTCAAAAATTTGAGAACCTCGATACGAATGCAGTGTAGAGATTCCTATTTTGTTCATTATTTTAAGGATGCCTTTTCCTATAGCTTTATTGAAATTATCAACTGCTTTTTGTTCGTCCATATCAGTAATGAATCCATCCTTTACTTGCATTCGGATAATTTCGTTTACCATATATGGATTAATAGCACTAGCACCATAACCAAATAAGGTTGCAAAATGATGCGGTTCGCGAGGTTCCGCAGATTCAATAATAATATCGAAATAAGAACGCTTACGTAAACGATTCATTTGATGATTTACATACGAACATGCTAATAAGGCTGGAATTGGAGCCAACTCTTTATTAACACCTCTATCTGATAAAATAATAATATTAGTTTTTCTATCTAGTGCCTTTTCAATTTGAACAATAATATCATCTAAAGCATCTTCAAGCCCATTAAGCCCTTTTGCTTTAGGGTATAACATTTCTATAGTTTCTGCTTTAAAACTTTCAACTGAAATGCATCGTATTTTTTCTAAATCGGCATTAGAAATTACAGGGTTTTGAATTCTAAGTTTTCTACATTGTCTTTCGGTTATACTAAAAATATTACGGTCTTTACCAAGGTTTAAGCTTATATCTGTTACAATTTCTTCGCGAATACCATCTAAAGGCGGATTGGTAACTTGAGCGAATAATTGTTTAAAGTAGTTTGAAATGAGTTGAGGTTTGTCTGACAAAACTGCTAAAGGCGTATCTATACCCATCGAACCTAAAGCTTCTTTACCATTAATGGCCATTGGTGTAATAACTTCTTGAATATCTTCAAACGTATAGTTAAATAAGCGTTGCCTTGTTTTAATGTCTATGGTTTCTATAGGGCATGTTTCGTTATTATATGGTATATCTTTTAAATGTAACCTTGTTTTGTTTAGCCATTTTTTATATGGTCTTTCCAGAACAATTTTACTTTTAATTTCTTCATCATTTATAATGCGTCCTTCATTCATGTCTACCAAGAACATTTTTCCTGGTTCTAAACGGCCATGAGTTTCAACATCTTCCGCAGCGATATCTACAACACCTATTTCTGATGACATAATAAGTTTACCACTTTTTGTGACTGTATATCTTGATGGCCTTAACCCATTACGATCTAATAAAGCGCCTATGTAGTTTCCGTCTGTAAAAGGCACTGATGCTGGCCCGTCCCAAGGCTCCATAATACAAGCATTATATTCGTAAAATGCTTTGCGTTCTGGTGACATAGTTTTATGTTTTTCCCAGGCTTCTGGAATCATCATCATCATAACTTCTGGCAAAGATCTGCCTGTATGTGTTAATAATTCAACCACCATATCCATTGAAGCTGAATCTGATTTTCCAGGTAAAATAATTGGAAATAACTTATCTATTTGAGGCCCAAAAACCTCACTTTTCATAATCTCTTCACGAACACGCATTCTACTAACATTGCCTCGAAGCGTGTTTATTTCACCATTTTGACACATAAACCTAAATGGTTGTGCTAACTCCCACGTTGGCATCGTGTTAGTGGAAAAACGTTGGTGTACTAATGCAAGTCGTGTTACTAAATCTGTTTCTTGTAAATCTTTATAATAAGGACCAATGTCTTCAGGCATAATAATGCCTTTATAAATTAGTGTTGTTGTTGATAAGCTCGAAACATAAAAATATGAGCTTTCAGACATTTTGGAATTGGCTATTGTGTGTTCTGTTATTTTACGAGCAGCATATAATTTTGCTTTAAATACATCTTCAGAAATGTCATTCGTTTTTCCTATAAATAGTTGTTCTATATTAGGTTCAGATGCTAATGCAATTTCTCCTAAATGAGAAGCATCTACAGGAACTTCTCTCCAGCCTAAAACGGAAAGCCCTTGCGCTATTATTTCTTTTTCAAAAGTGCTTTTGCAAAATTTGTATTGGTTACTGTTTTTTGGTAAAAACACCATACCAACAGCATACTTTCCTTGAACAGGAATTTTAAAATCGCAAACCCTTTTAAAATATGTATGAGGAATATCTATTAATAAGCCAGCACCATCACCAGTTTTTCCATCGGCACTTACACCACCTCGATGTTCTAGTTTTACTAAAATTTCTAAAGCGTCGTGTATAATTTGGTTGGTTTTTTCTCCTTTAAGGTTACAAATAAAACCAGCACCACAATTTTCATGTTCAAATTCGGGTAAATAAAGACCTTGTTTCTTCAGCATAATCAACAAATTTTAAGTTAAAAAACATGAGTTGAAAAGCTAAGATATGCACTAGGGTTTGAATAACAACAAGGGGTAAATTATTATTTCGATTTTGAAAATTTAGTTAACGTAAAACTAATTATATATCAATTAAACAAAAATATTTTGATAAATACTCAATCAATAATTTCTATCAATAAATATATAAGGATGAATTAATGTCAACAAAACACCATTATGACAAAAATAAAATCATCTAAAAACCAAAAATGCTAATAAAAATTCAAAAAACAGATTGTCAAAATATTAAAAAATCAATAAAAAATACAAATACCCATAAAAAAATAGGGTAAAAATATAAATATGAATAAAAATTAACCAATGACCCCTATTTTTTATGGGGTATAAATATTTTTTAAATAGTTTTGGTCCACTCAAAAAAAATATAAAGGATTAATAATTAAAAAAACTAACATTATGAAAAAGATTACTACACTTTTAATGCTTTTTGTAGCAACTACATTATTTGCTCAAGAAGAAGAAACCAAAAAGAAGTTTGATTTTAGCGGTAGCGTAGATGCGTTTTACAGTGCGAATTTAAACGCTCCAAATGATGATAATTATTTATCACCAGGAACATCGTTTGCAGATTCTCCAGGATTTTCTTTAGGTATGGCAAACCTTATTGCTTCTTACGAAGGAAAGAAAGTTGGATTTGTTGCAGATTTGGTTTTTGGTCCAAGGGGGGAGGCCGCAAGTGCTACAGTGCTAAATCAAATTTATGCTTATTTAAACTTAAGTGAATCTGTAAAACTAACTATGGGTAAGTTTAATACCTTTTTGGGTTATGAAGTTATTGCCCCAGCTGTAAACTTTAACTACAGTACATCTTACTTATTTTCTAACGGACCTTTTTCGCATACAGGTGTTAAACTAGACTTTACATTTAGCGAGGATATTAGTTTAATGCTGGGTTTAATGAATCAAACGGATGTTACCGAGTTTAACCCAGATGGAAGTTACGCTATTGGTGCTCAATTGGGAGTTAATGGTCAATTCCTTAATTTATTATATGATAAAGCAGGATTAGGCTTTGAGATAGATTATACAGGAGGAGTAGACCTTTCTGATTCATTTTTCTTAGGGCTTAATGGAGCTTATGCAAGCAATGACGGTAATGGATTTTATGGTGTTGCATTGTATCCCCAATTCACAACTTCAGATGATTTCTCAATTGGTTTAAGAGGCGAATATTTTAATTGGTTAAATGAAGGCGTATCAGTAGATGAACCAAGTGTATTAGCTATAACACTTACTGGAAGTTATACGGTTGAAGATTTAATTATTAAGCCAGAATTAAGATTAGACAGTCATTCTGATGATGTGTATTGGAATACAGATTTAGAACCTACAAGTAGCTTAGCATCATTTACGCTAGCTGCTATATATACATTTTAATATAAAACGATTAATACATACAAAAATGAAAAAAGTAGAAGCGATTATTAGAAAATCCAAGTATAGTGCGGTTAGAGATGCCTTGCATGAAGTTGGAGTGAATTTTTTCTCTTACTGGGATGTAACGGGGTTAGGAAATGAAAAAGAAGGACATGTTTACAGAGGTGTGTCTTATAGCACTAGCGATATTCAGCGTAGATATTTATCCATTGTAGTTAACGATGATTTTGAAGAAATAACTATTGAAGCTATTCTTAAATCTGCCGCTACTGGTGATGTAGGCGATGGAAAAATATTTGTTTCCGAAATCAAGGAATGTTACAGAATACGAACAGGAGATAAAGGTGGAGACACTTTAAGATAATAATCATCAAACAATAAATATATTATGGAATTACTTACAACAAATAATGTATGGATGATGATCTGTACAGCACTAGTTTTCTTTATGCACTTAGGTTTTGCATTTTTAGAAATAGGATTAACAAGACAAAAAAACACAATTAATATACTTTTTAAAAACATTTTTATAATTACTGTCGGGCTACTTTTATATTGCTTAGTTGGTTTTAATTTAATGTATCCAGGCTTTGAAGAAGGGTCTTCAGGGGTCTTAGGCTTTGCCGGATTTGGGTTAGATTCGCCTTTAACTGCAGAGGGAGTTTTAGACTTAACTTATAATGAAGGTTATACCTATTGGACCGACTTTTTATTTCAAGGAATGTTTGCAGCAACAGCTGCAACTATAGTTTCTGGAGCCGTAGCTGAACGTATGAAGATTGTACCATTTATGATTTTTACCATTGTATACGTTGGGTTTATATATCCAATTGCAGGCTCATGGAAATGGGGTGGTGGTTTTTTACAAACACTTGATACACCTTTTTATGATTTTGCTGGTTCAACTTTAGTACACTCTGTTGGAGGATGGGCAGCCCTAGTAGCCGTTTGGTTATTAGGATCTAGAATTGGAAAATTCAAAAATGGTAAGCCACAAGCCATACCAGGGCACAATATTCCTTTAGCAACAGCTGGTGTAATAATACTTTGGTTAGGTTGGTTTGGGTTTAATGGAGGATCTGTCCTTTCAGCTGACCCAGGATTAACATCTCTAACATTAGTAACAACTTGTTTAGCTGCTGCTGCGGGTGGTGTAGTTGCTATGTTAGTGTCTACAATTTGCTATAAAAACTTAGATTTAACTATGTTTTTAAATGGTATTCTTGGTGGATTAGTTGGTATTACTGCTGGTGCAGACCAAATGAGTCCGACCAATGCTATTTTAATAGGAGCAGTTGCAGGAGCTATTATTGTATTTGCAGTGAGCTGTATAGATAGACTAAAATTAGATGATCCTGTTGGGGCAATTGCAGTACATTTAGTGTGCGGTATTTGGGGAACTTTAGCTGTTGGTATTTTTGGAGCATTAGCAGGTTGGAGTCAATTTGTTAGCCAATTAATAGGAGTCGTTTCGTATGCTGCTATTTGTATTGTTTCTTCTTTTATAATTTTTATAATATTGAAAAAGACTATAGGAATAAGAGTTTCTGAAAGAGAGGAATTAGAAGGTTTAGATGCTCATGAACATGGTATGGATGCCTATCCAGACTTTAGATTGAACGAGCACTAAATTAGTATTAGTTTAGTTCGTGTTAAAAGGATGTTTTACTTTTTGTAAAGCATCCTTTTTTATTAAAATATGTTGGCTTATGTATAGCTTATAGCTACTTAATGAAAGTGTAATTTCATGCCTTCATGTGAAAGTTTGAATCCTAAATCTTCATAAAACTTAATGGCTTGTGATCTTTTTTTATCTGAAGTTAATTGTAGTAAATGTGCTTTTCGCTCTTTAGCTCTGTTAATTGCCCATTTGAACATTATTTTCCCTAGACCAATTCCCCTTTTGTCTTTTCTAATTCTAACAGCTTCAATTTGTGCTCTAATACCACCACGGTAAGTTAAATACTGAATAAAAGTTAATTGTAAGGTTCCAATGATTTCTGAGCTTTCATTTTCGACAACTATAAGCTCTTGATTTTTATCAGCATTTATTTTGTCAAAAGCATCTAAATATTCATCTGGAAGAGGTGTTTTAAAGTTTTCTCTCGTTTTACCAAGGTCGTCATCAGCAATCATTTCTACAATTTTTGACACATCTTCTTTGGTTGCTTTTCTAAACTTCATTGACTAATTGATGCTTATTTTGTAATAAAAAAATAAAATTAATTTAAGCAGAATTTCTGCTTGCATTAATATTACCAAATAAAGAGCGTGTCACTATCTTTTCAAAAATTCTTAGTTTTTCTTCATCTTTAATATCTTCTTTGCTCAACTCTTGAATCTTTTTAAGCGCATATTGTTGAATAGTTAATAGAGGTAAAACAATAGATTCTCTAACTTCAATTGAAGCTTTTCCTGAAGGCTCATTTTCCATTAATGCTTCATAGCCGGTAAGTTTTAAAAGCAGTCTTTTAGTGGAAACATATTCTTCATATATAATATTCCAAAAATCGCCAAACTCTTCATCTTTAGACATGTATTTTGTTAAATCGAAAAACGATTTTGTTAACGACATCATACTATTCTCTAAAAGTGTTTTAAAGAATTTTGAGTTTTTGTATAGTTGTTCTACTTTATCAAATTCTCCAGCATCTTCATATTTTTTAAGAGCAGTTCCAACGCCAAAAAATCCAGGTACATTTTGTTTTAATTGACTCCAAGAGCCTACAAATGGAATGGCTCTTAAATCAGAAAATACTAAGCCATCAGAATTATTAGAACGTTTTGAAGGCCTGCTTCCAATGTTAGTTTTTGCATAGTACTTTAAAGTACTCATGCGCTCTAAATATGGTATAAACATTGGATGGCTTTTGAAATCTTTATAGGTTTGATAACTTGTTTCGGCCAAATCATTCATAACATGTTTATCGTCTTTTGACATGGCATGTTGGTCTTTACCTATGCGGTTGGAAACTCCAGAACTAATTAATTGTTCTAAATTATACTGTGAAGAATCTAATGTTCCAAAATTTGAACTTATTGTTTGTCCTTGAATAGTAAGCTGCACTTCTTTGTCTTCAATAGTTGGGCCTAATGATGAGTAAAATTGATGTGTTTTTCCACCACCTCTTGCTGGTGGTCCACCACGCCCGTCAAAAAATATGGCCGTAATACCATACTTTCTAGACATTTCGGTAAGTAATTCTTTGGCTTTAAATATACCCCAGTTAGCCATTAAATAACCACCATCTTTTGTGCCATCAGAAAAACCAAGCATAATGGTTTGCTTATTACCTCTACTTTCTAGGTGTGCTTTATATGCAGGGTTGGTATAAAGCTGTTCCATAACAGACGGAGCATTTTCTAAATCGGTAATGGTTTCAAACAGCGGTGCGACATCAACCGTTAATTTGTCATTAAAGGCAACAATTTTAAGCATCGCAAAGAGTTGCATTACGTTTAAAGCGGTTTGATTGTTACTTATAATATATCTATTGGCTCCTTGTTCACCATTTGTGGCTTGTATGTCTTTTATGGCTTCAATGGTTTTTAAAGTGTTATATACCATTTCATCTTTAAAGGCATCAATATTTATAGATTCTCCTTTTACCTCGGATAATATTTTAATTTGTTCTTTTTCAGATAATTCATTATAATTTTTTGGAAATGAAGCACTATCATTTTCAATTAAATAATCTATTACTGTTGTAAATACTGAATGATGAATTCTACTATCTTGTCTAATATCTAAGGTTGCAAAATAATACCCAAACAGGTGAATTCTGTTTATTAAGTTATTAATTTCGCTAACATATAACGATTGGTGTTCTTTAACAATAAGATTCCTAATACTTAGCAATTCTTTAATAAGTTCTTTTAAAGAAATAGCTTTTTTAGTATTTAAATCGATACTGTAATGATATAAAATAGTCTCTAATTTAATAACTCTTTGCTCAACGCCTCTAAAGGTAAGTTTACGCCTTAAATCTTTAAGGTCTTGATAGTATTTTTTTAGGATTGCTTTCTTTAATTTATTAGCAACTTTTATGGTTGTTTTTGGCTTAACAAACGGGTTTCCATCTCGATCACCACCTGGCCAAAAACCAATATTTATAATTTCGTTGTGTTTTTTGCCATCATCGTAAATGTTTTGCTGGATGTAATTATAAATTTCTCCAAACGATGTGTAAAATACATTTTCTAAATACCAAATAAGACTTTTTGCTTCGTTATACGGTGTTGGTTTTTCGCGTTTAAAAAATGGGGTTTTCCCTAATTGAGCAAATAAGTTACTAATTTCTGATAGGTTGTTATCTTTTATAGCTTCTGTTAAATCTGTAATAATCCCTAAAACCGACCCTGGATAAAATTGAGTAGGATGTGCTGTTAAAACAATACGTACTTTAAACTCTTCAAGATAGGCTTGTAAATCCTCCAATTTATTTTCTGCAATAGCTGTTTCTTTAAGATTTCTTAAAGTACCAATCCCTTCCATATTATTCACTATTGGGAATGCTGCATCTTCAATAGCATCAAATAAAACCACTTGCCTTTCAATATATTGAATAAAACGAAATAGTAAATTTATTTGACTTTGGTTGTTTCTTCTAGCTTGATATTTTTTAAAAAACGTTTCAACAATAACTGTAGGGTCATCACCTTTTTCAAACCCTTTTTTACATGTTTCGTGAAATAAAGGAAGAAGTACTCCTGTTTTTGTAATGGTATCGAAAGGTAATGTCATAAATATACTGTTGTAAATTTGATATTTAGACAGGACGTTTTGCTTAAAGCGGACTAATTTTGGTTCTACAGACATGATATCAATCTAATGAAAATTAACCATAAAAGTACTAAAGGATAATTTAAAGATAGATGGGCAATTAAAATTTTTGCTGATTTTTAAGTTTACCGAATTCTTATTATGAATAATTTAAAAAAAAGGCTTCTATGTAGACATCTTAATAATAGTGTTAAGATAGTTTATTAAGATTTCTTATAAAACAAAGCCGTATAATAGTATCTGCCATTTTCGGATTTTAAAACCCCAAAGCCAATATGACTATAATTTCCTTGAAGTGTTTTTTTGTGAGCATCATTTTTTATCCAAGCATTTACAACAGATTCAGGAGTAGAATATGCATATGCTATATTTTCACTTACGTGAGAAGCTCCAATATTTATTAACCCTCTTTTGCGGGCAAAAAAGTAGTGATGATTAATCGTTTGAGTCTCTATCATATATTTACTATGCTCTACAGCATAAGCGGTAGCATAAAGAGGGTCTTTAATAAGTATTGTTTTACCTTGACTCTTTCTGTATTGATTTATATGATAAAATATAGCGTTAGATATTACCCAATTATTTTGATCAGCTAGAGATAAGTCAATAGGGGTTTCTATATCATTTTCATTGGCTGTGCAGGCCATTAAAGTTGTTAAAAGGCAAGCGCCTGCAATCATTTTTAAAATTAGGGTTTTTGTTCTCATAATCAGTTATTTAATGTCAAAAGTCATGACATTGAATGAGAAGAAAAACCGAAAAGTAATAAGTGGGTTACACAGCGTTTATATGGGATATATAATGAATTTTCGGAATTAAAGATTTTTTTGAAACAACTATTTTCGAGTCGGGATTTAAAAGCGTTCTGTACGATTAATAGCTTATTTGATTTTATAACAAATTAATTTCAAATAAAAAGAGCCAAAATGTTTTAACACTCTGACTCTTTTTAAATACTCTGATTTTTATATGCCTATTTACCCAACATTAAGAGTTCGCTACAAACCACTTCAGTTATATAGCGTTTGTTCCCCTCTTTATCATCATAACTACGTGAAGTTAGCTTACCTTCAATAGCAACCTCTTTCCCTTTGGTTACATACTTTTCAATAATTTGAGCCGTTTTGCCCCAGGCTACAACATTGTGCCATTGGGTATCAGTAATTTTTTCACCTTTATTATTCGTATAACTTTCATTAGTAGCTATATTAAATTTAGCTAGTGTTTTTCCTGATTCTAGATTGATGATTTCTGGATCATTCCCTAAGTTACCAATCAACTGTACTTTGTTTCTAAGTGTGTTCATAATTTTTGTTTTTCGTGTTAAACAGTTAATACTATCGAGTTCTTATGTTTCGACATTGCAAATATGCGAGAGCTTCCAAAAAATATTCGGTTATTACTTGTTTAAAATCGTTTGTAAATGTTTGTAGTCGTTTGTAAACGAATAATTTGTATATTGCAATCCTTATGGAATATAACATTAACAAGGCTTTAGAAATTTTAGAACGAACACCAAAAACACTTAGTGTGTTTCTTTTAAATGTATCTGATGAATGGATTCTATGCAACGAAGGAGATAATACTTGGAGTGTTTTTGATGTTGTTGGCCATTTAATTCATGGCGAAAAAACCGATTGGATGCAACGTTTAGAAATTATTTTAAACGATTCTAATAACAAAGCTTTTGAGTCTTTTGATCGTTTTGCTCAATTTGAAAATTCAAAAGGAAAAACACTTTCTCAACTGTTAGAAGAATTTTCAGAATTGCGAACAAAAAACCTAAAGTACTTTAAAGCACTAAACCTTAGCAAAACTGAATTGGACCAAAAAGGGATACATCCGGAATTAGGCGAAGTAACTTTAAAACAATTACTGGCCACATGGGTAACTCACGATTTAGGGCATATTGCACAAATTGCCAGAATTATGGCTAAACAATATAAAGATGAGGTTGGCCCATGGGAAGCTTATATTCCTATTTTAAACAAATAACATAATGACATTTTATATAGAAACCGAAAGACTCATTTTAAGAGAGTTAAGAACAACCGATTTAGACGGAATGTTTGAGTTAGATTCAAACCCTGAAGTTCATAGATATTTAGGAAACAAACCCGTTAAAACTAAAGCAGAATCTCAAAAAATGCTGGATAGTATTATTAACCAATATAAAGAACGCGGTATTGGCAGATTTGCAGCTATCGAAAAAGTTACAGGAAATTTTATTGGCTGGTCTGGAATACGCCTAAATACTGAATATAATATGAATGGTTATACAAAGTATTACGATGTTGGTTACAGGTTAATTCCTAAATATTGGGGAAAAGGGTATGCCACCGAATCTGGAAAAGCTGCAGTGAATTACGCTTTTAATGTTTTAAAATTAACTAAATTATACGGTATAACAGAAATGGAGAATCAAGCTTCTCATAATGCGCTTTTAAAAATAGGGCTACATTATGTTGAAGATTTTTATTTTGAAGAAGAGCAGCTAGATTTAAGATGGTACGAATTAAAAAAAGAAAACTATGGATAAGCAATGTTTAGAATGTGGAGATAAAATCGTTGGCAGAATTGATAAAAAATTCTGTAGTGATGCTTGCAGAAATGCTTATAACAATAATATTAATAAAGACCACAAAAACTTAATACGTAATACAAACAATAGACTTAGAAAAAACTACAGAATTTTAGAAGCTCTAAACCCTAAAGATAAAACCAAAACCTCTAGAGCAAAGCTGATTGAAAAAGGTTTCGATTTTAATTATTTTACAAGTATTTATACTACAAAAACAGGCACTATTTATTATTTTGTTTACAACCAAGGCTATTTGCCTTTAGAGGGTGATTACTATGCATTAGTAAAACGAAACGAGTAGCTTTTGTAACAATTTAAAGAGTTAAACTACTAATTTGATATACATTTTTATGACTACAGACCCATCAAATTATATGATTCCTTTTTTAATAATTATAGCAATTGTAATTATTGGCTTTTTAGTTTATTATTTTAATAGAAAACAAATAATTATTAGAAAGCTAAAAAAGTTTAAGCCAAAACGAATTACTCAATTTAGAACAAATGAATTAACCAAAATATCTGGTAAAGTATTAGAAGTTGAAGCACCCTTTATTGCACCTTTTAGCAAGCGAAAGTGTGTAGCCTATTCTATTAAAATTAAACAGAAAGTACAATCTGGAAAAAGCTCACATTGGAAAACACTTGTGAAAAAAGAAGATATTCAAGATTTTTTTATTGAAAAAAACGGAGAACTAGTCATGGTAAAGCCATCATATGAAACCAGCAATTTTTATAGTTATATGGTTGAAGACAGTAGTGTTTCATCAGGAACATTTAATGATCCAACTCCTGAATTTCAAAAAGTATTAGACAGTTTTGGTATTGAAAGTGAAACCTGGTTAGGTTTTAATAAAACATTAAGATACTCTGAAAGAATAATAGAATTAGGAGAAATTATAACCGTTGGCGGTATTGCTAAATGGAAAGCTTTAAACGAGCCAATAAATGGTTATAGCTATTCTAAAATAGCAGCTTTAGAAAGCAATAATGAGCAAAAAATTATAATAACAGATTTGCCTAAGGCTAGATTAATTGAAAACAGAAGAAGGTAATTATTTCCAGTTTTGACCTTTTAATTTCATAGCAGCTTTAAGCACATCTTTTTGGCTTATTTGACCAACTAATTTACCATTTTCTACAATTGGAAAACGACGTCTTTTTGCATTTAAAAATTTATTGGCAGCATCAAAAATATTCATATTACCATCAATAGTTTCAACATTTACGGCCATATGTTTTTCAATAGTTTTATCCTGCATGGGCATATTGTAATAACGGCTTTCACTAATTTGTTTAATACAATCGCCTTCAGAAATAACCCCTATTAATTCATTCTTATCATTTACTACAGGGCCACCAGATATTCGATGCTTAATAATAGCTTCCATAACACTTTCAATAGTCTGGTTAGGAGTAAAAGTAATCAAATTCGTGGTCATGTAATCACTAACCTTTAAGGGTGTTGTGTCTGTAACATTGGTTTGCTGTCTTCTAGCACCTTGAAAGCTTTTTATTCCCATAATAATTAAAAATTTAGTAAACTTAAATATACTTATTTTTTTTGAGCTTTCCTAAAAGTTTGATTTTCTTATAAATACACTTAAGTTTGCCAAAATTTAAATATTAAAATAATTAGCATTCTTTTAAGACATTAAATGTTAATTTTTTATAGTTTTAGCAAAATTTAAAAAAATAAAGATGAAACGATTTTTAATGGTGACTTTATTAGCTGTATGTTTTCAGCTAAATGCGCAAAGTAATCCAGATTTAGTAAAGCATTATGAAGCTTATTATAAGCAAATGAGAGCTCAAGGTGATATGCAAGGAATAGTTAGTGCCATGACACATTTAAATGTGTTGTCTCCATCAGTAGCTAGAAAGGATACTTTAGCATATATTTATATGAGTGAAGGTAAGTATATTCAGGCTTTAAACACTATTGGTATTGAAAAAAATGTTGGAGATTCAGACATTGCGGTTGAAGTAAAAGCAGTATCATTAAAATCGGTTAAAAGACCTGCACTGGCTATTGGTCATTTTGAAGAGTTATTTAAAAGGAACCCAAATGCGCTTGTTGCCTATGAGTTGGCAGAGTTAAATTTACAAACTCAAAAAACTGCAGAGGCATCAAAACATATTACATATGGTCTTGCAAATGCAAAAGATGACATGACAAAAGCTTTTTATGAAACACAACAACCTTATCAAGTGTCTCTAAAAGCGGCTTTTATGTATTTGAATGCTTTAATTATTTATAACCAAGATACAAAAGCAAATATTGATAAAGCTGTAGATATTTTGGATGAAACCTTAAAAGCAGCTCCTAATTTTAATTTGGTTCAGTTAACAAAAACAGAGTTATTAAGACAAAAACAAGCACAAACACAAGCTGCTGCTCAGCCCAAAAATTAATTAAAAAGTAATATAAAAAAAGAGCAGATTTCTAAATTTAGAAATCTGCTCTTTTTTATTCAAAAGAATTTGCTGTTACCAGATTTTTACTCTGTCCTCTGGTTTAATGTACATATCATCACCTTCTTTAATATCAAAGGCTTTATAAAAGGCATCAACAT
Organism: Gaetbulibacter sp. 4G1; assembly: GCF_002741945.1. GTDB lineage: Bacteria > Bacteroidota > Bacteroidia > Flavobacteriales > Flavobacteriaceae > Wocania_A > Wocania_A spongiicola. Next base: position 921,096 of record NZ_MDVN01000022.1, read on the forward strand.
TTTTAAGTGGCATAACTGCACGATACATTCCTGGCGAATGTGTATTCGTTTTTATTTGATTACGTAACGCATCATCAGTGTATTTTGTTCTCCAAATAGTACCCCATGATAAAAATAAACGTTGCTCAGGAGTGTAACCATCAATATTTTCTGGTCTACCATTTTCGGCCATATATAATTGAAGTCCATCGTAAGCAGCATTAATACCACCTAAATCTCCAATATTTTCACCTAGAGTGAATTCTCCATTTAAAAAAGTTTCAGGTAAAGCTTCAACAGCACCGTATTGATCAGATAGTTTCTTACCAAGGGCTGTAAATTGCTCTAAATCTTTGTCGGTCCACCAATTGTTTAAATTTCCATTGGCGTCGTAACGCGAACCAGAATCATCAAAACAGTGCGATATTTCGTGTCCAATTACAGCACCTATACCGCCATAATTAACAGCTTCATCTGCTTGATAATTATAAAAAGGAGGCTGTAATATGGCAGCAGGAAAAACAATTTCATTGTATGGAGGCATAAAGTATGCATTTACAACTTGTGGTGCCATTAACCATTCACTTTTATCTACAGGTTTACCTAGTTTATTTAGGTCGTCCTTGTAATTCCAAGCTCTTACATTTTGAATGTTGCTAAAGTAAGATCCTCCGTTTTCAATACTTTCTACTTTAAGTTCAGAGTAGTCTTTCCATTGATCTGGATAAGCAATTTTAACATTCATTTTCTTTAATTTCTCCTTCGCTTTCTCTTTAGTTTCTGGAGTCATCCATTCTAAATTATCAATTCTTTTTTCAAAAGCTAGCATGATGTTTTTAATCATTTTCTCTGCTTTTGCTTTAGCTTCAGGCGGAAATTTTTTATCAACATATAACTTTCCTAAAGCTTCACCAATAGTTCCGTTTAATGTATTTAAAGCTCGTTCTTCTCGATCTCTTTGTTTTTTTGAACCTCTTAATACTTTACTGTAAAACTCCCAATTGGCTTTGTCAATTTCAGTTGAAAGTACTCCAGCACTACGGTCAATTAATGTCCAGCGCATGTAATTTTTCCAATCGTCAACATTGTTCTCTTTTAAAAGACCTTCTAACGCTTTAAAATAACCAGGATCTGTAACAATAACAGTATCAATTTCTTTAACTCCAATACCTTTAAAATAGGCATTCCAGTTAATTGAAGGTGTCATTTTTGCTAAGTCGTCCATTGATTTTGGATTGTACCTTTTTCTAGCATCTCTTCTGTCTTCTTTAGTCATTCTTGGTTTAGCCATTCTAGTTTCAAAATCCAGAACTTTGTCTGCATTTGCCTTAGCATCATCTTCAGAATCACCAATAAATTGTAGCATTCGTGCTATATGCGCACGATATTTTTCTCTTTTTTCCTTTGTGTCATCATCTTCATCAACATAATAATCTCTACTTAACCCTAATGCACCGTTGCCTAAATAACCAGCATTTATGTTACTGTTTTTTGGATGAGAGCCCACACCAAATCCAAAGAAGCCTATACCTCCTTTTGGTTCAGCTTCAATTATAAGGTTTTGTAAATCATTGATGTTTTTAACGTTATCAATTTTAGCTAATGCAGATTCTAAAGGTTTAATGCCTTGAGCATCTCTGGTAACAGTATCCATTACAGATTGAAAAAGAAAAACAGCCTTTTCTTGATCTGAACCAGGCAAGACCTCAATTTTATCCAAATCTTTGTTTGTGGTCATTGCCGATTTTAAAATTGCCAAAGCATCTTCATCAGTCTTTTTTCTAAGCTCATCAAAGCTTCCCCATCGTGTTCTATCTGATGGAATCTCGTTATTATCTAGCCATGTACCATTAACATGCCTAAAAAAGTCATCACTTGGTTTTACTTTAGTATCCATGTATTCTATATTAATACCTGGAACCTTTTCTATTTGTGCAGTTTCTTTTTTTGCATCTTCTTTACAGGCTACAAGCCCTAAAAAAGAAAACCCACTTAGTAGGAATAAAAAATTTAGTTTGTTTTTCATTTTTTGATTTTAGTTAAAAAAAATTGTTTTACAAGTTACTACTATTTAGTACCTGTGAAGTAAGTTTTATAATAACCTTAACAAAAAATTAAGAAAAAAGGATGCTTGTATTATTGTGGTTTTTGGATATTATTACTGTCTTTTTCTAACTTTTTATTCATTTGAAAGTTAAGGTTTGAAAAGGATACCAAAAACTCTTTGATACTACTTTTAAGAGCATCTTTGTTTGTAGTAGATAGGTTGGATAAACTTTCTAATTTGTAGATTTTTGTTTCTAAAACTTGCAATCTAGCTAGAGTCGCAGAAGTGTTTACTGGTTCAGGAATATTCTTTTTCAAATCAGTTAAAAGCGTTTTAATCGTTTCTTTTTCTTTAAAAAAGTTTAAATCTCCTTCTTTTACATTGGTTACTATATCTTGAATTTGGTAATATTCTCCCCAGTTTTCAATAACCTGTTCTGTTTTTTCATCTAAAGCAAAATCAAGATAATCAAGCTTCGAAATATCCTTTTCAGATAATTCTTGACTTGTAGTTTCTGTAGTATTAATAGGGCTATTTTCTTCTTCTTCCGTTTTTTTACATGAAGAAATAAGGATAAAAATACTTATAATGCTTAAAATTTTAATATTCATACTATTACATATTCTAGATGCCTTACAAAGATATAGTAATAGTTTATTCTTTGTTATTTTTTAATAAAATATTGAGACAAATATTGCTTCAAAAATATCCTCTTATTAAATTTATTAGAATATGATATTATCAATATAATCTTATTATTTTTGATAAATTCTTATAAAAAGCATTTTAAATGGATCCCAAAATATTGATTATTGGTGCTTGCGGACAAATAGGTTCTGAATTAACATTTAAACTTAGAGCCGTTTATGGTGATGAAAATGTTATTGCAAGCGATATAAGTTATAGCAATTTAGATATTGTTAATACTGGACTTTTTGAAATTGTTGATGCTCAGGATTACGTAAGTGTTAAAGTGTGTGTTGAAAAATACAATATAAATACTATTTATTTAATGGCAGCTATGTTAAGTGCCACTGGAGAAAAATACCCAATGAAAGCATGGGATTTAAATATGAATTCTTTGTTTCATGTATTAAATTTAGCAAAGGCAAAGTTTATTAAAAAAATATTTTGGCCTTCTAGTATAGCAGTTTTTGGACCTACAACACCAACAGAGAATACCCCGCAATACACCACAATGGAGCCTTCTACAGTTTATGGTATTACCAAACAAGTAGGCGAGCGTTGGTGCGAATATTACAACCAAAAGTATGGTGTAGACGTTAGGAGTTTGCGATACCCAGGAATAATTAGTTGGAAAACACAACCAGGTGGTGGCACAACCGATTATGCTGTAGATATTTACCATAAAGCCATTACAGATAAAAAGTATGATTGCTTTCTAACAGAAAACACCAAATTACCTATGATGTTTATGGACGATGCTATAAAGGCAACGGTTGATATTATGAGTGCTGCTGCAGATGTTGTTAAAATACGGTCGTCGTATAATTTATCGGCTATAAGCTTTACGCCTAAGGAAGTGGCTCAATCTATAAAAAGGCAAATTCCAGAATTTGAAATAAGTTATACTCCAGATTATAGACAAGCCATTGCAGATAGTTGGCCTAAAAGCATAAATGATGACTCGGCAAGACAAGATTGGAACTGGAAGCATACTTTTAATTTGGAAGATATTACCAAAGAAATGCTTTTCCAATTAGGTAAAAAGTATGGTATTTAACAAAAAATAAGAGTATGAAATTTCTTTATTCGTATATTTGAACAACCCTAAATTTTAATTAATATGCTTGATAATTTTTTATTCAACGTAAAATATGGCATTAACCACGTCTTAGATATTAATGCTTACGATCACGTTTTATTTTTAATAGTACTAACCGTTCCATATGTTTTTAAAGACTGGAAACGTGTTTTATTGCTCGTTTCTGTATTTACATTGGGTCATACCCTATCTCTTGTTTTGGCTGCTTATAACGTGGTTAGTGTAAATGGCGAAGTTGTAGAGTTTTTAATACCCGTAACTATTTTAATAGTAGCTCTATTTAATGTGTTTACAGCTGGTAAAGGGGCTCAAAAAGAAAAAGTAGGTGTGCTTTTTTTAACCACTTTGTTTTTTGGTTTAGTGCACGGTTTAGGCTTTGCTCGAGAATTCCAAATGCTTGTTGATGATACCGATAATAAATTAGTTTTACTGCTAGAGTTTGCTCTAGGCATAGAACTGGCGCAGGTTATAATTGTATTTATTGTGCTGTTTTTAAGCTATGTGGTGCAAACTATATTTAGGTTTACTAGGCGCGATTGGATTATGGTAATATCTGCAATTGTAGTTGGGTTGGTAATACCTATGCTATTAGGAAGTGATTTTTTATCGTAAAAATATTTGGGCGTTACCGCAAGGGTCGTGCTATACATTGCAAGTCCTCGCTCGTACCTCGCTGTGGGCTTTCCATTGCTATCCCTAACGCAAAACGGGTAACTATCCTTAAATTTTCGGAAAAGTTTAACGAACTTGCGTTGTAATTAAAATACTAACAGAGTATATTCGTTATTACAATTGCTTCGCGTTAAGGATTGTAATGAAAATCCTTTTACTTTTTTGTAAAAGATTGTAATGAAAAGCCTGACCCGAATAACTAGAAATATTAAAGAGTATTTCTAAAATTTTAAAATGAGGGTAACGCCATAATAAGAACATAAATTAATGCCAGAACATAAACAACTTAAGTACGATAAGGCTTATTTAAGAATTGCTGAAGAATGGGGAAAGTTATCGTATTGCAAACGCCGACAAGTTGGCGCGCTTATTGTAAAGGATAGAATGATAATTTCTGATGGTTATAATGGAACTCCATCTGGATTTGAAAATTTTTGTGAAGATGATGATGGTTACACAAAGTGGTACGTGTTGCATGCCGAGGCTAATGCTATTTTAAAAGTTGCATCGTCAACACAATCGGCAAAAGGAGCAACGTTATATATAACCATGTCGCCTTGTAAAGAGTGTAGCAAATTAATACATCAAGCAGGTATAGTTAAGGTGGTGTATCATCAAGCTTATAAAGACGATTCTGGGTTGCGCTTTTTAGAAAAAGCAGGTATTGAACTTAAATTAATTGAAGTTATAGACGAATAATGTCGTACAAAAAAAAATATTTACCATTGGTTTTAGGTGTTGCTATTGCAGCAGGCATTTTTATTGGCGGAAAATTAAATTTTTCTGACTCGCCAGATCGCTTGTTTTCAACCAATAGTAAAAAAGATAAGCTTAACAGGCTTATTGATTACATTGATTATGATTATGTAGATGACATAAATACTGATAGCATTGTAGATGTTACAGTTAATGGTATTCTAGATAATTTAGATCCGCATTCGGTATATATCCCAAAAGAAGATATGGAGCGTGTTGCCGAAAACATGAAAGGTGATTTTGTAGGTATTGGTGTTAGTTTTTATACTTATAAAGATACTATTACTGTTATTAGGCCCATAGAGAATGGTCCAAGTGCAAAAGCAGGAATTAAAGGTGGCGATCGTATTATTATGGCCAATGGCGATTCGCTTTACGGCGAACGTTTAAACGATGGCGAATTAGTTAAAAAACTTAAAGGTCCAATTAATAGTAAAGTAAAATTAAAAGTATATAGAAAAGGCGAACCAAAGCTTTTAAATTTTACTGTAAAACGCAGCACCATTCCTATAAAAAGTGTTGATGCTTCCTATATGCTTACCGAAAAATTGGGTTATATAAAAATTAACCGCTTTGCAGAATCTACTTATAAGGAATTTAAAGCAGGATTAGAAAAGCTAATCCATCTTGGTGCTACCGAATTGGCAATAGATTTGCGTGATAATCCAGGTGGCTTTTTAGGAATTGCAGAACAAATTGTTGATGAGTTTTTAGAGGATGATAAACTTATTTTATTTACAAAAAACAAACGTGGAGATATCGAAAAAAGCTTTGCCACAAGTAAAGGCGAATTTGAAGAAGGCAACGTTTATGTATTGATTGACGAAAACTCTGCTTCGGCAAGTGAGATTGTAGCAGGTGCGTTACAAGATAACGATAAAGGGACTATTGTTGGACGACGCTCTTACGGAAAAGGACTCGTACAACGCGAAATGGATTTAGGAGATGGAAGTGCGGTGCGCCTAACGGTGTCAAGGTATTATACTCCAACAGGACGCTCTATACAAAGGCCTTATAAAAAAGGACATAAAGATTATTACGATGAGTATTTTGATAGATTAGAAAGTGGTGAACTTTTAGATCCTGAAAAAATTAAAGTTGCCGATTCGCTAAAATTTACAACCCCAGAAGGAAAAGTTGTTTATGGTGGTGGCGGCATTATACCAGATGTATTTGTACCTATAGATAATAGTATGCATAATGAAACACTTACCTTTTTGCAACGCCGTGGTTTTATTGGTTATTTTGTATTTGAAGAATTAGAAAAAGACCGTCATGTTTATGATGGAATTTCAAGGCGCGATTTTATTGATAGCTATGAGGTGGGTGAAGATTTAGTTTTTGCTTTTCAAGATTATTTAAATGTACGAACAGATTCTAAAATAACTTTTGTGGCGTATCATAACGAGGTTAAACAATACATAAAAGCCACTCTTGCTGATCAACTTTATGGTAATGGCGCTTTTGAAGAAGTTTTCAATCAACGTGATATCATGATTGATGAAGTAATTAAGTTGAGTGATGGGAATTGATAATTTAAACGGCTATTTCTCGCATATATCGAATAACTCCTATATTAATACTACTTATCTTACTTGTTTTTATATTTTAGATTTATAAATCTAAAATTTGCGATTGTTGTATAAATCAATTTTACTTTTTTTTGTTTTACTTTTTAGTAATTTATCACATTCTCAATGCCCTACAGGAGATGTTTATTTGAACAGTCAAAGTGATGTTGAAAACTTTATTTCAAATTATGGAACTTGTGAAGTCATCAATGGAACTGTATATATAGGTGACGCTACCGATATTTCTGGGATAACAGCTATAAAGCGGATAGAGGGCTCTTTAAGAATTGTCTATTCTGAAATCACAAGTGTATCAAACTTTAACAGCTTAGAATTTGTTGGTGGTGATTTTATAATTGATCAAAGTCACTTAATTGAAAACATTGAAGGAATCAATAAACTACACACAGTAAACGGAGACTTTTTAATTACTCAAAATTACTCTGGTCTTAAAAATGTTAAAGGATTTAATTTATTAGAAAGAATTGGAGGGAACTTCCAAATATCTGAGAATTATTCTTTAGAAACAATTTCGTCTTTTGATAACTTGTTGAATATTGAAGGATGGTTTTTGATAAGAAGGGCTAATGCAATGGAAAAGTTGATTGGTTTTAATAGGCTAATAAAAATTGGGACTTTATTCAACGTTTCATCTTTTAAAGGAAACTTGAGTATTGAAAGAAATGATATGCTTACTGAAATAAATGGGTTTAACTCATTAATAGAAATTGTAAGGAATATTAATATTGAAGGGAACCCTAGTTTAATTAATGTTGTAGGTTTTCGTGATTTAGAGAAAGTAATAAATATATCTTTTGGAGGTCAATTGTTAGTTGAAATCCCAATCTTTGACAATCTTCATACATTGGGAGGGTTAGAAGTATCGTCTACTGGTCTAACAGATGTGAATGGTTTTAATAATGTTCAAGCTGTAGGAGATTCAACAAATTATTGGGGGCATTTAACGTTCAATAGTAATGATAGTTTAATTGAAATAACAGGGTTTTCAAGGTTAATTAAAATAGCTGCAGGTTTAAATATTACTCAAAACAATCAGTTAAATAGTCTTGCAGGTTTTAAAAACTTAGTAGAGGTTCCTCACTTAGGGATTGGAGCTAATCAATCTTTAGTTAGTTTAAATGGTTTAGAAAATATTTTTAAAGTTGAGTTAAATGGAGGAACCGCTATAAATGTCAGTGGTAACAATTCTTTGATTGATTGTTCTGCATTATGTAACTTATTATCTAAAGGAAGCGTTATTGGTGAAGTTCTTATATTAGATAACCCTTCAAAATGCAGTAGTGAAACTGAAGTAAGAGAAGAATGTATCCCTGATTTTGATAAAGATGGTATTTTAAATGATGATGATTTAGATGATGATAACGACGGTATTCTTGATACCGTTGAGCAAAATGGTGATCCTAATAGAGATTCTGATTCTGATAATTATCCAGATCACCAAGATCTAGATAGCGATAATGATGGATGCTTTGATGTTATAGAATCAGGTTTTACAGATAATGATCAAAACGGGACATTAGGAAGTTTACCTGATAATGTTGATGCAAATGGATTAATTATTGGTGAACCAGATGGTTATACAATTCCTCTAGATAATAATTCTGATAGTATTTTTGATTTTCAACAAGCAAATACTTTGAGTGCAGGAGAAGATGGTGATTTAGAAATATGCATAAATAGTAGTTCTGTTGATTTGTTCGATAGTCTAACAGGTGTACCAGGCATAGGAGGCGTATGGACTCCAAGCTTAACAAGTGGTTCAGGAATATTTGACCCTTCAATAGATACAGCAGGAGTTTACACTTACACAGTTACTAATGGCGTTTGTGGTTCAGATACTTCAGAAGTTAATGTTACCATTGATGTTTTGCCAAATGCAGGAGAAGATGGTAATTTAGAAATATGTATAAATAGTAGTTCTGTTGATTTGTTCGATAGTCTAACAGGTGTACCAGACACAGGAGGAGTATGGACTCCAAGTTTAACAAGTGGAACAGGTGTGTTTGATCCTTCAATAGATACAGCAGGAGTTTATACTTATACAGTTACTAATGGTGTTTGTGGTTCAGACACTTCAGAGGTTAATGTTGTAATTGATGTATTGCCAAATGCAGGAGAAGATGGTAATTTAGAAATATGCATAAATAGTAGTTCTGTTGATTTGTTTGATAGCTTAACAGGGGCACCAGATACGGGAGGAGTATGGACTCCAAGTTTAATCAGTGGAACAGGTGTGTTTGACCCTTCAATAGATACAGCAGGAGTTTATACTTATACAGTTACTAATGGCGTTTGTGGTTCAGATACTTCAGAAGTTAATGTTGCCATTGATGTTTTGCCAAATGCAGGAGAAGATGGTAATTTAGAAATATGTATAAATAGTAGTTCTATTGATTTGTTCGATAGTCTAACAGGTGTACCAGACACAGGAGGAGTATGGACTCCAAGTTTAACCAGTGGAACAGGTGTATTTGATCCTTCAATAGATACAGCAGGAGTTTATACTTATACGGTTACTAATGGTGTTTGTGGTTCAGATACTTCAGAGGTTAATATTGTAATTGATGTATTGCCAATAGCAGGTGAAGATGGTGATTTAGAAATATGCATAAATAGTAGTTCTGTTGATTTGTTTGATAGGTTTGTGGTTCAGACACTTCAGAGGTTAATGTTACAATAACAAATGTGACACCTATTTCTGATTATGAAATTAAAATAAGAGAGTTTAGTGATAATAATAGTTTAGAAGTTATTATTAACTCTAATTTAGAATATGAATTTTCTTTGGATGGAGCAAATTATCAGAGAAGTAACGTGTTTAGTAACTTAGTTGGAGGGAATTATATTTTATACGTTCAAGAAGTTAACGGATGTGGGATTTTAGAAACGACAGCCTCTATTTTAGATTACCCGAAGTATTTTACGCCTAATGGAGATGGTGTTAACGATTTATGGAAATTAAAAGGACAAACATCTCGAAGATATTCAATATTTATATATGACAGGTACGGAAAACTCTTAAAACATTTATCGTATGGTAGCCATGGATGGGATGGTACTTTCAACGGCAATGAGCTTCCTGTAAACGATTATTGGTTTAAAATCATTTTTGATGAGGGAGAAGAATATTTAGGTCACTTTTCTTTAAAACGATGATTTCAAATCTTATCATGCACCTTAGTATGTTTTCCATCATTCCAAAGTGTTAAAATATCGGTAGCTACATGCGCACCACTTCCAGAAGCTATGGAAAATTGACTGCGCCAACCTGCTAATGTACCAGCAACATATAGGTTTTTTTCAATCAAATGATCTGTGTTTTTTAACCAAATACGGTCTTTTTCAATCACTGTTCTTGGGTGCGGTTCTATATATTGCTCTAGGCCTTTAATAGTCATTAAATTAGTATATCCAACAGCAATAACTACTAATTTAGATTGGTAAGTGTTTTTGTTGGTTTCAACTTTAAATCCGTTTGCAGATTTAGAGATAACACAAACTTTTTCGTTTTTAATTTGCTCGACATGTGGGTATAAGTCATACAATTGCTTTTTGCCACTTTCTAAAATAGAAGCCCCAGTAGTTTCTGGAGTTAACCCCAATACATTATTAAATAACGCAGTTTGTAAATGCGATGTTTTTTGGTGCGTTATAATAGCAATTTGCTTGTTCTCAGCAAAGGGTTTGTTTTTTGCAGACCCCAAAACCAAAGCACAAGATAAACCAGCTGCACCACCACCAATTATTAAAGCATCAAACATTATTTAGATCCTTTTGTTTTTTGCTCAATGCGTTTTGAAACCCTTAGAATACTCATCATTATAATAACACAAAATGATGCTACAATGGTTATTAATGCAATCATACTATCGCCTTCAAAAAGTGCATTAAAATCTATTTTAGTAAAGTTAAAAACGATAAGCGCAAGAGCAACAATACTAAGTAATACGGTTAATATTTTCATGTGTTTTTAATTATTTTTCAATAACGCTTGTTTGCCAAATGCTCATTATGAGCTAAGCAATATCAAATAAAGCTTTTATATTATGAGCAAATAATTTTACTGCTATAGCTAGCAATATAACCCCAAATACTTTACGAATAATGTTAATGCCATTTTGCCCTATAACACGTTCAATTTTTGAAGATGTTTTAAGCACAATATAAATGATAATAACATTCATTAAAACAGCAATAATGATGTTTTCTGTTCTAAATTCCGCTCTTAAAGATAGTAAAGTTGTTAAACTTCCTGGTCCAGCTATTAATGGAAATGCTAAAGGAAAAACAGCCGTAGTCATTGATGCATTTTCTTCTTGCTTGTAAAGCGTAATGCCTAAAATCATTTCTAAAGCAATAAAAAATAAAATAAACGCACCAGCTACTGCAAACGAATTTACATCAATACCAATAAGGTTTAATATACTTTTTCCTAAAAACAAGAATAAAATTAAAATAACTCCAGCTATTATTGATGCTTTTTCACTTTGTATATGTCCTGCTTTTTTACGTAAATCAATAACAATAGGAATATTTCCTATAATATCAATCACTGCAAATAACACCATAAATGCAGTGAAAATTTCTTTAAAATTGAGTTGCATGCGTTTTAGTTTTACTTTTTCCGCAAAAGTAGATGATTATAACTGATTTATAACATTAAATTAAGGTAAACTATATTAAATCATGGTAAAAGTGAATATAAGCATAAGAATCAAAAACTTTTGAAGCAATTATCAAAGTATTTAAATCTCGATTATCGAGTAAAGTTTCTCTATTTTTGCTCAAAACTTTTAGTTTATAAACATGTTTCAATTAGGAAAAACCATAGTTTCAGAAGATATTATAGATAAAGATTTTGTATGCAATCTATCGGCATGTAAAGGGGCTTGTTGTATTGATGGAGATGCTGGTGCACCACTTGATAAAGAAGAAGTTCAAATTCTAAAAGATATTTACCCCAAAGTAAAACCATTTTTAAGAAAACAAGGAGTTGAAGCTATTGAGCAGCAAGGAACACATATTGTTACTGATTTCGGAGATCTTGAAACTCCTTTGATTAATAATGCTGATTGTGCTTATGTTATTTTCGATGAAAAAAACACAGCACTTTGTGGTATTGAAGAAGCTTATAATCAGGGAGAAATTTCTTGGAAAAAACCAGTATCTTGTCATTTATATCCAATTCGTGTAAAGGAATATTCTGAATTTTCAGCTGTGAATTATAATAAATGGCAAATTTGTGATGATGCTTGTACACTTGGGAAAGAACTTCAAGTTCCAGTTTACAAATTTGTAAAAGAAGCGCTTATAAGAAAGTTTGGAGAAGATTGGTATATGGAATTAGAAAAGGTTGTAGAGAACCATAAATAACAATATATAAATTGAAGAAAGTTTGTTTTTTGTCGATTTTGTGCATTTTCTTTTTAAAAGAATCTGTACAGGCAAAAACAACGTTAAATGCCTTATTAGAAACTAATATTAAATTAAAAAACAGCGATAGTATAATTGCTGTTTTGGATAGTTATTATAGAGGTAAAAAATACAATGTTCTTATCGAAAATGCCCAGAAAAGGGAAAACGAATTACTAAAAAAACCTAAAATAGATAGCTTATTAATTTCTAAAATTAGGCACAAAAAGGGCTATGCAAATTACACTTTAGGAAATTATCAGTTAGCGATTGCAGATTTTAATAATGCAATAAGTAGTTTGCCAAAATCTGGAAAAGATTCTAATTTACACGCAACCATACTATTTGACCGTTCATATGCCGAATATTATTTTAATCGACGTACAGATTATTATAAATCCTTAAAAGAATCTGCAGTTATTTTAGGAAAGCTTGATAATCCTGATTATGACTATCTATTGGAGGTGTATGCAGAGCTTAGCTATGAAACGAAGTATTTAGGATATTTTGAAGAAGCTGAAAATTATCTGCAAAAAGGATATGACATTATTAAGGCAAAGAAAAACAAGACATCAAAAGATGTGCTTTTTAAACACTACTCTATAAGTCTTTATTGTTCGTGGAAAAAAGAAGAAGAAGCGTTGAATCATTTAAATGATTTAGAGGCTTTGAAACAAAGAAAAACATTTAATCCAGCAGAGACATTAATGTATGCTGTTTCCTTGAATTTAATGGCTGATTTTTATCTTGTTAATATTGATAAGTTTGACAAAAATATAGCTTTAACAAAGGCTGAGAGTTATTTAGATAAAGCATTTAAAAATTTAAATAAAGAGAATAATAAGGACAGTTATTTACAATTTAAGTTTAATTATAATAAGCTTTTATTAGAAAAAGAAGCATTTGAGGATGTGTTAAAAGGTGCTAACGAATTATTGACTATATCAAAAGAAACTGATACAAGGCGTTCATTTTTTATAGCTATGAAAGCTAAAGCGTTTTTTAAAATGAAAGCCAAGGAAAAGGCTGAAGAAGCGTTATTCCAAATGGTATCATCAATTCATAATGACTCTACTTATCTAAAGCAAGATTATTCAAACTTTAAGCCAAGTTTTGTTCTTCATCACACGGGCTTACTTGTTGAATTAGCCGATGAGTTTCTAGAAGCTTTTTCTAATGATGATACGGTAGTTGAACAAGCGAATAAGATTTATCTAATAGCATTAAAACAATTTAAAAATTGTTATTGGCAAAGTAAATTCAATAAAAACACCAAAGAAATTTATAATAAATCAATATCAGGAATTTTAAATACTCAGAAGTTAAATGAGGATAAAAATTTTAATATTAGCATTATTAATGATATTGAAAATATTGAAAACCGTTTAGCTTGGAAAGCATTTATAAATAATAGGACTACAGCCAATATTGCAATTCCAGATAGTGTAAGATATAAAGAGTTAGAATTGAGGCAAATAATGCTTTTGGCAAAACAAAAGAATGACAACCAAAAGTATATAAATACAAAAGAAACACTTGAAGCATTTAATAAGCAATTAAAGAAAGATTATCCCAAAATAGCCTCTTTTGTATATCAAGACTTTAGTATTGAAAATTTGCAAAAGCAATTAGTAAAAGGGCAAATTATTCTGCGGTACAAAAAGCATAAAAAGCATTTTTTTGTTTTTGTAATTACTGCAAACAATATTGAAATTATTCCTATTAAAAAAAATGTTTTAACAGAAGAAAAAATTGAAGCTTATATTAATAATTTATCATCAATAAAAGAGCATAGAATTTTAGGAAAAGAGTTAACAAAGGCTTTAATCCCTATTAATGTTAGTAATTATAATTCTATAATAGTAATCCCTGATGGCATATTGCACCATTTACCGTTTGAAACTTTAACCACAAAGTCGGGTAACTTTTTAGTTGAAGATTATAGTGTGAGTTATGCACCGCATTTGGTTTTTATAAACAAAACTGAAATGAGTGAGTCCAAGGCCAAAAATAATTTATATATTTTCTCTGCAACGTATAATTTAAATGGCGAAACTAATCTGCAAGGGGCTTTAAGTGAATCTAAAAGTATTCACAACATATTTAATGGAGAATTGTTTATTGGTGATGATGCTTTGAAAAGTAATTTCATTAATAATGCTTTTAAGGCTGACGTGTTGCATTTGGCTATGCATGCTAAACTGAATGATGCAAACCCAGAACTAAGTTATTTTTCTTTTACAGAAAAAGAAGAAAATAATAAAATGTATCTCGAAGAATTATATGGTTTAAATCTTAAAGCAGAATTAGCCGTATTAAGCGCTTGTAATACAGGAAAAAGTGATTTGAAAAACCCTGAAGGCGCTATATCACTCCAACGGGCATTTACATTTTCGGGAGTTCCATGTACAGTATCCAGTTTATGGCAAGTCCCTGATGTAGAAACATCAAAGATTATGGTGCATTTCTATAAGTATTTAAAGTTAGGAAAAACAAAAGATACTGCGTTAAGGCTAGCTAAAATAGATTATTTAAAAGAAACAAAAGATGCAGAATTAAGACACCCTTTTTATTGGGCTGGTTTTGTGATATCGGGAGATATGTCTCCTATAGCATCATCGGCAACAAACTATTGGTTTGCCCTAGTATTGGGGTTGTTGGTTGTAATTATTATGCTTTATAAAAGAAAACAATTAATCCAGTTTTTCAAATAATAATTTTGCTTCCTCTTTTTTGAATTCATGATTAGAAAGTAATTTACTTAGAGTTTGTTTTGAAGCCTCAATATTATTGTTTTTTAAGTAAGCTAAAGATAAATACCACAAGTTTTTATCTTGGAAAGCGTCTTGAGTTTTTAAATTGTCTTGAAAAATTAAAATAGCATCATTTGTTTTATTAATCTGTAACAAAGCATTGGCTTTATAAAATAAAATAGTATTGCTGGGTTCTGATGCTAAAACCTCATTAAAATAACTTATAGCCTCATTGTATTTTTTCGATTCGTAAGCAACAAAAGCTTTTGTTTTTAAATCATTATCAGTTTCTCCTCTAACAATAGGCTGAACAACGTTTCTATAAGGTGTAAAATTATCAGTAAAAAGTTTATTAGGATTAGTTTTTTCGGTATTTAAATACCAAAAACAAGATAAACCAATTAATACAATAATAGAAGCTGCTACTATTTTTTTATAATTAAAAGATGAACTTTTTTCTTGTTCAAAATCCTGTAATATTTTTTTTGTAGCTTCTTGTTCTTCTTTTTGTATAGATTTTTTTAAATTCTTATGAAATAGAACATCGTCTGCAAATTCAGAATCTGTATCCATTAAATGGTCAAATACTTTTTTATCAGCCTTTGAAAGTGTTTTAGAAAAATAGGATGCTATTAATTCGTTTTTATCCATTGTTATGCTTTAAAATCATTGTTTTTAGGGTCTTTATACAACGCGATTTCTGACTTTTCACAACATCTTTATTTGTATAATTTAATTCAACCATAATCTCTTCAAGATTAAAACCTCTATAATAAAATAGGGTGAGTACATCTTTGCATTTCTGTCCCAAATTTTTAAAAGCCCTCTGCAATTGTACTTGTTCTTGAGACAATTCATTATTAATTTCATTAAATGCTTTTAATTCATTAGAAGTTTCAAATTCTAAAAGATCATCAACCAAATGCATCTTTTTGTTTTGCTTTAATTTTTTGTAAATCATGTATTTGCCAATACTAAATAGGTACGTTTTTAATGTACTCTTCAAATCATCAATCTTACCATTAATTGCATTTTCTCTAAGAGCAACAATGCTGTCTTGGTATATGTCAACAATCTCCTCTTTAGATATTGGATACTTTTTAGCAAAATTTAAAAAGGCTGCTTTGTTAGAGATGTAAATATGTTTTAAAACATGTTTGTCTCCTTTTTTAAGCCCTTCAATCAAGTTGCTTTCTAGCATTTAGTGTTCAATTTTTCTTTAAGTAAACAGATGTAAATATAAAATAATTACAATTCAATGTTTACTTTTTTTAAGAGGCAACACTAAAAGATATAATTAATTAAATCCTGTTAACATTATGAAAATGAAATTACTACCAGTTTTTCTTTTGGGTTTTATTTTTTCAAGTCAGTTATCTCATGGTCAGTTTTTAAAAAAACTAAAACAGAGAGCTGAAGAAGCTGCAAAAGAAGCCATTATTAGAAAAGCCGAAGATAAAGCTGCAAGAATGGCTGAAAAAAGTGCTGAAAAAGTATTGAATTTTGACTTTTCCAGAAAAAGCGAAGACCCGTCTATTTTGCCATTAAGTTATGAGTTTGAATGGAAGTATGTTTTGCAAATGCAAGCCAATGGCAACAACGTTAATATGGTATATTACTTAAAGCCAGAAGCTAAATATTTTGGAGCAAAACCTGATATGGGGAAGAATAAACAAATAGGGAGTATGCTTATGGTTATGGATGAGAGTTTGAAAGTGATGACTTTATTTTCTGATATGAATGGACAGAAGGTGGGACATATTTTACCAACAAATGAGAATCTTGAAAACGATGAAGAAGATGAAAACGAAGCCATGGAAGATTTTACTTTTAAAGAGATTGACACTAAAACTATTTTAGGATACGAATGTCAAGGTTTTGAGTTTGAAAGTAGTGAGTATAAAATGAAAATGTATGTAGCTTTTGATGCGCCAGTAAGCTTTAATCAGGTTTTAGGCGCGCACACTAAACATACACCAAAAGGATTTAACCCTAAATGGTTAGAAGCTGCAGATAGTAGTTTGGTGCTAGAAATGGATTTTATACACAAAAAGAAGAAAAAATTCAATTCTAAAATGGTATGTGTTGCTTTAGAGAACGAACCCTCGACTGTCACAATAAATGAATACCAATTTATGAATACAGGAGACACAGCAATGCTAACTGAAGATTAATCAAAAGCAAGATATAATTATGAAATTTTTTACAAAACAGGCACAATTAGTAGCGACGTTCCTTTTTTTAGGATTATTTACAACGCAAGCGAATAATTTTGATGATGTATTTTCAGTATATAACAACGACTTGCAAGTAATAAATGCAAGTGTATTGCACCCAACTAGTGGTAAAGCTCATTTTTTTGTAGGACAGTTTTTCCACCAATATAATCCTGTGTCAGATAAACTGGATAAAATGGGAGTAATAGGTAAAGACGGGTGGTACGGCGTAACAAAAAATTTAGATGCTGTTTTAATACATCCCCAAAACAAAAAAGCATACTTTTTTACAGGGAACACATACCAACGCTACGATTTTATTAAAAAAAGAGTAGATAAAACTGGAGTTACTGGTCAAGATGGATGGAATGGATTGGCTGGACCTTTTGATGCTGTTATTATGCACCCTACAAATAACAAAGCTTACTTTTTTAAAGGAAAAAGATATTATCGTTTTAGTTTTGAAAAAAATAAAATGGATAAAGTTGGAACTATTGGTGTAGATGGCTGGAAAGGCTTACCTGCTAATATTGATAGCGCCATAATGCACCCTAATGGCAAAGCTTATTTTTTTGCAGGAGATAAATATTATAGATACGTATTTGGAAGAAGTGTTGATAAAAATGGAATAATTGGTAGAGATGGTTGGAAAGGATTATTTCACAAAATTGATGGTGTTGTTGAGAATAAAGATGATTTTCATTTTTTTAGAGGCGCTCATGGAATGAATATAAAATCATACAATGAGAATTATACAGTAAGACAAATTTTAGATAAGCTTCCTGCTAGCAGAAATATTCTTGGAGATAATATTAAAGGCATTGCATTAACCCTATATCCTAATTCAGATAGAGTTTATAAAATGAGACTGGGTTATGATTGGTATAAAGGCGTTCCTAAAGATATTGACGCTTCTTTGCAACACCCTATTACAAAGAAATACTACTTTTTTAAAGGCTCGAAATACTATAGATATGATCCAAGTTCAAGAAGCGTTGATGAGACAGATTATATAGGGAGAGGCGCATGGAGAGGGCTTTCAAAAAATGTAGATGCAGCGATAGCAATTAAAGATCATATTTATCTTTTTAAAGACACCAAATATTATAAATATAATGCCTCTTCTTTAAATAGGGTTATAGAAACAGGTAATATAAGTGATAAGTTTAAAAACGTGCCAAACTATATAGATGCAGCCCATATCTATGAAAATAAAAAATACAAATGGATTAAAATTATGTTTTTCAAAAAGGATATTATTTATACATATTCTTTGTCGGATAGAAGAGTAGTTAATTGGGAAATGGCTCATCAAAATTTATTTAAATAATCAGTTACATTTAAAGAACACTTCTAAACTCTCATCCATGAAAACACCTGTTTTAATACTCATTTTAATAGCATCATTATTTTTAAAATGCAAAGGTCAAGAAGATAAGACTGTTGAGCAAGTCATAGATTGCGAATTATTAATAACACAGCAATTAGATTCGCTTTGGACACAGTTAGCGCATTTTCAGAGTACTTATTTCTCAGATGAAAACAATCAAAATTACAAATGGAACTACGATTTTGAAAAAAGCAAAGTTTCTGTTTTCAAAAACGGAACCCCTTATTTAAACATTGATTTTATCCATGTTGGTAAAATAGATGTTACTGAAAAAACATGGACTTGGTCTTGGGTAAGTGCCTCAGAGGAAAAAGAATCAAAATTAGAAAAAGTTAAAGCTTTTGGCTTAAAAAATGATTGCCAAAAACTTAAAACTGCAACTTGGTCAGGTAGTGAAAAAGAGGCTTGGGAAATGGTAGGAATTACCAACTACATTGTTAAAGGCAAAGGTGGTGCAAGGCATTACACAAAAACAGAATATAACTATGTGGTTTTTACTAAAATTCAAAAAATAAATTAATCATAACAACAAAAACAATATTAAAATGAAAACAATTAAACTTTTAATAATCTTATTAGTATTTAATACAAATTCAATTATCGCTCAAAACTTTGCGGTAGATGCTCAAACTATAAAATCATTAAACAAAACGGGGTTAGATTTTGAGCGTATAGGCGAAAGCTTTATCTATATTAATTCTGAAAGTAAAGAAGTAAAAAAGTTGATATGCCTTGTTAAGCTTGAACTATTAAAAAGCAAGATGGGTGAGTTTATTGATGATGAACTACCTGAAGGTGGTTACGATTTTAAATTTATTGAAGAAAATACAAGTGCAATTTGGGAGTGTAAATCTGAAGGCGCTTTTGTAAATCAAAAAGGCTTATACTGTTTTATTGCAAATAGCATCTGCGAAAATATAGAAAGAGAATTAATACCTGGAGGCGATATGTTTATTCCTGGCGGTGACATGTTTGTACCAGGTGGTGACACATTTGTTCCAGGAGGAGATACATTTTCAAAAGAAGACGAAAGCTATTATTTTTTAAAAATGAGTTTTGAAGGCGAACAAGAAATAGAGCCTGCAATATTGACTTTAAAAATTAAATAAAAGTTAAGTATATGAAAGGAAAAATACTACTACTGATTTTTTGTATACTGGTTTTTAAAATAAACGCACAAACTTGGGCAGAAGCAACAAAAATAGTGTCCTCAGATAGATCTACTAATGATGAATTCGGGTTTTCAGTATCAATAAGCGGCAATTATGCTATAGTTGGAGAGCCTTTTGGAGATGAAGACGTATCTGGAAATAATGGTATGGGATCTGCCGGTTGCGCCTATATTTTTGAAAGAGATACAAACGGAGGTTGGATGCAAGTACAAAAAATTGTAGCATCAGATAGATCTTCTAATGATCACTTTGGAACATCCGTATCTATTAGTGGAGATTATGCTATTGTTGGAGCACCAGAACATGTTGCTGGAGCTGTTTATGTTTTTAAAAGAGATGGTACAGGTAATTGGGCTGAATCTCAAAAAATTGAAGCCAATGATGCAACCAATAATGATTTGTTTGGTTTTTCAGTATCAATAAGCGGAGATAATTTTATCGTTGGTGCCTACAACGAAGAGGAAAGTGAGTTTGGCGGGGCTAATTTGTATGAAGCTGGATCTGCATATATCTTTAGTAATAGTGGAGGTGTATGGACACAAACTAAAAAATTGGTGGCATCTGATAGAGCAGAAGACGATTGGTTTGGGTTTTCAGTGGCTATTGATGGAGACTATGCCATTGTAGGTGTGCACAGAGAAGAAGAGGATGTTGCAGGGAGTAATAATTTACAATGGGCGGGTTCTGCATATATTTTTGAAAAAGCTAGTGGTGCTTGGGCGCAAACACAAAAAATTGTAGCATTAGATAGAGCAGAAGACGATGAATTTGGATACGCTGTTTCTATAAGTGGCAATTATGCGTTAATAGGAGCTAGATCTGAAGAAGAGGATGAAAACAATATGAATAACATAAGTAGTTCTGGGTCTGCATATATTTTTGAAAGAGCTACAAGTGGAAATTGGAGCCAAGTTCAAAAAGTAGTGCCATCAGATAGAGCATTAGGAGATGTTTTTGGATATTCCGTTTCAATAAGTAATAATAAAGCTATTATTGGTGCTTATAAAGAAGACGAAGATGCTTCTGGAAATAATACTTTAACAAATCCAGGATCTGCTTATGTTTTTGAAAAAGATATTAATGATAATTGGGTAGAAACTCAAAAACTCGTGGCTTCAGATAGAGAAGGGCAGGATAGTTTTGCAACAACTGTAGCAATAAGTGATAGTTTTGTTATTGTTGGAGCGCATCAGGAAGATGATGACGTGCAAGGTAATAATGGTCTTAACGGTGCCGGTTCTGCATACATTTTTGAATCTTCTGGGAGTTTAAGTAATCCAGATTATATGCTGCTAAGTGATAAAATAAAAATTCACCCTAATCCAGCAAGTTCAAAATTGTTTATAGAACAACTCAAAAATAAAAGCGAGTATAAAATTTTTGATGCAACCGGAAAACAAATCAGTTTTGGAAATCTTTCAAAAGCAAATAAAGCTATTGACATTTCAAATTTAAAAACAGGATTTTATATATTAAACTTAAAGCAAAATAAAAAAACCTTCAATTTTAAGTTTTTGAAAAAGATTTAATTTTTTTTAAAATAAAATCTTCTCAAAAAACGCCTCAAACCAAGCGGTTTTATAGGGGTTCTATTCAAAAAATCAAGATTTTTATTTTTTAACAAATTATTTTGTAATTAATTGATAATCAATTAGTTAAAAATATCACAAAAAACACATATGTTTTTTGTGGTATTTTCTCATTGTTAAAAACTTGTTGAAAAGGTTTCGTTAAATTTCTTAAAACATGTCAATCATTTTGCAATCTTTGTTATCCCGAAATTGCATCAAATTTTTCGTCCAATCTTTTATAAAAAACAAAAATAATGTCTCAAGCTATTGAACCCATTTTACAAGAAAACAAAGATCGTTTTGTTATTTTTCCAATTCAACATCATGATATTTGGGAATGGTATAAAAAGCAAGAGGCTAGTATTTGGACAGCTGAAGAGATTGACTTACATCAAGACCTTAACGATTGGAATAACAAATTAAATGATGACGAACGTTATTTTATCAAACATGTTTTAGCCTTTTTTGCAGCCAGTGATGGTATTGTAAACGAAAATTTAGCTGAAAACTTTGTGTCTGAAGTACAATACTCAGAAGCTAAATTCTTTTATGGTTTTCAAATCATGATGGAAAATATTCATTCTGAAGTGTATTCGTTATTAATTGATACTTATGTAAAAGACGATAAAGAAAAAGATGCATTATTTAATGCCATTGAAGTTTTTCCAGCCATAAAAGAAAAGGCGGATTGGGCTCTTAAATGGATAGACTCTCCAAGTTTTGCAGAACGCTTAATTGCTTTTGCAGCAGTTGAAGGGATCTTCTTTTCAGGGAGTTTTTGCTCTATTTTCTGGCTTAAAAAACGTGGTTTGTTACCTGGATTAACATTTTCTAACGAGCTTATTTCTAGAGATGAAGGTTTGCATTGCGATTTTGCTGTGCATTTACATCAGCACCATATTGTAAATAAAGTTCCAAAGGATAGAATCACAGATATTCTTACTAATGCCCTAGATATTGAGCGCATGTTTATTACCGAGTCACTTCCTGTTAGCTTAATAGGTATGAATGCGAAGTTAATGACACAATATTTAGAATTTGTAACAGATAGATTATTAGTAGAATTTGGTTGTGATAAAGTTTATAACTCAACAAATCCATTCGACTTTATGGATATGATTTCGTTACAAGGAAAAACTAATTTCTTTGAAAAACGAGTGTCTGAATATCAAAAAGCAGGTGTTCTTAATAAAGAGGACGATGAAAATAAATTTAGTTTTGATGAAGATTTCTAAATGAAGAAATCAATTTAAAATAACAAAAAGAGTGTTTCGTGATCTTTGAATCCTCAAAGAGAATCGATTTTCAATAAATAAGTAAATATTTTTTAATTAACTGACTTTGATACTAAGTACCCAATAGTTTCAAATTTAGAATATCCAACTAACCATTTTTCTGAAGGTGTATCAGAAAAAATTAAAACGTGTAAAAATTATGTATGTAGTAAAAAGAGACGGCAGAAAAGAACAGATCATGTTCGACAAGATTACAGCTAGAGTGAGAAAGTTATGTTATGGACTTAATGAACTGGTAGATCCATTAAAAGTAGCCATGCGTGTAATTGAAGGTTTGTACGACGGTGTTACTACTAGCGAATTGGATAATCTTGCTGCTGAAATTGCTGCAACTATGACAACAGCACATCCAGATTATGCGCGTTTAGCAGCTAGAATTTCGGTTTCTAACTTACACAAAAACACTAAGAAAACATTTAGTGAGGTAATGCACGACCTTTATACATATGTAAATCCTAGAACAGGAAAAGATGCACCACTTTTATCCGATGAGGTTTATAATGTTATTATGGAAAATAAGGATCGTTTAGATTCTACAATTATTTATAATCGCGATTTTGGATACGATTATTTTGGGTTTAAAACATTAGAGCGTTCTTATTTATTAAAACTTAATGGAGAAATAGCTGAACGGCCACAGCATATGCTTATGCGTGTTTCAATAGGAATTCATTTAAATGATTTAGATGCAGCCATCGAGACTTATGAGTTAATGTCTAAAAAATATTTTACACACGCTACACCAACATTATTTAATTCAGGCACACCAAAACCACAAATGTCGTCTTGTTTTCTTTTAACAATGAAAGAAGATAGTATAGATGGGATTTATGATACACTAAAACAAACTGCAAAAATATCACAATCAGCAGGAGGAATTGGATTAGCAATACACAATGTTCGTGCAACAGGAAGTTATATTGCAGGAACAAACGGAACATCAAACGGTATTGTTCCTATGCTACAAGTATTTAACGATACGGCACGTTATGTAGATCAAGGTGGAGGAAAACGTAAAGGAAGTTTTGCTATTTATATTGAAACATGGCATGCTGATATTTTTGATTTTCTTGACTTGAAGAAAAACCATGGTAAAGAAGAAATGCGTGCACGTGATTTGTTTTATGCAATGTGGACGTCTGATTTATTTATGAAACGTGTACAAGAAGATGGCGAATGGACGTTAATGTGTCCTAATGAATGCCCAGGGTTAGATGAAGTACACAGCGAAGCTTTTGAAACTTTATATACTAAATATGAAGCTGAAGGGAAAGGGCGTAAAACAATTAAAGCACGTGAACTTTGGGAGAAAATATTAGAATCTCAAATTGAAACAGGAACACCATATATGTTGTATAAAGATGCGGCAAACCGTAAATCTAATCAACAAAATTTAGGAACTATTCGTTCGTCAAACCTTTGTACAGAAATTTTAGAATATACATCTCCAGATGAGGTTGCCGTTTGTAATTTAGCTTCAATAGCATTACCAATGTTTGTTAAAAACGGAGCTTTTGACCATAAAGAGTTATTCCGCATTACAAAACGTGTTACTAAAAACTTAAATAGAGTTATCGATAGAAATTACTATCCAGTAAAAGAAGCAGAAAACTCAAATATGCGTCATCGTCCTATTGGTTTAGGCGTTCAAGGTTTAGCAGATACTTTTATTCAATTACGTATGCCTTTTACAAGTGATGAAGCAAAAAAATTAAACCAAGATATTTTTGAAACGCTTTACTATGCAGCTGTTACGGCAAGTATGGAAGAGGCTAAAGCAGATGGCCCTTATCAAACTTACGAAGGGTCTCCTATTAGTAAAGGCGACTTTCAACATAACCTTTGGAACATTAAAGATGATGAATTAAGCGGTAATTGGGATTGGGCAAAACTACGTAAGCAAGTACTTAAAAATGGTGTTCGTAACTCATTATTAGTAGCGCCAATGCCAACAGCATCAACATCTCAAATTCTTGGAAATAATGAATGTTTTGAGCCATATACATCAAACATTTATACACGTCGCGTGTTATCTGGTGAGTTTATTGTTGTTAATAAACATTTACTAGAAGACTTAGTAGAATTAGGGCTTTGGGATGATAATTTAAAGCAAGCTATTATGAGAGCAAATGGTTCAGTGCAACACATTGATATTATTCCTCAAGATATTAAAGATTTATATAAAACAGTTTGGGAACTGAGCATGAAAGATATTATAGATATGTCTCGTCAAAGAGGATATTTTATAGATCAATCTCAATCACTTAACTTATTTTTAGAGGGCGCTACTATGGCAAAATTAACATCGATGCATTTTTATGCATGGAAAAGCGGCTTAAAAACAGGAATGTACTATTTACGTACTAAAAGTGCGGTTGATGCTATTAAATTCACTTTAGATACAACAAAGAAAGAAGAACCAGTTGCAGAAACTGTTGAAGTTGATAATGTTGTAGCTCAGCAAGAAGAAGCAAAGAAAAAGAAATTAGCAGCTCAAAATGCCGCTAAATTTGCACAACAAAATAAGCCAGAAGTTGAGCCTATGTCTGCTGATGAGATGAAAGCGCTTATTGCACAAGCAAAAGCAGCAGAAGGAGACGATTGCTTAATGTGCGGATCTTAAAAGTATATAAACATTGGGTTTGTTCCCTCGAAAGGGGGAACCCCAAATTTTTAAAAAAGCACTTCGAAAGAGGTGCTTTTTTTATTACCGCATATTGATTGAAAAAAGCTATTTTTAGGCTATAATTAAACTAACCATTTATGAATAATCAAAATTTTAGAGTTACTCCCGATTTGTATGCAACTAAAGGTAATCGTTTTGCAAATTATATTATTGATAAAATTGTGTTTTATGCTTTAATTTTTGGTTTAAGTTTTCTAACTGCGGCTATTGTTTATTCTACTTTTACAGATACAACAGCTTTTGATGAGTTTTTATATGATATTGAAAATATGGGCAGGCTTATGGATAGATTAGTAACAGGGATAATATTTAGTGTTTTTTATATGATTTTTGAAAGTTTGCTTAAAGGTAAAACGATTGGAAAGTATGTAACAAAAACATTGGTAGTTATGGAAGATGGATCAAAACCTAAAACATCTGATATTGTTTTAAGAAGCTTATGTAGGTTAATTCCTTTCGATGCTTTTTCTTTTTTAGGAACAGAAGGAAAGGGTTGGCACGATTCAATGTCAAACACATATGTAGTAGATGAAAAAAGATTTATAGCTAAAAGGAATGCTCAAAGCGAGTTAGATCAAATAGGTGTTTTACAAGAATAAAAATGGATAAATTTTTAGTAGCTGCAATAGAAGAAGCAAAAATAGGGTTGAGCGAAGGAGGTATTCCTATTGGGTCTGTTATAGTTTATAAAGGAAAAATAATAGGCAGAGGACACAATAAAAGAATACAAAACGGGAGCGTAGTTTTACATGGAGAAATGGATGCTTTCGAAAACGCAGGACGACAAGCAGCAAGTGTTTATAAAGCATGTACTTTGTACACAACATTATCACCATGCTCAATGTGTTCTGGAGCTATTTTATTGTATGGTATTCCAAAAGTTGTTATAGGAGAGAACAAAACATTTCTTGGAGATGAATCTCTATTGAAATCTCGGGGAGTTGCCGTTGAAGTTGTAAACAATAAAACTTGTATTGAACTTATGGAGTCTTTCATCTCAATGAATCCTGAATTATGGAACGAAGATATTGGAGAGTAAAAAACATATTCATTTTAATGAAATCAAAATATTTTATAAGAATGCAAACTCAGAAAAACAAGCTTAAAGAGGTCGCTCAAGTTTTTTTTAAACTAGGTTGTTTTGCATTTGGTGGACCAGCTGCCCATATTGCGATGATGGAAGAAGAAATTGTTGCAAAGCGAAAGTGGATGACGCGCAATTACTTTCTGGATATGATTGGTGCAACAAACCTAATCCCTGGACCCAATTCAACTGAAATGACTATGCACTGTGGTTATGAACGAGCAGGAAGAAAAGGGCTTTTTGTAGCTGGAATTTGCTTTATTTTCCCTGCAATTATAATTACAGGGTTTTTAGCGTATTTGTATGTTAAATATGGCGAATTACCAGAGGTAAAACCTTTTATTATTGGTATAAAACCTGCAGTTTTGGCAATTATAGCATCAGCAATAATTAAGTTGAGTAAAAAAGCAATTAAAAGTACTGAATTAGCTGTTTTGGGTGTTTTAGTACTTGTAGTTAGTTTACTTGGAGTAAATGAAGTATTAGCCTTATTATTAGCAGGTATTTTTGGTATGGGATATTTTTATTTAAAAGAACGTATTCAAAATAAAACATTAAGTATTTCACCTATTCTATTGAGCCTTGCGGTTAGTGAAACAGTAGTGAAATTATCTTCTCTAAAAGTATTTTTAATGTTTTTAAAAGTTGGCGCTATTTTATACGGTAGTGGTTATGTGTTATTCGCATATTTAGATGCAGAATTAGTTTCTAGAGGTTGGCTTACAAGGCCAGAACTTATTGATGCTATTGCAGTTGGACAGTTTACTCCTGGACCAGTATTGTCAACTTCTACATTTATTGGGTATCAGCTTTCAGGCTTTCCTGGAGCAATTGCGGCCACAACCGGAATTTTTTTACCATCGTTTTTATTTGTTCTTATTTTGAATCCTTTTATTTCCAGAATGCGGCAATCAAAAATATTAAGACATTTTCTTGATGCAGTTAATGTTGCTGCTGTTGCGGTAATGTTATCGGTACTAGTTGTTATGACTATAGATACAATAGTAGATTGGAGAACAATACTAATTGCTATACTTTGTAGCTATCTTACGTTTGGAACAAAAATATCGACGATGTGGATTATTGCTATTGGTTCAGTTTTAGGATATTTACTTCTACTTTTTTAATATATCTGTGCCAAGGTAGCCATCAGCTTTGTTATAGTACCACGCTCTATTTTTTGGCATTTTTATACCGCTAATAATTTCTTCCCCAGTAAGTAAAATATATTCCCCACTATCTTTTTTAACTGAGCCTTTGTCATCAGTTTTATAAAATTGATAGACTTCCATAGCATAGTTTTCGGGATTGAAATAGAAATACCAAACGTCTTTTCCAACATTAGAATCGTAGTTTACCTTTAAAACTAAATAATCTTTTCCTTTAAAAGTTTTTTGTTCAACCTTATTATCTATTATGGTACCATCATCTTTAAGTTTCATAGGCAATCCATATAAATAAGTATAATAGTTTTTATATAGGTTTGCCCTTTCACAACTTAAATTATTAGCTTTTAAAACATCATCAGATATATTTTTTTCCCCGTTTAGGGATATAGTACAAGTATCTTTGTTTAGGTTATATTCTGTTATTATAGTATCTCTTTTTGCTTTTAAATAAAAATGCTCCTCAGGCAAATTAATCACAATTTTAGAATTTCTATTTGAATTATTTGGTGTTTCCATAATAACGTTAAAAGAAGCATTAAACGTTTCCCAATTATTATTTGGGTCGTGGTATTTAATAGCTTTATTAAGAAGCTCAGACCCACTTATTTGTTGGCTAAAAGAAGTTAGGCCTAAAAATAAAGAGAAGCAGATAAATAAGTGAAGTTTCATATTGTGATTTTTGCTAAATATACAAAACAAAAAACACCTCAATTGAGGTGTTTTTTTAAGTAATGTATTTGATTTTTATTCATCAGAGCTTTCGCTATTTTCTGTAGTTTCATCTACAACATTAATAGTTGCAGGTTCTACGGAAGCATCATGAGAGTTATGATACTCTTCCAGAAGATTCATAGTTGCTGTCAACAAATCTTTTGTTTCTAATAATAATCCAAAGTATAAGGTTGTGTTTTTTGGACTAGATTCTTCTGTTCTTGTTCTGGCTACTTGCTTAACAATTTTATCGGTAACTAAGTCGAAAATTTCTTTTTTGCGATTAATAACCAATCCTATTTGCTCAAAAGAGCGAGAGTTAAAAGCTTCTTTCGTATCATTAAGCAAAGCTTCTAAAGCATCGTCAATTTCCTTAAGCTCTTTAATTTGACTAAATTTAAGCTTCTTATGGTTATTATTAATGTGTTTATGACTTACTTTAGAAATATATTCTAAAGATTGTACAATATCTTCTAAGTAACCTAATATATTAATATAAAAGCTGCTGGCCCTTAAACTTGTTTCATCTAAATTTTTAATAAAATAGAAGATGTTATCACGTAAGCTATCAACTTCTTCAGATAATTTAGCAACTTGTTTTTTATTCTTTTTTAGTAAAGTTAGATCTTGTTTAGCTAAGCCTTTTACTGCATTAGTATAAATTTTATTTCCACGTTTTACAACGTTGGCAATATTATCAGCACTTTCATGAATTACGCCTTGTACAGATCTGCTACCCGTTTCTTTTAAGCTATCTTCATCGTTTGCTTTTGTAGATTTATTTTTATGTGATTTGTAGTTTCTGTATAGTAAGAAAGCTGTAATAAGTAATAATATTGGTGTCATTACTTGTGGGTTCCAATTTATTAAAAACACTACAGTACCCGCAGCAATAAATGCCCCAATTGCGGTTCCAAACCAACCTCCAATAACATTTAAAACGCCAGCTACACGATATACAGCACTTTCTCTTCCCCAAGCTCTATCGGCTAAAGAGGTTCCCATAGCAACCATAAATGTTACATAAGTTGTAGATAATGGTAGTTTCATAGATGTAGCAATAGCAATTAATACACCTGCTACCATAAGATTTACAGAAGCTCTAATCATATCAAATGCCGGAGCATCAATACTTTGGTCTTTTGTTAAAATGATATCTGATTTTTGGAAACTATTGTTTATCCCGTTTAAGAAAGAGTTTGGTAAAATAGCACTAAAATAACTCGATAAAGCTGATGACCCTTTAACTACTGCTCTAGATAATGCATTAGGTTCAAACTTCTCATGAGTATCACCTTGTCTAGATAAGCTAATTTCGGTCTCTGCTACAGTTTTGGCTTTTTTAGAAAGCCACAAAGTTGCTACCATAATTGCACCTGCAATAAAAAGTAATAATGGTTCGGCTGGTACTTTTTTGTCTAGAACAGCCATAGACATTGTTGTATCCATACCTCCAGCTACCCAAGCCTCATATGAATGATACGCTGCCATTGGTACACCAATAAAGTTTACTAAATCGTTACCTGAAAATGCTAACGCTAACCCAAAAGTTCCAATAGCTATAACTACCAATAAAACGGTTTTCTTAGTTAATTTCTCGAATATAAATGAGAACAATGTCCAAAAAGCAAAACTACCTATAATGATAAAAATTTCATTCCCTTCAAGCAAACCTTTTAGTTCTTTATAATAAGGTGTCCCTTTTAATCCTTTTAAGAAGATAAAATAAGTAATGGCTGTTAATGCAACGCCACCAAAAAGAATTCCAAAATTCTTTATTTTTTTCTCGTAGTTAAATGTAAAAATAACACGCGAAATCCATTGTACAATGGCACCTACAGTAAAAGCTATAAATACAGATAATAAGATTCCACTTATAATTGTTATCGCTTTTTCCTGATTTATATAACTTCCTAAATCTGCAAATGTTTGAGTATCTGAAGCTCCTATTTTTATTAAAGACATTACAACAGCTGCCCCTAATAAATTAAATACAATAGATACTGTTGTTGAAGTAGGTAAGCCTAGTGTATTAAAGAAGTCTAGTAACAGTATATCTGTTATCATAACAGCCATAAAGATTAGCATGATCTCACCAAATTCAAATTGCGCAGGAACAAAAATTCCTTTTCTAGCAACTTCCATCATTCCACTTGAAAAAACGGCTCCTATAAAAATTCCTAAACTAGCAACAATCATTATTGTTCTTATAGAAATAGCTTTAGAACCAATAGCAGAATTTAAGAAGTTAATAGCATCATTACTTACGCCTACTATAATATCAGCGACTGCTAAAATTGTAATTGCTATTACCATTAATAAATACATATTCTCCATATATTTTTGATTTTGCAAATATCTTGACTGTTTGGGTCAGATATGTTATGTTAATGTTATGTTTTATTTATTTTAAAAATGAATGTCAAATCCTAGTCTAAACGTTATATTGTCCTTGTTCCCGTCTGTAGTAGTATAATTAATATCTGACTGCACCTTTAATTTATGACCTACAACAAATTTATTAAAACCAAGTGTATATTGCTTTCTTGGGAGTGTGTTTGTAACAGTCTCATAATCTACTGTTGTAAAACGACCTACTAATTCGTAATTGCTTTTAAATAAATAACCAGCTTGTAAATTTAAGGCATTACCTGTTAAAACAATATCACCGGTTGGTGTAACACCATCTAAATCTATTGCTACAGGACTATCTGCGGTTCTCTTTGCATATTCTCCCATAAAAGAAAAACCATCATATTTAAACATAGCATCAGCAAAAAATGTAGTAATGTCTGTTTCGTATAAAGTGCCATCACTTCTAAACATGTAATCACCAGAAAAGCCTCTTTCTCTAACAGCATCTTGATTCAAGTTATAAGTAAAACCAACCATTAATTTAGGTTTAACTTCACGTTTTAAATCAGATTGACTGTAATCACCTTTAGATTTAAAAGTTCCAAAAGGTAAAAACTCTAAACGGGTGGTGTATTGTAAACCTCCTTCATTTCCTTCAGTAACATTACGTCCTTCTCCCTGTGAGATTGAAAATTTTTCACGCATTAAAAAATCACCTCCTAAACTAGTTTTATGTCGTAATTGAACTCCTAAATCTCGGTCAATATTAAAACGACTGTTTAATAAAGAACGATCAATTAATTGAAGATTAGCCGAAGATACAACACGTTCAACGTTACCTGGAAGTTTTGTTTGTCCAGCCCATAGCTCCCAATTTCCTGCAAAATTCCACATAATTACTGCATCTAAAATATAACGCGGTGTATTTCTGTTAAATTGATTAGCTCCAGATATATCTCTGTTTGAAAGTCCTAACTCTAATTTATACTTAAGTTTTGGGCTGTATGCAAAACCATCAAATTTTAAACGAGCACGCCTTACAATAAAGTTATGTTCAGGGCTTCCATATTGATTGCCATCATGATCCCATGATGAAATTGAACGTACTTGAAAACGAGGTGCGAACTTAACGCTAAAAGAACTGTCTTTAGCTGTGAAATTTATTAAACCTTTACCAAACTTGGTATCACTAATTTCTTGAGAATAAAGAGATGTAAGCGCTAAAAAAGTAATAGCTACTAGAGTAAATTTAAGTTTCATTATAATTTTTTAGTTTTTGTCGCTGCAAAGAACTAAAACCAATGTTAACTTAATGTTTCCTAATGATTAATTTTTAGACAAAAAAGACTGCCTTGGCCTAAGGCAGCCTCATTAGAAATCATAATAATGTAGTCGACAAAAACTAATAGATTATATGAAATACTAATTGTTTTGTCTTAAGACATGGCAAATATCATGGTTTAAGTTAATGTGAATGTAACCCCAATATTAAGTTATTATTAAGCTTTCCAATGTTAAATCTTCATCAATAATTTTTTTGTAAAATGCTAACAATCAATATTTTATAATTTCAATGTTAATTCAACGTTAAGTGAAGGTTGTTTTAATGTTATGCGATTTGTATATTTGAATTATAATAATATAAACCCCCATAATTATGAAGAAATCAATTTTATTACTTTTCACCTTTTTAATTACTGTGGTATCTTTTGCACAAGAAAAGCAAAAGAGAGATTTAAAGCTTAATAAAGAAACAAACTTGATTGATGCTGTTTATTATCATGAGAATGGTACTGTAAGTCAAACAGGGTCATTTACCGCTGATGGTAAATTGCAAGGACAGTGGCTAAGCTTTAACACAGAAGGAGAAAAAATCGTTTCTGCAAATTATGATAATGGTAAAAAAGTCGGCAAATGGATTCATTGGATTGAAGGCAAAAAAAAGGTTGTTAATTATGACAATAATGTAGCTTCTTTATAAGTTAACTCCAATTTTGAAATAAAAAAATCGCCTAAATTTTAGGCGATTTTTTTGTTTTAAACTTATTTTATTATAGTTTAAAATTTATATGAGTAACCAATTGAAAACTCTGTTCCTGGCTCTCTTAAAGAAAATATTTGGTCTTTAGCTCTAAATGATTGGTATACACTTTCTCTTTCGCTGCCTAGAATGTTTGAAACTTTTATATCAATTGAAGATTTTTTGCTTTCTCCAAAAGACTTATTTAATGTAAAGTTTAAGCTTTCAAAAGGCTTAGTAAATACATCTGGAACACCACCCAAACCAACAACTTCAAGTGTTTTTCCTTGCATGTTGAAAAACAACCCGGTTTGTAACCCTAGGTCTTCATTAGAATAGTTTAAACTTGTATTTATTAAGAAAGGCGATTGCCCTTGTAGGTTTCTTTTTCTGTCAATAGTTTCCCCTGTCCTTGCATTGGCTTGTCTAGAGTTAAACTCTTCATCAGACATAGTTAATTTAGATTCTGTAACAGAAGCGTTTAAAGAAAACTTAAGGTTTTTTAATCCTTCAGAAATGAAACCTAGGTGTTTTCTAAATTCTACTTCAGCTCCATATACTTTTGCGCTACCTAAATTTCCAATTGTTAGTTGGGTCGGGGCAGAAGCAAAAAATGATTTTTCAAGAGGGTCAGTAAAATCTTTATAAAAAGCACTTACTGCAAACATTTGTCCAGCATCACCAAAATTTTCGAATCTTAAATCGAAGTTGTTTACGTATGTTGGTTTTAAATTGATATTACCAATAAACAACCTGTCTGTAATTGGGTCGAAAATTTGAGATAATGATGCCTCTTTAAATGATGGTCTTGCTGTGGTTCTGTAATAAGACGAACGTATATTTGATTTTTCTGTAACTGCATAAATAAAGTTTGCAGATGGAAATAAATCATATTCATCTAATACTTTAAACCGATCATATAATTCGGTACCATCTTGTCCTGTATAATATGATGTAAATGCTTCTGCTCTTAAGCCTAAAATTGATTTTAAATTCTCAGTAATATTAAATTCGTTAGAGACATATGTTGAAGAAATATGTTGTTCTCCTTCATAAGCATCATTTGGGTTGAATATATCCCCAGAAATAAGATATGTACCATTATTATTGTCTCTACTCCAAATATTTTCGGGCAATAATATATTGTTTGGATTTCCGTCGGCAACTGGTGTCCCATTGTTATCAAAAGTCCAGTCATCAACACTAAAGTCTCTAAATTTGTAAGTATGACCGCCTCCAAATTTTACTTTAGCGGGTTTGCCAAATAATTCATATTTTTTGCTGAAATCTAGTTTGCCAGCCCAATTTTCCTCTTGTAAAAAACGCCAGATACGTATAGGGAATGTTGCTGCTGAAG
Source organism: Gaetbulibacter sp. 4G1 (assembly GCF_002741945.1). GTDB lineage: Bacteria > Bacteroidota > Bacteroidia > Flavobacteriales > Flavobacteriaceae > Wocania_A > Wocania_A spongiicola. The sequence goes on from NZ_MDVN01000022.1 coordinate 955,119, forward strand.
CGCTAATAAAAAACTCTCCAGATTGTGATTCTTGTAGAGGAGTAACTCTATGATCTAAGTCATGAACTTTTGAAATAGTAGGCGACAATTTCCAATCAAAATTCCAATCGTTTTCTGCTCCAAAAGAATGTTTACCGTTTAAAAGCACATTGGTAACAGAACGCTCAGTATAAGTAATAGCATCTTTAGTTAATGGCTCAAAACCTGATCCAGACCCAGATCCACCTTGTGCTACAAGTTGATTAAAAAAACCACCAGTAGACTCTCCATTTTGAATGTGTAGTACATTTACTCTAAATTTTGAGTTTTGGGTTTTAAATGTAAGCCCAACAAGTCCATTTAAAAGTACATTATTACTACCTTCACTACCGCTTGAAATTCTATCTGTAACTAATTGATTGTTTGACTTATCATTTGCATCAATTGAGTATGCACCATCTAAACGGTTTTCGTAAAATGTAGTGCTGTTTTTGTATGAAAATGATGCTAAGTAACCCAATTTATTGTTTTCTCCTACTTCAAATTGATCACCTAATGTAAAACCAAAATCAAAGTTAGGGTTACTTGTACTTTGCTTTGCTCTTAACTCGTTATCAAAACGACCAGTAAGTGTTGTTAATAACCCTCTGTTTTCAAAAGTACCAGGAATATTTTGGTACCTATGTATAGGTCTGCTTCTTGAGTTATCATCATATCCAAAAAAGTCAGTACTGCTTGCAGTCCCATTTAAGTAATTGTCTTTACCATGCATGCTTGGGTTGTAACCAGCACCTAGAGATATTGAAGCTTCAAATTTTGTTGGAAAATCTTTAGTTACAATATCAACTACACCACCAGTAAAATCTGCAGGGTATTCTGCAGCAGCAGACTTAATTACTATAATATTATCTAAAATATTTGTTGGAAAAATATCCATTTGAATCGTGTTTCTATCTGGGTCTAAACCAGGAATGTCTACACCATTTAAAGTAGATTTTGTATAGCGATCTCCTAGACCTCTAACATATACATATTTACCGCCTTCAACTGAAACTCCTGGAACACTTTTAACAGCACTAGCTAAATTACCAGCACCACTAGATTTTATACTTTGAGCCGATAAACCATCTAAAAGAGTAACAGATTTTTTTTGAATATTTAGTACTGCGTTTTCAGTATTTCGTTTAACACTTGTAGTAATAATTATTTCGTCTAAAGAGTTTGATGTTAATATAACATCTAGATCAAGGACCTGACCTGACTTAATTACAACGTCACTTATTTCTTTAGACTGATACCCTACAAAAGAAAAAATGATGGTGTAAGTTCCTTCATCAAGATTTAGTTGATATTTCCCATCAAAATCTGAAGTTGTACCTGTTGTAGTTCCTTTTACTAAAATATTAGCAAATGCCATAGGTTCATTATTATATTCGCCATCAAGCACATTTCCAGCCAAAGTTCCAGTTTGTGCATTTAAGCTAAACAATGAACTTAAAAATAGGGTAAGAACTATATAAATATTTTTCATGTATATAATTTGTAAACTACTGCTCACTTTAAATTTATAGTAAGCAGTAGTACATTTAATTTTTAATAAAATGGACTCTTTTTAGAACCCTAAACCACCTGCAGTATTTGCATATGTCCAGTTAAGGTTTGATGTTGTAGCTCCTACAGTTTGAGCACCATCTGTAACTTGCGTTGTCCAATCAGCAGCTCTTTCGGTAAATGTTGGAGCTAAAATAATTTTGTCTTCAGGAATGTCATTTGTTTCATCTGTATCATCACAGTTTTCTGCACATCCAACTTTTTCTAAGAAAACACTGTTGTCAAATCCAGCGATTTCCCAATTGCTAAATGTTATTAAACCATCTAAAAAGTTTTGAGACACTGCATTGTTATCTAACTCAACATCTGAATTATCTTTAAAACCTTTTGCATAAACATTAGATACAGTTCCAGTGGCTTTACTTCTAAAATCAGCATATTCACCATTTGAAGTATTTAAATTCCCCATCAAGGTTACGTTGGTTAAAGTGAAAGACCCTGTTGCAGTGCCTTCTCTTCCGTCTATTTCTAAGGCATGGTCAGAAGCGTCACCTAATATCACAACAGCATTATCAATAGTTCCAGAATAAGCTTGATCAATATCTAAACCATCATCACCTTGAGCCCAAACTAATAAGTTTGTAGCATTTACAGTTCCTCCAAAAAACTCAATACCATCATCAACATTAGCAACAACTTCTATGTTATCAATAACAGTTTTACTACCAACACCACCAAGTGTAAGACCGTTTATTTCGTTTCCTTCACCAATTAAAGCACCACCATGTCTAATAGATACATATCTAAGGATACCAGAATCGTCATCAGCTATAGTACCTCCATATAAACCAAAAGTATCATCAGCAGGAATTCCTTCTATTTGCACTTCGGTTAAGTCTCCTTTAAAAGAACAAGGCGCATGACCTAAAATGATTAAACCTCCCCAAAGTCCTCTGTTGCTTTCGTTTAGGTTAGTTCCAGCTGTTTGGCCTGCATCAATATTATCGCTTGAAGAAGTAAATATTATAGGACTTGTAGATGTTCCTTCAGCATTAATTTTTGCTCCTCTAGCTATGATTAAAGCAGAGGCTAAAGATCCTGTTCCTGGCTTACCTTTTATAATTGTACCAGCTTCAATAGTTAATGTTACACCATCTTGAACAACAACTTTTTGGTTTAATTCATATATATTATCGTTTGTCCAAGTTGTGTTTACCGCGATAGCTCCTGTAACAGCAATAACTGGAGTGCCACTATTACTTCCTCCTCCATCTTGGATAATTGTAATTTCTTCTATTATTATAGGAGTATCATCATCTTTAAGACATCCAGTAAAAACTAAAGTAGATGCCGTTAAAAGGATTAAAAATAATTTTTTCATGAGTTTTAATTTTAGATATTTTTTTTGTTTTATTTGTTGCCGCAAAGAAACTATGAGACTGTAAATAGAGTGTTACCTAAAGATTAAAGAACCGTGATAAAAGTGTTAGCTTAATGTTACTTTAAATAGATAAATGCGAGATATTATTTTACATTGAATTAACATTGAATCGAGATTAACTTATTGCATAAAAAAAAGCAACTTCCATTAAATTGGAAATTGCTTTTTTTTAATCTATTCTAACTTTACTATTTGTTTATAGAGGTATCTTTTTTATCAGCACTCGCTAATGTTAACATTAAATCGTCTAAAGATATTGAGTCTGCTTTTAAATGTAACTTTACGTTGATTGATTTACCATCGATTACTTTAACAGTAGATTCTTTAGTTTCATAACCAACAAAGCTACTTACTAGAGTATAGCTGCCTTCCTTTAAGTTTTTAAATTTAAATACTCCTTTTTCATCTGATAAAACTTCAGCACCAGTTTCTTTAATTATAACTTTTGCATAAATTAAAGGCGCGTTATTAGATTCAATATCTAACAAATGACCTTGTATAGATCCTGTTTGTTGTGCAAAAGATAATGCGGTTACAAAAAAGGTAGCGATAAATATAATGTGTCTCATTAGTAATCTTATAAATGCTATGCAAAGAAAAATATTTATTATAACCGCAGTGTTAAGTAAATATTAAACAAGAGTGATTAAAATGTTACCTTAATGTTACCAAATTTTAGATTTAATTTTATTGAATTTACTTATCTTGCTTGCGTTTAAAATTTTAAAATGAACTGGGAACAATTACTATCCTTAAAACGCTTTGGCGACACCAATAAACGAATCAGAAAAGAACAAGATGAAACGCGTTTAGGGTTTGAAGTTGATTATGACCGAATAATTTTTTCGTCAGAATTCAGAAGCCTTCAAGATAAAACACAAGTTATCCCTTTATCTGAAACAGACTTTGTACACACGCGATTAACGCATAGTTTAGAAGTTAGTGTGGTAGGGCGTTCTTTAGGAAGGCGAGTAGGGCAAAAGCTATTGGGAAAACACCCGCATTTACAAAGCATTCATGGATATCAAGCTAATGATTTTGGAGCCATTGTAGCAGCTGCAGCTTTAGCACATGATATAGGAAACCCGCCTTTTGGGCATTCAGGAGAAAAGGCTATTGGGGAGTTTTTTAAAACAGGAAATGGACAAAAATTTAAAGCTCAGTTAACTGATAAAGAGTATCAAGATTTGTGCGATTTTGAAGGAAATGCAAATGGATTTAAAATTTTAACCGAAAGTAGAGCAGGAAGAGATGGCGGATTGCGTTTAAGTTATGCAACACTTGGCGCGTTTATGAAATACCCAAAAGAATCATTACCTAAAAAGCCAACACATCATATTGCTGACAAAAAATACGGCTTTTTTCAAAGTGAAAAAGAAGCGTTTACAGATGTAGCTAACGAGCTTGGTTTATTAAAAAGAAGTGAAAAGCATCTTAGTTTTTCTCGTCATCCGCTAGCTTTTTTAGTTGAAGCTGCTGATGATATTTGTTATACTATTATAGATTTTGAAGATGGCATTAATCTGGGATTAATTCAAGAAGAGTTTGCTCTAGAATACCTGTCAAAAATTATTAGGAATAATATAAAACCAGAAAACTATTATGCCCTTTCAACCAAAGAAGATCGTGTGGGTTATTTACGAGCTCTTGCTATAGGTTCCTTAATAAGCGAAGCTGTTGATGTTTTTATGGACAATGAAGATGCTATTTTAAATGGTGGTTTTGACTGCGCTTTGCTAGATAAAAGTAAGTACGAAGCTCAAATAAACGATATTATTAAAATAAGTGTTGAAAACATTTACCAATCTACCGAAGTTGTCGATAAAGAAATTGCAGGATATGGAGTCATCAACACCTTGTTAAACACCTATACAAGTGCTATAAATAATGCATTTAATAACACCACTTCTAATTATGATAAGCTCATTTTAAAAAGCTTACCGAAAACTATTAAAACCGATAAGTCTAGTTTGTATCAACGTTTAATGAGTGTGAGTTACTATGTCTCGTTGTTATCAGACAGTAAAGCAATTCTGGAATATAAGAAAATAAAAGGGCTAGAAATTTAAATTATTATTTTGGCGTTACCACAAGGGTCGGGCTTTTATTCATACATTTCTATTTTTAAATCATTGAATTCATGAACATAAATGTTTCGCTATATTTTTTTCTCGTGATTCAAAAAAGGATGCCACAACAATCCATAATGTAAAAACAGGTTTTACAATAAACTATTAAAATAATGTAGCAGACCCTCGGCATCTAAACCAATGTATTTTTGTAGCTCATCAACACTTCCATGTTCAATAAACCTATCAGGAACACCTAAAATTTTAATTGTATTTTTATAATTATTGGTTGAAGCAAATTCTAAAATAGCTGACCCAAATCCGCCTTTTATTGTACCGTCTTCAACTGTAATAATAATATTATATGTTTTAAAAACGGTATGAAGCATATTTTCATCTAAAGGTTTTACAAACCGCATGTCGTAATGTGCTATTTCTTTTGTATTACTCAGCCCTTCAATAGCTTTAGTGACATTTCTGGCAATGCTTCCAATACTTAAAACAGCAATTCTAGAACCTTCTTTAAGTAGGATACCTTGGCCTATTTTAATTTTATTGAAAGGCTGTTTCCAATCTATTGTAACCCCTCTTCCTCGAGGATATCTAATAGCTATAGGTTGCTCTAAACCTAATTGAGCAGTGTACATAATATTGCGTAATTCTATCTCGTTTCTTGGCGCAAATACAACCAAGTTAGGTATGCATCTTAAATAAGCTAAATCAAAAGCACCGTGATGAGTTGCCCCATCTTCGCCAACTAAACCAGCACGATCTAAACAAAAAATAACAGGCAGTTTTTGAAGGGCTACATCGTGAATAATTTGATCATAAGCACGTTGCAAAAATGTTGAGTAAATATTACAAAACGGGATTAACCCTTGAGTTGCCATACCAGCAGCTAGTGTAACGGCGTGTTGTTCGGCAATACCAACATCAAAAGCACGATCTGGTATTTCGTCCATCATATATTTTAGCGAACTTCCAGTTGGCATTGCAGGTGTAATACCAACAATGTTTGTATTCTCTTTAGCTAGTTCTAAAATGGTATGCCCAAAAACATCTTGATACTTAGGGGCTTCAATTATTTCTCCTTTTACTATAAGATTACCTGTTTTAGCATCAAATTTACCTGGAGCATGATATTTTACTTGATTCTCTTCGGCCTGTTTTAAACCTTTGCCTTTAGTAGTGATGATATGTAAAAACTTTGGACCTTTTACAGTTTTTAAACGCCTTAACTCTGAAATAACAGCCTCAATATCATGCCCATCTATAGGTCCAGAATAATCAAAATTTAAAGCTTCAAAAATGTTATCTTGTTTTTGAGTGCCTTTTTTTACATTAGTTAAATATTGCTTTAAAGCACCAACACTTGGGTCTATGCCAATAGCATTATCGTTTAAAATAACTAACAAATTAGCGTCAGTCACACCAGCATGATTTAAGCCTTCAAAAGCCATTCCACTAGCTATACTTGCATCTCCAATAACAGCAATATGGTGTTTGTCTTCACCTTTTAACTGCGATGCAATTGCCATTCCTAATGCTGCCGATATAGAAGTTGATGCATGCCCAACCCCAAAAGTATCATAAACACTTTCCTCGCGTTTTGGAAAACCGCTAATGCCATCCATCTGTCTGTTAGTGTGAAAAATAGCTTTTCGTTCGGTTAAAATTTTATGCCCGTAAGCTTGATGGCCAACATCCCAAATAAGTTGATCTTCGGGAGTGTTAAACACATAATGTAGAGCAATAGTGAGTTCTACAACACCTAAACTTGCTCCTAAATGACCTTCTTTAGTGGCGACAATATTAATTATAAAGCCACGTAATTCTTTTGCAAGTTGCGGTAAGTCTTCTTGCTTTAAAAGACGCAGCTCATTGGGTGAGTTTATATGATTTAAAAAGTTGTTTTGCACAAGGCAAAAGTACTTCTTTTAGTGGTTAAGTTAAAAGAATTTGTATAAGTAGTAAATGCAACTTTACCATTCACGCTATTTGTGCTGTCATTCACGACATTTTTTTGGATAACAGTTTGATTTATAGGTAGGTTTGAGATATGAATTTTAAAATTATTAATTATGAGCGATTTAAAAAGATTAATTAAAAATTTGGACGATAACACTAATTTTAAAACAAGATTTGAGCAAGAGCCTGTCAATGTTTTGAAAGAGGAGTTGCAAAAAAGCCACCCTATTTTAAATGAAAGAATATTCTTGATAGTTGTTCGTCTTGTAGGCGGAGCTCTCTTGCTTTCAATAGTTTTAGGAGCATATATGCTATTTGGAAAGGAAGCTGAAGAAGTGGATAGCTTTTTTGTAATGATTGCTTCAGCTTGTATAGGTGCTTTAGCAGGCTTGTTAGCGCCTTCTCCAAGAGAAGTTTAGTAAATATTATAAATAAAAATCAATAATCATGTCAGAAAAACTATTTGAAAGAGCTTGGGGACATTACACAACGGTCCTACAAAACCTAATTGACAAAGGAACTCCCAAAGCAGGAGTGTTTCAACCATTCAACTTTGCAACATTATTACCCTATAATGCGTCTAAAAAAAACTACAATAATTTTCTCTTATATAATTTGTCAAATTATATAGCTCCTACACAACCTTCTTATAGCAATGATAAAATGGATGAGAAAGTTTTGACACATCCTTCAAAATTGGAAGATGCATATGCAAATTTTTTAGATGAATTTAATGAACTTCTTTTAAAGTCACTTAGTAGTGACTTAAGAAGGAACTATGATGTAATGAAAGATGAATTGAATATAGAGCAAAATGGACTAAGAGATTATTTAGTATATGTAAATGATGAGTGGAATAGGCACAGGACAAGAAATAATATTCCTGAAGATCGTTGGAAGTCAGAAAAAGTAATTTTTGAAAGAGAATTTGGTTACTCTATGCAAATTGACAGGTATAAAGAAGAAATAAAACGTATAAATGTAAGAATAAACGCTTTTCTTAAATCAAATATATCTCGCGAATTGTGGAGGTTAGTAGATGCAAAAGCTTATTTTGATGATTCAAATTATTCTGTGTTACTTCCTCCTTCATCTGTATTTGATGATAATATAAATAGGCATTATTGGAGGAAATTCAAAATGCAATTCCCAATTATGGATATAGATGAGTTCTTAACTAATTCAGCGAAAGCAGAAAGCTATTTTAAAACTCAATCTGAAGATTATTCTAGAGTTGAGACAAAATGGAAAGTAAAAACAAAAGCAAAATGGGGAATTTTCTCAGGGGGAGGAAGTGTTGAAAAAAGAAAACTGGAAGAACTTACCGAAAAGGAGCATTTTGAATTTAATGTATCATTTGAAAGATTTGAAGAAATTGAAATATTTCGAGACAGATGGTTTCAAGATTCACTATTTGGTACTATTGGAAAAAAATTTCCAGAATATTGGGGGCCAAATGGGGCCTTAGGAGCAATACCATATTCTATTGTAATGGCAAGAGGGACAAAAATAACTGTTAAAACTAGTGAAGAATATAAGAAAGTTTTAGAGAAATACATAAAAGGAGGCGGGTCATTCGGTTTTGGGTCATTCTTTTCAATTGGAGGCAACTATAGTAGGGATGAAAAATATATGAACTTCAAAAAAGAAGAGCAAGGTTTTAGTTTAACAGATGGCGAAAACACCATTCGCATATTAGGGGCTCGTGTTAGAAGGTTTAATTGGGATAATGATTTTTATAAAGATTACTATTCTTCTATTTCAGATGATGATTTGAAAGATTCAGTTGATTTTCTTAATAAACAAGAAAGTAAATGAAATGTAGTTTAATTGTTTCCTTACTTTTAGCTTGTCTTAGTAGTTGTGTTTCTATTAAGACCTATCAACTTGATAGGTATTATAGTGAAGATGTTGCAGATCCTGGCAGAGTAATTCTTCAACAAAAACTGGATGGATTAATGGAAATCCTTGATGATGATTGTAGTAAATCAAAATTATCCTATGTCGTCAATGGTCAATACTTAACTCTTAAAGTCAAAAACAGATGCGAGTCAGAATTAGATTCAATAATATATTATACTCTTTGCAATAAGTTTTCAACTAAGAATTGCGGAGAAGTAATAAAAAAGCATTAATAGATTCCGAAAGGAATCAAAGCGGAATAAATTTAAAGTGAAAAATTCTTTAATTATTATGACAATATTACTTTTTTACTTGTAAAAATAAGGTATAACTTTTAAGTATATATTATGAAAATAAAAATTCTTTTTTTACTAATTTTTATTAGTACCGTTAGCCATGGCCAGTATTTTCCAAAGAAACAAATGGTAGATTCTATAATAACCAGTAATAAACTATTTAATGAGGTAAGTGTTGAAGGAGGTAGCTATATTTGGTTGAACTCATACATTCTAAGAAAATCTGCTCAAAATTATTTTGCAGATAAAAATTCAAAACTTGGAAATAAGGGAGCTTCTTTTGTATTTACTTCTCCTAAAGATAAAGCATCTTCTTTTGCAATAAATGCAGGATTAATTGTCGGGTTTAATAAAGTTATTATAATTGATAAAGAAGTAAAATATATAAAAAAAGCAATTCTACCTTTTTTGCAGTACGATAGAAATACCTTAATTGATAGCGAGCAGTCTAATCTGTTAACAGGGTTAAGTGCTATATACAATATGGCTGAATATTATAAAATAAGTAACAAATCGAAGTTTAATATATCCTTAAAAGGAGGTGTTACTTATAGAAAAGATTATGAAAATGATGTTGAAGCACTTCAAAGTAGTTTTATATTTTCTCCTCACTTTGCAGAATTAAACGATAAAGACGAATTGATAGGAACATGGTTTGGAGCTAAATCTCCATTTGATATTGGTGTGAATCTAGGATTTGAATATGATTATAGATTTAATAACGATATAAAGGCTCTAAATGGGAACTTATTTAGAACATTTTCTAATATGTCAGCACAATTAAAAGCGTCCAGTTTTACTATGTCTTTTGGATGGCAATATAGATATTTGCTTGCCAATTCAACAGACTTTGGTAAAGATAGCTTTTCATTAATAACTTTCAAGACAGAATACAAACCAAAGATAAGAGGGAATAAGAATATACTAGATAGTATTGAACCAACCATAGGAATTATCCATGAAAACGGGGAAAATCCAACGAATGGGTTTAATGATCAAGCATATTGGGCATTAGTTTTGGAACTAAAAATTTAAATTATAACAAAAAATATATATTCTTACAAGAAAGAATCAAATGATAAAAACTTGGAGTGTGAATAATATTATAATGATGCTAGATATAATTTATTTTAAAAATTAGATTAAATTTATAAACCAACTAAATTAAGTATTATGAAAAAACAAACACTTACACTAGTAACCATTATAGGTTTTTTTGCTGTAATTATAATTTTGCTTTTAAAAGATAGTGAACCCACTGTCACAAATGTATATTGTGGTGAAAAATCACCTCTTAGGCAACCTATTTGTCGAGTACAGCCTACACCAAATTCGATTGATTCAGCTGACGATGTAATGTTATACTATAAAGTTGACGATAATTACAATTATCAAACACTTTTATTTAATCCAGAAGTTGAATATCAGCACACTATAATTGGTCGTTTTGAGGGACAATACCTAAGTAATAATAAATACCAATTAAATAAGTTACACGTAAAATGTTTCGGCCTAGGAAAAGTTTCTAATTATTATATGGTAAGTAAAATAAAAGTTAAGGATGAAACTAATGCAAATCACATATTTTTTGAATTTGAACTATCAAGGATAGGTGATAGAGATAGAAGTGATAATGTAGATTATATATATGGAGAAGAAGGACATAGGAATGAAGATTCATTAATTTTAGATGCAGGTACATTAATTGATTTTGAAGTAGATATTTCTAATTTACCTAAAGATGAGCAGGAAAAATTCACAGGAGGAGGCTACGAATGTAATGGTATAGTCATAGTAGGTGGAGGAAGATAATATAGACATGTAATTTTTGAAAAAAAAAGAAGTACTTATATTAATTTTTGCAAGTTTTATAGTTTCTATTTGTTATGGACAAGACTATATAGATAGTACCTTTATGGCTTTACGTAGTTATGATTTAAAAAAGGCCAATAATGCTATAGATAATATAGAAAACCCTCAAATCAAACTATTATTTTCAAATCAAGTTAAATATTATAAGAAGGGAGAGTTAGATTTTTTGCGATTAGATACTATTTTAAATAGGGATATTAGTAAAAAGAGCTTAGCTACGCTCAATATTTTAGAAGCAGATTACTATTATTTAAAAAAAGAAATAATTAAAAATAAGTATATTTTTAAAAAATATTTTTCAGCACTAGAAATTGCAAATGAGTTAAAGGACACATTATTAATTACTGAAGTATTAAGAAAACTAAACTCCCATCTTTTATATAGATCTAGAGATACATTAAGTACAAAAGCATTTTTAAAAGAATATAAAAAATTCTCTAAAGTTTCTGAAACAGATAGCTATTGGTATAATTATATTTCAATAGGTTATATGTATATGCTAACAGAAAATAATTTTAATTCTGAAGACAAAACCCAAATAAAGAAACTGTTTAATAATATTTATGCAAACTCAATAATAAAAGAACAGCCTTTATTACTTGCAAAACTTCATCAGATATATGGTATTTATTTATCTCATTGGTTAAAGGATTATGAAAAGGCTAATAAGTTTAATATGAAGGCTTATGGGGTTTATAAGAGAAGTCCTATTTGGTTTGCTCAAAAAGGACTTAAAGGCTTAGAGTATAATACAAATATAAATTACTATAAAAACAAAGAGTATAGAAAAGCAATACCTTTTTTTATAAAAGATTTAAATCGAGATAAGGAACCAATACTACTTATGTACACTAATGAATGGTTATTCAAATGTTATGAAGGATTAAAGCAATATGATAGTGCACATTATTATTTTAAAAAAATGGTTGAGGTCAAAGAGCAAATGAAGCAAACAGAAAATGCAATTAATATCCGAAAATTTAGTGATAAATATAATTTTGAAAAGAAAGAACAAGAGCTTGCTCAATTAGGCAAGGAGAATTCTTCTCTCGAAAAAAAAATTTTCACAATACTTCCAATACTAGGCATAATATCACTTATCCTTATTTTCATTTTCTACCTCTACAAACGTTACAAAAAGAAAAGTAATATTTTAGAAGAAGAACAATCAGAAACTCTTCAAAAACTGGATGAGCTTAAAAGTATTGTTATTAAAAATCATATTGTTTTAAAAGATAAAACTAAAGTTTATATTTCAGATTTGATGTATGTAAAATCAGATGACCATTATTTAGAAGTAGTAACACAGAATGATAAAAAGCACACGGTTAGAGGAAAGCTTAGTCAAATAAAAGAAGAGTTACCGCCAAATTTTATACAATGTCACCGCTCTTATATTGTGAATTCTAATTTTATAAAACAGGTGAATGCTACGTCTTTGGTGTTGATAAACAAAGAACAAATCCCGCTATCTAGGAGCTATAAAAACAAATTTTGAAATTGTATTTTTGTTTTTATGTTAGAACCATTTGACGATACCTATTTTATGAAACGCGCCCTTCAAGAAGCTGAGGCTGCTTTTGAGAAGGGGGAAATTCCCGTTGGCGCTGTAATTGTTATTGATAATAAAATTATTGCTCGTGGACATAATTTAACTGAAACATTAACTGATGTTACAGCACATGCAGAAATGCAAGCCATAACGGCTGCGGCTAACTTTTTAGGAGGAAAGTATCTACAGAACTGCACCTTGTACGTAACGTTGGAGCCTTGCCAAATGTGTGCAGGAGCTTTGTATTGGAGCCAGATATCTAATATTGTTTATGGTGCTAGGGATACTGAACGTGGTTGTATTAATTTGAAAACCAAATTACACCCAAAAACAATTATTAAAGGAGGCATTTTGGCTGATGAAGCTTCTGAGATTTTAAAACGGTTTTTTATTGAAAAACGAAATTTGAATTGACCTTAATTATAAGTCCTAGCACGACCAAAAATAGAATTCCCAAATTATTTACGTATATCGCCTTCACGCTCACGCATTTTATCAAGATTTTCTTTAGTAAGCATATAATCTTTTACATTTTTATCTTTCCAGCGGTAATAAGAAAATAAAGGAAACACAATTAAAAATAAAGTAACAACACCGAAACCAATTAACTTTTGAGAGTATTCGGTTTCCATAAAATATCCGCAGCCTACTAATCCGATAGATACAAGTAAAAAGAAAATGATTAAATACTTCATTAGCTAGTATAGTTAATTAATTCGCGTCTGTACGCAGTTAGTAATTTTGATTTTGAAACAAACCCATAATAACATCCGTTTTTAATTACAGGTAAATTCCAGGCACCAGAATCTTGAAATTTCCGCATGACTTTTTGCATAGAGTCTTCTTCGTAATTAATATAATCTGGTGGATTATGCATAAAGGTTTCTACTGATGTGGATTCGTATAACGATTGATCAAACATGATAGTTCGTATATCATCTAATAAAATAATACCTACCAAATTATTTTGCTTATCTATCACTGGAAATAAGTTTCTACTTGATTTCGCGACACCTTTATGCAACATTTCGCCCAATGACATTTCTGGATTTAGTATGCTAAAGTTCTTTTCAATAACGCTATCCAATTTCATAAGTGTGAGAACACTTTTATCTTTATCATGAGTTAATAAAGCGCCTTTTTCGGCAAGCTCTTTGGTGTAAATAGTATGTTCTACTACATTTTTTGTAATGATGAATGACATGGAAACCGTTATCATTAAAGGCACAAACAGTTCGTAACCACCAGTAATTTCTGCGATTAAGAAAATGGCTGTTAATGGTGCGTGTAGTACACCAGCAATTAAACCAGCCATTCCAATAAGTGTAAAGTTTGCTTCGGATACATTAAACCCCAATCCTATGTTATTAATAATTTTTGCAACTACATTTCCTAAAGCACTACCCATAACCATTGTTGGAATAATAATTCCACCGGCACCACCTGCTGCAAATGTTGTAGTCATTGCAACTGCTTTAAAAATGGTGACACCAAATAAAAGGGCTATTACAACCCAAATGTTCTCGGTATAAGCATCAAAAGGTGTTTTTCCCAAAGCTTTTAAATGGTTGCCACTAAAGAGATCATTAATAAACCCAAAACCTTCGCCATATAGCGGTGGAATAAAATAAAGCATAATACCAATGGCTAAACCTCCAATAATAAGCTTCTGCCCGCTAGTTTTAAATCGTTCAAAAAATGTATTAATAGCAAAATATATTTTTGAAAAATAGATAGATGCTACGCCAGTTCCTATGCCTAAAACAATATAAAAAAGCGTGTCTTTTATGGTGAATTTATCAGAAATTGTAAAGTTGAATAGAACTTCATCTCCTAAAAAAAAATATGATGTTAAAACGGATGATACAGATGCTATTAATAATGGAAGCAATGAAGCAAAGGTTAAATCTAGACTGAATACTTCTATAGCGAAAATAATAGCTGCAATGGGCGATTTAAAAATAGAAGCAATAGCGCCTGCTGCTGCACAGCCAATAAGTAAGTTTTTTGTTTTTCTATCAACATGAAATAATTGCCCAATGTTTGAACTTACTGCCGAAGCCGAGGCTATAGCAGGACCGAGTAAACCAACCGAACCTCCAAACCCTACTGTTAGTGGCGCAGTAATTAATGGCGTAAATATTTTGCTCCGTTTTAATAGTCCGTTTTTTTTTGATAAAGAATATAGTATTGATGGTATAGCATGTTCAATAGGTTTTTTTGACACATGTTTTACAAATAAATAAACTAACCATAAACCTAAAATTGGCAATATAAAATAGATACTGTTTTGGGTTAAAACTGCTACCTTTTCTAAAACCCATTCAATACTAAACGTTATATTCTTTATGGTAACCGAAACTAAACCTGATAGTAACCCAATTAAAATACTGAGAAAAAACACAAAGTTTTTTTGAGATACATACTTGTACCTTAAAATAAGCAAACGTTTTATAAAGGATTGTTTAGGCATGTTTAAAGCTACTAAAAAATCCTGCAATTTGCAGGATTTTAATTCGTTATGATTTTAAATTGAGTTTTAAACTCAATTCTGCTAGTTGCTCATCATCAATAGGAGCAGGTGCATCTATCATCACATCTCGTCCTGAATTGTTTTTCGGGAAAGCAATAAAATCTCTAATAGTTTCCTGTCCACCTAAAATAGCAACCAATCTATCTAAGCCAAAAGCTAATCCTCCATGAGGAGGTGCACCATATTCGAAGGCATCCATTAAAAAACCAAATTGTGCGTTGGCTTCTTCTTCAGAAAAACCTAAATGTTTTAACATGATGGCTTGTGTTGCTTTATCATGAATTCTAATAGAACCACCACCAATTTCATTACCGTTTAAAACTAAATCATAAGCATTAGCTTTTACTTCTCCTGGATTTGTGTCTAGTAATTCTATTTGTCCAGGCTTAGGTGATGTAAAAGGATGGTGCATAGCATGGTAATGCCCTGTTTCTTCATCCAATTCTAATAATGGAAAATCAATTACCCAAAGTGGTGCAAAAACTTTAGGGTCTCTTAACCCTAAACGTTCTGCCAACTCCATACGTAAAGCACTTAATTGTGCACGTACTTTATTAGTTTCACCAGAAAGAACACAAACTAAATCACCAGCTTTTGCTCCAGTTACTTCTGCCCATTTTGCTAAATCGTCTTGATCGTAAAATTTATCAACGGAAGATTTATAAGAACCATCGTCATTACAACGCGAATATACCATTCCTAAAGCACCAATTTGCGGACGCTTTACCCAATCAATTAATTTGTCAATATCTTTTCTAGTATAACTATTTCCACCAGGAACAGCAATACCAACAACTAATTCAGCATTATTAAAAACGTTAAAATCTTTATGTTGAGCAACATCGTTTAGCTCGCCAAATTCCATTCCGAAACGAATATCTGGTTTGTCATTTCCATATAAACGCATTGCATCATCATAAAGCATTCTTGGGAATTTTTCAACTTCAATCCCATTTACTTCTTTCAATAAATGACGTGTTAACCCTTCAAAAGCATTTAAAATATCTTCCTGCTCAATAAATGCCATTTCGCAGTCTATTTGTGTAAACTCAGGCTGCCTGTCGGCACGTAAATCTTCATCTCTAAAGCATTTTACTATCTGAAAATATTTATCCATACCTCCAACCATAAGCAATTGCTTAAAAGTTTGTGGCGATTGTGGAAGCGCATAAAACTGTCCTTCATTCATACGAGAAGGCACAACAAAATCGCGAGCACCTTCTGGTGTAGACTTAATTAAATAAGGCGTTTCAACCTCTATAAAACCTTCTTTTGATAAATAATTACGGACCTCTTGGGTTACTTTTGCTCTAAAAATTAAACTGTTTTTTACAGGGTTGCGACGAATATCTAAATAACGATATTTCATTCGTAAATCTTCACCACCATCGGTTTTATCTTCTATAGTAAACGGCGGTAACTTTGCTTCATTTAAAATATTTAATTTAGATACTAAAATTTCAATATCGCCTGTAGGTATATTTGGGTTTTTTGAAGCCCGCTCTATAACAGTTCCTGTAACTTGAATAACAAACTCACGGCCTAAATTTTGAGCCTGTTCAAGCATAGTTTTTGATGTTCTTTCTTCGTCAAAAACTAATTGGGTAATACCGTAGCGGTCGCGTAAATCTACCCATACAATAAACCCTTTATCGCGAGATTTTTGTACCCAACCTGCGAGGGTTACTTCTGTATTTATATTAGAGGCGTTTAATTCGCCACAATTATGACTTCTGTACATGGATGTAAAATTGAAGTGCAAATTTAAAGAAATACAATGGAGTATAGTTTTTTTTGCATATTTTTTTAATATAGAGTTTTGTGTATAGTTATAATGAGCTGTTAAAAGGAGGGTGTGTAAATTTTAAGTTTTTAATATTTATTGTGTTATTTTTTGAATAAATGTTCAAAAAATTAAGAAATATTTTACGAATAAATTATATGTATGCATAATATTTTTGGTTTTTCCATTGTTAAACTCTCATGATATATTTATATTAGCAACAACTAATTCAAAAACTAAAAATTATGAGTAAATTTTTAAACCTTAACTTGATTATGATTTTGATGCTCTTTGGAGCATTTAATTTTTCTGAAGCTCAAGAAGTTTCAGGGGTAGTGTTAGATGATTCATCTCAACCATTACCGGGCGTTTCTGTAATTATTAAAAATTCATCAACAGGAACAACAACCGATTTTGATGGAAAATATTCCTTAAGTGCAAATACGGGTGACATACTTGTGTTTTCATATGTGGGATACGATTCTCAAGAGATAGAAGTTTCTGGCAATGTTTTAAATGTTACGATGCAAGCTGGTGTTGCTTTAGATGAAATTGTTCTTTTAGGTAATAGAGCAAAACCTAGAACTATTTTAGATTCTCCTGTACCAATTGATAATATTGGTGTTGAGGAGCTGACAAGTGGTGGGCAACCAACGATTGAAGCAATGTTAACTTTTAAAGTACCGTCATTCAATGCACAAACTCAAGCAATTTCTGATGCAACTGCACATTATGATCCAGCAGATTTACGTGGGTTAGGACCAAGTAGAACCTTGGTTTTAGTTAATGGTAAACGTAAAAACCAAAGTGCTCAAGTGTACTTAAATAGAACACCGGGTAAAGGTGAAGTTGGCGTTGACTTAAAGAGTATACCAACAGCTGCCATAGAACGTGTGGAGATTTTGCGTGATGGAGCATCAGCACAATACGGATCAGATGCGATTGCAGGAGTAATTAACATGGTGCTTAAAAAAGATGCACAGTTTTCTACATTTAGTGCAAAAACTGGTATTACTTCTGAAGGTGACGGATTTAATTTTGCAACAGATTTTAATACAACACTTGGTTTTGGAGATGGCGGATTTATAAACCTTACGTTAGGATATTATAACCAAGGGCTAACAAATAGAGCAGGTACTCCCGGAATTGCTGATTTACCAGGAGATGCTAGGCCAAATGAAATAGCTTGGGCACAAAACAACCCAGATTTAGGGATGCATGTTGGTCAGCCAGATCTAGAAAAAGGAGATGTTTTTGTTAATATGTCGCATCCAGTAGGTGAGAATTCAGAGTTTTATTCATTCCATGGATACACATTGCGTACAGGTAAAAGTTTTGCATATTACAGAGCTCCTTATTGGAGAAGAGATGTAGCAGATGCAGGATTTATAACACCTCCTGAGGATTTTCAGGGATATCAGCCAACATTTGAAGCTAGAATTAAGGATCATTTAAATGCAGTTGGATTGAAAATGGATTTAGGTAACGACTGGAATGCTGATGCCAGTATTACGTATGGAAAAAACAGTGTTAGTTATACGGTAAATAATTCGGTAAATAGAGACTACTTAGCACTTAATGGGACATCACCTAGAACTTTTCACCCAGGAGGGTACAGTTTAAGTAATGTGATTGGGAATTTAGATTTTTCAGCTTTATTTTCTGAGATGGTAAGTGCCTCTTTTGGTTTTGAATATAAGGTAGAATATTTTGATGCCAATGAAGGGGACCCATTATCATACTTTGGTGCAGGATCAGATTCTTTTGCTGGAGTTAAACCTAATGAAGCTGGTGAATGGGATAGAAATAACTTCGCTGCTTATGCGGGTTTAGATTTTGATGTGTCTGAAGCTTTATTATTAGGAGTTGCAGGACGTTTTGAAAGTTTTTCTGATGTTGATGATTCTAATTTTTCATGGAAACTTTTTGGGCGCCAAAAACTAGGAGACAAAGGTGCTTTAAGAGCATCTTATAGTACAGGGTTTAGAGCACCAACGTTACATCAACGTCATTTAACCAATAGCCAATTTATTATTGTAGCTAGTTCTCCAGAACCGCTAAAGCAAGGAACTTTAGCAAATGACGATCCAGCAGTTCAAGCTTTAGGAGTTCCTAGTTTGACTTATGAAACGTCTAAAAACTTTGCAGCAGGAATAACCTATAAAATTGATAGAAATTTTTCTGCATCTTTAGATTTTTATAATATTAAAGTAGAAGATCGTATATTGTTTTCTTCTCAAATTGGGTACACTAATGGTGCTCCAGGAGCACCAACAAACCCTGTTGAGACAATTTTAGATAATAGTAATGTAGTTGCAGTTCAAGTATTTATTAATGCGGGTGACACAAAAACAACAGGAGCCGATTTTGTTTTAAATTATAGAAATATAGACATGGGGTCTGGTAAGCTACACGCTAATTTAGCGGCTAACTTTAATAAAACAACTATTTCAGCAATCAATACACCAGCAGCACTAGCAGCCGAAGGATATGATATTTTTGCAAGAATAGAAAAAGGCTTAATTACAAGTGCAAGACCAAAATCTAAAATTATTTTAGGTTTAGACTATGAGTCTGAAAAAGTTAATATAGGTCTTTATAATACTTTGTTTGGTAAAGTTACTATTACATCTCCTAATGGGGCTGCAAACGATCAAGACCTGTCATCTAAAATGGCAACAGACTTAAGCTTAAGTTATAATTTTACTGACAAGTTGAGTGTAACAGGTATAGTTAATAACCTTTTTGATGTGTATCCAGATGTAACTTTAGCATCTACAGGAACTGCGCAAGCAGGAAGCAGATTTGTTTACTCATCTGAAGTACAACAATTAGGACAATTAGGAACTAACTTTAGTATTGGTTTAAACTATAAGTTTTAAATTGGTATAAGTCTTAACTTAATATTTTTCAATAACCCAGAGTTTTACTCTGGGTTTTTTTATGTTGCTGTTTTATAGTTAAAGTTATTTATTTAAAGAAGACTTACCGTTGTTGGTCGAAAAATATTTTTTAATAAAACGAAATACCTAATTTTATTAAAAATGAAAATTACTTGTAATGTATTTAACCAAAATTAAGATTAAAGGAATCCTATTATTTTTATTAATTACTTTTTCTGCTCTACAAGCACAGCAAAGAACAGGAAATATTGTTGAATATTTTGGGAAAGAAAAAGTTAATGATATTAAAGAAGGAAAACTGCTGCACGTTTTTAAAACAGGGTTAGCTTTAAAAATTCAGAACTTTAGGTTTAACTCATCATCATTTCCTAAAGACCCTGTTTTTAGTAAGTTTTTAATGCAGCCAGATTATAAGCCTAAAAGCAATGATGTGTTTGACATTGATTTTTTGGGTAACGAATTAAAGTGGAAATCCATTACTACAGATACAACCAATAGTTTTAATGATAGAAATTTAAGATCGAGCTATGTGTATTTAAGTTATCACTCTAACAATGAAGAAACTGTTCTTTTTGAGGCTTCAGGCCATTCACTTGTTTTAATTAATGGTTTACCACATGAAGGAGATCATTATGATTTTGGATGGAATTTAATTCCGTTAAAACTAAAAAAAGGACTTAATAAGTTTATATTAAAAGTGGGCCGTTTTCCAAGAATTAGAGCACGACTAATAGCGCCACAAGCAAAAACACAATTTACAACTAGAGATTTAACATTACC
This sequence comes from Gaetbulibacter sp. 4G1, assembly GCF_002741945.1. Lineage (GTDB taxonomy): Bacteria > Bacteroidota > Bacteroidia > Flavobacteriales > Flavobacteriaceae > Wocania_A > Wocania_A spongiicola. The sequence goes on from NZ_MDVN01000022.1 coordinate 975,748, forward strand.
TGATGTTTTAGTTGAAGAAAATAAAACTTATTTAGGAGCGATTCGGGTTATAAATGCTTCTGAGGACTGGATTAAAAATCATGTTATTACATCTAATATTAATGGGGAAGTGGTAACTCAAGAAATCCCTAGTATTCCTCCTTTAAGTGTGCAAAAAGTACCATTTAAAATAGCGTCAGTTATAGATGATGCAAAACTAGGAAATGCAGATTTACAATTAAGTTTGAATAATAAGAAAGGAACGTCAATCGATTCTAAAACAATTAAAATTCAAATAAAATCTAAGCATAAACACCATAAACGTACACTAAAAAGTAATATAGATGGTAGTATTCAATATTACAGTGTAGCACCATCAAGTAATAAAACGTTAAGCGAAGGCGCGTTGTTTTTATCTGTACATGGAGCTTCGGTCGAAGCTGTAAATCAAGCTAATGCTTATAAGAAAAAAGATTGGGGAAATTTAATAGCACCAACAAATCGTCGTCCGTTTGGTTTTGCATGGGAAGATTGGGGGCGTTTAGACGCCTTAGAAGTTTTGGCTGAGGCTAAAAATATATACAAACCTGATAGTAAAAAAATATATTTAACTGGACATTCAATGGGAGGGCATGGTACTTGGTATTTAGGTGCAACGTATCCAGATTATTTTGCTGCTATTGCGCCATGTGCAGGATATCCAGATTTGCTATTATACAGAGATGGTTTTATAAATAGGATGTTAAAAATGCCAGAAGAACAATTAAAGCGTTTTGGGATTACTCCTAAGGTACTAGAATTAATGACGACAAAACGGGTTCCTACTGCTATAGAAAACATAATACACAGAGCTGGGACTCCAAGTAGAACTTTGCAACTTATTCGTAATTATTTGCATCATGGCATTTATGTTTTACATGGCGAAGTTGATAATGTGGTACCAACTAGTATTGCTCGTGATATGCGTGAGCGTTTAGGAAAATTTCATTCAGATTTTACATATTATGAATATCCAGATGGCACACACTGGTACGGGAATCATAGTGTAGATTGGGATCCTATTTTCAACTTCTTTAAGCAGAGAACAATTAAAGATGATAAAGATGTAAAGAACTTTGAATTCTTTACAGGCTCGCCAGGGGTTTCTTCATCATCACATTTTATAACAATTCATCAACAAGAAGTTCCTTTTAACACAAGCTCTTTTAAGTTTTCAAAAGAAAATGATTATAAATTGAAAACAGAAAATGTAGCTTTAATTGAGGTAGATTTTTCAACGTTAAATGATTCAAAAAAGACTATTGAAATTGATGATACGCAATTAGAAATTCAAAATGATAAAAAAGTATTTTTTAAGAAAGTAAATAAGAAATGGCAAATTACACCACCACCTAATTTAAAAGAAAAAGGCCCGCACAGAAATGGTGGTTTTAAGGATGCTTTTAATAACAATGTGGTATTTGTTTATGCTACTAAAGGAAATAAAACTGAAAATGAATGGTATTATAATCGAGCAAGATTTGACGCAGAAACATTTTGGTATCGCGCTAATGGACATATAGAAATTGTAAAAGATGTCGATTTTTCTTTGAAAAAGTATGAAGATAGAAATGTAGTTGTATATGGGAATAAAGATAATAATGCTGCATGGAATTTACTTTTAAAAGAGTGCCCAATACAAGTAAGAAATAATCAGGTAAACTTTAATGGAAAACTATTATCAGGAAATCAATGGGGAATGTATTTTATTACGCCTAGAAAAGATAGTAAAAAAGCAAGTGTTGGTATTGTTACCGCTACAGGAGAAAAGGGTATGAAAGCAGCATACATGAATCATTATTTAGTTAACGGAACAACATTTCCTGATGTATTACTCTTTAACGATGAGGTCCTTTTAAATGGGATGCCTGCAGTTAAATGTGCTGGTTTTTTTGGCAATGATTGGTCTGTAGAAACTGGAGATTTTGAGTGGAAATAAATAAGAAACCCCAGATTTTCAATTAAGAAAACCTAGGGTTCTGCTATTAATCGAATTAGTCATCAATTAATCAATTCGTTTATCCATATTAAAAACCTCTTGAGGGATAAGTTCTTCCTTAGTTGCAACTCTACCTTTATAAAGCCACATTTTAAATTTTGTAACTAGGTAGAATAGTATTGGAACTACTATTAATGTTAAGAACGTAGCAATTAACAATCCGTAAATTACTGTCCAAGCTAAAGGACCCCAGAAAATTACATTATCTCCTCCCATGTATATATGTGGATTAAACTCACTAAATAAAGTAAAGAAGTTTATGTTTAACCCTGTAGCTAAAGGAATCAACCCTAAAATAGTAGTAATTGCTGTTAATAATACAGGACGTAAACGCGCTTTTCCTCCTTTTACAATAGCTTCTAATAAATCTGAAGTTTCTAAATATTGATCATCTTCCAAATCATGTTCTACCTTCTTCCTATCAATTAAAAGTTGAGTATAATCCAAGAGCACCACACCGTTATTTACAACAATACCAGCTAGAGAAATAATACCCATCATGGTCATCATAATTACGAAAGAGCTGCCTGTTATTAGGATGCCTCCGAATACGCCAATTAAACTTAAAAAGATAGCTAACATAATAATTGCTGGTTTAGAAACCGAGTTAAATTGGAATATTAAAATAAAGAAAATTAGCCCTAACCCAGCCATAAATGCACCATTCAAAAAATCTTGCTGCTTTTTTTGTTCTTCTATTTGTCCGGTAAAGTCAATTTTAATATTATCTGAAACGTCATTTTCTATAAACTCTATAGTTTCTTTTTCTATTTGGGAAACAATTGCTGCAGCATCAATAAACCCGGGAGCTAATGCAGAATAAACAGTAACAACTCGTTCATTCTGAATGTGTTTAATAGCGCTAAATCCAGAAGTATTGTTTTGCTTAGCTACAGCAGAAACAGGGATTTCTTTAATTTGCCCTGAAGCCATATCTCTAAATGTTATTTTTTGATTGAAAATAGCACTGGTATTGTATCGGTTTTCTTCATTAAAACGGACATAAATATCATAATCTTCACCATCTTCTTTATAAATTCCTGCCTTTGCTCCAAAAATAGCATTACGCAATTGCTGCCCAACTTGACCAGAAGTAACACCTAATTCTCCTGCTTTTTTTCTGTCTACAGCAACTTGCATTGATGGTTTTGATTTATTGACATCAATTTTCAATTCATCAATACCTTGTATGTTTTTAGAGTTGATAAAATCGCGCATTTTTTCAGCTGTAGCAATTAATTCGGAATAATTATCACCCTCTAATTCTATATTTATTGGATAACCAGCTGGCGGGCCAACAGCATCTTTTTCAACCGAAATAGCAACACCTGGATAAATACCTTTTAAATCTTCTTGTACTTTTTTAAGAAGCTCTTGACTATCGGCACCATCTCTAAATTTATATTCGCGCATGGTTGCTGTTATTTTACCACGATGTGGCATTTCGGCAGCAGAGCCACCATCGGTTTGAGGGTTTCCTGCACCTTCACCCACTTGTGATACGGCACTTTCTGTCAAGAAATTGAAATCACCGTGCTTATACGCTTCTTCGTTTACAATTTTGTAAACACGCTCTTCGATATCTTTTGTGATAGCATTGGTTTTTTTGATGTCTGTTCCTTCAGGATATTCTACATATACAATAATTTGATTTGGAGTGTTATCTGGAAAAAATTCAACTTTAGTACGTTGGCTGCTCACAGATGCACCAAAGCCCATAAAAGCAATGAATAAAAGAATAATCGTTCCAGTTGTTATAAGAGCTGGTTTTCTTCCGCTTAATGCAGCACGAAGAGTCTTTTCATAAAAACGTTCCCAACGTGGTAAGATGTTATTTTGAAACCCATTTGCCCAACCTCTTAAGAATAAACGATATGCCCATAGCATAATAACTGTTACTAACATTAAGGTACCTAAACCTCTATAGCTTCCACCAACTAGCATGATGAAGATGCCAATACCACCAACAATTGCAGATATTTTAATAATGTTTTTTAGAGGCATGTCTTTATCTTCAATAGTCATAAATTGTGATACCATAACCGAGTTAAAGAAGATGGCAACAAATAAAGAAGAACCTAATACCACTGATAGTGTAATTGGAAAATAAATCATAAATTGTCCCATTACACCCGGCCACAACCCTAATGGAACAAATGCTGCTACTGTAGTTAAAGTTGAAATAATAATAGGAAATGCAATCTCACCAATACCTTTTTTGGCAGCTTCAATTCGTGGCATACCTTCAGACATTAGTCTATATACATTTTCGACAACTACAATACCATTATCTACTAGCATTCCTAGGCCCATTATAAGTCCGAAAAGAATCATAGTATTCATCGTATACCCCAACATGTTTAAAATCATCAGAGACATAAACATAGACATTGGTATAGCAAACCCAACAAATAAGGCGTTTTTAAATCCTAAAAAGAACATTAAAACGGTAACAACGAGAATAATACCAAATATGATGTTATTAACTAAATCATCAACCTGCCCAATAGTTTTTGAGGATTGATCGTTAGCCACCGTAATTTTTAAATCTGGTGGAAATACATTAGCCACAGCGTCTTCAATAATTACTTGAATTTGCTCTGCGGCTGCTACCATATTTTTACCAGCACGTTTTTTAACGTCAAGCATTACTACAGGCTCACCAAATTCTCTTGCATAAGTTGTTTTGTCTTCATCTTTAAAAGTAACTACTGCTATATCTTTTAAATATATAGGGTTGTTATTTTCAGATTTAACTACAAAACTTTCTAGTTCGCTTGGTGTATCTATTTCACCAATAATTCTAATGGTACGGCGTTGCCCGCTTGTAATCAAATTACCTGCCGACATCGTCATGTTTTCATTGCTAATCGCAGTAATAATATCATTAAAGCTAACTTGCGCAGCCATCATTTTATAGATGTCTACAGCAACTTCTACTTCTTTTTCTTGAGCGCCTCGAATATCAACTTGCTTTATTTCTTGTAAGCTTTCAATTTCATCTTCAAGATACTCACCATATTCTTTTAGCTTATCAACAGGATAATCTCCAGAAATATTAATATTGAGGATAGGGATTTCCTCAGACATGCTTAAATCGAAAATATTAGGCTCAACTTTGGCGCCATTAAACGTAGGCCAATCTTCGCCAGAAGTTTCAGTATCTACCTCGTCTTTTACTTTTTGCTTTGCAGCATCAACAGAGATATTTTCATCAAACTCTACAATAATAATAGAATAGTCTTCTTGAGATGTTGAGGTAATTTCAACAACATTACTTACTGTCTTTAGTTTGTCTTCTATAGGGTCAGTAATTAGTTTTTCAATATCCTCGGCAGTATTACCAGGATACACAGAACTAATATAAATTTTGGTTTCTTTAATTTCTGGGAAACTTTCTCGAGGCATACTAAAATAAGCACCAGCTCCAAGGAAAAGTATTAAAGCAATTAAAACATACATGGTTGTTTTATTATTAATTGCCCATGATGATAAACCAAACTCTTTATCTACTTTCTTTTGTTTTTTATCTTTAGTCATTAGTATTCAGAATTAGTTTGATTATTCAACAACAAGTATTTTTATATCCTGCCCGTCTTTAACACTTCGTGCACCTTCATCAATAATTTCATTACCGTTTTCTAATCCAGAAAGGACTTCTATGTAATCACCTTGGGTTTTGCCAGTTTCTATAATTACACGTTTTGCTTTAGCCTTGTTTCCAGATTTATCCGTAACTGTATATACATATTGTTGGCCCTCAGCATTTTCAGAAATAATACTTTGAGGAATTAAAATTGCTTTTTCGCTTGTGTAATCGTTTATTTTAAGTTTTGCTGTTAAGTTAGGCTTGATGGTATTCTCTTTATTATCAATTGCAACTTCAACCTTAAAAGTTCTATTTGCAGGATTAATGAAGTTTCCAGCTTGTCTAATCTTTGCATCCATAGATTTGCCAAGAATTGGAAATTCTACTTGAACATCTTTTCCTGGAGTTACGTTAGAAATGTAACGTTCTGGAACATCAGTTTCAATATACATGTCTTTTAGGTTTACAATTCTAAATAATTGTGATTGACCAGGAGCAACAACACTTCCTTGTTCTGTAATTACATCATCTATAGTTCCAGAAAAAGGAGCGCGAACAATTGTTTTTCCAATTTGTTGTTGTAATTGACTAACCGCTTTTTGCTGAGCTTCATAAGTAGATTTTGCTTGTAAATATTGAATTTCACTTCCAATTTTTTGATTCCATAAACGCTCTTGACGCTCAAAAGTAGTTTTTGCCAAATCTGCTTGTATTTGTAATTGAGCAACTTGTTGGCTTAAACCACCATCATCAATTTTAGCCAAAGTTTGACCTTTAGAAACTTTTTGACCTTCTTTTACATACACACGAGTTAAGATTCCGGAGTACTCAGGAAAAATCACCAAATTTTGTTTAGTGCTTACATTTCCTTGAAGCTCGACGTAATGATTAAAAACAGCTTCTTTTGCATCAAAAGTTGTTATTAATGGTACTCTTTCTTGAGGATCTAATTCTTTGATTTTAGCTTCAAGTTGTTTAAGTTGAGAGGCAATAGTTTGTTGCTCGCCATCTAATTGTGTTTTGCGCTTTCTAATTTGTTCTAAGTTATTAGTAGCTATAATATCTTCGACAGATTTCTTATTATCGCCTCCACATGAAGTCAATATAATTGTTACGATTAATAATGAATATATTTTTTTCATTTTATGATTGATATTTTATTAGTTGTTTATAGTGTTTAATACTGTTTCAAGTTCTGCCTTTTTGTTAATAACATCAAGCATGGCTTGTAAGAACTCTTGTTGGGAACTGTACAATTGTGTTTGTGCTTGTCTTAATTCAAAGCTAGTAGCGATACCTTCAAAAAACTTGGTTTGATTTTTTTTCTCTATACGTTCAGCTAAATTTAAATTTTGCTTTTTATTCTGATAATCTTCAATAGCGAATTGATAGTCACTTTTTGCAGATGCCATTTGAAGCTTTATTTTTTGTTCAGTTTCGGTTAAAGTTTCTTTCGCTTTTTCAAGATTTATTTTAGCACGCTGTGTAGATGCGCTTCTTTGACCAGAACTAAAAATAGGAATGTTCATGCTTACACCTAACAATGATGAACCAAACCATTTTTGATTATTCTTTAAAAAATCGAAATTATTATTATTACCAGAATAGCCAGCATTTACAAAACCTCTTAGAGTTGGTAGTGCTTTACTTTTTTCTAGTTTTAAAAGGAGCTCTTTTGATTTTTTATCGTTTTGAGAAATTCTATAGTCAATAGTGTTTTCAACATTTTCTTCAGAATTAAGCAATCCTAAAACAATATTTTGAGCAGTTAGGCTTTCTAAATTATCAGCTAGTAATGTATTAGCGTTTAAATCGGCACCTAACGTAATATTTAGCATTTGGTAAGCCAAAGTCCTTAAGCGCGAAGTATTGTTTAAATTACTTTCTACTCCAGAGAGTGTAATTTGTAACTGCTCTACACTTTCTTCGTCTCCTAATCCATTTTCGTAAATTTTAGATGTTTCATTAAGGTTCTTCTTTAAAACTTCAATGTTTCTTTCTAAAATTTTCACACTTTCTTCAGCAAGAAGTACATTTCCGTAAGCATTAATTACAGCCTTTCTAACCTCTAAATTTGTTTTTTCTTTAGCGTTTTTTGATATTTCTAAAAACACTTTTGCAGATTGTAATCCAACAAGATAAGAGCCATCAAAAATTAATTGTTCTAAAGTTACAGTACCATTCATGGTTTGCTTAGTTCCAAAAGTAGCAGGGAATTGATCATTAATTCCAAGACCTAAATCGGCTCTAGCTGCGTCTGATAAAATGGAAGCTGGTAGCAAAGACACTTGTTGCTTTAACCAATTATTGTAATCTATACTTGCATTAATTTGTGGTAACCCAATTGTTGTGGTTTCCCATTTTTGTTTTTCTGCTGCTTCAATATCAAGTGCTGCAATTTTTGATGTTCGATTATTTTCTAAAGCATAATCTATAGCTTCTTGTAATGTGAAACTTTGAGCACTTTCTTGCGAAAATGAGACAAAAGCACATAATAAACTAAAAATTAATATTAGTTTGTTTTTCATTTTAGTGTTTATTTATGATTGATTTGATGTTATAAATTGATTTAATATTTCAAGTCCTTTTGGAGTACAGATTCCACGCAAGTGGTACTCTAAATAATTACTCATTAGCATATTCATTGAAAACTTCTTAAGAGGAAATAAGTCTTTATCTTTTATTGCAAGCATCGAATTAAAATAAATCCTTGCAATAAATTCTACACTAATAGAATCTCTATATAAACCCTGATTTATCCCTCTATTTAAATTATCGGTAACACACGTTTGCATAACCTCAAACTGTTTACTTTTTAAAGTATTAAATATTTTAGGATAATATTTTTGAAGTTGATATTGAGGCGAAGACTTTTCATCTTTTAAATGCTCCATAATAAACTGCTTGATGCTATATATTTCCTCAATAGGATTTTTTTCTAACGAACAAATATGATCTATTCCACAAGAAATAGACTCAAATAGGTTTAGCGTTGTAGCCTCTACTAGCTTTGTTTTATTGTCAAAATGTTGATATATAGTTTTTTTGGAAACACCCAAAGAACTAGCAATATCATCCATTGTCACGCTTTTAAAACCATAGCTTAAAAACAAATCTGTTGCGCCTAATAAAATTTTATCTCTCATAATCGGGCACAAAACTACGACAGGAAACTTTAAAAACCTAAAAAGTTTCCAAAGTTTTAATAATTTTTTAACATATCCTTTACATTGGAGTTTTTAATTATGATGAATTACTCTATTTTTGTTTGATGCTTTCAATAGAAGAATACCAGGAAGAGTTTGTTGAGTTTTTAAATAATTATTCAACTGTAAAAGAACCTCAAACATTATATAACCCTATTCAATATATCTTAAATTTAGGAGGAAAAAGGTTAAGACCAGTTTTAACGTTAATGACTGCCGATATTTTTAATAACGATTATAAAAAGGCACTAAATGCGGCACTAAGCATAGAAGTATTTCATAATTTTTCTTTAATACATGACGATATTATGGATGATGCTCCTTTGCGTCGCGGACAAAAAACGGTGCATGAGAAGTGGGATGTAAATACAGGTATTCTATCAGGAGATGCTATGTTAATTATGGCTTATCAATTATTTGAAAACTATGAAGCTAATACGTTTCAAGCTTTAGCAAAATTATTTAGTAAAACGGCTTTAGAAGTTTGTGAAGGACAACAGTATGATATTGATTTTGAGACCAGTGACCATGTTACTGTTTATGAATATTTAAAAATGATTGAATACAAAACAGCTGTTTTAGTTGGAGCTGCAATGAAAATGGGAGCCATTGTTGCTGGAGCTTCTATAGAAGATCAAAATAGTATATATGATTTTGGTAAAAATTTAGGAATTGCTTTTCAGTTACAAGACGATTATTTAGATGCTTTTGGTAACCCTAAAACTTTTGGAAAGCAAGTTGGTGGTGATATTATTGAAAATAAAAAAACCTATTTGTATATAAAAGCTCTTGAGTTTTCTGAAGAGGAAAACAAGCTGAAATTGCAACAATTATTTAGTAATAATGTAAATACAACTGATAATAAAGTTGAAGTTGTAAAGCAAATTTTTAAAACGTCAGGCTCTGCCGAAGCCACTAAGAAAGCTATTCAAGATTATACAAATAAGGCGTTTATGGTTTTAAAGTCATTAAATATTTCTGATGATAAAAAAGCAATTTTAAAAGACTTCGGAACAGGCTTAATGAATAGGAATGTATGATGCAGCTACCATCTACTTTTGAAACATTAATTGAAGAAGCAAATCAATTCAATTTATATAATAAATTAATCAAACAACTCAATAAAGATTTTTTATTAGCAAATATTGATTTAGATTTTCATGAAGATGTTTTACCAACAAGTTTAAAGTTACTACTTCACGAAACTATTTATAAGCTTATTCAAGAAAAATTTACCGAGTATCTTAATTTACTTTATATCATTGATGTATCAGAAAAACAAGTAAAAGCATTGGATGGAAATGATACATTAAAGTTATCTGAAGAGGTCTCGTTTTTAATTTTAAAACGTGAGTGGCAAAAAGTATGGTATAAAAACAAATATTAATTAAGACAAACTTATCCTAATTAAAAATATTGTTATACATTTGTATTAAATTAACGACGCTATATGTTTTCTAAAGCTTGCGAATACGGTATTAAAGCATCTATTTTTATTGCCATAAATTCTTTTGATGGAAAACGTGTAAGCCCTAAAGAAATAGCTAAAGAAATTGATTCTCCAGAAGCTTTTACAGCAAAAATTTTACAAGCTTTAGTTAAAAATAATGTTATTAATTCTGTTAAAGGTGCGTATGGAGGTTTTGAAATTGATAAAAATAAAATATCAACAGTAAAATTAGCTCATATAGTAAACGCCATTGATGGCGATTCTATTTATAGCGGATGTGGTTTAGGTTTACATAAATGTGATGAAGCTCACCCATGTCCTGTGCATGATAAATTTAAAGCTATAAGAGAAGGTTTAAAGCAAATGCTAGAAGATACAAGTTTAGAAGAATTGGCACTAAATATTAAATCGGGAGCATCGTTTTTAAGGATTTAAAAAAATTTGAATATAAATAGGATAAAAACATCCGAAATAAATAATTATTATGGAAACACTACAAAAAGATTCACAAAAACAAATCGGACAATTTGTAGCCGAAGATTATAGAACTGCAGCCGTTTTTTCAAAATATAAAATAGATTTTTGTTGCAATGGTAACAGATCAATTGATGAAGCTTGCGAAAAAAAAGGAATAGACAGCAATGTGTTATTAGATGAACTTAGCCGTGTTTTAAATGAAAAAAGAGGAGAGTCTATAGATTATAAATCGTGGCCATTAGATTTGTTAATTGATTATATTGAAAAAAAACATCATCGCTATGTAGAAGAAAGAATTCCAGTGTTGAAACAGTTTTTAGATAAATTATGTCGTGTTCATGGTGAGCGTCATCCAGAATTATTTAAAATAAATGAATTATTTACTGCCTCGGCAGGTGAATTAGCGTCACATATGAAGAAGGAAGAACTTATATTGTTCCCTTTTGTAAAAAAAATGGTAAAAGCTAAATTGCAACAGGGCGCTATTCAATCTCCACAGTTTATAACGGTAGAAAACCCAATTGAAATGATGATACATGAACATGATAATGAAGGGGAACGTTTCAGACAAATAGCTGAGCTTACAAATAATTATACTCCTCCAGCAGATGCCTGCAATACATATAGGGTAACATTTGCGATGTTAGAAGAATTTGAAAAAGATTTACATTTACATATTCACTTAGAAAACAATATTTTATTCCCTCAAGCTATAGAGCTAGAACAACAATTTGGTTAATAGCAAATTCAATTTAGAGCGGTAATATTTAATCGGAAAATCCCAAGAAGTAAAACGAATTGCTTTTTGGGATTTTTAATGAAATTAAAAAATGAACTCTATCTAAAATACAAAGGATACATTCATATAAAAATTACGTCCTTGTCTTGGTATATTATTCCAATCTGCGTAGGTTGAATAATTCGCATCTAAAATATTTTCAACACCATATTTTAAAATCCATTTTTTAGTATTAGTATAGAAAATATTTCCAAAATTAAAGTTTAAAACACCATACGCTGGTGTTTCGTCTTCACCATAAAAACTACTATAATTACTTTGGTTTCCATTACCTTCTAATTGAATTGCTGCATTAAACTTTGCAGTGCTATAACTAAATTCTGCTAAATATGATATAGGTTTTATAAGAGGTAGATTTTTATTGTTACTACCTGTTCCGTAATTATAACCAAGGGTCCCGTTAATTGAAAATGATTTTGATAATTTATATGATGTATTTAAATACACGTCAAAAATAGAAGCGTTTGATAAAGCTTTATAAATTCTAACACCATTTGCGCTAATAGTCATAGGGCTTAACGATGCATCAATATCTCCAATAATATAATCCATAATATGAAAATAAGAGGCTTCAACTCCTATGTGAAATTTACTATTATGAAAATTTGCTTTTACATTTGCTTCAATTGCTTTTTCGTTTTTTAGGGTTGGGTTTCCTATGTAATCATACCTATCAAAACTATTAAAGAGAAAAAACCCATAACCTTCACTAACAGAAGGGGCTCTTTCTCCATAACCAATACCAAAACTAATATCGTAGTTTTTCTTTTTAAATGTATAATTTGAAGCTATGCTAGTTAAAAACCTACTCTTAGTATCATCAATTTCAGGATAAAAAATTTGAAGACTTTCTAGCCCAACATCTTTAGCAATTTTATTGCTATGGAAACCAACTCTAATGGAAGTAGAAAGCGTTTCATTATCATTTAAAGAGAAATCATTTTTTGCAAAAACCCCTGTATAAAGTGTTCTTATATCTGGCCATGTGTACATAAACATGGCAGGTTGATTAGAGTCGTTTGGGTGCATAGTCATTTCTGCTAACGAACGATTGTAAAACCCATTTAAATTTAACACTAACTTATGTTTATTAATGTTTGTTGTAGCTTTACTATAAAACCCATAAGTATCACTCCACCCAGGCATATCCATACGAATTGGTACATCTGGACGTTTAGAATCGTCCATGATATGAGTAATGGTATTAAAGTAAAGTTTAGTTTCTAAGGTTTTTATAAATGTTGAATCGTTGCTGTAATTATGAGTAACAGATGTAATTAAAGCTTCGGCAAGTGAAACATCCATTGGTAATGCAGGATAACCAACATCGGTAGCTTTATCGTAAATTACATTTGCATCAATGGATTGGTTTTCGTTTAGTTTAAAACCTGTTTGTAATGATATGTTGTATTTTTGAAATTGAGAATACAATATTTCTTGACTGTTTCCAGCCTCATAATTATCAGATTTTCTAAAAATACCATCAGCATTAATATAAAAATTGCTACTAGAATATTCCATATCTAAACCTCCAGTTCTATAGTTACCATTGGTTTCGTAACCTAAATCTATACTTGTTTTTAAGCCAGATTCAAAATATTTGCTTGCTGGTAGTTTTAAATCTAATCCGCCACCAACGCAATGTCCGTTTTCTGTACCTGTTTGACCAGAACCAACACTTACTTTTTCTAAATTAGAAACATCTACATAGGATGTAATAGGATCCATTTTATCAGTACAGGCACCAAAAATTTGCATACCATCAATAGTTACGTTTAATCGATCGCTATTCATGTTATTTATTGTTGGTTCCCAAGCATAATTACCACGTTTTATCATGGTAACTTTATTTGCCTTCTCTAAATATTCATCTATACTAGATAAGGTTTTTTCTTGTCTATAGTTGCTAAGTTTGCGTCGCCCTAAAACAATAACTTCGTCTAATTTAGTTGTGTCTTTTTTAACGGCACCATCTTCTTGAGCAAATGTAAATCCGCTGAAAAGAAAAATAATGCTGTATTTGATAAACTTTTTCATGTTTTTTTAGTGCTTTTAAACAGACGCATTATAATTTACAATGCGCCTGATTTTTAACAAACCTTTAGAATTCTAGCTCTAAATACAATGAACTTTTGGTATGATCTTCGGTTACATCTTCGCCCTTCAAAACCTCACTGTGATCGTTAATTAATTTTAAATTAAGTACCCAGTAACCTGTCATTGTTAAAGATAAATCGCCGTGATACATATGGTCTTCAGCATTATAACTTAAATCGGTATTGTTAGGAGAACTGTGATTGCCCATTCCTGGCATTCTTGGGTCGAGTGTAATGGTATAATCTTCAACCACAGGAAAAGTCATCATATTCTTCATTTTAAAAAGACCAACCTTAAGATCGTTAATTGCAATTTTTGGCTCATTAGGTTCAATTAAAGCAATAATGTATCGGCTATCATCACTCCCCATAAAACTGGTTGTATTTTGTTTTTCGGACTGCAAAACCACTATATCACTTGATGCTGTATAATCTGTTCCATCAATAGTGTAATTTACAGTTAAAGACCAACCAGAACCATCTGTATTTGTCATTTGATAAATAACAAACCCTTCATAAACAGTTTCTTTACCTACTGATTTTGTAATTTCAGATTTAGGGCAAGAGTGTTGCATTGATGGCATTTGCATCATTGGCATCCAAGAAATGGAAGCGTTTTTTATATAACTACTTGATGCTTTTTCTTTTATTCTAATACTTACATTATTATACCCTGTTCTAAAATCTCCAGTAGTATTAAACAACTCGATGGTGTGCGTTGTGTTAGTAATATCTTGAACTTTTATAAGGCCTTCAATTTCATTTATTATTGGAGCTTCATTGTCATCTGTTGAACATGATATGGTGAATAATGTAATAAGTAGAATAGGTAATATATATCTAAATTTCATCTGTTTTATGTTTTACTTGTCAGATATAACATCCATAATAATCATTGCATTATGCGACTAAATTTTTAGTCATGGATGTTTTATTTTTGTTAGTTTTTTGTTTAAAATATGTCTGAAAAATTCCTACTCGCTTAAATAAATAAGCAAGGCATAGAAGTAAAATCTAAGTGATTTTATAAATCGAAAAAACTAACTAAAATTTGGTGGAGGCGTATCTATATCCAGATACATTTTGTTGATTTTTGGAGTTTTAAAAGTTGTGTTTTGCTTCAAGGTATTCAAAGAAATAAATGCACTTTCAATTTTGCTTATCGTTGATAAACAAAACGCATCTAGCGTCATACGTTTGCTTTCTTGTATAGGATCAGGGTTATTAGAATCTGAATTATTTTCAGAAAGTTCTTTACGTAATTGACATTTACCATTACATCCTTTCTGTTCTTCTTTTTGAATACACAAAGTCTTAGCAATAAAGTCTTGATTAACAATAAAATCACCTATAATAACAAGTGTATTTATATTATGGGCAAATAATATAAGCACTAGAATATATACTGTTATTTTACTTGTTATTGTTGATAACATGCAACAAATCTAGATAAAATTATAGAGATAAAATATGATTAAAGTCATTAATAATTTACGGTTTTAAAAATCTTTCTTTTTTGACTTAAATACAATTCTAAGAACGGGCAAAATCACCCAAACAGTTAACATTATAAAGGATATGATTAACCCGAAACTAGTGCCGAAAAATTGTTTAAAAACGGCTCCTGTATAGCCTAATAAAGCTGAAATATCTAATTTCAATAGAATAAGTGTTCTTGATAAATCTATAGGATTTAGCATGGTTCCTATTAGTGATAATTTATCCAATGGATAATCTTCAAATAGGATTAAGGTCATTAAAAAAATACCATCATAAATTATAGCTAAAAACAACCATAATAAAATAGCGTAGCCAAATCCTTTAATTTTATTTTCGTTAGATAATGCAATATTAAAGGCTAAGGCTGTAAATATTAAAGTTAAAAAAGTACCTGTAATTAATAACAAAGAAAAATCCCAAATGGCATTGCTTTTAAGCAAACCATAAAACACAAATGGAATGCCTAAACCAAGAATAAGACTCATTGATAATGATAATGCTACGCCTAAATATTGACCCAAAAATATAGAAGATCGTTTTAATGGTTGCGCTAATAATAACTCTGTAAATTCTTTAGAATTATAATAGTACATAACTCCAAAAATTGTTCCAATTAAAGGCACTAAAACGATAATGACATTCATTAAAGTAATCACTGCTTTTGATAGGTCGTTATTTAAAAATAAAAGTACGATACCTAACAATAAATAAAAAGCGAAATACACGTAGCTCCAGCGACTACGCATTAAATCGAAAAAGCTATATTTTAATATTTTAAGCATGATTGTCGGTTAATATAGACGCAATCGCATGTTCAAAATCGGGTTGACTGGTCTTAGTTTTTAATTCTGAAATTGAGCCTCTAAAATAAATTTTGCCTTCAAGTATAAATACTATTTCATCTGAGACTTCTTCAACAAAGCTCATAATGTGAGATGTAATAAGAATTGTTTTTCCTTTAGCTTTTTCTTCTTGAATAAGCTCTTTTAACCTTATCAAAGAAATTGGATCTAATCCTGTTGTAGGTTCGTCTAATATAATTAATGGACTATCAAACATAAAGGTTAATAAAATATTTACTTTCTGCTTGGTACCACCAGATAGGTTTCCTAATTTTTTATCTAAAAAGGGTTGTATTTTAAACAGTTCTATTAAGCGTTCATCTTCATTAGTGTTTTTACGTAAATCTTTTATCATGCGTATTAACTCTTTGACTTTTAGATTGCTGGGGAAATTGGCTATTTGAGGTAGATAATCAATTTTATGCCTGTAATCAGAGTTTTTGCTAATGCTTTCTCCCAAAACAGAAATATCTCCTTTATTTGGTATAACCATTCCTAAAACAGATTTAATAAGCGTTGTTTTACCTGAGCCATTTGGACCAAGTATGGCAAATATTCCGCCACCTTTAATGCTTAAATCTATACCTTTAAGTACTTCGTTTTTACCAAATCTTTTATATAGATTTTGAATACTTACCATGAAACTTTCTTTATTAATGGATTATTATCTAATAAGTTATCTGGAGTAAAAACTGGAGATATTTTTTCTGAAAAATCTATAATATCTATAAACATACTGCGTAATAAGATGATAGTTTCTGGAGTGCGATTCACAATGTATGAAAAGAGCTTAACAGGCCTGTACGGCACATCACCGATGCCATTTTTATCAAGATCGTAACCCGTATAATTGCTCCAATAATTTCTATCAAAAACATTATCATTAACCTTGCTATTATAGGCAATGTCAAAAGAATTATATAGAAAATTGTTTTCTAAAAAACGATTGGTATAGCAAGCTCCACGTACTTTAATTGCCCAACCATTGTTTTTAAAATTATTGTGTTTGTAGGTTATTCTGTTTGAACCTTCAATGTTAATGCCTATGGTGTTTTCTTCAAACGTGTTACCAATAATTTCTGCATCATTAATTTCTTTTAAAAGCATCCCATATGAAGCTGTACCCCAATTTTCTCTAAATGTATTGTTAAGCATTTTTATTTTCTTTGAAAACATTACTGCTACACCAGCGCCATTGTTTTCGAAGGTGTTATCTTGATATAAATCATCGTTGGAAAACATAAAATGTAATCCATATCTCAAGTTTTCGGCACTTACATTATTTTTAATGATACAATCATCTGAAAACTCTAAATAAATACCATCGCGTACATGCTCAACATAGTTATGCTCAATTTCAATATGATTACTATACCATAATTGTATACCATTTCCAGAATTATACTCCTCAACAGCATCACCAATTATTTTGTTGTGATAGACTTTACCATAGCTAGATTTTTCAATATAAATACCAAAAAACAGTTTTTCTAGCACAACATTCTGAATAACAAAATTTTTGCTTTTTCTAACACGGATTGCTGCGTAATCTTCGGTATAACTTGTGCCTACATTAATAACAAATAGGCCATCTAATAAAACATCGTCAGAAATTATAGTAATGACTTCTCCTTTTGATTCACCATCAATAACTGGATAATCCTCCCCAATGATTGCTATAGGTTTGTCTATGATTATATTGTGCTCTTTGTAAGTTCCTTTTTTTAACCGAATAGTGTCATAATCTTTTGCAATAGTTAAAGCTTCTTTAATTGACTTCACTGAGCAACTTTTACAAACTTCAACAGTTTGAGATACACTTGAAAAGGTTATTAAAAATATACTTACAAAAACTAATAGCTTATTCATGGTATTAGTTTTTAAAATGAGCTAAAAGTTCATCCCAAGTATATAGTGTTCCGCTTTTTTGGGCTTTAACTTTCTCAGCTTCAACTTTTTCTTTAAATGCTGATAAGTAAGCACCCATTGGGCTTGGAATGTTTTTGCTGATTAAAAAAGTTGCTTGTTTAGAATCTATAAGGGCTTCAGGTTCTGAGTAGTTATTAGACAGGTAAAGTGCTATTTGAGTTATATCAAATTCATCCATAAAATTAATCATACATTCTGTTGCATCAAATTTATAGACCTTTCCTTTTTTTGTAATTACCTCTGCAGCATGGAGTTTATCTACAATAGTCATTTTACAAAAATGGCAACCATCATTACCATAGTCAATTTTTTTTGGAGATATACTGCAACTAAAAAGCAGTATGAGTAAGCCTAATAAGGTATAATGTTTTAGTGTTTTCATGATTTTTTAGTGTTTTATGTGTTTCTCTACATAACTTCAAGTTTTCTTACCATTCTTTTTTCCAATAAAATATGCAAACAATGATGCGGCGATACCAAGACCTAAAAAGAATGCTCCCAATCTTGGATATGAGTGAGCCTTGAAGTTTAAAATATCTTTACTTCCAAATAATGGGGGCTGAAAACCCATTACTGTACCATCTGGATTAGTAAATTTCATAATTGCTTTTGGATCTAGATTATGACCATAATCATGTTCCCATAGATAGAAATCGTATAACCCTGCAGCGCTTAAAACAACCATTAATATAAACCAGCCTAAAAACCATTTATAATTACCTTTAAAAGCTATTAAAAGCCCTAATATTGAAGTAACTATAATTCCGATTGGGAATATTTTAAATTCCGGAATGGTCTCAGGAATATATTTCATACCAACATAATGATTCATTAAATTGATGTTTTTTATATCATGCGGATGTACATCTGAAAAATCATTGATATGTATGTTCATGGCTAACGGAGTTGGATATTGTGGAGCTTCTAATGTTATTCTCCATAAAGGAAATAGAAACAATCCTAATGGCAATAAAGCCGCTATTAGCATGATAATGTTAGACTTTTTCATCTTAAAATATTTTAATGGTTTAAGATTCTATTTTTGTAGAAAGATTAGTGTTTTAAAAAGAAAGGCGAGAGCGAAAAGAGGGCCCTCGCCTTTTATAGGAAAATAAACACTAAAACAAAATTTCCCTAATTTGTTTTATTCTATATCTTCTCCCAATGACCATTTTAATGGTGTGCTAGAATTTGCAGGTGATACGCGTACGTACCCTTGCATTTCTTGATGTAAAGCTGAGCAGAAATCTGTACAATAGAATGGCCATACGCCAACTTCTTTTGGTTCCCAAAGGAATGTTTCTGTTTGTCCTGGCATAATAAGTAATTCAGAAGTATTAGCTCCAATCATACTTATCCCATGAGGCACATCATAATCTTGTTCTAGGTTAGTAACATGGAAATAGACTTTATCTCCAACTTTTATACCTTCAATGTTATCTGGTGAAAAGTGGCTACGTATAGTGGTCATATAAATATGCACTGTTTTACCATCTCGAACAACTTTAGTATCTGCTTCATTTAAAGCAGCATATGGGTGTTTGTTTTCCTCTAATTTAAATAGTTTTTTAGACCTAGGCTTTATTAAATCCGCAGGGCAACCAGCAGCATAATGTGGCTCGCCAATTGTTGGAAAGTCTAATAATAATTCCATTTTATCACCCGAAATATCATAAAGTTGGGCTGATTGCGTTACTTCGGGACCAGTTGGTAAATAGCGGTCTTTAGTAATTTTATTCATAGCAACTACATACTTCCCAAATGGTTTTTGTGAATTACCACCTGGAATCATTAAGTGACCTACAGAATAATAACATGGTTGTCTGTCTACAACCTCCCAAGTACCTAGTTTCCATTTTACAACTTCTGAAGAAATAAAGAATGTAGTATAGGCATTTCCTTTACCATCAAACTCAGTGTGTAAAGGACCTAACCCTGGTTGTTCAACAACTCCTGCTAAAACGTCTTCGAAGTTTATAATTGGAATACCATAAGCATCACCAGCAAATTTTTTATTCTCTATTGCGTCTATCATTTTAGTAAATGAGTGTACTGTTAAATTTGCTGAAAGTTTACCATTACCAACAATGTATTCTCCTGACGGATCTACATCACAACCATGTGGTGATTTTGGTGTTGGTAAAAAATAAACAGCACCTGGAACATCTAAAGGGTTAACGGTTAGTACTTCTTTTTTCATTGTTGAAGTTGCTGAATGTGTCGCTTCATCGTAAACATTGTGTGCATATTTTGCAGGCATCATAGTTCCTCCACCATTGTTTACATATTCTTCTATTTTCTTCCAATTAACTGCAGCAATAAAATCTTTATCGTTTTGAGAAGCATTTACTTCCATTAAGGTGCTTGCTTCTTCAGTGTTGTAGGTAGTAAAGAAAAACCAGCCATGAGACTTTCCACGTCCTGGATGTGATAAATCATAGTCGAAACCAGGCATGATTAATTGGAATTTAATATCCATATGTCCATGTTCTGGATCTATTGAGATAAAAGATAATGAGCCTTTAAAATTACCTTTATAATCTTTTATCGGCATATCTCTTTGTGGAATTGGAACAGAAAAACGTGTTCCAGCCACAACATACTCTGAGTTTTCGGTTACAAATGAAGAACTGTGGTTTCCAGCACTATTTGGAATTTCGATAATTTCGGTAGTTTCAAAAGTTGATAAATCTATTTTTGCAATACGTGGCGTATTATTACCATTAATGAATATCCAACGACCATCTATTTCACCATTAGTTTGAGAAATGTCTGGGTGATGAGAATCATCCCATGGCACAAAACCATGAGACGTATTTAACATAGGCTTAGTTTCTTCATTATATCCGTAAGCTTTTTCAGCATCTTGTGAAAAAACAGGGATAACTTTAAATAAACGTCCTGAAGGTAATCCATAAACAGAAAGTTGTCCGCTAAACCCTCCAGAAATAAAGGCATAAAACTCATCGTGCTCACCAGGAGCAACATATACTTTTTCTGCAACGTTTCCAGCTAAAGCACCAGACTTGCTGTCTGATTTTGATGTATTATTACAACTTGTAAATGCTATAAATGCACTTAAAATTGTAATAGTTGATTTAATAATATTTTTCATTGTTTATATAAGTTTTGATTAGTTTTTTATTCAGATGGTGGTAATAATACTTTATCAATAACATGTACAATACCATTTCCAGCCTTCACGCTGGCAATAATATTAGCTCCACCAATAATAGGCTTGCCGTCTTTTACTTCAACCTGAACATATTGATTATTTGCCTGTCCTAATTTTTTTAGCTTTGTTAATATGGTTTCATTTAAATTACCAGGTGTAACATGGTATTTCAAAATATTAGCTAATACCGCTTTGTTTTCTGGTTTAACTAAATTCTCTACTGTACCTTCTGGCAAGGCATTAAAAGCTGCATCTGTTGGTGCAAAAACGGTTAATGGACCAACGTTTACAAGAGCATTTTCAACTTGTGCAGCTTGAACGGCAGCAACCAATGTTTTATGATCTGGAGATCCTATTGCAATTTGTAAGCAGTTTGGAGTACCTTCATCATCTTGAATAAAAGCTTGACCAGTTTTTTCAACTGATGCATTTTCAGTATTTTCTACTGTAGAGGTCGTTGAGGCTTTTTTATTTTCATTTTTGCATGAAAAAGCTAATGCTAAAAATGCAAAAACAAAAAATAGTTGTTTAATTAGTTTCATATATAGTCTATTATTTTAGCGTTCTAAAGTATTCTAATACAGCTCTGGCATCTTCTTCGGATAAGTTTTGATTTGCCATTGGAGAACCATTAAATTCAATTAATAATTCTTTAGCTAAAAGGTCTTTTTGAGTCATTTCATCAGGATTTAAAATCATATTCATTACCCACTCAGGTGTTCTACGATCTAAAATATTTTTTGGAGAAGGGCCAATGAATTTTTTATCTGACCTGTGACAAGCTGTACACATTTTTTTAAATACGTCTGCCCCATGAGTTACCATTTTTTGGTCTATCTCTGCATCTAATTTTAATGATTTGATTGGGCCAATACCTTTGTTAGATAAATCTATTTTTTTAGATGCTAGAACTTTTTCAGCCTTTGGTGCTGCTGTTTGTTCAGTTGGCGCTTTTTTTTGATAAGAGAACCCTTCTTTTTTCTTTTCTTCTTTGCCTCCACAACTTATAAGAAGGGTTACAAATATTGCTGTTAATATATTTAGTGTTGTTTTCATAAATAACTTTGTTTAAGTCACAAAATTATAATCAAACAAAGAGATAAAATATGATATTTATCATATTTAAGATAAAATTGTCTTAATTTAAATTTGAGCAAGATTTGCCTAGCTTTCTAGTAGAACAAAAACCTAGCAAGTGTTTAATCCAGTAGAATTGAATTTACATAAAATAAGATAAAGATATAATCAAGAAACTATAGAAAACCTTAGTTGTTTAGGTACGTAATTAGAAACAATACACTTCAGCTAGTGCTGCAAATCGATCTCCATCATATGATGATTTAGCTTCTATTCTAAAATATCTAAAAGAAGCTTGATTGTCTAATCGAATATTTTGTACGGTATTTACATTTTGCAATGTATAATTACCCAAGCTTGACCAAGTTGTATTATCATCACTTATAAAAATTTCAATGTCTTTTATGGCTCTAGATAATGTTTTTCTTTGCGTAAAGGCAAAACCTTCAGCTGTTATTGTTTCACCCGTATCAATCGCAATTGAGTGAGGATAGTTAGCACTAGCACAAGAGCCATTCCAGCATGAATGCCAATAAGTTTCATCATTATTGTCTAAAATAGCCGAAGCTAGTCCAGTATTTTCTTGTCCGCTATTTTCTTCAGAACTAAAAGATTCTATAACCCATTTAGATTTATTGAAATAGTCTTTTTCTCCAAAGTCGATTACAGGTGCACCATTAACAAATTTGTAAGCATAAGAAATTCGCGTAATATCTCCTGATGTGTGATTTAATAATAGCCTCAAAACATATTCAGTGTTCTCTTTTTTATGAAGCTCACTTATTGGCATATTAATGCTGAATGTATTGTCTGCCTCTAGCTTTGTAGCCCATGTTACTGCATCATAATCGGCATTGTCATCAGCAGGGTCATTGTAAATGCTTATACTGTTAACAGTGACGTCTGTTTCAATAGTACCTGAAATTTTTATGTTATTGCTTTCAAAAGAAGCCTGTAGGTTTTTAATACTTGCATTTGCTCCAGTATAAAATATATCGTTGGAATTATTAAAAACTTGGTTGTTGTTTAAAATAGAACAACTAGCTTCTGATAAAAAAGTAGGTGAGCTCCCATAGGTATAATTCCCGGCGCCCATTAAGCAAGTGCCCTTATTTGAATTTGAAAGATCTGACACTTTTTCTTTGTTGTGTGGTAAGTTTAACCCATGTCCTAATTCGTGCAACAATCCGCCAATGTAAGTTGTAGCTCTTGTTCCTAAACTAGTGCCAGTTCCAATGTGTTTAATATCCATGTCATCAAAGTCTGATGCAAAACACCATTTCCCTAACCCGTAGTAAGGTACATCTGATGTAGTAGGATCACTTACAGGTGATAAAACTAAATAATGATCGCTATTTTTTTCATCAGGATTTGCGTTATAATAGGCCTCTATTTCTGTAATCATTTTATTTCCTCCGCCCTCATATGGGTAGTTAGAAGCACTAAGTTTCCCATCAATATAGGTTATTTTGATGCGTTTTTTTTGGGTGTCAACAAGTAAATTAAAAGTTTTATTTCCAAAACCATAATCGTTCATATTCTTTTTATAAAATTCTTGACCTTGCAATAGAATTTCACTAAGCCTTCTATGTGAATCTTTTCGATTTTTTGAACCCTTGGGAACAAAATAGATAATGTTCAAATTATATTTAGCCGATGATGTATAATTAAATGTTTCTTCGGTTTCTTCTTTTGGAGTTGAGTTATCTTCATTATCTAACCCATTATCACTTTTAGAACAGTTGTAAAAAAAAGTAAGTGTAATAATGCTTATTACAGTAAAAAAATAGTGTTTCATTTTTTAAATAGGTTTTGTAATTATCTTTTCAAATATATGTAGTAGTAAGGGTATAATTCTGTCAAAAAAGTGCAGATTTTAGTTAATTACTAAAAGCTGCAGAATCTATTTTGTTTAGTTTTAAAAAACCTTCAATGTCATCAGAGATTAAAGCTTTGTTTTTAAAATCTTTAGGCGTTTTATTGAACTGATTTTTAAAGCTTTTTGAAAAATATTTCGGATCGTTAAAACCTACCATATATGCAGTTTCTGATATAGTATATCCGTATTTGGTAATCAAAATTGCAGCTTTTTTAAGGCGCAATAGCCTAACAAAATCAACAATGCTTTGTCCTGTTAATGCCATACATTTTCTATACAAACTAGAGTAGCTTAAGTTAAGCGCATCAGCTAATTCTTCCATTTTAAAATTAGGATCATCTAGCCTTAAATTTATATAAGACATCATGTTTTCTAGAAAAATCTCATCATGAGTTTTTTGCTGTGTTACTTCTGGGTGGCTAATAACCTCTTTTCTGTATTTAGAAATAATGTGCTCTTTAGAAACCATTATGTTTTTAACTTTTAACAATAGTTCTTTAGTGTTAAAAGGTTTATTTATGTACTCTATAGCACCAGATTTAAGCCCATGAATTTTAGAGCTAGTTGAGTTTTTTGCAGTAAGTAAAATAATTGGAATGTGCTTTGTTAATTGATTAATTTGAAGTTTACGACACATCTCTATACCATCAACTTTCGGCATCATAATATCGCTTAAAATAAGATCGGGGTAGTTGTTTTTTGCATACAGATATCCTTCTTCTCCATTCTCTGCTAATAAAATATTGTATTTGTCAATTAAAAGCTCTTTTAAAAAGTTTTGTAAGTCATAATTATCTTCTACTATAAGAATGGTTTTTTTAGAGATATCTAAATCGTTTTGATCAATGGTTTCAATATTATCAGGAGTTGAAATGGCCTCAGAGTCATTGCTGTCGCTAGTTACAATTCTTTCATTCTCATCATAATCGCTTTCTCTAATTGGTAATATTATAGTGAATGTAGTACCCTCTGATGCTTTTGAACTAACCTCAATTCCTCCTTTATGTAAATCCACTAAATCTTTGGTAAGTGCTAACCCAATTCCAGATCCTTTATTTTTCTTACCAATGTTAGATTGATAGAATAACTCGAAAATAGTTTCTAGTTCGTTTTTTGGAATTCCAGGGCCAGAATCTGTTACCGATAATTTGATACTTCTCTTTGAATTGAGTGGTATAACATTTAATTGAACATTACCTTCTTTAGGGGTGAATTTAAAAGCGTTAGAAAGAAGATTATACACTATATGTTCTAACTTTTCTTTGTCATACCAAGCTTCTGATAAGTTTTTCGGGCAGTTAATAGCAAAGTCGATTTGTTTTTTTCTTGCTAACTCTTTAAAAGATAAAGCAATATTTTCGACATCTTGGTGTAAATTATTTTTAGTAATAATTAATCGCAATTTGTCTAGTTCTTTATTTCTAACCAATGTTAATTCTCGAGCAATTTTAGAAAGACGTTTTGTGTTTTGAGAAATAATATTTAAACGTTGCTTTAATAGTAGGTTTCCGTTTTGTTCAGCACGTTTAAGCATATCATCAATAGGTCCCAAAATTAAAGTAATAGGTGTTTGAATTTCATGAGACATTTTAGCGAAGAAATTCATTTTTGCTTTATGAATTTCATTTTCCTTTTTATGACTTACTTTTTCTAGAAACAATTTTTTTCTTAACCCATACCAACGACGTATACCATAAATAATAAGACCAATAATTAATAAGTAAACTATGTGCGCAATGGGTTTATTCCACAAAGGCTGTTCAATTTTAATTTCTATACGTTTTACTGGAATATCCCAAACATTTTTTTTAGTACTTGCCTTTACTTCAAAAGTATAATTACCAGATGGAATATTGGTATAGCTAGCAATACGTTCAGGGCTTGTAATCCAGTCTTTGTCAAAGCCTTTTAAACGGTATGCGTAATAATATTTAGGGCTAAGTAAATTGTCTATAGCTGAGAATCTGAATGAAAAAGAAGATTGATTATAATCTAAACTTAATGTTTTTACATTGTGTATGCCTGAAGTAACTTGTGATGCTATTAAAGAGTCTGCAGGCTGGTTTAATACTTTAATGGTGTTTATAAACAACTTAGCATTTGAAGGGTTCTTTTCTAGTTTTTTCGGATCGAAATAATTTAAACCTTTTATGCCTCCAAAGTATATAATTCCATTTTCGTCCTTAAAAGCACTTCTAGATAAAAACATGTTGTCTTGAAGTCCATCAGATGTATAATATGTTTTTAAAGTTTTATTTTTAACGTTTAAATGATTTATTCCGTTACTAGAACTTAACCAATAATTATCATCATTTTCTTTTATAATAGTAGCAAATGTTTTTCCGTTAATGTCTTCTATATAATTTAGGTCACTGTAAGTTTTAGTTTTTGTATTGAATTTTAATATTTCCCAATTACTATTAGTTAACCATAACTCATTTAATGAAACAGGGCACAAGTTTCTGGCCGCATAAATTTCATTTTCATCTATTTTATTTGAAAAAGGGTAATTAGTAAATGATGACAAATTGAGGCTTTGTTGGTTTTCATTAAATTCAAATAATCCACCTTGATATATACCTAACCACAAAGTCCCATTAGCATCTTCCGATATACTTTCCATAATAAAACCTTTTAACCCATTTGAGTTATTATCAAAAGAAGCTAAAAGCGATAAATCTGGATTATATATACTTAATGAAACATTTGAACCTACCCAGATTCTATCTTTAGAATCTGTAAAAACGGTCCTAACGTCTGTGCCTTCTTGCTCCTTTGAATTAGTGATATTAATTTTTTTAAAAGTATTTTTTTTAGAGTTGTAATGCCATAAACCATTTCTGTATGTTCCAAACCAAATATTAGACTTACTATCTTCGGTTATAGATTGTACATAAAAACCTTTGTTTAAATTAATGTTATTAAAATATTGAGTTTCATTGGTGGTACCATCATTATTATAAGTAATTTTTGTTAAGCCAGACCCATCGGTTCCAGCCCATAAAGCACCATTACTACTTTTGTAAATGCTTAGTATGCGAAGAGGAGCATTGTTCTCAGAACCCTGATGATACCCTATATTACTGTTGGAATTTGGGATGATATTAAGATTACCATTCTTTGTAGAAATCCATAAGTTTTTATGGTTATCTTCACTAATGTACATGATGGTATTACTATTAATAGAAGACTCATTGGATACCTGCCTAGTATACAAGTCTATTATACCAGTATTAATATTTACTTTATATAAACCACCCCCATCCGTTCCGCCATAAATGTAGCCATTACTACTGCAAAATAAACTCAAGAACATTTCTTTATTTATATTGAATTTATTTTCCTTAAAAAATGTTTCTTGAATAAATTGTTTACTTTTTATATCATAAACAAAAAGACCAAAGGTTTCTGTACCAACCCAAAGTCTATTGTTAGGGTCTATTAATAATGTAAGGTTTCCTGGGTAGTCTGTAAATGGTCCTGTGATTTCTGTAACTTGCTTTGAATTAATATTATAACTAAAAATCTTCCCAGTATTTGTGCTTAAATAGAATTCATTATTACCAACCTCAAGATCAAAAATATTATCGGTATAAGTATTGATAACTGCTATTGACGGCGTATTATCTATTTCAGAGTTTTTGTATTGATATATGTTTCCTTTCTTTGAGGCTAACCATACATTTTCTTTTTTTATGATTATATCAATTATATCATCATCTTTTTCTAGTAATGGGATTATATCCTCAAACTTTGAGTTTTTTGCATTGTATTTAGTTACTAAGCCAAACCTAGAGATTAGCCAAATATTATTACTACTGTCGCTAATGATTTTTTCTATACCATCATTTTTTTTAAGGTTTGGAAAAACAGTTGTGCTCTTAACAAACTTGTAATGATAACCGTCATATATTAGCACACCACCTCCACCTACCATCCATATGTTGCCTAAATGATCTTGAGAAGTACTAGCAATAGCTACAGGCTTGTTGTCGAGCATTGGCGATAAATGCTTGAAAACAGTATGATTTTGCCCGTTCAAAACAAACGAGAAACTAAAAATAAGCCCAAATAAAATATGAAACTTTAATTTAATCATAGTCAATACGTAATTCTTCCAAATGACTTTACCTTAATAAAAGTATAGCCTTTCACAAGGCTATTTCTTTTTGCATGAGTAAATATATTAATAAAAATAATCTCATTTATCTCAATTACATTTAAACTATTTTTGTGATGTATGAGTAATTTGTCAAAAAGGGGTATTATTTATTCATTGTGAATTTACCTTCATTTAAAACAAGAAAAAGTATATATATTTATCATAATAATCTCTCAAATTTATTGCATCAGTAAAATGTAACTGTTGTAAACTATAATTTAACCTATTATGATAGACAATTGTGTAAATGCAACAAAGCAGTTCTTAAGATTACTTAATATTAAGTATACTTCAAAGTATCTAAAAGATAATATCATATCCCATCCAGATCACCCCAGTTTATTATCTATTTCAGATACTTTAGAGAAATACCAAATAGAAAATTTAGCTGTAAATATTGATGCCGATAAGCTTAGCAAAATGCCTATGCCTTGTATTGTACAGGTAGAGGTTAATAGACAGTCTTTGTTTTTTGTACTTAAAAACATAGAAGAAAACAGGGTATTATATACTGATGATACAAATAAAGAGGTAATTACTTCTAAAGAAGATTTTTTAAAACAGTGGACGGGGGTTTGTTTATTAGCAGAAACTACTGAAGAATCTAGAGAGGTAGATATTGAAAAAAAGTTAGAATCCAAAAGAATTACGAATGTATTAGGGGTTGGCATTGGTGTTTTATTAGTGAGCTGGATTATTATTAATTTTTTAAACTCAGAAGCTATTGCTAATGTGACTACCACAATTAATATAGGAGTCTATCTGATTTTAAAGTTTGTGGGTTTATCTGTAGGATTAATGCTGTTGTGGTATGAGGTGGATGAATATAATCCCACTCTTCAAAGTTTTTGTTCTGGCAGTAATAAAATAAATTGTAATGCCGTATTAAAATCTAAACAAGCTAAATTATTTAATGGTGTTTTAAGTTTGAGTCTTTTGGGGTTTTCATATTTTTTGGGGTCTCTAGGATACTTGTTAATTAATGCTTTTTCTTTATCATCGTTATCGGTTTTAGGGATATTAAGTTTTACAACTTTACCTATAATATTTATTTCAATTTATTATCAAGCTCTAGCAATCAAACAATGGTGCAAGTTCTGTATTATTATTCAGACAGTACTTATTGCAGAAATTGTTGTTGTCTTTTTCGGAGAATATTATAAAACATCAATAGAACTGGAAACCATTCCTGTATTGTTAGCTTTATTATTAATTCCCATTCTAGGATGGAAATTGTTAAAACCACTATTAAAACAAGGAAAAGAAACAAATCTTTATAAGCGAGGACTAAAAAAAATAAAGAATAACCCAGATGTATTGGAAGGGTTACTATTAAAATCAAGAAGGATAAAAACTCCAACGCAAGATCTAGGTATTTCAATGAATAATGAAAGTGCAAAATATGATATAATAAAAGTATGTAATCCTTATTGTGGACCTTGTGCTAGAGCACATCCTATATTAGATGATTTGGTTGATCAAGGCAAAATAAATTTACAAATACTATTTACTGCTAGTTCTAGTGAAGACAGAATAGGAAAACCAGTAAGTCATTTTTTAGCGATAGATGCAAAAGGGGATAAAAACAGAACACAAAAAGCCTTAGATGATTGGTATTTAACAGATAATAAGAATTATGAGATTTTTTCTAGTAAATACCCAATGAATGGAGAATTAAATATGCAAAGTAATAAAATAGAAGCCATGCGCTCATGGTGTGAAACAGAAAACATAACACATACTCCAACAATCTTTATAAATGGGTATGAATTACCTAAAGAGTATAGTATAGAAGATTTAAAAGAAGCTTTATTATAAAGAAAAGCCCAAAGCATACACTTTGGGCAAGAACAATATCCTTTCGCGAAGGTCAGACACAAACCTTGAGTGTCTTTAACTGTTCAAGGCAAATATAATTATTATTAAATTTTTATTATGAAAAAATTAAGTTTAAAAAATTTGAAATTAGAAGCGAGTAGTATGCTACAAAGAGACGAATTAAAGACTGTACTAGGTGGAGGTTACGGTCCTTGTCCTGAGGGCTCTTTCCCTTGTGTTTGTGATGGTTTGCCTGATGGGTATGTTTGTGCCTTTACAGTGCCCGATTGTTTAGCTCAATGTGGGCTTTAGAAAAGTAAAAAGAGGGGGCCTTTCTTTATATTATAGTTAGACCCCCTCTTAGTTTTATTTGTGAATGAAAATTTAAATACATATACATAGTTGAAAAGAATTTTTCCCTTTTACAAACAACCAGACTCAAAAGACTGCGGCCCTACTTGTTTACGTATCATAGCAAAATATTATGGTAAATTAATTTCTTTACAAGATATTAGAGATTTATCTGAGACCACAAGAATAGGTAGCAACTTGCTAAAACTAAGTGATGCAGCTGAAGCTATAGGTTTTAAGAGTATAGGGGTAAAAATAGACTACCACAAACTAAAAGAAGCCCCTTTGCCTCTTATAGCTCATTGGAATAAAAATCATTTTGTAGTAGTATATAAAGTTAAAAAAGATGTGGTTTATATATCTGATCCTTCTTATGGATTGATTACCTATACAAAGGATGAATTCATCTCTCGATGGATAGGTAACAATGCTACCGAAAGTAATAAAAATGGTATTACTTTATTACTAGAAGTTACTCCAAAGTTTAAGCAACTTAACTGGGAA
The DNA here is from genome assembly GCF_002741945.1 of Gaetbulibacter sp. 4G1. Classification (GTDB taxonomy): domain Bacteria; phylum Bacteroidota; class Bacteroidia; order Flavobacteriales; family Flavobacteriaceae; genus Wocania_A; species Wocania_A spongiicola. Next base: position 1,006,619 of record NZ_MDVN01000022.1, read on the forward strand.
GAAACAAATAAAAAAACGTTTCGATTCCTGTTTCAATATTTATTTAAGTACAAAAACTTACTCCTACAACTTCTTATAGGGTTATTAGTAGGAAGTGTACTTCAACTTATTTTTCCATTTTTAACACAAAGCATAGTAGATGTTGGGATACAAAACCAAGACATTAATTTTATTTATATGGTCTTGATTGCTCAAATCATGTTATTTATTGGACGCTCCAGTGTTGATATATTTAGAAGCTGGATCTTGTTGCATTTAAGTACTCGCATTAATATTTCGTTGGTATCTGACTTTTTTATAAAACTCATGAACCTCCCTATAGCTTATTTTGACACACGAATGACAGGAGATATTATGCAGCGAATAAACGATCATAAGCGTATAGAAAACTTGCTAACAGGTACAACTTTAAACACTTTGTTTTCTATGGCTAATTTATTTGTGTTTGGGACGGTTCTTGTTTATTACAGCCCCTCTATCTTTTTTATTTTCGCTATTGGTAGTATTATATACGTTATCTGGATTTTATTTTTCTTGAAACGACGAAAAGAGCTCGACTACAAACGCTTTTCTCAACTAAGCCAAGAACAGAGTACTGTTATAGAATTAATTAACGGTATGCAGGAAATAAAGATGCATAACGCCGAGAAACAAAAACGCTGGAAATGGGAGTTTGTACAAGCGCGCTTATTTAAAGTCTCTATGCAAAGCTTGGCTTTAGAACAAACACAGAGTGTAGGTTCGTCGTTTATTAACGAAGCAAAAAATATCATGATTACGTTCACATCTGCACTTTTGGTAATAGATGGATCAATTACACTAGGAATGATGCTCTCCATTCAATACATTATTGGACAACTTAATGGGCCAATAAGCCAATTAGTAGGATTTATTCAAGCCACACAAGATGCTAAAATAAGTTTAGAGCGATTAGGAGAAGTACATGATAAAGAAGATGAAGAAAGTAAAGAACAGCCATTAATTAGCAATATTAAACCCCATCAAGATATAACAATTAAAGATATTACATATAGATATATAGGGAGTGATGACAATGTTATAAAAGGTTTGAGTATAAATATTCCTGCAAATAAAATAACTGCTATAGTTGGAGCAAGTGGTAGTGGAAAAACGACTTTGATGAAGCTTTTATTAAAGTTTTATGATATAGACAAAGGAAACATTATGTATGGAGAGCACTATTTAAACACGATATCTCACAAGGCATGGAGAAACAATTGTGGAGTAGTGATGCAAGAGGGTTATGTGTTTAATGATACGATTGCATACAATATAGCTATAGGAGAAGACACTATAGATAAGGAGCGCTTAATTAAGGCAACAAAAGTGGCTAATATTTATGATTTTATTCAATCATTACCCTTGAGTTTTAATACAAAAATAGGAAATGAAGGTATTGGAGTAAGTACTGGACAAAAACAACGCTTATTTATAGCTAGGGCTGTATATAAAAACCCAGACATATTATTTTTTGACGAAGCCACTTCTGCATTAGATGCTAAAAATGAACGTATTATTATGGGAAATTTGAATACATTTTTTAAAAATAAAACCGTCGTTGTCATAGCTCATAGGCTAAGTACAGTAAAAAATGCGGATCAAATAGTCGTTATCGATGACGGTAAGATTATAGAGCAAGGAAAGCATAATGAATTGTTAAGTAAACAAGGAGCGTATTATAATTTAGTTAAAAATCAATTAGAACTAGAAAAATTAAGTAACAACACTAATGCCTAAAAAGATAAAACAAGATAATTTAGAATTACGATCGGAAGAGGTACAGGAAATTTTAAGTAATCCACCCATATGGATTGTGCGTTGGGGTATTACACTTATTTTTATGTTTACTTGTATTATTCTTATTCTATCGTTAATAATAGAATACCCCGATTTTGTAACTGCAAAAGTTTTGGTTACTACCAAGCAACCTACAGAAAAAGTGGTTTCAAGGTATTCTGGACAACTAGTTGAGGTTTTTGTTAAAAATAGAGATACGGTTAAAGTTGGTCAAAAACTAGCTATAATAAAAAACACGGCTAATTATAAAGATGTTTATCGTTTAAAGTATATTATAGATACGCTTCCTTTTAAATTGAAAGATTTTAAGTTTCCTTTTGAAGAGACACCATATTTGCTATTAGGTGATGTTGCATCTGCATTTATAAATTTCGAAAAAAGTTATACCGATTATTTTTTATTAAAAGATTTGGACCCATATACAAATCAGTTAGCAGGAAATAAAACATCACTGCAAGAAATAAAGAATCGTCTTCAAAATCAAATCACTCAAAAAAAGTTATTAGAACAAGAATTTATTTTAAAACAAACTGACTTTGAAAGGGATAAGCATTTGTTCAAAAAAGGAATCATCTCACAAAGAGCCTATGAGTTAAAACAATTAGAGTTTATACAAATGCAGAAGAATATTAGTAGTATGGCAATTTCTATTTCTCAGATGACTGAAGCTATTTCATCTGCTAGACATACACTTAAAGGAACTCGCATAAATGAACAAGAGGACAACACAAAATTTTTAATAAACTTAACACAATCTTACGATTTACTCAAAGAAGCTATTCGAGATTGGGAATACAAATATGTATTGTCTTCATCGATTAATGGAGTTGTTAGCTTTCAGGACTATTGGGGAGCAAATCAATTTGTAAATTCTGGAAGTTTGGTTTTTTCAATACTTCCTGTAAACACATCTCAATTAGTGGGAAAGCTTTTAATTCCTGCTCAAAACGCAGGAAAGGTTTCGGTTGGACAAAAAGTATTGGTTAAATTAGATAATTATCCATATCAACAATATGGTATGTTAATAGGGAAAGTCGCGAATTTTTCAATTTCACCAGATTCTGAAGGAAATTATACAGTTTATATTGCAATTCCACATGGTACAAAAACATCTTATAATAAATCATTTCAGTTTACTCAGGAATTGTTGGGTAATGCTGAAATTATTACAGAAGATTTAAGTGTAGCTGAGCGGATGTTTTATAAGTTTAAGGATTTGTTTAGTTATAATTGATAGGTGTACTAGCACATAATTAGAACGTTTTACTTATGGGTAACTCTTTAAATATAAAATACAATGATTTAGGTTATAATTTATGGCAATCTTTATTAATTAACTCTGAAGCTATTAAAAAGAATGGACTTAATGGAAAAATGTCCTTTGTTTATTTTCTTTTTAAGTATGCTAAGGAGTTTTCTAAAGAATATTATTCTCAGTTTGCCTTTGAAATTCTCGAAGGTGTTTTAATTGAAGAGTTATCTGGTGATGAAGTAGATAAAAGTTTTTATTCCAGTGTTTCAGGAATAGGATGGGGTTTAATGAGACTTATTGAAGAAGACTTTTTTGAATCTGACGACACTAATGAAATTTTGTCAATAATTGATGAAAAGATATATAAGAGAATAGATGATTTATTAAATAAGGAATTAAGTTTAGATGACTTTGAACAGCTTATATTACTCGGAGCTTATTTGAATAAAAGGATTTTTTTCTTAGAAGAAAGCAGAAAAGTTTTTTTGCTTTGTAAGAATAAAATCTTAGTTGTTAATGCGAAAATTGTATCTAATATCAAACATGTAAAGAAAAAGGGCTTTAAACGATTAGTAATGATGAAAATTTTCTTTGAAAATTCTTTTGTTAGTGATTTATATTTAAATAAAGGGTTGACTAATTTGGATATAATTGAAAAGCAATTAGAGTGCCTAAAAATAAAAGAAACATATTTTTCTTATATAAAAAGCGAAGATTATGCCTCAGCAGTTGTTATTGATTTATTGTTTTCAAAGGAAATAAAAGCCATAGAAAAAAATCGAAAAAGCCTACTTCAAAAAATTGAAACTGTATTTGGAGGGTATATTAATGCTATGTATTGTGCCAATGTAGTATTAAAAAAAGATGTTCTTGTAAATGAATTGATTATTCTTATAGGGTTTATTTATGGTCGCTTAAATTTTAAAAAAGAAGCTCTTTTTATGTTAGGGTTAATAAGGAATAATAGTGATGTAACTTTAATTGATTAAAAATGGAAAGTAAAAGGATTTTCTTAGTTAATCAAACAGATGAATCGCAGAGATATGGTGTTGGTAAATATTTATCAGAAATCATATATGAAGTTAAGGCAAGGCAAGGCGTTTACAGTTTAATTGTGATTACTATTGGTGTTTTTGGCATAACAAAACCCGAAGAAATAAGAGAAGATAATGTATCTTATTTTAATATACCTAAGCCTTATTTTTTGGGTACTTCTATACACAGTTTATCAAATCAATTTTCAAAAGCTATATTTTGTGTCCTTACAGATTTCTTTATTATTAGGAGTACAGACCTTTTTCATTTTAATAGTAATATGCAATATTTTTTAATTAAAGATATTAAAGAAAAAACTACAGCTAAGATTATTTACACCGTTCATGTGTCTTTATGGAAAGTGTTTTTCAATAACAATTTTGATAATTTTTTCTTAGAATGGAATAATGAGACTAGTATTTCAAGGTCTATAAGAAATATAAAAGCAGAAGTAAAAAGTTGTGAACTTTCAGATAGGGTTATATGTCTTTCAGATGGAATGAAAAAAGACGTTTTAGAATTATATAAGATCCCTGAAAGTAAGATAAAGAAAGTAGAAAATGGCATTCATATTAAAGATTATGAGAACTTTGATAAGAAAGAATTGATAGAAATTAGGAGTAAATTGAAGGTTGCCAGTAAAGAGTTTGTCTTTATGTATATAGGAAGATTGAATGCTCAAAAAGGTGTCATACAACTCATAGAATCGATTAAAAGAGTTATACATGAAGAGAATAGTAACATTAAGTTAGTGCTTGTAGGGGATGGAGATTTGAATAGCTCTCTCTTGGAAAACTGTAAAGGCATCGAGCAAAATATCGTCTTCACTGGATATGTACAACCAAATAGAATTAATTATTACTATAAACTGGCAGATGCTCTTGTTTTTCCTTCTTTAAATGAGCAAAGTAGTTATGTAATGTTAGAAGCAATGTCTAACAAAGTTCCAATGATTGTTACTGAATCTGACACTTTTGAAATGCTAAAAGATGAATTTTCTTGTTTAAAGGTTTATTGTAGTAATACTGAGATTGATATTGACTCTTTTGTGAAAAAAATTAAATTACTAATTAATAATAATTCTTTGAGGAGTAATATAGCTAATAACGCTTATCTTCTTTATAAAAAAGCCTATTCTTCTAGTAAAATGTTTGTAAACACTTATGAATCGTAAGCTTAACCGTATAGAGTTTGTTTTGTAACGGATTACACTAAAGTCATAGGCTAAAATTTTTTACAGATTCGTCAAAAAAGGGTATTATTTCTTCAAAACCCAGTTGTTGACATGGGAAACACTCTAAAATGCATAAAATGACACAGGTAACTGTCCCGCTCGATATGTTAATTTGACTTTTAATTAACGTTTACTTAAAAAAATATATGAATTCGAGACGAAGTTTTGTAAAAAAAACAGCAATTGCTGGCGCAGGATTATCTGTGCTTCCAAGTATGTCTTTTGGCAGTGTTATAGCAAAAGATAAATTAAAACTAGCTTTTATAGGTGTTGGTTTAAGAGGGACTAACCATTTAGATAATGCTTTAAGAAGAAAAGATTTAGAGATTACTGCTATTTGCGATATCGACCCAAATCGTATAAACATTGCTTTGAACAAAATTAGTAAAGCAGGCTTTTCTAAACCGCAGGTTTTCGGAAATTCAGATTACGATTACAGAAATCTATTAGAATTAAAAGAAGTAGATGCTGTTATAATATCTACACCATGGTTGTGGCACACCAAAATGGCAGTAGATTCTATGAAAGCAGGTAAATATACAGGATTGGAAGTATCAGCAGCAAATACTTTGGAAGAATGCTGGGATTTGGTAAATACCCATGAAGAAACAGGCTCTCATTTAATG
>NZ_MDVN01000023.1 GCF_002741945.1 Gaetbulibacter sp. 4G1
TCTAGTATGTTTCAACCTAATACTAACATTCGTATTTTTAATAGATTCGGAAAACTAATAAAACAATTAAACCCTCTTGGAGAAGGATGGGACGGATTATATAATGGGCAAAAACTACCTGCTGATGATTATTGGTTTGCAATAACATTACAAGATGGTAGAATTTTTAAAAATCATTTTACTTTGAAATATTAATAAACAAATCATAAAAACCAATTAAAAATGCATTTTATCGGATAAATTTTGCATTTCATCTAAAAAAAGTATATTTTTCACAAATAAATTCAGTTTATAAATAATTGAGTTTACAAAAAAAAGAAACCTACTGCTATGAAATTTGGTAACTTCTTAATGGGAATATTTTTGCTATGGGGTAGTTATGCGTTTTCGCAACAAATTTCTATAGATGATTCAGTTGGCTTGCAACCCCTTATAGAAAACAACTTAGTGCAAAACAGTTGTGTGGAAATTACAAATATTACATCGTCTGTAAATGGTAGTTCCAGTGGCTTCTCAAGTTACGCGCAGTTTAATAGAGCAGGATCAAATTTTCCTTTTCAAAATGGTATTATGCTTTCTACTGGAAACGCTACATCTGGTGGTAATGGTGTTACAACACCAACATTAAGTGAAGGCTCTACAATTTGGGGAACAGATCCAGATTTAGAAGCGGCTTTAGGTGTTTCAAATACACTAAATGCTACCTCAATTGAATTTGATATTGTATCTATTTCTAGCCAACTTCAATTTAATTATTTATTAGCATCTGAAGAATACTTCGGAATTAATCCTTGTCAACTTTCTGATGGTTTTGCGTTTTTAATTAAAGAGACCGGTAGTGCACTACCCTATCAAAATATTGCGTTAGTTCCTGGCACCTCAACACCTGTTAATACCAATACCATCCACGATGAAATTTTTGGAGTTTGTCCTGCACAAAACAGTCAATATTTTGATGGCTATAACATTGGAGACACCAATTATAATGGTAGAACCAATGTATTAACAGCTTCAACAACAATAACGCCTTATGTACAATACCATATTAAATTGGTTATAGCAGATCAAACGGATGGTACCTTCGATTCAGCTGTGTTTATTGAAGGTAATAGTTTTAGAATTTTAGATTTAGGAGATGATGTTTCTACATGTGCTCCTTCAGTTACTCTAGATGCAGATATACAAAACCCTCAGGCTACTTATGCTTGGTTTTTAGATAATAATCCATTAGCAACAACACTCTCAACTATAAGCGCAACACAAGATGGTACATATAGAGTTGAAGTTACTGTAGATTTAAATGGTAATGCTTGTGTTGAAACTGATGAAATTGTAGTTATTTTAAATACCGAAGAACCAATTGCTCCTATTTCTGATTATTTTTTATGTGATGATATAAGTGAAGATGGTATAGAAGTATTTGACTTATCTTCCAAAAACACAGAAGTAATTAACAATATCCCTTTCACTAATTATTCCTTTTCTTATCATCTATCTGATGCTGACGCAAGAAATAATGTAAATAGTATTTCAGGTAATTTTTCTAATACCGTAACCCCACAACAAACCATTTATGTACGTATTCAAGATTTAGATTCTGGCTGCTATGGTTTTACTACATTTAATTTAATAGTAAACCCTGTACCCAATGTAACTGACCCAACACCTTTAGAAATTTGTGATAGTGATACCGTGCCAGATGGCTATACTGTTATAGATTTAACACAAAAAGATAACGAAATAACAGGAGGACAGAGTAATTTGGCTGTAAGCTATCATTATAGCGCTGTTGATGCAGATAATGGTGCTAATCCAATTCCAATTCCATATGTAAATACAAACACACCAACTGAAGTTGTATATATAAGAGTTATAGATACACAAACTGGTTGTGTAAACACATCTTCTTTAACAATCGACATTACTACAAGTCCTATCGTTGATAGAAATACACAATATATAGATGCATGTGATGCTGATCATGATGGAAGTGCTGATTTCGATTTGACACAGGTCATTAATGACGTACTAATGGGTTTAGATCCAACTACAGTAACTATTACATTTCATGAAACACTACCAGATGCACAAAGTGGTATTAATCCAGTAGCAGATGAAACAAACTACCAATATCAAAATGCGTTATTAGAACCTGGTTCAACTAGACTTTACATAAGGATTGAAGATAACAATACAGGTTGCGCCTCTATAGTTCCGCTTGAACCCCATACTAATTTACTCTTAACAGGCACTGATACTGGAGATTTTGCATTATGTGATACTAACGATGACGAAAACGATACTTTAGAGTTTAACTTAAATACTGTAGCCCTATTCATTGCTAATGAATTACCAAACATTGTGGTTACCTTTTATGTAACCGAAATGGATAGAGACACAGATACAAACCCTATTGATACTACAGTATTATTTGCTGCTACTAGCCCAACTACAGTATACATCAAAATAGATGATGTTGTTAGTGGTTGTTCTGATTTTTCAGAAATAACATTATTGGTAAATCCTGTATTATTATTTAATCCAGCTAACCCTCTACCTTATTGCGATACTGATGATGATGGCTTTGTAAGTATTGATCTAGCTTCGCTAGATGATACTGTAACTGGAGGCAATCCAAATTTTGAAGTGAGATACTTCTCTACTGATATTGATGCACAAAATAATACTAATCAATTACCTCCATTCTATACTAATACAAGCATGCTAGAAACTATTTATGCACGTATAGAAAATATAGATACTGGTTGTAGTACCATAAACCCGTTTGAGATTCAAATAAACCTTGCGCCAGCAGCAACATCACCAAGCCCTATTGTAATTTGTGATAATGATCAAGATGGGTTTTCAATTATAAACCTTGATGATAAAATTTCTGAAACAGTTACTAGCACAGCTGGTATTAATATAGACTTTTTCACATCTTTTGATGATGCCGATAATAATGTAAATCCAATAACAAATAGAACTAATTATAATGCTAATACGCAAACCGTTTATATTCGTGTTGAAAATGATGATAGCCTTAGTTGTTATAATATAGTAACACTAGATGTAACAGTAAACACCTTACCTGTAATACCTAATATTACTCCTTTTCAAATATGTAAAGATGATGGAACTTTTACAGCAGATTTTTTGCTTGCTGATAAAGATGTCGAAATTTTAAACGGTCAGACAGGAAAAGAAGTTTATTATTTTGAAGACGCTAGTTTTACAACACCTATTGATAAAAATACTATTTATCAAAACACAACCACACCGCAAACAGTTTATGTTCGTGTAGAAAACATAACTGATAATACCTGTTTTGCTACATCATCCTTTACATTACAAGTATCATCCGATCCAATTTATAATACTTTCTCTCCTTATTTGATTTGTGACGATATTACTAATGATCAAATTCATGTTTTTGATTTAAATGAAAAAATTACAGAAATATCTCAAGGATCTCCAGACAACCTTAATGTTACTTTTCACTTAACAAGACAAAATGCTGAAGATAATATTAACCCTCAACCAATACAATATACTAATATTTCTAACCCACAAACACTTTATGTAAGAATAGAAAGCAGTGCTTCATTTTGTTACGTTGTAGAAGAACTAGGTATTAATATTATTGCATCTCCAGATATTACACAAGCCACACCTTTTGAGCAGTGTGATACAGATTATGATGGGTTTGTAACATTTAATTTAGAAAATGCAGATTTTGAAATTTTAGATAGATTGCAAAATGACCTTATAGTCAATTATTTCGAAAATTTTACAGATATTAATCAAAATGATGGTTTAGATAATAGTAATGAAATTTTAGATCCTATAAATTATATCTCAAATACAAGAACGGTATATATTAAAGTCGCAAATACCTTAACAAGATGTTTTAGCGTTATTCCATTAGATCTAGTTGTTGTTCCTCCTCCTCCAACAAACAATATAAATACTATAGAAATTTGCGATAATGATACTGATACATTTGATTTAACTACAGTAAATGCACAAATTGTTAATGACCCTAGCTTAGTAACTATATCATATCATAACTCTCAAAATGATGCTGATAATAATCAGAATCCAATCGGAAATACATATAATTACACAGCTAATAATCACACTATTTTTGTTAGAGTAAATGATCCGCTTATTAATTGTCCAATAACTGTATCATTCAGCTTACAAATAAACCCAAATCCAATAGCTAATACAGCTCCAGATTTAATAAGCTGCGATGATGATTTTGATGGTTTTTTTGAATTTGATTTATCAGTAAACACTAATACCATAATAGGCTCTCAAAATACTTCAACACATACAGTTACCTATTATAATGATATTACAAATGCAGAGTCGGAAAGTAATGCATTACCAAATTTACACTCCGCTTTTGATGGCGAAATTATTTATGCTCGTATTGAAAATAATAATACAGGGTGCTTTGCTATATCTCAATTTGCAACTAGAATAAACCCTTTACCAATAGTTCCTATTGAGGACCTTGTACCACTTTGCATAAACGATTTACCTTTAATTATCAGTGCAGACACTGGGAATCTCAACGACACCTATTTATGGTCTACAGGTGAAACCTCAACAGAAATTCTTTTAGACGATGTTGGAGATATTGGTGATTACTGGGTTACTGTTACAACACCTCATGTTGTGGGGTCAGACTGCCAATATACCAGAAATTTTACCGTAATAGAGTCTGAAGATGCTACTATTAATTTTACTACAAAAGTTGATTTTGCAGATCCAAATAGTATAACAGTAGATGTAAGTGGTATTGGTGATTATGTCTTTATTTTAGACGATGGAGAACCCCAAACATCAAACGTTTTTGAGAACGTTACTTTCGGATTACATATAGTTACAATACGAGATTTAAACGGTTGTAAAGATGTAACCACCGAAGTTGTCGTTATAGATATTCCTAAATTTGTAACACCTAATAATGATGGCACATTTGATACTTGGCACATTGTAGGCGTACAAGAGATACCAGGAACAGTTGTTTATATTTATAATAGGCATGGTAAACTATTAAAAACTCTTCCACACACCTCTAGAGGTTGGGATGGTACGTTTAATGGACATAATATGCCTTCGGATGATTATTGGTTTGTAGCTAAGGTTATTCAAAATGGTGAAGCATTTGACATAAAAGGACATTTCGCTTTAAAGCGTTAAACTTATTTTCACCTCTTAAAAGTATTTATACATACTATATATGAAATACTTCATATACTTATTTTGCTTTTTATTCAGCAATTATCTAATTGCTCAAAACATACAGGTAGATAGTCAATCCTACACCCCACAGCAACTTATTGAAGATATATTAATAGATAGTAATTGTATTAGTAATGTAGTAGTTACAAATGTTGTTGGTGGCAATTTTGGTGGAACAGAACAAAGCTATGGCTACTTTAATGCCAATGGTTCAACATTTCCTTTTCAGAGTGGAATAGTTTTAAGTACAGGACGTTTAAGCAATGTTGAAGGACCAAATACAACCCTAAGTGATGATGATGCTAATAATTGGGGAGGAGATAATGATTTAGAAACTGTTTTAAATGAAAGTAATACACATAATGCTACCATTATAGAATTTGAATTTACATCAGTAGCTAATTTAGTAAGTTTTAAATACCTTTTTGCTTCAGAAGAGTATCAACAAGGAAATCCAAACACCTGTCAATTTTCAGATTTATTTGGCTTTTTAATCCGTGAAGTATCTGACCAAGTTTACACAAATATTGCATTAATTCCAGATACACAAATACCAGTTAAAGTAACTACGGTACACCCAGATATTCCTAATGGTTGCCCAGCTCAAAACGAAAGTTATTTTGGAGGTTGGAACAATTCTAATGCTCCTATTAATTTTAATGGTCAAACCGTCGTTCTTACTGCTACCGCTAATGTTTTACCAGGACAAACCTATCATGTAAAATTAGTAATTGCAGATCAACAAAATTTCAGGTATGACTCAGCCGTATTTCTTGAAGCTGGAAGTTTTCGTTTAAATACTGTTTTGGGCCCAAATAGATTAATATCTACAAATAATGCTCTATGTGAAAATGAAAGTCTTGAGCTAAATGCATCACAAATTGGGGCAGCATCTTACAGATGGTTTTTTAATGATGTAGAGCAAATAGGAAGTAATAACGAAACTTTTAATGTTACTCAAGCCGGAAAATATAATGTTGAAGTTACCTTAAACAACAACTGTTTATCTTATGGAGAAATACTAGTTGAATATGTTCAAAACCCAATTGTCTCTAATACTAGTATTATTGAATGTGATAGTGATCAAGATGGATTAACAACATATAACTTATTTAATGCAGTTCAAGACATTATAAACGGAGACCCATCATGGTCAGTTCAAAACTTCTTTTTAACAGCTCTAGAAGCTCAACAAAATTCTAATGAAATACCAAACCCGTCAGCATTCCAAAATACCATACCACAACAAACCGTTTATATTAGGCTAGAATATGCGTTCAAATGTTTTTCTATTGCAGAAATAGTTTTAGATACTTCAAACAATACTATAAACATTCCTGCTTATGATATTTGTGATGATGACATCATTGATGGCTTTTCTGTATTTAACACCAATGATTTAATATCTTATATAGAGCCTTCGGTTCCAAACGGGTCAACAATAACTTTTTATATAAGCGAACAAGATGCATTAAGTGAATCAAATGCAATAAGTGAAAATTACACTAACACAACTCCTAATAATGATACTCTCTTTGTGAAAGTAGAAAACAACGGAAGCTGTTATGCTATAAGTACTATTGATTTAAATGTGATTTTCACACCATCGTTATTGGCAAACGAATCTCAGTTTTATTGTCTCAATACATTTCCAACGGGTATTGAGTTATATGCTGGCGTTTTAAATGATGACCCAAACAACTATACGTATCAATGGTTTTTAAATAATCAGCAAATAAATAATACAACTGCTATTATCAATATAAACGAAACTGGGACTTATACTGTAATGGTAACCCATCTAAACGGATGCACTTCATCTCGAGAAATTACTGTTGTACCATCTAACATAGCTACCATAAACAACGTTACGGTTTTAGAAGCGTCATTGAACAATTCTATTACAGTAAATGTATCTGGCGAAGGACAATACCTATTTGCCTTAGACTCTCAAATATATAACGATAGTAATGTGTTTACTAATGTTAAAGCTGGGTTTCACACTGTGTATGTGTTTGATAATAATGGTTGTGGAATAGTGTCACAATTAGTATCAGTTTTAGGGTTTCCAAAATACTTTACGCCGAATAATGATGGCTATAACGACACTTGGAAGCCTTTTGGTGTAGACGCTCAATTTAATTCAGACATTAAAATAATTGTATTTAATCGATATGGGAAATTATTGAAAAGCATTAGCCCCTTGGAAGCCGGATGGGATGGAACTTTTAACGGATCTAAGCTTCCAAATGATGATTATTGGTATAAAGTTATTTTTCCTGACGGAAAAGAATATCGTGGACATTTTGCTCTAGTTAGGTAATTGCTTTAGATTTGTAAAATGCAATTCAAAATTGATTCAGAATTCGACCCTACTGGTGATCAACCACAAGCTATAAAGCAATTAGTTGATGGCATAAATACAGAAGAAAAATATCAGACCTTACTTGGTGTTACTGGTTCTGGTAAAACCTTTACTGTTGCAAATGTAATTGAAAAAGTACAACGCCCAACTTTAGTTTTAGCACATAACAAGACACTCGCAGCTCAACTATATTCAGAGTTTAAGCAATTTTTTCCAGATAACGCAGTTGAGTATTTTGTATCGTATTACGATTATTATCAACCTGAAGCTTACATTCCTGTTTCTGGTGTATATATAGAAAAGGATTTATCCATAAATGAAGAAATTGAGAAGATGCGTTTAAGTACTACATCTTCCCTACTCTCTGGTCGTCGTGATGTTTTAGTTGTTGCATCAGTATCTTGTTTATACGGTATAGGTAACCCTGTAGAGTTTCAAAAAAATGTAATCACACTTAAAAGAGATCAGATAATTTCACGAACCAAATTATTGCATCAATTAGTACAAAGTTTATACTCGCGTACTGAAGGCGAATTTAATCATGGTAATTTTAGAATAAAAGGAGACACAGTTGATATTTTTCCAAGCTATGCAGATGATGCTTTTAGAATTCACTTTTTTGGTGATGAAATTGAAGATATAGAGTCTTTTAATATTCAAACAAATGCTATTGTTGAAAAATATGATCGCCTAACTATTTATCCTGCCAATATGTTTGTAACATCTCCTGAAGTTTTACAAGGCGCCATAAAAGATATTCAAGATGATTTAGTTAAACAACATGATTATTTTAAAGAAATAGGAAAGCATTTAGAAGCAAAACGTTTGAAAGAGCGAACCGAATTTGATTTAGAAATGATACGCGAATTAGGATATTGTTCGGGTATTGAAAACTATTCGCGCTATCTGGATGGAAGACAACCAGGAACAAGACCATTCTGTTTGTTAGATTATTTTCCAGATGACTATTTAATGGTTGTAGATGAGAGTCATGTAACCATTTCTCAAGTACATGCAATGTATGGCGGAGACAGAAGTAGAAAAGAAAACTTAGTAGAATATGGTTTTAGGTTGCCTGCAGCAATGGATAATCGTCCACTAAAATTTGAGGAATTTGAAGCATTGCAAAATCAAGTTATTTATGTAAGTGCAACACCAGCCGATTATGAGTTACAAAAAACAGATGGTATTTATGTTGAGCAAGTAATACGTCCAACTGGTTTATTAGACCCTATTATTGAGGTAAGACCAAGTTTAAATCAGATTGATGATTTAATTGAAGAAATTCAGCAACGCGTAGAAAAAGACGAGCGTACTTTAGTAACAACCCTTACTAAAAGAATGGCAGAGGAATTAACTAAATACTTAGATAGAATTCAAATACGATGCCGTTACATTCATAGTGATGTAGATACTCTAGAGCGGGTTGAAATTATGCAAGATTTGCGCAAAGGGCTATTTGATGTTTTAGTAGGTGTAAATTTACTTCGTGAAGGTTTAGACTTGCCCGAAGTTTCTCTTGTAGCTATTTTAGATGCCGATAAAGAAGGTTTTTTACGCTCTGCAAGATCACTTACTCAAACCGTTGGTAGAGCCGCTAGAAATCTAAACGGAAAAGCTATTATGTATGCTGATAAGATTACTAAAAGTATGCAAAAAACAATTGACGAAACAGAATACAGGCGCGAAAAACAAATTGCATACAATACTAAGCATAAAATGACTCCTAAGGCATTAAATAAAAGTTTAGACAATGCTTTATCGAAAAACTCAATAAGCACCTACAGTTATGAACTTGAAGCAGCTAAAGCTGCCGAACCAGAAAGCGAGTATTTAAGTAAACCTGAACTGGAAAAGAAAATTAGAGAAAAACGCAAGCTTATGGAAGAAGCAGCAAAAGCATTAGACTTTATTATAGCTGCCAAATTGCGAGACGAGATTAAAAATTACCAAAATAAACTAGAAAAGCTAAAAGTTTAAACTTTTAGCTTTTCCATAACCCAAATATGGGCTTAATAACACAAATAATTAAACTTAGCAGATAAATTTTAATTATACTGTGTTTTAAAAATATCTATTAATACATCAGGCGGTACTATTTTGTTAGGAAAACTTTCCATTAGGTATAAAACTTTGGTTATCGATTCATGACTCAATCCCATTCGAAGTCCAAAATTATAAAGCTTTATAACACCAGCAGAATTATTTTCTCCACCATATTCCTGCTCAATATTCATTAATAAAACTAATCTATGAAACTGAACAATACGCTCACTATGCGATTTTAAATGAGTATACGAAACAGGGTGCTCAATTAAATAATCAAAATCTTCACGAGAAATATCTAGTTGTTTAGCTACGCCCAACAAAAAATTATACTCTATATTTTTTATGTCTTTATCATATTTTGCAAACGCAATCATTTCAGATAAAAGACTCAATTTTTCTACTCTATTAACCATGTCATTAAAGGGATAAATTAATTACATTATAAAGGTACGCAGAAGAGTACTTTAATAATCGTGGATATAATGTATCTTATCGAAAAGTTAGACGTTTTTAATCGAAGATTTTAATTATTTCATCACAGACGTTATTTTTTTATCCGATTTTTAAGTAACACATAGAGATCAAAAACATATAAACAAAAACACAAATAAACCATAACACTCTTTAAATCAATATTTTAAACTAGTGTTTTTCATATCGGTTATCTAATTTTAAAATCAATAATTAAAGTATCTTTATCAAAAATTAAAAAACGCCAGAGAATAGTAACCGTAAAAGTGAAATCGACGAAAGGCACTAATAGAATTTACAAAATAAAATGTATGACAAATAACGATGTTTTAAAAAAGTTACGAGTAGCATTAAAATTAAGAGATGATGATATTGTAAAGATTTTAAGTCTTGTAGATTTTAGAATTTCCAAAAGTGAGCTTGGAGCTTTTTTTAGAAGAGAAGATCATCCCAAGTATATGGAGTGTGGAGATCAAATCTTAAGAAACTTTTTAAATGGGTTGGTTATACATCTGCGTGGACCAATGCCCAAAAAGGGTGAAAATAAAGTACAAAAAAAGAGCAACAGATAAAGTTGCTCTTTTTTTGTTATATAATAAATTTAGTTTATCAAGCTAAAACTTGCTGTACTTTATCTGCAGCTTCTTGGAATTCTGTAGCACTCATTACATCTAAACCAGAACTGTCTATTAGCTCTTTAGCTATATCTGCATTTGTACCTTGTAAACGAACAATAATTGGTACGTTGATATTACCCATGTTTTTGTAAGCATCAATAACGCCTTGTGCCACTCGGTCACAGCGAACAATACCACCAAAAATATTGATTAAAATAGCTTTTACAGCTGGATCTTTTAATATAATTTTAAATGCAGCTTCTACACGAGCTGCATCAGCAGTACCTCCTACATCTAAAAAGTTTGCCGGTTCTCCACCTGCTTGCTTAATTAAATCCATAGTAGCCATAGCCAAACCTGCTCCGTTTACCATACAGCCTACATTTCCATCTAAATCAACATAGTTTAAACCTAATTCGCCAGCCTCAACTTCAATAGCGCTTTCTTCACGTATATCACGCAAATCAACATAATTTTTATGTCTGTATAATGCATTATCATCAATAGTAACTTTTGCATCAACTGCCATTATCTTATTATCACTAGTTTTTAAAACAGGGTTAATTTCAAATAAAGATGAATCCGATTTTACATAAGCTGTATAAAGATTAGTAACAAACTTTGTCATTTCTTTAAAGGCCAATCCAGATAATCCTAAATTGAATGCTACTCGTCTTGCCTGAAAAGGCATTAAACCAACAGAAGGATCAACTTCTTCTGTAAATATTAAATGTGGTGTTTCTTCTGCTACAGTTTCTATATCCATACCTCCTTCAGTAGAATACATTATCATGTTACGTCCAGTACCTCTATTTAATAATACTGACATGTAAAACTCATTTGTTTCACTCTCTCCAGGATAATATACATCCTCAGCAACTAAAACTTGATGTACTTTTTTACCCTCGGCAGATGTTTGAGGTGTAATTAAGTTCATCCCAATAATTTGCCCTGCAATAGTTTCAACCTCTTGTAAGTTTTTAGCAAGTTTTACGCCACCACCTTTACCACGTCCACCTGCATGAACTTGTGCTTTAATAACATGCCAACCTGTACCTGTCTCTTGTGTTAATTGCTTCGCTGCAGCAACTGCCTCTTGTGCATTTTGAGCAACAATTCCGCGTTGTATACGCACTCCGAAAGTACTTAATATTTCTTTACCTTGATATTCGTGTAAATTCATAACTTGCTTAATAGTTTAAGATGCGCAAATGTAAATAATAGCTATTAATTACGCTAATATTTTATTTAAGAATGAAAGAAATAAAAATTGAAATATTCAAATTGTTAATTATTTAACAATTTGTTTAATTTGATTAATTTTGAAATTATAAATTTTATTTTGAAAAGTAAAGGAATACATTTGAAAAAAATATAGTTACATAATGACAAATGATCGCTTATTAAAAATAGCAAAAAACTACGGGAGCCCTGTATATGTTTATGATGCTGAAAAAATATCATCACAATACAAACGTTTAACTAATGCGTTTAAGAGTGTAAAAACTTTAAAAATAAATTATGCAGTAAAAGCTTTATCTAATATTTCTATATTAAAATTATTTAAAACATTGGGTTCAGGAATAGATACAGTATCTATTCAAGAAGTTCAACTTGGTTTAGCGGCTGGTTTTTTACCTGAACAAATCATTTATACTCCAAATGGAGTCTCGCTAACTGAAATTGAGGAAGCAGCAAAATTAGGTATTCAAATAAATATTGATAATCTAGCTATTTTAGAACAATTCGGTACAAAGCACCCCAATGTTCCTGTTTGTATTCGTATTAATCCGCATGTAATGGCTGGTGGTAATAGTAATATTTCTGTGGGGCATATTGACTCGAAGTTTGGTATTTCAATACACCAAATTCCACATTTGCTACGAATAGTTGAAAATACAAAAATGACTATTAATGGTATACATATGCATACCGGCAGCGATATTTTAGACATTGATGTATTTCTATATGCCAGTGAAATATTATTTGAAACTGCTAAGCAATTTAAAAATCTAGATTTTATAGATTTTGGATCTGGTTTTAAAGTACCATACAAAGTTGGAGATATTGAAACTAACATTGAAGAGTTAGGTAAAAAATTATCATTTAGATTTAATCAGTTTTGTAAAGATTATGGCAAAGAATTGACCTTAGCGTTTGAACCTGGTAAGTTTTTGGTGAGTGAGTCTGGTACTTTTTTAGCTACTGTAAATGCAGTAAAACAAACCACATCTACTGTATTTGCTCAAATTGATTCTGGATTTAATCATCTAATAAGACCTATGTTTTATGGTTCTCATCATGATATTATAAATATCTCAAATCCAAATGGTCGAGAACGTTTTTATACTGTAGTTGGATATATATGTGAAACAGATACTTTTGGGAACAATAGACGTATTAATGAAATTAACGAAGGAGATATTTTATGCTTTAAAAATGCAGGCGCTTATTGTTTTTCAATGGCAAGCAATTACAATTCGCGTTATAGACCGGCAGAGGTTTTATGGTATAATAAAAAAGCGCATTTAATTAGAAAAAGAGAAACATTTGAAGATATTTTGAAAAATCAAGTAGAAGTTGATTTTACTGAAATAAAAGAAAAAGAAGTAGTCACAGCAAAATAAGAGATTTTAAATAAAACCAATTCCTGTATTAACTCGTTAGAGCTGATACAGGATTTTTATTTTTAAAGAATTCCAAGAAATACCAATAAAGAACAAAAAATCGTTCTATTTTTGGTTAACAAATTTTCTTAAATGACTTTTACAAATCCATTAGTATATGGAGTTCCTTGTTTTCTTGGTTTTATTTTACTTGAATTATCATATAGTAAACACCATAAAAAAAGAAAAAAATTATATAACCGAAAAGATTTAGTTGCTAGTATAACAATGGGAGTTGGCTCTACTATTCTAGCCCCACTTACAAAAACAATAGCAGCCATTGTTCTTTTTAATTATGTTTATGAAATTTTTAACCCAGAAATAGATGGGATTCGCACCAACATTATGGGTTGGGAATCTTTCGGGTATGCTTGGTATGTATGGCTAGTTTGTCAATTATTAGATGATTTTAGTTATTATTGGTTTCATAGACAAAATCATAATGTGAGATTCCTTTGGGCAGCTCATATAGTTCATCATTCTTCAAACCATTTTAATTTAGGCACTGCTGTACGAAATGGTTGGTTTACAATTTTTTACAAACCCTTTTTCTATATGTGGATTCCTGCTCTTGGCTTTCCTCCAGAAATGCTTGTAGTTTGTTTAGGTATTGAAGCGCTATGGCAGTTTCAATTACATACAGTATACATCCCTAAAATGGGGATTATAGAGAAAATATTTAATACACATACTATGCATCAAGTACATCATGCACAAAATTTGGAATACATGGACAAAAATCATGGAGGGTTTTTAAATATTTTTGATAAAATTTTTGGAACATGGAAAGAGCTAGATCACTCGATAGATATAAAATATGGTGTTTCTCACCCGCCTAATTCATATAATCCATTAGTTATTTTAACTCATGAGTATAAAGATATTTGGAATGATATGAAAAAGTCTAAAAATTGGTATCACAAATTCATGTACGCTTTTGCTGCTCCTGGGTGGAGTCATGATGGTAGTACATTTACTATTAAACAACAACAGAGATTGTTTAACAAAAAATAAAAACCTTACTATCTTGCCTATTTAAAAGCGATTATATACTTTTAAAAAATACCCCTAAGTCTTTAAGACAAAAAAATACCTGATTTAATATAAGACTTATGCAAATAAAATCAACAAGAATACAATCTATAGATATTTTAAGAGGTGTTGTTATGGTAATTATGGCATTAGACCATGTTAGAGATTATTTTCATTATGGCTCCTTTTTTACTGATCCTACAAATATAGAAACAACCACACCTTTCTTATTTTTTACAAGGTTTATAACACATTATTGTGCCCCTGTTTTTATTTTTTTAGCAGGGACGTCAGCATTTTTATATGGTAATAAAAAAACTAAGCCTAAGCTTTTTAAATTTTTGTTTACAAGAGGTTTATGGTTAATATTACTTGAAATAGTATTAAACAACATCATTTGGTGGTTCGATTTGTCTTATGGTTTTATTGCTCTACAAGTTATTTGGGCCATAGGTTTAAGTATGGTTATTCTTTCTTTATTAATATATATTCCAAAAAAAGCATTATTAGTTATTGGAATAATTTTAATAACCGGTCATAATCTATTAGACGGAATAATATTAGAAGGCACCAGTTTTAAATCTATAATTTGGTACATATTACACCAACAGCAATTTTTAGTGTTAAGCCAAAACCAAATGATTGCTTTTGCATACCCAATAATACCTTGGGTAGGCTTAATAGTTTTAGGCTATTGCTTTGGAAGTCTTTATACTAAAGGGTTTGATATTAAAATTAGGAAAAAATATTTATTAACTATTGGCCTAAGTTGTATTATTCTTTTCTTTATTTTAAGAGGGTTAAATATTTATGGAGATCTAGTGCCATGGTCAATTCAAGATACTTCTACCAAAACTATAATTTCATTTTTTGATGTAACTAAATATCCACCATCTCTTCTATATTTATTAATAACTATTGGACCTGCTTTATTATTTTTGTTTGGTATTGAAAAAGTAAAAAATAAAATCACTAACTTCTTTTTAGTATTTGGAAGAGTACCATTATTTTATTATTTCCTTCATGTTTTAGTAATACATATTGCTGCGATAATAGGTTTACTATTAATTGGAGATGATTGGCAAAAAATGATATTAGATGTCAATGCATGGAATACAGGTAGTTTAGCATCTGGTTATGGGTATTCGCTTTTTACGGTATACCTAATTTGGATTGGTGTTATAGCACTACTCTATTTCCCTTCTAAAAAGTATATGATATATAAAGCTAATAATAAAGATAAATGGTGGTTAAGTTACTTGTAAAAGTTTTAAATTTATGAGGCAAATAGCATTCTCGATAACCTTATTGTTTTTTATCAAAGTTAGCCATGGTCAAACCATAGAAACTCAAAAAATAATTGATCAAGATTCGTTAAGAATAGATTTTATAAACCCGTTTCTATGTGCAGTTGAATTTTATATAGCTCCAATTGATTCAGTAAAACAAAATTTTAAATTTAATAAGCATTTTATTATACAAGCTAAAGATACTTGTTTTAGTGCTTTAAAACTTCCTTTATCAATAGTAAAGGACACTTCTAAGGTTAATATTACTAAGTTTATTAAACTAAAAGGTACTCTGGGTGATCCAAATAAAATTAAACCAAATTATAGATATCAATATACACTTCCATATCAAAAAGGAAAATCATATAAAATAGTTCAAACCTTTGGAGGTAAATTTTCGCACAATATAAAAAATTCAAAATACGCTATCGATTTTGGGTTGCAAATTGGAGATACAATTACAGCTGCAAGAAATGGCATTGTTATTTTTGTAAAAGGAGACTCAAAAAAACACGGAAAAACTCGAAAGTATATAGACTTTGCAAACAGAATAAAAATTTTACATAATGACGGAACCATTGCGGACTATGTACACCTTGATTATAATGGTGTATTAGTTAAGGTTGGTGATTATATAACTACTGGCCAACCAATAGGTATTTCTGGGTTAACGGGTTTTACAAAAGGGCCGCATTTACATTTTGTAGTATTTAAAGAAAGAAGTATATCCATTCCTATTATTTTTAAAGGTTATAAAAATAAAACCTTAAAAAAGCATGAATACTATAAAAGAAGAAAATAATAGTTACTCTCTTAACTTACCATTAAAAACACTTACTTTAGAATTAAAAGGATTCCCAGAAGCCCTACGAAGCATAACAACTTGTCCACAATGCCAAATTGCGTCTGCTATTGGCCCATTAATATTATTCCAAAATGGATATTCTTTCTCACCAAAAACTATTTTATATTGAGACATATCGTCTGCCTTTCTCATAATATCAGCAGCTGTTTTTATATTATTCAAAGTTAATCTACGCTTCTCTTCAAAAGTCATCTCAGGGTTTTCACCTCTTATATTAGGTTTATTTAAAGTAGCATTTACAATGACTTTAGATAAGCCAAAAATATGATCAATAGTTTCTGCACTTGTACGCCCAGATTCACTAGGCTTATAATTTAAATCTTTGTCTGTTAATCCTTGTGTTGCCCAATAATAACGGAACCCTAAACCATCAATCATTCTAGCTGCAACTGCTCCTGCTGTATAGGTTTCTGGATAATCAGGAATTTGATAATAAGGTAACTTTTCTTCATTTTGCGCCATAACTAAAGATGCAAACATTAAGGTTAGTAATACAGTAGCTTTTTTCATTTTATTTTGGTTCTAGTGACATTACATAATCGTAACTTTCGTTTAAATATATAGCGACATTGTCTAAATCTTCAAGCATAAAGTCAGGTATTAACACATAACCTTTCATTACAGCTCCGTAAGATTTATATATTGAAGATTTAAACTCTTTTATATATTTTTCTTGAGTTTCTTTTGAAAATCTAATTCCAATCTCACAGTCTTTATTAAACAGTGAAAACATATAGCCATTAGCCGATGTGTAAGGCATAGTCTTTCCTTTTCTTTTAAATCTATTACATTTACTAACTAAGGCATCGTATACTTTTAACTTTTCTTCCCACATATATGAAACTAATTTTTAATAGCCTTTTGATTAGGAATAGGGTTTACTCCATATTTATCAAACAAATACACCAAAGCAGTCATAGTAGCTGCTCCTAATTCTAACTCTCTTTTGTTAACATGCTCAAACGTGTCATTGCTAGCGTGATGATGATCAAAATAACGTTGAGAATCTGGGCGCAAGCCTGCAAGTACTACAGCATCAGTTTTTAGCGGTCCAATATCAGCGCCTCCATAACCTTTTTCAAAATAATGAATTAAATAAGGTTTAAATAAAGGTTTCCAATTTAGCACTTGATTAAAATTGGCATCACTACAATCAAAACTAAATCCTCGTGGTGTAAAGCCACCAGCATCACTCTCAAGAGCAAAAACATGATTTTCATTTTTCTTCTTTGCAATTTCAGCATACTTATTTCCTCCTCTTAAACCATTTTCCTCATTCATAAATAATACGGCTCTAATGCTACGCTTTGGTTTTATTCCAGATGCTTTCAATAATCTTAAAACGTCCATTGATTGCACAACACCGGCGCCATCATCATGCGATCCATCTCCCAAATCCCACGAGTCTAAATGACCGCCTACAATCATATATTCGTTTGGAAATTCACTTCCTGTAATTTCGCCTATTACATTATAAGACAATACATCTTTAAACTGCTTACAACTTTGCTTAAAATAAAATTTTATAGACTTATCTAACTCTAACATAGTGCTTAATAACTCTGCATCATTAGTACTTATGGCTGCAGAAGGAATACGTTTTTCAACAGGGATATTATCATAAGTCATACTTCCTGTATGAGGTAAATCATCTAACCTTAAGTTCATAGACCTTACAATTACACCTACTGCACCATATTTTGTTGCTTCAACTGCACCAGAATAGCGTTGATTTACGCAACCGCCGTAAGCTTCAAATGTGCTAATTAAATCCGGTTGCATTGGTCTGTTATAAAAAACTATTTTTCCTTCAACATTTTCTTTTCCTAGTTCTTTTAATTCATCAAAACTTTTAACCTCAACAATATTAGCTTTTAAACCCAACGCTTTTGTAGCAACAGAACCTCCTAAAGCACAAATATTTACGGTTGTTGTTTTTCCTGGTTCAGTTTCAATATAAGCATATTCTTTGGCTCCTCGCACCCACTTTGGTACCATAACGGGTTGTAGCCAAACCTTATCTAAACCTATTTTTTCAAGCTCCTCTTTGGTATATGCTACTGCTTTTTCAGCATTTAAAGAACCTGATAATCTGCCTCCAATTTGATTCGATAAATGATTTAACCAATCATAACTTTTTCCATTTGTTAAAGATTGGGTATAAATTTCTCTTAAAACTTTTTCGTCTGTTTGCGAGTTTGATTGAAATGATAATAAAATAACGAAAAGAAAAACTAAGGGCCTTTGGTAAATCATAAATACTTTTTGGTTTTAAATATACTTCATAATATTTCCATAATTTCTAAAAAAAATCATAAAAGTATTATTCATTATTTAATTGTTGTTTGTACAGCTCTATGTTAGCCTTAATATCATCATCCAATTCTGGTTCTTTTATATCTGTATAATCTTTTAAGGTATCATACATTATTTTTGCAACAATGTAACGTGCTGTAGGTTTATTATCGGCAGGAATATTATACCAAGGCGCGTGTGGTTTTGATGTTCTATTTATAGCATCTTCATAACATTCTTGATATTTGTCCCAAAGTTTACGCTCTTTTAAATCGCCTGCTGAAAATTTCCAATTTTTCTCCTTTTTGTTTAAACGACGAAGTAATCTACTTTTTTGTTCTTCTTTAGAAAGATTCATAAAAAACTTAAAAATGATGGTTCCATTATCGGTAATATGCTTTTCAAAATTGTTTATTTGCTCAAAACGCTTATCCCAAAAGGCATCATCAATATCATCAATAGTATTTACAGTTGGTATATTTTCGCCTAAAATATAACCGGGATGCACTCTTGTTACTAATACATTCTCGTAATGCGTTCTATTAAAAACACCAAATTTGCCACGTGCTGGAAGTGCAATGTAATGCCTCCAAATGTAATCGTGCTTTAATTCTAATTCGGTAGGTACTTTAAAACTGTGTACCACAACTCCACGAGCATTAAAATCTTTAAAAACTTCTCGTATTAAACTATCTTTTCCTGATGTATCCATGCCTTGCAAACAAACTAGCACTGCATATTTATTATGAGCATACATGGTATCTTGAAGTTTTCCTAGCTTTCTCCTAACTGAACGTAACTCGTCTTTTACTTCATCATCAGTAACTTCTAAATTAAACTTGGTAGCTTGTTCTGAAATATTAATTTTTGAAGTGATTTTAAAATCGTTTATATGAATAGTTTTCAAAATATATAGTATTTATTATTGCATTTAAATATATAAAAATGAAATCGATTTTTTCTTTGTTATCATTATTTGTTTCTATTATGTTTTCCATTTTATACTCAAACAATTACGTTAATTCGTATAATTAAAATAAAAGAAAATGAATAAAACTATTATTATACAAGGAAGTGCGAGACCAAAAGGAGATACAAATACTATAGTAAATTATATAGCATTAAAAAAAGGATACGATGTTATTGATTTGTATTCGAAAAATATTGGGCATTACGATTATAATTACAAAAATGAAGGCGATGATTTTTTACCATTGATTTCAAATATTATAGAAAATTACGATACTATAATTTTTGTAACACCAGTATATTGGTATACTATGAGTGGCCATATGAAAGTGTTTTTTGATAGAATTTCAGATTTAATAAGAATACATAAAGATACTGGTAGGAAGTTACGTGGTAAAAACATGGCTATGATAAGTAGTAGCAACAGCAATGATGTTGTTTCTGGATTTAATATCCCTTTCGTTGAATCTGCAAACTATTTAGGTATGAATTACTTAGGAGATATCCATGTTTGGGTTGAAAATGATAATATTCCTGTTAAAGTAAAAGGTATTATAGATGATTTTATTGAAAAAAAATAAATGCATAATTTCGATAAACCGCCTAGTAATACTTTAGTTTTTAATATATTCGTTGCACCTACTTAAAATTAACCCAAATCCAATGAAGAACTATTACTTACTTTTATTTCTGATTATTACATTAAGCTTTAATGCACAAACGACCAACTGTGACGAGGCAAATTCTTATTTAGTAAATGCCTATTCGCATGTTAAAGATGCTTATGAAGCAAATAATATAAGCCATTTAAAATATTATGCCAATAGATCTGTAGAAGCTTTTAAACTTTCTAAAAAAACACTAAAAGACTGTGGTTGCAATACGGCATTAAATTTAGCTGATAAAAGTATAGATTTATTAGCAAAAGTTGAAAATACTGAAACATATGAAGATGGTCGGTTTTTTGTAAAACGTGCTAGAGAAACTGCCAAAGAAAGTGTTATTGAGATTGACAAGTGTTCGTATTCTAACAATTCTGATATTGCTAAATCTAATGAAAACACTGAGCTTTCAAATTTGCAAAACGAACAACTAGCATTAAAAAAGCAGCAGGAAGCCTTAAAACTTAAAGAGGAACAAATAAAAAATAAATTAGCTCAACAAAAAGAAAAAGAGTTAACAAATAAAAAAGCACAATTAATTCTTTCTTATGAAAATGCTATTGCTGCAAACATAAAAGCATATAATCATGCTCTAAAAGTCTGCGGTTATAACCATAATCAACAAAAAAAAACAATCTCACCAACAGATATGTCTGCAAAAAGTATAGAAGCAATTAAGAGCTATTATATAAAAAGTCTAAAAATATTAGCATCAAATTACATAGAAGAACTAAACTCGTGCGACAAATAAGGTATTAAAAAACAAGCCCTTGAAATAATTTCAAGGGCTTGTTTTTTTATTTGCTCGCAAACATCTTTACGTCTGTTTCGCTTACATCTTTTCCTCCAAGAATAATTAATCGTTCTATAACATTACGAAGCTCTCGAATATTACCTGTCCAATCATAATCTTGCAATAACTTTACAGCTTTATCCGAAAATGTTTTTTTAACAGTACCTTGCTCGCTAGCAATTTTACTGGAAAAATAATTGATAAGTAAAGGGATATCATCACGCCTATCATTTAAAGCAGGAACTTGTATTAAAATAACAGCTAGTCTATGATACAAATCTTCTCGGAAGTTTCCTTCTTTAATCTCCTTTTTCAAATCTTTATTGGTTGCTGCAACTACTCGTACATTTACCTTTATATCTTTATCACTACCTACTCGTTGAATACGGCTTTCTTGTAAAGCTCTTAACACCTTAGCCTGTGCAGAAAGACTCATATCTCCAATTTCATCTAAAAAAATAGTACCACCATTAGCCGCTTCAAACTTACCTGCTCTATCTTTATTAGCACTTGTAAAAGCTCCTTTGACATGTCCAAACAGTTCACTTTCAATAAGTTCGCTTGGTATTGCAGCACAATTCACTTCTATCATAGGGCCTTTTGAGCGATCACTTTTTTGATGTAACCAATGTGCTACCAATTCTTTTCCTGTACCGTTTGGGCCAGTAATAAGTACTCGTGCATCAGTTGGCGCAACTTTTTCTATAATATCTTTTATATGAGTTATCGCTTTGCTTTCTCCTATCATTTGAAAATTCTTGCTTACTTTCTTTTTAAGCAATTTGTTTTCAACTACCAGCTCTTTTCTGTCTAAAGCGTTTCTAACTGTATTTAGTAACCTGTTTAAATCTGGCGGTTTTGATATATAATCAAAAGCCCCTAAACGCATTGTATTAACTGCTGTATCTAAATCACCATGACCAGAAATCATAACCATTGGTATTTCTGGTTTAATTTTTTTGGTAGCTTCTAGAACTTCAACACCATCCATTTTTGGCATTTTTATGTCGCAAAGTACCAAATCAAAGTCGTCATTTTTTATTTTTTCGACACCAACCAATCCATCTTCGGCTTCTTCAACTTGATAAGTATCGTTTTCTTCTGAAAGAATTTTTACCAAAACTCTTCTTATGGCTGCTTCATCTTCTATTATTAATATTTTAGGCATATTTTTAACTTTATTTTTGAATAATATGTACGTCTCGTTGTGGAAAAGGAATACTAATATTGTTTTCTTTAAACAATCTATCTATCTCAAATCGCATATCACTTTGCGGTATAAGAGCCTGAAAGCTATCATTTAATGTAAAAATCAATTTAAACATTAAAGCACTGTCTCCAAAATTAGTAAAAACAACTAACGGTTCTGGTTTCTTAACAACTGCCGGATGATTATTTGCTACTTGCAACAAAATTTCTTTTACTAGCTGTATGTCACTACCGTATGCTACACCTACCTCAACACTTTCTCTAGTAGTTGTTCCGTTTTCGGTCCAATTATATAAACTGTTTGTTAAATATAAATGATTAGGAATTATTAATACTTTATTATCTATTGTTACAGCACGCGTTGTTCTTAACTTAATCTCTTCTACTCTACCAATTTTTCCGTCTAATTCAATAATATCGCCTACATGTACAGATTGATCTATAAGTATAAAAACTCCAGATATTATATCCATAAATAATGTTTGGAGCGCTAAACCAACACCTACTAATAATGCCGCAGATGCAGCAAAAATAGCAGTTACTTGCACTCCAGAATTATGGAGTGTCATTAATAGAATAATAACATAAATAAACCATTTACTATAAGAAAAAAGCGAGACAAACTTCACTTTATCTTGCTGTGGTAGCTTTCTAGTAACAACCTTTCGTATTAACTTTAATATAAACGCTGTTAGTATTAAAGCCAATATTACAACCAGTATTGTTTTTACATCAATATGAATATTTTCGCTAAAACTAAATGTGTGATTTAATATGTCTTTTAGTTCTTCCATTTTAATACTTAATCCACTTTATTAACTCTTTATAACTTGGTTTTTTTCCATACATTAAAATACCGACTCTGTATATTTTTGCTGCAAACCAAACGGTTAGCATAAAGGTACCAATTAATAACAATAATGATACCAATTGTTGCCACAGAGGTACTCCAAAAGGAATACGCATTAACATCACAACCGGCGAAGTGAAAGGTATAAACGAAAATACAGTTGACACGGTGCCATGCGGGTCTTCAATAACTGTAAAAATCCCAATATAAACTGCAAGAATTAGGGGCATTAAAATTGGCAACATAAATTGCTGAGTATCTGTTTCATTATCTACTGCTGCTCCAATAGCTGCGTAAAGGGAACTATATAATAGGTAACCGCTTATAAAAAATAATATAAAAGCAACAATTAAATTAGCAATTGGCAAATGATAAAATGCAGTAATAACATCTTGAACTTGCATGTTTACTTCTGGATTTTCCATAGCTTGTTGCATCATATCTTGCTGTGGAGATTGTGCCATATCTATTCCAAAAATAGCAGATACTATTGTCATTAAAACACCTCCTAAAATTAACCAAATTATAAATTGTGTAATACCTGCCAACGATGTACCTATAATTTTACCAAGCATTAATTGAACTGGTTTTACAGACGATATAATAACCTCAATAATTCTACTCGTTTTTTCTTCAATTACACTACGCATAATCATATTACCATAAATAATAATAAACATGAATAATAAATATCCAGCTAGCCCACCAAAAATAAGTTTAACAACACTGTCAATTTTAGATGTTTTTTCGCCCTCAAAACTTTCTTGGGCAAGGTTTATATTAATTTTTGAGGCCTTAATCATTTCAACATCTACACCTTTTTGTCGAAGTTTTATATTTGTAAGCTTTTTTTCAATTTTTGATTCTAAGCTAGAAATTAGCGTAAGTGAAGGAGATTCTTCAGAATAAAACTTAATATGTTTTGATAGCACATCAATATCATCAAATTTTTCAATATGAAGTAAGCCATAATTGGATGTTTCCTTAACAATAGCTTTTGCATCATCTAAATTCATATTCTCTAAAATATGATAAGTAGTGTTGTCAGAATCTTTAAAAACTTCTTTTACAATTCCAGATTCATCTAATACAGAAATAACTCGTGTTTTATTGTTGTTTAATTGTGATAAATATGCAACGACAGAGATAAGTGCTATCATAATAATAGGACTTAAAATCGTCATAATTATAAATGATTTATTCTTAACTTTTGTTAAATATTCGCGCTTTATTATAAGTGGTAAATGATTCATAAATTAATTATTCTTTACTGTTTGAATAAAAATATCGTTAACGCTAGGTATTAATTCAACAAAGTGAGACACTTCTCCTTTTGTTGTTAAATACGATAAAAACTCGTTGGGTTTATCACTGTCATTAAGCTTTATATTCAACTTCAATTCATTATCTAAGGTTTTAAAATTAGCACTTGAAACACTAAACTTCTCAGACAATTCTTGATGCAAAGCAGTATTGCTATCTGTTTTTATACCAACCTCATATGTGTTGGTTTTATATTGGCGCTTAACATCAACTAATTTACCATCTAAAATTTTGTTTGATTTATGTATTAACGCAATATCATCACACAATTCTTCAACAGATTCCATACGATGTGTTGAAAAAATGATAGTAGCACCATTGTCTCGTAAACGTAAAATTTCGTCTTTAATTAAATTGGCATTTATTGGGTCGAATCCTGAAAAAGGTTCATCAAAAATTAACAGCTTTGGTTCGTGTAACACTGTTACTACAAACTGTATTTTTTGAGCCATCCCTTTAGATAATTCTTGAATTTTTTTATTCCACCAATCACCTATTTCTAAACGGTCAAACCAGTATTTTAATCGTGTTTTAGCTTCAGATTTACTAAGCCCCTTTAATTGCGCTAAATACAAAGCTTGTTCGCCTACTTTCATAGATTTATACAACCCACGTTCTTCTGGTAGATAACCAATATCTTTTATATGATTTTCGTTAAGTAATTCACCATCCAAATGTACCGTACCAGTATCGGGCATAGTTATTTGGTTAATGATTCGTATAAGCGTTGTTTTTCCAGCACCATTAGGTCCCAACAACCCAAAAATACTACCTTTAGGGACTTCTATTGAAACGTTGTTTAATGCTTTAAAATCGCCAAAATTTTTAGAGACCGAATGAGCCACTAATAGATTATTCATTTAAAAATTTTTAGTGTTTAAAAATAAGTATTGTAAATATATTAAATGTTACAACCAACATGTAGAATTAATTGATAAAACATACAGGAATTAGTTTTCAATTAAAAAAACAAAACCCACCCTTAATAAAATTAAGGATGGGAAAAAAATTGCTATGAAAAAGAAAAATTATCACTAAAATAAATTAGTGATAAATCAAATATAGTTTTTTTTTTGCAAATAGAGCCAAAACTATAAGATAACTTCATAATTTTCTATCACTAAGAGAACATGTCTTTTACTTTTTCAAAAAATGATTTATCTGAACTTTCTGGTTTAGGAGAAAAGTGTTCATCATCTCTCATAGTCTCAAAAAATTCTTTCTGTTGTTTATTTAATGTCTTTGGTGTCCATACATTTACATGTACCAAAAGATCTCCTTTCCCGTAACCGTTAATACTTGGTATTCCTTTTCCGCGTAAGCGTAAAATTTTGCCCGATTGTACTCCAGCCTCTACCTTTATTCGTACTTTGCCTGTAACAGTGTCAATCTCTTTTGATGTACCTAAAACGGCATCAGGGTAACTTACATATAAATCGTAGTGTAAATTATCTCCTTCACGCTGTAATGTATCGTGATCTTCTTCTTCAATAGCAACTAATAAATCACCCGAAATACCATTTCCTGGAGCATCGTTTCCTTTTCCAGAAACTTTAAGTTGCATGCCATCTACAACACCTGCAGGTATTTTAATTGATACTGTTTCTTCAGCAACTTTTAGTCCTTGGGCGTCAGCATCAGCAGGTTTTTTATCAATAGTTTGCCCTGCACCACCGCAAACGTTACATGGCGCAGAGGTTTGCATTCTTCCTAAAATAGTATTTGTAATACGTGTAACCTGTCCACTTCCATTACATGTCGAGCAGGTTTTGTAAGTTGTTCCTGGAGCTTGAATTTTACGTTTTACTTTTATTTTTTTCTCTACACCATTGGCTATTTCCTCTAGCGTTAGTTTAACTCTTATACGTAAGTTACTGCCTTTAACTCTGCGCTGGCCACCGCCACCGCCAAAACCAGAAAATCCGCCACCACCAAAAGCACCACCAAAAATATCACCAAATTGACTGAATATGTCATCCATATTCATTCCGCCGCCGCCAAAACCGCCGCCGCCATTTTCAAAGGCTTGATGACCAAACTGATCGTAACGCGCTTTCTTGTCTCCATCACTCAACACTTCATATGCCTCAGCTGCTTCTTTAAACTTTGCTTCTGCGCCTTTATCATCTGGGTTCTTATCAGGATGAAATTCAATAGCTTTTTTACGGTAAGCCTTTTTTATTTCTGCAGCACTAGCACCTTTACTTACTCCTAATATTTCGTAATAATCTCTTTTAGCCATAATTTTGTTTTATTGCCCTATAACAACTTTAGGGAAACGTATTATTTTTTCACCTAGCTTATATCCTTTTTCAACTACATCAATAATTTTTCCTTTCAAATCGTCAGATGGCGCAGGTATTTGTGTAATAGCTTCATGGTTATCTGCATTAAAATCATCTCCTTTTTTAATTGAAATTGCAGTTAGTCCCTTTTGCTCTAATGCTTTTACTAATTTTTGATAAATTAATAATACACCTTTACGTAATTCTTCAGCCTCCTTATCTTCTTCAATGTGTGTTAAAGCACGTTCAAAATCATCAAGAACTGGCAATAAAGTTTTCATTACACCCTCTCCAGCTGTTGCAAATAACTCGATACGCTCTTTAGAGGTACGTCTTTTGTAATTTTCAAACTCAGCAAACAAGCGTAAAAACTTATCCTTTTCTTGTTTTAACTCGTCTTGAAGTTTTTCTTCTATAGTTTGCTCTTCTACAACATCAACAGCTTCAGCTTTTTGGTCTTCAACTTGTTCTTTTTCTATATCTTTTATATTCTTTTTGCTCATCACTAAATTTAATTTATGCAAGTACTAAAATGAGTTGGCAAAAGTACTGCCATTATTATTAAAATGTCAAAATGTCACTAAAAAAATTTAATATTTTTTTTACCCAAAAAAACAAACAATTGACTAATTTTACTGCTTAAACATTAAAAACAATAAAGATGAAAAAAAGAATAGCCACAATATTTACTATTGCTGCTTTAGTAATAAGCGCAAACGGATGTAAAGACAAAGCAAAGGAAGCAAATACAAAAGAAGCAGAAACAGTTGCTACAGCTGAAACATCATCAGAAAAATATACAGCTAATATCGCAGAATCTACTATTGAGTGGAAAGGTTTTAAGCCAACAGGAACACATAACGGAACTATTAATATAGAAAATGGTGTATTTAACGTAACTGATGGAAAAATTAATAGCGGTACATTTTTAATTGATATGAAATCTATTGAAGTTGCAGATATTCCGAAAGAAGACGAATATAACGGAAAACTTACTGGACACTTAAAAAGTGCTGATTTTTTTGATGTTGAAAAACACCCAAGCTCAGCTTTTGAAATCACTGGAATAAGTGAAGTTGATGGAAAAACGATGTTATCTGGAAACTTAACACTTAAAGACGCTAAAAACAATGTAACTTTTCCTGTAACAGTTTCAAATACTGATGGCGCATTAATTTTAACTAGCGAAACATTTACTATAGATCGTTCTAAATGGAATGTAAAATATGGCTCTAAATCGTTTTTTGATGATTTAGGCGATAAATTTATTAATGACGATATTGAATTAAAAATTACAGTTAAGGCTACAAAGTCTTAAACTAAAAATTTTATTTTATTTAAAGCCACTTTGCGTATGTAAAGTGGCTTTTCTGTTTTATATGAACACTTGACTTTGTCAGATAAAATATCGAAATTTGTTTAACGTTGCATATATATCAATTTTGCTGAACCTGTTTCAATATTAAACAGATTCATATACTAGAAAAACATTGTGTACAATTTAAACTAAGCTTATGTTAAAAAAAATAATATTATTGGTACTTATTTCATTCGGAATTATTAGCTGTAAAAAAGATACTGATAAAAAAATAGCTAAAACTAATATAGAAAAATTTCTAGCAATGAATATAAATTCTCCAAACTATTACGAGTTAATTGACATGACTGATTTAGTTACTTTGTCTGAAAAGGAGTATTATAGTTTTATGAAAGCTAGTGATGAAAAAACATCTCAAGATATTTACGAAATGGTATTGAAAGACTCTGAAAAAAAAACAATTGTAACTGAAGTTAACATGAGAATTAAAAATAAGTTTAATTCTTCAGAAAAACTTATAACTCTAAGGGTAGCTTTAAGCGACAGTTTAACAGTAGAAAATCTTAGTAAGAAATAAAAAATGTTTAGAACACCGTATAAAAATAATGCGGTAATTATTACTTAATCAAAGGCTAGCGCCTTTATATTAACTTCTAAATCCTCGCACACAAAACCGCTACTTTTCATATACAAACACGTTAAGCTAACCTTCAAAAATTAACAATGAAAAAAATATACTCCGTTGAAGAATACATTGAAGAGAATATTCATTTTGGGGAAGCCTTAAGTATTTTAAGAAATATTATAAACACTACCGAGCTTGAAGAAACCGTAAAATGGAACGCTCCTGTTTATACCCTAAACAATAAAAATGTAATTGGTTTAGGTGCATTTAAAAAGCATTTTGGTATTTGGTTTTTTAATGGTGTGTTTTTAGAAGACAAACAAAATCTGTTAGTAAACGCTCAAGAAGAAAAAACAAAAGCACTACGGCAAATGCGTTTTGAATCGGTTAAGGAGATTGATAAAAACATTGTTTTAGCATATGTTAAAGAAGCGATAGAGAACCAAAAATTAGGTAAAGAAGTAAAACCAGACCGAAGCAAAAAAGAAACTATTATACCACAAGAATTAAAAGCAATTTTAGCGAGCGAGTTAAAAACTAGTTTTGAAAGTTTATCGGCTTACAAGCAACGAGAATATTGCGAATATATTAGTTCGGCAAAAAGAGAAGCCACAAAGCAAACCCGTTTAGAAAAAATTAAACCCATGATTCTACGAGGTGTTGGCTTAAACGATAAATACAAGAATTGTTAAATAAAAAAGCTTCCAAAAAATTGGAAGCTTTTTTATATCTTAAAAGTAGCAATACTTACTTAGCTTTTACTGGTGCGTTTATTTTACTACTCATCTCCATAGAAATGGCAGAACGTTCAAACTTTACTTTACCAGACATAGTTTCAATAACGCAACTACCATCTTTATCGTTAAGTTCTAAAACTTTACCATGCATTCCACTTTTTGTAACTACTTTATCGCCTCGTTTTAATTCGGCTGCAAACTTTTTTTCTTTTTTGGCACGTTTCATTTGTGGTGCAATCATAAAAAAATAGATGACTACAAACATTAATACAAAAGGCATAAATTGGCCTAAATCTCCCATTATAGTTGTTTTTTAGTTATGGTTATGTCCTTCGTGACCTGGCTGTGTACTGGTTTTTTTAACAGCTGAATTAACTGTTGGTATAGTTGCAGGTTTATTGACAGTAGCAGGTGCATTAGGGTCTGGCTTTACAAATGCTGTAATCTTTACAGTTTCTGAACCTTTTTCTGTATTTGCTGTTACTGTTATTGTTTTTGTTATTTTATTTTGTCCACTACCATTAAATTTTACAGTAAACTTTCCAGATTCTCCTGCTGCCAATGGCTCTCTACTCCAATCTTTAGGAATTGTACAGCCACAAGAACTTTTAATATCTGTAATAACTAAAGGAGCTTCGCCAGTGTTTTTGTAATTAAATACAGTTTCCACTTGAGTTTTAGCTTCTATTTCACCAAAGTCGTACTCTCTTTTATCAAATTCTAATTTTGGGAACTTTGAAGATACTGCATCTCTTTTTGCAGCAGCAGCTAAATTACTCTCTTCTATTTTCTTTGCTGCGCTTTCTTCTTTACATGATGTAAATGCAATTAAGCATAGCGTGCTTAATCCTAATATTACTTTTTTCATTTTAAATGTTTTTATCATTCGGGATGTAAAAATAGCAATTATTTAATCGATTAAAAACTTTTATTATTCTCTTAACAGATAATTACATTAAGCCACGGCCAATTTTGTTTAATTTTCCATCAGCTGTATATTCTTTTACCAGCTTGTCTAAAATACCATTTATAAAAATGCTACTCTTTGGAGTTGAGTACTCTTTAGCTATTTCTAAATATTCGTTAATGGTAACTTTTACAGGTATTGAAGTAAAATGTTGCAGTTCGCAAATTGCCATTTGAAGCAACACATAATCTATGCTAGCTATTCGTTCAGCATCCCAATTTTGTGTTTTAAGTTCAATTTCTTTATTTATTACTGTTTTATTCAACAGTGTCTTTTTAAACAAGTCAATAGCAAATTGTTTATCCTCAATATCTTTATATAAATTAGGTGTAAAATAGTTTTCGCTAGAAGTTATTTTAACCTTTCTCAACAGCTTTAAAATAGTAGTGTTAACAGTAGGAAGATCATCTAACCAGGTTAGGTTTTTATCTTCCATATAATCGTATAGCTTCTCGTTTGGTGCAATAATCTCTTTAAAAATATCAACTATAAACTCTTTATCTTCTTTAAAGTCTGACACTTTAGTTTGCATATAATCTTTATACAAATCACTAGAAATAATAGCTTTAAAAATAACATCAACGTACTCGTTATCTAACTCCCAATTGGTAATCTTATAAGTTTCGAACTGGTTTTTTAATTGTAGGTTATTTTTAAGAATTTGCAACACTTGATTGTTAACAAATTTCCTGTTAGGATCTTTGTCTTCTTTTGTCGCTAAATGTTTGTTTTGCTTTTTTTGTAAGTTGCTTTCGGCTCTTTTTTGTACTTCAAGTAGTAAAGCCATCAATAAAAGGTACAAGTTGTACATATTATCTATACTAAACATTAAAAACTTCTGATCTTTACTAAAATCATCACTCTCTCCGCCTTTAAACGCATACATAGTTTGCATTACTTTTATACGAATGTGTCTTCTGTTTAGCATCATTACAAAGAACTTTAAATTAAATCGAAAATTATTGATTTGTTTCGTGCTGCAAAAATAATACTATTTTAAAATAAATGCTTCATATTATAAACTAATTATTGCAATAATATTTAGGCTATATTTAACAATTGGAAGTTTAAAGTAAGCCCTACTAATAGTTTTAATCTATTATCTTTGCTTCTTCAAATTATATTTGCATTCTCATACATTAAAGCAATCATAAATTTATAAATGAAGGAACTTCAGCATTTAAATAAATACTTTCTAAAATACAAAGCACATCTTATTATTGGTACAATAATTACTATAGTAGCCAGAGTATTTTTGCTTTATACACCACGATATGTAAAAAAAATATTTGTTGTTGTTGAAAATGCACTAGAAGGAAAAATTACCAAAGACGTTTTTAAAGCAGAGTTATCCGAAGCCATTCTTTACATAATTGGTGCTGCATTAATTGGAGCCATACTTACTTTTTTTATGCGTCAAACCATAATAAATGTATCACGTTATATAGAGTTCGATTTAAAAAATGAAATATACGGTCAGTATCAAAAGCTTTCATTGAACTTTTACAAAAAAAATAGAACAGGCGATTTAATGAATAGAATAAGTGAAGATGTTGGTCGTGTGCGCATGTATGCTGGCCCTGCGTTAATGTATAGTATTAATACGATTACACTCTTTGTAATTGTATTAATTTATATGTTTAATGCGGCACCAAAACTAGCTCTTTTCACTATTGCTCCGCTACCAATACTCTCTGTTGCTATATATAAGTTGAGTAGAGAAATACACAAACGTAGCACTATAGTGCAGCAATATTTATCGAAGCTATCAACATATACTCAGGAATCTTTTAGTGGTATTTCGGTTATAAAAGCTTATGGAATAGAACCTCTAACAGCTACAAATTTTAAAGCGCTTTCGGCAAGTAGTAAAGAGAAACAAATTAATTTAACAAAAGTACAGGCCTTATTTTTTCCTATGATGATTTTACTTATCGGCACCAGTAATTTGTTGGTAATTTATATAGGTGGAATGCAATATATAAATGGCGAAATTGAAAGTTTAGGTACAATTGCAGAGTTTATTATTTATGTAAACATGCTTACATGGCCTGTAGCAACTGTAGGTTGGGTAACTTCTATTGTACAACAAGCCGAAGCATCTCAAAAACGAATTAATGAATTTTTAAAGATTGAACCCGAAATAAAAAACACAAATAGTAATCGTACAGAAATCACAGGAGATATTACTTTCAACAATGTATCTTTTATTTATGATGACACTAATATTCAAGCTTTAAAGAATGTAAGTTTTAATATTAAGGAAGGCGAAACACTTGCTATTTTAGGCAAAACAGGATCTGGAAAATCGACTGTTTTGGATTTAATTGGTAGACTTTACGATATCGATTCTGGTTCAATAATCATAAGCAATACTGAAATAAACCTCCTTAACCTTAATGATTTAAGAAACAGTATTGGGTATGTCCCTCAAGATGCCTTTTTGTTTTCAGATTCTATAAAAAACAATATAAAGTTTGGCAAAGAAGATGCTACAGAAGATGATGTTATTAATGCTGCTAAAAATGCACAAGTGCATAAAAACATTATAAAATTTAATGAAGGTTACGATACTGTTTTAG
Organism: Gaetbulibacter sp. 4G1; assembly: GCF_002741945.1. Classification (GTDB taxonomy): domain Bacteria; phylum Bacteroidota; class Bacteroidia; order Flavobacteriales; family Flavobacteriaceae; genus Wocania_A; species Wocania_A spongiicola. Next base: position 33,226 of record NZ_MDVN01000023.1, read on the forward strand.
GTGAACGCGGGATTACACTTTCTGGAGGACAAAAGCAGCGTGTATCAATAGCACGAGCCATTATCAAATCTCCAAAAATCTTATTATTTGATGATTGCTTATCTGCCGTTGATACTGAAACTGAAGAGAAAATTTTAAAAAGCTTAAATAAATTATCTAAAGGAAAAACAACAGTTATTGTAAGCCATAGAGTCTCTTCTGTAAAAAATGCTGATAAAATTATTGTTTTAGAAGATGGTGAAATTGTTCAAAAAGGAAAGCATGAATCGCTAATTAATGTTGAAGGTTACTACAAAGATTTATATTTAAAACAATTAAGCGAAACTGATTCAAAGCAAGAGTAAACTATCTGAATTTTAAATAGATACATCATTTTATCATTCAATTAAATGCAACAAATAATTACTTATCAAAAAGAAAACGTAATATTTGTTGGTTAATATGCTATTTTTTTAGATTTTTGATACAAATAATAGACAATCCAACAAATTTCTATACAACTATGAACAATAATGATATGATGGAGAAAGAGGAGATTTTTTCAAAAGTGCTAAGAGCTGGGAGACGAACATATTTTTTTGATGTAAGGGCTACAAAAGCAGAAGACTACTATCTTACGATTACCGAGAGTAAAAAGTTTACTAATGATGATGGATCTTATCATTATAAGAAGCATAAAATATATATTTACAAAGAAGACTTTGCTGAGTTTAAAGATATTTTAGCTGAAATGACTGATTATATTATTAAAGAAAAAGGTGATGAAGTGATTAGCGAGCGTCATCAAAAAGATTTCAAAAAAGAATATAATAATCAACCACGAGTTACAGAGGACGAATTAAAAACTCCTGAAAGCTTTACAGATATAGACTTTGACGATATATAGAGCGTCATTTTAAAATTAACAAAAACCGTTATACCAAGTGTAACGGTTTTTTTATATTTATAACCTAACTAACTCATAATGAACAAACTTTTTATCATTTGTTTTATGGCATCTTTATTTGCCACATCTCAAAGTAAAATAAACTTATCATATTACCTTCCGCAAGACATAAGTTATAACCAAAACATTCCAACCCCAAAAAATATTATTGGTCATCAAGTTGGAGATTGGCATGTTACGCATGATAAGCTTGTGCAATACATGTATGCTCTTGCTAAAGCATCAGATAGGATAAGCATTGAAAATAGAGGTAAAACCTTTGAAGACAGACCACTCTTGTTACTAACTATTACATCGCCTAAAAACCATCAAAATATTGATGCTATACGTAAAAGACATATAGATGCAACTAATAACACACCTGTAGATATCAAAGATATGCCCATAGTGGTTTATCAAGGATTTTCAATTCATGGTAACGAACCTAGTGGCTCCAATGCAAGTTTATTAGCAGCTTACTATTTAGCTGCCGCAGATAGTAGTTATATCAATGAATTATTAGACAATACGGTTATCTTATTTGATCCTTCTTTAAACCCTGACGGATTGCAACGTTTTGCTTATTGGGCAAATACTAATAAAAATATAAACTTAAATCCAGACCCAAACGATAGAGAATATAGTGAGGTTTGGCCAGGTGGAAGAACCAATCATTATTGGTTTGATATGAATCGTGATTGGTTACCGGTACAATTGCCAGAATCTAGAGCTAGGGTAGAAACATTTCATAAATGGTTACCAAATATTTTAACCGATCATCATGAAATGGGAACCAATTCTACCTTTTTCTTTCAACCTGGAATTCCTTCAAGAACACATCCTTTAACACCAAAGCAGAACCAAGAATTAACAAAAAGCATAGGTGAGTTTCACGCTGAAGCTTTAAACAAAATAGGGTCATTGTATTATACTGAAGAAAGCTATGATGATTTTTACTATGGCAAAGGATCGACATTTCCAGATATAAATGGAGGTATTGGTATTTTATTCGAGCAAGCAAGTTCTAGAGGTCATATACAAGAAAGTAACAATGGTATTTTAACCTTTCCGTTTACCATCAAAAATCAATTTACTACGATACTATCTACTTTAAATGCTGCAAAAAGCATGAGTAAAGATCTTTTAAAATATCAACACGATTTTTACAAAAATGCTAGGCAAGAAGGTGTAAAACAATCAACTAAAGCTATTGTTTTTGGTGATGAAAAGGATGCTGCAAAAACTTATCATTTAGCTGAGATACTAAATAGGCATAAAATTAAATTTCATGAAATAAAACAAGATTTTACCGCAAACGGAAAACGTTTCAAAAAAGGATACAGTTACATTATCCCTAAAAATCAGAAGAATACACGCTTAATAAATGCTATGTTTGAAAAACGCACCACGTTTCAAGATAGCCTATTTTATGATATTTCTGCTTGGTCTTTTCAACTTGCTTTTAATATAAATTATGCTGAAAATGTTTCTACAAATAATTTGGGAGAACAAGTAATCAATTTACAACCAAGAAAAGGAAATATTTCTGGTTCAAGCAATTATGCCTATTTAGTGGAGTGGTACGAATATTACTCGCCAAAACTACTCAATCAATTATTAAATAAGGGCATTCGTACTAAAGTAGCTCTAAAGCGTTTTAGCATGAATAATAAAGATTACGATTATGGTACACTTTTGATTCCTGTACAAAGTCAAAAAATAAATAGTGCAGATTTGCACACCTATTTAAGTAAACTAGCCAAAGAAAGTTATTTGCAAATCGATGCTGTAAATACAGGCTTAACAGAAGGTATAGATTTAGGTAGTAGAAATTTTAAAACTTTAGTAAAACCTAAAATAGCTTTATTAGTTGGAGATGGTATCTCATCATACGATGCAGGGGAAATTTGGCATTTATTTGATACACGCTTTAATATTGCTATTACAAAATTAGACACTAAAACCATTGGAAAAGCTGATTTGGACCGATACAATACAATTGTTATCCCAAACATGAAATCCTTAAGTGAATCAAGTACTAAAAAGCTTAAATCGTGGACTAAAAGAGGAGGCACTATTATTGGATATAGAAATACCGTGAAATGGCTTAAAGAGAAGGAGTTTATTCAATTAGATTTTGAAAAAACTAATATTCCTGCAAAACATGTAAGTTTCGAAGAAAAAAGTGATTTTAAAGGCGCGCAAGTAATTGGAGGTGCCATCTTTGAAGCAAAACTAGATAGGTCGCACCCAATAAATTTTGGTTACAAAAATGATAAAATAGCATTATTTAGGAATACAACTATTTTTATTAAAGCAGACTCGTTAAGCTATAACAACCCAATTCAATACACTAAAACTCCTCTTTTAAGTGGCTATATTTCTAAACCAAATTTGAAAGTTTTAGCAGAAACTGTTCCAGTTCAAATAAAAAAATTAGGTAAAGGCAAAGTTGTTGTGTTTACAGATAATACGAATTTTAGAGCATTTTGGTACGGCACTAATAAACTTTTAATGAATGCTATTTTCTTTAGAAAAGAACTATAATTTAATTGCTATAAGAGAAATTATTAAAACTGAAATTAAATAGATTACTGCGGCTTTAAAACTGAATAAAAAAACTGTTATAAATACAATTGCTAAAAGGTAAAACGGAACCAAAGTAATGGCTATAGCAAATCTAAAAGTAGATATAAATTCAATCTCATCTATTTTTGGTTGTATAATACGCTTCCAAATTAAATAAGGAAATAAAATATTTAAAATTAGTAAGCCTTTAAAAAATAATTTTACTCCTTTTATTTTAGATTTTCGGGTGGTATTACAGTTTTTAAACCCACTGGAAATACACATATTCACTGCTTTGGGGTCCAAAAAATCAACTTGTAAGCCATTTAACCTTCTTAAGGTTTCATTATAATTGTCAGATGGTATATGCGTTGTTAGTTTAGAAATCTCAGATTGAATTTTTGCTTTCAACTTTACTACATCTTCATTTCTATTTTCAGAAATAAATCCTTTAGCAACTATTGGTTCTCCAAAAAATATTGAAGTACTATCTGGGCATTTTTCAGCTTTTTCAAAATTTAATCCTACTGGAATTAATTGTAAATCTGTTTTTGGATATTTTTTTAAAGTATCAAAAACAATTCTTGTAAAGCCTTTACTCAAAGGTCTAACCGTTCGCTTTAAATTGTGACTCCCTTCTGGAAAAATCACAATAGCTTCTTCTTCATTTAAAAGCTCAGAACAGGTTTCGAAAATAGCATTATTATTAGACAGTTTACTCCATCCATCCCTAATTCTATAAATAGGCAGCATTTGCAGGCTATTTAAAATTTTGCTTACCAAAGATTTTTTAAAAACTGCAGATCTTGTTAAAAAATAAGAAAACCTACCAGACTTAGTAGCAATTAATAGAGCATCTAATAAAGCATTTTGATGATTACTCAGTAATAAAACGGGTTTGTTTTTTGGTACATTTTTAATACCATGGATTTTTATTTTTTTAAAATAGAAAAACATACCAATACTCAAATACAATCTTACGCTATATAACCAGATAAATTTCAATATGCTAAACGTCTTTTTTTATGAGACCAATACCAAGCTAATAACAAGCCAGAAATAATATGCCAAATGCCCCAAAATGCAGCTAAAATTGCCATACCTCCTATTCCATCAAAAAATGTAAAAATAAGCAGCAATCCTAAACCAGAATTTTGAATACCTGTTTCAATAGCTAATGTTTTTTGATTTTTAAACGATAATTTAAAGGCTCTAGCAACTAAAAAACCAATAGTGATTGCTAATATATTGTGACTGACCCCTATTAATAATACATGATGAATAAAGTTATTAAATACTTCCAAATTTTTAGAAAACGCAATAATTACTATAGCAATAAAAACAACAATTGATAAAGGCTTTAAAACTTTCGAAAGCTTGTGAGCTAGCTTTTCGTTATAAAACCTTAAAAGCATTCCTAAAACTAGTGGAATTCCAAGTATAAGTACTACTAGCTTTATTAACTCAAAAGGCTCTAATTGTATGCTTTTTAAAATTTCTGCTGTAGGTTGATATAAATTTCCATAAAACTGAAAATTTAAGGGAGTCATGAACACTGCTAAAAAAGTAGCAAATGCAGTAAGGCTAACAGATAACGCGGTGTTTCCTTTAGCTAAGCTTGTCATGAAATTTGAAACATTCCCGCCGGGGCAAGCAGCAACCATCATCATTCCTAAAGCAATGCTTGGTTGTGGTTTTATTAAAAGTACGAACAGAAATGTAACAAAGGGTAAAAAAATGAATTGAGATAAAATTCCAATTAAAACTAGCTTTGGTTGTTTGATTAAGCTTTTAAAATCGTTTATTGAAATCCCTAATGCTACACCAAACATAACTAATGCAAGGGCTACATTTAAAACCCAAAGCGCGTTGGTGTCAAAGTTTATTTGAACATGGTCTAGTTGTTGCATAAACTAAGATACTGGAGTGCCATTCTTTACACTATTTTCTGGGTTTAAAAGAATAACATCTTTACCATCTACAGCTCCTATAACCAAACATTCACTCATAAATTTTGCAATTTGCTTTTTAGGAAAGTTTACAACAGCTACAATTTGCCTGTTTAATAAGTCTTCTTTAGTATATAAGGTTGTTATTTGAGCCGAAGATTTTTTGATTCCTAAATCTCCAAAATCGATAGTAATCTGGTAAGCAGGGTTTCTAGCTTCTGGAAAATCGTTTACTTCTATAATGGTTCCTACTCGTAAATCTACTTTCGTGAAATCTTCAAAAGTTATTGCATCGTTCATTTTTTAAAAATACAAATTATTACGAACTTTGAATAAATAAAAAATAATGGCAAGAACACCTTCAAATATGCTTCCTTTAGGAACCACTGCTCCAAATTTCGATTTATTGAATACAGTTTCTGATGAAGTATTATCGCTTCAAAATATAAAAGGGAATAAAGCAACGGTAATTATGTTTATTTGCAACCATTGTCCGTTTGTAATTCATATAAACTCAGAAATTGTTTCTATAGCCAATGCTTACACTGAAAAAGGCATTTCTTTTATTGCAATTTCTAGCAACGATATTATTAATTATCCGCAAGATTCTCCAGATAAAATGAAGATTCATGCTAAATCTGAAAACTACCCATTTCCTTATTTATATGATGAAACTCAAAATGTAGCAAAAGCTTATGATGCCGCTTGTACACCTGATTTTTATATATTTGATGCTAATCTTAAATTAAATTACAGGGGACAGTTAGACGATTCTCGACCAGGAAACGGATTGGCTGTTACTGGAAAAGACTTAAGACATGCATTAGATTGTTTATTAGAAAACAAGGAAAATATGCATACACAAAAACCTAGTATAGGTTGTAATATTAAGTGGAAATAATTGCTAAAAATTTAATTGCCAAAAGCCTACATCAAGCCATTTATCAAACTTTTTCCCTACTTCTTTAAAATGCGCTACTTGCTTAAATCCAAATTTTTCATGAAGCCTAACGCTGGCTTCGTTTGGTAAAGTTAGTCCGCCTAAAACAACATGATAATTTTCTTGCTTTAACAAGCTAAGTAATTCAGCATAAAGTTTTGAGCCAATTTGTTTACCGTGTTCTCCATGTTTTACATAAACTGTAGACTCAACCGTATGGTTATAAGCTGGTTTTGGTCGCCATTTGCTTCCGTAGGCATAACCTAATATATTGCCGTTTTCTTCAAAAACAATAAAAGGGTATTTGGCATTAATATGATTAACTTTTTCGGTAAAGATTTCCAGTGATAAAGCCTTAATATCAAAAGTCACAATGGTATTTAGCACATAATAATTATAAATGTCTAAAAGTGCTTTGATATCTTTTATGTGAAATGATCTAATCAAAAGAACTAAAATCTATTCTTTAACAATACTTCCATCCTTATAAACATCTGTTTTAATAAGTTTTCCATTTATATCATAACTATTTAGCTTACCATTTCCATTAATAAAGTTCCCTTTGTTCAAAGGATTACCCTTACCGTCAAAACAATTAATAACTTCTTGTAGACCTCCATAATCACCGTACAATTCCGTTTTATACAATTCTCCATTATTATGATAATAAAGCCATTCTCCTATTTTTGCATCTTGTGGCCAACTAGCCTTAACTCCTATTGACTGTAGTTGCCCGTTTTTATAATATTTCTTATAGTCATAATCACCAGAATCTTTATTTTTTGCTTCCTCAGATATTACCCTACCATTTTTAAAATAAACAGTTTTAGTAACAATCCTTCCATAACTCATTTCTGCTTTAACCCATATTTCTCCTGTATTATAATAATAAAAATATTCTCCTTCTAGTTTATCTTCTTTATAAAGAGACTTTATCCCTATTTGCCCATTCTTATAATATTCAATATGCAATCCTGTTTTTTTTCCTAGAACAAATTCTTTTTCTGTATTTATGTTTCCTTCGTCATTATAAGAAATATACTTACCATGTAATTTATCATTAATAAAGGATGTTTTTGTATTTAACATACCATTTTCAAAATATGAATAATAAGCTCCATTAGCTTTACCGTTTTTATAAACACCAATGCTATTTAATTGTCCGCTTTCAAAATATTTCTTTCTTTCACCTGTTATTTCTCCATTTACATAGTTAGTTTCAAATTTAAGTTGAGTGTTTTCATAATAGTCTTTGACTAATCCATGAATTTTGCCTTGTTCATTATAGTTTTCTATGGTCATAATAGTCCCATTATTATAAAAATGTTTCTGCTCTCCAACTTGCAATCCATTAACATAGTTTATCAACTTAAACAATTTACCATCTTCATAATACAATTTACTTACACCATGGTAAACATCATCTTTTAAATTAACTAAAGCAGATAATTGTCCGTTTTCATAATACTCTTTACCCAAACCTGACATTTTTCCTTGAGAGTAATAAACTACCCTCTGGAGTTTTCCTGAAGGGAAGTAATGTTTTGTGTTCCCTTGTAATTTACCATCTTTTTTAGTGCTTTCTATTTTTATTGTACCATCATCATAATACTCCTTATAAGGAGTCGCTTGTGACCAAGCTATTTGTAAACTAAAAAGACTAATAATGATTAATAACCTCATACTAAATATTTATAACCAATTGTTTTGTTTAAGCAAATTCTCAATATGTGCATAATGATGATTACTATGCCATGCATAAACACCTATGTTCTCTTTTAATAAAACTTCAGACTTACTTTCTGGGTGAATAAAACTTTTATTCAATTCAGCATCAGACAGTTTTTTTAAGAGATAAACTAATTTATAATGAATAGCTTTAATATGCTCAATAGACATTTGAATTGGTGCCAATTTGGTATCTATAAGCTCTGCCCAACGATCTTCGTGATAAGCTTTAATCAATGGTTTATCTTCTGTTAAAGCCCATTTAAACCGAGTATAGCTATGATGATGGCTATCTGATACATGATGAACAACTTGCCTAATTGTCCAACCATTGGGTCTATACTGCGTATCTAATTGCTCTTTATTAAGATGCTTTACTAATCCTTCCAAACGAATTGGAAATTGTTCTAAAATTGAAATCCAATTTTCAATATTTGCTTTTGAAATATTATTTGGGCAATCAAATTTACCTATTGGATATTTTAGGTTTTCTAGTTCTAAATTTGTCATCCATAAATATAAAAAAAGCACTTCAAAAAGAAGTGCTTTTAATATTAAAAAGAATGATTTTTTATTTTACATCCATTAATTCTACATCGAAAATTAAAGTAGCATCAGGCGGTATTACACCTCCAGCGCCTCTGCTTCCGTATCCTAAATCGCTAGGTATTACTAAACGTGCTTTGTCTCCTACGTTTAATAAACAAATCCCTTCGTCCCAACCAGCAATAACTTGTCCTACACCTACTGGAAATTCTAACGGTTGATTACGCTTATATGAAGAATCGAAAACCGTACCATCTGCTAATTGACCTTTATAATGTACAGATACCGTTTTACCCTTTTCAGCTTTTACACCTTTACCTTCTTGTATTATTTGGTATCTTAAACCACTATCAGTTTTATTAAAACCTGCAGCTATTTTGTCTAATGCTTCATCTGCCGCAGCTTTTGCTTCTGCTAAACGTTTTTCTCTAGAACCTTCAAAAGTTCTAAATGCTTCAACAGCGTTGTAAGCTTCTGCATCAGCACCAACTCTAACAATCTCTAAACTTTCAATTTCATCACCTTGCACAATGGCATCAACTACTTCTTGTCCATGCTCTACTTTACCAAAAACAGTGTGATTATTATCTAACCAAGGTGTTTCTATGTGTGTTATAAAAAACTGACTGCCATTAGTTCCTGGTCCAGCATTTGCCATAGATAATACACCTGGGCTATCATGCTTTAAGTCAGGATGAAACTCGTCATCAAACTGGTATCCAGGATTTCCAGAGCCAGAGCCTTGTGGACAACCACCTTGAATCATAAAATCTGGTATTACTCTGTGAAATTTTAACCCATTGTAATATGGTGTTCCTTGAGGTTTAACCGAATTCTCTAGGTTACCTTCTGCTAAAGCAACAAAGTTACCTACAGTTCCTGGAGTTTTTTTGTATTCTAAAGCAACAAGAATTTCTCCTTTTGTTGTATTAAATTTTGCGTATAGTCCGTCTTGCATTATTCTATTTTTTATTTGAAGATGCAAATATATGAAATGATTTACGATTATAGTTTTGCCATTTATATTTATAATTTTAGTTTTACCAAAATCAATTTTTTATGAAGTTTTCTATAGATAATATTTTAGCAGCATTTGGAAATATACGTGCTATGGAACGAACGCATGTAGATAATTACACTGAAGACATTATTAATTCTATTGAAGATGAAGCATTTGCAATATCTAAAGAAAATGTTCTTTATGCTAATACTAAAGAACTTGGAGGTTTTTATTACGTCATAACAATAATTGTTGGCTCTTTTAAAATTAAAACAATGAAAGGCGCGACACTGAGCATTGAGGGAGAAAATTTTAATTTAGATTTAAAATCAGATACGGAAGAGTTTGAATCTGATCATTCTAATGTATCAAATAGATTTATTACAAGAATAGATTTTCAAATTGAAAAGGAAGATGTTAAAAAATTTGATAAAGACCGAATTAAATCGTTAAGACTAATAGCAAAAAAACATATTGTAGATTTTAATACAATTCAGGAATGATGGAATACTAATTTGCAACTTCACTAATAAATTTTATTCGGTATAAACGTAATTCTTCATCATCATAATCGCCATCAAACTCTTCAATAGCTTCATCAATACTATCCGAATCAGACTCCATAAAATATTCATGAATTTCTTCTTGTTGGTCTTCGTCTAAAATCTCATCAATCCAATAATTAATATTTAATTTAGTACCAGAATATACTATAGCCTCCATTTCTTTTATAAAGTCTTGCATAGACATTCCTTTTGATGACGAAATATCATCTAAAGGTAATTTTCTATCAACGTTTTGAATAATATATAATTTGTTGGCAGAGTTACTTCCTGTAGATTTTACAACTAAATCGTCTGGACGAGTAATATCGTTTTCCTCTACATATTTTGAAATAAGAGCGATAAAATCTTTTCCGTATTTTTTTGCTTTTCCATCACCTACTCCATGAACATTACTAAGTTCGGACATAGAAATAGGATATTTTAAAGCCATATCCTCCAATGAAGGGTCTTGAAAAATCACAAATGGAGGAACTCCTAATTTTTTAGCATTTTTTTTACGCAAATCTTTAAGCATACCCATTAAAACATCATCGGCTACAGCTCCTCCTCCTTTTTCGGCAGTAATTATTGTTCCATCTTCTTGCTCTCCCTCAAAAATATGATCTTCGGTCATCATAAACGATACTGGGCTTTTTAAAAAATCTCTACCAGAATCTATTAATTTTATAACACCGTAAGTTTCAATATCTTTTTTAAGGTATCCAGCAACTAGTACTTGCCTTAATAAGGCCATCCAATACTTATTATCGTGGTCTTTGCCTTTACCAAAAAAATCTTGTTCATTGGTTCTATGCGAGTTTATTAATGCATTTTCTTTACCTATAATTACATTTACTAAATCTTTAGATTTATATTTTTCATTTGTTTTTTTAATAGTATCTAAAAGTAATGTAACATTATCTTTAGCTTCAACTTGCTTTTTAGGGTTACGAACATTATCGTCCATATCGCCTCCTTCACCAGTCTTATTATCAAATTCTTCACCAAAATAATGCAGAATGAATTTTCTACGAGATATTGATGTTTCTGCAAAAGCAACAACTTCTTGTAATAATGCTTGTCCAATTTCTTGTTCTGCAACTGGCTTACCAGACATGAATTTTTCTAGTTTTTCAATGTCTTTATATGCATAGTATGCTAAACAATGTCCTTCCCCTCCATCACGACCAGCACGTCCAGTTTCTTGATAATAACTTTCAATACTTTTAGGAATATCATGGTGAATTACAAAACGTACATCTGGTTTATCTATACCCATTCCGAAAGCTATAGTTGCAACTACAACATCTACATCTTCCATTAAAAACTTATCTTGGTGACTTGACCTAGTTTTGGCATCTAAACCTGCATGGTATGGCACTGCTTTAACACCATTTACTTGTAATACTTGTGCTAACTCCTCTACACGTTTTCTACTTAAACAATAAACAATACCTGATTTTCCTTCGTTTTGTTTAATGAATCGAATAATATCAGCATCAACATTTTTAGTTTTTGGCCTAATTTCATAATACAAATTAGGTCTATTAAAAGATGCTTTAAAAGTTGTTGCGCCAGTAATTCCTAAGTTTTTTATAATATCCTCTTGTACTTTTGGTGTCGCCGTAGCAGTTAATCCAATAATAGGGATATCGTCACCAATTCTTTTAATTATATGTCTTAAGTTTCTATACTCTGGTCTAAAATCATGTCCCCACTCGCTTATGCAATGCGCCTCATCAATCGCCATAAAAGAGATTTTTACAGTTCGAAGAAAATCAACGTTTTCTTCTTTAGTTAATGATTCTGGAGCTACGTAAAGCAACTTAGTAACACCATTAACAATATCTTCTTTTACGCGTTTAACCTCAGTTTTGTTTAATGAAGAATTTAATACGTGTGCTACACCTTCCTCTTGGGAGACACCTCTAATGGCATCTACTTGATTTTTCATTAGAGCAATTAAAGGAGACACCACAATGGCAGTTCCTTGTTGCATTAATGCTGGTAATTGATAACAGAGAGATTTTCCTCCTCCTGTTGGCATAATTACAAATGTGTGCTTTTTTGATAAAATACTTTCAACTACATCTTCTTGCAACCCTTTGAATTTGTTAAATCCAAAATATTTTTTTAGTGCAGACTGAATGTCACTTTTTGTTGTTAACATTGATTTAATAAAAATTAATTTACACTATTAAAATACACTAAACTCAAAAGCATTTTATTCTTTAATTTAGCAGTGTATTTAGAGAACCCTCATGTTTTTTTCGTTAGTTTTGTAACGCAATTCGAATTTACAATAAAATTCAATAATGATTTACATTTAAAGATAACAAAATCTTTAAAGCTTCAACAAAAAAAAATAATAAATTTTGAAAGACGAAATTTCTATTATTAATACAGCTAAGCATACCATTGAAATGGAAAGTGAATCTATTTCTAACTTAGCTAACCTTATTACTGATGATTTTGCAAAAGCAGTAAAACTTATTTACACATCCAAAGGGCGAGTAATTATTACAGGAATTGGTAAAAGTGCCATTATAGCAAATAAGATTGTGGCAACATTAAACTCAACTGGAACTCCCGCAGTTTTTATGCATGCTGCCGATGCAATCCATGGCGATTTAGGGCTAATTCTTAAAAATGATGTGGTTATCTGTATTTCAAAAAGCGGAAATACCCCTGAGATTAAAGTTTTAGTACCTTTAATAAAAAGTGCAAAAAATAAAATGATTGCCATTACGGGTAATACTGCGTCATTTTTAGGACAACAAGCAGATTATATTTTAAATGCCTTTGTAGAGCAAGAAGCTTGTCCTAATAATTTAGCTCCAACTACTAGTACCACAGCTCAATTAGTTATTGGCGATGCACTAGCAGTTTGTTTATTAGATTTGAGAGGTTTTTCAAGTAACGATTTTGCTAAATATCACCCTGGTGGTGCATTAGGTAAAAAATTGTACTTAAGAGTTCATGATATTTCATCGGTAAATGAAAAACCAAAAGTACATTTAGATACAAGCATTAAAAACATAATTATTGAAATTACAGAAAAAATGCTAGGGGTTACAGCAGTTGTTGAAAACGAAAAAATTGTTGGTATTATTACAGATGGTGATTTACGTAGAATGTTAACCAAAGTTGATGATTTTTCTACTTTAACTGCAAAAGATATTATGAGTCCCAATCCTAAACATATAAATGTTGATGCTATGGCTGTTGATGCATTAGAAACTATGGAAACCAATGGTATTTCTCAATTACTTGTAGAAAACAATGGTAATTATGCGGGAGTAGTACATTTACATGATTTAATTAAAGAAGGTATTATATAATGGCAAAGAAAGATATTAATGAGATGTCTTTTTTAGATCATCTTGAAGATTTACGATGGCATTTAATAAGAATAGTTTTAGCAGTTGTTATTGTTGCTACTTTGGTTTTTATTTTTAGCCGATTTGTTTTTGACGAAGTTATTTTTGCACCGCTGGAAATGACCTTTCCAACATATCATTTTTTGTGTAATGGAGCAACCTTCTTAGGTGTAGAAACTACATTTTGTGCCGAAGAAATGCCAATGATAATACAAAATCGTACTGTGGGTGGTCAATTTTCTGCAGATATTTGGACAGCAATTTTAGGGGGTTTTATTATATCATTCCCATATGTAATATACCAATTATGGAAATTTATTAGCCCCGGATTACATTCAAATGAGCGTAAACATTCGCGTGGTTTTATTATAATTTCATCGCTTTTATTTTTTATTGGCGTATTATTCGGTTATTACATTGTAGCTCCTTTGTCACTTAATTTTCTAGCTAATTATAGTATTTCCAAAGTTGTAGACAATCAAATCGATATAAGCTCATATATTGCTCTAGTAAGAAATTCAGCTTTAGCTTCAGGGCTAATTTTTGAGTTACCAATTATCATCTATTTTTTTACTAAAATAGGTTTAGTTACACCAGAAGTATTAAGAAAGTACAGAAAATATGCACTTGTAATTGTATTAATTTTAGCGGCAGTTATTACGCCTCCTGATGTTGTAAGTCAAGTTATTGTTGCTATTCCAATTATAATATTATATCAAGTAAGCATTTATATCTCTAAAATTGTTATACGAAATCAAAAAAGAAAAGAGAAACAACATGTCTGATATTGTTACCGAGTTTAATGAATATCGGGAAAGAATGAATGATAAAATTCTTGCCGATAACAATAAAATTATAAAACGTATTTTTAATTTAGATACCAACGCTTTCGCGGAAGGCGCCTTAGATGTTAAAACTAAAGAGCTGTTAGGTTTAGTAGCATCTATGGTTTTAAGATGCGATGATTGTGTAAAATATCACCTTGAAGCATGTTATAAAGAAGGTATTCCTAAAACACAAGTTGTTGAAACTTTAAGTATTGCTAATTTAATTGGAGGTACCATAGTAATTCCACATTTGCGTCGTGCATACGAATTTTGGGATGCATTAGAAGCCAATAATTAATTAAAATTTACGTTATTGCAAGTATGATTTTAAGAGCTGAAAATTTAATGAAGTCCTATAGTGGGCGAAAAGTAGTAAAAGATGTTTCTCTTGAAGTAAATCAAGGTGAAATTGTTGGACTATTAGGGCCAAATGGTGCTGGAAAAACAACATCTTTTTACATGATTGTTGGTTTAATAAAACCCAATGGTGGGCATATTTTTTTAGATAATACAGAGATCACTAAATACCCTATGTATAAGCGTGCACAAAATGGAATTGGATATTTAGCACAAGAAGCTTCGGTATTTAGGAAACTGAGTATTGAAGATAACATTTTAAGTGTATTACAACTTACTAAGCTAAGTAAAAAAGAGCAGCACGATAAAATGGAATCGCTTATTGAAGAATTTGGTCTGGGCCATATTCGTAAAAACCGTGGTGATTTATTATCAGGAGGAGAGCGTCGCCGTACAGAGATTGCTCGTGCCTTAGCTACCGATCCTAGCTTTATTTTATTGGATGAACCTTTTGCAGGTGTTGACCCAGTAGCAGTTGAAGATATACAGCGTATTGTAGCACAACTTACCAAAAAGAATATTGGTATTTTAATTACCGATCATAACGTACAAGAAACTTTAGCAATAACAGATAGAACATACTTAATGTTTGAAGGAGGTATTTTAAAACATGGTATTCCTGAAGATCTTGCTAATGATGAAATGGTACGTAAAGTATATTTAGGACAAAACTTCGAGCTTCGTAAGAAGAAGATTAGAGACTAGTTTTTCTTTCTATTTAATAACTTTTCGTTTAAAAATAAGCTTGAAAAGTTTTACCATTAAAACTGCAATAGCTCCAACTATTAAACCAACAATAAAATCTCTTAAGATTGAAGGTAATCCATCTAAAAAATGGTGAAGAAAATCAATGTTATGGACAAAAATACCACCAGAAACTAAAATCAATGCTATTGTACCAATCACTGATAAACTTTTAATAACAACAGGCAACGCATTTATTAAAAGGTTTCCAATAAATTTTGAAATACTTTTTTTCTTACTACTTAGTTTTACAAGTCTGTAACCAAAATCATCCATTCTCACGATTAGAGCAACTATACCATAAACACCAACAGTAGCTATAATAGCAACAATAGAAACAACTATTATTTGAAACAATATAGGCCTTCCTAAGACCGTCCCTAAAGCAATAATTACAATTTCAACTGATAATATAAAATCGGTAAAAATAGCTGATTTTATTTTTGTTTTCTCAACTTTAAGCACCTCTTCTTCAGAAATAGTTTCTTCGTCAATTTTAATTTTGGTATGCTCATGTGGTACAAAAAACTCATATATTTTTTCAGCGCCTTCAAAAGCTAAATACACACCACCTAGCACTAAGGCCAATTTTACTCCCCAAGGTGCAAAGGCACTAAGTAAAAAAGCAATGGGTAAAATAATTAGTTTGTTAAGAAATGAGCCTTTAGTAATTGCCCATAAAACGGG
Source organism: Gaetbulibacter sp. 4G1 (assembly GCF_002741945.1). GTDB lineage: Bacteria > Bacteroidota > Bacteroidia > Flavobacteriales > Flavobacteriaceae > Wocania_A > Wocania_A spongiicola. The sequence goes on from NZ_MDVN01000023.1 coordinate 49,422, forward strand.
TAATTCTCTAGAAGAAACAAACCCAGTTGCCTTTTCTGCATTAACCGCTAAATCATCGCCTAAAATTCCTGCCGTCTTTTTTGTGCTAATCTTACTCATTACAACTACATCGTCCATTAAGGCTGCTATGTCGTCAAATAATGCAAAAAATCCTGATGCCATGTATTCTTATTTTGATGTTAAGTTGTCTAAAATAGACATCATTATGTATAGTAATATTATTAAAGGAATTGCCGCAAATTTTAATACAATTAAAAGCACAATACATAGTAATATAAAAATATAACGAGCTGCATTATCTTTAAAATTCCAAGTTTTAAACTTTAAAGCAAATAATTTAATTTTTGAATTTAATATCCAACAACTAAAAACGGTCAAACCAATTAAAAACCATTGATTTAAAATGATTGAGTTGATTAAATCGCTATTCTGAAATTCCATAATTAATGGAAGAGATACTATTAACAAAGTATTTGCTGGCGTTGGTAAGCCTTTAAAATAGGCTTGTTGTTCAATATCAATATTAAATTTCGCTAAACGGTATGCCGATGCTAAAGTAATGGCTAAGCCTAAGAATGGTAAAAAACTCCCTCCACCTATTTCTAAAAGCAAATTAGTACTATCCGTTTTATAAAAATTATCAACCCAAGTAAGTTGAGTTAACTCAATAAGCTTAAACATTACAATTCCTGGAACCAATCCGCTAGTTATCATATCTGCTAACGAGTCTAATTGTACTCCCAATTCACTTTGAACGTTTAACTTCCTTGCCGCAAATCCATCAAAAAAATCAAAGAATATACCAAGAAAAACAAATAAAGCTGAAGCAACAAAATTATTATTTACTGCAAAAATTACAGCAATACAACCACAAAATAAATTTAAAAGGGTTAATGCATTAGGAATATATCGCTTCATATCTGATATTTTATTGTTGTAAAAATAGCAAAGTATTTCGGTCTAAAACAAAGAAGAAACAATATTGTATTTATTTTGAAGTTTATTAGGTGATAAATTATATGCATCTTTGTAAAAAATTGCGATTGAAAGTTAATATAACCACATTATTTTGTTTGTTATCATTAGCAGTATTTAGTCAAACTGTTAGAAAATATTCCAACGAGTTTATGAATATTGGTGTTGATGCTGCTGCTTTGGGTATGAGTAGTGCAGTTACAGCACACACTAATGATGTAAACTCTGGTTATTGGAATCCAGCTGGTATATTAAACCTTGAAGACAATCAACTTGCCTTAATGCACTCTAGTTACTTTGCCAATATTGCAAATTACGATTATGCAGCTTTTGCTATGCCTCTTGATAATAGAAGTGCTATTGGTATATCACTAATTCGCTTTGCTGTTGATGACATATTAAATACCACGCAATTGATTGATGCTCAAGGAAATATTAATTATGACAGAATTAGTTTATTTTCAACTGCCGATTATGGATTAACTTTTTCGTATGCCAGAAAGTTACCAGTTCAAGGATTAAATTATGGTATAAATGCTAAAGTAATTCGTAGAATTATTGGAGATTTTGCTTCGTCTTGGGGTTTTGGTTTTGATGTTGGTGTTCAATTTGAAACTAAAAATAATTGGAAGTTTGGTGTTATGGCACGCGATATTACAACCACTTTTAATGCTTGGGCAATTGATGAAGAGGAATTTGCAAAAATACAAAATGCAGTTGCAGGGCAAAATCAAGAATTACCAGAAACCACAGAAATAACCATTCCGAAATTGCAAATTGGCATATCAAAATTAGTCGATTTTAATGTAGATTATACACTTTTAACAGCAGTAAACTTAAATGTACGATTTGAAGAAAACAACGATATTGTTTCGTCATCATTTGCCAGTATAAATCCAGCCTTAGGATTTGAATTTGGGTATATTGATATGGTTTATTTACGAGCTGGTGTTGGTAATTTTCAAAATGAATTACAAATAGATAATACCGAACAGCTAAGTTTTCAACCTAGTTTTGGTGTTGGTTTTAAATATAACGGTGTACAAATAGATTATGCATTTACAGATATTGGCGATCAAAGTATAGCATTATATTCAAATGTGTTTTCTTTAAAACTAGATTTAAGTATATTTAGATAATCTATAATTCATGAAAAAAGCATTACTTCTTTTACTCATTTTTCTATTTACTCAAACCTTAATTGGTCAACAAATAGAATTATCTAACGAAGCAAAAATCAGCGTGCTTACTATCGGTCCCGGCTCGTCTTTAAATGATGCTTTTGGCCATAGTGCTTTTAGAATTCGTGATATTAGTAAAGGAATAGATTGGGTTTACGGTTATGGTGAATATGATTTTGATACGCCTAATTTTTATTTGAAGTTTGCTCAAGGAAAGCTTAATTATTTAATTAGCAAAGATGGTTTTCAAAAATTTTACAGAGTATACTCCTATTATGACAGAACTATAAAAGAGCAGGTTTTAAATCTTTCTCAGCCAGAAAAACAAAAGCTCTTTAATTTTTTAGTTAATAATTATAAACCCGAAAACAGAGCTTATTTATATGAATTCTTTTTTGATAATTGTGCTACTAAAATTAAAGATGTAGCCAATATTACACTAAATAACAATATTGCTTTTACTGAACCAGAAGATTTTAAACAGCAAACCTTTAGAACTTTAATTCATAATAACCTTAATAAAAATTCTTGGGGAAGTTTAGGTATAGATGTAGCTTTGGGCTCTGTTATTGACAAAAAAGCAACACCAGAACAGCACATGTTTTTACCAGAGAATATTTATAAATTCTTTGAAAACGCAACCATAAAAAACAGTAACACACCTCTAGTTAAAGAAAGCAAAACACTATATACTCAAAAAAACGCTTATAAATCTAGTCCCTTTTTATCAAGTCCATTATTGATTTTTGGTATTATTGGGTTTCTAATCCTTTTTATTACCTATAAGGACACTAAAAAACAAAAGCGAAGTAAATGGCTTGATACATCTTTATTTTGTATTACAGGCATTGTTGGTGTTTTTATTTTATTTCTTTGGTTTGCAACCGATCATACAGGAACACATCAAAATTATAATTTACTTTGGGCATTTGCACTTAATTTATTTATGGTTCCACAATTGCTAAAAAAGAAAACGAGTAATTGGTTTGTTAAATATTTAAAACTATTAGTTATTTTACTTTGTTTAATGACTTTACACTGGATAATTGGAGTGCAAGTATTTGCTATTGGGTTAATTCCGTTTTTGATAGCTCTTTTTATAAGATATCTTTATTTGGTAAAATACTTTAACAAACAAGTTATAAAACAATAAAAAACGCAGCTATTGTCCTCTAAAAAATATCATCGTGCTTAACGTTTTTACAAGAATATTTACGTCTAGAAAAAAACTTCGGTGCTTGATATAATACAAATCGTATTGTAACTTAAGAAGGCTATCATCAACTGAAGAGCCATATCTAGTTTTTACTTGTGCCCAACCTGTTAACCCTGGTTTTACAATATGTCTAGTTTCATAAAAAGGTAGTAATTGTGACAGTTCTCTAACAAAAAAAGGGCGTTCAGGCCTTGGGCCAATTAAACTCATATCTCCCATTAAAATATTCCAAAATTGCGGAATTTCATCTAATCTAGAATGACGTAAAAATTTACCAAATATGGTAACTCTAACATCGTTCTTTTTTGCCCAAACCGCTCCTTCCTTTTCAGCATTCTTTATCATGGTTCTGAATTTAATAATTCTAAAAAGGTTTCCATTTTTACCAATCCGTTCTTGTGAATAAAAAAGTGATCCCCTATTACCTATAATGTTTCCTAAAAGAATTAATGGTAGTAAAATAATTCCTAACAAAATCCCTATGACAGAAATGAGCAAATCAAAAAAGCGATGAAAAAATAAGTATAATTTATTTTGATTACTTCGGCTAAATGGAAAATATTTATAGAAATCTTTTCCCACAAATTGAACAGGAATACGTTGGGTTAAATCTTCATAAACTTGCGTATATTCCCTTATTGGAAACCCACCCTCTAAAAGTGTAATTAAGTCCTTATAAATTGCTGGTGTAATCGTTTCAGAGTTATAACTGGCTATAACAACTTCAGATATGTTTTCGTCTTTAATTACTTGATAAATTTGTTTTGGACTATACTCAATAATTCCTTTAAACTTTACTTTATCCGTTTTATTTATTTCACAATTAATAAACCCTACAATTTTATAACTTGGATCAGCTACATTGAAAGCTTCCACGATAGATTTAATGTTAGATGTTTCTCCTACAATGATTACTTTTTTATAAAACCTTGGAGATACCACAAAAGTAATATAGGCTATTCTCCATAAAAAAAGAGCTAATAATATAGCAAAATAAAAGTATAGTATTTGCAATCTATTATCAGGTAAAATAGGCGTAAAAAATGGTGTTAAAAAGTAAAATAACACAGTAATAGAAACGGTAAGTACAATATTAGCAGAAACAGTTTCTATTTTACTAGATTTTTGCAAATCATATAACTCGAAAATTGTTCCAAAAACTGATATATAAAGAATTAACACAAAAACCCATGTCCAGTTTTCTTTAGTAATTGTAAAATAATCAAACTTAAATGTGTTGCTTACAAAATACAATACCACAAGTGCTGATATTAAATCGAATAATCGAAGTAAAATTTTACGTTCAGATATATTAAAATGAATACTGCTATTAGACATTTCTTGTTAGGGTAATTTGAAAGATTATAAAGATACTAAGTAAATTTAATTCAGTGCTAAATTACTGCAAGAGTTTAATCCATTGTTTTTTAACTATGTTCCAATCGAATTGCTCTACTTTTTTTCTAGCAGATGCAGCCATATCAATGGTTTTTTCAGGTTTGCACTTTATCTCTAAAATGGCTTTTACAAACTCTTCAACATTATTGGGTGCTACCAAAACGCCATCAACTTCATTATTAATTAAAAAGGGCATGCCTCCAACATTTGTAGAAATAACAGGTAAACCTAATGCCATAGCTTCAATAACACTTACAGGCATATTATCAAAATTAGTTGTGTTTATAAAAACATTGAAATTTTCAGATAAAGCAATCCACTCTTCTTTTTCTAGTTTTCCTGTAAAGTTCACCTCTATATTTAGTGATTTTGCATATTCTTTAGCTTTATCTAAAGAGCCGTCTTTTTCTGGCCCAACCATACATAATGAAGCCTTTACTCCTCTTCTTAGAAGCTCAAATAAAACATCTATAGCTAAATTAGGGTTATATATCTCAGAAAATGAACGTACCCAAAGCAATTTAACAGTTTCAAGCGTTCTTTCTTTTAATGGATACTTTTTAATTTCAATTGAATTAGGGATAACTTCAATATTAGAATATCCAAACTCATTAAAACTTTTTTCAATATATTTTGAAGGTGAAATATTTTTATATGCATTTATAAAAATTTTTTTTGAGAATTTCGGAGATTTTTTTAAACGCTCTGGTAAATTTCCTCCATGTAATATTGGAATATATTCTAAACTTAAAAACCTACATAATTGACTAACTGCATAAGCATAATAAAAATTTAATGTACTATATGTATCTATTAACACATAATTAGTTGTTTTTCTATTCTTAAGGACAACCAATAGCATATGAATAAACCTAAAAAAAATAGACTTATAATTTGAAGCAAAAACTAGATTATAACCTAAACCAATTAAATTTTTACCCAAAGTATCAATTGTGGTTTCTGTTTTATCCTTTTGAGATAACTGATTTCCTATATATAAGAGGTTTTTCATTTACAACTTGTAATAAACTTAGTGCGTAAATAAAAGCTGGTGCTGCAATACGCATAGCAGAATGATTTATAGTGAGTAGCCAAAATAAATAAAACGAATAAAACATAACATTGCTTCTATTACCAAATCTGAAAAACAATGGAACAAACAACAACGTAAAAAAGGCCACAACTCCCAACAAACCATGTTCTGCAATAATGCGGCTTATTTCATTATGGGATGCAGCATGAATACCTGTTCGTTGAAATCTTAAATCTTTAACTCTACCAACTCCTACTCCAACAAAAGGATTACTTTTAAACTCCTCAAATTCCATTAAAAACAAGTCCCCTCTTCCCGTAGTAACATCTTTCTTTTCTTGACCTAGGGCATTTTGATTTGCATAACGCTTTTCAATAAATCCGTTAGTTTGAATAGTTGAAAGAATCCAAGTTATTGCAGCTATTAAAAGAAATATGCTTGTGGAGACTAACATTTTATTTTTCTCTTTCTTATTCATTGTTTTGTATTGAATAAAAATAAAAGCTATAATCATAATTACTGCTGTAAAAACACCACCTCTACTAAATGTTACTATGGCTCTAAATGAAAATAATACTATAAGCAGTAAATCTAAATATTTTATTAATTTAGTTTTACTAAAATAGAAAAATCTAACAGTTACCAAGAAAAGTCCTAACCCTAAAATAGTTGAAACCTGGTTAGGTCCAAAACCACCAGAAGCAGCAAAATTTGATGCTGTTCCTGTGGCTATATTTGCAATATTTGGATTATAAAGAATAATATACACCAAAGTGCTTGTCAAAGGAAAAATAGCAAAATTGACTATAGACTCTAATTGAGATTTTGTAACCTTTATTCCAAAACAGTATAAAGCAGATATACCTAAACAAACAGGTCCACTTAAATTAAATGCAATAGCTTTCCTTATATCATTCCCAACATCTAAAAGGTACAACGAAACATATACGCTAGGTATTAACAAGATTATATATAATAAATAAAGTGTTCCCTTTTTATTAAATCCATTATAAAATAGACCAAGTATAACAAATATAATAACTAAATATTTGTTGGCTTCATAAAAAACAACTCCACCAGTCATTCTTAATAGAACCTCGATTCCAAGTACATAAGCACAAGCTTTTAATACTTCTAAAGCTTTAAATTTTCTTTGAGCGTCTATTATTTTAATAAAAAAATAAATTATCAATGTGAAGAAATAAACGTTGCCCAAACTTCTAAACATAAATAATACTATACCTATTATAATATGTAGTACTAGTATTTTTAAATAATTATTTCTCATAAAAACTCACGCTACAAATTATAATAAACAAGCATTAATTTATCTATTAAGGCATCTTTAGAAAAGTAATTACTAATATGACTCTTTAGAGCTCTACCCATTAATGTTCTTTCTTTTTTATTTTCTATACAATATAGCAAAGCTTTACTTAATGCTTCAGTATTTTGAGAAGGTATTAAAGCCCCCAAATTAGAATTGCTTACAACCTTAGAACAATCTCCAACATTAGTAATTATTACAGGCAAACCTGCTAACCCATACTCTAATAATACTAATGGTAACCCTTCAGATTTAGAAGATAACACTCCAATAGTAGATTGCTCTAATATAGCCGAAGTATCTAAACAACTTCCATATACAAAAACTTGCTGATTTAAATTCTCATTCTTTATAAATTTAAAAATTAATTGTGAATAACTGTCATTAAAGTCTTTTCCAACTAAATGCAAAGTCCAGTCAGAATGTCTTTTAAGTACTTCTTGAAAAGATTTTAATAATGTTAAATGATCTTTTTGTTCTCTTAAATTTGCTAGACATATGATGCGCTTTCCAATTTCTCCTTTTAATATAGTTGATTGAGTATTTTTATCAAGAACAGCAAAATTAGGCAAATAACTAACTTGTTTAAATTTTAATTGATTTTCTGCCCAAGCTTTTAATTTTGAGTTAACACTAATAATATAATTAAAAAAACGAGAACAAAAACGTAAAACAAATTTTGGACGCTTTACTAGTTCTTCGCTTTTCCCATAATGGTCATGCCAAACTATTTTCAATGTTGGAATAAAAACCCTAATAATAACAGCAAAAAAATATGATGTAGAATGTGCATGAATGATATTAATCTTATTAGATTTAATAAAGCGATACAGAAAAGTAATTGACCTAAAATCTATTGTTGATTTTTTATTTAAAAATAAATACTCTACCTCTTTTTTTATGCTATCTTTTAATAACCCTTCTTGTCTTGTAACACATAGATACGATTTATCAATCTTACTAGATAATGCATTAGCATAATTAACCGCAACACGTTCTGCTCCACCTGTATTTAAACTATCTATTAATTGAAGTACTCTCATTAATGAATTAAAAGTTTTTTAATTTCTGATTCAAAATAATCTAAAGTGAATTTTTGAGACCAATCTGAAGCCAATTTAGACATCTTATTTAAATCTTTACTTTCTAAATTTTCAACAATTTTTAAAACAGCATTCTCTAGATTTCTATCAATTAAAATGCCTCTCTTAGAATTATCTAGCATGTAAGGAATGCACGATATTGATGTTGAAATGGGTATAACACCAAAAAACATGGCTTCAGCCACAGCCTTAGGCCAACCTTCAGATTTAGATGGTAATAATAAAAAATGTGAAGTCTTTAAAGTTTTTTTAATAACTTCTATCGATTTGTTTCCTTCTAAACTAATGTGAGAAGTTAATTTATTAGTCTTTATATAATCTTCTAGGTCATTTCTTAAAATACCTTCTCCGAAAATTTGTAAGCTTATATCAAACCCCTTTGCAATTAAAGACTCAATAATTTTAATTGCTAAATCAGGGCTTTTACCAGAAACTAAACTCCCAATAAAAATAAACTTCAATTGGTTTTTATAATTTCTAATTGTAATTTCTTCTTTGTCTGAGTCTTTAAAAGATGCTGTAAAAAAAGATTTTATATTTTTAGTTTGCTTTGGCCAATCTCCATAAACCAAAGTTGTTATATTTTTAGTTAAAAAAGTATTTGACAATATTTTTTTTTGCAATTTATAACTTAAAGGCTGTTTTGATTTTGGATTCCAATTCCCTGCATATTTAGCTGTTTTGATTTTTTTTGGAAATAATATTTGGACTAAACAACCTAATAATCCTATATTACCTGGACAACGCAAATGTATATGATCTGCACGTTTACAGGCTATCAGTAGCTTATACAAAATCTGCGGAAGTGATAACAGTGAAATAATAATGCTTTTAATATCTACAAATGCTATAGCTGGTACTTTCGTAAAACGAATGTTATTATGCTTGTAAGTTAAATCTATATCATTTAATAGCTTATTCTCTTTTGGAGCTACAATTTCTACTTCATCAACATATTTTAGCCATAAATTCATTTCTCGCACATAAGGACCATAACCAAACCATTGAGAGCTATTAGGTTTATGTACTACATGAGAAATAATTAGGAATCGCATTATTGATTTTTTGGTGGGTTAAAGATAATAGAAAACCAACCTACAATCCTACCTAGTGACTCTGTAAACGCTTCCTTTTTTTTATTAGTATTTAAAGCATTAGTAAGTCTAATTATAGTTAATAAAAATGAAGAAGCATTCCATTTTACTCTAGCTTTTAAATTTGGGTTAGAATATTTAATACGCCATACGTACCACCCATTTCTAATAACCATCTTACCATATTTAAATTTATTTGGTCTTCCAGAAGCATTATGGTGATGTGCTAATTTTGCATTTGTGTTTACATAAAGTTTTCCTTGTTTGGCTAATCTTAATGAAAAATCTGCATCTTCATATAAACCATAACCTTCAAAATAATTTGAAAATGATACCGTTTCAAAAATTTCTTTTTTATAACTTGATACACCTCCCATAATTTGCTCTACTTCATAAATTTTTCCTGAAGGCGGCAAAAAGCTAATTGATCTTCCGTTAGAAAAACTAGGCATAAAACCAGGTGGCTCATCTGGCAACAAACCAAATATACGCCTCATTTTAAATCGAGATGGCTCATTACGCATCCAACCATCAAAATAGAATTTGTCTTTATTTTTCAAATCATCGCTTTTTTGCCAATGCACTTCATTATTAATATAGCCACCAATAGCCAAAGCTTCGGGATATACTTTATAGCTTGATATTAAGTTATTAAAATAATCAGAATCTAAAACAATATCATCATCTAAAAAACAAATAATATTGGATGACGGGGACACCTTTTCAATACCAAAGTTTCGTTGTTTTGTTAAACCTCTTTGTGAATCATCTACCCTAAAATAATTTAAATTTTTAATTTCTTTTTGAGATAAAACTTCTTCTGTTTTTGCATCTATAGAACTATCAATAATCAAAATTTCATTGGGATATAATGTTTGTTTTTTAACCGATTGCAATAACGTGAGCAAAGGTTTTGGTCGCATATAAGTACAAACTATTAATGTAAATTTAGTATTGTTCATATTAAACTTCCTTATTAATAAAATTGTTGTGTACTTCTTTAAAAAAAGTATCTCTTCTTAAATAATTATGCCATAAATCTCGATTACTTTGTTGAAGTATTTCAAATTCTTCTTCAGTTTTAGAGTTGTGAAAATTTAAAATCTGATCTTCTAAAGACTCCTCTTTCAATTCATCTAAAATAACACCATGTTGTGACCACTCTATCTTATTATATAAAGGCAATCTACAATCTGTATTTAATAAAATAGGAATGCGTCCTGCTGCTAAGGTTTCATAAAACCTCACCGAAAAATTACCAACACCTCTACTACAAAATGTGTAAGCATTGTTAAATATATTATCGTAAAAAATTTGTGAACTTTGTTTCTGCGAATCTTTAGATTTCATACCTGCTCTATATTTACCTCTAAATACAAATTGCGAATTTAATTTTGCATTTGATGCTAGCTTGTTTAAATAATGAGCTCGTTTAATGCTAGAAGGATAAAACGATTGATTATCGGCTAACACCATGCCTAACTTTCGCTTTATTTGATGCTTTAAGTAACTACTGTACTCTTTTAAATATTTAATGAAACCTAATTGCGCATGACCAACAAAACCTATGCTTGGTTTTTTTCCTTTTTTTAAAGCTGAAAATCCTTGCTGTAAATAAACATCGTACGGATCATTGATAAACGATGGTATAATAAAAGTTTTATCATCTAACTTACTATTAAATCCACCTAATCTAAAAGTGTAGCTGTTTTTTATATAATTAGTAAAACCATAATCGCCAGCCGTATAAATCCAAATTGGTTTTTGATGCCTTTTTGCTAAAAGCCTTAATCTAGAAAAAGCAACTTTATGCTTTAAAAATGTAACATAATCTACTGGAAAAACAACGATATTACTTATTTCTATTTCATCTTCAATTTTATAATATTGACTTACTACTTTACTTTGCGTGAATGCTAAATCAAAGAGTAACGGAAAAACTTTACGCCTATATGTTTCGGTTAAAAACCGCTTATCTGTGTATAATTTAAGCATCACTATTTTTTGTTAATTCTATACTCCAAAATTGGCTGCGATTCCATTGCTTCTTAAATTGCTTAACAAAGCTAAACGGGTTTTTAAAGCGATTGCTTCTAAATAATCGTATCGCTAACAAAAGCTTATAACCCTGCAGTTGCTGAGTTGTAAAATACTTATTGTAAAGAAAATATATAGTGGGAGAAGGTTTTGGCTTAACAATATCATTATCCCATAATTGATTAACTTTAGTACGATACCCTCCTATAGGAGCTTTTAAATGTGTGATTTTTATATTTGCAAAATATATAACATCTTCACCCAAATGCCTTAACTGCATCCCAAAATCTGTATCTTCACCATAATTAAATTCATATCGCTTATCAAAACTTACTTTACTTAATAAACTAGATTTAACAAGACTATTTCCTGCACCAAAAATACTAGTTTGCGCCGTTTTTAAATAAGTTTGAATTTCATCTTGTTGTAAATAAACAGTTGTGCCAACTTTAGTTCCTAATTTCTCTACTTCATTAAACATTGATTCTAATAATTTAGCATCAAAACGATTATCATCGTCTCCTAAAAAAGTCCATTCACTTTCAACTTCACTTAAAGCCAAATTACGTGCATTGCAAACACCTGTTTGATTAATAAACTTATACTTAATTTGAAATGGCCAAGTTTCAGTGGCTAAATAATCTAAATCAGAAATAGAATTGGGTTTTGCATTTTGTTCAACAATAATAACATTTTGGGGCAGTAATGTTTGTTTTGATAAATCTTTTAAAACATCATATAAGTACTTTTTCCTTCCAATAGTTGGAATGATTACATCGATTTCTCTATTATTAATAACTTGACGAGAAGATTTAATCTTAATTTTTTCTAAATCAAAATTGGTTGATAACTTTCTGTAAAATAATGATCGTATCAAAGGTAGAACCATTATTCTTCGTTGATAAATGAAATAAGAAAACGCTAAAAAAAATACCCAAACCCATTTATAATGCTGTTTTACAAATTTAAATAGAGTATATATAGATGCTTGATTTATAGCGCATTCATTCTTTTTATTTTCTGTTAATAATTTAGGTTCAGAATAGCAAAATAACCCTTCTACCATAGCTCGCTTAGCTAACGAGCTTAAAAAAAAATCGAAATTATTGTTTGGTTGTAATTCTTTTCTTAAGTTTTGAATAACAGAAGCATGCACCCCACCTACACAACTACTCATTAACCATGTTGGAAACGTGACATTCTTTTTCAGTTTTAAATAATAAGAACGCTCCACATAACCAATCTCTTTTGGTAAATAATCATTCTCACAAGGATTAAAACTAGCAAAAACACGGTTATGATGAAAAATATTTTTTATAGCATCATAATTTAAATTGAATTTAAAATTAGTATGACACCAAACAATATAATCTTCAGAAGAAATGCTACTAACATCCATAATAACTTGAGTTATATTTTTACCCACAAATTCGTGTAAAATAGTGCGCTTGTTAGCATCAATAATTTGCACAACCCTATAATTGGTATGTAAAACAAATATCATACTTCTATATGTTCAAACTTAGTTTGCCCTACTATTGCTGCATATTTAGAGAAACTACTATTGTACATTTTATCTGCTTTTAAAAAATAAATAATTTCACTATTTCCTAGCATAAAAAAGTCTATTAATGTTTTTAAATGCCCTTGTATATTTTCATCTTTTTCAAAATTATCCATATGCAAAGGCTGCCCTCCTTCTATTGCTTTTATATTACTATTTGAAGTTATATAATTTATAAAATTTATACTATCTGAAAAAACATAAGCTTGTTTATTAAGTACTTTTGTTTTGTTTTTAATTACAGATAACAAATAAACCTGAAGCTTTTCTTTTTCATTTTCTGAAAGCACATTAGTTGTTGTATCCTTAAAATCTCCCATTATGCTAGTAAATCGTAAATGAAATGCTATATATGATTCTGTTGATACTTCTTCTAATTTTTTGTTTAAAAAATCACTCTTTTTAAATAAACTATTAAAATCGTTTCTCCATTTTGTTTCTAACTCTAGATTAGTTAAATCTGAAAAAGTAGATGTCGAGTAATCAATATTTGCATATACATAAAATGTATCTGCCTTAGATTGCTTAATAATTTCTAATGGTTTAGTATTAAAATTGTTAACTAAATACAGTAATTTTGTTTTAAACGGATGCCACTTTATTTGATTGTTTTTTAGCTTCCAATCTAAATCTGCAGGTTCAAGTAATGTTTCTAACTTAAAAGGGTGGCTAAACAAAATATAAAAATCGTAATCTAACGTTTTAGCAATTTGGTAAAAAGATATGATACCTTTTAATCTATCAACTAATCCGCCATGATTTATAACTCCATCAAAACAAACAATAATTTTTTTCTTTTCTGCTGAGTTGTTTAAACTAAAATATTTTAAATAGTGAAATAAAAGCAAATACTTTTTTTGCAAATAACTAACTTGTTTTTTTATACTTTTCAAAGACATAGTTAGCTGTATATATTTAATACTGATTGGTAATAATCTATATTTTTTAATGCAAGTTTTTCTATATCGAATGTGGTTTCAATTTTTTTTCTAGCTTCATCTCCTATTTTAATACAAAGCGCTTTATTATTAAATAACTGAAGAATTTTTTTGCTATACTCTTCAATATTTGATGGATGTACCAAATAGCCATTTATACCATCATCAATTAATTCTTGCGCCCAGCCTATATTAGTATTAACAACAGGCTTATTAAGCGCCATACTTTCTATAGTAACCATTCCTAAAGTTTCAGCAAAACTAGGAAACGCACACACATTTGCATCTTTAATATGGTTTTGTATTTCAGAATATGGTATTTTTCCTAAATAATTAACATTAACCTTTGCCTTTTCTGAAAAAACAGATTGCATCAGTGCAAAAGTAGATACTGTGCCTGTTTTAATGTCTGATGAATCTCCTCCAATCAATTTTAATTTTGCATGAGGCTCTTTCTCCACAATTTTATTAAATATTTCAGCCAATTCTAAAACACCTTTTTTTCTAATAATAGTTCCTATATAAAGAATTGTTTTTTCTTCATATTCTTCTGGAGCAATATTAACAAAATGCTCTAATTGTAAACCATAATGAATGGTTTTAATTTTTTCTTTACTTAAACCAAAAATTTTGCGCGTTTCAATTCCAGCATAAGTGGTTGGTGCAATAAACGCATTTGCTTTTTTTAATGCTAGTTTTTCAAAAAGAAAGTTCTTGATTTTTTGTTTTCTATTATCTAGTTTACAAAAATAGGCATCACTACCATGAAATCGAATAACTAAAGGCACTTTAAAACTCATAAAAGCCGTAATACCAGTCCAATCTGGAGCTTCAATCAAATCTATTTGATTTTCAATCACTATAGCATTTACATAATTTTGAATATGTTTTCTATAAAAATACCAAGTAAATAGTTTATAATTCTTCTTTTTTATTAAATGAATAGTCACCCCTTCGTCTTCAATAATCAAATCTTCTTTTTGATGGTATACAAAAACAGTAACCGGCATTCCTTTTTTTGCTAAAGTAACCGCTAAGTTTTTAATACTAGTTGCAATACCAGCTGCCTGCGTAACTTTTGAATGAGGATATTCTGATGTAATTAAACCAATATGCATTAAATAAGATTTTTTATGGCATTCCAAATATTCTCTGAAGCTTTAGTTGGTGTCTTTCCAGCTACAATCTCAAACCATTTTTTTCCTTCTTCAACATTTGATAACTTATTATCTAAAATTTGCTTTACTAAACTTTCTAAACCCTTTTTATTAGTGCAAAAAATAGCAGCTTTATCACTCGGCATGCTTCTAAAATGTACATATTTATAGTTTTGTCCAATATCTCGAATACCTTTTTTTAATTGAGGTTGTTCGTAATTATAATAAATACAAGGTTTATTATGAGCTACAAAATCAAAAACCGTTGATGAACATACATTAGTTACAAACTCACTATATTCACAAACATTATAAAGCATTTTAAAATCTTCTTTGGCTGGCAAAACTTGATTCCATTCACTTCCAACTTGCTTCCAAATGGGGTCTAAAACTTCAATAATATCTTTATTTGATTCAATTACTTTATTATATCTTGGTGTAAAATCCACAGGGCATTTTCTATAAATAACTCCTAAATTTTCTCCTTTTTCATTTAAACTTCTAACAGCATTTACCAAATCTTCTAAATAGTATTGGTCTAAAGGTGATGTTGTTTCATCATCACCTGAATAACAAATATATTTTTTGTTCACATCTAGATTATTTTCTTTAAAAAAAACTTTTCGCGACTGCTTTAAATCTGCGTTATAATGAGGTTCAAATTGTGGGGTTCCTGTAACAAAAACTTGGTTTTCATTTATAAAGGGGTAATATTGCAACACTTGATCTTTCATTAAACTGCTCCAAACAAAATAATAATCGGTTTCAACCACTTGCATTGCCTTTGGAACATTGTCCCAAGAATATACAAAAGCCACAGTTTGTATCCCCAAATCTTTAGCTGCTAATAAAGCACTAATAGACTGTGTTGCTCGTTGTGTTGTACAAAATATCAAGTCTGGCTTATGGGTTTCTAATTGTGCTTTGCAATATAAATACTTAGGGTTTTTACGTTCTAATTCGTTTATCTTTTTTCTAATCCTTACAACACCTTTTTCTGAAGAATAGAATGAAATCAATAGCTTAATATATAAGCTCTTTAAAGTGTTTTTTAATCCTTTATAATTAAATGGAAACTTATATGTAGGATAAACATCATCATTAAACTTTTTTCTAGACACGTTAAGTTCTATACGCTTTCTAGCTCTAGAATACAAAGGAGTTAGTGGATGAATTTTATGATTATCAATTTTCACTTCATTAAAACCTAAGTTATCTTTTAAAGAAAAAACTGTATTATTCCAGTACGTTATATCAAATCCTTTTTGTTCTCCTATAGATTTAAAATTTGTGAAAGCGAAATTTCTTAACCCTACACCATCAGGAAAAAAAACGAATATTTTCTTCTTCATTCCTAAATGATTTTAACCTTTTTTATTTTTTAATTTATCACGTTGTACTTGCTCAATAGGTAATACATCTTGACTTTTAAAATTTAAAGCTTTATAAACTGCATTTAAATCTCTAGATAATTTACGCAAACCCATTGGTTCTAGAGATGCAGCATGGTCTGTTCCTTTCCAAGTTCTATCAATAGTGTAGTGTCTTTCAATAATATTTGCACCTAAAGTAAATGCAGCAACATCTACAGCAATGCCTAAATGATGCCCAGAAAAACCAATATGCTTTACTTCATTTCTATATTTATCTAACAACAACTTAATATCTAAAAGGCATACATCTTCAAAAGGAACTGGATAACCAGATGTGCAATTATATAGTACTAAATCTTTATTTCTGTTATGTTTTTTAAAAAGTTGGACCAAATCTTCAATTTCATTTTTTGTGGTCATTCCTGTAGAAATATGAAGCTCTCCTTCATAATTTCCACATAACCATTCTAGCATAGCAATATTGTTATTACAAGCTGACGGAATTTTAATAAAACTTGGTTTTAATGATGTTATTTCTTTTGCTGAAGTCACATCCCAAACTGATGTTGAATAGGTTATCCCAATATCTTCACAATACGCTTTAAGCTCTCTATGTTGATTTACATCAAACTCTAAAAACTCGCGATGGGCACCATAAGTTTCTCCATAGGAATTGGATGGATTTGGATGTGGTTGATTGTATTGCTCTTCGGTTAATAGCTCTTTATTATTTCGTTTTTGAAATTTAACTGCATCTGCATTACAAAATATCTTAGCTACTTTAATAAGTTCTTTAGCTATTTCTATATCGCCTTTATGATTACAACCTATTTCGGCAATTATGTATGGTTTTTTATATGAAGTCATGTTTCTATTTGGGGTACTCTATTAAAATCTTTTATTGTAATTCATTATAAATTGACAAGCTTCGCGAATAGCGCCTGCTCCAGAGTTTTTTGAAAGCACAACATCTGCATACTGTTTTACAACATCCGTAGCATTATTTGGTGCTAAAGACCAACCAACACTACAAATATTAGTTAAATCATTTACATCATCTCCTAAATAAGCCACGTTATTAATTGAGATATTTTCTTGAATTAGAATGTTTTTAAGCAATGTATATTTATCTTTTACACCTAAATAAGTATTTTCAATCTTCAATTTTTCCATACGTTTAGAAACAAGTTCAGAATTCTCAGAAGTCATTATCATTATTTTCACATTAAACTGACGCAGAATTTCTAACCCCATACCGTCTCGCATATCAAAGCTTTTAGTATGCTCTCCATCTTTTGTGTAAGTTATTGTTCCGTCTGTAAAAACACCATCAACATCTAAAACTAAATGTGTGATTTGTCTAGATTCTTTTGCTTCTTTTTGGCGGTTAATTAATAACTGTTCAACAATAGTCCAATCGCTTTCAGAATCAATTTCGTGCATAGATTCTTCTGGCATTTTTACTAAAGCAATATTATTACTAACTCTATTTTTACTTTCTTTCAGTGCCTCTTTGGTTGTTATATAAACGGCGCCATTTTCTACTAATAACCCATCAAAATCTTGTCTCCTAGGACGATTATTAATATTATAATTGGCAGGTGTCCCATCTTCATTCCATGTAAATCTGTGTGTATTTACCACCGTTAATACAGAATCATAATCGTCATTTAGTTTATCTAAACAAGCATTAATATCATCCTTTTTTGTAAATGGAGATGTAGCTTGAAGCAAACAAAACACATCAAAATCGTAATTTATAAATTCTGAAAATTCTAACATAGCAAATTCTGTTGAAGCGGTATCGCTTGCACTTTCTTCACTTCTTAAAAGTGCTTTTACTTTATTTGTCCAATGGTATTCATTATTTATAAAATCGATAACGTCTTGATCGTCTGTATATACGTAAACACAATCTAAATCAGAAAAAATAGCCTCGCCTAAAACCCATGTAAACAATGGTCTACCAACCATTTTTCGTTTATTTTTTCCAACAATACCTTTTGAACCTTTTCTTAAAGGAATAAATCCTATTTTTTTCATTTATTAGATAGAATAAAATTATATAACAATAGCTAAAATACGTATTTTACAGATGATTATTGGGCTTTAACCAAAAAGCATTATTAGAAACTTAATACATCTCTTAAATGATTTATTTCCTTTTCTAATAATATTTGATGATTCCCAACAAAAAAACCGTGTTCATCTATATATTTTGCATTAGTCATTTCTCCAAAAACTTCATAATCAAAATACTTTAACACATCATTTTTTGTAAAATCTCCAGTTACAATAGGTCTGCAATCTATATTATTTTCAATTAACAAATCAATTACTTCTTTGCGTTTTAATTTTGATTCTGGCTTTATAATTAAACTAAAGCCAAACCAACTACTATTGTCTATATTTTTTTGAATGTAATAATCTTTATGATCTTTAAATAGGTTAACAAAATACTCAGCATTTGCTCTTCTATGTTTTAAAAAACTCGGTAGCTTTTTTAGCTGCTCTACTCCTATTGCTCCACTCATTTCCACTGGTCTTACATTATAACCTGGTAAAACAAAACGAAAAGATTCTGTAAACCAATCATCACTTTTATTTGACACTTGATTTTCCTTAGGCAAATGTCGTGTCCACCCATGTGCTCTTAAACTAATAAGTACATGATACAATTCTTCATCATCAGTAACAATTAAACCCCCTTCCATAGTTGCCATATGGTGAGAGAAAAAAGTAGAAAATGTCCCCATAATACCAAATGTACCTGTTTGCTTCCCTTTATATTCGGCTCCCATAGACTCACAATTGTCTTCTAACAACAAAATATCTTTATCACCAATAATAGTAGTAATAGCTTCAAAATCATTAGGATTTCCTAAAAGATTTACAGCAAAAATCATTTTTGTTTTATCTGTTACAGCCTGTTCTAATTGTTCTAGATCGAAATTAAGTGTTTGTAAATCGACATCTACAAACTTTAATTTTAAACCGTATTGATATAATGGATAATACGTTGTAGACCATGATACTGCGGGTACGATAACCTCATCGCCTCGTTTTAATTTTGGTGCTTTTGTATAAAATAAGGCTGCCACAGCCAATAAATTAGCTGATGATCCAGAATTAACCATTACACAATGCCTTGCGCCAGCAAAAGCTGCAAATTCATTTTCAAATTGCTCTACATGTTTACCCATGGTATACATATCACTAGCTATAACATTATTTATAGCTTCTATTTCTTTATCATCCCATGTTGTAGTAGCTAATGGATATTTCATCTTGTGATAGTATTTAAGTAATAATCGTATGTTAATTTGACACCTTCTTTCAAACTAGTTTTTGGGTGCCAACCAAAGATTTTTAATTTTGTATTATCTATAAGCTTCTGCTTCATTCCAACGGGTTTTGACAAATCATGAATGAACCCTCCTTCAAAACCTATACTTTCAGCTATTGTTTTATAATATTCGTTAATAGTATAATCTTTTCCTAAACCAACGTTAATATTTTGTGGCATTTTTTCAAAATTAGTAATTGCATAAAAAATAAAATCAGCCAAGTCTTGAGCATACATAAACTCTCTTCTCGCTTCTCCATTTCCCCAAATAGAAATTGTTTTGTTTTTTTGAATTTTAGCTTCATGAATTTTTCTGATAACTGCTGGTAACATATGAGAATGCTTGGGAGAAAATTTATCATATTTCCCATATAGGTTACATGGAATCACAGTTTTATAATTAAAAAAACTATCTTCTTTATTAATATATTCACATAATCGTGTTGTTACTATTTTTGCTAAAGCATAGCCTTCATTAGTAGGTTCTAATTCACCTTTAAGAATTAAACTTTCTTGTAACGGATTTATTGCTTCTCTAGGATACATACAAGAGCTTGATAAATTAATAAAGCGTTTTACTTTATTCTTTTTTGCTGCCATTATTATGTTTCTACCTATATCTAGATTCTTTATAAGAAAATTAACAGGATGTGCTATATTATCCTGAATACCTCCTACCAAACCTGCTGCATGAATAATAACATCTGGTTGGTGGGTTTTTATATAATTATCTACAGCTAAAAAATCTTCAAGATTAAGCGCTTTACGATTAGGAGCTATAATAGTATGAGTCTCTTGATTATAATCCAAGATATTCCTACCTACCATTCCATTACCTCCAGTTAAAAAAATAGTCATAGATTTTATTTACTATTAAACTTTAATACATGTTTTAAATCATGTTCCATCATTATTTTCACTAATCCTTCAAAAGAGGTTTTATTTGGGTTCCATCCTAGGTTTTTCTTTGCTTTTGCAGGGTTTCCTAATAAGGTTTCGACTTCTGCTAAACGATAGTAATTTGGATCTATCTCAATAAGTATTCTACCCGTTTTTGAACAAATCCCTTTTTCATTTTCATTATTACCTTCCCATTTTAGTTTAATTCCAGCCTCGGCAAAAGCTAACTCACAAAACTCCCTTACTGTATGTTGTTCTCCAGTACCAATAACATAATCTTCTGGTATTTCTTGCTGTAACATAAGCCACATACACTCTACATAATCTTTAGCATAACCCCAATCTCTTTTTGCTCCCAGATTACCTAAATATAGCTTATCTTGAATACCATGTGCAATTCGTGCTGCTGCTAACGTTATTTTTCTAGTTACAAACGTTTCTCCTCTTCTTTCCGATTCGTGGTTAAATAGAATTCCATTTACAGCATACATTCCATAAGATTCTCTATAGTTTTTAGTAATCCAAAACGCATAAAGTTTTGCTACGCCATAAGGTGAGCGTGGGTAAAAAGGAGTCGTTTCGGTTTGCGGTGTTTCTTGAACTTTACCATACAACTCTGAAGTTGATGCTTGATAAATTTTTGTTTTATTTGATAAATTACAAATACGTACAGCTTCTAATAATTTTAATGTCCCAATACCATCTGTCTCTGCAGTATACTCTGGCATATCAAAAGATACTTTTACGTGAGATTGTGCTGCTAAATTATAAATCTCATCTGGTTGAATTTCTTGAACTAATCGAATAAGATTAGTAGCATCAGTCATATCTCCATAATGCAATTTTATATTTTGCCTTTTATGTAAATCTTTTAATAATGTATCTATATATAAATGTTCTATACGCTCTGTATTAAACGTAGAACTCCTTCTAATAATACCATGTACTTCGTAACCTTTTTCTAACAGTAATTCCGCAAGATATGATCCGTCTTGACCATTTATTCCTGTTACTAGTGCTATTTTCATAATCTATAATTTATACAAATGTAATTAACTTTAAGTTTCAACTATTTGTTATCGCTATTAATAATAAAATCACTTATTTCAGACGTTAATACTTTAGCCCCATTAATAAATAGATGAGAATAATCATTAAAATATTTTTCATCTCTATATATTGGGTTAACTGTATCGTAAACAAAAAGTTTATTTTCATCTGTTAACAATTTTCTAAACCGTTTAACAAAACGTCTATTCAAATCAAAAAAGTTTGGAGGAATGACAAAAGTTAACTCAATACTATTTTCACCACATAATTTCTGAATACTCTTAAATGCTTTTATTTTATATGGTAATTCATCTTTTATATTGTAGGTCTCTTTTTTTAAAGAATAATCTAAATCCTTACTATGCTTCTCAATAATATATGGACCAGAACCATATTCATCTAAAGGATTAAAATGTGGTGGTTTTATATTTTTAAACTTAAAGTTTGATTGATTTACTCTAGCCGAACAAAGAAACCAAGACAATATATTTTTTTCTTTTTGGTTAATTAATTCTTTATTTATGTAGTTATATTTTGATAATGGGTACAAACGATCTATTCTAAATTTCAACGTCTTCTCTTCTATAAATTCGTAAGGAATATCGATTACCAAAATTACTTTTTTAGGTACTTCGTTGTATTTTAATAGTGTTTTTAAAAGAAACTCGTGAAATACAACATTAGATCCTTGATAAGATAGATTATAAGATATTAGTCCAGTTTCTTTCTCTAGTTGACCAGCAAGAATATCTGTAGCTCCTTTTGAAGACCCCAACACCACTAATTCCTTATTCATATTGCCCTTAAGAATATTTTCTAATCGCTTATCATATTCTTTATCTGGAGCAATGTGCAAAAAGTAATAGACTCCTTTTTCTACTATAAAAAAGACAGACACAAATAAGGTTATTTTAAAAATAAATCTTTTCATTTTAAAATTGAAAGTATATAAATTCCTGTTCTTCCCCACTAAATACACATATAGAAATAATAAGAGTTATATAAACCCCCCATTTTAAAATTCTCTTTCTTTTTAATAATAGTAATTCTAATGCATATTTATCTTTTCTCCCAAACCATTCTATACTCATGAAAATAAACAAAAAAGCAATGAGATAAGTTGGTCTTATTACAGGGGCTTCAAACAATGCAGATGAAAAGATGTTTCTTATATAACTTATTGCATGTATAATAGATTCTGCTCTAAAAAATATCCATGCAAAAACTATAATACTAAATGTCATCAACATTGCTATGCATTCTTTTAATGAAGGTAATAAAGTATTAGCAGCTACAATCTCTATATTATATCTATTTTTTTTAGTTAACAATAATGGTAAAAAGTATAATGCGTTTAAAAACCCCCAAACAATGAAAGTCCAGTTAGCTCCATGCCAAAAACCACTTACGATGAAAATAATAAAAATGTTTCTTATTTTAATCCAAATCTCTCCACGGCTACCTCCTAAAGGGATATATAAATAATCTCTAAACCAAGTAGATAAAGATATATGCCACCGCCTCCAAAACTCTGCTATATCTCTTGAAAAATATGGGAAAGCAAAATTTTGCTTTAAATTGAAACCAAATAATCTAGAGACACCAATAGCTATATCTGAATAACCAGAAAAATCCCCATAAATTTGAAATGTAAAAAAAATTGCTCCCATTACTAATGTACTTCCAGAATAATCTGAAGAATTATTAAATATAAGGTTAGCATAAATAGCGCATTGATCTGCAATAACAACTTTTTTAAATAACCCCCAAAGTATTTGTCTACAACCATCTACTGCGTTTGAATAATGAAATGCTCGCGCTTTATAAAACTGTGGTAATAAATTTGTAGCTCGTTCTATTGGTCCAGCTACTAATTGTGGAAAGAAACTAACAAATGCCAAAAATGAAATTATATCTTTTGTAGGCTCTAATTTCTGTTTATAGACATCTATAGTATAACTCAATGTTTGAAAGGTGTAAAAACTAATTCCAACTGGGAGAATGATATTTAAAGTATTGGCTTGAATTTTACTTCCAAAAAACGAAAACGCTTCAACAAAATTATCTACAAAGAAATTGTAATATTTAAAAAAGCCTAAAAAGCCTATATTTATAGAAATACTTGCCCATAGTAATAATTTTCTTTTTAGTGCTTTTTCTTCATTTTTTAGTTTTAAACCAATTGTATAGTCTACTAAAGAGCTAAATATTATTAATGATAAAAACCTATAATCCCACCAGCCATAAAACACATAACTAGCAATAATCAATAATAAATTTTGAAACTTTAAATATCTTAGTGAAACAAACCAATATAACGCAAAAACGATAGGTAGAAAAACAGCAAAATCTAACGAGTTAAAAAGCATTTAAGCAGTATAGTTTAAAGGTTTTAATTTGTTACTTATTGTTGATATTTTGACAGGTTTTCTATATTTTAAAATATGTGGCAAGTTGAAAAGTGTAGAGAGGCAAACTACTACATAATATTTAAAATAGTGTATATCCTTTAAAGCATACTTTTTAAAGTTATGCCAAAGTAACTTAACTATTTTTTTTAAAGGATTTGGGTAATACACTAAATAATAACGGATTGCATTCCTTAATTGATGTTTAAACCTAAAATAATTTCGTCCTTGCAGCTTTCTTTTTTCAACATTTACTCGATGATTTACTTTTATATTGGGTTGATACAAAATTTGGTAGTCTAGATTTAAAACCTCTAAAGCTAAAGCAGGTTCTTCTCCATAAATATCCATCCAAACAGGAAACCCATTTGTTTTTTTATAAACTTCTTTCTTAACAGCAAACCCACAGCCTACAAAATCATTAGTAAAATATGCTTCTTTCTTTTTTGATTTTTGCAATGCTTCAAAATCAGATTCAAATAAGCCTCGAATTTCTTGAAAAGCTATAATTCCTAAATTTTTATTTAATTCAAAAGCGTATTCTACCTCATTAATAAAGTTAAGACTTAACGGATGTGCATCATCATCTAACCCAATAAAAATATTACCTATAGCTTTTTTGTACAAAATATGTCGTGCAGGAGAAGCACTAATACTTTTTTTAGAAACTGTCCATTTTACCCAGTCAATATCATTTATGATTTCTTCTGTTTTCTTGCATCCGTCAATAAATACCAAAACCTCATGTATAGAAAAATCTATTAACTTTTTTACTTTTGCTAAAGTTAACATAAGATCATCTGTTCGGTTTTTTGTGACAATTAAAAATGAGATTTCCATGTATTATATTTAAACCAATATGTTTTTGTATAAAACTTCAATTTTAGATTTCAATATTACCCTGTTATATTTTTCTTTAATAAAGTGAACATTAAAATCTTGAGATGACTTTCTTAAGGTATCATTTAAAATTGCATTTTTAATATGAGAAGCTATTTCTTTAGCATCTAAAGGGTTATTAATTAAGTACCCATTCTCTCCATGTGTAATAACCTCTTCAGTAACCTTTCCTGGGTT
Source organism: Gaetbulibacter sp. 4G1 (assembly GCF_002741945.1). Lineage (GTDB taxonomy): Bacteria > Bacteroidota > Bacteroidia > Flavobacteriales > Flavobacteriaceae > Wocania_A > Wocania_A spongiicola. The sequence goes on from NZ_MDVN01000023.1 coordinate 74,599, forward strand.
AGATTGAATAGGAAACACGCCCATAGACATGGCTTCTAACAACGCATTTGGCATACCGTCAGACAAACTATTAGCAATATGAATACAGCTTTCTCCCATAATTTCTAATAATTCAACATTTTTAATAAAATGATATCTAGAATAGACAACCACATTTAAATCTTTAAATGCCTTATGTTTTACGATTTGTTCTTTTACAGTATTATCTGCACTGTAAATAATAATAGTTTTATCTTTTAATAGTTTATTAGGAACTCGTGTTAATGCTTCAATAACCTTTAAGGCTTTACCAACTCCATCGTCATAACCTTTTACTAAAATAGTATTTCTCTTAGAAAAAGGCTTAATTTTAGATTTATCAATTGTAATTCCTCCATTACCAGGAAAAACACCTAGAAATTCATTTTTATAGCCATTACTTATTGTTATTTGATAATCCCTTTTGCAATCTGTTATTAAATAATTAACACGATTATAAAATTGTTTTAATTCACTTTTTGAAATGCCTAATTGTTCAAAATAAAAAACATCACTTCCCCATGACGAGTATACAAAAGGAAGCCTGTTTTTATTCATAGAAGATAATATAGGTAAACCTGATAATTGCATTTCAAAACAATGTACTACATCTGGTTTTACAGAAATTAACGTTTGTTGAAATGCTTTAGATACATTATTCTCATTAAACTTTTGAATCCATGAATATAACTTGGGAAATCCCTTTTTAACTTTAGTTCGTAATGGAAAGTCCCATTTTAGCTTCCATCCTTTTATTTGAGTAACCCACTTAATCTTATTTGATTTTGGTCCTCCATCAGTTACATCAAACCAAAAAACATCATGTCCAGAATTTTCCAATTGGTTTACCCATTGAAAAAAATGATGATTTGGAATAGCAACCATAAGTATTTTCATCTGTTTATAATTAATGTTTTTTATCGGTCATCTGTATCATTCATTTAATTATTTTCCTATGTACCGAAAATTTAGTTATGAATGTTTCATTATAACTTAAATAGTGCTTTAAACTTAGTATCTCCCTTTTTTATAACTTTAAAAATAGCGTAGAAAAAACGAATGCGAATCATTTTTAATCGCAAATCTAAATTATATACTAGTTGTTCTTTCTTTATAAACTCTAAACACGCATTTGCAGCTTTAAAATTTCGTTCTGCCAAAGCTTGTCTAAAAAAACCTAAAGTCATTTTTAAAACACTTATCTTAACTTCTAAAGATTTTGTAAGTTTTAACACAGCGCTTTTAGCATTTAAAAATGATATTAATCCAGTGTCTATATTATTGTAAAAATTTTGAGTGCTAGATTTTAACCCTATTCTATAATAAACTAAACATTCGTTAATTATAGAACACGTTTTAGTTTCAAAAAGAGCCCTAGCATATAACTCATGATCCTCTAAAATATGCAAATCTTCTCGTATTGGTAAATAAGGTGCTATACTACTTTTTTTCCACATAGGAGCAACCATCATCATGGGAAACTTACCTGTAGTAAAATCTACAAAAAAATTTTTTGGCATTATTATATCTTCATTTGTGTTTTGGTTATACAATTCCTCTTCAAAGCTACCTCTAAACTCTAAGAGTTTACAAACTACAAAATCATTTTCTGCAATGGCTTCTCTTTTTTTGAGCAGATGATGAGGATGCATAATATCATCACTATCAAAAAATTGAATATAATCTCCTTTAGACTTAGTTATGGCAAAATTTCTGCAAGCACTAGGGCCTTTTACTACTTCCAGAGGGCGTTGATAAAATTGAAAACGTGCATCTTTCTTAATTAACTCTTTTGTAATTTCTACTGTATTATCAGTACTACCATCATCTACTATTATACATTCCCAATTAGTATAAGTTTGTGCTTTTATAGAAATAAGAGTTTCTTTTATTAAGTTTGCCCGATTGTATATGGGCATTATAATTGAGACCATTTATTCAAAATTATGTTGACAATTTAAACTTACTAGTACCAAAAGGTTTTTAATTGGGCTTTGCTTAACCCTTTTTTTAAAAGCAAATAATTATAAATACGTTTATTCTTAATTAATTTTAATAATATTTTTTCTGAAAAATATTTTAGGCTCTTTTTTCGTGGCTTTTTACTAAAAATCATAGGTATTTCTGACTTTATAAAAGTGTCTTCAATTGATTTAAAAGCTAGATCTAACCAACTTTCCTTCTTATTTCCAATATGATAAGCATAGTTATTATAAGTAGATAATCTATATCCATCTAGATTAAAAGGTGGGGCATCTAAATACAAGCCTTCACTATCTCCTCCTAATTTATATTTTGAATTCTCCTTTGGGATTGTTTTTAAATAATCTGTTTTATATGTTGCCACACAATGTACAGCACTAATAACAACAGTTGTATCATTTTCTTTCAACGTCATAATCACATCTTTAAAACGATGTTCTAAAGTATTCCATCCTATGCTTTGAGCAAATCTCTCTAATGCCTCTGGGTTTTTTACAGGTCTGAATTTTAATTTTTTAGAAAACAAATAATCAACCCAAATATTTACAGTAAAGCTAAATTGTTTTCTAAATACTGGTATAGGAGATACTACTGCAGCTTTTTTAAAAACCTTAAAGACATTAAAGACTTCTTTATCCCAATCATTTAAAAATAATATATCTGCATCTGTTATAGTAACAAAAGGTTCTGTAACTGTTCGTAAAGCTTTTAGTATTGCATTTACCTTTCCAATATTAGTTCTTTCTATTATTAATTCATTTATTTGGCTACTCTTATATAAACTTAATAATTTATCATTTACATCATCACAACAACCATCTGCTATAACTGTTACAGAGTTTTTATACATAGTTGTTTTAGCTAAAGATATTAAACTCATTTTGAAAATAGAGAATGCTTCTTCATAATATCCTGTTTCACTTGGAATGTATAAGGGTATAATAATTCTATGATTTATACTAGAATCTACTAAAATTTGGTCTTTAGATAAATTTTCTCCTTTGCGCATAAAAACTAAATCTTAATAATTAAATTTTTTTGGTTTATTCATTTTAAACTTTAAAATAAAAAACAACCTTTTAAAAGCATAAAAAATTGAACTAAATAGTATTTTAAAAGCACTAAACATATTAAAAAAAGTTCCTTTAAGCACGCTAGTTAACTTTGGTTCTTGATGCCATATTTGATAATTTCCATAAACATCATTTTTAAACCTAAAATGCAACTGCTTATTATTTCTTTTAATGTTATAGCTAAATACTACAGGTGCAAATTCTATATCAAACCCTGCTTTTAACACACGTTTGGTCCAATCTTTATCTTCAAAGGTTGGCACCTCTTCATTGAATGGTATCTTTTCCCAAACAGATTTGTTAAATGCAGATCCTGAAAAAATTAATCCAGACTTATTGGGGTCATCTTTTGCACTTATTCCTTGAATATAATTTTTATAATCGTTATTAGCATGTAAACATCTTACACCTGCAAGATTATCATTCTCTTCAAATTTTCTTTTAATTACTTTAAAAAAGTCTGGGCTAACAGGAAACGAATGGGAGCTAAATAAAACAACTATATTATTCTTAGCTTTTTGGGCTGCAAAATTTGCGCTACCACCATAGGTGAAATTTTTAATTACTTCAAATCGTGTTTGATATTTTTTAGAAATCACTTCGGAATCATCTGAAGACAAATTATCAACAACAATTATTTCATTAATATCTTCGTTATACCTAAGCCTTAAATTGGATAGTAAAAATTCTAATGATTTAGACTGATTTTTATTTCTAACAACAACAGATATCATAGTAATTTTTTAAGTTTTGAATAAAACTTGAACAAAAGTGTATTTTTTACTTTATTATTAAACGCTATTAATAAAGCATTTTCTTGATAGGCTAAAATAGGATTTTTAAAATATTTATCGTAGATGTGCTTATTTTTGATATAAATTTGATCGTACAAATCAAAATATAATTTAGGTTTTTCTGCAAATACATTAGTTAAACTATCACTAGCATGTTTACGGTAATAGTAAAGCGTTTTTTCAATTTTAAAAACTTTAGAGTTTTCGTTTAACAATCGAATCCAAAAATCCCAATCCTCAAAAGAACTTAAACTTTCGTCGTAACCATTTATCTTATTAAAACTATCTTTTTTAAAAGGCGTGCACGCAATAAAACAATTTTGTAAAAGCAGTGATTTATAATCATACTTTGGTAAATGATTCATACCGGTTTTTGTTCCAAAAAAACTAGTATTGTAATGTACTACATCTGCATTTTGATTTTTAAAAACATCTAATATTTCAACTAATAAATCGGGGTGTATTTTATCATCAGAGTCTAATGGCAAAATAATTTCATAATTTGCTTTATTAATTCCAAAGTTTCTCGCACTAGATAAGCCTCCATTTTGTTTATAATAATATACAAAACGAGAATCTTTTTTAGTCCATTCCAAAGCTTTTTCTTCAGAATTATCAGTACTACCATCATTTATAATAATACATTCCCAACTTTTAAGTGTTTGATTAAAAACAGATAGAAGGGCTTCATCTAAAAACGAAGATTGATTATATAGGGGTACTACAATAGATATCATATATTAACAATCTTTTATAAAAAAAATTCTAAATTATTTGTTTTTATAAGCATATATCATTCCTGAAATTGAAGTTAAATTCCTAGAAAAATAACTAAAACCACTTTTTCGCAAAATGTCTTCAATAAAACTAGCTCCTTTATCATGCCATTCTAAAATAAAAATGTCTACACTATTTATTATACTTGTTGCGAATAGGTTTTCGAATATTTCATATTCGGCTCCTTCACAATCCATCTTCACAACTATTTTTTCGTCTTTATTTTCATTTATTATTTTCAAAAACTCACTGCTAGATTTATTTATTTGAACTTCAACTTCTAATAAATCATCCTCTTCATTATAACTTGGGCTCTCAAACCCGCGCACTCCTGTATTGCCTTTAAACAATTTATTATATATAAATTTTTCTTTCTTTTCTTTATTCCCTAATCCTAGGTTTTTAAAAGTTACAACTTTATGAATATCTTGGTTTAATTCTAAATTATATTGTGCTTGTTTAAAAGTTTCTGTAACGGGCTCAAAAGCATATATTTTTTTTACTGCTGGTAATGTTGAAAAAAACAAAGATGCAATACCAATATTAGCACCTATATCTATTACCACAAATTCATCAGAAATACTAATATTATAATCGTTCTCAATAAAAACTTCATTGAGTATAAAAAACTCTTCTCTACTTTCAACATAAAATTTTAAATTAGAAAAACTAACTAAAAAACCTTCTTTATGGTCATTAATATCTAAATCACTATAAATATTCTTAAGATTATTTATGTATCTCCTTGAATCAAAAGCTATATTATAATTTTTAGTTATATTAAAATTTTCTAAATCTACCTTTTGTTTCCTTATATCTGCATTTCTATTTATTACAGTATACCCCCATTTGCGAAATAATTTATGAATTGCCTTTTTTATCATCCTATTATTATTTAATACACATAATTATTTAAAAATACTTTTTAAAAACCTAAAAGGACTTAAAACTAATGCCCCAGTTCTATAATTTATAGATTTCTCTAGTCTATTAATTTTATTTTTTAAAAGCCCATTAATTCTAATTAATTCTAAAAAAGAGCTATCATAATATTTCAAGTATACCTCTTTATGTTTTGTAAAGAGTTGCTTTTTTAAATCAAAATCATACTTTTTGTTTGCATCCTGATCTCTTGACTTTTTCTTTATTCTATAATTAAATAATGGCTCTTTAATAATAGCCATTTCCCAATTCTTACTTAATATAGAAATCCAAAAATCCCAATCTTCATAACCATTTACAAAACTTACATCATAACCAAATACATTCTCCCAGCATATTTTACGAAACATAGAACAGTTTAGTCCATTATTTTTTACTAAAAAATTATTTACACTACCCCCTAACGGTTTAATAATATTATTATCTACTTTTTGCTCTGTGAAACAATTATAATAGCAGCCTACAATACCTGTTTTTAAATTACTATCTAAAATTTTAACTGCTTTTTCTATAAAAGTTTCTTTAAAAAAATCATCGGCATCTAAATTTAAAATATAATCTGTTGTTGCTAAACTAATTCCTGTGTTTCTTGCTACACAAACCCCTTGATTTTCTTGATAAATCACCTCTAAATTATCATGTTTAAGTGTTTTTAATATTCCTTTAGTATGTGCATTAGACCCATCATCTACTATTACTATTTTTTCTGCTTTTAAGGTTTGTTTTAAAACCGAATTTAAAGCTTCGACAATATAATCTCCATCATTAAAACAAGGTATAACTACGGTTACATTACTTTTCATTTATTATCTATTTTTATCCACGATTTTGGTACAACCTCAGAATAATCAATAGAACTATCGTTAAACCATGTTTCTGGTGCTATAACTATTCTATTAGGATTTGTATTTAACCAAGCTCCCCACCAACTAAAACTGCTATTTGCTATAACATTATGCTTACAATTAGACATTAGTAACAAATCTTGGTAACTAGATTCTGCATCGTTAATATCAACATAATAGGTTTTAGAATTAGTTATAAAGTTTTCCTTTACCCAATCCATATCATCTGAAAAAACATAATAAATAGGATTCTCCACATGATTTAAAATATAATTTAATGCTTTTTTATAATACACATCTTTAGATGTATTATGCATATCGTGCAACAAATAATCTCCTCTTCTTATATGAATTGAGACTGAATTAGATTGATTTATAGCTTCTATTAATTCTATTGTTTCTTTTTTTAATGGAGAAACTATTTTTAAATCTTTTAATAGTTCTTCTCTAAATTTTATAAAATACTGCTCTGAATGAAAATACCCTTTTAAAAAAATATTAATATATTTTTGATTAAAAAAATCTTTATTATAAGTAAAGTCTTTTTCATAATAATTTTTATAGATTTTAAATCTATAAAAAAATTTCTTACACCATTTTGGTAAATTATTTTTATATACTTTTTCTTTAATGTTAAAATGATTTAAACCATAAGCATGCGTTTTATATGTTTTAAAAGCATCAATATCCAGAAACAAGCTTTCTTTGTGTTTTATAGATAATGCTTTAGCTGCAGCATATTGAAATAATTGATTTCCAATACCTCCTATAAGCCTTATTACAACCATATTGCTATTGATTTTTTGAATTTTTCTTTACTCATTTAACAGGCTTTTTTCTACAATAGCATATGCACTAGCTATCTTTTTATTAATATATTGATAATCTAACAACTTTGATTTATCTTCTGTATTTACTTTATAAGCGTTTTCTAATAAATTTGAGCTAAATAATGCTTTTAATATTAATTCTTTTATAGTATTAATATTTTCGGCATCTTCAATTAGCAACCCATTAATATCATGTGTAATTATATCTTCAGTAGCCCCTCCAGGATTGGTTTGTATGGGAAAAGCACCCATTACAATAGTTTCTAATAAAGTATTAGGCATACCATCTGAAACACTATTACCAATACTTATTAATGATTTACCCATTAACGTTAACAACTCATTATGACTAAGATTATGACGTCCATAGACTTTAAAAGATAGATTATTGTTCTCAATATATTTTTGTACTATTTCATGTGTTGCAAATACTATTACTTGGTAACCTGCAATTTTATCTTTAATTATCTCTAACGCTTTAATAACATTTAATGCTCTTCCAAATTGATGCTCATAACCTTTTACTAATATTATTTTTCTACTTTTTAATGGTTTTCTTGAGGCTAATATTTCGTTTATCTTAAATCCACCTCCTCCATAAATTGTATCTAAATACTCTCCTCCAAAACCGTGTTTTTTAGCTAAAAACGAATCTCTTTTACAATCTGATATAAAATAATTTACTCTATTTAAAACTTTTTTAATCTTTTTTTTGTGTGCTTTATATTCTCCATAAAAATACAAATCACTACCCCAACAGGAATACATCCACTTTAATGTTGGGTGTTTTTTCATGGTTTTTAAAAGTGGGTAAGAACAATTTTGCATCTCAAAACTATGAACAACATCTGGATTGATTTCTTTTATAATTTCTTCTAATTTTTCGTAAACTGTAATCTCTAATATAGGTTGTATTACATTATACAAACTAGGGTTCTTTTTTGATAACAAAAATTCTCCTTTTACATATTTTAATTTTCTTTTTTTCCAATTCACATATTGGTTAGACTTTGGTATAAGTTCTGTATGCAAAACTCCTCTATTTAAGATATCAAACCAAAACAATTCATGTTTGTTTTGATCTATATTCTCTACCCAACGCATTACATGTAATGAGGGCATAGATACCAAAAGTATTTTCATGTGTATATATTATTTTGCTTTTTTTTAGTCACATGTAACTTCCGTATAATCATTTTCTTATATATTGAAATCTCGTTATGGAAGTTTCATAATTAATTTATAGGTCTTTAAGTATTTTTCTCTTAAACACAAACAACATTATTCTTAAAAAAACTGAAAGTACTTTTTTTGACAAATTTGAATATTCAAGTTCTTTTAACATCTTAAACCTATTTTGGTTTAATAAATTTTCGCTTGCTTTTAGTTCTATGTAATCGTTATAAATAGCTATTGGAAGTAATTCTTGCAAAACCTGCTTACGCTCATTAGTTTTTAGGTTAAAACTGGAATTACTTATACCATTCATATCAAAATAAGCTATTTCTATATCAATATACTTAACTGAAGCATTATTCAAAATAATAGTTTCAATAAAAAATTTCCAATCAGAAACAACTTTTAAAGTTTCATCAAAATTTCCGTAATTATTAAAAATTATACGTTTAAAAAAAGTAGCTGGAAAAGCCAAGCTAGAGCCATCAAAAAAATGCTTTAAAGTTAGCTGTTTTCCACTAGCTCCCTTATTTACAATACATTTATCCTTATTATATCTATTAATTAAGTTTCCATAAATTATATCTTCTCCTGTAAACAAGTTTAGTGCTTTAGATATAACATCATTAGTTGTAAACCAATCTCCTGAATTTAAAAATAAAACATAGTCTCCTGTCGCTCTCAAAAGCCCTTTATTCATAGCATTATAAATACCTTTATCGGGTTCACTTATCCAATAATCTATTTTGCTACTATTCTTTTCTAAATAAGATTTACTAGCATCACTTGAATTACCATCAATTACAATTAGCTCACAATTTTTATAAGATTGACCAAACACACTTTCTAGTGTTTTTTGCAAACCCTTATAATCATTGTAATTTATAGTGATTACTGACAATTTAATCTCTTTGACCATTTATTAATCCTTAAATTAAATGCTTTATTCTTGTTAAACCTTTACCAAACATTATATAAATTACACCCAACCAAATAAGTTTATTTTTTGTGACTAAATTTAAAATATTATTGAAAACACTTCTTTTAAAAAAAAACAAATATTGTTTGTTTTGCAAAGCATCTTTAAGTGTATTTAAATAATCTTGAGCTGCTAAATTTACTCCTTCAATATCGTTATTCTGTTTAAAATAATTATAAATATTACCACAAACAAATAAGGAGGATTCTAAATCTATCTTTTTATATTTTGAATAGCTAGCTGATATAGAGTTTGCATGTATTCTTATTTTAACTAAGCTCTCTTTTACTACACCTCCAACTGCCTTTTTATTAATTAAAACTCTAAATAAAAAATCTAAATCTTGAGCTCTAGATAAATCCTCGTTAAAACTATAAGTTTCTACTAAACTTCTCTTAAAGATTATAGCTGGAGTATTTAATCTTAGTATTCCTTTAGCATAACTTTTCACAATATTATTTGATTGCTGAGGCAAGTACTCTTTTAAATCTCCCTCTAAATCAAACAAGGTAAATCCGCAAATATTATAATTTATTAGTGGATTATATTCAAAGAATTCCACTTTAGTTTTTAAAAAACCAACTAACATAATATCATCGCTATCAAACCATTGTATATACTTTCCTTTAGCTTTTTTAAATCCAAAATTTCTGCAAGAATTTGCTCCTTTCAATAAATTTTTTGGTCTTTTGAAATATTTAAACTTTTTATTTTTTTTAACAAATTTAGTCAACAACAAATCTGTTCCATCATCACTTCCATCATCAACTATAATACATTCCCAATTTGTATAGCTTTGTGATTTAATAGAATTTAATGTCTCTAATATTAAATCGCTTCTATTGTATGTTGGTATTATAATTGAAATCATTATTTAAAAAAATAAAAGTTTAAATATTTTAAGTCATTATACTTTTCATAAGAAACAACATGTCTATATTTTTTGTATGTCTCCCCCATTAATTGATTCATGACCAAATTGAAAACCTTGGGCCTTTAAGATGTTCTCGTTAGAATGTTAATAACTATTTCTAGCATATTAATTCTATAATTACACATCATTCTAAGCTTTTTTTACAATAAATAGCTATAAATTTTCTTTTTTTTAAGCCAATTAATTGTTCCCAATAAAAGGCATAATTATCTTTTACACCACCATAACCTAAAGGAAAATCAGATATAATGTTTTTTGGTAGCTTATTTAAGTCATATGAATCAATTAAGTTTTTTGGTTGTTCTACTTGAGTAGCAAATTCAAAGTCTATTATTTTTAATTCATTATTACTACTACATAAAACATTACTAGGGTTTAAGTCAACAATACAATATTCATTTTCATGCAACGTTTTGAATATATTATAAAGTTGTTCTTTTATTTCTTCAGATAAGTTAATAGCTTTATCTTCTAAAGCTACATAATTTTCGAAATATTCTGATATAAAATAGTTATCTGCTTGCTTAAATAACTTTGGTACAAAATCGTAGTCTTTAAATTTTTTCATAAAGCTTATTTCACGCTTAAGAAAACGACTTGAATATTTATTAAATGTTTTTTTTATTGCTAGTCTACCTTGAAATTCGATAAGCTCTATTTTAGATCTTAAAGAATTTCTGGATAAATTAGATATTACTCTATATTTTGATTTATAAAACAATTCAATATTTAAACAAGCTTGAATTATTTTATAAATCTCTTCTTTTGAAAATCCTAAGATTTCAAGGTGATTAATAGATTCATAAAAATCATCAGAAGAATGTACACCATTAAAACTTTCTTTATCAGTCAACAAAATGAATAGACTTCTTAGTTTAAGCTTTAAATCATGAATCTTTTTATTTTCTAAAGACGGGTAATTAGTCTTCAAATCACCATTAGGAGCTACAAAAAATGGGTCATAAATAATATAATAGTATTCTGGGGTGCCTCCACTTACATCAAAAGGTCCATTTCCCCAATTTCCTCCTCTAACTTCTCTTATTACTCTATCCTTATGGTCCTTTAAAATTTCTCCTTGTTTAATAATATAAAATCCAAAACTTCTTATAAAATCTTCAATTTTTTCTGAAGATTTTAATTTAAATCCTTTTTCTCGAATAAATAAAACAGAGAGTCCTTTTACATAATCACACTTTTTGTTTATTTTATCTCTCTCTATACTTATCAAAGATTCTAACCAAACATTTTCTTTATTTATATGCTTTAATTTTAGCATCAAATCGTAAGAAGGATAATATCCTTGATTTTTCAAAAGTGCTGATAAACTAACTAAATCAAAAGAAGTTTCAATCTTGTTTTTTACCAATAAATCTTTAATAATTAAACTATAATTATGGTCAAGTTCATTATTAGGTAATGGTATTAGGTCATCTACAGGAATACCACTATTTACTCCTTTATGAAAAACAGCATGATACATAATAGACATCAAATAACCTTTAGAATCTGGTATATAAAATCCATTTTTAACGGTTTTATTTTTTAAAATAGTAATAGATAAGTCTTTAGGAAAATACAATAAGCCTCCAAAATCTGTATTACTATCTCCACTCACGGAATACAAATCTATAGGTAACACTCCAACTTTAGACTCTAAAATAGATAACACATTACTTATTGAGTCATTTGCTACTAAAATATCAATATCTTCTTTAATATCACCTAAAAAATCTATTTTGTCAAACCACCTCAACATCACAGCATTTATGTTAGATGAATAAAGGTGCTGCATAAATGTCTTTCTAGAGAATTGATATGGAATATACCTTCTTGTTTGCTTCACAACTTTCTTATCAACTCTTTCTAAAATAAAATATCTTTTGTTAGCAACTTTTAAAAATTTAGAAATATAAATTTGCTTATTGGCTATTAACCATAAAACAAGCGGGACGTTTTTTAAACCAAAAAAAAACGGTATTCCTACATAATGTATTGTTTTAGATATTGACGTTATAAGGCTTATTGTTTTCTGATCAAATAAATAAAAATTTGCATTAGAACAAGGAATACTAAACTCATTTGTTATATACTCTTGCTGACCTGGATTAGGGTTTAAAGAATTTATATTTTTTGGATTGTAATAAAAATATATATAATTGGTAATGGATTCATAATTTACTGATAACGAATTAAAAGAACTTGATAAAAAGAATATTTTTTTTATGCCCCTAATCTTATCCTTATTTATTTTTTTTTTAAAATTAAGAGTAAAAAGTAATTGTCTACGTAGTACTTTTAACAATAGGAGTACTTTTTTCATAACCACTTATAATCTACATATACCCCTTTTCTTTTTTTAGCTGGTAATTTTCCAGATCCATAATAATCCCCTTCTTGAACAGAAAAAATATGTGCTTCATGAACAGAATCTAACATTCTATCATTTAAAGAACAATTAATATTTATAGTATACTCCCCTTTATTTAAGGGTAATTTTTCTATATAACTAGTAAAAGTTTGAATTGGTTTATTAATATTATATACTTTAGAGATACAATCACTTCTACTAGCAAATAAAAAGCTACCTGCTTCATTAAAAACTGAAACAGTAAAGGACACATTAGTATATTCCATTCCAGATATGTTTTCAACTACTAATTTAAAAAAAGCTTTATCACCCGTGACAAGTATTGTGTTTTTTTCTTCGTTATTTGTATTTACAATTAATTTTATGATTTTTAATTGTTTTCCTAAATCCCCAGCACGTTTTCTATCATTTAAATCTATAGTCTTAATTACATTAGTACTTGAATTATAATAAAATTCAATCGCTTTTTCTGTTTCTGCTACAAAACTTATTTTACCATTTTCTAAAACCATACATCTATCACATAGGTTTCTTACGGCAGCCATATTATGGCTCACAAACAAAACTGTCCTACCTTCCCCTTGCGAGATGTCTTGCATCTTACCTATAGCTTTTTTCTGAAATTCTGCATCTCCAACTGCTAATACTTCATCAATAACCAAAATTTCTGGTTCTAAAAAAGCAGCCACTGCAAAGGCTAAACGCACCGTCATACCAGAGCTGTACCGTTTTACTGGTGTGTCTATATAACGTTGGCAACCAGAAAAATCAATAATTTCGTCTATTTTAGAACCAATCTCTTTTTTAGTCATACCCAAAATAGCTCCATTTAGGTAAATATTCTCTCTACCTGTCATTTCACCATGAAATCCTGTACCTACTTCTAATAAAGAAGCAATACGTCCTTTGGTTTTTATCTCTCCTGTTGTAGGTCCTGTAACTTTAGACAAAATTTTTAATAAGGTAGATTTACCTGCCCCGTTTTTCCCTATAATACCCAGAACCTCTCCCCGTTTCACTTCAAAATTTATATCTTTTAATGCCCACACATAATCAGAGCTCCCTTTTGTACTTCTATCGTTGCTTTCACCTATTTTTAAATACGGATCTTCTTTTCCTCTTACTTTATACCACCAACGGTTAAGATCATGACTTATAGTTCCTGTTCCAACAAGACCTAAACGATATTGTTTAGATATATTTTTAGCTTTTAATATAATATCTGACATAATTAATTTGGGAAAAAAAATTTAATAATTTACTTATACGGTATCAATAAAAGATTTTTCTGTTTTATTAAACAAAATTAAGCCAAGTAGAAAAATAAAAATGCTAACCACTAAAGCATATAAAAACTTAGTAAGAGAAAACTCTCCGACACCCAAAGTCATGTGTCTAAATAATTCTATTGTTATTGTCATAGGGTTATACTCTATTAAGGAACCTACTAACTTAGGTAAAACTCCATGCTCAACCTTTTCTTTAATTAAGCTTAATGGGTACATAACCGCAGAGCCATACATAAGTAATTGCACACCAAAGCCTACTAAATAACTCAAGTCTCTGTATTTTGTTGTCATTGAAGAAAGAGCCATTCCAAAGCCCAAACCTATTAAAGCCATAATTAATATCACTATTGGCAATAGAAGAATAACAATAACTGGGCGCGCTAATGAGGCTGCATCTGTAAAATATACGAAATAGAAATAAAAACTAATAAAAACTAATAATTGTATTCCAAATTTCAATAAATTAGAAACGACTACAGATAGAGGTGTAATTACCCGCGGAAAATACACTTTACCAAAAATACCCTGATTAGCCTTAAAAGTGTCACTTGTACCACTTAAACATGCGCTAAAATAATTCCAGGATGTAATGCCTGCTAGGTTAAATAAAAATGATGGTATTCCATCCCCTGTGTCTATAGAAGCTATATTATTAAAAACCAGAGTAAATATAACAGTTGTAAACAATGGTTGAGCTAAATACCAAAGTGGTCCCAGAATCGTTTGTTTATACTGTGTAATAACATCTCTTTTAACAAATAAAAAAAGCAAATCACGATAATTCCAAATCTCTTTAAAATTAAGATTAATCGCTCTCTTCTTTGGAGATATTGTATATAACCAATTGTTTTCTTTAATAGTATTCAAATTTTATCCTTTTTGATTCCCTTTATGTTCTAGCTTAAATTAAGCCAGCTTTTTACTATACTAAAAATATTCTTTTTCTTAGACTCTTCATGGTATCCATTACTATAAGCACCATAACCGTAGCCATAACCATATCCGTACTTAGCTTTTTGATTATAAAAATTATATAAGAAACTTAAATTTTTGATTTCACCTTTTTCATATTTATCATTAATTAAAGTTAGCATCTCTTTTTTAGTATAGTCCTGACGAATAACATACAATGAAGCATCTGCATAATCTATGAGCTCAAGAGCATCGGCAACTAAACCTACAGGAGGTGAATCAAGAACAATATAATCATAATTAACTTTTAACTCTGAAATAAGTTCATCCATTCTTTCACTAATTAATAACTCAGAAGGATTGGGAGGTATTGGACCCGATGTTATAACATCCAAATTCTCTACTTTAGTTTTTTGAATAATTTCGTCTAAAGTTTTTTGTCCGATTAAATAGTTAACTGCTCCAAATTTATTATCAATTTCAAAATCACCAAATATTTTAGGCTTTCTTAAATCTAACCCAACTAAAATAGTTTTCTTACCACTTAATGCAAATACAGAGGCAATATTAATGGCACAAAATGTCTTCCCTTCTCCACTTACAGATGATGTAATTAAAACTGTTTTGCTTCCACTAACATCATTTTTTTTATACATATACTGCAAACTAGACCGAATAGCTCTAAAAGCTTCAGATATTGCCGATTTTGGTTTATTATAAACTGCTAAATTACTTTCACTTTCATTTTTGCCTACCACGCCTAATAATGGTATTTTTGTTAAACTTTCCAATTTTTTTGGAGCATGTATTTTATTATCAAAAAATGTTATAACAAATGCTAATAACAACAAGGGTATAAGTACCGTAAAAAAAGCAAAAATATAGCGCGTGTTTAAATTTACTGTATTACGCCTCTGCCCTGTATCTTTAGCTGGCTCTAAAAGTACAATATCAGACACATTAGATGCTTTTATTAAATCTGCCTCTCCTCGTTTAGCTAAATATAAATCGTAGGTGCTTTGACTTAATAAATATTCTCTTTCTATAGCTTCAAGCTTCTGTTGGTTTTCTGGAAGGGTTGAAAATTCACGTTCGGAATTCGAAATTTTAGAATTAATAGATTGAATTTGAAACCCAATATTGGTTTTAACTGAAGCTATATTTTCTAAAATCACATTTTTCAATGCTTCAATTTGTCGGTTTAAATCATCAAAAACAGCGACATTATCTCTAACAGAATATTTTAATTTAGATTTCTGAGCTGACAACTGAACAATTCTTGAAATATTATTACCAATATTAGCATCAGTAATACCTTCTAGAGCAGGTACTTGAAAATCAGTAAAATCATTGCTCGTTAACAAGTAGTTTTCTAATAAATTATAAGAAAGTATATCTTTATTAAATTGCTCTTTTTGAGCATTATAGTTTTCAATTTTTGAAGAAAGTAGAGTGCTTTCATTAGCTATGTCAAAAATTTTATTACGCCTTTTAAAATTATTTAATGAATCTGCTTTTTTATTTAGTTCTCCTCTAACCCTAGCCAATTGTTTATCAATAAAATTAATAGTATTAATTGCATATTGATTTTTACGTAACAATTGATCTCTATACAAAACAAAGGTAGAAGTATTTAAATAATCAACAATTTTTGTCTTATTCTTATTGGTTAATCTAACAATCAATAAAGGAGAGTTAGCCTCATTTCTAACCACATAAGAACTCATAAAACTAGACACAGTAGCATTAAAATTATTAAATTGGATATAATATTCATCTCCATTACTAATTGCAGACTGATCTCTTTTTTCAATACTACCTTTAAAAAAAGGCAAATCAATGTATTCACCAATTTTATATGACTCTTCAAAAACTGAAGAAGTCAATGCAAAAGGCTTAACCTCTTTACTATTAAAATTTTGTACAAAAACAGACTTAGTTTCTTCAAAATTATAGGATAACTTAAAAGAGTTTTCATCTTTAAAAGACACTTTAATAGGGTGTCCTATAACTTGAAATGTATTTTCTAAGCCAATAAACTTAAAAGGAGCAGCATTATAAATATCTGTTTTAAAAAAACGCCCTTGTTTTAAATATGTTAAGTATAAGTCTAAACTATCTACAACTTTTTCATGGTGCTTTCTAGACTTTAAGCTAAGTAAAACTTCCTGTACTTTGCCAGAAATTCCTCCGTAATTAAAAACTAAACTAGTATTAGATGTAAATAAAGGGTTTTTATCATCTTGAACAGTCAAAGATGCACTTAATGTATAAGGAAATTCTCGTCTAATATTCTGTTGATAAACAATATAAAAGCTAATAACTAATCCTAAAACCAGCCACTTCCAATAACTTAAAGCTCTAAATATAAACTCCTTAAAATCAAATTGCTGAACATTATTAGATTCAAATTGTTCTTCCATATTTTATAAATTACGAGCTAAAAAATACGTACTAACTAAAACAGAAAAGATACTAGCAATTGTGGTGAAAGTCTGTGTAGCTGTTTGACCTGCACCAAGTGCTTTACGTTTTAATGGTTTTACCATAATTAAATCATTAGGCTGAATAAAATAAAATTCAGACTTCATAGCCGCCATATCTGTTAAATCTATATGGTGTATTTTTTGGCCATCAGGATATTGTCTGACAATCAATACATCCTTTCTATCTCCTGTATCTAAAATATCGCCTGCATTAGCTATGGCTTCTAAAATATTAACTCTATCCTGATATAAAACATTAGTTCCTTTACTTCCTATCTCACCAAGAGTAGTATATTTTAATCCTGCTAATTTTACAGTTACAAATATTTGAGCTGTTTCTTTAAAGTATTTCAACAATAATTCACTTTTTACCCTTTCTTCAATTTCTTCAATTGTAAAACCCAGTACATTTATCTCTCCTAGTATTGGAAATTCAATATTACCATGTAAATCAACAGTAAAACCATTAAAATATAGTGATTGCTGTGTATTCCCAATAGCATCAGTAGTAGGATTAAAAATCTCCACTAACTCCTTATCTAAGGCTTTTACATCTATACTTAAAATGTCGTTAATTTGGACGCGATAAGGTTTTGCTAAAGCTTTTATTTGCAACGAATCGTTAATACTTGTTCCTTTGTCTTGCAAGTAAACCACATCTTTATTGGTAATACATGAAAAGCATAAAACACAAATAATTAGGAAAAAAAATAAAAAGTTTCTCTTCATATTGAGGCACATTGATTTATCACAAATATAAGTTTTCGGTTTGAATAATAAAACTTATATCGGATTCATTAATTTTTTGTCTTTTCTTTGCAAAAAACTTCTTTTGAATTATTTAACAGTTGAAAACATATCGAAATCTTACGGAGAATTAACGCTCTTTCAAGATATTTCATTCAGTATACATAAAGATCAAAAAATAGCATTCGTTGCTAAAAACGGAACAGGTAAAACTTCTATTCTAAATATCCTTTCTGGAAATGATCAAGCAGATTCTGGGAGTGTTATTTACAGAAAAGATATAAAGGTTTCTTTTCTTTCTCAAGATCCAAAATTTGATGAAGCCTTAACCATTGAAGAAACTATTTTTGCAAGCGATAATCCTATTTTAAAAGTTATTTCAAGCTACGAAAAAGCGCTTTTAAACCCAGATGATTCAGAAGCTTATCAAAACGCTTTTGAATCTATGGAGCGTTATCAAGCTTGGGATTTTGAAACACTTTACAAACAAATACTTTTCAAATTAAAACTTGAAAATTTAGATCAAAAAATAAATACCCTATCTGGAGGTCAAAAAAAACGTTTGGCTCTTGCAAATGCATTAATTAATAAGCCTGATTTATTAATTCTAGACGAGCCTACCAATCATTTAGATTTAGAAATGATTGAATGGTTAGAAGCCTTTTTTGCAAAAGAAAACATAACTTTATTTATGGTAACGCATGATCGCTATTTTTTAGAACGTGTTTGTAATGAAATTATAGAGTTAGACGAAGGTAAATTACACAGCTACAAAGGTAATTACTCTTACTACCTTGAAAAGCGTGATGCAAGAATTGAACAGCAAGCTGTTGAAACTGGCAAAGCTAGGCAACTCTTTAAAAAGGAATTAGCATGGATGCGTAGGCAGCCAAAAGCTAGAACCACTAAATCGAAATCTCGTATTGATGACTTTGCTGATATAAAACACAGAGCACATCAACGCAGAAACGACCATGAAGTTCAGTTAGAACTTAATATGGAACGCCTTGGTAGCAAAATTTTAGAGTTTCATAAAGTATCAAAGGCATTTAAAGACAAAACTATACTTAACAAATTTGAATATACTTTTCAAAAAGGAGAACGTGTTGGCATTATTGGAAAAAATGGTACAGGTAAAACTACCTTCTTAAACATTTTAACCCAAACCGCACAACCCGATTCTGGTAAAGTTATAAAAGGTGATACAGTTAAGTTTGGTTATTACACGCAAAGTGGAATACGCATTAAACCAGAACAAAAAGTTATTGATGTTATTCGAGAATTTGGCGATTACATTCCCTTAAAAAAGGGACGACAAATTAGTGCTCAGCAACTTTTAGAACGCTTTTTATTTAGTAGAAAAAAACAATATGATTTTGTTGAAAAACTAAGTGGTGGTGAACGCAAACGTTTATATTTATGTACGGTTTTAATTCAGAACCCAAATTTTTTAATTCTTGATGAACCTACAAATGATTTAGATATTGTTACATTAAACGTACTAGAAAGTTTTCTTTTAGATTTCCCAGGATGTGTAATTGTTGTGTCTCATGATCGCTATTTTATGGATAAAGTCGTCGATCATCTTTTTGTTTTTAAAGGAGACGGTGTTATTGAAGATTTTCCTGGTAACTATTCAGATTACAGAGTGTATGAAGATAGTCAACCTGCAATTTCTAAAATACCAGAAGATAAAAAAGAGAAAAATGCTTGGAAACAAAACGATGCTAAAAAGCTGTCTTATAATGAGGAAAAAGAGCTTAATAACATTGAGAGTAAATTAAAGTCATTGGCTTTTGATAAAAAGGAATTGGAAAATAAATTTAATAATCCAGATTTATCTCAAGACGCAATTAACAAGTTGTCTGAAGAACTACAAGTCATTATAGAAACTATTGAAGCAAAAGAAGAACGTTGGTTTGAGTTATCGGCAAAACTTGAAGAATAAATTCATGCATTGTAAAATACATTTTTAATGATAGGCAAAAAAATTTATCGAAATACTAATGTTGAACTCTTAGATTTAATAAAAAATAGTCAAAATGAATCCTTTAAACAAAAAGCAAAAATAGAATTTGAAAAACGAAACTTAACAGACAAGGAAAAGCAACGAATAGAATTAGACTATTTAAAATACAAAGAATTTCGAGAAAAAAGAAAAAATGAATCTTTAACTAATGATGAATGGTTTACTTTTTTCTTTTTTCCTTTTTTTACTCCAAAACCCAGATGGAGAGAAGATCATTTTTCAGAATCTGAGATTGAACGTTTTAAATCCTACGAGTTTAATAAAAAACTTAAACAAGCTGAAAAGGTTAAAGTATTTGGTTTGCTTTTTTGGTTTTTACTACTAATAATAGCGATATTGCTTTACGCTATCTTCGAATTAATATGATTTTTCAAATAATTCAATACATAAAGTTTCTATTAAAATCTACTAACCAACATGGTGTACACTCTCCTTTTGTATATGATTTGGTTACCAAGTGTTTTTATGATAAAACAAATTATGATGGTTATAAAAGTATTTTAAACTATAAAAAAGCACTTCTGAAAAACAAAACAAAACTTTCTGTTACCGATTTGGGTGTTGGCTCTCATGTTTTAAAACAAAACCAGCGATCCATTTCTGAAATGGCAAAAAATGCAGGTACAACTTATAAAAGAGCAAAACTTTTATATAGACTTACTAACTATTTTGAATTTGAAAATATTTTAGAACTAGGCACATCTTTGGGTATTGCAACACAAGCAATGCATATAGCAAACCCAAAAACAAACCTTACAACTATTGAAGGCTGCCCTAATATTTCTGAATTTTCAAAAGAAGCTTTCGAAAAGCTTAAGTTACAAAATATTAATACAGTTAACGGCAATTTTGATGCTGTTATTAAAGAGTTTACATCTAATCGTTACGATTTTATTTTCTTTGATGGTAATCATCAAAAAGATGCCACTTTAAATTATTTTGAGGCATTACTTGAAACCACTCATAACAATTCTGTTTTTATTTTTGATGATATCTATTGGTCAAAAGATATGACAGAAGCTTGGGAAACCATAAAAAAACACCAAAAAGTAACTGTAACCATTGATACTTTTTTTTGGGGATTTGTTTTTTTTAGAAAAGAACAAGTGAAAGAACATTTCTCAATAAGAGTTTAGGTGTTTAGTTGTTAAGTCGTTAAGTTTCCATTAAATTTGAAAAAAGCTTGGCGTATTTTATGCCTTTGCGAGACAATTAACAAATGAAAATCTACACCAAAACAGGAGATAAAGGCACCACCGCATTATTTGGAGGTACACGTGTACCAAAACATCATATACGTATTGAAAGCTACGGAACGGTTGATGAACTAAACTCACATTTAGGTTTAATTCGAGATCAAAATATCAATCAACATTATAAAGATATTTTGATTCATGTTCAAGATAGACTATTTACTGTTGGTGCTATTTTAGCAACCGATCCTGAAAAAGCGGTTTTAAAAAATGGTAAAGAGCGTTTAAACATAGAAAAGATTTCTTCCGAAAATATTGAACGTTTAGAACAAGAAATGGATTCTATGAACAGTGAATTACCACCAATGACACATTTTGTACTACCTGGTGGGCATCAAACCGTGTCATTCTGTCACATTGCACGCTGCGTGTGCCGAAGAGCTGAACGCTTAGCATCTGCACTTAACGATTTAGAACCTTTTGAAGCCAATGCTTTAACGTACTTAAACCGCCTTTCTGACTACCTTTTTGTGTTGGCACGAAAGTTGTCTTACGATTTACAAGCAAATGAAATTAAGTGGATTCCGGAGAAAAGTGATTAGCTTGAATACGGAAGACAGAAGTTTGAAGAAAAAGTATGCGGAAAACATATTACTGTTGACTGAGTACCGAAAACTGCTGACTAGTTAGCGTTAGGGATTGCAGCGGCATCCTTTTTAAAACTTAAATGAAATAAAAAATTGTGATTACTTTGATTTGGCTAATTACCTTATGCTTAGTTTTAGCAATAACGTTTTAAAAAGATATAGCGGAAAGCCCGACCACCTGCTCTGAGCGCAGCTAAAGGGTGTGGTAACGTCCAAAATAACATCCACAAAAATTGCTAATATTATTAACACAGCAACAATAAATTTGCAAGTGTTTAGAGTACAAAAGAATACGTTCTTAAAATTAATGATTAAATAATTCATTTTTTTCTTGTCTGTTTAAACTAAAAATTTATTTTTGCAAAAAATTAAACGCATAAAAAATGTATTGGACTTTAGAATTAGCATCTTATTTAAGTGATGCACCTTGGCCAGCAACCAAAGACGAATTAATAGATTACGCTATTAGAACTGGCGCACCGTTAGAAGTTGTAGAAAATTTACAATCGATTGAGGACGAAGGAGATTCGTATGATTCGATTGAAGAAATTTGGTCAGATTATCCAACAGATGAAGATTACCTCTGGAACGAGGATGAATATTAATAAAGCATAAAGAATAGTTAAAAAGTCTCGATTTGAGGCTTTTTTTTTGTCCTAATCTTTAAACAAAATGTATCTTTGAAGTCGACAAAATCCCCGAGAGGCTTTGCTTTAAGGTATCAATTAAAATTGTCATTTCTGTAAAGCAGAAATCTTTTAAAATTAAATAAAAATAACTAGGAAATCCTAGATAAACATAAAACATAAACACATGAGTTTTTTAAATTCTGTACTAAAAGTATTTGTTGGAGACAAATCAAAACAAGACGTAAAAGCTTTAATGCCTATAGTAGATAAAGTTAAAACTTTTGAAGCAGCTCTGGAAGCTTTATCGCATGACGAGTTGAGAGGAAAAACTATTGAGTTTAAAGCTAAAATTGCCGAAACTCGTAAACCTTTTAATGAAAGAAAAGAGGCGCTTTTAAAAGAAGCTGAAGCTACTGAAGATATAGACAGACGCGAAGATATTTATCAAGAAGTTGATAAAATTGAAGACGAATCTTATGAGGCTGTTGAAGGAACATTAAACGATATCTTACCTGAAGCCTTTGCTGTGGTCAAGGAAACAGCAAAACGCTTTGTTAACAATACAAATATTACTGTAACTGCTAATGAGTTTGATAGAAGCTTATCTGGAGACAAAACGTATGTAACACTAGATGGCGACAATGCCTCTTGGGCAAACTCATGGGATGCAGCTGGAAAGCCAATTACATGGGATATGATACATTACGATGTTCAGCTTATTGGTGGTGTTGCCATGCATCAAGGTAAAATTGCTGAAATGCAAACAGGTGAAGGTAAAACCTTGGTTGCTACACTTCCTGTGTATTTAAATGCGTTAACTGGTCGTGGTGTTCATTTGGTTACAGTAAACGATTATTTAGCAAAACGTGATAGCGCGTGGATGGCTCCTATTTTTGAGTTCCATGGTTTAAGCGTTGATTGTATTGATTATCATCAACCCAATTCTGAAGCGCGTATAAAAGCTTATAACGCTGATATTACTTACGGTACAAATAACGAATTTGGTTTTGATTATTTACGTGATAATATGGCGCATTCGCCAGATGATTTGGTACAGCGTCCACATCATTACGCAATTGTAGATGAGGTCGATTCTGTTTTAGTAGATGATGCGCGTACGCCTTTAATTATTTCTGGCCCAATCCCAAAAGGAGATCATCATGAATTTAATGAACTGAAACCAAAAGTTGATGACATTGTTTCTGTACAACGTAAATACTTAACAGGCGTTTTAGCCGAAGCTAAAAAGTTAATCAAAGAAGGCGACACAAAAGAAGGTGGTTTTAAATTATTACGCGTATACCGTGGTATACCTAAAAACAAAGCGCTTATTAAGTTTTTAAGTGAAGAAGGTATAAAACTACTACTTCAAAAAACAGAGAACTTCTATATGCAAGATAATAACCGCGAAATGCCTAAAATTGATGCGAAATTGTATTATGTAATTGAAGAGAAAAATAATCAGATTGAATTAACAGATAAAGGTATTGATTACCTTTCTGGAAAAGATAATCCAGACTTTTTTGTGATGCCAGAAATTGGTATTGAAGTTGCAAAAATAGAAGAACAAGGACTTTCTGCTGAGGAAGAAGCAAATCTTAAAGAAGATTTATTCAAGGAATTTGGTGTAAAATCTGAGCGTATACATACTTTAAATCAATTATTAAAGGCTTATGCTTTATTTGAAAAAGACACACAATATGTGGTGATGGATAATAAAGTAATGATTGTTGATGAGCAAACTGGTCGTATTATGGATGGTCGTCGTTATTCTGACGGATTACATCAGGCCATTGAAGCAAAGGAAAATGTAAAGATTGAAGATGCCACTCAAACTTTTGCTACAGTAACACTACAAAATTACTTTAGAATGTACCGCAAACTATCTGGTATGACAGGGACAGCGGTGACTGAAGCTGGAGAATTTTGGGAAATTTACAAATTAGATGTAGTAGAAATACCTACCAATCGCCCTATAGCTAGAGATGACAGAGAAGATTTAGTTTATAAAACTAAGAGAGAAAAGTATAATGCTGTTATTGATGAAGTTACTCAATTATCGCAAGCTGGTCGTCCTGTTTTAATAGGTACAACATCAGTTGAAATATCTGAATTACTTGGTAAAATGTTGAGTATTCGCAAAATACCTCACAATGTATTAAATGCGAAACAACATAAAAAAGAAGCAGAAATAGTTGATGAAGCAGGTAGAACTGGTCAAGTAACCATTGCAACAAACATGGCAGGTCGTGGTACAGATATTAAACTATCAGACGAAGTTAAAGCAGCTGGAGGTTTAGCCATAGTGGGTACAGAGCGCCATGATTCGCGTCGTGTAGACAGACAGTTACGTGGTCGTGCAGGTCGTCAAGGTGATGTTGGTAGTTCACAATTTTATGTTTCTCTTGAAGATAATTTAATGCGTTTATTTGGTAGTGAACGTATTGCGAAGATGATGGATAGAATGGGATTAAAAGAAGGTGAAGTAATTCAGCATTCTATGATTTCAAAATCTATTGAGCGTGCACAGAAAAAAGTTGAAGAAAACAACTTTGGTGTTCGTAAGCGATTATTAGAATATGATGATGTAATGAATGCACAACGTGAAGTTGTTTACAAACGTCGTCATCACGCTTTATTTGGTGAACGTTTACGTGTTGATTTAGCCAATATGATTTTTGATACTTCAGAAGGTATTGCAGAAACAAATAAAGGTGCAAATGATTATAAAAATTTCGAATTTGAATTGATTCGTTATTTCTCAATGAGTTCTCCAATTACCGAAGATGAATTTGGAAAACTTTCTGCGCAAGATATTACCTCAAAAATATATAATGCTGCATTTGATAATTACAAAGAAAAAATGTCTCGTAATGCAGATATTGCTTTTCCAGTTATTAAAAATGTTTATGAAACTCAACGCGATAAGTTTAAACGTATTGTTGTACCATTTACAGATGGTGTAAAAAGTTTAAATGTAGTTACCGATCTTGAAAAGGCATACGAATCTGGCGGAAAACAATTAATCACCGATTTTGAAAAGAATATTACACTTGCCATTATTGATGATGCTTGGAAAACACATTTACGTAAAATGGACGAGTTAAAACAATCGGTACAACTAGCTGTACACGAGCAAAAAGATCCGTTATTAATTTATAAATTCGAAGCTTTTGAGTTGTTTAAAGCTATGATTGACCAAGTGAATAAAGATGTTATTTCATTCTTATTTAAAGGTGAATTACCGCAAGAAACACAAGATACCATACAAGAAGCTAGAGCCCGTAAGAAGGAAAAATTAAACATTCAGAAAGACGAAATTCCAAATTTAGATGAGCGTTCTGCACAAAACAGAGCAGCAGGGAATACACAACGTCAACAAGAAGTTGTTGAAACCATTGTACGCGACAGGCCAAAAATTGGACGTAACGATCGTGTTACAATCAAACACGTTATGAATGGCGAAAACAAAACTGTTAAGTATAAACAAGCAGAACCTTTAATTGCTAAAGGCGAATGGGTTTTGGTTGAAGATTAAATACGTCATTAAGAGGCGATACAAAGTGGTAACCTTTTAAACTCTAATAAACAGATTGCCAAACATTTACTGCTCTCAATGAATGACATAAAATTCATAAATCCTGATAGAAAACTATCAGGATTTTTTAATTATTACAACTTGATTTTGTCAGAAAATTTAGCTAATTTCGTTTAACGTCGAATATAAGTCACTTGTGCTGAACTAGTTTCAGTATTAAAACGACGCATATTCGTAAAAAACATTACCCAACATATGAAATGACGAAAGAGGAAATTGAATTTGCTAAACTATTTACTAAATGTAAGTCATCTGGAATATCAAGCATAAACACTTGTTATCATCCAAGTTGTAACGAAAAATCAATAAACTCTCACATTCTTCAGAAAAATGGTATTCTTTCGACAATAGCAACGGACAGACATATTTGGGAACCAGAGATAAACCAATTTAAAAAACCTCAATTTCAATTTAAACGCTTAGGTATTAATCAAGTTTACTCATTTAATTGTTTTTGCAACAAACACGATACTGACCTATTTCAAAAAATTGAAACTGACAATATTGACTTTGAAGATTATGAATCTTGTTTGCTCTTTACCTTAAGAACTTTATATAATGAAATTTGGAGAAAAGAAGTAAACATAAAAATGTACGATTGCTTAATAAAAGAAAGTCCAAAGGATTTCAAAAATCCATATTTTTTAGAACATGTAAGACAAGAGAATTTAGGTTTGAACGACCTAAAATTTATGGAAACCGAAATTTGGAATGACTTGAACAACGGAACTGAATCTTACGTCTTCGAAAGCAGGAAAATCAATAAAGTCGAACTATGTCTATCCTCATTTTATAATTATGACACAACAGAAGAAATGCATAATTATAGACTTAAAAATGGTAAAGATATGGAACGAGTATCTGAAATATTCATTAATATTTTCCCTTATGAGAATGAAACCATTTTATTAATGGGATATAATAAAAAAGACGAGCAAAAAGTGAAAGGCTATTTTTATACTTTTTTTAAAGAATCGGAAAAACGACTACAAAGGAAGTTAACAAACCTAATGCTTTTTCAATGTGAGACTTGGGTTGTTTCGGAGAAATTTTATAACGAGAAAATAAAAGACATTGTGGAACTTTTCGCTTCTGGATTTTCATTTTCTTGTAATAACCCAAATGAAAGGCAAATGTTTCCGTTGAACATTTTTAAAGAAAATTTCAAAAAAGATTATAAAAAGTGGAATGAAAAATACGTTGGGTAACAACGTGTATAAAACATAACTAATAAGTGTTAAATCGAAATAGTTAGCGTCTTTTTACACGCTACGTTTCATACACAAGACCGTTAAACGAACCTCCAAAATTTTAAATAAGAATATTGTATATGGCTAATCCGTTTCACACAACAAACTGACAACCAATAATAAGTGAAGAATAAAACTATTGCATAACTACATTGCTGTACTTTGCATTTACAACTATGTTTTTAATAACATCTGGGTTATTAGTAGTGAATGAAGAAATATTATCATCAGTAGGTTTATCTGGGTGCTTAAAACGTGTACGTGTGCCTTTGTACTGCAAATTATAATCAACTTTTGGAAGCGTTATAACTGCATCACTATTTTGAAGAATAACATTTAAGTTATTAAAAGCATCATCAATTTTTAAAATTTTAAGATCTCCAATGCTTCCGTCAATAATGGCACTACCTAATAGGTTTTGTATTTCAATATTTGATGAATTAGAATTTAAAACCACCTGCTTTACATTACTTAACTCAGCAACTTCAACATATCTTAAATTTAATTCCCCTAAATTCCAATTCGTAACATAAACTGGTGAATAGGAAGCATTAATGGAAGTAGAACTTCCATTAATGCTGTGTGCTGTAAATTTAGTATACGATAAGTCTGCCTTTAAGTTATCAATGTTGGCCGCAAATTCTATTTCGCCATGTCTTACATTAACCTTTAATTTAGCGCCTTTAGGCATTTTAATTTTTATAGTTTTTTTAACCTTAGAATGCGATTTTTTATTAACTAATTTCTCAATTAAAACACGTCTATCGCTTGATAGTTTCTTGCGCTCTTTTGCACGCTTTTTAAGTACTTCAGCTCGTTCCTTAATAGCTTCTTTGCGTTCTTTTGCATGCTCTTTATGAGCTTTTGCATGGGCTGCAGCTCGTTCTTTATGAGCCTTTACTCGCTCTGCTTGTCCTTCCATTCGTTCTGCAAAACGTTTTCCCCAAGCTTCCATTTTTTTAGCATATTCTTCATTGCTCCATTTTCCTTCAAATTTTTTAGCCCATTCTTCCATTTGCTTGCCATATTTCTCTTCCCATTGTTTACCAAATTTTTCACCCCAAGCTTGCATTTTCTTAGTATACTCTTCTCCGTAAAGCGATTCAAATTTTTTAGAATATTCTTCTAAATATTTTTCGCCATCTTTTTTATAAGCTTTATAATCAAAATGGACACTATTAATCCCTTCGGGTAATTCAGGTAACTCTGGCATCTCTGGCATATCAGGCATCTCCGGCATTTCTGGCATCTCTAGCAACTCTGGCATCTCAAAATGAAAATCCATTTCTTGTAAATCTGCTAATTCAAACTTTAATTCTTCTAACACTGCATGTACAGCCTCACCATCACCATGACTGCTATAAGCCCAAACTGATCGCGAATTTCCGCTTGTAGATATTGAAACCTTATCTTGCGAGCCTTCAACATTTACCTCCCAATCTTTTAGAGCATCTTGTAATTCTTCTTTACTTAAATCTTCGCCTTCAATATAAGCTTCAATCTCTATTGTTCCTTTATTCCAGGTATCAAACACAATATTAGAATGACTTGTATTTAAATCGATTGTAACATCTTTGTCTACTTTAATAGTCTGTGATACTTTAGTAAGTTTTTGTTGAGCATATAAACCACTCGATATTAAAACTCCTAAAATCACTAGCTTTAATTTTATAATTGTCTTGTTCATTTTTTGATTTTTAGATGGATTGTTTTACTTCTTCTAGATTATCTTCAGAAGCATTTAACTCTTTTAATTGCGATCGCAAGCGATACAAAAGATTTAAACGAAATTTTAAATTATCAATTAATGCATTTACTGTTAACTCACTTGGTCCAGATTCTGTTAGTTCTAACGATAAGCGTTTGTATTCCTTATCAAGTTCATCTAGTTGCACTAAATACCCATCAAAAACATCTTTAGTTTCTGGCGTGTATTCCATTTTTGACAACTCCAAATTTATACTTGCTAAGTAATAATCTTCAACCTTTTTTAAACCCGGCGATACATCACCCAATGTTTTAGTTTCAACAGGATTAGTTGTTGCTACTTTAATAGGTTCTTCTGGCTGAAAATAATGGTAGGCTCCAAAACCAAACCCTAAAAGCACCACTACACTAGCAGCAATTTGCATCCAATGGAATTTAGATTTACGCTTCTCTGGTAATGCCTTATCTAGTTTTTCAAGAAATCTATCTTGATGATTTTTTGGCATCTTTTCGTTTGATACATTATCATCCTTAAATAACTCTCTAATATCTCGTGCCATTTCTTTTAAGTGTTAACTGTTCTTGCAATTTTACTTTACCTCTCGATAATTGTGTGCGTGATGCGACTTCTGAAATATTTAAAATTTCCGAAATTTCTTGATGGTCATAACCTTCAATTAAATAAAGCATCACAACATATTGATATTTATCTGGTAAATTATTAATGGCGCTTTTTACATCGTTTAATGTAATAGCATCCTCTACCAACCATTTGTCATCATCCTCAGTATCAATAACCTTTAGGTGCACCTCATCCAATTCAACAAGTCTTTGTTTTTTAGATTTTAAGAAATCGATACTTTTATTAATAACAATACGTTTTAACCAAGCACCAAAAGTAACTTCAGCTTTATATTGATCCAGTTTAGAAAACGCTTTTATAAAGGCCTCTTGCACTACATCTTCGGCATCACTAGCATCTTTTAAAAATCGGTTGGCAACAATATACATCCCGTTGCAGTACTGGTTGTATAACTGCAATTGTGCTTTGCGATTGTTTTGTTTACATTGTTCAATAATGTCAACTTGAAACATGCTTGGTCTACTTTTGGTTTAAGTTAGTTCATTTGAAAGACGACAAAAAAAATGTAGTGTTGCAAAAAAACAGGTTTTTTTTTCATAAAAACAAATATTTGGGCGTTCCCTATCGGTCGGGCTATCCGCTATATCTTTTTTTCGTACCTCAAAAAAGGATGCCGCTGCTATCCCTAACGCAGGTTTGTTTGCCAATATAAAGTACATTTCAATCATCATTTCTCTTCTTATTAGCTTATTATTTCCTGCCTCACATTACTATGAAAAAACAACTACACAACAAAGCTAAATAAATGTGCGTTTCAATTTTATTAATTATTACTTTTTAAAGTATCTTTATCTTCTAATAAATACCTCTTTATGAACACTTTTTTAAAACGCGTTTTATTCCTACTATCATTTGTAGCGTTAGGCTTATTTTTATATTCTTTTTTTGTCGAAAACATTTTTGCTTCTCGATTAAGCCCTAAAGATACCGTAGAATTTAAATTAAATGACTTAAAACTTGAAGTGTTTTATAACAGGCCATCTAAAAAAGATCGTGAAATTTTTGGAGCCTTAGTCCCTTTTAATCAAGTATGGCGAACAGGAGCAAACGAAGCTACTACATTTGAAACCAACCAAACCCTTGATGTAAATGGAATGCCTTTACCAAAAGGGAAATACACCCTTTGGACGGTACCTAAAGATAGTGTTTGGACAGTAATATTTAACTCCAAGCAATATCCATGGGGAGTTACCAACGAAATGATACCGTACTGGGACCCCAATTATGATGTCTTAAATGTTGATATTCCAATTGAAAAATTAAACACAACTGTAGAACAGTTTACCATAGCTTTTGATAACTCAACAGATAAGCTATTTTTAACAATGGCTTGGGATGATACTAAAGTTGCCGTTCCACTTAAATAGATTATTAAAATAGTAGCATTACGTGGCTAAAGAAAAAAAATCCGCTTTAACAGAAAATGAAGGTGTTTCTCAATCAGAAATTACTAACAGTCTTTCCATTAAAAACATAAAAAAGAAACGTAACGCTAAAATTAATCCTAAAGTTTTAGTAGCATCCATATTAAAAAAGGATACAACAGCCTTAAGCAGAGCTATTACTTTAGTAGAAAGTAAAAATGCAGATCATCTTGACATAGCAAATAGTATTATAAAACAATGCTTGCCATATGCTAACAAATCCATTAGAATAGGTATTACAGGAGTTCCTGGTGTTGGAAAAAGTACATTTATAGAAACCTTTGGCAAACACCTAACAAATGCTGGCAAACGCGTTGCTGTTTTGGCTATAGACCCAAGTAGCTCACTTACAAAAGGTAGTATTTTAGGGGATAAAACCCGAATGGAAGAACTTGTAAAAGATGATAACGCTTATATACGTCCTTCAGCTTCTGGTAAATCTCTTGGTGGTGTCGCTAGAAAAACACGAGAAAGTATCATTTTATGCGAAGCTGCTGGTTTTGATGTTATTATTATTGAAACTGTTGGTGTTGGACAAAGCGAAACCACTGTACATAGTATGGTAGATTTCTTTTTATTATTAAAGTTGGCCGGTGCTGGTGATGAACTACAAGGTATTAAGCGCGGTATAATTGAAATGGCTGATGCTATTGCAATTAATAAAGCAGATGGTGATAATTTAAAACGTGCTAAACTTGCTAAAGTAGAGTTTAATAGAGCGCTCCACCTCTACCCAACTAAAGATTCTAATTGGCAACCAAAAGTAACCCTATGTAGTGCTTTACAAAATGAAGGTATTGATGCTATATGGAATATTGTACAAGAGTATATTGATACCACAACTCAAAACAATTATTTTAACAATAAAAGAAAAGAACAAAATAAGTTTTGGCTTATTCAAACTATTGAAGAACAATTAAAATCAGATTTTTTTAATAGACCAGATATTAAAAAAGAATTGGCTACACAATTGCACTTAATAGAAAACGACAAAACTACTCCTTTTGCAGCTGCTTACTATTTATTGAACCTAGTGCACTAAGATTTTATATACCTATTTAAAAGGTATTTTGCTAGTTTATAAAATATAAACCCAGAAATAGCACCAAAAGTTAATCCGCAAACAATATCTAGCGGGTAATGTACACCTACATAAATTCTACTATAGGCCACAATAGCGCTCCAAAACAGTAAAATAAAAATAAGATGTTTATAATACGGCTTAAGCATTAAACCTGCAAAAACTGCTGCTGCCATTGAGTTGGACGAGTGTCCTGAGAAAAAGCCATACTTACCACAACGTACAGCAATAAAACGCATTTGATCTATTAAGCTATCCTCTCCACAAGGCCTTGGTCTTTCAAAACCACGCTTAAAAACATTAGTAATCTGGTCGGTAAATGTTATCATTAAAGCTACAACTACAACAAAAATTATAAGTGATTTAGCTCCAAATTTTTTATACAATAAAAAAAGAAGCAAAGCATATAGTGGTATAAATGTTAGTTTATCTGTTATAATTAACCATAAAGTATCCCATGTTGTCGAACCTAAATTGTTTAAAAACAAAAACAGTTCGGTATCGTATTCTAAAAGCTGATCTATCATTTATAACTCTCTGTTTTAATCTTCATATTTGGCAATTTCACTATCATAAAACTCGGTAGCAAACTTTATAGCATTTTCAGTTTCAGTTTCTAATTCTTTTTGATCTTCAACATCAAAATCTTCAAACCACTCCACTTCATCATCTTCAAGGTTGATTATAAATCTTGGAAATTCAGTGTGAATTACAAAAATAGCATTTGGATAATCTGTATTATCACCAAGTATAAATTTTGGAAGTGTCATTTTTTAAAGTTTAAGTTTTATTAACCTAATTACAAATATAATGATGAGATTTATCTCTTACGTTCGAAATGCAAAATTTTATTTATTATTCACTATTAACTTATTAGTTAAATAGTTAAATCGAATATATAACAAAATAGCTGCAGTAGTTAACCCAGCTAGCAAACCTAACCAAATACCAAAGCTTCCGTAAACTTCTTCTTTACCAAAAAACCAGCTTATTGGAAAACCTACTAACCAATAGGAAACAAACGTAATAATCGTTGGTATTTTAACATCTTGCAATCCGCGTAAAGCACCTAAAACTACTACTTGAATACTATCGCTTATTTGAAAAATGGCTGCAGCTATAAGTAATTTAGATGCTATTGAAACAACTTCAGTATTATCAATTAGGTTTTTTGCATCATCAAAATCTACATAGAGTTTTGGTAAATGAGTATGAAATGCAAAGAAAATAATAGCAAATCCAACAGCAAATATAGTTCCCATTAAAAATAAAGAAAATGCAATGCGGCGTAACTCAAAATACTTTTTCAAGCCTTTTTGATTTCCAACTCTTATCATGGAGGCAACACTTAAGCCCATAGCTACCATAAATGTCATTGAAGACAAGTTTAATGCAATTTGATTTGCAGCTTGTGGGTTTTTACCTAATAAACCGCTTAGCCATATTGCTGCTGTAAAAATGGCGACTTCAAAAAACATTTGCATCGCACTAGGCGCTCCAAGGTTTATAATTTTTTTAAGCATTAGTTTATTAAGGACAAAAAACTTTATGTTGGTTACAAAGTCTTTAGATTTTTCTTTACCTCTTAATAAAAACCATAAATACCAAACCATTATAAATCGAGATATTAATGTTCCATAGGCAGCTCCAACAATACCTAGCTCAGGAAATCCTAATTTTCCAAAAATTAAAATATAATTTAAAAATACATTTATAATGTTTGCTAAAACAGTAGCATACATAGGGTATTTAGTCATAGATAAACCATCACTAAATTGTTTAAATGCTTGAAAAACAATTAATGGAATTAACGAAAATGCCACTAAATCTAAATAAGGAATGGCTAACTCTACAACCTCAACAGGCTGTTTCATTAAATACATAAGTGGTTTAGCAAAAAATACTACTAAAAATAACAATACACCTAAAACAGTACACAAAAACAAACCATGCTTAAAAGACGATTTGCCATTAGCAAAGTTTTTTTCAGCATCTGCCTCGGCTACTAAAGGTGTTATAGCTGTAGAAAACCCAATACCTAAAGACATTGCAATAAACATAAAGCTATTCCCTAAAGAAACTGCTGCAAGTTCAGCAGTTCCCAACTGGCCAACCATAATATTATCTACAAAACTCACAAAGGTATGCCCCAACATACCTAACATTACTGGAGCCGCTAGTCGCCAATTGTATTTAAACTCTTTAGTGTAATCTTTAAATTGCATTGTGCAAAAGTAAACTTATGCATTTTGTTTACCAATTTTGTTATTATTATTTAAATGTTAATAACTCAATATAATTTTTCATCGTTTTATTGTAGCATTTTCATACATTCGCCATGCTTAAAAAGCATTCTCACTAAGAAATAGCATTTTAGAAACATTTAGCTTTTTATTTTATAGGGATTAAAAATTATTACAGCTTACAAGTTTCAATATTTAAGGAGGAAATTTAATTTCCTCCTTTTATTTTATCCAAAGTTTTTCAAGAATATCAAGATATTATCTAGACAAATTCTTTTAACATTACGTTTAGAATTTTGAATAACTGCATTTAGTACCTTGTAATAAATACTATTTTTATGAAGCATTTATTATTATTCCTTTTTTCTTTCAATATTTTTTTAAGTTTTTCTCAACAAAGTGTTACTCCATTTTTAGAAGATATTGTAAAACAATTTCCAAATGTAAGGGATATTGCCATTGCTCCTAACGGAGATGAAATTATGTTCTCTGCACAAAGTGTTATGGGAAATGTTTCTGCAATTATTACTGTGATTAAAGAAAATAATAAGTGGAGCAGCCCAAGAATTGCATCATTCTCTGGTCGATTTTTCGATTTAGAACCTTTCTTTTCTCATGATGGTTTAAAACTTTACTTTGTATCTACAAGGCCCTTAAATAGTTTAACTAATAAACCTAAAGATTTTGATATTTGGTTTGTTAAGCGAGATCATTTAAAAAGCAATTGGTCTGAACCAATAAATATGGGAAGCCCAATAAACACAGAACACGGTGAGTTTTACCCTTCTATTTCTTCAAATGGAAATTTTTATTTTACACGTGATAATCCTGAGTTAAAACGAAAAGATGATATTTATGTGAGTAAAAACATTAATGGTAGTTTAACTGAACCAATAGTGTTATCAGATGCTATTAATTCTGAAGGATATGAATACAATTCATTTATTGCACCTGACGAGTCTTACTTAATTTATGGTTGTTATAACAGGAAAGACGGTTTGGGAAGTGGCGATTTATATATTAGCTATAATACTGAAAATGGTTGGACACAAGCTATAAATTTGGGAGACAAAATAAATTCTACAAAAATGGATTATTGCCCGTTTGTAGATGTAAAAACAAACACCCTTTACTTTACTAGTAAATTAGATAACACCAAAACAAACTTTGAAAGGGCTTTATCAATTAATGAGCTCTTAAATGAATTTAATAAATATGATAATGGAGCTAGTAAGTTGTATCAAGTTTCTTTGAAAAGTATTCGGTTAAAAGATTAAACAGCATTTATGACAAATACTTAAAAAAAACAAAGGTTTTTATAAGCTAGATACTTCGCTTTTAGCAACTTGAAACTCTTTTACCATATCTTCAACAATTTCAGCTACTGGCTTAATATCATGAATTAATCCAGCAATTTGTCCAATCTCTAACTCTCCTTCGTCTAAATCACCTTCAAACATACCACGTTTTGCTCTGGCTCTACCTAACAATTTTTTTAATTGCTCTGGTGTTGGTGCCGTTTTATATAATTCTTGTAGTTCGTTATAAAACTTATTCTTAATTAATCGTACTGGTGCTAATTCTTTTAATGTTAATTGCGTATCTCCTTCCTTAGCATCAACAACAACTTTTTTAAAATCTTTATGTGCCGAACTTTCTTCGCTAGCTACAAATCGGCTCCCCACTTGTACGCCATCTGCTCCTAAAACCATTGTTGCTAGCATTGCTTTTCCTGTTGCTATACCTCCTGCAGCTATTAATGGAATTTTTATTTGCTCTTTTACCATTGGAACCAACGTTAGTGTAGTAGTTTCGTCCCTTCCATTATGTCCACCAGCTTCAAAACCTTCAACAACAATAGCATCTACTCCTGCTTCTTGTGCTTTTAACGCAAACTTTACGCTACTCACTACATGCACAACGGTAATACCTTTATCTTGTAACCATGATGTCCAAGTTTTTGGATTTCCTGCAGATGTAAATACAATACTCACTCCTTCTTCAACAATAATATCCATTATTTCCTGAATATTAGGATACAACATAGGTACATTTACTCCAAAAGGTTTACTAGTTGCCTTTTTACATTTTTGAATATGCTCTCTCAACACTTCAGGGTACATACTTCCCGCTCCTATGAGCCCTAAAATTCCAGCATTGCTTGAAGCTGAAGCTAATTTCCAACCACTATTCCAAATCATTCCTGCTTGAATAATAGGGTATTTTATATTGAATAGTTCAGTGATTCTATTTGGCATCTAATTCTTAATAAATTTAAAAGACTTGGCTTTATTATTGGATTTAGCATTAATAATATAAATTCCTTTAGATAAAGCGGAAATATCAATTTGATTATTAGTACTATTAATTGAACGTTGCAAAACTTGCTTTCCTAAAACATTGAAAAAGGTTATTGTTAACTTGTTTTCATTTATAGGTATTTTTACATAAACAAAGGTTTTTGCAGGATTAGGATAAATTGATATTGTATTAGTCTTTTCAAAATTATTAATAGACAATGCATTACTAAGTGCACTCATTAAATTAGGAATACCGTAACCTAATTGATAATCTGGGGTGCTAAACTGAGAGCCCGATTCGCGAACTAACTGCATAATTTCAGCATTAGTTTTATTTGGTAATGCTTGCATTAAGCATGCTATGCCTCCTGCCAAAATAGGAGAACTAAATGATGTACCGTTACTACTTCCTATAACATTACTAGGGGTTATTACAGAAGCCGATAGCCCTCTGGCTACAACATCTGGCTTTTGAGAAGGTTGAAAAGCACTACCTACTGAGCTAAATGACGCATAATTACCTAATGAATTTACTGCCCCAATAGATAATACATACTGTGAATCGGCTGGAGCACTAACTCCCGCATTTCCTTCATTACCTGCAGAGTTAACTAATAATAATCCTTTTTCAAAAGCTATATTTGCCCCTTTTGTAATAAAAGCAGTATTTCCATCCATATCAGCAGATGCATAACTATAGCTTGTATAATTTGGAGAATAATCTTTGTACCCCAAAGAAGTATTTACTAAATCTACCCCCAAGCTATCTGCTCGCTCAACAGCTTCAACCCAATAACTTTCTTCAATAGGATTTTCGTCACTACTATCTTCAGTTATAAACAAATAATATGAAGCATCTGGTGCTGTTCCAACATAATTATTTAAAATATATCCTGCCATAGTGCTTAAAACATGAGTACCATGAGAACTGGATGTATTAGCATACACATTTGAGCTTCGGTTTACAAAATCATAACCCCCTAGTAAATCTCCAGCATCTCTTATACGCTGAAATGCCCCCATTGTATTCACATTTATAAACCCTGCATCAAGTACCGCAATCGTAACGCCGGCACCTGTATAATCTGCAACATGCAGATCATCAACATTAATCATATCTACTTGATTTTGAGTATTACCATAAGTAAAATCTACAAATGTTTTTTCAACTTCAAATTTATCTTTAATCTTAAATGTTGCCTTTTCTTTGGTTATTTTAGTAGTATTTAAACTTCTATCAGCAAAATCAATATAATCTATAAACGTTATAGATGGAGTTGTAAGCAAGTTATTTATATCAGCTTCAGATCCTCTAACATGCACAGCATTAAACCATTTAGATTTTGCCATTACAGTAATACCTGTCGCATTTTTTAACTGGGTAATGTACGACTCATTAACAGGAACATCTCTAGCATCAATTACTACGTTGTGTTTAGCTTTTCTATCTATAGCTTTTTGAGTAAGGATATTTATTGGGGTAGCTATAGAACTTGCTACATTTTGCTTGTCTTTTAGATAAATCCAAGCATCTTGTTGTGCAAATGAAAAAATATGAAAACTTAGGAAACTAAAAATTAATAATTTCTTTATCATAATTAAGTTTTATTGGCAAGTTACGAAATTACGCCAGAACCTATTAATTCTTCATTTATATACCAAGCTACAAATTGCCCTTCAGTAATTGCAGATTGAAACTCTTCAAACTCTACATACAATCCACTATCTACTTTATGCAAAGTTGCTTTTTGAAGTGATTGACGGTAGCGTATTCTAGCATTAACCTGCATAGTTTCATCAACTTTTAAAGCTAAATCTTCACGAATCCAATGCAGCTCTTCATTAGTAACAAACAATGCCTTTTTATATAAACCAGGATGCCCTTTACCTTGCCCTGTAAAAATTACATTTTCATTTACATCAGTATCAATTACAAATAAAGGTTCAATAGTTCCACCTACAGCGAGCCCTTTACGTTGCCCTTTAGTG
Source organism: Gaetbulibacter sp. 4G1 (assembly GCF_002741945.1). Taxonomy (GTDB): domain Bacteria; phylum Bacteroidota; class Bacteroidia; order Flavobacteriales; family Flavobacteriaceae; genus Wocania_A; species Wocania_A spongiicola. The sequence goes on from NZ_MDVN01000023.1 coordinate 113,488, forward strand.
AAATAATGTGCGCCTTGATGCTTACCTACAATTTTGCCATCATCAATTTTATAATCAATTTTTCTAGATAAATATTTCAGTTTATCTTCTTCAGATTGAAACTCAGGAATCAATTCATTAAAAATGTCTTGCTCTTTTGGAACTTCTACAATAACACCTTCTTTAGGTTTTAATTGCTGTTGTAAGAAGTCTGGCAATTTTACTTTACCTATAAAACACAGACCTTGAGAATCTTTTTTCTCGGCCGTGACTAAATCTAATTTAGTGGCAATATCTCTAACTTCTGGTTTTGTTAATTCACCGATAGGAAATAACGATTTTGCCAATTGATCTTGAGATAATTGACATAAAAAATATGATTGATCTTTATTATTATCGGCTCCAGCTAATAGTTGATAAACTTTTTTATCTCCTTTTTTAATAGTTCCTTTTCTACAATAGTGGCCAGTTGCAACATAGTCAGCTCCTAGCTCTAAAGCTATCTTCATAAAAACATCAAACTTAATTTCTCTATTGCAAAGAACATCTGGATTAGGTGTTCTACCCTTTTCATACTCATTAAACATATAATCTACAATACGCTCTTTATATTGCTCGCTTAAATCAACCGTTTGAAATGGGATTCCTAATTTTTCTGCAACCAGCATAGCATCGTTGCTATCATCTAACCAAGGACATTCATTAGAAATGGTTACAGAATCATCATGCCAGTTTTTCATAAACAAGCCAATAACCTCATAACCTTGTTCCTTAAGCAAATAAGCAGCAACACTTGAATCTACACCTCCAGAAAGCCCTATTATTACTCGTTTCATAATTAAAAATTGGCTACAAAGATAAGCATAAATAAAGAAATTTATGCTTTTTAAAGTTTATAGAAAACATTAGAAAAATATATTTTGTTTATTTTTTTTTAAAAAAACTTCAACAAAATTTGGATTTTTGTTTAACTTTTTATTAAATTTGTTGAACAATAATTAAATCTTAAAAAAAATGAAAACATTAACAGCATTAAAAAAAGTATTTCTGCTTACTATAGTAGCAGCATTTCTATTCTCTTGTAGTGATGACGACAATCCAGTTCTTTTTAAAGAACAACAGAACATTGTAGGTTTAGCATTAGACTCTCCAGATTTAAGTAGTTTAGTAGCTGCTTTGCAACAGGCAAACCTTGTAGAAACATTAAATGGAAATGGACCATTTACTGTATTGGCACCTACAAATGCAGCATTTGATAAATTTTTATCTGACAATGGGTTCGCAAGCTTAAATGATGTACCAAATGATGTATTAACTCAAGTTTTATTAAACCATGTTATCTCAGGAGATCTAAAATCATCTGGTTTATCTACTGGATATGGAAAAACTTTAGCAACAGAAGCATCTTCAAACAATAACTTAAGTCTTTATATAAACACCGAGTCTGGCGTTAATTTTAATGGTGTATCCGATGTAGTAACTGCAGATATTGATGCATCAAACGGTGTAATACATATAGTAGATGGTGTAATAGGCTTACCAAGTGTTGTAGATTTAGCTTTAGCTGATAACACATTTTCAATTTTAGTATCTGCATTAACAAGAAGTGACTTAACGTTTGATTATGTTACGACACTTTCAACTCCAAATGGAACAGCTCCCGCTCCTTTTACTGTATTTGCACCAACTAATGATGCTTTTGTAAGTTTGTTAGCTGAACTTGGAGTATCTTCATTAGAAGAAATTGATGAACCAACTTTAAAAGCAACGTTAGATTTACATGCTGTTGCTGGCGCTAATGTTTTAGCTGCTGGTTTATCAGATGATATGATGGTTGGAACGTTAGGTGGAGATATCACCGCTAATGTAACTGGCGGAGCTACATTAACAGATTCTAACGGAAGAGTAAGCAACATAATAGTTACTGATGTACAAGCAGCCAATGGCGTTATACATGTAATTGACAAAGTAGTTTTACCAAAATTACCTGAAAATCTAGTTAGTAAAGCATACAACACTCCAGAGTTAAGTATTTTATATGATGCAATACAAGCTGCAGATTTAGCAGGGGCGCTTTCAGGAGAAGGTCCACTAACAGTATTAGCACCTACTAATGAGGCCTTTGCCGCCTTTTTAACTGATAATAATTTTGCGTCTTTAGGAGATATACCAACTGATATATTAGCACAAGTACTTTTAAATCATGTAATTGATGGTAGTGTAATGTCTACAGATTTAACATCTGCAGGTGCAGGTTACGCTTCAACAATGGCAACAGGTGCTGGAGATAATAACATGAGTATTTTTTATGACACATCAAGTGGTGTAACATTTAATGGAATTTCAACCGTTACTGCAGCAGATGTTGAAGCTACTAATGGTGTAGTTCACATAGTTGATAAAGTTATTGGATTACCAACAGTAGTAGACCACGCACTTGCAAATCCAGGTTTTAGTAGTTTAGTTGCTGCCTTAGGAGCTGCAGACGGCGATTTAGTAAACGTGTTAAGTGGAGCAGGACCATTTACGGTATTGGCACCAGATGATGCAGCGTTTACAACTTTCTTAGATGGAGCAGCATTAGGTGATGTACCAACTGATGCATTGTCAAACATATTATTAAATCATGTATTAAGTGGTGTAACTATGTCTACAGATTTAGTTACAGCTGGTGCAGGATATACTAATACTAGTGCTACTGGTCCAGGAATGAATAACTTAAGCTTATACTTTAATACTAGTGATGGTGTTAAATTTAATGGAGTGTCTTCAGTTGCTAAAGCTGATGTGGTAGCAAGTAATGGTATTATACATGCTGTTGATGCTGTAATAGGTATACCAACTGTTGTAACATTTGCTGCTGCTGATCCTAACTTTTCAACTTTAGTAACGGCATTAACAACATTAACTCCAGCTACTGATTTTGTATCAGTATTATCTAGAACTGAAGGAATGAACGGTGATGGATTAAACCCTAACTTTACAGTATTTGCTCCAACTAATGCCGCTTTTGATGCATTAGCTAGTATACCTGGAGAAGCTGTTTTAACTCAAGTATTATTACACCATGTTATTGGTGATAATAATGTAACTTCTGGTGACTTAACACCTGATGGTGATACGGTCGCAGCAAGTTTACAAGGAGATAATATAACAGTAACATTACCAGGCAGTGGTGATAACATCGCAGATATAACCGATGGTGCTGGAAATTCTGATATTGGAGTTATAGCAGTAGATGTTCAAGCTGGTAATGGTGTAATACACGTAGTAAATAAAGTTTTACTACCTAGTAATTAATATTATAAAACAGCGATATAAATAAATGGTGGAGAAAATGCAGCTTTAATAGATGCGTACAATTAAAAACATTACCGCTGTTGATGTGAAATTAAAAAATTGTATAACCAAAAACTATCTTTTAAAGTTGCGTTCCACTATAAATAAAATTAAAAATATGATTTAGTTTGTTTAGTTTGATTGGTAGATTGTAGGCAGGAAAAAACTTGTCTATGAAAAAGAGGAGACTGTCTGAAAAGGCAGTCTTTTTTATTGCTTGTTTTTAATATACTTAGGCTTATATGTAAAATCTTTTTCTTTAATTAATTCTCCATTTTCGTAATACTTCCAAATACCATGCTTCTTCCCCTTTTTGTATTGACCTTCTGTAATAAGCTCTCCTTTAGGATTATAATATTTTGAAGATCCGTGCAATTCTCCATTCAAATAAATAAACTCTTTTAAAACAATGTTTTTCTCAGAGTACCAAATGGATTTACCTTCTAGCTTTCCATTTTTATAAAATTGTTTTTCAGCTATCTGTCCATTTTCATAATACACAAAGCGCTCTCCTTCTAATATGCCATTCGCATTATAATTTTCCAAAGTCAATAGGTTATCATTTCTTTTCTGGTAATATTTCCATTCTCCTATATACTTTTTTTTATCCATTTTACCTTCGCTAATAAGTTTTCCTCTAGAGGATAAAAAGGTAACATAAGCAATGTTATCAGTTTTATTAAACTGCTTAGTCGCAGTTAAAACAGCTTTCTTCTTTATATTTTTATAAAACTTAAATAACCCTATTTCTTTACCGTGTAAAAATTCACCTTCATATCTTAAAACTTTGGTACCATCAAATGTTTTTTTCCAAATACCATGGCGTTTGCCATTAGCATCAAATTGATTGATGTTTTGGGCAAAAGTCAGCGAGGTTAATAGTGATAACAAGAAAATAAAAATGTGTTTCATTTTGAAAAATTTATATTATACTAACGAAAAATATTTTCAAATTGTATATTACAAAAAAGCTGCCAAACATAATTGACAGCTTTTTATTTTGAAAACTAATATTATATAACTGCTCTCAGTGAGGCAGAATTCTTTACTACTTACGTTTTTGTTGTGCCTGTTTTTGTTTTTCAGCTTGCTCCATCATTTCTGCCATTTTTTTCTGAAAACGCCCTTGTTTTTTAGGCTTCTTTTTGTTCTCTTGAATTTGTGCATGAATTTTATCTTCATCAAGAATATAATTCTTAATAACCAATATAATGCCAATACTAATTAAGTTAGAAATAAAATAATACAAACTCAATCCCGATGCATAATTATTAAAGAAAAACAACATCATAATTGGTGAGAAGTACATCATATACTTCATCATTTTTCCCATATCTGGCATACCTTCTTGTGTTGGTTGCGATGCCATTTGTTGTCCTGTAGTTAAACGCATATAAAAGAAAATAGCTATAGATGCCAATATTGGAAATAAGCTTACGTGGTCTCCATAAAATGGAATATGAAATGGTAATTCTGCAATGGTATCATATGATGATAAGTCTTTTACCCATAGAAAACTCTTTTGACGTAAATCGAATGCTGATGGGAAAAACTGAAACAATGCGTAAAATACTGGCAACTGTATTAATGCAGGCATACAACCAGCCATAGGGCTTGCTCCTGCTTTAGTTTGCAATGCCATAGTTTCTTGCTGAGCTTTTACTTTATTATTTTTATGCTTCTCGCGAATAGCATCTAATTCTGGTTTTAGGATTTTTAATTTAGCTTGCGATAAAAACTGTTTATATTGTACAAAAGACATTAACAATTTTATCAGTATCGTCATAACAATAATAGCAATACCATAAGGTAAAAAGCTTCCTAAAAGTGCAAATAAAGGAATAAAAAGGTAACGATTAATCCATCCAAAAATACCCCAGCCAAGTGGTACAATTTCATCTAAATTTCTATCATAACTATTTAATACCTTATAATCGCTAGGACCATAATACCAATCCATGGTTTTGTTTATTTCACCACCTGCAAGCTCTAAAGGCAATGTAGTAGTAAAAGCTTTAGTATAAACAGTATCTATTTCTTCGTCTTGAACTAAATTTTGGGATGTGAATTTTCCTGTTTTAAAAGGAGAATCAGCTAATAAAATAGATGTAAAGAAATGTTGCTTAAACGCTACGTAACTTACATCTTCAGCAGTGTCTTCAGTTTGTTCTTGTTGCCCTAAATAATCGTCTTTTCCATCTTCATACTCAAAAACAACTTCCGTATATCTATTCTCATAAGAAATACTTTTTGCATGACGGTACGATTTTAAATTCCAATCTAAATTTACAGCTTGAGAACTATTAATCACATCGCTTAAGCCTTGAGAACGAATAGTGAAATCCATCATATAATCACCTTCCTTCAGTTCGTAACGGTATTCTAAAAATTTACTTTCTGATACCTTTAGCTTCATTGAAACAACCGTAACATCACCATTTTTAGTTACAGATGATTCAAAATATAAGTCTTTAGTATTAAGAATTCTGCTATCTGTTGTTCCAAAATTAATATTAAAAGCTGCATTATTATCTTTAATTATATAGATAGGAACAGAATCAAAATCTACAAACTTCTTTAATTTAACTTCAGAAAGATAACCTCCTTTATTATTGAATTTTAAAGCTAATAAATCACTTTCTACTAAGGTTTCTTTATCAGATGCATTTGCAGCTGAATAAGCAAAAGCTCCTAGCTTATTTTGTAAATTAATTTGTTGTAGGGAATCTGAAACTGCTGGTGCTTTATAATCTTCTGCAGTAGTTACTTTAGTTTGCTCTGATGCTTCAGCCTTTTTCTCTGCTTCAACTTGTTCTTGTTTTGCTTTTTCTTGAGCTTCTAATTCTTCTGGTGTTGGTTGGTTTTGCCATAGCCAAAACATCATTATTCCAAAAATAAGTATAAAACCTATAATTGAATTAATATCTAATTTCTTTTCTTCCATATTTTAGTTGGTGTCATTTTGATTATAATGAAGAATCTGTATTAAGAGATATTCTGACTACACTCAATATGACAAAGTATTGATTTTATATAGTTTAATGAATTAACAAAAAGCTATCCAATTTTAATTTTGTGCCATACTGACACCTTTTTTTCTTTTATGATTATTCAATGCTGCCTTAACAAAGGCTACGAATAAAGGGTGTGGATTTGCAACGGTACTTTTATATTCTGGATGATATTGCACTCCAACAAACCAAGGGTGTTCTGGTATTTCAACAATTTCAACCAAACCTGTATCTGGGTTTAAACCTGTTGCAAACATACCGGCTGCTTCAATTTGAGTTTTAAAGTTACTATTAAATTCATAACGATGTCTGTGGCGTTCATTAATAGTATCTGCCTTATAAATATCTCTAACTGTGCTTCCCATTTTTAAGTCACAAGCCCAAGCCCCTAAACGCATTGTACCACCTTTATCTGTAATACTTTTTTGTTCTTCCATTAAATCTATAACAGGGTTTTTGGTAGTTGTATTCATTTCAGTAGAATCTGCATCAGCTATATTTAAAACATTACGTGCAAACTCAATTACTGCCATTTGCATACCTAAACAAATACCAAAAAATGGTACATTGTTTTCGCGTACATATTTTACGGCATCAATTTTTCCTTCAATACCACGTTCACCAAAACCTGGTGCTACTAAAACTCCATCTAAATGAGATAGTTTCAATTTAGCATTATCATTATTAATATATTCTGAATGTACCGACTCAATATTTACTTTTACTTCATTTGCTGCACCTGCATGTATAAAGGCCTCTAAAATAGACTTATAAGAATCTTGTAACTCAACATATTTGCCTATTAAACCAATGGTTATTTCTGACTTAGGGTTTTTATGTTTTGCTAAAAACTCGTTCCATTTATTGATATCTGGAGTGGTACTTTTTAATGCCAATTTTTTAAGCACAACTTTATCCAATCCTTGCTCTAGCATCAAGTTAGGTACATCATAAATGGTTGATGCATCAATAGATTGAATTACTGCTTCTTCTCGAACATTACAAAACAGTGCTAATTTACGACGTAAATCTTCCGGTAAATCGTGCTCAGTTCTACAAACTAATATATCAGCTTGCACCCCACTTTCCATTAATGTTTTTACACTATGTTGAGTTGGCTTTGTTTTTAATTCACCAGCAGCTGATAAATATGGCACTAAAGTTAAGTGAATTACGATACCATTATTATCGCCTAAATCCCATCGCAATTGTCGCACAGCTTCAATGTATGGCAACGATTCAATGTCACCAACTGTTCCTCCAATTTCAGTAATTACAATATCGTAGTCACCAGATTTTCCTAAAAGCTGAACACGGTGTTTTATTTCGTCAGTAATATGAGGAACTACTTGTACAGTTTTACCTAAAAACTCTCCTCTGCGTTCTTTTTGAATAACACTTTGGTAAATACGTCCAGTAGTAACATTATTAGCTTGACTGGTAGGTACGTTTAAAAAACGCTCGTAATGCCCTAAATCTAAATCAGTTTCTGCACCATCTTCAGTTACGTAGCATTCTCCATGCTCATAAGGATTTAGTGTTCCTGGATCTACGTTAATATATGGGTCTAGTTTTTGAATAGTTACTCTATAGCCTTGAGCTTGTAGCAATTTAGCTAAAGAGGCGGCTATAATGCCTTTTCCTAGAGATGATGTAACACCGCCTGTTACGAATATGTATTTTGTTGTAGTTGTCATGTTGCGCTTATAAACGCAGGCAAATTTACAAAATTAAAATAGTTATTAATGAACTCTTATCGAATTTTATATTTAAAGATTTTGATACAATTTTCTCTTTCACTCGTCTCTTTTTTTAAAATAACTTAAAAAAAATGCAATAGATTCGGAAAAATTCGTCTTTCTAATTGTAAAGCTATTAAAAAAGGCTTTTAAATGAACTCAGAATCAGAAAACAATAAAAAGCTCAAAGATTTTTTTGGTAAAGAATACCATTCGCTTAAAGCTTATGTAAATTCTAAAATAAGGGCAAATGCAGATCGAGATGCCGAGGACATTATACAAGATGTAGCTTTAAAATTATTTACTGGAGCTGACAGATATTCACCAATAAACAATGTAGCAGGTTTTGTTTATTACGCTATTAAAAATAAGATTATTGATGTAATGAGAACGAATAACAAGCAAATTATTAATCATGAAAGTCAAAGTGAGGCTAAATTAATTGAGTTTGCTAGCTTATTATATGACACATCTGATAATTATTATGCAGAACAGATGAAAGATGAGCTAAAGAAAGCCATATTAAACCTTAAACAAGATTATCGTGATATTATAATTGCAGTAGATTTTGAAAACTACACTTATAAGGAAATCGCTTTAGAAACTGGAGTTCCAGTTGGAACACTAATGTCGAGAAGACATAGAGCTATTTCACTTTTGTACAAAAATTTAAAACATAAAAAAGAAATTATTAATTAAAAAAAAAACATATGTCAAATTATTTTAAACATAAATTTCGTGGAAAATCTCTAGGAGAGATTATAGGGATAGTAATTTTTGGAGGCATTTTTATAACTGGTTTAGCTATATTATTTGGTTTTATAATAATGTGGTTATGGAATTGGTTAATGCCTATGATATTTGGACTTACCACACTTACATTTTGGGAAGCTGTCGGAATTTTTATACTCTTTAAAATATTACTTGGTGGTTGTAATTTTGGAGGTGACGGTAATTCATCAAAGAAATCAAAATCTAGTTGCAAAGAAGGTGGCAAAGGTGAGTTTTCTAAATGGAAACATTATGACAAGTTTTGGAAAGAAGAAGGCAATGAAGCTTATGAAAAATACATTGAACGTATGACTAATGAGACTGAATCAAATGATTAATTTTTTTTATCATAATTATAAATCATCTTCAAAATTATTAATATTTAAAACAAATATTAAGACAAAGAAAAAGGTAAAAAATATAAAACCTTTTTTCGACAACCATTCTAGTGTTATAAAATGGTCTATTGATATTGAAGATATAGATAATGTGCTAAAGATTGAAGCTACCACTAATTCAAGTGAAAACGATTTTATTAATCAAATAAAAGCGCTAGGGTTTTATTGTGATGTTTTGGCAGATTAATTATTATTTACTTAGGGTACTGCTTTTTAATATTTCGTATTAAATCTTCAAGTCCATTTAATTTAAGCTCGTAAACTTGTTTAAGCATAGTTCCTAATTTTCCTTTAGGAAAACCTTTATTATTATACCAAACCACATAATATTCTGGTAAATCAATTAAATAGCGATCTTTATATTTCCCAAAAGGCATTTTGGTATGCGCTAATTTTATTAGAAAATCTTTGTCAGGAGTCATGCTACTACTCTACAGATTTATACTTTGAAAACTTTTTAAGCTCTTCAGCAATATAAGTTTTCCATTTCGCTTGATTTTCAAAATTCCTAGAGTAATTGCTTTCAGTATCATATTTATTCTGCAAAAGAGACAATTCTTTATTTATCGCTTTATTAAGCTCTCGCAATTCCTTTTTGATGTTGTTTGATAGTTTTAGCTGACTTATTCGATGCCTAAACTTACGCGCATGTAGCTCAGTAATATCAAAATGTAATTGCTCGTGTCCTAAAACATGAGCATCGGCTACATCTGGTTTATACCATGATTGTTCTGGATAAAAATGACAAAACACTTCGGTAGTAAAACTTATAACTCTAGAATCTGATTCTTTTACTGAAAACCCAAACGAAATACCAGAAGCAGTTATGGCTACTGCACTAACACCATAATCTGGTTTTCCATTAAAATCTGCCCAAGATAACTTATAAGATTCGTTCCAAGACATTACAGCTTCGTCTTGAACGCAAAAAAAACAGCATAAAATTAAAAGTACTTTTACCACAGACAAACAATTACTATAACAATTATAAAACGGTTAGCTAGTAAGCTTATTGTTTTACCTCAACAATTGTTAAATCTTGATACTTTACTAAATATACGGAATCGTTATAATAACCACCGAAAAGCTTCTTTTTGTACGCAAACTTGTTTTCAATATATTCTGTTAGTGGCGCATTGTTAACAGACATAAACAAATCTTCTGAAGTTACTATACGTAATATTACGTCCATAGTTAAATCAAACCCTTTAACTGCAGCACTATTTGGCGTCGTGTTATAAAGTCTCCTATACCTATTAACGAAAACATTATCATCAGCTTCGTTATACGATTTTGATGTTGCTGCATAATGAAATTGCAATTTTGATAGATGTTCGTTTGACACCCCATCAGCAGTAAATGCATTATTCATATTTGCAGTAACTAATGTTATTTCTAGAGCATCAGTATTTGTACTTTTATCTTCTTCTTTAATTAACGATGCTAAAATACTAGTAGCATTAGACACAAAGCCTTCGTTTTTTGTTTCTAAAAACACAATATTTTTACCTGGCTTTAGGGCATCTTCAATATCTTGCTTTGTAACAAAAAATTCATCCTCTCCACTTTTCTTGTTTTTTCTGGAATGAACTTGCTTAGCATAATTAAATTCACGCTTTAAATCATTTGATACATTTGTGTGTTTAGAATCTGATATTATTATAATGTTGCTAGTCAGAGTATCAGCTTTTATATAATTGACCAAAGTACTTTTTAATCTATCATTTGATGGTTTTGATTGAAATACATTGTCGTACAACTTTACATTGGTGCCAATTGGAGACACAATAGGCACATTATAACGTCTTAATTTTGATGCGGCTTTCTCAAAAGTATTTGAGGTTAATGGGCCTATAACAACATCTACCGTTTCAAAATCATTATCGTCTATTATTTTTGAAACCTCTCCAACTTCATTCTTAGTATCGTAAACATCTACTTTAACTGAAACCCCTAAAGTTTTTAAAGAATCTATGGCTAATAAAACACCAGAATAGAAATCTAATGATGCATTTAAATAACGGTCTTTTATTATACTTTTTTTAGTATCATCAGCAGTATTAAAATCTACTCGATTCAATCTAAAAGGTAGCATAATAGCAATGCGTTTTGTATTAAAATCAACAATACTATCAGATAAATTAATTTTGTTTGATTCTTCAATTGAAAAAGTGTCAGAAAAAGGTATTTTTAAAATCATACCTACTTTTAATCCACTTTCTGCCAACCCTGGGTTTAATGCTTCTATTTCGGTTTGTTCTAACCCTAATTTAAGTTTTAATCGGTAAAACCCTTCTTTTGGCAATACCTTATAATAGCTGTATTTTTCGTCAACCTCTTGCTCTTTATCATCGTCAATGTTTGGCACTAAAATTTCTTGACCATCTTGTAAAACTTCTCCCATTTCTGGATTAAGTTCTTCTAGCTCTCTAACAGAAATTCCAAATCTATATGCAATTCGCCATTTACCTTCTTTAGGCTGTACAATGTAAGTTTTGGTAAGCTCTACTTCTTCTATTTCTTCAGTTATTTTAAATATTGGTATTTGAAGCTTATCTCCCTTTCTAAGCGGATCTGCATATAGAAATTTATTATACTTTTTTATATCCTCTTCAGATATGTCGTATTTTTTAGCTAAGCTATATAAGGTTTCTTTTCTTCTTGTTTTATGTTTTTTAAACCCTTGTAACTCTTTAACTAGAGTAATTTTAGGTTTTTTAGATTTTGAAACTGGAATAATTAAAACTGTATTTGGTTTTAATTCCTCTTTTGCATCAGGATTTAATGCATAAATATCTGAAACAGTAACATAATAGCTACTTGCTATTTGCTCAATAGTTTCTCCTTTTTTAACTTGATGAGTGCTAAAATTTTGAGCATTGACAGTATTAAAACTAAAAAGTAGTATTAAACATAAAACGAAAAGAAATTTATTCATGTAATCTATTTTTTAAAATTGCGTTAAAGATATTATCCTTAGACATCTATCTGGGTAAATTTTATTCTTCTATTTTTACTATTTGCATATAGTATGCCAAAAATAAAAGATAAAATGTAAAGCCTGACACTATTTTTTTAACTTACTTAATTATATACGAGTATTTAATAAAAATCAGATAACTTTATACAATAAATATAGTTTATAAATATTGAGATCCCCAAATATTATGACACACTAATGATTAGCTAGTCACTAAAATTATTCCCACTCGATTGTAGCAGGTGGTTTTGAACTAATATCGTATACTACTCTATTAACGCCTTTTACTTTATTTATTATGTCGTTTGATGTTTTTTGAAGAAACTCATAAGGCAAATTAACCCAGTCAGCAGTCATACCATCTGTACTTTCTACTGCTCTAAGCGCCACACATTTTTCATAAGTACGTTCGTCTCCCATTACACCTACACTGTTTACGGGTAACAACATAGCTCCAGCTTGCCATACCTTATCATATAAACCCCATTTTTTTAATCCGTTTATAAAAATAGCATCAACTTCTTGAAGAATGCGTACTTTTTCGGCAGTGATGTCGCCCAAAATTCTAATCCCTAACCCAGGGCCAGGGAATGGATGGCGCCCCAAAAGTTCTGAATCAATACCTAAAGTAGCACCAACACGTCTTACTTCATCTTTAAAAATAGCACGCAATGGCTCAACAATTTTAAGTTTCATAAAATCAGGCAAGCCACCTACATTATGATGAGATTTAATAGTTGCTGAAGGCCCTCCTGTAGCAGAAACACTTTCTATAACATCTGGATAAATAGTGCCTTGCGCTAACCATTTAACATCTTCAAGCTTATGAGCCTCATCATCAAAAACTTCTATAAAAGCATTACCGATGGCTTTACGTTTTTTCTCAGGATCTTCAATACCTTTCAAAGCATCTAAAAATCGTTGAGAAGCATCAACGCCTTTTACATTAAGCCCCATGCCTTCGTATTGATTAAGTACGCTTTCAAATTCATTTTTCCGAAGTAAGCCATTATTAACGAAAATACAGTATAGATTTTTACCAATAGCCTTATTTAACAATACTGCAGCTACAGTAGAATCTACACCTCCTGAAAGACCAAGTACAACCTTATCGTTCCCTACTTTTTCTTGAATTGCCTCAACTGTTTCTTCAACAAAAGAATCTGGTGTCCAGTCTTGTGTTAAACCTGCAATATTTACTAAAAAATTTTCCAAAATTTGTTTTCCGTCAGTTGAATGGTAAACCTCTGGATGAAATTGAATAGCAAAAGTCTGTTCGCCATCAATTTTGTAAGCAGCATTTTCAACATCATTAGTACTGGCTAATAAAACAGCATTATTTGGTAATTGTTTAATAGTATCGCTATGACTCATCCAAACTTGACTTCCTACAGATACATTATCAAAAAATCCTTCATCAGCTTTTATAAAAGACAGATTTGCTCGACCATACTCTCTAGTATTTGATGGTGCTACTTCTCCTCCAGAAAAATGGGCTAAATATTGCGCTCCATAACAAACTCCTAATAGTGGTTTTTTAGTTCTTATCTCAGATAAATCTGGATGTAAAGCGGCATCTCCTCTTACAGAAAATGGACTACCAGAAAGAATTACTGCTTTGTAATCTTCTAAAGTTGATGGAATTTTGTTAAATGGGTGTATTTCGGAATATATGTTAAGTTCTCTAACTCTACGCGCAATAAGTTGTGTGTATTGCGATCCGAAGTCTAAAATTAATACCTTGTCGTGTTGCATGCGCAAAAGTAAGAATTGATTTTATATTGACGAATATAGGATTAACAATTTTTTAAACTTTTTTACACCATAGAGTCCAAAATTAATTTGATGTCCTTTTCCGTAGTATCTGGATTAATAAAACAAAAACGTGAAACTGTTTCAAAAGTATCTCCTTTTTTCCATTTGGTTGGCGTTACTAAAGCAAATCCTTTTTTATGATTTTCATAGGTCCAATGAGTATAATCTTCGGGCTTCCACCCTAATCTTCTATATAATACACACGACAAACTAGGCTCTCTTACTAATTCAACATTAGGGTTTTCTTTTATCATTCTACCAGCAATTTGAGCTAACTCTATACCGCGCTCAACTGCTTCTTTATATCTATCAGTACCATGTGTTGCTAATGAAAACCATAAAGGTAACCCTCTAACACGGCGTGTTAGCTGAATTTGATAATCGGTTGGATTAAAACCATGTGCGCCATCATCTTTAAAAATATCTAAATACGAGCCTTGTTGTGAATGAGCATTTTTAGCTAACTCTGGATTTTTATATATTACAGCGCCACAATCGTAGGGTGAAAACATCCATTTGTGTGGATCGACAGTAATACTGTCTGCTCTCTCAATACCATTAAATAATTGCCTAACAGAATCTGCAGCCAAAGCGCCTCCACCATAAGCAGCGTCAACATGAAACCATAGATTTTCTTTTTCACAGATTGAAGCTATTCCTTCTAAATCATCAATAATACCTGCATTGGTAGTGCCTCCTGTGCCAACAACAGCAAATAGACGTTTACGCTGATGCTCGGTTAAACTATTGATAGCTTTTTGTAATTCTGAGCCATGCATCACATCTTCTGTATCTACTAAAAGAATATCAACATCTGCAACTTTAGCCATTGCTTTTATTGAAGAATGCGCACCTATTGATGTGATAATTAACCCTTTTTCTCCTTTAAAATCATCATTCTCTCGCCAATGCTCGCGGGCTGTTACTATGGCAGATAGATTGGCTGCTGTACCTCCACTAGTAAAAACACCAAAAGCACCTTTTGGTAACCCTGTTAAAGACACTATCCATTTCATAGCTTCGTTTTCGCAAAAAATACCTCCAGCTCCTTCCATCCAATAAGCCCCATGAATACTAGAGGCCGATGTTACTAAATCGAACATAATTGCTGCTCTTGTTGGGGCTGCTGGCACAAACGCTAAATGCCGTGGATGATCTATAGGAACATTAGTTTTCATTAAATGCTTCCTCCACTTTTTAAAAGCAACTTCTCCGCCTATACCTTCTTTGGTAATGGTTTCTCCTACCAATGCTTTTAATTCTTCAGCTTTTTTGGGCTTTCCAATTTTTGGATTCGTAGATGAAATCCTATCAATAGTATACTTCATGACATCCATTGTCATTTCTACTAGTTCTATATCTATTTTATGCATTTTGTGTTACGAGTTTAATATTAAAAACTCACCTCTTAAAGGCTCTAGACTTTCAACTAATTTTGGTATTAGTTGCTCTCCATACTCCAAATAAAATTCAGAAAAATTAGCTTGTCGTTCCTGTAAACTCTGGTTTGGAAATAAAACTCTTTGAATATCTGTCATCCTAGAAACTTGGTCTGCTAATTTTACTTTTTGAGATTTCAACAGGCGTTTTTCAAGATTATCTAACCCCTTTAGTTGTTTAACTTCTTGTGCTTTTACTGCTCCTAAAAATGATTCATCAGTAAGCTTTGCTAATTTATGCAAATCTTCAAATTGTTTTTTAAGATGCTCTCTTTGTGAAGAAAAATCGATTTCGATATCAGAAATTTGTCTTACTTTTTTATTAATAAAAGCATCGCTTTTTAAAAAAACATCTTCTTTTTGAATATTTAATCTTTCAAGTTTTTTATGCTGATTTTCGGTTTGAATCAAAACCGAATTACGTAACAATAACATTGGAAACGGTACATTTTCTTCATCAAAAAAATGTTTTAACTGAAACCAATAGGCTAACTCACCACCACCACCAATATAACACAAGTTTGGTAAAATAACTTCTTGATACAAAGGGCGCATAATTACATTTGGTGAAAATCGTTCAGCATGTTTTTTGACTTCATTCAAAATTTCATCTTTAGTAAAAGTTAAATCTGTATTATTAACTTTATAAACGCCTTCTTCAAAAATAATGCGCTCTCG
The DNA here is from genome assembly GCF_002741945.1 of Gaetbulibacter sp. 4G1. Classification (GTDB taxonomy): domain Bacteria; phylum Bacteroidota; class Bacteroidia; order Flavobacteriales; family Flavobacteriaceae; genus Wocania_A; species Wocania_A spongiicola. The sequence goes on from NZ_MDVN01000023.1 coordinate 129,637, forward strand.
CAAATTTTCTTTTAAATAAAAAAGATTTATTTCTCTAGGATTAACCTGAATATTATATGATTTTGAAAGTGCTTTATTTGTCTCAGAAACTGTTTTAAATGATGTTTGGTTTAATAATTCGTCTTCTATGAATGGAATAAATTGTTTTTTTAAATCAGTAATATTAGCATCAATAATTACTAAACCATAATCTGCAAACAACTCATTTGCTAAAAAACGTGTTGCATCAGTTAAATTGCTATGTTTTATATAGGCTTTTTCAAATAAGCGCTTTAAATAATTTGAATTTTTACTATTACCTAATTCTTTTGAAAACAAATCAAAAACATCATCTAAGCCTTCTGTTGTTAATTCTCCAACTGCGCCACTAGAATCCTTATTCCACTGTAGTTTCTTCCCTTTAAAATTGAAAAAATTTATTTCTTCAAAATCATGATCCTCAGTAGCCATCCAATAAATAGGCACAAAATTATATTTTGGATAGGTTTCTTTTAATTTTTTTGAAAGATTAATTGTGGATACTATTTTATATAAAAAATATAACGGCCCTGTAAATAAATTTAACTGGTGCCCTGTAGTTATTGTAAACGTATTATTCTTTTTTAGTAACTCAATGTTTTGAAGTGTAAGTTCTGATGCTTCAATATTTTTGTATTGCTCACTTAAAACAGAAGCTAAAACTAAGCGATGAGTTTCAGAAGTAAGTTTAGAATGATTTCTCTCTTCTATTTGAGATTTGAAATTTTGAAGATTAGGAAAACGATTATAAAATGGATTAAGCTCGTTTTTTTCGTCTAAATAATCACAAATAAGTGATGAAAAATAACCAGTATTACGAAACGGAATATGATTTTGTTGCATATTTAATTGAAAAATTATGTAAATATACAGCTATTCCATTTTTAAAAATCTAAAAAATAAGTTAAGAGTTTGCTATCTACTAATACCTAAAGCTAAACATAGCTTTAACACCCAAAAAATCAATATTTAAAGTATTTTATAAAAGCTTTGTTAATTCTTACATAACATTAATCCAAGAATACTATTTACATTCTTAATACTCTTTTAATCTTGTTAACTTTTCAATAACCCTAAATTAATACAACAACATTAATAGCTTAACAAGTTTTAAATAGTCTGGTTATAATTTTGGAATCAAATTAATAACCAAAATATATTCAAATCAAATTATGAAAAATTTATTCAAACTATTTTTATTTCTTTTTGTTACAGTAATGGTCAATTCTACATTAATAAGCTGTGATATTGAATCAGGAAAAGACGGACTAAATGGCGTTGACGGTATTGATGGTGCTGACGGACAAGATGGGAATGATGGAAATGATGGCTCAGACGCATCTGTTTATTTAACAAACTCTAAAACTCCAAGCTTATTAAAAGTGACAAGTGCTTTTGTTAACTTAAAAATCTTTCCAATATTATCATCTGAAGATGTTATACCAAACACTCCAGATTTTGTTTATGGATCAATGGCTGATGGTGCTGGGTTAATTAATAATGGAGACAATACTTTCACTTTAATCAATAATATTGAAGCAGATTATTCAATTGCTCGTATTATTTTAAACAAAAACTTAAGACCAGTTTCTGGTGAGTATATTTTAAATGCTCAAGCTACTGCAGAAACAGCACAATGCTCTGGTTCCTTAATATCTCCAGAAGAGCATGGGTTTGGTCCATTATACCTTTCTGGTGGAGAATGGGGAGGCGCTTCTAAGGGAGTTTTCCTTACAGACCCTTTTAAAGAAGCCACTGACGCTGGTACAGGTCAAATGTTATCAGCTTTTGGCCAATGGTCAACTGAAAATGCTGTAGCAATAGGCAAAGATGCTTACCCAAATAAAACTGTTGCTTTTATTGGTGATGATCACTCTGATAATTCTGTACCTTCTGGTCAATTAGGCATGTATGTTGGTGATAGAGGAGATTTAAATAATGGAAAACTATATGGCCTTAAAGTAACTTCTAGTAGTATTACTTATGAAGTAGATATGACTGAGGGTATTGAATATGATGCAGAATTTGTTGAATTAGCTGAAAGAGAAATATCTGCTTTAGATACAGAATGTAAAACTAAAGGTGTTATGGGGTTCTCAAGACTAGAAGATATAGATTGGAGAAGAGGTTCAGCTGCAAATCAAAGAGAAATTTATTTTGCTGTAACTGGACGTAACAAATCAGGTTTAGTTGGGAAAGGATCGATTTTAGGAAGAATTTACAAAGTAACATTAAACGATACTGATCCAACTGGAGCTTGTAAAATTACATGTGTTTTAGATGGTGATAAAGTTGGTGGAAAAGCAGAAGGGTTTCATTCTCCAGATAATATTTTAGTCACAGAAAACTACGCCTATATCCAAGAAGATCCAAACGGTTATTTAGACACAGCAACTAATGGCTACGCTAAACTATACCAGTACAATTTAACAAACGGCGAAATTAAAACCGTTTTAGAGTGTGACCAAGATAGAGCAGCTTCTTTAGGATATGGTTCAATCACTAGAAACTGGGAAATTACTGGTATGATTGATGTTACAGATGTTGTAAATAATGGAACAAATACGTTCTTATTAATTACACAAAACCATGGATGGGAACCTGCAGACGGGACTTCGTTCACAGACCCAAATGCTAATCCTGATTTAGCCAACAGAAAAGAGGGTTCTACTTTATATGTAATCAAAGGTTTAGACAGGTAATTCCATGAAAACATATTTGAATTTTATTACATTCAAAGCAAAAACATGCATATTAAGTGTATGTTTTTTGCTTTTCTACACTTCTTGCTTAGATAAAGAATATAAAAAAATCGATTACCAAGAAAGCCTAAATCAATTAGAAAAATTATATAAACATAATCTAACTAAAGCTTATATTTTTTTAGACAGTATCAGTTTAAAAAACAATCACGACCTTAATAAATCATACTATATAAATTCAAGAGAGTATTTTAAAAGGAGTGAGCCTATTCTTTCTTTTTTAGAAAAAGAAAACTTTAAATCTTTAAATGCTCCTAACATAATTAAGGTTCATGAAGAAGATCCTACAGATATTAAAATAAATCAACCTATTGGCTACCAAGTTATCGAAGAAAATTTGTTTTCTGAATCAATGGATACAATGGCATTGACAAGAGCAATCAATATAACAAGTGCTAGACTTAAGCTTATAGAAAATAATAGCAAAGCAATACTAAAAGAGTATCATTTACTATGGCTAATAAGAGATGCTTTAATTAGAATTACAACTACTGGTTTATCCAATTTTGATTCTCCTGTGTTAGGGCAATCTTTAACAGAATCTGGTTATGCATTAAATACTTTAAAAGATATTTTAGCTATTTATGAATCTAAGTTTAGCAATAAATCTCTTTATAATAAATGGCAAGACGAATTGGACAGCTCTATCATATTGCTAAAAACAGATTTTGACACTTTTGATAGATATAAATACATTAAAACACATGCACACAAACAATTAGAGTTATGGAATGAAACAGTTAAAAACTGGCAGGTAGAATTTCCTTTTGAAATAGCTTTATCTAATGATTTTAATTCTCTATTTAGTGAAGACATGTTTAACAAGCTTCACTTCTCAGATTATAAAAGCGATACAACCAAACTTGAACAAAAAATCATCTTAGGAAAAAAGCTATTTAAAGACGTAAACCTTTCCAAAGAACGTAACATGTCTTGCGCTACATGCCACATAAAAGAAAAAGGGTTTACTGATGGCAAAACTACTTTTGACAATAGACAGAAAAGGAATACCCCTACCTTAAGTTATGCGACTTACCAACAGCTTTATTTTATGAATGCTAGATCTGGAAGCCTTGAAGGTCAAATAGTTGGTGTAGTTAATAATCATGATGAATTTAATATGTCTATGGATTCAATCATTAAAAGAGTAAGAAAAAACACAAAGTATTCTTTTTTATTAGATTCACTATATAGCAATGAAAGAGATGACTTTAATTTAAGGCATGCAATAGCTTCTTATGTTAGAACCTTAAACCCTTTTAACTCAAAATTTGATAACAATATTAATGGTAAAGAAAATACTTTAACAAAAAAAGAAAAACGAGGTTTCAACCTATTTATGGGCAAAGCTGCTTGCGCTACATGTCATTTCCCTCCATTATTTAATGGAACTATTCCTCCTAATTTTAATGATACCGAATTAGAGATTATTGGAGTACCAAAAACTAAGGAAAATAAAAACTTAGACGATGATTATGGTAGATATCATTTGTTTAATGTAGAAGAAAGGAAAGGTTCATTTAAAACACCTACAATACGTAATATAGCCATAACTAACCCGTACATGCATAATGGCGTTTACAATACTTTGGAAGAAGTTATGGACTTTTATAACGAAGGGGGCGGCGCAGGTTTAGGTTTTGACTTACCACATCAAACTTTGCCTTTTGATAATTTAAATTTGTCCGAAAGTGAAATTGAATCAATCATTGCATTTATGAAGACACTTACAGATAACTATTAGCTAAAAACTCTCATACAAATATATGTTTTTATGATTCTTTAATTAAAATGTCGGTTTTATCGATTTTTAACAAAAAAACCGATTGATTTATGTAATTTTTATTAATTTCACACAACGTCGTCAAAATAAATCAATCATGAAAAATCAAAAATTTATCTTAACCTATTCATTTTTACTCCTTATTTTATTGAGTTGTAATAAATCTGGTGTTTTTGAAGAACCAGATATTGCTGAGCCAGGACCAAGAACTTACGAAGACATTCAAAAAGATTTTGAAGGGTTTGATTTTACCCCTGGACATAATGATGTAGAACTAGAAAATCTTAAAAATGAAATTTGGAAGTTTAGAGTAGTAATGCCCGATGTAGATTTTACAAATAATAACAGGCCTCTAATTATTTCTCTACACGGATGCGCCTCATGTGGTATATCACCAGATTCACATAAATTCACGGAATGTTTAGCAGAAACTGGATTTAGAGCTCTTGATGCCATCATTTTAAGCCCAAATAGTAATGGTAAATTATGGCCTACATTAGAAAACAATGAGCAAGTTATTACTTTAGTAGATTTGGCTTCTACTTACCTTCCTGTAGATACAGATAAAATTGTAATACACGGTTATAGCGACGGAGGTAATGGAAGTTGGTTTTTTTCAGAGACACAGTCTAGTTTATTTTCAGCATCTATTCCTATGGCTAGTCAATACAACACTACAAACAGTGGTGTTGGTAGGCTAATCCCTATACCAGTATATGTTATTCATGGACAAGAAGACGCACTATTTCCAGTGGGCAATGTCGAAAATTGGGTTAACGCAAGTATTGACTCTGGTAGTGATATTACTATGGTTATTGCTCCAGATTTAACTCATAACGAGCCTTGTGAATACGCCTCTTATTTAGAAGATGCTGCAGATTGGTTGGTAAATGACGTCTGGAATTAATTAAATAATATTTTAAAAACATAAACTCTTTTTAATCCCGATAAATTTATCGGGATTTTTTATAACATATGAATCCATAAATTGAGTAAATTAGTGTCCTACATTAATTTCTTTTTATGAAATGTTATAGCCAGTATATAGGTACTAACCAGAATAAAAATTACGGCTTTCCATCTAGCCTTAAAAAACAATAAATATTAACAAATGAAACATTATTTAAATAGTTTTCCTTTTTTTGCTTTTATAGTATTTACGATTAATATTAACTCTCAAAACCTTAAAAGCCCTTCTGAATTTTTAGGCTATAAATTAGGTACTCAATTTTCAAGACATCACCAAGTAGTCGATTACTTTAAGTATTCTGCCAATCAACAACCAAATCAAATAAAGCTTGAAAAATATGGCGAAACTTACGAACGTAGACCATTAATGGTAGCCTATGTTTCATCTGAAGAAAATATACGTAACCTTGAAACTATTCGAAAAAACAACTTAAATAATACTGATGTAAACAATAGTACTTCATCTAATACAAATGTCGCTATTGTGTGGCTAAGTTATAATGTACATGGTAACGAAGCATCGAGCACTGAAGCAACGATGAAAACACTTTATAAACTTTTAACCGAAAAACAAGACTGGTTAAAAAACACGATAGTTATTATAGATCCATGTATAAACCCTGACGGGCGCGATAGATATGCTAACTGGTTTAACGAAACGGCGAGTGTACCTTATGATATTAATCAACAAGCTAGTGAACATAATGAACCATGGCCAGGGGGAAGACCAAACCATTATCTTTTTGATTTAAATAGAGATTGGGCTTGGGCTACACAAATTGAGTCTGCTTCAAGATTAAAAATATATAACAAATGGTTACCGCATATTCATGTCGATTTTCATGAACAGGGGATTAATGAACCTTATTATTTTGCACCAGCAGCTGAACCTTTTCATGAAATAATTACCAATTGGCAACGTGATTTTCAAACACAAATTGGAAAAAATCACGCTAAATATTTCGATACAGCTGGCTGGCTTTATTTTACAAAAGAGAGGTTCGACCTACTCTACCCTAGTTATGGCGACACCTACCCAACATACATGGGAGCTATTGGTATGACTTACGAGCAAGCCGGTCATGGTCGAGCTGGATTGGGTATTTTAAATGATGAAGGAGACGTTTTAACACTTATTGATAGAATAGCACATCACACAACCACAGGGTTATCTACTGTTGAAATAGCTTCAAAAAATGCTGAAAAATTGAATACTGAGTTTAAAAAATTCTTTAACAATTCAAACTTGAAATATAAAAGCTATGTAATGCAAGGTGATAATGACAAAATTGAATCATTAAAAAAACTGCTTGATAAACACGAGATTAAATATGGTTTCGCTCAAAGTGGAAAGATTAGCGGATATAATTACATGACATCTTCACAAGGACAAATAAATACATCATCAAAAGATTTGGTAGTAAGCACCAATCAACCAAAAGGAAAAATGGTTAAAGTTCTTTTTGAACCTAATACCAAATTAAGCGATTCAATAACTTATGATATTACTGCGTGGAGTATTCCCTATGCTTATGGTTTAAATGCGATGGCTTGCAAAAGTTTAGTAAAATCAAATAGTATATTAAAACAACATGATATAAACAATACTATTAGCAAAACTGCTACAGGCTATATAATAGATTGGAATCATTTAAAAGATGCTGAGTTTTTAGCTGATTTATTAAAACAAAATATTAAAATTAGATTTACCGAAAAAGCATTAAAAACTGGAGGGAAATCTTTTAATAGAGGTTCTCTTATTATAGTTAGAGGAGATAATAAAAAAATTGATGATTTTGATAACATCATTTTAAAATCTGCTAGCAAATACAACCGAGTATTACATGCTGTGCAATCAGGGTTTTCTACTAACGGGCCAGATTTTGGATCACCAGAAATTAAGTTAGTTAACAAACAAAAAATTGCAATGCTTTCGGGTAAAGGTACATCGTCTTTAAATTATGGGGCGCTTTGGCACTTTTTCGAGAGGCAATTGCATTACCCTGTTACATCTGTAAATACTGAAAATTTTGGTGGCTTAGATTTAAGCAAATTTGATGTGCTTATAGTACCTAGTGGGAATTACAAGAGTGTTTTAAATGATAAAAGTCTTGAAAAAGTAAAATCTTGGGTTGCAAAAGGCGGAAAAGTAATTGCAATACGTAATGCATTAAATGCTTTTGCAGGTAAAAAAGGGTTTAAATTAAAAAAGAATGAAACTAACAAAAAAAATAAAGATACAAGTAACTTAATTGCGTATGCCAACAGAGAACGTGAGAGTATTAAAAACTTGATTTCTGGCGCAATTTTTAAAACAAAGGTAGATAATACGCATCCAATGGCTTTTGGTTATAGCAACACATACTTTTCGCTCAAGTTGGGAAGTAGTTCTTATAAATTATTGGGTGGCAATAATTTTAATGTGACTTATTTGGAAAATAATCCAACACAAGTATCTGGTTTTGCAGGAAGTAATACTTTAAAAAAACTAAACAACTCTTTAGTTTTTGGAGAAGAACGTATTGGAAAAGGGAGTATGATTTATATGGTAGACGATGTTATGTTTAGAAGCTTTTGGGAAAACGGGAAACTATTTTTAGTAAATGCAATTTTCTTTGTAAACAATAATGCTGTTGAACTATAAAATTTGACACTTGATATTGTGAAAGTTTTCATATAACTTCGTTTAACGGAGTATATCACTCATTAAAACAGGCTGATATACTCAAAAAGTTGTGTACAATTTAAAAAATGGAATGATTAGAAAATATTTTGCTTACATTTTAATTCTTTTTGGATTACTCTGTTTTTTGATTACTGGGGGCGGATCTTTTCGCTATTCTAATGGTAGCGCATTTAGAAATATTACATATACAGAAGGATTCTTTTTAATAGCTTTTTTTATTATTACACCAATTCTAGGTTACTTCTGTATGAAAATAGGTTTTAGAATTTTAGATAAAATCAAGGAATAACAAAACTATACACGAACACGTTAAACGAACTTCTTCAATTCAAAACCTCAGCATACAAATCGAAATCTTCTGCTTCAATAATTTTAACAGTAGAAAATTCACCAGTCTTTAAATAGGTTTTAGTAGCATCAATAAGTACTTCATTATCTACATCGGGCGAATCAAATTCGGTACGACCAATAAAATAATTACCTTCTTTTCTATCAATAACTACTTTAAATTCCTGCCCTATTTTTTGCTGATTTAATTCCCAAGAAATCTGCGATTGAATTTCCATGATTTGGTTAGCTCTATCGATTTTCACTTCTTCAGGCACATCATCTTCTAAATTATAAGCATGGGTATTCTCTTCATGTGAATATGTAAAGCATCCTAAACGTTCAAAACGCATTTCTTGAACCCAACTTTTTAAAGTTTGAAAATCTTCTTCTGTTTCTCCAGGGTATCCGACAATAAGTGTGGTACGTATCGTCATATCTGGAACAGCTGCTCTAAATTCTTTAAGTAATGCTGTTGTTTTTTCTTTTGTAGTACCACGACGCATACTCTTTAAAATAGCATCAGAAATATGTTGCAATGGTATATCTAAATAATTACAAACTTTAGGTTCGCGGTTCATTACATCCAGCACATCCATTGGAAACCCTGTTGGAAATGCATAATGTAAACGAATCCACTCTACACCTTCTACCTTTACTAAGGCTTCAAGTAATTCGGCTAAATTTCGTTTTTTGTATAAGTCTAACCCGTAATAGGTTAAGTCTTGAGCAATTAAAATTAACTCTTTAACACCGTTAGCAGCTAATTTTTCAGCCTCAATAACAACCTCTTCAATTGGTGTACTTTTATGTTTTCCTCTCATTAAAGGAATAGCACAAAAACTACATGGTCTGTCGCAACCTTCAGCAATCTTTAAATAAGCATAATTTTTAGGAGTAGTCGTTAAGCGCTCACCAATAAGTTCATGCTTATAATCTGCACCTAAAGCTTTTAGTAAACCTGGTAATTCAGTTGTTCCAAAATACTCATCTACATCAGGAATTTCTTTTACTAAATCTGGTTTATAACGTTCGCTTAAACAGCCTGTTACAAACACTTTATCTACATCTCCTTCTTCCTTTTTTTTAACGTATTCTAAAATAGTATTTACGCTTTCTTCTTTAGCATTATTAATAAATCCGCAGGTATTAATAACAACAATGTTACCTTCCTCTTCGTGTACAACATCTTTATTATTGGCTTTAAGTTGCCCCATTAACACTTCGCTGTCGTAAACATTTTTACTACAACCCAAGGTTACTACGTTTATCTTATTTTTTTTAAGAGTTTTTGTGCGCATACGTTCTATAAATCTGGGCGCAAAGATACGTAATACTTAATGATTTAAGATAATTGATTTCCAAATTACAATTTGAATTTCCGTATACTAATTAAACCTTTATTATATTTATATGTCTTAAATTAAAACCTACCACTATGAAAAAGATACTCTATCCCGTTTTATTGGTGATTATTTCTTTTTTTAATTGCTCATCAAATGACAATCCAATTGATGAAAATCTTACAGACAATGAACTCTATTTTCCTCCTATAAATTCAGATCCTTGGGAAACAAAGTCTGTAAGTAGTTTAAATTGGAATGAAAGTGGACTACAGCCGCTTTTAAGCTTCATTGAAAATAAGGGCACTAAAGCATTTCTTATATTAAAGAATGGTCGCATAGTAGTAGAATGGTATGGAAACGGTGAAGATGAAACTTCCAATTTAGCATGGAATTCTGCGGCTAAAACACTAGTAGCATATACAACTGGTATCGCTCAACAAGAAGGTTACTTAAATATAAATGATGTATCAAAAGATTATTTAGGTAATGGGTGGTCCAACTTAACACAAGAACAAGAAGAAGCCATAAGTATTTGGAATCATTTAACTATGACTACTGGTTTAGACTATACGGTATCTAATAATAATTGTACAGATCCTGAATGCTTTATTTATAAAAATGAGCCAGATAGCTTTTGGTATTATCATAATGGGGCATACACTATTTTGCATGATATTGTAGCCAAAGCTGTAAATACTGATTTTAATAGTTATTTTAATGATAAGCTGAGAAATAAAATTGGCATGCAAGGTACATGGATACCTTTTGGGTATTATAAATTGTATTATAGTAATGCTAGAAGTATGGCTAGGTTTGGGTTATTAAACTTAAATAAAGGGAAATGGAATGGAACAGATGTTTTAAATGACAACAGCTATTTTGAAGCCATGACAAACACTTCTCAAGACCTAAATAAAGCCTATGGGTATTTATGGTGGTTAAACGGAAAGAGCAATTATAGAAGCCCCGGTTTGACTTTAGAGTTTCAAGGAAAATTGATTCCGAATGCTCCAGATGATTTAATTGCTGGTTTAGGTAAAAATGACCAAAAATTATACATTGTCCCTAGTCAAAACCTTGTTATTGTCAGAATGGGTGATGATGCTGGCGAATTGTTATTAGGTCCATCAAGTTTTGACAACGACCTTTGGGGAGAAATTAATAAGTTGATTAATTAATTTTTTAGACTATCTCTATTTCGGCTTTAACAACAAAACGTATAATTCAGATCTATACGTACTATCTTCAGTTTAGTATAAATATGAAATTGTAAAAAACAAATAACTATCTTCAAACTACAAGAAATAATTGCATCTGCGTAATTAACCTTTTCATAAATTTTGCTAATAACCATGGGTGTTTTGTTAAAATGCTCTTAAATCTATCTCTACATTTCAATAATAAGGAGTTAATACTGCTATTCTAGTTATAGTTTCGCTTTATCAAATAAACTACTCTTAGCAATAAACTAGGAATGGTAATCTTTTAAGGTTGATGACTACCTTAAATGAGTTAGTTAACTATAATCTGTTCCTAGTTTTATTTGATAATAAGAAGATCTGCTTAGCTAGCATCAAGTAAATTAAAGAAATGAAAATATCCATCAAAGTATTGGTGCTATTACTTATAAATTCAAACTTTCTTGTATCGCAAGAAAAAACTATTCGAAATACTTATAAATATAGTATTAAAGAAGCTGTTTCTATTATAAAGGTTGATGGTATTGAAAATGATGGAGAATGGAATGCTTACCAAACAATAGACACTTTTTATAACCATAATCCGAGCGATGTTGGTGTTTCAAAATATAAATCAGAAATCAAATTAACTTTTGACAATAAGTACCTATACATTATTGCTAAGCATTATGATGATGGTAAAAGAATTGTTCAGTCATTACAAAGGGATTCTGATGATGCACATTGGGGCAGCGAATCATTTACTGTAGCAATTGACCCTATTAATAAAAAACAAAGCGGTGTTTTATTTGGCGTTAATGCTGGTGGTGCAGAACATGATGGAAGCTTACTAATACAGCCTTCAAGAACTACTTATACAGATACTTGGGATCAACGTTGGTTTTCATCAACAAAACAATACAATAGGTATTGGTTAGTAGAAATGGCTATTCCTTTTAGTAGTTTAAGGTATAACCCAGAGAACCTACATTGGGGAATTAATTTTATAAGAGGGCATAAAACTGAAAACTTTTATTACACATGGACTCCTTTTCCAATAAATTTTAATGGTATAGATGTAAACTATATGGGCACATTACAATGGCCAAAAGTTCCTGTTATAAAAAACAACATTGCATTTATTAAACCCTATACTACACTTTCTTCACTTAAAGACAATCAAGCAGAAAACACAAGTACAAAAACAAATGTAAATGCAGGAATAGACCTTAAAGTTGGAATTACAAAATCTCTAAATGCAGATTTTACCTATAATCCAGATTTTTCAAATGCTGATGTCGACGCAGAAGTAACAAATATTACTCGATTTGATATTTCTCTACCAGAACAACGTGAATTTTTTATAGAGAATGGAGACATATTTTCAAGTTTTGGAAGTTATTCAATAAACCCCTTTTTTTCAAGACGAGTAGGCCTAAATACTCCTATAGTTTACGGAGCAAGAGTAACAGGCAATATTAGTGATGATTTGCGTATTGGTATTATGAATTTGCAAACAGAGAAAAGTGATGGTATAGATGCTCAAAACAATACTATTGCTGCATTTAATTATAAAGTTTTAAATAGATCACAATTAAGAGGCTTATTTGTTAATAGGCAGGAAACTGGAAATAATAATGTAAATGACTATGCTAGGAATTTTGGAAGTGAGTTTACATATATTTCTAAAAAAGGGAACTTTAATAATAGCATAAAATACCATGCTTCAATTAACGATGAGAACTCCAAAGGATCTTATTTTGGAATAAATGGAAGCTATGCCACTAGAAGGTTTAGTGCAGGTTGGACCCTAGATGCTATAGATAAAGATTATCAAGCAGACTTAGGGTTTACACCTAGAATATTTAATTATGATGCAAACAATCAATCAGTAATTAGGAAAGGTTACATATTTTTGAATCCTTATGTTACCTATAAATTTTTCTCAAAAAAACAAAGTAGTAAGCTTATTTTTCAAGGGTTTAGATTTTTCCATAACATCTTTTTAAATTCAGATGGAAGCCTTAATGAACGAGATAATAGCTTAGCGTATGATTTAAGATTCAAAAATACTTCTGAGTTTTCTGTTATAGTTTCAAATAGAGAAGTAAATCTAGATTTTGCAACCAATTTTTTAGGAAATGAGTACGATAATTTACCCATAGGAAATTATAATTTCACAAGTGCTACATTAAGTTATTCAGCAGATACTAGATCAATTTTTACTTATGATTCATCGGTTACCTATGGCCATTTTTATAACGGCAATAGGTTTTCTGGGGACTTAACAGGTAATGTTAGATTTGGGTACTGGGGCAAATTTAGCCTTACTTATAACTACAACAAAATCAATTTACCTAATAGCTACGGAAAAGTAAACCTACATTTATTAAGTGCTCGTGGCTTATTTAGTTTTACAAATAAGTTGTTTTTCAATAATACCATTCAGTACAATTCTCAAAGCGAAAATTTTAGTGTATTCTCAAAATTACAATGGAGATACTCGCCTTTGTCTGATATATTTTTAATATACAATCAAAACAATAATACACATAACTTTAACTTAAATAACAAATCCATAATCTTAAAATTAACCTATCGCTTTGCGGTATAACTCAAATAAAATACAATGAAAAAAACATACCACACCCCTATTCTTCTTTTATTATTACTACTAAATTTTTCAAAAAGTAATGCACAAGTAGATTCAGTTTTAGTAAGTAATGTAGAGTTTAATAATGCAAAGTACAATAACCCACATGCAGGAAGCGGTTTTTTATTAGAGTATAAAAATAAAATATATGCAATCACCGCAAAACATGTTCTATTTTTCGCTAAAACCGATAGTATGAAAACCGTCAGTTTTAATGGTGATTTAAAGCTTTGGGAGTTCAATTCAAAAGTTTTACCAAATAAAAAAATTATAGCTGGGAAACTAATCAATGAAAATTCAAACGAACTTATAGAAATGCCACCAAAAGGCGATTGGTTAATTTTTGAAACCAATAAAAACATACCAAAAAATGTAGCAATTTATCAACTAAGAGAAGACCCATTGAAATTAGGTGAAGAAGTTTATTTTCTTGGATATCCATATAAGAGTAAAAAGTCAATTAATATTAAAGGAACATACATTGGCTTAACCAAAGACAATAACCTAAGGCTTAATGTTCCTAAGGGTACTTACAACGGATGCAGTGGAGGCCCGGTTTTAGACAAACAAGGTAAACTAGTAGGCTTAGTATCGATGGGATACTTTAACGAAAAAGAAAACAAAATGATTTTTGAACCTGCATCATTAGGTTACTTCATAAAAACCATCGAAAGTTATATTGATACAAAACACAAATTATAAACTTATGAAAGCTTTCACTCTAAATAAATCGAAAACAATAAAAAAACGCTTCGCACAATTGGTTCTTGTCATCGTAGGTATAATAATAACATCATGTACTAATGAAAAAAATAATGATATTATTTTCTATTCTCAATTAGAAAATACAAATGTTCCGAAATTGTTTATGCCAGGAAATGTTTCAAAAAGAGGAGTTGTACATTTTGGTTCATCGTTTAGTAAACATGGTAAGCATTTAGTTTATACTATAACAAGTAAAGGGAAACCTGGAAGAGTAGTATACCAAACGTTTAAGGGTGATATGTTTTCTGAGCCAGAACTTGTTATTAATGATACAATACATTCTTATGCAGATGCAAGTATTTCGCTAGATGGAAAAACTATTACGTTAACAAGTAATAGGCCTACAAATATTAATAAAACTACAAGTAATTATAGCAATCTATGGCAATTCAAACATACAGGAGATGATTGGGGCACTCCAAAGCTTTTAACTTTAGAGATGGATTATAAAGGTGGTTTTGGATATCCTACAATGACTAAAGACAAAACCTTATATTTTGCATACTTGCCAGACGATGGATCCAGAAACATGGATATTTTTACTTCAAAATTCAAAAATAAAGCTTACGAAAAGCCTGTGAAATTACCGCCTCATATAAATTCAGAAAAGTTTGAAGGTGACCCTTTTATAGACAGTCACGAACGGTTCTTAATTTTTGCAGGTTTTGAAAGAGAAAAAACCTATGGAAAGAGTGATTTGTATATATCATTTAAATTAAAAAACGGTTGGTCCAAAGCTATAAATTTAGGTAAACCTATAAACTCTCATGGTTTTGATGGGAGTCCTTATGTAACTTCTGATGATAAATATTTAATTTTTACCAGCAGTAGACATCCAGAAGAAAAAGACAAAGAAGAGTATTTCAATGTTTTTTATGTTTCATTCGATTTAGAAAAATATAAAAAACAGCTTAACGATAATTGAAAAATTCGTTTATAAAAAAATTGAACTTTTATCATAACTATTGCTGCTTTAGTAATAAATTAAGCTGGCTACTTAGCTGTTTTGCATCAATATTTTTTTCAATTATTAAACCCTTTTTGTCTAGTAAAAAATTTGATGGCAAAGTAGATAATGAATAAAGCTTATATATAGATAAATTTGAGTCCAGAATTTGCTGATGACTTAATAAGCCATCAGCTTTTATAGCTTCTTTCCATTGCCCTAAATCTTTATCAATACTTATGCTAATAATTTCAAACCCTAAATCTTTAAACTCCTCATATACAAGCATTAGCTTTGGGTTCTCAACTCTACACGGTCTACACCATGTTGCCCAAAAATCTATAAGCACATACTTTCCTGTAAAATCTGTTAATTTCACTTCAGAGCCTTCTAAGTTTTTCGCATTAAATTCTAATGCTTTTTTGCCTACTGAAACTCTATTTGCAACGTCAATTCTTCTTTGTAAAGATTTGCTCATTTCACCATCAGGATATTCTTCTTTAAATTTTCTTACAGTTTCATCTATAAAAGCATAATTCTTATTCATATCAAAATATTGTAATGCATCAAATGCTAAAGCTGTTACTCCCATATCTCTCACAGCATTTTCCATATCTTTAGTAAACTCCTTTAAAACACTGTCCTTCTTTTTTTCCAATTCTATCAATGTTTTCTTATCATCTTCTTTGAGAGCCTTGTCAAATTTTTGAATCATTTTTTGAAAATGCTTTCTATTTAGCTCTTGAATTTTTACTTCGAAATTTGAAATATTTGCAACATCCGATTCTAATTTTATTGTTTCATCTAATTCAATATTTACAAAACCACTTTTCTCTATTGCTATTTTCACTTCTTTTATAGAGTTTGTTCTAAAAGAAAATATTGAAGGTTCTAAAAACTGAGAAGTGAAGACCTTTGAATTATTGGGTGCAATTTCATATAAAGTATCGATCTCAACCATTCTATCCAACTCAAAATTAAACTTAGACAGCTTTATTTTTTGTATGGTTTTTGAGTTATTTATAACATTAAATGTTATTGTTGATTTTTCTTTTTTCTGAATACAAGAAATTAAAAAAATAGTATAAATGAATAGTTTAATTGTTTTCATGAGTTTATTTTATTTTCATCAAATATATCCAAGCATTAAACTACAATCGACTGAAAACGCGAATTCGAACTTATTTTATAATTAAAAATTAGTTCCGATTTATACAAGCATGAATTAATACTATTTGTATTTAGATTTAAACTCTGAAGGAGTAAGATTTGTTTTTTTCTTAAAAGTTGAATTAAAAGAAGATTTTGAATTAAAACCAACCTCATACATCACTTCTAATATGGTTAAATTTGGGTCAACCATATTCATTAGCATTACTTTTGCTTCTTTAATTCGGTATGTATTAATAAAATCAACAAAATTTTTATCGTAGTGGTCATTTATTAATTCAGAGAGAGTTCGTTTTGGAATATCAATTTCTTCTGATAGCAAACCTATTGTTATATTAGGATTTTTATATGATTCTGTCTCAGCAAGATATTTTTCTAAACGATTAATTAAGGTTTTATTTTCTATAAGCGAAGTGTTGCGCCGTTTTCTTGATTTTATTGAAATTGAAAGTTCTAGCTCTTCAGTATTAAATCTTTTAACCTTAGGTTGGTTAAATCCACTAAAATATAACAAATTGATAACTGCTAATATTAATATAAAAACGATTATTTCTAATCTTAATAATTTTTGAAATACTAAAATCGAACCAATTTGAATACCATCTACTATTACAATTAAAGAGAATAATATTAAAGTCCACTTAAGCCATTTTACATTCAAGCTTTCCAGTTTTGAATAATTGTCCATTAATACCTTTCTATACATTTTTAATTGCCAAAAGCAAGCCAAAATATAACTGAGAATATGGATTGCGTAAGCCATATACAGAATGACTTGCGGAATTCTTTCTTCTAAAAAAGCAGAAGTAGTAAGTATTAAAATAAATGGAAGAAAGTGAACAGCATCTTTAAGTTTAAATTTAAAATCTGAAAAGGTAATATCTTTACTATAGAGATATAGCAAAGGGCCATAAAGGAATAAATAAACACTATTAATCTTATTGAAAAAATTTGTCTGTATGTTTCGGTTCACTAAGAAAATTCCAGTAATCTGAAGCACTAATGCTCCTATTAATAGCGCAAGAAAGAAGTCGTTTCTGGATTTTGGTTTATTATAAGCTAATATAAACAGAGCCAGCAAACTACCTTGAAAAATAATTATTACTTGTACTATATTCGTTAAAGAGTACATTTTCAACTGTCTTTTGAAAGCCGCAGAAGCTAAGTTACTTTAATTATTAATTAATTTTTATTCAGCTTTACGCTTTTATGTATACATTAACAAATATTCTATTTTAAAATCATTTATCCGTTCTGATTCGCGTATTCGAACCTTATTATAAAAAATCGATAATATCGCTTTAACTAAGTTAAATTTAACTTTTATCGTCGAGTCTTGAAAAAGAAACTAATTAACTAGTTATAATTTTTAGGCATTTTTCGTCTTTTAGAAACTTGCTCGTAAATATAAGCCCAATGCAATAAATCAATTTCAGATAAAGGCTTACTTATAAACGTTAAACCCTTTGGAGCACCTTTTTCTGTATAACCCATAGGTACAGTTATAGCAGGATATTCAGCCACAGCAGCAAACCCTGCATGATAATTATTTATAGATAAGAATCCATCCAGACTATGCTTGTTTATTGGATTATCAAAAAAACTTCTTCCGTTTGTTTTTAGTGTATTCTTTATATTTTGAAACTCTGTATTCGTTGCATTATCTGCTACAATACCTTCAAATAGCTTTTGACCATAAGGCATAATATTTGCAGAATCTTTTTTGTTGAAGTCAATAACGTCTTTAACAGATTTCACCATAACTTCATTACTACCATAACTTGAAAGATATATAGGTAAGTCCTTTTTCATATCTAAGTTTAGTAACCTTAAAAAATCGGGTAGGTCAACTTTTTCTTCTTCAACCTCAACAATTATAGCGCCTTTAGTTTTTAAATCAGAAATAGCTTGAACATATAATGAATCTTCTAATAGTCTTTTAAATACACCAAATCGCTTTCCAATCAAAGAATCATCATATGGCATGTTGTCATAATAATAACCATTTCCCCATTTTGCATTAATTGATTTTGAATCTTTTTTATCAAAACCAAACATAGCATCTAATAAAATGGCATTATCAGTTACATTTTTGGTCATTGGACCAGAGGTATCTAAAGTAGATGAAATTGGCACAATACCACTTCTACTTAGCAAACCAATTGTTGGTTTTAAACCTACTACAGAATTCTGGCTTGAAGGAGACAAAATAGAACCTGATGTTTCACTACCAACTGCACCAACACAAAAATTAGCAGCCACAGCAACACCACTACCAGAACTTGAACCGCCTGTATCAATTGTTCTTCGTCCGTATGGATTAAGAGTTTGACCTCCAATAGCACTATAACCACTTGGACAATCTCCGCAAAAGAAATAGGCCCATTCGCTAAGGTTAGCTTTTCCTAAAATTATGGCTCCTTGATTTTTTAATTGCTTCACAACAAAAGCATCTTCAGTTATATTTTTTTGTAATGCAACAGCCCCCGCAGTAGTTATCATACCGGAAATATTAATATTATCTTTTAACAGAATTGGCATTCCATAAATGGGATGTGGTTCAACCTCAAAATCTGTATTATCTGCTTTTATTGCTTCTTCAATTACATTTGGATTTAATGAAATAACTGAATTAAGGGACAAATCATTTTCTCTATCAAATTTTCTAATACGATATAAATAGAATTTAGTCAATAACTCATAAGTTAGCCTACCGTTAGAGATATGCTTTTGAAGTGTTGGAATATTCGCTTCTAATATTAAAGGCTTTAATGAATTATAACTTTCATCAGTAAAATTTTCCAAGGCTTTATTAAAAGTATTCCAAAGTTCACTATTATCAATATACTTAGAGTCTAAGACTTTTAACTCTCTAAAGTCTTTTATAGATATAGTGTCTTCCACAACTACTGTTTCTGTAGTAGAATCTTTTGAATTTTGGTTTTTACAAGAAAGAATAAAAAAGGGCAATAGAAAAAAAATAGAAAACCTCATAATTAGTATTTTGAATAAAAATACATAATTAATTTGATGGCTTAGTTTCTTTCTTCAAAAGGAATGATTATTCCTTTTTCTAAATAATTTTTCAACCCATTTAAAAGCATTGCCCAACAAAATGAAGAGTGTTTAAAATGATGATTATCTTCTTGCCAATTTATATGGCTAAATTTAACTAATGTTCCATCATTTTTAGTTTCTAAATCGAACCCAAAAGAGGTTGGTTTCCAATCCTCATCAGATTTTGTCATTTTCAAGTAAAATGATTGGTTGTTTTCTATTTTTGATACTTTACAAAACCAGTTATAATCATCGGTAAAATTCAAATTATACTCTGTATTTAATTCTGGTTTCCCTGAAGATTTTAAAGTCCACCAATTATCAAGATGCTTTGGTTGAGACACGGCATCAAACACTGCTTTCTGTGAAGCTTTTATTAGAAGGTTATGATAGATGCTATAGCTCATTACTTCTATTTATAAAACTCCTGTCTTCGCAGGAATTTGTTATTTAAAAAACGAATCTACAAACTCATATTTGTTAAATACTTGTAAATCTTCTATACCTTCTCCAACGCCAATGTATTTTACAGGTATTTGAAATTGATCTGAAATACCAATTACAACACCACCTTTTGCTGTTCCGTCTAATTTTGTAACAGCTAATGAAGTAACCTCTGTTGCTGCAGTAAACTGTTTAGCCTGTTCAAATGCATTTTGCCCTGTTGAGCCATCTAATACTAAAAGCACGTCATGTGGAGCATCTCCAACAACTTTTTGCATAACACGCTTAACTTTGGTAAGCTCGTTCATTAGATTCACTTTATTATGAAGTCTTCCTGCTGTATCTATAATAATAACATCGGCATCTTGATTAACTCCAGATTCTAAAGCATCAAAAGCTACTGAAGCTGGATCGCTACCCATGTCTTGACGTACCATTGGTACATCTACACGATCTGCCCATACTTGTAATTGGTCTATAGCTGCAGCTCTAAATGTATCAGCGGCGCCTAAAACCACTTTTAAGCCTTGTTTTTTAAATTGATAAGCTAACTTTCCTATTGTTGTTGTTTTTCCAACGCCATTTACACCAACAACCATTAATACATATGGGGTTTTCGATCCATTTTCTTGTTTTGGTAAATTAGGAATAGTATAATCAGTCTCTTCTCCAGAGTTTGTTTCGCTTAATAAACCAGCAATCTCTTCACGAAGAATTTTGTTGAGCTCGTCAGTGCCCAAATACTTATCTTTAGATACGCGCTCCTCAATACGGTCAATAACTTTTAGTGTTGTATTTACACCAACGTCAGAAGAAACTAAAACTTCCTCTAAATTATCTAAAACTTCATCATCTACTTTTGATTTTCCAGCTACTGCTTTACTCAGTTTACCTAAAAAGCTAGATTTAGATTTTTCTAAACCTTTATCTAGTGTTTCTTTTTTTTCTGATGAAAATATTTTTTTAAAAAAACTCATTAAAATTTTTTATTTATTTATTTTGAAGCTTAAACTTCCTTTTGCGTTAGGGATTGAAGCACTTGTTGAAGCTCCTCGCAGAGAGCGACTGCTGAAAGCCCGACCCTCGTGGTAACGCTCAAATTATTAATGTCAATTTTCGCACCACAATTTTTTACTGTAATTATGGCAGTAAATTTACTAAAATATAAGCACAAAAAAACTGCTTCCGTAAGGTAAGCAGTTTATAATATTTTGTATTATTAGTTTTACTTTTTATTTAAAAAGTCGTTTACTAAATCTGGACTCATAATTGATTCAACAAACATGTAAGCTCCTGTTTTAGGTGACTTCACCATTTTTATAGCTTTTGTTAATCTTTTTGACCCTGTTTGTAACGATGCTACTGCTTTTTTTGCCATGACCTATATACGTTATTTGAAATTTTGCTTTCTTAAAATTTCTAATTATTTAATTTCTTTATGAACTGTCATACGTTTAAGGATAGGATTGAATTTTTTAATCTCCATTCTATCTGGCGTATTCTTTTTATTTTTTGTAGTAATATAACGAGAAGTTCCTGGTTGTCCAGACTCTTTATGCTCTGTACATTCTAATATTACTTGTATTCTATTGCCTTTCTTTGCCATGTCTTTTTACTTATTAAATACAGCTATTATTTATAAAACCCTTTAGATTTTGCTTCTTTAATTGCTGCAGAAATACCAATTTTATTAATAGTTTTTAAAGCAGATGTAGAAACTTTTAAAGTTACCCAGCTTTCATCTTCTGGAATGTAAAAACGTTTCTTAACTAAATTCGCGTTAAACTTGCGTTTAGTTTTGTTCATTGCATGAGACACGTTGTTTCCAACCATTGCCTTCTTTCCTGTAAGTTCACAAACTCTTGACATTATTTATAACTTTAAATTTTTTTGTTGCTTAAAATCGAGGTGCAAATATACAAATTCTTTATATTATGACAACCTAATTTTTATCTATTTTTTAAAATTTCTTTTTGAAGCATTTCTAATGCTTTATTTACTGCTTTATTTACAACTTTTACACGATGATTTCCCATATTAAATACTTCTGAAAAAACATCTTTTTTTGTTGCAATAGCGATAAAAACTGTTCCTACTTCGGCATCAGAATCTCCTTTTTCAGGGCCAGCGTTTCCTGTGGTTGCAATGGCATAATCTGTATTAAATAACTGTAATGCATTTTTTGCCATAGACTCAGCCACTTGGGCACTTACAACAGAATGCGTATCGATAATGCGTTTTGAAACGCCCAAAACATCTGTTTTTGATTGTGTAGCATAAGTCACTAATCCGCCTTTAAAATATGCTGATGATCCCGCATTTGATGTAATTTGTTGTGCAATTTTACCTCCGGTGCAACTTTCAGCTACTGCTAATGTTTGCTTTAATTTTACTAATTGTTTACCAATAACCACCTCAATAGAATCATCGTCATCTTCAAAACCAAAAAATTCATCTTTAATTAAAGGCAATAACTTTTCAATTTGCTGGTCTACTTCGTTTTCAATAATGTCTTTATCAAATCCTTTTGCTGATAATCGCAATCTTACTTTTCCTAAATTTGGTAAATATGCTAGTTTAATATAATTAGGTAATGCGTCTTCCCAAGATTCAATTCTTGCGGCAAGCGAACTTTCACCAACACCATAAACTAATAATGTTTTATGTAATATAAATGGACAATTAAATGTGTCTTTTAATTTTGGAATAACCTCGTTCTCAATTAGCGCTTTCATTTCAAAAGGTACACCAGGAAGCGATACAAAAACTTTATTATTCTTTTCAATCCACATTCCAGGAGCACTACCCAATTTATTCATCAACACCATACATTTTGATGGCACCAATGCTTGGTCTTTATTTACTTGAGCAAGCGGTTGTTTAATATATTGTTCCCATAAATGCTCAATATTTTTTAAAACTGAAGCATCACGCACTAGAGTATCACCAAAATATTCAGCAATAGTTTTTTTGGTAATATCATCTTTTGTTGGACCTAAACCACCTGTTAAAATAATAATATCTGCGTTTTCTTGAGCTTCTTTTAAAGCTTTTAGAATGTGTTTTTTATCATCTTGGATGGAAGTGATCTGATAAACTGAAACGCCAATTTTGTTAAGTGCTTTGGCTATAAATACGGAATTGGTATCTGTTACTTGTCCAATAAGTAATTCATCGCCAATGGTAATTATTTCCGCTTGCATTATAAATTAAAATCAGACTTAATTTCAGCTAGAGCATTATCAACTGCAGTTATAACAATATCTAATTGAGGTTTGATGTCTAATTCTGTTTTAGTGAATTTTCCCCAATCTTGAACTTCAATTAAGACATCTAGCACTCCTAACTCAAACAAATCTACTGTAGGTTTCATTTTATGTGCCGCTTGATATGCTTCTTGATAGTCCTTTTCTGCTACTGCCTTTTTTAGTCGGTCTGCATCAACTGAAACTTCTTCTATAAAAGTTTCTGCCAATGTTGTAACAAAGTCTTCGTCGTTATCAGCTAATTCACGAACTCTAAATAATTTGTAATGTTGTTCCATTTATTTTACTGTTATTGAAAACATTTCTTTGTTTTCTATAAATCCTTTTAATTTATCATTTGCAATAACTTTGCCAACTCCTGCCGGCGTGCCTGTAAATATAATATCTCCAATCTTTAAAGTAAAATATTTTGATACATATTCTATTAATTCATCAATTTTCCACAACATGTGGCTTGTATTTCCTTGCTGAACAATTGTATCATTTTTTTGCAAAGTAAAATTTATATCATCAACATTTTCAATCTCCTCAGTCGAGAGCCAATTACCTACAACTGCCGATCCATCAAATGCTTTTGCTTTTTCCCATGGTAACCCTTTTACTTTTAATTGACTTTGTAAATCGCGTGCTGTAAAGTCTATTCCTAATCCAATTTCTTTATAATACTTATGAGCAAATTTTTTATCAATATACTTCCCTACTCTATTTATCTTAACCAGAACCTCAACTTCGTGATGTACCTCATTTGAAAAATCTGGAATAAAAAAAGGTTGTTTTTTAAGAAGAATTGCAGTGTCTGGTTTTAGGAAAACGACTGGATTTGATGGCTTTTCGTTTTCTAACTCCTTGATATGTTCGGTATAATTTCTTCCGATACAGATTAACTTCATTTTTCTTTAGAATCAAGAGTAAAGACCGTTTCGCTGTTAGAAAGCTAGACGGTCTTTTCAAATTATTATTTACTATAGAAAATTAAGCCTATTATCTAGACTCTATATTCTATTTTCTTTTAAATCTTATTATTAAAGCTTTTTAATTTTATTGCTGTTAGTACCTTTTTGGTATATAAAGGGAAATCGGCATTAAGTAACCACCCAAAATACCCTGGTTCTTTTTCTAAAACCTCGGTTACCAACCTACCTTTATGCTTTCCAAAAGAAAAACATTCTATGCCTTCTTCATTATATGCAATAAAACCTGCAAAATCTGCAAACTTTTTTCGTGAACTAAATTCTGCCAAAAACTTGGTATTATTTTCTACTTCATCATATTTAGCTATTTGAGCTTTTAAAACTTCATAAGTGGCATTTGTATCAGCTTCTGCGCTATGAGCTCCATCCAAATTTTTATCACAGTAAAACTTATAAGCTGCGCTTAATGTACGCTGTTCCATTTTATGGAAAATAGTTTGTACATCTACAGACACTCTATTTTTCATATCAAAATCAACCTCAGCACGTAACATTTCTTCTGCTAAAAGCGGAATATCAAATCTGTTAGAATTAAACCCACCTAAATCAGAATCCTTTATCATATTATATACCTCTTTAGCTAATTCTTTAAACGTTGGTTTGTCAGCAACATCAGCATCAGAAATACCGTGAATATCAATTACTTCTTTAGGAATTGGCATTTCTGGGTTTACCAACCACGTTTTGCTTTCCTCTTTTCCGTTAGGGTATACTTTAAGTATTGAAATTTCTACAATACGGTCTTTTGTGATGTTTATTCCTGTGGTTTCTAAATCGAAAAAACAGATGGGTTTTGTTAAGCTTAATTGCATTTACTTTATTTAATTGAAGCGTAAAGATACTAAATTACAAACCTGTAAAAAATAAAAAACCAACCGTTTTAAAAGGTTGGTTTTTTATTAAAAATAGATATATTAAATAATGTTAAATTAACATCATTACAAACAAGAATATAACGTAGAAAAATAAAAAAATGAATAAAACACCTACTAAATAATACAAAATTGTCAATCCAATTTCTTTAAAAAAAGAGGCCATTTTGTTCATAAGCATTATATCTCCCTATTACTATCCCAAGCTTCTAAATAATCTTTAACTGCTTTTACAAACTGTCCACCAAGAGCTCCATTTACAACACGATGGTCGTACGAATGCGACAAGAACATTTTGTAACGAATACCAATAAAATCTCCTTCTGGAGTTTCAATAACCGCAGGCACTTTACGTATAGCTCCTAAAGCCAAAATACCTACTTGTGGCTGATTGATAATTGGTGTTCCCATTATACTACCAAATGTTCCCACATTAGTAACTGTGTAAGTACCACCTTGTATATCATCTGGCTTTAACTGATTAGCTCTTGCTCGATTAGCTAAATCGTTGACTTGCTTTGTCATTCCAACTAAATTAAGTTGATCAGCATTTTTTATAACTGGCACAATTAAATTGCCATCGGCTAACGAAGCTGCCATACCTAAGTTAATGTTCCTCTTCTTTACAATAGTATCACCTTGAATAGAAATATTCATCATTGGAAAATCACGCAACGCCTTAGCAATGGCTTCCATAAAGATTGGCGTAAAGGTTAAATTCTCGCCTTCTCTTTTCATAAAGTCAGCCTTAACTTTCTTTCTCCAATTCCATATTTTAGTTACATCGGCTTCTATAAAACTTTGAACATGCGCTGATGTTTGTACCGATTCTACCATATGATGAGCAATAAGCTTACCCATTCTTGTCATTTCTATAATCTCATCTTCTCCATTTGAAACTACTGGTGCTTGCACAGGTTTAGGTTGCGCTTCAGTTTTTACAACAGACTTTATAGTTTCAGTTACATGCCCTTCTTCTTTTTTAGCAGAACCTCTATTTTCTATAAAATTTAGAATATCGTTTTTTGTAACACGTGCATCTTTACCAGAGCCTATAATAGCATCTAATTCATTTTGAGAAACACCTTCTTGCTTAGCTATATTTTTGACTAATGGTGAATAAAAGCGTTCGTCACTTGAGCTTACTGGAGCAACAGTTTCTTTCGCTACAACTATTGTTTGTGCTACTTGTTCAATTACTGCTGGTTTAGGCTTATCGATTTCAGCATGAGATGGCTGAACATCAGAAACATCTTCTCCTTCAGTTTCTATTACGGCTATGACTTGTCCAACTTGAACAACATCATCTACATTAAAACGCTTTTCAACTAAAACACCATCAACTTCACTTGGCACCTCGCTATCTACTTTATCTGTAGCAATCTCTAAAATCGCCTCATCTAGCTCAATAGTATCTCCAACTTCTTTTAACCAAGAGGTTATCGTTGCCTCAGCAACACTTTCTCCCATTTTCGGTAATTTAAGTTCAAACTTTGCCATATCAATAATGTAATCCTTGTTTTTTTATTTTATTTTGCAAAATTAATAAAAAATCATTGATTTTTTTAAATTATTCTTATTAAATTAAAATTCGTTAACGCTCTTTGTTTATCCTTGTGCAAAGTTAAGACCTTTGCTGTATTACTTCAAAAGAAATTGATTTTTGTTTTAATTGTTTTTTAAAGTTTTCACTAGGGTTAACTATTACATTTCGCTTGGCGAGTTTTATTAAAGGCATATCATCTATGCTATCCGTTACCATTACATCTATGTGATTTATATTACTTTTTGACAAATAGTCCATGACATTTTCTTTTTTAGTAATTTTACTATTCTCGAAAGATGATTTAAAAGTAGAATTAGAAAAATCGGTTCCCAAACATATATGAAAACTATTGTTCTTTGCAATAATATTTGCATAGCAAGATGGAGCAGCGGTGGCTAATATTTTAATATCAAAACTAGAATCTTGTAATATTGATAATTCTCTTTTTTTTGTAGAAATAGTATTTACAAAATGATTAAAATCTATATCTGTTCTATCCTTTATTATGTTTAAAACATAAAACTTCATTTTTGCATGTGTTAGAAATAGTCGAGAAGAAAGAGCTAAACCTAACTTAAACAAAAACAACACGTTAACTTCTTTAATAGATTTAAAAGCGAGGTACTTAATAAAATGATGAAACGTATTTATACTAAACAGTGTTTTATCTAAATCAACTACTAAAACTTTTTTTTTCAAAATCTTTACCTTTATAATCTTTAGACCACGGAAATCTTACTAAAACATTCTTGTAAATGTAAAAATCGGGTTTAATAATTGAATTTTCAAGCGTCCAAGATATAATAGCCGTTTTTATGTTTGCCTTTGGGAATTGTTTTTGCAAGCTATTCTTTATAATAAACATTGTTCTACCCGTATCTATTGCATCATCTATAATTAGAACATTTTTAACGCTTTTTTGGTGTGAAAAACCTAAATGATCAAAACTTATATTATCTTTTTGTAATTCATCTAAATTCAACGCCCTAATAGAGTTCTTTGCTTTTTTAGACTCATAAAGTCTTAACCTGTCAAGAATTATATAAGGTAATATTTTAAGCAAAGTTCTAAAAACAATACTTTGCTTTATGTATTCCCTTCGTCTTTGAATTTTTATTTGTTTATACTGCGCTTTATTAAATTTTTCATCAACTTTAATCGCCTTCCCTAGATAACCACCAGCGCTTAACACTTCCACAACGATGTCCGGAATAATATCTATTTTGCCAGACAACTCATCAAGCTTTTCAAAAAAATCAATAGCATTAAGTGTTATTACTTTCATATAATCTAATAAAAAGCATTTAAGCGCATTTCATCTTTACACACAATGTTCCTAATTTATAAAATTCAAATAAATATAGACTTACATATCCTTTTGAAAGAAAATATTTTATTATTGGTTTGAATATAATAAAAGACACCACTATTAGTCGTCTTAATCTAAAATACTTATAATATATTCGCAATAATCGAACATCTTCTATAAACTTTTTATCATAATTTATAAATCTAAGTATTTTAATTAAATTATCAACTGCGCTTTCTGTACTTGAAATATAACTATTATTACATTCTAAGCCGTCACTTAATACCGTATTATCAATATGAAGAATTTTAATATTTCTTTTTTTTAATTCAAAACCAAATAAGGTATCTTCATGCCCATATTGATTCAACCGCTCATCAAACTTTATTTGCTGAAATGTACTTTTAGTGATGACAAAATTGTTTGTCATGAAAGACTTATTAGGGCTTTTACCTCTAATTTCGTGTGATTTACTTTCTCTACTTACACCATATTTCCATCTTAATAACCTATCTCTTTTTGGAGGTATTGCTTTATAGGTTCTTCCTCCGCACATAATTTGAGCATTATTCGCTTTAATAATATCAATATAAGTTTTTAAAAAAGATTTAGAATTAATTATAACATCACAATCTAAAAAAAGAAGGTTTTCATATTTGGCATAATTAAGGAACTTATTACGTATTGCTGCTCTACCTATATTTTTATCTAACTTAATATACACCTCGTTAGAACATATACTTTCATTTACTTTTTTAATAGAACTTTTAGAGCAATCGTCTATCAGAATTATTTCAGATGAAACATTTAAAATAGACGACTGCCTAGACAATTCTTTTACAAGCTTTGTAACATTAAAATTATAAATAGGAATGCAAACTGAAATCATTATTCAATATTAAAAATCATGTGCTATTTTTTAAGCGTACTTTAAATAATTTGTAAATTATAGTTTTAGAGAGGTTTCAAACGGAATTCTATTAACAATACTTCTCCCTAAAGTAATCTCGTCGGCATACTCTAGTTCGTCTCCAACCGAAATACCTCGTGCAATAGTTGATGTTACAATTTTATATTCTTGAATTTGTTTGTAAATATAAAAGTTAGTTGTATCTCCTTCCATAGTCGAGCTTAACGCAAAAATAAGCTCTTTTATAATCCCTTGTTTTACTTTTGAAACTAACGATTCAATATTCAAATCGTGGGGTCCTACACCATCCATTGGTGATATTTTACCGCCCAAAACATGGTACAAGCCTTTAAAAGAACTTGTGTTTTCAATAGCCATAACATCCCTAATATCTTCAACTACACATACAATAGTTTCATTTCTGTTTGGGTTTGAGCAAATTTCACAAAGCTCAATATCACTAATATTATGACAAGATTTACAAAACTTAACATTGCTTCGCATTGATTGCAAAGCTTCAGATAACGCCATTGTCTGGTCCTTAGGCTGTCTTAGCATATGCAATACCAAACGTAACGCTGTGCGTTTACCTATACCTGGTAATTGAGACATTTCGTTAACAGCACGTTCTAGCAATTTCGAAGAAAACTCCATGGTTGCGAATTTACTATTTAGACATGAATTTCGCTAATTTTAAATAACACTTTTAAATAACGCTCTCTACATTTGGAAATTGAAGTTTAATATTTGTAATTTGAAAGCTTGAAAAAATATTTTTATGACTGCTACACAAATTCTTCTTCTTATTGCTGCTTATTTTGGAGTACTTATTTTGATATCATATTTAACGGGAAAAGATGATAGTAATGAGGTTTTCTTTAAAGCTAAAAAGCAATCTCCTTGGTATTTAGTCGCTTTTGGAATGATTGGCGCTTCGCTTTCTGGAGTCACATTCATATCGGTTCCAGGAATGATAGGTGGACAACAATTTGCTTATATGCAAGGAGTCTTTGGCTTTTTTGTGGGATATTTATTTATAATATTAATATTACTACCTCTTTATTATAAGCTTAATGTAACTTCTATTTACCAATATTTAGAACAGCGTTTTGGCAAAGTAAGTTATAAAACTGGAGCGTTTTTTTTCTTACTCTCTAGAGTTACTGGTGCTTCATTTAGACTATACTTAGTAGCCTTATCTATGCAGTATATAGTCTTTCAAAAACTTGGTGTCCCTTTTTGGCTAACTGTTGTAGTTTCTATTTTATTAATATGGTTATACACTAACAGAGGCGGTATAAAAACAATTATTTGGACAGATACTTTACAAACTTTAGCAATGCTAGTATCTGTTGGTGTTGGTATTTATTTAATCAATCAGAAATTAGATTTCTCATTAATTAGTATGTTAAAATCTGAATCCTTTTCTGCAAAAAGCCAAATCTTCTTTTTTGATAACCCAAATGCTACAACTTACTTTTGGAAATACTTTATTGGAGGCATTTTTATTGCTATTGCTATGACAGGTTTAGATCAAGATATGATGCAAAAAAACTTAACCTGCAAGAATAAAAAAGAAGCTCAAAAAAACATGCTTACAATGGCGACTTTAGTCATTATTGTAAATTTTGCGTTCTTATCCCTTGGCGCTTTATTGTTTATTTATGCTGATAAGTTTAATTTACAAATACCAGTTGTAAACGATATAACAAGAACCGATTTGCTATTTCCAGAAATTGCTATGAATCAAGGCTTGGGCGGTGCTTTATCTATAACTTTTCTTATAGGCTTAATTGCTGCAGCCTACAGTAGTGCAGATAGCGCGTTAACATCATTAACTACTTCTTTTTCTGTAGATTTTTTAAACATAGAAAAGAAGCCAAGTGAAGAACAAAAACCGCTTCGTAAAAAAGTACATATTGGTGTTTCTATATTATTAATATTTGTAGTTATACTATTTAATAACCTTGAAGGTAATGTTGTAAGTAACTTATTTAAATTTGCAACTTATACTTATGGACCACTACTAGGCTTATTTGCATTTGGTATTTTAACAAAACGACAAATTAAAGATCAATATGCTTGGATTGTTGCTTTACTATCTATAATATTAAGTTTTGTAATAACCTCTTTACCAGAAAGTGTTTTAGGTACCTATAAATTTCATTGGGAAATTTTACCACTTAATGGCATAATTACCTTTATTGGTTTAATATTGATTAGTAGAAAGCAAAACTAAAGAGCAAGCTTCTTCAAAATAAATATTGTTTTCTTTTAAAATACTATAGAACTCTGGGTTCTCTGTTCCAGGGTTAAAAATAACACGCTTTGGGTTTAAAGAAATGATATAATCATAATAGTCTTTCTGCCTTTTAGAATTGAGGTACAAAGTTATTGTGTCTATTTTTTTATATTGTTTCAACACTACATCAATGTTAACACCTACTAACTCTCCTTCTTTTAGACCAAAAGCTACAACTTCAAAGCCTTGATTAACAAGCTTTTTAATCACAAAATTAGAATATCTGTTTGGCTTTAGAGAAGCACCTAGTACTAGTGTTTTTTTACTCATATGTTAAAAAGATGTTAATTCATGTCAAATATAGTAACAGAAATTAAATTTAGACGTCTACTTAATATTACAATTAATCAATCAAAAACAATCAATCAAAATGAAACAATTATTCTTTGTGTGCTTATTATTATTTTCAATAACTACACAAGCAAACACCACAGATCCTGAAAATAGTGCCGACAAGACTGGTACAATTTCAGGAAAAGTATTAGACGCAAAGTTAAAACAACCCTTACCTTATGTAAATGTTATTATAAAAAATAATGCTGGCGAAACCTTAACAGGTGGCATTACTTTAGAAGATGGCTCTTTTGAAATTAAAAAGGTAGAAGAGGGCAATGTAAAAGTAAGTATTCAATATATAGGATACAAAACAATTACTAAGGATATTACCATTGGTAAAGGCAACTATAAAATAGATCTTGGCAATATTCTTTTAGAAGAAGAAGCCGAAGGTTTAGATGCCGTTACAGTTATTGCTGAAACTTCAACAATACAGCAAAAGGTAGATAGAAAAGTTATTACCATTGGTAAAGATTTAGCAGCTTCGGGTAGTGCTTCAGAACTTATGATTGGTATACCTTCTGTAAGTGTAGATGCTCAAACGGGTGATATTAGCTTGCGTGGTAATCAAAATGTTCGTGTTATGGTAGATGGAAAGTTATCTAACATTCCAACGGCTCAATTACTTAAACAAATTCCTTCTACGGCTATAAAATCTATAGAACTAATCACTAACCCTTCAGCAAAATATAACCCTGAAGGTATGAGCGGTATTATAAATATCGTACTTCATAAAAATACCATGATAGGGTTTAATGGTAATTTTAATATAGGTTTATCTCATGAGAAAGAAGCTAAATTCAATAGTGCCTTAAACATGAATTATCGCAACGGTAAATTTAATTTATATGGAAGTTATAGTAATAACATTTCAAAAAACAGAAATCATGGAAATGTTGCAAGACCAGAAAATAATTCGGAGCAATTCTTTAAATTTTTAGATAAAAGACAGTCTCACTTGTATAAAGTAGGATTAGACTTTTATTTAGATGATAAGAATACCATATCTTTTTTCACTACTCAAAACACTTCTGACAGTAGTACCGAAGGTAGCACTGAAGCATTATTTTATAGTAATTCTTCTTTCAACCAAAGACAACTTTTTACTAACGATAGTGACAACTCCTCTTCTCAGTACAATTTTGATTATAAGCATGATTTCTCTAAAGATGGGCATAATATAGAATTGGAAGTAGACTACAATACTTTTGAAGATGACACGCCAGTAGATTTTAAGTTTCTACTAGGATCAAACGAGGATTACAAAGATTTTAATAATACTGATAGAAAAAGTACTACTGTAAATTTAGATTATGTAAACCCATTATCTGAAACCACAAAATTAGAACTTGGTTTACAAGCTCGTTTATTCAATTCTGATATTGCATATTCTTCTACAGGCGAAACTTTAAATGATCTAGGTGTTTTAAGACCAACACCAAGTACAGATTTTGATTATACAAGAGATATTTATTCTGCTTACGCAACGTTTAGTAAAAAGTTCGAAAAATGGACTTATCAAATAGGTTTGCGTACAGAAAACGTAAAAGAAGATGCCTTAGCATTATCGTCTGAAGCTATTAGTACTCAAACTTTTAAAAACGATTATTTCGAATTTTACCCTTCCGCTTTTATAACGTATTCGCCATCAGAAAAAAATTCATATCAATTTAGTTATAGCCGAAGAGTAGACCGTCCAGGGATAGGGCAAGTAAACCCAATAAAAGAATGGAGTACACCTTTAATTTCTTCTTTCGGAAATATTGACTTAAGACCTCAATTTACAAATTCTATTGAAGCAAATTATACAAGAACTTTAAACAACAGAAAAGGAAGTGTAACTGGAGGCGTATTTTACAGAATAATTTCAGATGAAATTAATAGAGCTCTATTTATTGATAGATCGGATGTAAATTCTGGGCGTATTATATTAACTCATGATAATTTTGACGACACCTCAGCATATGGTATTGAATTATCAACAAATTATAGACCAACAAAATGGTGGAGTATAAACGGAAGTTTTGATTTGTATTCGCAAACCCAAAAAGGTATAGCGGAAAATTTAACTGCCCCAATAGAAACTGCTACGATTAATGATATCGAAACTAATATAGATGAAATAGATAACGTTGCTTGGAACCTGAGAATGTTTAATAATTTTAAGGTAACTAAAACCATAAGTCTTACAGCATTTGGCTTTTACAGAGGAAAAAACAGAACATTACAATTTGATATGAAACCTATGTATTTTGTAAATATAGGTTCTCGAGTAAGTTTTGCAAAAGGAAAAGGTTCCTTTAGTCTGAACTTTAATGATATTTTAAACACAATGAACTTTGCTTTCGAGGGCACAAAACCTTTTGTCCAAGTTGGTCAATTTAACTGGGAAAGTCACACAGTACAAGCAAGTTTATCTTATAGATTTGGTGGCGGTAAATATCGTGCAAAATCTCGTAAGCGTAGAGATAATAATGAAAAATCTGGAGGCGGAGGCTTCCTATAAATACAATTTAATTACCTGCATAATAGTTGATGGTTAGTGTTAATGCACGGTTATTAAATTAAGAAAACCCAAAAGATTAATCTTTTGGGTTTTTGTTTGCTAAATTGTTAACACATTTGAAAAAAAAATGTTAAAAATGTTAAAAAAACAACATTTAGTGCAACAAAATCAAAAACCAAACGTTATATAGACATACAATCATACGAAAAAGTAATTATTTTAAGAGTTAGTCACCTTCATTTAACAAAATTTCGTCAATCAAAGATTCGTATAACTGTAAAACTCGAAATTAAAATTTCGAGTTTTTTTTTGTTAAAAATTTAAAATATCAACAATATATGTAATGAAGTTACAATTTATACGTCAAAACATTAACACGAGCCATAAAAGTATTGTTTATTTGAATTAGTCATCAAAAAAAAACATATGAGTTGCTAAGTGTATAAAAAACAGAAACTCGAAATTTTAATTTCGAGTTTCTTATGTTAAAGATGTTAAAAAATATAATAATATTAGTTTTTAAACGTCTACATATAATAATTTGTGTGGTTAACGCAAATTAAGGTGGTTAATAGCTAAAGAGCCCAAAACTTACTGTTTTGGGCTCTTTTTTTATATTCTTAAACTAATTACCATTTAATAATAGCGCTTCCCCAGGTAAAACCACTTCCAAAAGCTGCTAGTACAACATTGTCTCCCGCTTTTATTTTACCTTCTTCCCAGGCTTCAGTTAGCGCAATAATTACAGAGGCTGCTGTAGTATTACCATATTTTTGAATGTTATTAAACACTTTATCATCCCTTAGCGCAAATTTTTTCTGAATGAATTGAGCAATACGCAAATTTGCTTGATGCGGAATAAGCATATCTATATCATCTTTAGACATATTGTTTTTAGCTAAGCCTTCTATAATAACTTCGCTAAATCTAACAACAGCATGTTTAAAAACAAAAGTACCATCCATATAAGGGAAATATGATAAATCCTCCTCTTCAGATTCTAGTATTTGTGGCACCCAATGTTTAATACTTGGCGATTCAACAATAAGCTTATCTGCGTATTTACCTTCACTATGTAAATGTGTAGACAGTATTCCTTTTGTCGTATCTTCTTCTCTGCTTAAAACACAAGCACCTGCACCATCTCCAAAAATAACAGTTACACCACGCCCCCTCGTTGTTTTATCCAATCCATTGGAGTGGTATTCGGCCCCAACTACCAAAATGTTTTTATACATTCCCGTTTTTATAAATTGATCAGCAACAGAAATGGCGTAAACAAATCCTGAACATTGATTTCTAATATCAATCGCTCCAACGTTTTTTAAGTCTAATAAATCTTGAATCTGAACACCACAACCAGGGAAATAATAATCTGGTGTCATAGTAGCGAATACAACAAAATCAATATCATCTTTAGTTAATCCAGAACGTTCAATAGCCATTTTTGATGCTTTAGCACCCATAACTGCAGAAGTATCATCGGTTCCTTCTTTAATCCATCTTCGTTCTTTTATACCAGTTCGTTCTTGAATCCAAGCATCATTAGTGTCCATCATTTTAGACAAATCATCGTTGGTTACAACATGGTCTGGAACATACTTACCTAAACCTATTATCTTTGAATTATACATAAAATTTCTTTAGTTATATAACATACATTGCATGGAAATGTATCCTTTAATAAAACCAAAATACAACAACTGAATTAATTTCTCAAATTTCAAATCACAAATTCACAAGCACTCTAAGTTCTTCCTTAGTTTTTTGAGTTTTGAATATAACTTTTTTAAAAGTTTTTCACTGTATCAAAATCAAGGTGTGTCAGTTTGTCACATTTTAACTATTGGTACTTTTTTTGTCTAAATTCATAAAGTAAGTTAAAAACTAAAATTAATCAGGTTCCTGACTTTACAGGAATAACAAATAAACTATTTATTATGACAAAAGGAAATATTAATGTTTCGGTAGAGAATATCTTTCCTCTCATTAAAAAATTCTTATACAGTGATCACGAAATATTTTTACGTGAGTTAATTAGTAATGCTACAGATGCTACTTTAAAACTAAAGCATTTAACTAATGTTGGTGATGCTAAAATAGAATATGGCAATCCACAAATTGAAGTTAAAATTGATAAAGATGGTAAAAAGCTTCATATTACAGACCAAGGTTTAGGAATGACTGCTGATGAAGTTGAAAAGTACATTAATCAAGTAGCATTTTCTGGAGCTGAAGAATTTTTAGACAAATATAAGGACTCAGCTAAGGATTCTGGAATTATTGGTCATTTCGGTTTAGGGTTTTATTCAGCTTTTATGGTTGCTGAAAAAGTAGAGATTATTACAAAATCTTATAAAGACGAACCTGCAGCACATTGGACTTGTGATGGATCACCAGAGTTTACATTAGAACCATCTAAAAAAACAGATAGAGGTACAGAGATTATACTTCATATTGCAGAAGACTCTACTGAGTTTTTAGAAGAAAGTAAAATTAGTGAACTATTATTGAAGTACAACAAGTTTATGCCTATTCCAATCAAGTTTGGAACTAAGGAAATAAACGACCCTGAACACGAGCCAAAAACTACTAAAGATAAAGATGGTAAAGAAACTACTGAACCTCACAAACAAATTACGGTAGATAATATTATAAACAATCCAAATCCTGCATGGACAAAACAACCTGCAGAATTAAAAAATGAAGATTATAGTGGTTTTTACAGAGAATTGTACCCAATGCAATTTGAGGAACCATTATTTAATATCCATTTAAATGTAGATTATCCGTTTAATTTAACTGGGATTTTATATTTCCCAAAAATGACAAACGATTTAAACATTCAAAAAGACAAAATTCAACTGTATCAAAACCAAGTTTTTGTAACTGATAATGTTGAAGGTATTGTACCAGAGTTTTTAACTATGTTACGTGGTGTTATTGATTCTCCAGACATTCCTTTAAATGTATCACGTAGTTATTTACAAGCTGATGGAGCAGTTAAAAAAATATCATCTTATATTACCAGAAAAGTTGCCGATAAATTAAAATCGTTATTCAATAATAACCGTGAAGATTTTGAAGCAAAATGGAACGATATTAAAATTGTTATTGAATACGGTATGCTTTCAGAAGAAAAATTCTTCGAAAAAGCTGATGCTTTTGCGCTATACCCAACAGTAGATGGAACTTACTACACATACGAAGAATTAGTAAATAAAATAAAAGCGAATCAAACCGATAAAGATGACAAAATGGTTATTCTTTATGCATCAAATAAAGATGAGCAACACAGTTACATTGAAGCTGCAAAAGCTAAAGGTTATGAAGTACTTTTATTAGATTCGCCAATAGTTTCACATTTAATGCAAAAACTAGAAACTACAAAAGAAAAAATATCTTTTGCCCGTGTTGATGCAGACCATATTGATAAAATAATTCAGAAAGACGAAACTAAAATTTCTAAGTTAGATGAAGATCAAACTAAAGTTTTAGATGAATTGTTAAAGGAAGTTATATCTTCTGAAAAATTTATTGTACAATTAGAGCCTATGGATAGTGATGCAGCTCCATTTATGATTACGCAACCAGAATTTATGCGTAGAATGAAAGAAATGCAAGCTACAGGTGGCGGAGGCGGAATGAACATGTTTGGGAGCATGCCAGAAATGTACAACCTAGTTGTAAATACTAATTCTGAATTAGTAAGCGAAATTTTAGGAACAAAAACTAAAAAGAAGCAAGAACGCTTAATCAATCAAAGTTTAGATTTGGCAAGATTATCTCAAGGGTTACTTAAAGGTGAAGAGCTAACAAACTTTATTAAGCGTAGTTATGATATGATAAAGTAACTTTTTTATTATAAAGTATAAATCACATTACAAAATATAGAAACCACTTTGTATTTCTCAAAGTGGTTTTTTATTTTCGTGAGAAATTTATTGTAAGACAAAATTATTATATATCCATGTTTTACGTTTCAGGATTAAAATTATGCCAAGAATAAAACTATTAGCCTGTCTTTTAACTTTTATTATTATTTCATGTGATAGCGATAAAGTTGAATTGGCAAATGAAGAACCAAAAATTGACTTAGGCAAAGAAATAATCAGTATTGACATCCCCGAGAATTTCATGAGAGAAGATCAAAATCTACATATAGTACTTTTTGACAGCTATGGAGAAATTTTAGACACAAAACCTTCGTCAAACTTAAAAGAAACTTTGACTTTTTATACTAAAAATGAATTTTCTGATGAAACCCAATTTTCTTTAGCATTTATTTCTAGCAGTGATCATGACATTTTTGGATTAAATATTTATCATAACGTAACTATAAAATCATTAAATGGTAAAATTGAATTAAAGCCTAGAGGGTATTCAAAAAGTACCCCAAGCCTAAAGATTGATGCTCTAGATCTTGATAACAGTTTAGTTTTAAATGCTAAAGGTCATGGGTATTCTATGGTAAATATTAACAATAGATTGTCTGGTCACTATACAGATGACTTTAATGAAAATTTAGGACCAAATAATATTCTAATTAAATATTTTGACCCCCATAGTGTATTAAATGACAGTTACAAATGGTTATTAACAGATAATACATCTACTTTATCCAAATTAGAAGTCAGTAGCTTTTCACATGAGCATGTTGAATATCATCAACTTAGCACCAATAGACCTACTGAGACACCTCTACTAGATTTCTTAGGATTTGAAAATGAAACATTGTTCAATAAAGTTTCTGGACACCAATTATACGGTTCAGACATCCCGCCCTTTGGTTTTGGAGGTAATCACTACTACTCTTTTCCTAATATTTTTTATAAAACTGCCTATTCTATTTCTTTTTCAGATTATTCGTTATTCAATGTTGGGATACCACCAAGCTCTATAGAAGTACCAAACTTGAATATAGATAGTAGTTATTTAGACGGGAAATTAACTTTTTCTGGAGTCGCAGGTTATGAAGTTGGAAGAATTATGCTTGATAATTATAATAATAGAATTAATATCCGATTAATTTTTGATGGCACTTCTAATGAAGTTCTGATGCCAAAAATCCCTACCGGAATTTTACCAGACAACATAACTAGCATCATCAATAATGGTCAATTAAGACTGGTTCAGACCATAGCCGAAGATTATGCCTCTTTTTCTAACTATAATGAATATCTTTTTAAGGTATTAAAAACCTCTACTCCTTTTTATATAAATTCCCCAAAAAGAGAAAGAGTTTATAAACCGCAAGGCACTTCTCATATCTTACCTTCTAGTGAATACCCCTATTACGTTAGATTTAGATAAGACAAAACCTTCTTTTTCAAAAAAATATATGAAAGTATTAATCTGGCTAGATTCTCAAAGCTTACATAAAAGTGAAGCGTTAACAAACTTTGTTAAGCATAGCTAGGTATGATAAAGCAAACTTTTATTAACATAAAATTCGTTTAGTAACTAATATATTAAAAAAACCACTTTGAAAAAACAAAGTGGTTTTGCTTTTTTAAACAGATTGACTAATTTATCCTACAAAATAACGAACATTAGATGTTTTGTAAGAGGTTTATCGTATTTTAACTATTTAGACATAAATTCAAGTGAGTGCTAATAGCTACATGGTAACAGAAATATTCAAAGGTCTTACTTTTTCAAGTGATGAGGTTATGATTTTAAATTCTGTATTCCATAAAGAAACTCATAAAAAGGGCACAATATTATTAAATATAGGAGATAAAGTAGATGTACAATACTACATTCAAAGTGGATATCTAAGATCTTTTTATATAGACCTGCAAGGTAAAGAATACACAGTACAATTTGGTTATAATGACTGGTGGATTAGTGATTACACAGCATTTTTTTCTACTTCAAAATCTATAATGACTATTGAAGTATTACGAGATGCAATACTATATAGAATATCAAAAGAAGATAAGGAGTTTTTATATTCTAAAATACCAAAAGTGGAGACTTTCTTTAGAATAAAACTAGAACGTGCATTTGCTGCTTTTCAAAAACGTATTCTGGCAAGTTTATCACAATCTGCTACTGAAAGATATACTAACTTTATTAAAGCATTTCCTAACATTGAACAAAATTTAAAGAATTACCACATAGCGTCTTATTTAGGAATTACTACAGAAAGCTTAAGTCGGATTAGAAAGGAATTGTCAAACAATTAAATTTATTACCATACATCAATTTTTATATTGATTTATCATTATAAATTTGTAAAATAGTTGAGAGATTATCATATTTTAAATTATTAATCCCTGTGATTAATAGCTAAAAAAAAGCGCATAATATATGCGCTTTTTTATTATATTTTTTTTTAAAATCAACTAAATAAAACTACCTCGAATAATTAGGCGATTCTTTAGTAATTGTTACATCATGAGGATGACTTTCGTTAATACCACTAGCAGTAATTTTAACAAACTGCCCCGTTTCTTTTAAAGTATCAATATCTTTAGCTCCACAATACCCCATACCAGCCCGTAAACCACCAATAAATTGATGAATACTTTCATATAAATCGCCTTTATAAGGCACACGGCCTACTATACCCTCTGGCACTAATTTTTTAATATCGTCTTCAACATCTTGAAAATAACGGTCTTTACTACCATGCTTCATGGCTTCAACAGACCCCATACCTCGATAAGACTTAAATTTTCTTCCTTCATAAATAATAGTTTCACCAGGTGATTCTTTAGTACCTGCTAAAAGCGAACCTAGCATAACCGTATCTGCACCAGCAGCAATAGCCTTTGGTATATCACCAGTATAACGAATACCACCATCAGCAATTACCGGAACACCGGTTCCTTTTATAGCCTCTGCAACTTCTAAAACTGCTGAAAACTGTGGAAACCCAACACCAGCAACTACACGAGTTGTACAAATAGATCCAGGACCAATGCCAACTTTAACAGCATCTGCACCAGCTTCAACCAAATACTTAGCTGCAGCACCCGTTGCAATATTACCAACAATAACATCTAATTCTGGGAATTTAGTCTTTATCTCTTTTAAGACTAACACAACACCTTTTGTATGCCCATGTGCTGTATCAATAACAACAGCATCAACGCCTGCATTTACTAAAGCTTCTGCTCTATCTACAGCATCTCCTGTAACACCAATAGCAGCTGCAACACGCAAACGACCATATTTATCTTTATTTGCTATAGGTTTCTGGCTTACTTTTGTAATATCTCTAAAGGTTATTAACCCAGATAATTTAAAATTATCGTCTACAATAAGTAACTTTTCTATTTTATGTTGCTGAAGAATTTTTTCTGCATCTTGTAATGAAGTTCCAACTGAAGATGTTACCAAGTTTTCACTTGTCATGACTTCTGTTATTGGTCTTTTATTTTCATGTTCGAAACGTAAATCTCGATTGGTTACTATTCCTTTTAAAATACCATTTTCATCAACAATAGGAATTCCTCCAATACCATTTTCTGCCATAGATTGCTTAGCATCTGCGACTATAGCTGTTAATGGCAAAGTAACAGGATCGATAATCATTCCGCTTTCTGCACGTTTCACTTTCCTAACTTTCGTAGCCTGCGCCTCAATAGTCAT
The DNA here is from genome assembly GCF_002741945.1 of Gaetbulibacter sp. 4G1. Lineage (GTDB taxonomy): Bacteria > Bacteroidota > Bacteroidia > Flavobacteriales > Flavobacteriaceae > Wocania_A > Wocania_A spongiicola. The sequence continues at coordinate 171,361 of NZ_MDVN01000023.1, forward strand.
ATTTTTGTGCAGCACACCAATACCTCCTTCTTGAGCCATAGCTATTGCCATTTTACTCTCTGTAACGGTATCCATGGCTGCCGAAATAATAGGAACATTGATCGTAATGTTACGAGTAAATTTTGTTTGGATATTAACTTCGCGAGGAAGTACTTCTGAAAATGCTGGAACTAAAAGAACGTCGTCGTAAGTTAAACCTTCTCCTACTAATTTGTTTTGATGTGAAGTCATTGTGCAATTACGTTATAATTGCGTGCAAATATACGACTTAAATATAAAATAAGTGTTAATTATTCGTATCTGTTTAAGCAATACTCCCTAAGGTTATTAAAAGCATAATTATATCGTGTTTCAGCATTTGAGAGATTGCCTTTAAAACGAATTACTCTAGGAACAACTAATCCATATAAAAACCTGCCTTTTGCAATACGATGCAGCTTTTTTAAACTTCTTTCATCCATCTTTTTATAAATATCATCAATCCACTTATATTGTTCTTTATACAAAATATCTTTATCCCACTTTTCTGCTCTGCCTCCTTTATAAATTTTATCAGATTTATATACTACGCTTAATTCTAAAAATGCATTATTAAAAACTATTTCACTGCCTGTATTGGCATGTTCAAGAATTTTTTTACTAGAAAATATTGAAAATGGAAGAGATTCCATTTTACGCAATTTGATAGAAATATAATGCGCCATTTTTATCCAAACCATTTCATGTCCTTTTTTACTAAGTACATTATACATCCATTTATAAAAGTCTCTTCGTTCTTTAATTTTAGTATATTCTTGAGGTAAATTATTAATTAGGTTGTATTTGTTAGCATTTTGCCAAATCAAAGTATTTTTTATCCGGTCAGATTTTAACCAATCGGATGGAGATAGATTTTGCTTTTGAGTAATTTTTTGATAGGTATTTAAACTTCGCCATTCTTTGGCAGAAACCGAATTATTAAAAATAAATAAGATTAATAATGTCAAAATCCATCTCATAACTTTATAAAAGTACGAGAAAATATATTTTAAGCTATCTTTTTTGAAGTAATTGTTTTAATACAATTAAAATTGAAAGAGAAAAAGTGAGTGTCATCAAAATACCAGAAAACATAACTATGTATTTTGTCCACAAGATACCTGTCCAAAGTAGATAAAGACCTCCAAAGGTAAATATAACAGATACAAATGGCTCAATGATTAAAAATAGTTTAAGCTTATTATTAAGCTTTGTAATAGCAACTAAAAGACCTATTAAAAAGAAAATAATGGACATTGATAATATATGATTATGTACCAATGTAAGCATTTCCCTTTCGCTTTTTTTAAAGCGCATTACTGTAGCATTTTCATCATCTTCATTACCTAAATATTGTTCTTCAATACCGTTAGGATTAGCTGATGATGTTTCGCCAACAAACAATAAACCTGTATAAAAACCTATACTTAATACAATTATAAAAGCACCGATTAATAATTTAATCTCTTTAGGAAGTGTAAATATTAATCCGTTTAACTGCATTTACAAGATGTTTTTACTTTGAAGTATTCTTAAAGACTCAAGAAAATCATTCATTGCATTTGTCATAGAACGTACAGAAATAGTAGCTCCAGAAATAGCCATAATATTATCGCCGTGTTTCAATTGATCTCCGCCTTTTTTACCTATAAATTGTTTTAACCAACGCTTACTCCCAATTTCGCCACCATACTCTTCTCTGTAAATTAAAACTTTTGATTTTAAAACAATTAAGTCTTTATCTAATAATACTAAATAATCAAAAAGTGCTGTTTTGCTTGGTGCCTTAGATAAGTAAGCATAACCTAAAAGGTTGCCATTAGCTTCAATTTTAAATAAATTATTGGTTTCAAACTTTGATGGTAACCCTTTTGCTACATCTGAAGCAATAATAACTTCGGTAAAATCGAAAGTTTCAACACCATAAGTTTTTACGATTTCTTTATTTACTTTTTTCTGAATGTTTTTTGGTAGACCAAAAGACATCATAATTAAAGCTAAAATTAATAATGAAACCTGTTTTAAATTCATATTGTAAAAGTATTGTTTTTTATTCTTTTAACAATTAAAATGCCAAATAGCTTATTGGTAATAATATTATTTACGAATAAGCTACTTGGTACTTGTACTTGTGCGTTAGGGATTGAGGCATTTGTTGAAGCTCTTCCGATTTTTTATCGGGAAGCGACTGCCAAAAGCCCGACCCTAAAAGGGTAACGCCTTAAACTATTTTTTTTAGAACCAAACGCCAATACCAAAATTAAGCCTGTTTGGCACATCACCGCCAGATACTGCATTGTCTCTAAATTGGTAATCTCCTTTTAGCACTACTCCTGGGGCAATATGGTAGCTTAATCCTGTCGTAACATCGGTACGGTTGTAAGCATCATTTTGCACTAAAGCACCATCAGTATCAGCATGTGTATCATATTGTTCATACCTCAAAAACGCAAACAGTTTTTGCTGTTTTTCTTGCGAAAGTAAATTGTAAGCCCCTTCTAGGTACCATCCTTGAAGTGCGCTACCTAAATCTCGCCCTGTTAAATTATTATAAGCTTCTGTATCGCTTAAAGTTGCATGGATAAACTGTCCGCGTGCTGTAAAACGTTGGAATGCATAACGTGCGTCCAAACCTATCATTGAAATACCGATGTTGGCCCCATCAATTTCTTCTACATCATCTTCTGCTTGTGTTTTACCAAAATATCCTGCAAGTCCTAATCGTAATCCAGGAATACCATAGTAATCAAACTTTGTTGAAAGTGTAGGGCTATCAACTGTTGATTTTATTGCTTTTTGTCGCCCTCCTCGTAATCCGTTAGAACCTTTTAAAAAGCCACTTACTCCTCCTTCTCCATCAAAAGCAGTTGATTTGAAACCATTAAATACATAAGCTTGATATCCTAAAGATATTTCGTTAAATCTACCTGTAACACCAATACCAATTTCTCGCCATGTAGTTGGCACAATGGCATTGTCTATTGCTGGTCTTTCTACACCATTAAATGTAGTTGGCTCATGAAATTCGTTAACTATACCCATTGGTATCAACATTAAACCACCACGTAAACTTACATTTGGAGCAATAGCATAATTTACAAAGGCTTGCTCTACAAAAACTTCTTCCACATGTTCAAACTCAACCTCTGTAATAAACTGAGTTTTATCGTTAAATTTATAACCAAAAAGCAATACTAAACGCTGAACATCCAATTCTCCATTGTTAGCCTCTGGCTGATTATACGTTAATTCGCCATACGCACCAACTGTAACAGCTTTACCATAGTTACCAGAAAGCAAACGTTGTGCTGCATTTAATTGTTTTTGAGGATCAAAAGTGATTGAATCTTGCTGTGTTTGGGCACTTGCCAATGATACTAATAAGATTGAAAAAAGTAAGGTTAGTCTTTTCATTTTGTGTCTTGTTTTTATTTAGACTGATTATAAATAATTGTTTATTTGAAGCTGCAAATATAAAACAGATTATTATTTACACAAAGCTTATTTAGAATAAATTAAAATAATTTTTTACAAAAAATTATTACTTATTGAATATCAGAATTATAAGTGTAAAAATTTTAATGGTAAGTATTAAATATTTTAGAAGCTTCGTTATAAGCACTCTCAAAACTGAGTGCATTTAAACTATTATTTTTTTGAGAAGTGAAGTATGATAATAATTTTTCTGTTGGCATGTTTCCAGTAAGTTCATCTTTTGCCATAGGGCAGCCACCAAACCCTTGTATAGCACCATCAAAACGCATGCACCCTGCTTTGTAAGCTGCATCAATTTTTTCGAACCAAGTAGTTGGTGTTGTATGCAAGTGCGCTCCAAATTCAATATTTGCATATTGAGGTATTAAATTAGAAAATAAGTAATCAATACTTTTAGGGTTTGATGTACCAACAGTATCGCTTAATGAAAGTATTTTAACTCCCATTTTATTTAATCGCTCGGTCCACTCACCTACTATATCTACATTCCAAGGGTCTCCATAAGGGTTACCAAATCCCATAGATATATAAACAACAACTTCTTTGTTGGTTTTATCTGCAATATTTAAAATATCTTCTAAAATTAAAACTGATTGCGCAATCGTTTTATGTGTATTACGCATTTGAAAGTTTTCGGAAATTGAAAATGGATAACCTAAATAATCTATTTCATTATAAACTGAAGCATTTTCGGCTCCTCTCTGGTTGGCAACAATTGCTAATAATTTACTAGTAGTTTTACTTAAATCTAATTGTGATAAAACCTCGGCAGTATCAACCATCTGGGGTATAGCTTTTGGAGATACAAAGCTCCCAAAATCTATAGTATCAAATCCAACACGCAGTAACGATTGAATATATTGAACTTTACTGGCAGTTGGAATAAAATCTTTTATACCCTGCATGGCATCACGTGGGCATTCAATTATTTTTACTTTACTAGGCATTTAACAAATAAAAATTGAACGATAAAAATACTATTATTTTGTAAGGGATTGTAATTTAATTAGACTTAAATATTTATTAAACCACTAAGCTATTAAACTCATGAAAAAAATTACTTCTTCACTATTTTTATTATTTACATTTTTCTCTGTACTTACAGTGTTTGGACAAAGTATAGCTACATATAATATTGAGTTTGAAAGTATATGGGAATCGGTTGCTGATAATCCAACTACAGGACAAAGCACAATTGCTTTGCCAGTGAGTGCACATTGGTCAGGCTTAGTTATTACAACTCATAAAACCGCAGGAACATTTTTAATGATGGGAGCCGCTGCCTCTCCTGGAATTGAATCGGTTGCAGAAACTGGTGCTACTGCTACTTTTCAAACAGAAGTAAACAATAATGCTGATGCAAATCAGTATATTAATGCTGGTGGTTTAGGTTCAGCTAAGGGTACTATATCTAGAAATGGAGTGCAAGTAAGCGAAGATTTTCCATTAGTAAGTTTAGCATCTATGATTGCTCCAAGCCCTGATTGGTTTATAGGTATTGACGGTTTAACTCTAAGATCTGGGAATAATGGTGTAAACAATGGTTGGAAAGATACCTTTACCGTGGACGTATATCCTTATGATGCTGGTACTGAAGACGGAACAGGTTATTCAGGAAGTAATCCAGATACTAATCCAATAGGAGTTATAACAAATCGCTCAAATACTACACCTTTTAATGCTAATAAAATTGGTACTGTAACTTTCACTTATGTTAGTTCTGTGTTAAGCAGTAATGATATTGAAACTTTAGAAAATGTAAAAGTTTATCCAAACCCTACTAAAGGAAAAATTACGATTACGAATATTAAAAAAATCGATTTGCTATCTGCAAAAGTTTATAATGTTTTGGGGAAATTAGTAAAAGATATTTCAGTTGAAAAAGGTCTATCTAAATTAGAAATAGATTTATCTAATTTAAACAAAGGTGTTTATCTTTTAAGTTTAAAATCTGCCGATAAAAACACTACCAAGAAACTAGTAATTAACTGATTTTAAGTTGATTTTTCAATCTAACCGATAAAATATAACGCTTAAACGTTTTTATTATTCATAATATTCAATTAGGTATACATTTGAGTAAATGTTTGCCCCAATGAATATTTTCACATCAAGATTTAAATTTCTTTTTTTCTTAGTATGCTTTACTATTACAAATATTCTGTATAGTCAAAGCATAACATCAGATTGTGGCACAATAACTTCTACTGAATCTATAAAATATATTCAAACTATAAAACCTCAACTTAAAGCCTTTGAGCAAGAGTTTTTTAATGCTAAATCTGGTAAAGGTGATATTCCTGTAAAAAATGTAAACGCAATTCCTATAAAAGCACATATTATTAGAAACTCAAATGGAACAGGAGGGCTTAGCCTTACTGAGCTTAATAGTGCTATTTCTAATCTTAACGAAATTTATAAAGATGCCTTAATGGAATTTTTCTTATGTGATGGTATAAATTATATTGATGATGATAAATTATGTCATTTTAATAAAAGTGAAGAAAATTTACTAGCAGAAAATAATAATGTTGCAGGATTAATAAATATTTATTTTACAGATTTTATTAAAAATGATTCAAACGAAAGCGTTTGTGGTTATAGTAATAATACAGGAAGACAAGATGTTATTGTTATGAAAAACGATTGCGTTACAAATGATTCTTCATTAGCACACGAAATAGGGCATTTTTTCTCTTTGGTACATACACATGGACCAAAAAATGATTCCTTAACTACTGAATTAGTTGACGGTAGTAATTGTGATACCGATGGTGATGGCATTTGTGATACACCAGCAGACCCTAAACTTACAGATAAAAATGTCAACAATTTTTGTGAATACATTGGCATAGAAACTGATGCACATGGAAAAGAGTTTAATCCAGATACACAAAACATAATGTCGTATTCTAAAAAAGGATGTAGAGCTCATTTTTCACAACAACAATTGGCACGTATGTATGCTTTCTATATGACTACAAAAAACTACTTATCCTGTTCTTCGTTTAACGCGGATTTTAGTGCAGATATTAGTCAAACTTGTGATGAAAATCTGACTGTACATTTCAAAAGTGATTGTAATAACATAAGTCAATGGGAATGGGATATAGATTCTGATGGGATTATAGATTATACAGATCAAAACCCAAAGCATACATATAATTCTGGGGTTTACGATGTAACACTTAAGGTTACAAACAAATCAAAATCTATAAGTAAAACCTATTCTAAATATATTAAAGTTGGTACACAACCAGAAATGCTAAATGAGAATTTTGATAGTTTTGAAATAGCAGGAGATAAAGGATGGACAGCCAACGATGTATCAAAAAACGGATACAATTGGTATTCTAATTTTGGAAAAACAGCTACTGATAATACAGGCCCCAATAATGATAATTCGGATGAAGTTTTAGGTAAATATATTTATGTTGAAGCTTCTGGCGCCAAACCTGGTGATATTGCCGAATTTATTTCGCCTTGTTTTACTATTAATAAAGAGAACTCTGAACTTGAATTTGCATATCATATGTTTGGAAATGGTATTGGTGAATTGCATATTGATTTAAAAACAGAGACAGGTTATATAAACGACGTTATACCTGCAATTATAGGAAGTCAACAAAACAATCAAGATGATGCTTTTTTAACAGCATCGATTGATTTATCTTCTTACACAAATCAGACTATAAAGGTTATATTTAGAGCTATCAGAGGTTCTAGTTGGGAAGGTGATATCGCCATTGATGATGTTTTTATTAAAACGATTTACACACCCATATCTGACGACACATATAAAGTATACCCCAACCCAGTTAAAAGTGATTTGCTTTATGTAAAAGCTAATGATTCAAAATTAATTTCCAACTATGTAATCTCCAATTTAGTTGGTCAAACATTTTTATCTGGTACAGTATCTAATCGACCAATTAATGTGAGTAGTTTACCTTCAGGAACTTACCTGCTAGTTTTAAATAATGGTAATTCAAGAGTTTTAAAAAAAATAATCAAATAAAAATTAGCTTTTCTTTAAAATTGCTTTATTTATAGACTTAATTAAACTTGGTCCTTCGTAAATAAAGCCAGTGTAAATCTGTATTAAATCTGCTCCAGCATTAATTTTATCTAGAGCATCTTTTGCTGAATGCACACCTCCAACACCAATGATAGGAAAGGATTTATTACTATTCTCAGAAAGGTATTTAATGACTTGTGTACTTCTTTCTTTTATGGGCTGTCCACTTAAACCACCATTTCCAATAGCTTCCAATTGTTCTTTAGTGGCTTTTAAATCACTCCTATCCATGGAGGTGTTACTAGCAATTACACCATCTAATTTAGTGTCAGTAACAAGTTGAATAATTTCATCTAGCTGATTTGTATTTAAATCTGGAGCTATTTTTAAAAGAATTGGCTTCAGTTTTTCAAAAGTTTTGTTAGCCTTTTGAACGGCATTTATCAGTTCTTCCAAATAGTCTTTATCATTTAACTTTGCGTGACTACCTACATTTGGACAACTTACATTTAACACAAAATAATCAACATAAGGATGTAGTGCATTAAAACAATCCAAATAATCATTTGTATAATCTTCTGGTTTTGTTTCGGTGTTCTTTCCAATGTTGCCACCAATAATCAGCTTTCCTTTGTTCTTCTTTAATTGAGAGATAGCACCTTCTAAACCTTCATTGTTAAATCCCATTCTGTTAATAATTCCTTGGTCATCTTTCAATCTAAACAAGCGTTTTTTAGGATTTCCGGCTTGCGCTTTTGGAGTTACCGTACCAATTTCAATAAAACCAAACCCAAAGTTTGCTAACTCATTATACAATACTGCATTTTTATCAAACCCTGCAGCTAAGCCAACTGGATTTTTAAAAGTTAAACCGAATAGTTTGCGTTCTAGTCGTTTATCATTTATAACATATAAATTTCTAAATATTGAATTAAACCCAGGTAATTTAGAAATAAATTTTATTAACGAAAAAGTAAAATAATGAATCTTTTCAGGGTCGAATAAAAAAAATAAAGGGCGAAGTAATATTTTGTACATCAGTATTATTTATGCAAAAATACTTCTAAATAAAAAATTGAGCAATTCTAAAGTAAAAAACTTATAAATTGTAACTTTAGCCATTAAAAAGTATTTAATTATTTGCTCATGATCTCAAAAGAACACATTATAAAACGTTTTATAGGCTACGTTACCATCGATACGGAGTCTGACCCAAATTCAAGCACCACTCCAAGTACAAAAAAACAATGGGATTTAGCCAATAAATTATTTGAAGAGTTAAAAGTTATTGGTATGCAAGATGTTACTATTGATGAAAACGCATATATTATGGCTACATTACCAAGTAATGTAGAACACGACACACCTACCATTGGTTTTATTTCTCATTTTGATACCTCACCAGATTTTACCGGTGCTAATGTAAATCCACAAATTTTTGAAAATTATCACGGTGGAGACATTTTATTAAATAAAGAAGAAAACATTGTTTTATCTCCAGATTATTTTGATGATTTGCGTCAATACATTGGGCAAACTTTAATTACTACTGATGGTACAACTCTTTTAGGAGCAGATGATAAAGCTGGTATTTGCGAAATTGTTTCGGCAATGGAATACTTAATTAATCATCCAGAAATTAAACACGGGAAAATACGTGTAGGTTTTACACCTGATGAAGAAATTGGTCGTGGTGCACATAAGTTTGATGTTGAAAAATTTAACGCCGATTGGGCTTATACTATGGATGGTAGCCAAATAGGAGAATTAGAATACGAAAATTTTAATGCTGCAGGTGCAAAAGTAAAAATAAAAGGAAAAATTGTCCATCCAGGCTATGCCAAAGGAAAAATGATAAATTCTATGTATATCGCTACCGAGTTTATTAACTCGTTACCACGATTAGAAACGCCTGAACATACTGAAGGCTATGAAGGCTTTTTTCACTTACATAATATAAATGGTGATGTTGATGAAACTGTTTTAGAATACATTATTCGTGATCACGATAAAAGCCATTTTGAAGCTAGGAAAGAAGTTATGTCCAAATTAGCAAACGAGCTTAATTCGCAATATGGAACCGAAGCTATAGTAGTAGAAATAAAAGATCAATATTACAACATGAAAGAAAAGGTTGAACCCGTTATACATATTGTTGATATTGCTGAAGAAGCTATGAAGCAATTAGGGATAGAACCTTTAATTAAAGCCATTCGAGGTGGCACAGACGGTTCACAATTAAGCTACATGGGATTACCATGTCCAAATATTTTTGCTGGCGGGCATAACTTTCATGGACGCTATGAATATGTACCAGTAGAAAGCATGATAAAAGCTACCGAAGTTATTTGTAAAATTGCCGAAATAGCAGCTCTTAAAAAGTAGTTAATTGCATCAATTTTGAAATTTGAATTTATAAAAAATCGTCTACCATCGTTTACATTATATTAATTATTAAACAGAATGGACTGATATACTTAAAAACTTTAAGTGAATTCTCTAATGTTATTATTTATCAATCTAATAAATCCTTTAAAGCAGATTGCAAGTGATACTCTTTAAATTGAAACCCTTTATTTTCAATTTTTTTAGAACTTACACGTTGACTACCAAAAAGTAAGGTATGCATCTCTCCTAAAACAAGTTTCATGAAAAATTTTGGAATATTAGGTAAAAACAAAGGCTTTTTCAACGCCTTAGCAATACTTTTTGTCAACTCCATATTAGTAACAGGGTTTGGCGCTACGCCATTATAAACACCAATTAATTTATATTCTAAAACATATAAAAATAAATGTGCCAAATCTTTAATATGTATCCACGATTGCCATTGCTTTCCATTACCGAAAGCAGAACCTAAACCAAACCTTATAGGCTTAACTATTTCAATTAATGCACCTCCGTTGTTTGATAACACTAAACCAATTCTTATTTTAGATACAGCTATGTTTAACTTTGAAAACCCATCAACTACCCCTTCCCATTTTTGTACGACATCACTCAAAAAAGAATCATCAAAATCGTTAAAAGCTTCGTCATAATAATTAATTAAAGAATCTGGATAAATACCAATAGCACTTGCCGATACTATTTGTGTAATGGTGTGCATTTCTCCTTTTAGAGCATTTATCAACAATTGTGTGCCTTCAATTCTACTAGAAAGAATTTCTTTTTTATAATCTATTGTCCATCGCTTTGAAACTGTTGCGCCTGCTAAATGAATAATAGCATCAACATTTTTAAAACAGGTTTTATCTATATCTTGCGTTTTTGGGTTCCAATAAAAACCTTGGTAGTTTTTCTGGCCTTTAATTTTAGATTTGCTAGTTGTAAGGTAGTTTACAGCAATATCTTTTTCATGGCAAAGTTTAACAACCTCTTGCCCTACTAATCCTGTCGCTCCAGTTATTAAAACTCGCATAGTTACTTTTTATATAAAAATACAAAATGCAAGTTTTAATAGCTACACATTTATACTTGGTTTAACAGATTTAACTGGTTTTTAACTTTTAGTAGCGCGTAACATTTCTCGTTTTCCAGGTGGTCCTGGTAATCGCTCTACTTTAAATCCTACAGTTTCCATAGCTCTTCTAACACTACCCTTTGCAGAATATGTAACTAAAATACCTTTAATTTTTAATGCACTGTACATTTTTTGAAATATACTCTCTGTCCACAATTCTGGTTGTACGCGTGCTCCAAAAGCGTCAAAATAGATGATATTATAACAATTCTCTTCTTTTATTTCTGAAAAGAATCTTTTTTGCTTTGCTAAAGAAAAGTAAGATGTTACTTTATGAAACTCCTCCCACGAAACTTCATGCAATTTATTAAAAAGTGATGATTTATCTTCAACATTTAATTCTTCTGAATAGTTTAGTTGATTTATTTCATCCATTAAAACTGGATAGGCTTCTACACCAAAATAATCAACAAAAATTTTTAATTTTTTAGCTTCTAACAAAGTAATAAACGCGTTTAAGCCAGTACCAAATCCAATTTCTAGTATTGAAATATTACGATACTTCTCTACGGAGCTCGAAGTAACATCAATTTTTTTTCGTTGAGATTCTTCGCTTTGTTCTGAATTACAAAAGTAGTGCAAGCCATGCTTTATAAAGACATGATATGCTTCTTGTATAGCACCGTGTTTTGAATGGTATTGCTCATCCCATTCTGGTAAATGAATAGTTGACGAACCATCAGCAGTTATTACAATTTCTCTCTTCAAACTATTGTTTTAACAATACACCATCTGCTTCAAAAGAATATGTTCTTTTAGGTTCGGTTATACTTGCAATCTCTTCAGCTGTTTTACCTTCATCTTCAGCGTAGTGACGTTGTTCATCAACTGAAACCTCTTTAACATATGCTTTTCCATTTATAACAACTTCCTTTCCTCCAATATCTTTAGGCATAAAAAACCCATAATCTTTAAACTTAACCATAACTTCTTTGTCATCACCCAAATTTAAAGTCATCCAACACCCTTTTGCTTGGCAAACTTTGTTTACTGTTGCAATCATTTTAGAATTAATACTATCTCCAACATTCATAGTTTTATAATGCGACGCCATAGAAGCAGCTTCAATAGCATCATCAGCAATTATAACGTTTCCAAAAGAAGCATACTCTACTTTTTCAGCTTCAACTGGTTTTTCTTGCTGTTTCTCATCTTTATTTTTGCAAGAATTTAACATGAATACACAAATAATTATTAAGGTTATTGACTTCATAATATGAATTTTTCAATTTTAAACGATTTGTTACAAATATATCATTTTTAATACCGTTTTTAATTAAATTTGTACCATAAACAACTTGAATTATGGATACTTTAATCAACGATATAGAGGTTATAAAAACAAAAAACACAAAAATTCATGATGTAGATTTTGATAATTTAAGCTTTGGGAAAACATTTTCTGATCATATGTTAGAATGTGATTATAAAGATGGAAAATGGCAAGCACCTAAGGTTGTCCCTTATGCTCCAATTTCTTTGGATCCTTCTGCTAAGATTTTTCATTACGGGCAATCTGTATTTGAAGGAATGAAAGCTTACAAAGATGAAAATGATAATGTATTATTGTTTCGTCCTATAGATAATTTCAAACGATTAAATATTTCATCAAAACGTCTTGCAATGCCAGAATTGCCTGAAGCGTATTTTATGGAAGGCCTAAAAGCGCTATTAAAAGTTGATAGCGATTGGATTCCTAAAAATGATGGTAGTTCTTTATATATAAGACCTTTTGTATTTGCTACAGGAAAAGGGTTTCATGCCTCACCTGCAGACGAATATAAATTTGTAATTGCAACTGCTCCATCTGGATCGTATTTTGCAGGGAAAGTAAAAGTTTTAATAGAAGAGAAATATTCTCGTTCTGCTAATGGTGGTGTTGGTTTTGCTAAAGCTGGCGGTAATTATGCTGGACAATTTTATCCTACTCAATTAGCCATTGAAAAAGGTTACCAACAAGTCATTTGGACAGATGATAATACGCATGAATATATAGAAGAAGCTGGTGCTATGAATATTTTTATTCGTATAAATGATACCCTAATAACTGGACCAACTAGTGATAGAATTTTAGATGGTATTACACGTAAAAGTATTATAGAATTAGCTGAAGCTGAAGGTATTCCTGTAGAAGTTAGAAAAATATCTGTTAGCGAGGTTGTTACTGCTGCTAAAAATGGTACTTTAAAAGAAATGTTTGGAGCTGGAACTGCTGCTGTAATTTCTCCAATAGCTGGTTTTGGCTATAAAGACGAAGATTTTGATTTACCAGAATTGGAAAACACCTATGCAAGTTCTTTAAAGAAACGCATCACAGATATTCAAACTAACAAATCTGAAGATCCTTTTGGATGGAGATATAATGTTTAAAAAAAAAAGGAAGCCAAATAGCTTCCTTTTTTTATTTATCCAATATAGCTTCAATATTAGGTTTAAAATAATTTGGTCCTTTTAGCACTTTACCATCTTCGCGATAAATTGGTTGTCCATCTTCACCTAATTTACTCATATTACTCCTTTGAATTTCATTAAAAACCTCTTCTATTTTATATTGCATGCCATGCTCAATAATAGTACCGCACAAAATATAAAGCATATCTCCTAATGCATCTGCAACCTCAATCAAATCATTATTGTTAGCAGCTTCAAAATACTCTTCATTTTCCTCTTTCATTAAATTAAAACGTAACGTATTCTTTTCGCTGCCTAAATCTGCTTTTGGAGTTTCTCTGTGACCTATTTTAAATGCTGTATGGAAGGCTTTTACGGCTTCAATTTTATTTTTCATAAATAAACTATTTTTTCATTTCCTTGAAGAAGGAAATCTTTAGTGTTTTCATTAAATTTGCATAAAAATAACCATATGTTTAGTAACGGTCAAATCATTTTCGGAGTTTTATTTTTTATTGCCTTTGCTATCATTATTGGTTTTACTTACCGAAAAGATTTAAAACTACATAAACGTTTTTATGCTGGTAGTGTATGGGTTTTGATTGCTTTTATTTCATTTATATTATTTATTGTTGCTATTAAATTCTTTTTAAAGTAGTATTTACATAGCTTTTTAAGTCTTCAAACTAAATTTTGAAAAAATGTATTAGGGAAAAACGGTTTTTAACTGTTATATAAATAGATGTAAGATTTGACGCAACCAATTGTAAAATTTTGCATCTAGATAATAACTAGAGAAACCTGAATCATGAAAATACTATTAATTATTGCTGCTCTTATTGTTGTTAACCTAATTCTTTTAGTTTTTAGTGTAAATAAAAAAACAGAGCCTTAATTAAAAAGCTCTGCCTTAAAAACGGAATTATATAACACTTAATTTACTTCCGGTAAAAAGTTATAATTTTTACTATAGTCTAGCATTTGACCAGGAAATGTTTCTGGTTGTGTAACTTTAATTTCTGTAATTTCTCCAGCCTCATCCTTTTTGGCAACCAAAACAGGGTTAACAAAACCACTATATGGAGCAGACGTAAACTGTTTGTTTCTTTCTAAAACCTCGGCATGAATTGCTTGATTTACTTTTACACCATAGCCTTCTACTAAAGCTTCAACTGCTGCATAATCGCCTTCAGATTTTATGCGTTGTGTTTCTCGTAATAATTGCCCAAATAAATTATGTAATTTATCATAATCTGTAATGTTGAAATAGGTTTTCCCGTCTCGAGTTACTTTTTCAATAACATTATCAGCTTTTCCTTTTTCAAAAGCCCAAGCAGATACCCATTGTCTGTTACGCATGTGAGCCTCTTCAACATCATCACCTAAATTTAAACGAATTAACTGGGTCATCAAACCATTTCTAATATAACCATCAAAAGCTGCTTTTCCAACAGTTTTCCAATCTTTAACTAATCCTAATTCTTGTAATTTAGGGTTGTATAAATAGTATAATCCTACTAAATCTGCACGACCTTCTTCAAGCGTAGATGCATAGTTTTTTAATGTTTCTTTAGTTTCTCCAACACCTGGATTTAATTGCCCTGAAGCATGCCCAATAACTTCATGTAATGCTGTGTGTAATTTATCAGCTAATTGTCCGTATTCCTCTTCTAATTTTAATTCATCTTCATCATGTACAAATTCCTTTAAACGTCCTGAACTTCCTGCATTATTATAAGCATTAATAATGTTACCTAAAGACACAGATTTACTTCCTACTGCAGCTCTAATCCAATTAGCATTTGGTAAATTTACGCCAATTGGCGTACTTGGTGATGCATCGCCAGCTTCGCCAGCTACATTAACAACTTTATATGTTACTCCTACCACATTTTTCTTTTTGTGAGCATCCATTAAAGGCGAGTTATCTTCAAACCATTGTGCATTATCCGATAAAACCTTCATTTTTTGAGACATATCAAAATCATTAATTTGAATAATATTTTCATAAGAACCTCTATAGCCTAATGGGTCGTTATATACTTCAATAAAACTATTAATATAGTCTACATTTCCTTTAGTAGCAGCAGTCCAGGCGACATTATAATCATCCCAAGTTTGTAAATCACCTGTTTTATAATATTCAATTAGTAACCCAAGTGCATTTCCTTGAGCTTCATTTTCGGCAACACTCTTAGCTAATTCAAGCCATTTAATAATTTCATCTATTGCAGATCCGTATAATCCACCAGATTTATAAACACGCTCTTTTAACTCACCATTTTCTTTTACTAACTGAGAGTTTAATCCATACGATAAAGGCTTTTCTGGATTAGGAGATGTTTTAGTTTTATAAAAACTTTCTACATCAGCATTAGTAACATTTGGTCCATAAAAATTAACTGCAGAAAGTGCTACATTATCAACTCCTTTTGCCTGATTTACTTTTTTAGAATCAGCATCATTAAAAATAACATCAAAAGCTTCTCCTTCTAAAGTTGCATTAGTATCGGCTAATAATTCTTTTAAATAATCTGAAGAAAACTCAGGTTTCAACTTATCATTTGAATAATGATGATGAATTCCATTGCTGAACCAAACGCGTTTTAAATAAGTTTCATAAGCGCTCCAATTAGCAGTAGTTTTATCTCCTTTATAATTTGCATAAATATGCTCTAAAGCTTTTCTAATTTTAAGATTATGGCGGTAATTTTGATCCCACATAATATCTCTTCCAGCTAAACCAGCTTGTGTTAAATAATACACAAGTTTTTGTTCTTTTAAAGTCAATTGCTCCCAGCCTGGAATTTGATAACGCAATATTTTAATGTCTGCAAATTGCTCAACGTTAAAATTAAATGCAGTCGCTTCTTTCTCTTTTATATTATCGCTTTGCTTTTCAGATTTATCGTTTCCACAGGATAATAAAAAAGTTGCTACAAAAGCAAAACTTAATACGGTTTTTAATTTCATTTATTTTAGTTTTAGTTTTTCTATAAAAATTGGACTCGTTATACCTGAAAAATTAGTGATTATTCAAAATAAACAAGTTCAATTGTTAAATATTTAATTTTAGAGTAGCAAATGTAATAATTTATTAATCAAAGATTAAAATGATTATATTTGATTTTCAATATTTATTATAATTTTATTTAAGATGAAAACGTTAAAATATATTCTGTTTTTATTACTGATAGGTATTATTGGTGCTGCTATTTATATTGCTGTACAACCCAATGAATTTGAAGTTACCAGAACGCGAACTATAAAAGCACCTGCTGGAATTATTTATGATAATGTTATCGATTTTAAAAATTGGGAATCATGGTCCTCTTGGGTAGAAGCTGACCCAGATATGAAAATTACATTATCCGACCAAACAAAGGGTGTAAATGGGTCATATTCTTGGGAAGATAAAGATGGTATTGGTACTATGAAAACTACTGAAGCTTCTCCAAACACATCTATACAACAACATATGCAATTTGCTGAATTTCCTCCATCAGATGTAAATTGGAAATTCACACCTAACGAGGATGGTTCTACAGATGCCACATGGACCATTTCTGGGAAAGATTTACCTTTTGTTTTTAAAATGTTTTCTGTTTTAATGGGTGGTATGGAAAAACAAATTGGACCACATTATGAGAGAAGCCTTGAAAAACTAGATAGCATTGTTGTTGCCAGTATGAAAAAATATAGTGTTACTGTTAATGGACCTACCAATCATAGTGGTGGTTATTATTTATATAACACAACGTCTTGTAAAATAAGTGATTTAAAAAGCAAAATGGTTGAAATGTTACCTAAAGTTGGTGAGTACGCCATGAAAAACAATATAACTATGGCTGGAGCTCCTTTTGTTGCTTACCATAAATGGGATGAAGAAAATAATGCTGTCATGTTTTCTTGTTGCGTACCTACTACTGAAAAAATAATTACTACAGATAGTGATATTTTAACAGGACAATTACAGCCCTTTAAAGCAATTAAAACAACTTTAAATGGAGATTATACTAATTTAAAAGAAACTTGGGAAATAGCAACTAAATATATAAATGATAATGGTTTAGAAGAAGTGCATGATTTACCAGCTCTTGAGGTATATTTAACAGATCCTATGAGCAAACCGAATCCTGCAGATTGGATAACCGAAATTTATATTCCAATAAAAGAATAACTCCATAAATGAAGCAAGTTTTATTGGTTTTTGTTGGTGGTGGTTTTGGTAGCGTACTACGCTTTTTAATTGGTAAATATTTAAACTCTACTACTACTGGAATACCTTACGGCACTTTTGCTGCAAACATTATAGGCAGTTTACTTATTGGAATTATTTTAGGGTTTGCTGCTAAAAATGATTCACTAACTCAAAGCCAAACTTTGCTATTAGCTACAGGATTTTGTGGAGGCTTTACGACCTTCTCTACTTTTGCTTATGAAAACCATGTATTTTTAAAATCTGGGGACTTTACAAGTTTTGCTTTATACACTATTGCCAGTTTTGTAATTGGTTTTTTAGCAGTGTTTTTAGGAATGTTTTTGGTGAAGTAAAGCTTGACTTTATTAGAAAAACGTTTAATGTTTTATATATAAATTGCTAAAACAGATTCATATACTTGAAAAACATTATCTACAAACTAAAAAATGATAGAAACAAAATTCGAAATAGAAAATAACACAAAAGACGTTAAGTTATATTCCTCAAAAGCAATTAGTGGTGCAACATTCTTAGGCGGACCTCTTGCTGCAGGATATTTAATAGGTGAAAATTTTAAAGCAATAGATAAACCAACTGAAGGACGTTATTCTTTAATTATTGGAATTATTTCTACAATAATACTTTTTGGCGGAATATTTATGATTCCCGAAAATATAATTGACAAAATTCCTCAACAATTAATTCCAATAATATACACAGGAATTATTTGGGGAATTGTTGAGTGGAAACAAGGAGATATTCTTAAATCTCATAAAGAACATAATAACTCTTTTTTTTCTGGTTGGCGAGCTGCTGGAATAGGATTCATTTCCTTACTAATACTTGGAATTGGAATATTCAGTTATGCTTTCTTATCTACAGATAACGAGTTATATGAGAAATATGACGCAAAACTTGCTCAATTTTCAAAAAATGAAAATGAAACTTTAATCTTTTACGATAATTTAAATACGGGAACAAACTATTCTTTACTTAAAGAGTTGGACGAGAAAACAATTCCAAAGTGGAAGGAAAATATTAAGATAATTAATAAAACAAATCAGTTTGAAGGTTTACCATCTGAACTAATAAAACAAAACGAAATTTTACTAAAATATTCAAAACTTAGAGTCCAAGCATTTGAACTATTCAGAAAAGCAATTAAAGAAGATACAGATAGATATGCTCAACAATTAGAACAAATACATATGCAGATTGATAACGAACTTAAAAAACTGAATTGAGAAAAGCCAACCTACAACACCCTATATAAAAATTTACTAGTTTTAGCTAGACCAAAGTTAGTTACTCGTTATTAATTTCTGATTTTCATTCGGAAAAATTCTCGTACAATAACACGCAACATTCCATATATAAACGTTAAACGAACTTCACATACTTCAATGCTTATCAAAAGCTTTAACACCAGCTTCTATCCTTGTTTTTAAATAGTTTTTTCTTGGTACAATTGGACAAGAATATTTATCGTTATAAGCACAATAAGGGTTATAGGCTCTATTAAAATCTATTACCATAGTATCACCTTCAGGGATTCTTGTATCAATATAGCGTCCGCCACCATAACTTTCTAATCCATTGGTTTCATCTAGAAAAGGTAAAAACAAATAATCTTCATAGCCCTCTTTTTCTATTAACCCTTGATTTTGATATATATTTAAGGTGAAGTTTTCTCCTTTTAAACTAAAATTCAATACACCGTATTTAACATATTCTGGAGTTCTATCTGTTGTGGTTTTCATTTTAAAAACTTTCTCGTTTGGAGTTCTTTTAAAACTTGCAGTTACTACATAAGTAGAATCGAACTTAAAAAAATCTAAACCTTCAAACTTTTTTCTGTCCTTATCTTTTAAAGGTGATGTTGTGGCATCTTTATATTCAGCATTTATTTCACGTTGAAACTCGGTTTCTCCTTTTAATGGTTGCTTTTTTTGAGCGCAACTTGCAAAACAGATAACACAAAAACTTAGAGCAAATAATAATTTCATTTTTATATAGAATTAGTTTTTAGACTTAATATTTATAAACTCGACTAAAAGATTTTTAGGATACATTGTAAACTCAAACTGCTCAACAATTTCTTCAGGTTTTACCGCTAATTTGAAATTAAAATGTTTGCAAAGTGTAGAAACCAGTGTAACGATTTCGTTTATTGCTAAAAACATTCCAGGGCAATAACGAGGCCCTCCACCAAAAGCTTTTATAACTTGCGGCGAATGTTTTTTATGCATTGGGCATTCGCTAACCATCCATCGTTCTGGTTCAAATGAATTAGCGTTTGCAAAATACGCTTCGCTAGTTTGAGCCACTTTATTTTGTAAAATCACTTTACCGTTTTTGGGTATAAGCAATCCTTCTATTTCAATATCCTCATTTGCTTCAAAATACAATTGAGGAGTTGTTGGTTTTAACCTTATAGCCTCTTGTACCACCGCATTAGTGTATTTCAATTCTGAAAGCTTTTCAAAACTAGCTGGAGCATCATCATTAAAGTATACCGTATTAGCTTCTTCTCTAATTTTATTAACTACTTCGGGGTGTTGAGATAAATAAAACAAAGTCCATGATATTGAGTTCGACGTTGTATCTTCTCCTGCTAAAAGCATAGTAAAAATATTTCCGTAAACTTCTTCATCATTAAAAACATCATTTTCATTTGCTAATAAAAGGGCTTCTAAAAAGTTTGATGGTTGTGCCTTTAACTCTGGATTATTTTTTATTTTATTTTTTGATTCATCAATAAACTCATAAATTATTTTTTCAATAGCATTTATTGATTTTTGTAAAACCTTATCTTTTTTACGTTTTATAAATCGCCAAATAGGTATTGGTGCAGTAATGCGCTCGTTTATCATGGGAAAAATAACTTCCAAGTGTTTTTGAAAACTATTATCAGCATTATTTATAGTATCTAATTTATGTCCAAATGCTATTTCAGTTGTAATATCAATAGTAAAAAGCATAAGCTCTTTTTGAACATCTATAGCAATATTTTCTTTTGAATATGTTTTAAATTTATCAAGTAAACTATTCGTTTTATCTAAAATAATAGGATAATACCCTTTTACATGTTGCATATTTAAGGCCTCTGCTATTGGTTTTCTATGTCGTTTCCAATGCTCTCCTTCGGCATTAAAAACCCCAGAAACTCCCATTTCTTTTAAAATCTCATCAATTTTGGAGAAACGTTTAAATTTTTCTGGTCGTAATCTTAAAATTGTATTATTTAAAGATGGTTTAGCCGAAACAATAAACTCTTTGCCTACAAAATTTATTTTAAATAAATCACCGCATTCATCAACCCAACGCTCTAAAACCTGATGTTTATTATGTGTATTAAATTGAGGTAAATGCCCCAATATAAAATGTCCTTTAGGTGATGATAAATCCTTTATTTTAATTAACTCTTTATGATGCATAAATATTTTAGCTCTAAAATATAAATCATTATTAAAATATTTTTTTAAAATATTTCTATTCCAAAAGTACAACTTAAGAATATTTTATATAGCTTTGTGGTATACAAAAAGAAAAAATGCGTAATAACGTCACTATTTATAGAAAGCAATGGACCTCTTGTTTAAAGACAAGATGTTGGGCTTATTATATATTGTGGTGATATGATTATAAAATATTACAATATTAAAAAGTCCGACTTCACAGTCGGACTTTTTATTTTTAGTCTATTAAAGACTTTAACTTAAAATCAAAATATGTAGAAACAATTTGAACAATCAGTACTAATGAAAACACTATTTAACAATTATCTAAACACATTTAGCGGCCTTTCTCGAGAAGTGTGGTGGCTCGCTTTAATAACACTAATCAATAGAGCAGGGACTATGGTAATTCCGTTCTTATCGCTTTATTTAACAACAAGTTTAAATTTTACCCTAGGTGATGTTGGTTGGGTTATGAGTGCTTTTGGTGCTGGCTCTGTTATTGGATCATGGCTAGGTGGACGATTAACTGATAAAATTGGTTATTACAAGGTTATGGTATTTAGCTTGCTAACCACTGGGCTGTTATTTATTGCTTTACAATTTTTAACAACGTTTGTTTCATTTTGTATTGGAATCCTATTAGTTATGCTAGTAGCAGATATGTTTAGACCAGCCATGTTTGTGGCATTAAGTGCTTATAGTAAACCAGAAAACAAAACACGGTCGGTTACTTTAATCAGGTTAGCTATTAATCTTGGGTTTTCTGCTGGTCCTGCAATTGGAGGTTTTATAATAACAACTTTAAGCTATGGTGGGTTATTTTGGGTAGATGGTATTACATGTATTTTAGCAACATTAGTTTTAATAAATGTATTAAATCCTAAAACAACAAAAACATTGGATGACATAAAAGTTGAGAACCCAAAATCGGCTTACCACGATAAAGCTTTTTTAATATTTTTAGTAGCTATGGCACTCTTTGGTGTAGTGTTTTTACAATATTTTTCGACGATGCCAATCTATTATAAAGAGGCACACCAATTAACAGAGTTAGATATTGGTATTCTTTTAGGGTTGAACGGCTTTTTAATTTTTGTATTTGAAATGCCACTAATAAAATGGTTAGAAAACACAACATTTACTAAAACAGGATTAATGCTTTTTGGAGGTATTTTGACAGGGCTAAGTTTTATAATTTTAAACTTTACGTCTTGGACAGGCGTATTAATAATTGGAATGCTTTTAATGACGTTTGGAGAAATGATAGCGTTTCCTTTTTCTAATGCTTTTGCCATGGATAGAGCTAAAAAAGGAAATCAAGGCGAGTATATGGCATTATACTCTATCTCGTTTTCAATTGCTCATATTTTTGGGCATAATGCTGGCTTACAAATGACAGATAAATTAGGCTTTGAAAACACATGGTATATAATTACTGGTCTTGCTGCACTTTGTGTTTTCCTTTTGTTCTTTTTAAGACAATATTTGAATGCAAAAAAGAGGATAAAAGAAAAAGAAAGAAAAGAAGAAAAAGAAATTTTATGGATTTAAATCAAATTACTATACCATCGTTAGATGTTGTAAACGCAACTAAATTCTATCAAACCTTGGGGTTGCATCTAATTGTAGATGCACTTCCAGGGTATGTTAGATTTGAATGCCCTAATGGCAATAGTACATTTTCAATTCATCAAGCAGATAAATTACCTAAAGGTCATGGTATTACAATTTATTTTGAAGATGATAATCTTGATGAATTAGTAAAACAACTAAAAAGAAAAGGCATTATATTTACAAGTGAGCCTGAAGATAAAATGTGGTTATGGAGAGAAGCACACTTAAATGATTTGGACGGAAACCGTATTATACTTTACAAAGCTGGTAACAATAGAAAAAAACCGCCTTGGCGTGTACAATAAACATGAAAAAAACACTATATTTTTTAATTGCAATGCTGTTTGTGAGTTGTAATTTTTCAGAAGAAAGAAAAGGAAAGAATAATGTAGAGTCTTCAATTGAAAAGCAATTCCCAAAATTAGAACCTAATCGATACAATGTAGCGTTTTTAATAATGGAAGGCGTTTATAACACAGAACTTACAGCGCCTTTCGATATTTTTCAGCACACTATTTTTAGAGATAGTATTAAGGCTATGAATGTATTTACTGTAGCCAATACAGATAAAGCGATTACTACTTTTGAAGGTATGCGAATTATTCCAGACTATAATTACTTAAAAGACATATTACCAAAAATAGACATCCTAGTTGTGCCAAGTGCCGAACATAATTTAGACACAGATTTAGAAGATGAAGCAATGATAAGTTTTGTAAAACAAGTTGATAAAGGCGCACAATTTATAACCTCGCATTGCGATGGTGCTTTTGTGCTTGCTAAAGCTGGTCTATTAGATAATAGTGTGTCTACAACTTTCCCTAGCGATATTGATACCATGCGCAAAATGTTCCCCAAACTAGATGTTAGAAAAGATGTACTTTTTGTACATGATGGAAAATATATAACCTCAGCTGGTGGTGCAAAAAGTTTTGAAGCGTCTTTATATTTATGCGAATATTTATATGGCAAAAAAATAGCACAATCGTTAGCTGGTGGACTCGTTATTGATTGGGATTTAGAAGCTGTACCCCATTTAGTAATTCATAAAGAGTGATTTATTCAATTGGTTTAATCTCTTTCTGCTTTACCACACGAGATAAAACAATTTGTGTTTTTGTTTCGCCGTAACTAATAAGCTGATCTATAAATATTTCTAAGTGTTTTTGATTTTTTAAAACTACTTCCATAACAATGTTCTCATCACCTGTAATACGATAGCAATTTATAACCTCGTCATAGGTTTTTACTTTTTCTAAGAACGGTTTTAATTTACCCATAAAAGCACGTAAAGTAATTATGGCTTTAAATTGATAACCCAAATCGAAAGGAGAAACCATCGCTTTATAATCTTCAATAACCCCAATATCTTCCATTTTTTTTATGCGCTCGGATACAGCTGGAGAACTAATCCCAACTTGCCTTCCAATTTCTGCATTAGATTGCCTTGCGTTTTGTTGTAAACACTTTAAAATCTTCTTATTTAGGTTATCTATACTCATTTAAAGAAATCAAACTACAGAACATTAATATTTAAAGCAAATATACATATTTACTTTAAAATCAAAAGACTAATTAGAATTGTTGTGAGTAATTTTGATAAAATTGCTTTAGAAAAAGAAACATGTTATCTAATACCCCACAAAACCTATCGGAATTACCGGTTTATAAAAAAGCACTGGAGATTTTTGCTCTATCTCAAAACATATCTACATATTTAAATTATGATTTATCTGTTTTAAAAAATGATGGATCTGAAGATATAAATATTTACTTTTCTGGTGATATTGTTCAGCAATCGGTGTCTTTAGTTCCAGAAATTGTAAATGTAGAATTAGAACGTTATTCAGATAGAAGACATAAGCACATTGCTTCGTTAAAACGTATTACTAATATGCTTTATAAAAATTCATATCGTTTAGAACGTTCTAACAGTAATGGAAAAGATTTTTTGCCAATTTTGCGCAAGGAGTTAAAGAAATTTAAAAAAATTCAACGTAATTGGTTGTTAACTCTTTAAAGCTTCTTATATTTTTTCAAACTTTTCTCCGCATCCTTCAATACAAGGATACCAGAGTATTAACTCATTATTTGAAGTAATATCAAAATAAACTCTAGCTTCACTAAACCCGCAATCATTTGGTTTTATTTCTCCATCATGATTAATATCTGTTTCATTAGTACTAATTAACTTAAACGTTCCAGTACTTGGATTACTTTCTGAACCCAGAAAACACAAAGTTCCACTTGCTGTTACTATTGCGTTACTAAAAAACTCAACTGTTCTGTTGTATGTAGCTGGTTGAAAAGTACCACTTCCATCTCCTGGATCTACTAGCACTTCAATAACTTTCCATTTCCCCAATAACGCTTCGTTTTCAATTAAGACCTTATTATCATCTGATGTGCAACTAATTAAAATTAAAGCAAATAGAAATAATATAGAATTTTTCATTTTTTTAATATACTAATTGGGTTTATATCATAAAGATGCAAAAAATAAAAATGGTTGCTTCAAAAAAGTTAAAAGGTTTTGTAATAATTTTCTTTTAAAAGTGCTCAAGAATTCTATATTTACAAAAAATTAATTATGAATAACGAGTTAATAAAGGATAACACTTTAAGGAGTAAGTATACTTTAATTGTATTTGCAGTTCTTGCTGGCGTAGATGTACTATCAGTTGGGCTAACTTTTTATCAGAATTCGGTATTTAAATCATATGAACAAAATGATTATTCTGAAGAGTTTATAACCAATCTAGACTATGCCACCATATTTCTAGGAATATTGCAATTTATATGTATTATAACTCTAATTGTGCTATTTATTAAATGGTTTAGAAGAGCTTATGGAAATTTAATTCGTTTAGAAATAAGGATGGATTATACAGAAAACGGTGCGGTTTGGGGGTACTTCATTCCTTTTATAAATTGGGTAAGACCAATAAAAACAATGAAAGAAATATATATTAAAACTCAAAAAGCAATTAAAGAGTATGATTCTACACTAGTTTTAGACCAAAATCTAAATTTTATTGCAATTTGGTGGATTATATATATTGCAAATGGAGTTGTTGGTAATTTTGCTTCAAAAGCTATGAATAGAGCTATAACAATTGATGAGTTTATAGATGCTAATAATATTTATATAATATCAGATTTAGTAGATATTTTATCTATAGCGTTAGCTGTAATTGTTATTCAAAAAATATCAAAATTTGAATTATTATTAAAAAAAGTAGACAAATCTTTGTCGTTAATTGATCAAATTGGCACCGAGTAAACTCTTTATAATGTATACTGACTTCCTTGATTTGTATTAATAATATTAGCTTCTATAAGATAATACTTTTCAGATTTAATAATATTAATCAACCAATCTAAATGGTTTTCAGACTTCCTTCTAAATTTGTAGTTTAAAGTAGTTTTCATATCTAATATATTTGGGTTATTTGATATGAATTTACTTTTAGAATTTAAAATTTTACTATTTCTTAAAATATTTTAGTTCAATGGTTTACATACGTCCACAACCTGTTTTTTTATGTAAAAAAACACGATAAAACAACAACCAGACAGATTACATTCGTCTGATTTTTAAGCAATTAATAGTATGCTCTGTTAAAAAAATTAAAATTACATGTTTCTCCGATACTGCCCGCCTACTTTAAATAATGCTGAAGTAATTTCTCCAAGAGTACATACTTTACAAACATCCATTAAAGCTTCAAAAATGTTTTCATTATTAATGGCTTTCTTCTGCAAATTCGCTAGTAACTCTTTTGTATCGTTGGCTTTATGAAGATTCTCTAACGTTTTAATCTGGAATTGTTTCTCTTCTTCTGTGGCTCGAATAACTTCCGCAGGAATAACCGTTGGGGAACCTTTAGAGCTCAAAAATGTATTTACACCAATAATTGGAAATTTACCGTTGTGTTTCAAGGTTTCATAATATAAACTTTCTTCTTGAATTTTTGATCGCTGATACATCGTTTCCATGGCTCCAAGAACACCACCTCTCTCAGTAATTCTATCAAATTCTAACAATACAGCCTCTTCAACTAAATCTGTTAACTCTTCAATAATGAAAGAGCCTTGAATAGGGTTTTCATTTTTAGCTAAACCTAATTCTTTATTGATTATTAATTGAATTGCCATAGCACGCCTAACCGATTCTTCGGTAGGAGTTGTTATCGCTTCATCATAGGCATTGGTATGTAATGAATTACAATTATCATAGATTGCGTATAAGGCTTGAAGTGTTGTACGAATATCATTAAAGTCGATTTCTTGTGCATGCAAACTACGTCCAGAAGTTTGAATATGATATTTCAGCATTTGAGCTCTAGCATTTGCTCCATACTTGTGTTTCATGGCTTTTGCCCAAATTTTACGTGCGACACGACCAATAACTGCATATTCTGGATCGATACCATTTGAGAAAAAGAATGATAAATTTGGACCAAATTTATTAATGTCCATTCCACGGCTTAAATAATACTCAACATAAGTAAATCCATTAGATAAGGTTAAAGCTAGTTGTGTAATTGGGTTAGCACCGGCTTCAGCTATATGATATCCAGATATTGAAACCGAATAGAAATTACGAACATTATTTTCAATAAAATATTCTTGAACGTCACCCATTAAACGTAATGCAAATTCAGTAGAAAAAATGCATGTGTTTTGCGCTTGATCTTCTTTTAATATATCTGCTTGAACGGTACCTCTTACTTGAGCTATTGTTTTTGTTTTAATATCTTGATAAACACCTTTTGGTAAAACCTGATCTCCAGTAACACCTAAAAGCATTAAGCCTAAACCATTGTTTCCTTTAGGTAAATCACCATTATATTTTGGTCGTTCTATACCTTTATAAATTTTAGAAATTTTACTTTCTACATCGTCTTCCAGCTCATTTTCTTTGATATAAACCTCACATTGCTGATCAATAGCAGCATTCATAAAAAAGCCTAACAACATTGGAGCTGGCCCATTAATAGTCATACTAACAGAAGTCATAACATGTGCTAAATCGAATCCAGAATATAATTTTTTGGCATCGTCTAAACAGCAAATAGAAACTCCAGCATTTCCAATTTTTCCATAGATATCCGGACGATAATCTGGGTCGCTTCCATATAATGTTACACTATCGAAAGCAGTTGATAGACGTTTTGCTGGTAAACCTTCACTAACATAGTGAAAACGCCTGTTGGTGCGTTCAGGTCCGCCTTCTCCAGCAAACATTCTTGCTGGGTCTTCCCCAGTTCTTTTAAATGGATATAACCCTGAAGTATAAGGGAACTCACCAGGAACATTTTCTTGCAAATTCCATTTTAAAATATCTCCCCAAGCTTCATATTTTGGTAAAGCTACCTTAGGAATTTGTATGTGAGATAATGACTCTGTATGGGTTTCAATTTTAATTTCTTTTTCTCTAACTTTAAAAGAATATATTGGGTTTTTGTATTTATTAACTTTCTCATTCCAGCCAATAATCATTTCCCAATTGTAAGGATCGAGATTTAATTTTACACGATCAAATTCTGCAACTAATAGTTTTGTAAAGTCTTTATTTCCATCCTTAACTTGTTTCAGTATTTCATCATTATTTAGTCCGTATTTATCAAGAAGTAATTGGTTTTCCTTGCTCGAAATATCTAATACAGATTCAAGTGTTTTATATATTCCGTAAAGCTTTTGAGCCACCTCAACTTGTTCATTCGCTTTTTTATCATAAGCCCGATTGCTTTCTGCAATTTCTGATAAATAACGTGTTCTGTTTGGTGGAATAACAAAAATTTTCTCACTCATTTCTTTAGAAATCTCAAAAGTCGATTTTAAATTAGCATGTGCTTTTTCTACCAATTTATCCATAATCGCTTTGTAAAGCGTATTCATTCCTGGATCGTTAAATTGAGAGGCAATAGTTCCAAAAACAGGTAATTCATCTTGAGGAATATCCCACAGATTATTGTTACGCATGTATTGCTTTTTCACATCACGCAAAGCATCAAGCGAACCTCGTTTATCAAACTTATTAATTGCCACCAAATCAGCAAAATCGAGCATATCAATTTTTTCTAACTGAGTTGCTGCTCCAAATTCTGGTGTCATAACATATAATGATACATCACTGTGTTCAATGATTTCGGTATCAGATTGACCAATACCTGAAGTTTCCAAAATAATTAAATCATATTCAGCTGCTTTTAAAACTTCTACAGCTTCATTAACATATTTTGACAAAGCCAAATTAGATTGACGGGTAGCCAAACTGCGCATATATACTCGTGGTGAGTTAATAGCATTCATACGAATACGGTCTCCTAAAAGAGCCCCTCCTGTTTTCCGTTTAGAAGGATCTACAGATACAATTCCTACTGTTTTTTCAGGGAAATCGATTAAAAAACGACGCACCAACTCATCAACTAAAGACGACTTTCCTGCTCCTCCTGTACCAGTAATACCCAATACTGGAGTTTTTGATGCTTTATTTTTTATATGAATTTTATCTAATGTCTCTTTTGCTACTTCTGGAAAATTTTCAGCTGAAGAAATAACGCGTGCTATCGCTTTTGGATTTTTATTTGATAGCTCTTTAGCGTTAACATTCAATTTATCTCCAATTGCAAAATCTGATTGTTCAACTAAGTCATTAATCATACCTTGTAATCCCATTTCGCGACCATCATCGGGGGAATAGATACGAGCAATTCCATAATCCATCAAATCTTTAATTTCTGAAGGCAAAATAACACCACCTCCACCACCAAAAACCTTAATGTGTTCTGCTCCTCGTTCTTTAAGTAAGTCAAACATGAATTTAAAATACTCATTATGACCGCCTTGATAAGATGTTAAACAAATGGCATTAACATCTTCCTGAATTGCAGTATTCACAACTTCTTCAACACTTCTGTCATGACCTAAATGAATAACCTCTACTCCTGTTGCTTGAATAATTCGGCGCATAATATTTATAGAGGCATCATGCCCATCAAATAACGATGCTGCAGTAACTATTCTTACTTTATACTTTGGACTATATGGTTTTGCTTGTATCATTCTTAAAGAAACTTGGATTTTATGAAGCAAATTTACGGAATATTCAAAAAAACACGCTATTTATATTGAATTATCTAAAGCTTTAAAAACTTCAATATTTAAAGTTATCTAAAAATTATAAAACTAAAAATGTGACTTTATTTTTTTTCTCGTGTCACAAAATCAGTGGAAAAAATAACCATTAACTAAATTTTAATTTTTATGAAAACAAATTTATTTTTTTGCCTAACATTTATTTTAGGCATCGGATTTACTCAGGCACAAAGCTTACCTGACAATCCAGAACCTGGAAAATGTTACGTTAAATGTATTACAAAAGACGAATTTAAGGATGTTCAAGAAACCATAGAGGTTTATCCAGCATACAACAAATTAACTGTTGTTCCTGCTACTTACAAAACTGTTGAAGAAACTGTTTTAGTAAAAGAAGCAACTAAAAAGTTTGTTTATGTTCCTGCTGTTTATGAAACTGTTGATGTTTCTTACATTAAAAAAGAAGGAAGAACAGATTTAAGTATTAACCCTGCTACTTTTGGATCGAACTCAAGAACTTTTGAAACCTATCCAAAAACTTCTGGATGGGAGTATAAAGAAACAGCTTGTGATTCTCCTAATAAAGAAGATTGTGTTGTAGCATGTTTTGTTGAATACCCAGCACAGTTTAGAGATGTGAGTTATACAACTTTGGCAAATGATGCTAACACAAGTAATGTTCCTGTTGCAGAAATTCCAACAACATACAAAAAACGTGTAGTTAAAACACCTGCTAGAATGGATCAAATAGATATTCCTGCAGAGTACAAAACCATCAAACGTCAAGTAGTTGCAACTCCTGCTTCAACAAGAAGTGTTACTGTACCAGCAAAAATGCAAACAGTTACTAGAACTGTTTTAGCTAAAAAAGGAGGTATTACAACATGGGAAGAAGTAGACTGTGGTTTATTAGATGCTAACGTTTTACCTATATTTTACGAATTAGCAAGTGCTCGTATTACACCAGCATCAAAGAAAATTATTGATGAAACTTTATTACCACTACTTAAAAGTAAGCCTGTAAGCATTGAATTAATGTCTCATACAGATTCTAGAGGTAATGACGATTATAATATGTCTTTATCGCAACAACGTGCTAACTCTGTAGTTAACTATTTAGTATCAAAAGGGATTTCAAGAAGTCGCTTAACTGCTAGAGGTTATGGAGAAACAAGATTGGTTAACCGTTGTTCTAATGGTGTTGAATGTGCTGAATCTGAGCATCAAAAAAACAGACGTACAGAATTTAGAGTACTAGGAAACTAAAAGAGGGATTTAATTAGTTTATAGTTTGTGATTGTTAAAAGGCACCTTTCTCTCAAGGTGTCTTTTTTGTTATTATATATTGAGGGTATTTAACAGTTTTCTTTTCAATTTGAATGCCATAATTATCTTTAAAACTAGATGCCATCAAATCGAAATATTTATAATGTATTTGCCAGTCATGCAGCTTACTATC
Organism: Gaetbulibacter sp. 4G1; assembly: GCF_002741945.1. Taxonomy (GTDB): domain Bacteria; phylum Bacteroidota; class Bacteroidia; order Flavobacteriales; family Flavobacteriaceae; genus Wocania_A; species Wocania_A spongiicola. The sequence goes on from NZ_MDVN01000023.1 coordinate 202,645, forward strand.
TAAATCCTTTTCATTAATTACAATAGGTGTTTCTAAAAGTGTGGCCAATTGATATTTTACTTGATTAAGCGTAACATTATCCGCTTGTATATCAGAATCTCCAATTAAAAAAGCTTGCGAATCTGTTCCCCAATCTATTTGTCTAGTATCCCAAAACGTTGGTTTTTTCAAATTAAAAATCAAGGCTTCACCTTCAGTTTCAGAATTAAACTGGTTTAATTTTAAAGCTTCTAAAATAGTTTTAGGCATATTTAAATAAGCATCACTTTTAAGCTTAAAACTCATTTTATAAGATTTATTTAAAGCCGAAGGTATTTTTATCTGATCTTTAAAAACATTAAATGAATAAGCCAAAATATCCTGTAGTGTTCCTTGTAATTCAATATGTGTACGCTTTTTTATAGCTTGAATTTCTGCAACTTTATCTGCTCTTATTTTTGAGTATTCAAAATCCTTTTTGAGTATTTCAGTATTAGAAACGAATTCTTTTTTATAAGATTGAGATTTAAACATTTTACCTACTGCAATCTTCTTTTTATTTTCTCTTAAAAATTTTTTGACATGGTGTGCTTTAAACTCTGCTGGGTGGCCTTCCCAAAGTTTTTCGCCTTTTGCATTGTATAAAATACCATATGGTAAACTTTGTATATTGTTTTTTTGAAACGTTTCTCCCTGATAATCAATTGCAATAGCTAAATCCATTTTATGCTTTTTCATAAAACGCTTAACTACTTCTGGGTTTTCTTGTGATAACGACAGAATATAAAAGTTATCTGGATATTGTTTTTGTAGAGATTCTAAATATTTAGACACATGAATACAAGGCATGCACCAAGTGGCCCAAAAATCGATAAAATATAGTGCGTTTTCATCTTGTGTAGTTATATAGGAGTCTTGGATTTTTTCAGAAACCTTTATTTGTCCTAAAAAAATCATGGGACAAAAAAAACATAATAAATAAATCGAGAGTTTTTTAATTTGCATCTATTTAATTCTTAATCATTTATTAAACATATAACAATTATTATGCTAAAATAGTATTTTATTAAAAATACTTTCTTTTTTAAGTAGCTACAACCCATAAATAGCACCTTCTTTAGCAAAACGAAAGCCTAAATTTTGAATGCTATCTTTTAATCTGTGATTATCTTTTAATGTAGGGTTGGTATGATTAAAATGAATAAAGTGAATTTTATTTTTTGTTTCCTTTGATTCATTTTCAAACAGCGTTGTGGTTTCTGCCGTAAACGGATGCGGTATTTTACTCATATCTCTGTCCAATTCTCCATCTCTAAAAAAAGAAGCATCTAAAAAAGCGTAATTTACTTTCTTAACTTCTTCAATAATATCTCGTTTCCAAACATGCCACTTATCAATATCTGGAATAAATAAAGCTGATTTGTTTTGTCCTTCAATTTTATAACCAACCGTTTCGGAATATTCATCACGATGCGGTACTAAAAAAGGAGTCACTTTTAATTCTGAATTTAATACCAAAGTAGAGTCGTTTTTGAGAGGTTTCAAATCAATATTGTTTAAACTTACTAACTGACTCCATGGTCCATTGTTCTCTAAAAAAGCTTTCATTTTGGGCATGGCGTAAACAGGAATGTCATTTGCACTTAAAGCTTCTCTTCCAAAATACATCAGCCCAGTATAGTGCCCAACATGTGCATGGGTTAAAAATACACCATCAATAACTTTATGATTATCTATATGATTTTCTTTAAGTAGCTGGGTTTGTACAGCAATATCAGGCGTGGCATCAAACAACCATTTTTTGCTGGTCTTTAAATCAACCAAACCTAAACATGAAATTAATTTCTTTGATTCTTTTTCATTGTAAAAAGCTTTGCAGCAAACTTTATTGCAATTAATTTGAGGAAAACCAGCATCTTGAGCAATGCCTAAAACTGTTATATATTGTGTTGGTTTTTCTATTAACTCCCCTTCTCTTTCCTTTTTATTATCTTGACAATTAAATAATGCAACACAAAATATTAGGCATAGTATTTGAAATAACTTCATTTGTAAAAATATATCTTTGTTAAATATATAAAACATAAATTATGATTCGTAAATTTTTAGCAGTCTTCTTAATATTCAACCTTACTGCTTGTGCAGAATTACAAGAAATAGCGAAACAATTACCTCAAAGCGGAGGTATTGGAAATGCAGAAATAGCATCTGGATTACGACAAGCTTTAGATTTTGGTATAGACAAACAAGTTACTAAATTAACGCAAACCGATGGTTTTTTTAAAAATGAACTGGTTAAAATATTATTACCTGAAGAATTACAAAAAGTTGATAAAGCACTTAGAGATATAGGCTTAAGCAAATTAGCTGACGAGGGTTTAAAAGTACTTAATAGAGCTGCTGAAGATGCTGTAAAAGAAGCAACGCCTATTTTTGTTGACGCCGTTAAAGGAATTACGTTTGCAGATGCTAAAAATATTTTACTGGGAAACAATGATGCAGCAACGCAGTATTTAACGAGTAAAACTCAAACCGCTTTATACAATAAATTTAATCCTGTTATAAAGAATTCGTTTTCTAAAGTTGGTGCTGATGAAATTTGGAATAACTTAATAAACAAATACAATAGCATTCCTTTTACAAATAATGTAAACCCAGACTTAACTGATTATGTTACTGGAGAAGCTTTAAAAGGCGTTTACACTATGATTGCTGTTGAAGAAAAAGAAATACGTACAAAACTATCGTCTAGAACAACTGATTTATTGAAGAAAGTTTTTGCGTTACAAGATTAGAGGTTATTTATATATCTAGTTAACTATAGTTAACACAAATGAAAAAAATAATTACTTTACTAATTTTTAGTTTATGCTTTATAAGTTGTAATAAGTCTGAAAAAAAAATAGCATATAATGCCACTCAAGAAGCTAGAATTAAATGCTCAGAGAATGGTTGTCAAGGAATTTACGAAGGAGCTGAATTTATAAATGGGTCAGACATTGCTCACCAGTTCTCTAATAAAATGTCTAATGTAGTAGGTAATAAATTAAAAGAGTTATATAACTCTAAAAAATACAAAAAAGTAGATTTTTCAAAAATCGACATGACGACTCAAGGAATGGGCTCTGGGCATGTTATTTACAAATTATCAATTCCATTTATTTCTGTTCAAGAAAAATGTAATGCATATACATCTTTCGATCATGTTGGTGGTTGGAATCATAGTCCAGCTCTATCTGAGAGGGAATTACAGTTAAAAAAGGCTTTAATGAAAGGCCATAAGTTAAATATTAGCGACTTAAAAACTACCCCAGAAGGGTTACAAGAATATTGGATTCAATGGAAAAACAAAAAAGTCCAGTTTGATTGTAAATAAACTACATTCAAAAATAAAATACTTTTTAAAAAAGGAAGCAACTATTCAACCTTCCTATACAACCCATCAAAAGCCACAGTAATATCTTTATCATTGGTAATAGTTTCCCAATACTGTCGTACTGAACCATCATCGTTTAAAGTCCAAGTTACACGATGGTAAAACGGGTTCCCATCTTTATTTTTGACCTCATCAGTTTTTAAAATCATTTGATTACCAGCTCTATTGCCCTTTAAATGTAAACTTCCTCCTTTATTATCAATCCAAATTTGTTCCCATTGTTTGGTTTTTGCATTATAAAAATTGTTGCTTGTTCCTGTAAAGTTTCCTTTAGCACTTGTCCAGTTTTCACGAAGAATACAGTTATCTTGAATTTTATCAATCTTATTTGTTCCAGCTGCTGTTCCATCTGGATTAGTTACATTCCAATTGCCAATCCAAAAATCAAATTCAGAATGTTTTTCGGTACAACACCCACAATTGTTATTCTGTGAGAAGCTAGATATCACAAAAAATAAAAGCGCTACTGTATTTATTAAAGTCTTCATGTTAATATAGTTTAGTTAGTGTTTTAAAGTTATTGAATACTCATTAAACATAAATCTATATTAACAAAACATTACAATAATTACATCTGTATTAGTTCATTAAAAAAATAGTCGGTAGCTACTTTTTATTTTTAAATAAAAAATGTATATTTAATAGCTTGATTTTCAAATAGTAAAATGGACAGAATTGATATTATAAAAAGCAATCAAACAAAACTCAGCAAACGCTATAAAGAACTTGTTGAGCAGGCTTATAATTTTCGTCAAACTGATTCTGCTTTAAGCGATATTTCTGAATACAGAGCTATAAAACTTCTAAACAAACTTAACAGGTTAAAATATTTATCTAGAGAGTTAAGTCAACCCGTTTTATAAATTTAGCAATTTTTTAACTTTTCCATCACATCTAAAAGACTGATATACACGTACTTTATATATAAAAAAGAACGTTATGAGTCCACATTTTTGTAGAGTTGGTAAAATTAAGCCCAACTTAAGTAAATTAATTAGCTTAAAAGAATTAGAAAATAAAATTGCAAATTTTGTAGATGATGCTACTAAAGTGCATTATTCTGAAGATTTAAACGGAGCATTTTAAAATACGCAAAAGCTTTTGTAAGTCTTGACCCGTACCAAGAAAACATTTCTCCATCTACCAACTCAATGGTTGCATTGGGATAAAACTCTTGCAATTCTCTTTTATGAGAGTTTTTAAAAGGAAACGGTTCGCTCGATAATAAAATTACATCTACACTTTTATTAATTGGCACATTAATAAGTTCAATTTCTGGATAACGCTTTTTGGTTGTGTAAACATTTTCTAACTTATTTAAATTCAGCACATGATTAATAAACGTATCATTTGCCGCTACCATCCAAGGTTTTCTCCAAATAAAATAAGCTACTTTTAACGTAGGTTTCTTTAAAATAAAAGCTTTAAACCCGCTAATTTCTTCCTTAATTTTAGTTACAATTTTTATTGCTTCTTTCTTTTTGTTAAAAAGTGTTCCGTATTGATTAATTAACTCAAGGCTATCTTCTATATTAAAAATATCAGACACATGAACATTGCAAACTTGCTTGCAGGCTTCAACAATTTCTTTAGTGTTTTCTTCTTTATTACAAAGAATAATATCTGGTTTTAAACTTACTATTTTATCAATATGAATTTGCTTTGTTCCTCCAACTATCTGCTTTTCCTTTTTTAAATGAATAGGATGTACACAAAACTTAGTAATACCAACAATATTATTCTCTAAACCTATATCGACAAGTAGTTCGGTTTGACTAGGCACTAAAGACACTATACGTTTAGGAAGGCTTTTAAAATGAAGCACTCTGTTTAGTTGGTCTTGGATTTGTATTGCCATTGCGAAGAAAGTTTATAATTTTCTGTGGTAATCTTACAATCGTTTGTAGACTCCCACTTCATTTTCAAGACTTGGAATGACAATCCAGTTCAACAGCCATTTGCTTTTGAAGCTCCTCAGCTTTTATAGCTGCAGCTTCTGCAAAATCTTTTTCTTTTGAAGCATAAATTATACCGCGAGATGAATTAATAAGTAATCCAATTTGTGAATTCATACCATATTTACAAACCTCTTGCAAATTTCCTCCTTGCGTCCCTACTCCAGGAACTAACAAAAAACTTTCTGGAATAATTTGTCTAATATCAGCTAAGAATTCAGCCTTTGTAGCTCCTACTACATACATTAAGTTTTTTGAATTCTCCCAAGTTTTTGAGGTCTCTAAAACTTGCTTATATAACTCCTTTCCATCAATAGTTTTGGTCTGAAAATCGAAAGCTCCTTGGTTTGATGTCAGTGCTAAAAGGATGGTATGTTTATCTTTAAAAGCCAAAAAAGGCTCAACAGAATCTTTTCCCATATATGGGGCAACCGTAACAGAATCGAACGCCAAATCTTCTAAAAAAGCTTTAGCATACATCGTACTCGTATTACCAATATCACCACGTTTTGCATCAGCAATAGTAAAAATTTCTGGATGATTTTTGTTTAAATAATGAATTGTTCTTTCTAAAGATTTCCAACCTTTCAATCCATAAGCTTCGTAAAATGCCGTATTGGGCTTATACGCCACACATAAATGATGTGTAGTATCAATAATGGCTTTGTTGAATGCAAATATTGGATCTTCTTCTTGTAAAAGATATTCAGGAATTTTATTTAAATCAACATCTAATCCTATACATAGAAAAGATTTCTTTTTTTTGATTTCTTGAACTAGTTGATTTGTAGTCATCTAAAATTGAAATATTAATGTTCCTTTTATATTTTCTTCGTCAACAAAACCTCTATATCTTGAATCTAAAGAATTATCTCTATTATCACCCATAAAAAAGTATTTGCCTTTTGGCAAAAAAATTGGTCCAAAATTATTTTCATCCCAACCCAAAACACCTGAAAATAAATCTTTTGATAAATTATCTGTATTGTAGTTTAAAGAACGATTCATTTTAATTGGAAGTTTTTCAGCAAAATCTTCATCTAGAAACACATAAACTGAGTCTTTTACTTTATAAGTTTCATAAAAATAAAAAGATTCGTCTTTAGTAAATTCATTTTTAATATGGGTTTCGAAAAAAGTCTTATCAACTAAATACCTATATCTTAAATTTAAACCTTCATCTATATTTACATCATTAACATAAATGATTCCATTTTTACATTCAAGTTTATCATTTGGTAATGCAATTAGCCTTTTAACAATTGTATAACCTCTTAAACTATCAGAAAATTTAAAATACGCAAAGTCTAAAGCTTTAGGCTTCACTAAATTTGATCCAATAAACCGCGATCCTAATTTCAAATTCGGCTCATTTGATGTAGAAGGGATATTAAAAAAGCTTAAAGCTCCAAAAAGTTTTAAAAGCACAAATAAAATTGCAACGCCAATTAATATATTTCTACCAATTTTCTTCATAAAAAAGCCTCTTAAAAGAGGCAAAATATTTAAATCACATCATCATTAGCTTTCAACTTTTCAGTGTTTTCAGCTAACATTAATTCGTCAATAATTTTTTGAATATCACCGTTTATAATATTACTTAAATCGTAAAGTGTTAAACCAATTCTGTGATCAGTAACACGACCCTGTGGGTAATTATAGGTTCTAATTTTAGCACTTCTATCGCCCGAAGTCACCATACTACCTCGTTTTGCAGCGTCTTCTGCATTCTTTATTTCAAGTTCTCTATCATATAAACGAGAACGTAATACTTTAAAAGCCTTTTCTTTATTTTTATGCTGCGATTTTTGGTCTTGACATTGAGCTACCAAACCTGTTGGAATATGTGTTAATCGTACTGCAGAATATGTGGTATTTACCGATTGCCCTCCAGGACCAGATGAACAGAAAAAATCAATACGCACATCTTTTGGGTTAATTTCTACATCAAACTCTTCTGCTTCAGGAAAAACCATACAAGTTGCAGCACTTGTGTGCACACGTCCTTGAGTTTCGGTTTGTGGCACACGCTGTACACGATGTACTCCTGCTTCAAACTTTAAAGTACCATAAACATCTTCGCCAGAAACTTCAAACTGAATTTCTTTAAAACCACCATTTGTACCTTCACTAAAATCTACAGTACTAACTTTCCATCCTTTACTTTCGCAATACTTTGTATACATTCTAAACAAATCTCCAGCAAAAATACTCGCTTCATCTCCGCCAGTTCCTGCTCTTAATTCTACAACAGCATTTTTAGAATCTTCAGGGTCTTTTGGTATTAAAAGCACTCTAATCTCTTCTTCTAATTTAGGAATGCCTTCTTTAGCTTCATCATACTGCATTTTAGCCATTTCTACCATTTCTTCATCACTACCATCTGCAATAATAGATTCTGCTTCAGCTAAATTGTCGGTTAGCTCTATATATTGTTCTCGCTTATCCATAAGAATTCGCAAGTCTTTATACTCTCTATTAAGTTCAACATAACGCTTTTGGTCAGTAATTATATCGGGTTGAATAATTAAATCGCTAACCTCATCAAAACGCTGTTTTACTATTTGTAATTTCTCTAACATCTACCTTTTTTATAGGTAGCGAAAATACGATAATTTATGAATTTTTAATACTATCCTGACACTCTTATAAATGAATAGTTAGAATATTTTTATACCAAATGCGTTATTTAAGTAGTTATGCAGCAGTTATTTTCAATATTCATATTTTACAGACCACTAATTTTATGGTCTTTTGGAATTAATACACTGCTTTCTTTTTTAAAATATGAAATCGTTCCAATTTTAATTGTAAAGCTATTATTAGTTGCCTTTTTGTGGTATTTTTTAAATGAAACAAATGCAAAAAGAAAATTAATTTTTTATAAAAATTTAGGCATCTCAAGTTTTAAACTATTCTCTTTTTTGTATATTATTGACTTACTTTTTAGTATTCCTTTTCTTTTAATTTTGGGAGAATTTATATGATTTTAGAAATAGATAATGTTGAACTTTATTTTAAAGAAAAACGTATTCTAAATGGTATTTATTTAAAGGCAGAAACAGGCGAAGTTACAGGGGTTTTAGGAAGCAATGGATGTGGCAAAAGCTGTTTACTTAATATTATTTTTGGAAGTTTAAAACCTAAATACAAACTAGTACGAATAAATAATAAACCCATTTTAAAGCCTTTATTCCAAACAAAATTAGTAGCGTATTTACCTCAACACAACTTTATTCCAGGAGCGCTAAAATTAAAAACGATTTTCACAATTTTCAAAGTCTCTTGGAAGGATTTTATAAATGATTTTGATTCATTTAGTATTTATATGAATTCTAAATTTAATAAACTATCAGGTGGCGAACGTCGTTTAATAGAAACTTATATTATCCTAAAAAGCAACAGCAAAATTGTTTTGTTGGACGAACCTTTTTCTCACTTAGCTCCTTTAAATATTGAAAAAATAAAAGCTTTAATTTCTGAAGAAAAACAAAACAAAGCAATCATTATAACTGATCATATGTACAGGCAGATTATTGATGTTTCTGACAATATTTATTTTTTAAAAGGAGGTAGCTCAAAAATCATTAAAGATTTAAAAGAACTTGAAGATTATAAATACCTAAACATGAACACCTTTGAATAGATAACCTAGATCACCCCATATAACGCTATAATTTGATCTCCATAACTGCTTAACATAGCAAGTCAATAAGTAATATTTCTTTCCTCTTAATTTACGTTTATTAGTGTATAATACCGATTATAACCTATAAGGCACGATTACAACTTTACAGTTTAAAAAGGGTAATTGCGCACTTACATTTGTAGTAAATTCAATAATCTTAACTTATTTTTTATGGAAAAACTATACAATTTTATTATCATTTTAGGTATTCTTCTTTTTGCTGAAGCTTTATCGGCTCAATGTATAACAAGCAAAGTTGAGAATACATCTGGCACTACTGCTGCATCATATCAATTGAGCCCAGGTACCAATGAGAAATCTTTTGGACAATCCTTTATAACACCTAGTGTTCCTGGGTCTTTTTCAGCTGTTAGATTTTGGTTAACTGACATGACCCCAAATCTTGATACACCTAGCAAATACAGTATAAGAATTTATGAAGGTTCTGGAAATACTGGCACACTTGTGGTTAACCAACCTATAAGGGTTAGAAATGCTGATCAGAATTTAACATTTATATTAGCAACTCCATTTGCATATAATCCAGAGACAACATATACAGCATATGTTCATGGCTCTGGAGGTTGGTCATTTAACATTGGAATGAGAGCAGCTTTAAGTAATGTTTTCAATGACGGGGTAGCATGGCAAGATAATACTACTCTATCTGGATTAGACTTTAATTTCACAGTTGAACTTAGTAACATTTCGCCACCAGATAATCTAGCAGCCACAAGAATTAATGACACATCTGTAAATCTTACTTGGGACAACCAAACAGGCTCAGATAGCTACGATTGGGTAGTAGTTAATCAAGGTGGTGACCCAGAAAACCCACTAGATTATGTTGACAATGGAAATACTACAGCCCCAAATGCAATAGCAGCGGGGCTAACATTAAATGCCACTTATGATGCTTATGTTAGAGTAAATGCCATTTGTAGTTCAAATTTATTAACATCTTTGTGGTCTTCGGAATTTACTTTTATTCCTAGCAATTTGACTGTATTAGGAATTAATAAAACTGATGCTTTTGAAACTAAATTATACCCAAATCCTACTACAGATTATGTAAAGTTAATAAGCAATAATCAAAATATTAAACAATACGCTATTTATAATATATTAGGATCTAAAGTGTCTGAAGGAAAGCTAAATAATAATAAAACTATTAATGTTCAAAATTACACAAATGGTATTTACTTTATTCGTTTAGAAAATGGAACTGTTTTTAAACTTATAAAAAAATAAAAAAGAGTATATTAAGTAAAGTATTAAAGCCTATGAACATAGGTTTTAATACTTTTTTATTGTTTAAAAATCTACCGCAAAACCAACACCTAAAAATTGTTTCCACTGTATTTTAGCACCAGCTTCATCCAATTCGCCTTCAATTTCTGATGGCTTAGATGTTTTTACATCATCATCGTATTTTAAATGTGAACCAAGAGTTGCTCTAACAAAACTATTCACTTTAAAATCAAAATCTACTCTCCAATCCATATCAACATTACCAAAATTGTTTATATAATCGGTATATAAATTTACCTGATGCATCATTGTAATATTTTCAGCCACTTGCATTTTATAACTATTAGTAACTAAAATACCTACTTCATTTCTAACACGGTCGCCTTCCATAATTATGTTCCCATTTTCATCTAAAACGGCTGGAGTAACCCCAAAAGAACCAGCATTTGCTAACTCTTCATCTAAAACAAAAGTAGCTTTTAAAGTAATTGGCGAAAAATAAAAAGAGAGTTCTTCAATATCTTTTCCATACTCCATTCCTCCTCCAAAAAACAAATAACCAGGAGCCATAAGTCTAGATATAGGATTATCTTTATTTGGATATTTATATCCGTTTGTTAACTGGGTTTTAAAATTAAGTCGAGCTGAATAAAACCAGTTAGATTCTTCATTTGGTTTATATCCAATATTAGAGTTTACTTCAAACAAATCGTCAGTTTTTCTAACCTCTCTACTTTGCTGTTTATTAATACCATAGCGCGTCGCTATATTATTATTCCAAAAAAAGTATTTGTCTTTGTAGTTTGCTTCAGATCGTATACCAATTAATCCAGAGATAGAGTTACTACCACCAGCGTTCCAGTTAACAAATGCAACCTCGCTCAAATCTATTGTGGCTTTGTTTTTTTGAACCCATTGAGGTTTTACAATATCTTCTTTAGGAGTATCGGGTTTTATAAATAAAGAATCTGGTTGTGCAAATACAAATTGAAGACACATACAAAATGCAGCAATAAGTGTTTTTTTCATTGTTTGGTTGGATATAATTAAAATATGTTTTTTATCAAAAACCATTCCAATTTAACAAAAAAGAATGAGAATTAGTAATTAAACTCTCCGAACTCAGATTTTATTGTAAGCCTTTTAGTCTTAGAAGATTCTACCCTACCAATTATTTTAGCATCAACACTAAATGATTTAGATATTGAAATAATATCCTCTGCAATTTCTGGAGTTACATATAACTCCATTCTATGCCCACAGTTAAAAACTTGATACATTTCTTTCCAATCTGTATTACTTTGCTCTTGTATTAATTTAAATAGCGGTGGTATTGAAAACATATTATCCTTAATAATGTGAAACTCGTCAACAAAATGAAGAATTTTGGTTTGCGCACCACCTGAGCAATGCACCATTCCATGTACATTTTCAGCATTGTATTTTGATAAAATAGATTTTATGATTGGAGCATATGTTCGCGTAGGAGATAGTACTAATTTGCCAGCATCTATTGGTGAGCCATCAACAGCATCTGTTAATTTTACACCACCTGAATACACTAAATCTTCTGGTACTGAAGCATCAAAACTTTCTGGATATTTTTTTGCTAAATATTTATGAAACACATCGTGTCTGGCAGAAGTTAATCCATTACTTCCCATACCACCATTATATGCTGTCTCGTAAGTAGCTTGTCCAAAACTTTCTAAGCCTACAATAACATCTCCCGCTTTAATATTAGCATTATCAATAACCTCGCTACGTTTCATTCTTGCAGTTACTGTAGAATCTACAATAATAGTTCGTACCAAATCACCAACATCTGCAGTCTCTCCTCCTGTTGAATGTATGGTAACGCCAAAAGATTTTAAATCTTCAAGTAATTCTTCAGTTCCATTAATAATAGCTGATAAAACCTCTCCTGGAATTAAATTTTTGTTACGCCCAATAGTAGATGACAACATAATATTATCAGTTGCACCAACACATAACAAATCATCAATATTCATAATTAATGCATCTTGAGCAATGCCTTTCCAAACAGAAACATCGCCAGTTTCTTTCCAGTACATATAGGCTAATGATGATTTTGTTCCCGCTCCATCAGCATGCATAATCAAACAATAATCATCATCATTTGTTAAATAATCTGGTACTATTTTACAGAAGGCCTTAGGAAATAACCCCTTATCAATATTTTTAATTGCATTGTGCACATCTTCTTTAGATGCTGAAACACCCCGTTGTGCGTATCGTTTTGAAACTTCTTGACTCATTGTGTTGTATTGTGATGCAAAAGTAAAGTAATATTTTAAAACTGATGCCTTTTCAGTAAAATATGAAACAGGTTTTATTAACGGTTTTTCAACTAAAACATTAATTGAATATAACCAAATGCAGAGAACCTACTTACTTGACTTTGTAAGAAAAAATGTCGACCTTCGTTTAACGCAGTATATCAATCATTAAAACAGACCGATATACTCAAAAAGCATTAGTGGCAAACAGGGAGTAAATAAGACAACATGTATTATATATTATATGTTAATTGTTTTGTCATGGTGAGAAAAAAAAAAAAAAAATCAGATTATTGTCCTATTTTAAGTTTTTCAATCATTAAGAGTATGAAAGTTTATTATTCATAATTAAAAAACAAAAAACATGAAAGATTTTATGATGTTATTTCACAGTGAACCCAATCCTGATTTTAATCCTACTCCTAAACAAATAGAAGAAGAGGTTAAAGCCTGGCAAGATTGGATGGGAAGTATTGACGCACAAGGCAAGATAAAAAATCCAGGAGAAGCTCTGGGTTTTGAAGGAAAAACGATGCATGCCAATGGAACTATAACAGATGGACCATACGCAGAACTAAAAGAAATTGTTGGAGGTTTTATCATTGTATCAGCTGGCTCCATTGAAGAAGCCATCAAACTGGCTAATGGTTGTCCAGCATTAAGTAGTGGTGGCAAAGTAGAAGTCAGAGATATTATGGTTTTTGATGGAATGTAATATTCAGATTATCTGGATAATTTAGTCTTATGGACGACAAACGATTATCTATAATATTTAAGTCTGAGTACAGCAACTTGATTGCTGTACTCAGCAACTATTATGGATTAAAAGACCTGCAATTAGCAGAAGATATTGTCTCCGAAACTTTTTTAAAAGCCATGAAAGCATGGTCTCATAAGGGCATTCCCAAATTTCCAAAAGCTTGGCTTAGAAAGGTAGCACAGAATTTAATGTTTGAACATTTCAGGAGGAAGAAGACTTTTGTGGAAAAAATCACTCCTGAATTAAAAGCAAGAACTCAGCAAATTAGCGAGATAGAAATTACTGATAAACTAATTGAGGACAGCCAGCTTCACATGATATTTGTGCTATGCGACCCTGAACTTAATAGAGAATATCAGCTCAGTATTGTTTTAAGAATTTTATGTGGTTTTAGTATTGAAGAGATAGCCAGAGCACTTTTATCAAATAAAGAAACGATTAATAAAAAAATATATAGAGCTAAGAAGGTTATTAAAGAACGAAATCGGATTGAAACGAATCTTACATCAAACCAATATGTTTCAAGGCTTGACAATGTATTAAGAGTTATCTATTTAATATTTAACGAGGGCTATTATAGCAGTGTTAATGAAGAAAATATCCGATATGAAATATGTTGGGAAGCAATGCGACTTAGCCTCTTCTTATCGGAGCAAAAAATCTTTCCAAAGCAAAAAATATATGCCCTAATATCCTTAATATGTTTCCACACTTCGAGATTAGATGCAAGGACATCTGGAGAGAAAGGTGATCTTTTATACCATGAACAGGATAAAAGAAAATGGAATAAAAATCTAATTCAAAAAGGCAGAAAATATCTTAACCTTTCTACTAAAGGAAATGTTGTTAGTAAGTATCATCTTGAAGCTGCAATCGCTTTTTGGCATACTGAAGAAAAAAAGGGAAAATGGAATAATATATTACTGTTATATAATAAGCTACTCACTATAGAATATTCACCTATAATAGCTATGAATCGAACATACGCTCTTGCACAAGCAAATTCAATTGATGAAGCTATTCAAGAAGCGCATAAATTAAAATTAAAAGATAACCACCACTATTTCTGCTTATTAGCTGAGCTTTATCGAATGAATAACGATACTGAAAAAGAAATAGAGTACTTAAATAATGCGATTGGACTTGCTAATAAGAAAAATGAAAAAGAATTAATCAAAGACAAATTAGAAAAAGCAAGTCGATAACACATTTTATAAATGCGGATTGTAAATGAGTGGTACTATAAAAAGGGATTAATATTTATAAAAAATGTATTGCTAGTATTTAATTATATGCCAGCCGCTAACAATGTGTAAAAGTGTATTAAAACGCATTTTACACTAAACGTTAAACGAACCTTTCCAAAAACAAAACAACTTTCAGTTTTAAAAATATGAACTAGTAAATAAGTGCGTTAGGGATTGAGGCATTTGTTGAAGCTCTTTTTTGTTTTTCTCAAAAAAAGCGACTGCCGAAAGCCCGACCACTTGCCCTAAGCACAGTCGAAGGGTTGTGGTAACGCCCAAATAAAAATCTATCTTGTAAATAATAGTTCTCTATACTTTGTTAATGGCCAAATTTCATCATCAACAAGCAGTTCTAATTTATCGCAGTGATAGCGAATATCTTCAAATAAAGGCTTTACATTATAGCAATACGCGTGTGCTTTCTTTTCTGCATTTTCAATAGCATTTGCTAACTTTCTTTCGTTAGTCATTTTTGTAACATTAGCATTAATACCTTCTATATGATTTGATATTTCTTCAATTAAATTAATTTGTTCTTTAGAAACTGTTTTAAATTTTTTATCAAAAATGGCTTTTAACCCTTTAACATTTTCAATTAACGTATTTTGATATTTAACTGCCGTTGGCACAATATGATTTCTAGCAATATCTCCTAAAACACGCCCCTCTATTTGAATATGCATAATGTAGGCTTCAATTTCAATTTCGTAACGCGCCTCGGTTTCAATTTTACTCATCACATTCATTTCCTCAAACAAGGCTATGGTTTCTTTAGAAATTCTAGCTTTTAAAGCCTCGGGCGTTGTTTTATTATTACTCAGCCCTCTTTTTTTAGCCTCTTTTTCCCAAGCCTCTCCATAACCATTCCCATCAAACAAAATGCGCTTAGACGATTTAATGTATTCTCTTAAAACATTAAAAACAGCTTCATCCTTCTTTAAATCTTTTTTATCGATTAGTTTATCAACTTCAACTTTAAAATCTTTTAATTGTTTAGCTACTATAGTATTTAAAATCGTCATAGGATTACCACAATTTGCTGTAGATCCTACCGCTCTAAACTCAAATTTGTTTCCTGTAAATGCAAAAGGAGAGGTTCTGTTTCTATCCGTATTATCTAATAAAACATCAGGTATTTTACCAACAACATTTAGCTTTAATTCTGTTTTTTCTTGGGGCGATAATTTACCTTTAGTAACCCCTTCCAACTCTTCTAAAACCTTAGTTAATTGCTCTCCAATAAAAACTGAGATGATAGCTGGAGGAGCCTCATTAGCTCCTAATCTATGGTCGTTACTTGCCGATGCAATTGCTGCCCTTAAAAGTGCTTCGTGTTCATTTACCGCTTTTATGGTATTAATAAAAAAGGTTAAAAACTGAAGGTTACTCATTGGTGTTTTTCCTGGAGCCAATAAATTTACACCTGTATCTGTTGAAAGTGACCAATTATTATGTTTACCCGAACCATTTATTCCCGCAAAAGGTTTTTCGTGCATTAACACTTTAAAATTATGTTTTGCCGCTATACGTCCCATAATATCCATTAATAAAGAATTATGGTCAACCGCTAAATTAGCTTCTTCATATATAGGTGCTAACTCAAATTGGTTAGGTGCTACTTCGTTATGACGCGTTTTTACAGGAATTCCTAAAAGCATGCATTCTGTTTCTAACTCTCGCATAAAATTTAAAGCTCTACTTGGAATTGAACCAAAATAATGATCGTCTAATTGTTGCCCTTTTGCAGCAGAATGCCCTAATAATGTTCTTCCTGTTAAAGTAATATCTGGACGACTTGCTGCTAATGTTTTATCGACTAAAAAATACTCTTGTTCCCAACCTAAAGACGAGGTTACCTTTTTTACGTTTTTATCAAAATATTTACAAATTGCTGTTGCTGCATCGTCAACAGCATGTAACGCTCTTAATAGTGGTGTTTTATAATCTAAAGCTTCACCTGTGTAAGCCACAAAAATTGTAGGGATACAAAGGGTTGTTCCGTATATAAAAGCAGGCGATGTTGGATCCCAAGCGGTATAACCACGAGCTTCAAACGTATTTCTAATACCACCGCTTGGAAAACTTGAAGCATCTGGTTCTTGTTGTACCAATTGACCACCTCCAAACTTTTCAATAGCCATTCCTCCCCCAATAGTTTCAAAAAAAGCGTCATGCTTTTCTGCAGTAGCACCTGTTAATGGTTGAAACCAGTGTGTGTAATGTGTTACGCCTTTTGACAATGCCCAATCTTTCATTGAAGAAGACACCTGATCTGCAATAGATCGATCAATTTTTTTGCCATATTGAATAGCATTCATTACCCCAACAAAAGCATCTTTAGTCAAATATTGTCGCATCGTATTTTCATTAAATACGTTTTTACCAAATAAATCAGAACGCCGTTCTTTTTCTTTTACTGCGATAGGTTCAGATGCAAGTGATTTTTTTATAGCATGAAATCTTAAGGTTGACATTTTAAAATAATTTTTAGATGTTTCAACAATATTCTTTTACAAAAGTAAGTACCAAAAATAATAAATGCATAAAACAGAAGCGCTTATTATTAACAATTTTTCAATTTTTACACAAATTTATTTCCTTTTTTCAAAATAAACCTCAAAAAAATGGGGGTTAAACAAAAACAACCCCAATGTTAATTAAAATACCCCCATAATATTTATAGTATATACATAAAATTTTATATTTGCTGAATTATTATTAGTATCGTATTTATAAAACATTCATTATGGCAAAAATTAAATTAGAATACCTTTGGTTAGATGGTTACAAGCCAACTCAAAACTTAAGAAGTAAAACTAAGGTTGAAGAGCATGAAAACTTTAAAGGAACTTTAGAGGAAATAGGAAACTGGTCTTTTGATGGATCGTCAACACAACAAGCTGAAGGAGGATCATCGGATTGCGTATTAAAACCAGTTGCAATTTATCCAGACCCTGCTCGTATTAATGGGTATTTAGTAATGACTGAAGTTTTAAATGCAGATGGAACTGCTCACGAATCAAACGGAAGAGCTGGTATTGATGATAATGATAATGATTTTTGGTTCGGTTTTGAGCAAGAGTATTTCATTATGGATACACATACGCAATTACCTTTAGGGTTCCCTATCGGTGGATACCCTGGGCCTCAAGGTATGTATTACTGCTCTGTAGGTGGAAAAAACACTCATGGTAGAGATTTTGTTGAAAAGCATGCTGACTTATGTATTGAGGCTGGATTAAATTTTGAAGGTATTAACCAAGAAGTTGCTAGTGGACAATGGGAATTCCAACTGTTTGCCAAAGGTGCAAAAAAAGCAGGTGATGAAATTTGGATTGCTAGATATTTACTAGACAGATTAACTGAACAATACGGATACTATATAGAATATCACCCTAAGCCTGTAAAAGGGGATTGGAATGGTTCTGGTATGCACGCAAACTTCTCTAATACAACATTAAGAACTTGTGGTTCTAAAGAAACATATGAAGCCATTTGTGAAGCATTTAGACCAGTTACTAGAGAGCATATTGATGTATATGGTGAGTTTAACGACCAACGTTTAACCGGGTTACATGAAACTGCATCTATAAAAGATTTTAGCTATGGAGTTTCTGATAGAGGAGCTTCAATTAGAATACCAATTTATACTGTTGACAATGGTTGGAAAGGATATTTAGAAGATCGTCGTCCAGCATCAAATGCAGATCCTTATAAAATTGCTGCAAGAATTATTAAAACTGTTAAATCTGCTAAAATTTAATAATTTAGCTTAGATTTTGTTCATAAAAAAACGCTAGCAAATATTTGTTAGCGTTTTTTAGTTTTAGTTATTTATTACAATACCGCTTACAAGAAAAGAGCAACAAAATATACTATTAAATTACATAATGAAGTGAAATATCACTTATTTTAAATTATAAAGCATTACCTAAAAATGGAAAACAAGAAGTTAACAATAATTGCAAAAATATTAGTAAAACCAGAAAAGCTTGAATTAGTAAAAAAGGAACTACTCAAATTAATTGATTTAACAAAAGCTGAAGAAGGATGTATTAATTATGATTTACACCAAGATAATCAAGATAAAAATCTATTTCTATTTTATGAAAATTGGGAAAGCAGAGCATTATGGCAAATGCATATGAATAGCAAACATTTGGCAAACTTCCAAAAAGTAACAGATGGTGCTATTACTGAAGTTATATTAAATGAAATGACACAAATTGGGTGAAACTTTTACTAACACAGATTAAAATTTCCCGGAAGTAAATACTAAAAACATAAATATCCCATAAGCAAAAACCAAGAAAAACCCTTTTGCTCTACTTATTTGTAACCTTTTAGGAATAAAAATCATTGGCAATAAAACTGCAGAAAAACCAAGCATCCAAAAAATATCACTTGATAATATTTGAGGCTCTGTAACTGGAATTGATTTTACCATAGAAGTTAATCCTAAAACTGAAGCTATATTAAAAATATTTGAGCCTATTAAATTCCCCAAAGAAATCGCTTTTTCTTGCTTTGCTGCTGCAATAACTGATGCTGCCAATTCTGGAACACTAGTTCCTATAGCAATTAAAGACACACCTATAACGGCTTCACTAACACCAATTGCAACAGCTATTTCTTTAGCTCCAAACACTAACCACTCACTACCAAAATACAAGGATGTTGCACCAATAGCTAGCCAAATAAATATTTTAAAGTTTGAAACCACTGCTAAGCTTTCATCAACCTCTTCAATGTTAGTATTCTTTTTTGTTTTTCTTATTAATAAGAATAAAAATAAAATAAGACCAGTAAAAAGAATACCTCCTTCATAAGCTGATAACATACTATCATTTTTAAGAAAGAAATATAACACTACAGAAAACAACATCATCACGGGCCAATTGAGTTTATAAAATGATTTATCAACCGAAATAGACCCAACCATTGCTGTAATACCTAGCACTAAACCAATATTAGCAATATTGGAACCTACTACATTATTAATGGCTATTGCTGGCGAACCAGATAGGGCTGCCTGTAAGCTCACCAACAACTCTGGAGCAGAAGTAGCAAAAGAAACCACCGTCATACCAATTATCATTTTAGAAATATTAAACTTAAATGATAAAGCTACAGACGACCTCACTAAAAACTCACCTCCAACTACTAGTAGTATAAAACCAAGTATAACCCAAAGTAAACTCATAATTAATATTTTTTGCGAAGATATTATAAAGTTAGATTTTAGAGCATTGAAGACCAAAGTTTATTATCTACTTACTTAACAAAGTCTTAACTCAAAGGCTTTTATAATCGATTAACTACATCAATTTCAGTTCGTTCATCGAAAAACAGATTAACTACATCGCTTTAAAAATAAAATTTGCAACATTTGATGAACCAAACCTATTAAAAACACTAACTATGAAAAAACTAACACTTTTTATGTTATTCTCTGTTTTCGCCTTAACATCTTGTTCTAAGGATGAAATAGAAGTTATTGGTCTTGAAATTAGTGGAACCAATAGCCTTAACGGAATTTACATGCTTGATAAAGCCAATACTAAAGGGCTAAAGTATGTTAATGCCGATGATAATACAGAACGTATAATAACTTATCTAGCTGACAATGGTAAAGATATGTGGGGCTTAATGAAAAATAACATATTATATTACAAAATTGAACAAAATGGGGTATATCCTCCTGAATCTGACTGGGAATGTGGTATTGGAGTTGATAAAGATAAATTTAAATGTGAACTTATTATTGATTAGCATTTTACAACTCCAATTTAACACTATCCGGTTCTTGTTTTAAGAATCGGATTTTATTTTTTAATGCAATAAAAACTATAAATTTCGTTAAATAACTATTAAAATAGTTGTATAACTATAAAAATAGTTATAGGTTTGTTTTATGCTATAGACGTAGCCTCTCTAATTTGTTATAAATATAACTATTAGGTACTACAGAAAAGCAAAGTAATGTCCAAACAATGTATTAAATGGAAAAGTTAACAAACAAGGAGGAAGAAATAATGCACATTTTATGGAAGCTTGAAAAAGCTTTTGTTAAAGATGTACTAAATCAAATAGTTAAAGATAAACCACATTACAATACGCTTTCAACTATTATACGAAACCTAGAAGAAAAAGGCTTTGTAGCCTATAATGCTTATGGTAAAACACATCAATACTACCCTATTGTTACTAAGGAAGCGTATAAAAAAAGGTTTATGAATGTGGCCATTGATAATTATTTTAACAACTCTTATAAAAATATGGTATCATTTTTTGCTAAAGAAGAAAAAATAAGTGTTGATGAGCTAAAAGAAATTATTGCATTAATTGAAAAACAAAAATAACTTATGGAATATTTACTTAAAACGAGTACCGTTATTGCTGTTTTTTACTTGTGTTACAAATTGTTTTTACAGCGTGATACTTTTTTTCAATCTAATCGTTGGTTTTTATTAGTTGGTTTATTCACAGCTTTTGTCCTACCTTTTGTTGTAATTCCAATTTATATTGAACACACTCCTGTATTGATGGACACTTATGTATTTAGTGATGCAACTTCTTTAAATACAAAACCAGAGCAATCCATTACTTTTATACAGTTTTTATATATCATATATATATTAGGTGTGATATTTTTCTCAATTCGGTTTTTAATTCAGTTATTCTCTTTAGCTAAAATGATATTTTTAAACGAAAGAGAAAAACTGGGACTATATACTTACATAAAAACAAATAGTCAAGTCTCTCCTTTTTCATTTTTTAATTGGATTGTATATAATCCAGATTTATTTAATCAAAATGAATTAGAACAAATCATAACACACGAAAAAGTACATGCACGCCAATACCATTCAATAGATATTTTACTAACTCAACTATCGTGTATTGTGCTATGGTTTAATCCCTTTGTATGGTTTTATAATAAAGATTTAAAACAGAACTTAGAATTTATAGCTGATCAAAATGCTCAGAACAAATCTGAATGTAAAAAAAGCTATCAATATACATTACTAAAAACAAGTATGCCAACTCATCAATTGGCTTTAACCAATAATTTTTATAATTCATTAATCAAAAAACGAATCGTTATGTTACACAAATCAAAATCAAAAAAAATTAATCGACTTAAGTATGTATTAGTCATTCCTATACTTGTTATTTTTTTAATGAGCTTTAATACAAAAAAAATCTATGTTGAAAAAGAAGTACCCGTTTTAGAAAATCTATTAATAAACAATCCTGTAATAGAAAAAGCGCTAATAGAAAATGAGAATATTTTTGAAGAGGATAAAAAAGAAACAAGCGTTAGTAAATCAACAGCAACAAAAAACACTAAAAAAACTAATGCAACAAAAGTAGAACCTAAAAAAACAAATATAAAAAACACTAAAAAAACAAAAGCTATTGGTGATTTAGAAATAATTATAATTACTAAAAATTTCACTGAAGCTGATTTTGAAAAAGTTGTTAGTGACTTTAAGAAAAAAGGAGTTACAGTTAAATTTAAAAGCATTAAAAGAAATGATGAAAATGAAATTACAGCTATTAAAATAGATGTTAGCTCAAAAAAGTCTAGCACAAATTATAGTGTAAGCTCAGATGAAGCTATTAAACCAATAAAAATTTCTTTTGATGAAGATAAAGAATCCATTTCAATAGGAAGTGGTAGCTCAAAACACATCTACAGTGCTAATTCTTATTACATAAAGTCCAAAGATGGTAAACATAAAATTAGTAAATCTGGAAAAGGAAACAATGTATTTGTTTTTTCTAGCGAAGATGAGGATTATGAAATAATACATGAAGACACAATTAATTTTAATAAGCACGGGAAAAAGGGAAAATATCGTAGTATATCAATAAGTAAAAATGTAGAAACAATTATAGATGATGATGAAGATATTGAAGTTATTGTTGAAAGTGATTACGATAACGAGGAAGAGGAAGATGTCATTATTTTAAAGAATGCTAATGCAAAAGGCTCTTATAAAGTAAAAACATTAGGAAAGAGTAGTAATAGCAAAATTATTATTAGTGATGATAATGGAAAAGAACCTCTATACATACTAGATGGAAAAGAAATTAAAAAAGAAAACGTAGAAGATATAGAACCTAATAATATTAAAAGCATAACTGTTTTAAAAGACAAGTCTGCTGAAAAAAAATATGGTAAAAAAGGAAAAGATGGTGTAATAGAAATTAACACCAAAAAGAAAAACTAAACCTATTGAAAATAAAGCTTTAAGGCACTCATTAAATGAGTGCCTTTTTTTTGTGCTTTAAATTAAAAAAAGATGAAATAGCCTAAAATCTTCATTTTTTTAATAAAAACTCCCTTGGTTTTTAAAATTAGCTCTAAAAAAGGCCTACAAATATTACAAATTAAAACAATTATATCATTTTAAAATTACAATATAAAACTTCAATAAAGAGAGTCACTAAAATATTGAAATATAAATCATTTTTTTACTTACAAATATATATTCAATTTTATTAATATATGTAAAAACATTTGGTGAACATATTCCCAAATATATATCTTCAAAAAACATTGATAAAATTAAACCAATTACTAACCTTTTAAAACCTAAAATTATGATGACACTTGCCAAATTTATAATCGATATTATCTTCATTATATTCTCGATTATATAAATTCAAAAAAAATGTAAAGCTTAGTCTAGAATAAGTTTTACTATTTTTACCTTCAAGCAAGGTTATAAAAATGAAAAAGCAAGTATTTAAATTTTTAGCAAGGGTAAATAAAATGGTTTTACCAAGTTATTCTAAAAAGCAATTGGACTTAGCTAAAGCCACAAAACTACAAATGGCTATTATAGGCTGGAGATGGTTTGTAACAAAAAATGCTTTGGATTAGTTTTATATAATTTCTAAGGCGTAGTAGCTTTATATATTGTTGCACTAGAGGTAGAAGATATTAGATATTTACAATCTGCTTTTAAAAAGGCTGATTCGCCTTTACTAACAAGCAACTTATTACTATCTGTAACAATTTCTGCTTCACCATCAATAACTATTAAAATTTGAGCTGTTTTTGTTTTAGATTTATAGATATCTGATTTTTTTAAATCTATTTTACTAAGCTCAAAATCTGGTGCTGGAGTTTTATAAATTCTTTCAATGCCATCCTCTTGTAGGCTACCTTTCATAACATTTGGTATAGTTTCTTCAAAAGCAACATGTTTTAATAACTCAGACACATCGATATGCTTTGGTGTTAAACCTCCACGTAAAACATTATCTGAATTTGCCATAAGTTCCATATTCTGCCCTTCAAGATAAGCATGAGGAATTCCAGCATCTTGAAAAACTGCCTCTCCTTTGTTAGCCTTAACGATATTGAAAAAATAGATAGAATAAATACCTTTATCTAAAACATTTTTATCTGTTGAAGAATCTACGGCTTTAGCTGCCCAATAATCTGGACTAGATTTATCCAACTTCCCTTTTAAGTACAATGGCATTATACGATTTACCAAAGGTGCTAGCGTCTGGTTTGTTTCATCAACAGATTGCTCCATAACTCTTTTATACAAACCAAAATAACCAGCTTCGTTAAAAACAGACAACAAATCGATAAGCTCTGGAGTATTTCTCAATCTTTCTTCAAGTTTGTCTTTAGACAAAAAGCCATGCAATAACCAAAACTCACTAAGAGCCACCATAATTTCTGGTTTATGGTTATCATCTTTATAATTTCTATGTGGTGCTGTTAAAGGTATTCCTAATTCATTTTCGTGTCTAAAACCTTTTTCAGCTTCAGTTTTGGTAGGATGCACTTGAATAGATAACATATTGTACACATCTAACACTTTAAATAGAAAGGGCAATCTACCAAAGTTTTCAACCACCTCATCTCCTAAACTTTCAGAATTATGAGATGCTAAATAGCTATCTAAATTTTGATCGCCTTCTGATGTCGATATTACAGAAGGGGCATTTGCATGCGCACCTAACCAATATTCTGCACATTTATCATTATTACTTTCAATCCCCAATAATTCAGGAATAAACCTGGTTCCGCCCCAAGCATAATTTTGAATTTTTCCTTTAAGAGCAAATAATTTCGGCATCTTCTTTTTAGTTATTGATTAGTGCTATGCAAATTTAAAGCTAAACATAACAAAACAGAAATAAAACAAGAAAACCTTAACACGAATTATCAAATATTTAAAATTCTCGTTTTTGATAATCAATTATTAATCATGTAAGCCTTCACTTTTTAAATATTCAATCAATTCTTTAGGGCGATCTGTTTGAATAACATTGGCTCCTTTTTCTATAATCCATCCCCAATGTGCGCTTGGATTTTCTATAGCTTTATCATCTGTATGGCCTGCGCATAATTCATCCCATAATGTATTGACCCAAACCGAAATATTTTCTTTTTTCATCAATGCTATAGCATCTATTACAGGAGAATCTTCTTTATCATAAATAACTTCAAATGCAATTGGATTATATTTATCAATAAACCCTTTAGCATAAACATCTGGTGTTTCTGAAGTTTCTCCATAAATATTATAGTTAATAGGCCACACCATAGGCATATAATTAATGCTATCCATTAGCTTTCCATGCTTTTCTCTCATGACATGCAATGGGTCATTACCCTTGAAAATAGCTTGATTTATTGTCCCTGTTTCTTTTAAAATAGCATAGCTTTCTGGTAAGTTATCCCAAGCTTTATCCAAATTAAGTAATACAGGTTTACCTTTTACAAAATTCATCACCTCCTTTAATGTTGGTACTTTATGCTTTGTAGGCATACCAGCTCCATTTTTAAGTACAAATTTTTGAATTGAATCTAATACTATTTCTGCTATTTTACCTTTACCTGTTGTGGTTCTATCAACAGATTTGTCGTGCATTACAATTAAATGATTGTCCTTTGTTTTTCTAACATCAATTTCGACAATATCAATTCCCATATCTATTGCTCTTTTAATTGCATCAACAGAGTTTTCTGGTGCATTTCTCCAATCTCCTCTATGAGCAACTGTTAATATATATTCTGAAGAAGGGTTCTTTAATTTATTTAAAATAAGATTAGAACTCTTATTTTCAGATATTTTAAATTCTGTTTTTTCTTTTACATTTCCTTTACAAGAGATGAAAACAATCATCAATAATGAAACGAATATTATATTTTTCATAACTTCTGTTATTAAGTATTAAACAAACTATTTAATGTGTTTTTGCTATTTATATGATACGTTTGTATTCCAGCCTTTTGAGCAACTTCTATATTTTCAAATGAATCATCAATAAAAAGAGTTTCTTTTGCTTCTATTTTACTAGATTTAAGAACAAAACGAAATATTTTTTCTTCTGGTTTTCTAATTCCTACTTGGTGAGAATAATATACTTTATTAAATAAATCTTTGAAATTATAACCATTGTTAATTATGAATTCTCTTTCAAACTTTTCTTGATGTATACTATTTGTATTACTTAAAAGGAATAATCTATAATTCTTTTTTAAACTAATAAGCAGTTTAATTCTTTCTTTAGGCATATTCAATATCATAGCATTCCAAGCTTCTTTAACGTTTTTATAAGTTACGTTGGAATTTGACATCCCTAAAAGCTTATTTACAAATTCCTCTTCTGATACTACACCAATTTCAAAATCATAAAAAACAGAATCTGTATAATGATGTCCAGTACTATTTACAATGTTAGTTATTCCTAATCGTTCAAACTTTTCAATAGTTTTAGGTACGTTAAGGTTCATAATAACACCTCCTAAATCAAAAACAATATTTTTAATTTTATCCATCTTTTTTTAAGTTTTCTTCCAAGTGAACAAAGCTAATAATACAGAAAGTATAGCAGCAGAAATCCAAAACACGGAAATCATATCAAAATTGTACAAAGTTTCTCCAGCAACAATTGTCTTATTATTTTCAATAAGATACCCACTAGCAATATCTTGAATGCCTGCGGCAGCATAACTCATGATTCCAACAACGCCTAAAGCTGCACCTGATGCTTTTTTTGACGCAATATCTACAGCCATTAAGCCTCCTAAATAACAAATCAACCCTCCTATAGCTAATCCAAAAATCACCATACTAGTTACATCAATCCACCAAGCATTTTTTGGACCAAGAAGAAAAAGTGAAATTCCAAATACATTCATTAGCCCAAAAATAAGAGCTGGTGCATTTCTTCTTCCTTTAAAAAATTTATCAGATACAAACCCTGAAGATGCTGTTCCTAAAATACCACATATGGCACTTATAGCTACTAAACTATTTGCCTGAGTAAGTGTATATCCTTTTGCAGCTTCAAAGTAATAAGGCCCCCAACTGTTTACCGCATACCTAGATATATACATAAAAGCACTAGACAAAGCTAGCAACCATACATAAGGATTTTTTATAACTCCCTTTTGCTCATTCCAAGTTGACAGTTTCTTTTCACTAAAATCTTTGTTTACTGTTGGTAATCCTTTACTTTCTGGCGTATCATGAAAAAATACAGCTACCATTAAAGCACCTGATACTCCTACTATAGCAGCAGCTCTAAACCCCCACTGCCATCCAAAATAAGAAGCAACTACAGCTGTAAATATATAGGTTATAGCTTCACCGATATTATGACTCGTGCTCCAAAACCCATAAAAGCTTCCACGTTCTTTATCTTTATACCACCGTGATAAAGAAACTACACTTGATGGTGCTCCCATAGACTGCACCCAACCATTAACTCCCCAACAAATAGCAAAAAACAAGAAACTACTAGTAAACCCCATAATTAAATTTGCTAACGAAGACACTAAAAGCCCCATAGACATAAACCGTTTTATGTTGCTATGATCGGCTAAAAAGCCATTTATAAACTTCCCTATGGCATACGAAAAAAATAACGCAGACCCAATAATACCAAGTTCTGTTTCGGTTAAAAGTCCGCTATCTACAATAGGTTTTTTTACCACATTTAAACTTAAACGACACACATAGTATAACCCATATCCTAAAGTAGCAGAAATAAAGACTTGCCATTTTAATTTCTTATAAAGTGCTTTTTTTTCTTCAGCTGTTTTATTAGACTCTTGAGGCAGCGACTTTTTAAAATAATTTATCATGTATTCTATTTTTATTAAAAAATAAGCGCAGCCACTCAACTGCGCTTATCAAACTAATTCAACCATATATGAAAAAAAATACGATTCTTAATTGTGAAGTCCTTTACTTCTCAAATAATTTAAGAGTAATTGAGGTCTATCGGTTTGAATGATATCTACGTTATTATTTATATACCAATCATATACCGAAGGGTTTATAGCAGCTTTTTCATCATCATGCCCACCGTTGTGGTGTGGCCAAAGCGAGTTTACCCAAACACTTGTTCCTAGTTCTCTTAGTTTTTTAAATCTGTTTATCCCTTGAAGCGTATCATATTTAGCAGTAAACTCAATAGCTTCGGGAGGTGATAATAGCATGTATTGATCTACTATCTCTTTTGCTCTGGGTTTATGAAGTCTTACTACAGGCATAAAAAGAACTTTATCTAAATACTGCCCGAACTCTTTCTCGACTTGCAGTTTACTTATAGCTCCTTTAATAATGACCTGGTCTTGGGTTTGGGTTTCTTTGATGATTTTGTAACATTCATCAAAAATATCGTAGCTCTTATCTAAATTGACTAATATCTTATCTTTAGTAACCAACAATGCTTCCTTAAGGGTAGGTATTCTGTGTTGTGTTGCCACCCCTAACCCATCTTTTAATTGTAGGGTTTTTAATGAATCTAGTGTCCAATCTTTAACATAGCCTTTTCCTGTTGTGGTTCTATCTATTGTTTTATCATGAATAACAACTAGTTGATTGTCTTTTGTTTTTCGAACATCAATTTCTACCATATCTACACCCATATCTATACAATTTTGTATAGCTTGCAATGAGTTCTCTGGTGCATTACGCCAATCTGCACGATGTGCTACCACAATGATTTCCTTGTTTTTTGAGTCTTTGAAATTTGCAATCTTTTCTTGAATTGATGAGATTTTATATTCCTCTTCAATTTTTTCTTTTTTAATTAATGTCTTTTTATTACAAGACATTAATACCGCAATAAAAAGAAGCACATAAAAATATATTTTCATTATATAATTGTTTTATTTCTGTTTTCTGAATAGTAATTTATTCTAAATTCACAAACACAATTACCTTATTCAGAAATTTGATATTGAAAAAAAGAGTCAATTAAATTAGTATGAACAAGGGGATTTCTCCCCTTATTCACTAATAAACTAAATTCAAAAAACTATTCTTGTTTTTTTAATACCCAGAATTTTGAGTTAATGCTGGGTCTGTATCAAGCTGACTTTGTGGAATCGGTAAAATAAGATTATTAGTATCTATGGTTACATTTATACTATTGGCTGCAAACCATGCATTCATTGTTTGAATTGCTTTACCAGTTCTTTTTAAATCAAACCAACGATGTCCTTCACCTATAAACTCGAGTCTCCTTTCCATTTCTATAGCATCTCTCAGTTCGCTCTGTGAAGTAGCAGTTGTATTTGCTAAACCAGCTCTGTTTCTTACCATATTGAGGTACTGAGCTGCATTTGCTCCTCCAGATTCATTCAATGCCTCAGCATATTTTAACAATACATCTGCATATCTAATCACAATATGGTCAGAACCGCCATCATTTGCTCCAGTTACTGACACTTCATATTTCAAAGAAAAATAAAATGGGTTAGCAACAATGTCTAAACCAACAAAATCATCCTTACGCGTATCTCCTGATTCATAAAGTGCTACAAATTCTGCTGAGGGCAAATTATGCCCTTTTGCATTTGCAGTTGTTCCTGAAGGCCTGAATTGTGAGGCTGCTGATTCTCCCTCGCTATTACCATCAACACCACTGGCATACTGAACTTCAAACAAAGTTTCTGAATTACCTTCATTTGCTACTCCAAAGATTTGTGAAGTTGTAGGCATTAAACTATAAATATTTGAGTTAACAACAGCTGCAAGATTAGTAACGGCCTCACTATAATTTCCCATATTCATTTGCACATCCGCTAATAAAGATTGAGCAGCTCCTTTTGCCGGTCGTCCTGAGGATTTGGCAGTTGGTAAGTTTTGTATTGCTCCATTCAAATCTGATATAATCTGAACATAAACTTCGGATGAAGGTGTACGCACTTGCCCGAAAAAATCTGACGGATTAGTTGTTTCTTCAATTACCAATGGAACATCTCCATACAATCTCACTAGGTTAAAATATAGCAACCCTCGTAGAAACTTCATTTCACCTATTCTAATTCTTTTTAAGTTACTATCCTCAAACTCTATAGCATCAATTCGATTAAGAACAATATTAACTCTTTGAATTCCTTCAAAAGACTCTCTCCAAATATCTCCCACCAAATCATTTCCTGCATTTGTTGAAAAATCATCTAATTGACCAAAACGACCGCCATCGTTTGCGGCAATTTCCTCAAAAGTATCCTCTCCTGGTATTTCACCAACTCCTATTAAATCCAGCCCGTAAAGCCCTCCTGTTTGAAGCTGAGCATATGCTCCTGTTATAGCACTTTCTATTTCAGATTCACTAGAATAAAAGTTACTCGCTGCTTTTTCAGTTATTGGAGCTAGGTCTAACTTCTCTGAACAAGACCCTAAAACCAATGACATTAAAGCTATAGTTATAATATTAAATTTGATATTCATTTTTAGTATTTTTTAATTAATTAAAACTTGATATCCATTCCTATGGCTATAAATCGAGTCAATGGACTTGAAGAATCAATATAACCTCGGGACAACGATTGCCTTTCATTTGATCTAGTATCTATTCCATCAGGATTATACCCCCTGAATTTTGTGATATTAAATATGTTATTTCCTGTGAAGTACAATCTCAAATTGTCTATATTTAATTTTTCGATTATTTCATTAGGTAAAGTATACCCTAATTGTAGACTTCTTAATCTAAAATAATCACCATCAAGAACGGAAAGATTTGATTTTCTTGTTAATCTTCCGGCAGACGAAAAACTTGAAAAATCTGGCCTTCTAAAAAATCCATCTGGATTGCGATCGTTAAAATAGTTATCAAAATAATATTGAGATGGGACAAAGAAACCTTCACCACTCTCTGTACGATTAATTATATTATCGGAAACTTTTCTACCTTCAACCCCAGTAAACTGTGCAGATAAATCAAAGCCTTTGTAGGCCATTGTAAACCCAAAACCATAAGTAAAATCTGGATTAAAATCTCCCTGCATTGCTCTGTCATCAGATGTGATTCTACCATCTCCATTGGTGTCTTGTACAATGTAATCACCTACTTCGGTACCAGATAGTGGTGTTACCGGATCATTATCAATTTCCGACTGCGACTTGTAAACTCCTGTAACATTATAATTGTAAAACTGAGCTACTGGGTAACCAACTTTGGTAATAAAATCTACGCCACTTCCAAATATTATTTGATCTTGTCCATTACCAAGCGCTAGTATTTTATTCTTATAAGAAGATATGTTAGCATTGAAGCCTAATTTCAAATCACCAATATTAAAATTTCTCCCTTTTAATTCAAACTCAATACCTTTGTTTTCTAACTCACCAATATTTTGCAAAGATTCAGAAAAGCCTGATTGTTGTGGTACCGGAACATCAAGTAACAAATCGGTTGTTTTTGAAATGTAATATTCTGCAGTAAATAATAATTTGCTTTGTAAAAACCCTAAGTCTAAACCAAAATTTAAAGCAGAATTAGTTTCCCATGACAAATCAGCATTTGGTGATGTACTAGTGTATACCCCGGAAGTTAAACTTCCGTTTAAAACATAATTATCAGCAGAAACCAATGCAACAGATCCAAAATCCCCAATTTGATTGTTTCCTGTTTGCCCAAAACTTGCTCTAAGCTTTGCATAATTAACTACTTTATCATCAGGAAAAAAAGATTCATTACTCAAAACCCAGCCAGCAGATGCAGAAACAAAACTTCCGTATTTTGTATTAGCTCCAAAACGCGATGAGCCATCTCTTCTTATAGAAGCAGACAACGTATATTTGTTATCAAAATCATATTGCAAGCGGGAAAAGAATGATTCTAATGCCCATTTACTACTTCTAGAAGTAGCAGTAATAGATGTTGCTCCACTAACGTTTCTTAAATTATCATCTGCGAAATCTCTACTTTCCAGATCTGTTTGATTTCTAAATTCTTGTTGATAACTGTAACCTAATAATACATCAAATGTATGCGACTTAATTTTTTTCTTATAGCTCAAAAGATTTTCGATAATAAAATTTTCTCGCTTTGTATCATATTTTGCAGCCTGTGTAAGATTATTAGCTACTGGTGTTCTATAATTGCCAAAAGTTGAAGGTGCAAAAAATTCTTCGACACTAGTATTGTAGTCTCCACCAAAGGATGTTTTTAATTTAAGAGCTTCTATAAGCTCAACCTCTACAAATGCATTTCCGAACAATCTAAAAGTATTTTTAGTAAAATCTGACAATAATACGTGTGCAATTGTATTTTCTGAAATTGGACCATCCCAATTTTGGTTGTTATCATCTATTTGATGAGCAATGGCTAAACTACCATCAGGGTTGTATATTGGATAGTATGGCTGCATTAATGTAATTGTAAAAGCAGGATCGGCTTGTCTGCCTCTTCCTAAAAGGGTTTGCGACCATGCGCGTTCTCCTGTTGGGTTTGCATCAGAGATAGAGATATTTGTATTAATGCCAAACTTAATACGATTGCTAATTTGTGAATTGAATCTGATATTATTAGTATATCTTTTATAATCGGATGCAATAATAATATTATCTTGATCCAGATGTCCAAATGAAATAGAGTAGTCACTCTTTTCAGTTCCACCGCTAAGGTTTAAATAGTGGTTTTGTTGCATTGCATCTCTAAAAATCGCATTAGCCCAATTTGTATTAGTTAAACCAGGCGTGCCATTAATATAGTCTTGAAGAAATGGTTGAATTCGACTTCGTTTACCTCCTCCATTAGCGTCTCTAGTTGCATTATCATCTGTAATACTTCTCCCAGGTCCACCAGATATATAACCAAAGTTACGAGCATCTAAATCAAATAATGCGGTATCATATGCATCAGTAACTTTAAATTTATCTATTCGCTGTTGAAAGCCAACATAACCATTATAACTAACTTTAAGTTTACCCTTACTTCCTTTTTTAGTTGTAATTAAAATGACGCCATTTGATGCTCTAGATCCGTAGATTGCAGCCGAAGCAGCATCTTTTAATATGCTAATGGCCTCAATATCATTTGTATTTATAGAGCTTAATGAAGACCCCTCACTTAGTGGGTTTCCATCTACTACAATTAATGGATTAGTGCCAGCAGTTAATGTACTAAGACCTCTGATTTGAATTACAGAATTATCGCCAGGGTTTTTACTATTACCTAATACTTGAACACCCGAAATTGTACCAGATAAAGCCTGCTCAAAGTTAGCAGAAGAATAATTGTTTAGAGTTTTATTATTTACCTTAGATACAGACCCATTAAACTTTTCTTTAGTACTTGTACCATAACCCACTACAACTACTTCTGCTAATTTTGCTGCATCTTCTTGTAAAGTTACGGTAATGTTATCTTGATTATTAACTGATATTTCTTGTGATAAAAAGCCAATGTAAGATACAACTAAAACTGCATTTTCATTACTTACATTTAATGAAAATTTACCATCAAAATCTGTTTGTGTGCCATTAGTAGTACCTTTTTCAAGAATATTAGCTCCTGGCAGAGGTTGGCCAGAAGCATCGGTTATTTCTCCCGAAATTTTATGTTGTTGTTCAGGAATAATAGAATCTCTAGGTTTTTCTTGTATTAAAATGGCATTATTATCAGTTACTATAATATTTAAATTACCTTGAGACAAGGTTCTATTTAATAATTTATTAGTTTTTAAAGTCCCTTTCTTTAAATGTACCTTGGGAAAATCTTTAAATATTCCTTCTTCATAAAAGAATTTATAATCTGTCTGTTCCATTATAAGGTCAAATACCTCATCAACAGTTAATACCTTATCTTCTTTAACTTTAATTTTTGAATTTTGTGAAATAACATTATTAGGTGCTAAGGCAAAAACCATTGTGCAGCATAGAAAAATGAAAGTTCTCATTATAATCATTAAGAGCCGTTTTCTATATTGAAAACAAGCGTTAGTTAATTTAATTTCCATAAATTTGTTTGTTATTTGTTAGTTAAACACTATTAATTAATAGATAATGATCCTAGGGGATAGAGTTATATACTTTTGCCGGTTAAACTTTATCCTCCTTTTTTGTAATTGTTTTTTTATTTCATAAGCAATTAGTTGTATTTTATTAAACAGTTGTTTTTCATCCTCTTATACAAGGTTTTTCATTTTCACTAGATAAGATTCATCTAGCAAAATGAATGGTCTATTTTAAAATTATAGTTTTTCCCTCAATTTTATAGTCACTTATTGTACTAGACTTCATAATTGATAAAATTTCTTCAATGCTTTGATTTTTACCCAAAACACCTTTAAATTTTAATTCTTCTAATTTTTTATCTAAAAAGATAACATCAACATCATACCATCTAGATACAACTCTCATAATGTTTTTTAAAGACTTCCCTTTAAAACTAAAAACTCCGTTTTTCCATGAAATCTCCTCCTCAACGTCAACCACAGCTACTTTAATACTATTTTTTTCAAGATTTAAATTAGATTGCTGATTTGGAATTAAATTTTGTTTTGAAATACCATTATCTACAACAACCTTCCCTTCTACTAATGTGGTATAAATATTAACTTCGTCTCTGTAAGCTTTAATATTGAACTCTGTTCCTAACACTTCAACTTCTTGAGATTTATTAAACACTTTAAAGTTAGACCCTTTATGTTCTGTACTTGGAGATACATCAAAATAAGCTTCACCATATACAAGTTCTACTTCTCGCGTTTCTCCTTCTATAAAACTTTCTGGATATTTTAGTTGTGTTTCTGAGTTTAGCCAAACTCGAGTGCCATCAGATAAGACAACATAATATTCTCCCCCTCTTGGAATCGTTAAATAATTATATACTATTTCTGTTGGTCTTTGCTTACTGGCTTCATAAACTATTTCTTCGCCATTACTATTCGCATTTTGCCCTTGGTATGTATTGCCTTTTTCCAGCACAACAATAGAGCCATCCCCTAAGGTTAATGTTGCTTTGTCTGTACCTGGCACAATAGTTTTAGTATCTACAATTGTTGGAGTTGGGTCTTCAATACTATTATTAAAAAATTTGTCTTTAAAGAAATAACTTGTTGCAAGAACGCCTACCAGAACTGCAGCGGCTGCATATTTAATAACATTTTTTCGTATGATTAATTTACGTGTCTTGTTTTTATCTTTATTTATTTGCTGTAGCAAATTTCCTTTAATTTTATTAACATCGGGGTTAGACATAGCTAGATTAATTTTGTAATAAGTTTTAACATAATCCTCAAAAATTATTTGGTTTTCTGGGGTTTGAATCCAATCTGATAAGGTGTTCAAATCTTCTGAATTTGCCTCCTGTATCAGATATTTTATAATTGCTTTTTCTATAATTTTAAAACTCATTTGTAGACCTTAATTTATAGAAAGACAAACCTCATTTTAAAAACCCTAACTTTTTTATTCTTTTTTTTTTATCTTTTTTAATTACCTTCATCACCTAATTTAGCTAATGAATTACTTTTATTTGAGTTAAAATCATGCATTATAAGAATCAAAATGATTTAATTGAAGCTATAAAACAAGGCAAAGAGAGTGCTTTTGTTTATGCATTAGAAACTTATAACAAACCGCTTTTTGCCTATGCGCTTTCGCTGGCAAATGATGAAGCCATGGCACAGGACATTCTGCAAAATGTATTTTTAAAAACGTGGGAGCAGCGAAAAAAAATTACTATCAAAAAATCAGTGCAGAATTATTTATTCAAATCTGTATATCATGAGTTTATTAATCAGTACAAAAAAAACAAGTCTCATTTACTCTTGGAACAAAAATATTATGCAGCTCTAGAAAAAGTGGCAACGGAAGAGGATGACAGCTTTTTCAAAAAAGCTATTGAGCGTATTACATCTGAAATACAAAACTTACCTCCCAAATGCAAAGAAGTGTTTTTATTAAGCAGAAAAGAAGGGCTAACTAATATTGAGATAGCCAATTATTTAAATATTTCTGTTAAATCTGTTGAAGCGCATATTACTAAGGCTTTTTCTGTGATAAGAAAAAGAATAAGAGATAAGGTTGATGGGGTTTTGTTTTTGCTTTTTAGAAAACAGAAAAAAATTAGATATTAAAGATTAATTTATCCCCTTTTTTGTTACCTCAAGTACTCTTAAAAAAACTTATTCAAATTTGCCTTTCTTTACTACAATTTAAATATTTTTTAACCCTTATTTATTCTTCTTAAACAGTCTTTTAAAAAATCCTTTTTTAGTTTTATTTCCTAAACTCTTTTCTATAGAATCTGTTTTTTTCTTTTTTAGCTTCATGGCCTTATTATGTACTCTTTTTATAGAATCGCTTCTTTTTTTGTTAAACCTTTTTAGTTTTAACTTAACGCGCTTAATGGAATCGTTTCTCCTTTTTGTTTTCCTGTCTAATTTTATTTGAACTTTCTCTATAGAATCCTTTTTCCTTAAAATGCGCTCAACAAGCGTTTTTGGTCTTTCTTTAAATTCAAAATTATTTTTGTGATATGTTGTGTCCTTTTTAATAAAATCAATCCAATATCCATCTTTTAAATTGTTTTTATATTTCCCTTTAATAATCAAGTTCCCTAACGAATCATAGGTTTTAAAATCACCATTTTTATAACCATAAACCCATTCTTGATTTACTTTTAATTGCCCGTTTTTATACCAAGTTTTCCAAGCACCAGTTTTTAAACCGTAACTAAAGTTTCCTTTTTCAGCAAGCTGATTAGACCTATAATACTTTAAATGCAAATTGTGTAAAACGTTGCCGCCTACATTTCCTAAAGATTGATGTATACCACCAGATTTAAACCAGTAATATATTTTATCAGCATCATAAGTTTTTAATTTTTTAAGCGATATATAGCACTCAACATCAAAACCGTTTTCACGTACAGTTCTTTTTTGTACATCAGTAGTAAAGGCAAAACAGACTATCGCTATTAGTAAGAAAATCGTTAACTTTCTCATACTTCTATTATATTCTTTTAAGATTAAATATTGTGACTAAAATTAATAGGGTTTCTGTAAAAAAAAGGATGGTTTCCCCTTATTAAAGCTAAGGTTGTTGGCAAAAAATAAATCATTACAATTATAGTAATTAAACATAGCTGTCTAATTTGTTATGCACCTTATCTATTTCTACATCAATATAAGCCTGGGCATAATGTACATACCTATTAAACGAGTTGCTGGCATGGCTATGCCCACTTATTTTACGCACCAAATGTTCTGGCATACCTAATATTAATAAGGTTGTAATGGCAGTTCTACGCATCATGTGCGAGCTCATTTTATCGCAAAACCTAAGTTGCTTTTGTTTGCCGTTAATAGTTACTTTTTTTGCTTTCCCTAACTGCTCCCTTGTCATTTGTATGGGTTGTGTGTAACCAGCCTTCTCCCCTATTAATTTCAGGTTTCTGTTAAAAATAAATAAGCTTACATTTTTAAAAATGGGTGTTCTTGGCGAATTCGGTTTATATGCTTTATAAATAGCCACAGCATAACTAGGTAGCTTAATATAGCTATAGGTTTTTGTTTTTTTCGACTTTATTTTCAAGTACCAATCGTCATTCTCCTTTTCAAAGTTTTTATTAGTAAGGCTAAAAACATCCGATATTCTTAAGCCTGTTGTACAGCCAAAAACAAAGGCATCCTTGGTACGTTTAATGGCTGGTGTTAAACTGTTTTCAAAATCTTTATCGTGTATTAAAAATTTTAACTGCTCTGGCGAAAGCACCAATATATCAACCTCTTCTTTACGCACATAAAATAGTCTTTGAAAATTGCCCGTAGGGAAATCTTTGACGCCACAAGTTAAAAACTTGCGGTAGCGCATACTATGGAACAGCGGGGGTAGCTCATACTATGGAACAGCAGGGGAGAATTGTAAATATACAATTTACCATAAAAACAAGAAATGAATTACAAAATTTTTACTGCATCGGATGATACATATCAAAGCCTCTTGTTATAAACTGAGGTCTGATTTCTGATGCTTTTCCGTTGAAGATATATATCGATGACCCGCCATGATTTGAGCCTTTCTAAGGTCGTCTTTCTGCGTTCATAAATTAAATAACCAAAGTTTAGATTAGTTTTAGTTATTATCTCTTAAAATATTATCGAGTTTAACCTTTAACCAAATGGTCAAACCTTAAAAATTCACCGCATAAAAAAAACGAGCATAAACCTTATACCCGTTTTGTATCATTAATATTATTACTTTAATTTTCTAATTATTCTTAACGCCACTATCTAAAAGCTAGCAAAATATTTATGAAGAAAAGTATCTATTAATACATACCTTTCTAATGATATAATTAAAATTAAACTTATCATTAATCGCAAGATAATGGATTTCCTCACTTTTTCAAACCAAAGAAATTGTGTAGCTATAATCCATAAAAAGGGCTGAACCCAATATCCATACCAGTATTCCCCAAACATTCTATCAATTAAAGCTTCCTTCCTAATTTCAGAATCAAAGCCTAAAAGAGTAATAAACATACCTACCAACCACATGATAAAATAAAGAATTCCAAGATAACAAACAACTTTAGTAACTATAACATCAATTTTATTTATTGACAATTCTTTTTTCCTTTTTAAGAAAAAAAGTATAACAATTACAATAGAAAACACCCCATAAAGAAAGAAAACGTCAATAGTTATATCTCGAATTAAATTATTTATTATTCTAAACATTTTTATTTTTTATAAACTTTGCATAGATTCCATATAATCTATCAATTCTTGATTTTCAGACCAATATGATTTATTTAGTGCTGTTTGACCAAAATCATCTGTTGCCTTTATATCTGCCCCATTTTTTATAAGAATTTTTACAATCTCTAAATATCCACCTGAACTAGCCTGAATTAATGCAGTATCGTTATTTTGTGAAGAGTCTCTTTCATTTGGGTTTATTTGGTCTAAAGATAGAAGATATGATACTATATTAACATGACCATTACCGCTAGCATTAAAAAGTGCGCCCGTGACATTAGCTCCATTCTCAATTGCAAACTTTAAAACTTTTAACTTATTAAATAAGGAAGCTACAATAACTAAAGATTGATTAAATTCATTTCTAATTTCATTTATTGATACTCCATTTTCTATTCGATTTTTAAAATAGTCAATATCTTGAGTTCTGATTGCTCTATCAAAATCATTTTCAGAAATTTCAAGTTTGTATAGATTACTAATAAAATCTGAAAAATTATCACTAATAAAAAACTTATCTTCCGTATCCTTATCTAAATAAAATATATTATTGCTCTTAATTTCTAATAAAACTAAATTACCCCCACTATCAATAGCAATTGGCAAAAATTCTTCATTATTTCTTTTAATAAACTGGGTGTAATTATCCTTAATACTATATATCCCTTCTGTTATCCCAAAGAAAAATTGAATGTCAGTTTCAAATTCTTTATTAATAGTTTTAAAGATATTTGGGTTTGGTCTTCCCCCATTATTTTCTAGTAAAAACCCTTTATAATCTGTGGGCAAAGTCACACCCATCAATTTTTCAAAAGATAAAATATCTTGTTGTGTTGTAATACCAAAGCTTTCTTTCAACTTAATCATAATTCTATTTAATTTATTCTTTTGGTGCATTTGTTGCTCTTCCACCGGTATGTCTTACTGCCTGATGCAAATCAGTTGGAACAAGCTGTAATTTAGTGGAATTTTCAACATGATGCCAAGTATACCCTGCAGGTGTTTCGCTATAACCTGCCATTTTATTAGCTTGCGCAAAATCTGTTGATGAATTTTTATTTAAACTTCCAATATCAACCGTCTTTTTTGCATAAGGTGTAAATTTAGGAAATCCTGATTTAGTAAACTCAACTCCATTAGGATATTTTTTTGCTAAAGTTGAACCTTTTTCAAACGATTTTGTTTTTCCAGCATATTTAGAGTTTATAGGATTTCTCCCATTCACTTTTTGAATACCACCACTATTATCTTTAAGATCATTTACATTAGGTGTCTTTTTTGTTTCTGAAACTAATGCATTATTATTCTTTTTACTATTAACATTAGCTACTTGATTAGTTTGCTTAATTTGAGGCATTGACGAATTAGAACGACCTCTCATTGTTTTTCTTAAGAAGTAACTACGGATAGTCTCTTTAAGGATAGAAGGGTTTACCTGCTCATCTGTAGCAAACTTGCCACTTTGAATCGCTTTTACTGGGTCTTTCTTAAATTCATCAAAATTACCAATGTAGTTATAAAAACCACCCATAAATTGTTGATGATTATTTACATCTTGTCCAGTGATAGTAAATGTATAATGAACTGGTTGACCAGATTCAAATAAATTATATACAGTAACCCTTATATTCGCAAAAGCACTATTTCTATCGTAAGTAAGTATTAATTTAGGTTCATCCCTATTTAAATTGATAACATAATCTTGTTGTTCAAGCCCTTCAAGTTCAATTGCATCAATCACCCTGTTTTCACTAAAAGCATAAGGACTATTCCATGGATAAGTATCTGATAGTGGGTCTAAGCTTAAGAACCTACCCACTCTAGGGTCATGCATCCTATATTTATAGTTTATGCTATTCCCTTCCCCCTTAACTTCATCATCTTTCTCTTGTCCTTGGAAACCATATCTATAAGAGTCAGAGCTACCATGTCTATTAGGTAACAATTGACCAAAAGGATAGTAATCATTATATGTAAGAACGTCCGCAGTAAAGTTAGTAAAATTAAGTGGGTCTGCCACAATTTTTCGATCACTTACCACACTTAATACATTACCTAAATGGTTACTAAGCTCGTAGCGTTTATCGCCTATAGTAATAGCATAAGTGTTTGGTGCCTCGACTGCTGCACTATAAGTTTCTATAGTTGCTAAAAAAGTACTTCCTGATTTGATTGTAGTACCAGGTTTTAAAATAATACTGTTACCTGCTTTTAAGGTAAGATTACCTGTAGGCTCTACTGTATAAATAGATGGGTTTCCGGCTACACTTATATCTTGCTGAACCTGTACTGTTTTACTTGTGGTTAGCGTACCATTTAACAAGGTTTCGTTAAACGATCCTTGTAGGTTTTTTTGCTCGATACCTAAACGCGAACTGCCATAAATATGGTGTTCTTTAAGTATTACTGCTTTATTTGCGGAAATGTTTGTAATATCAGATTCGTTAGTTTCGTAAACCGCTAACACATTACCTTGTGCATCACGTGAATACAGTGTAGTAATATTATCTGGCATTATTGTTTTGGCTATACGGTTTCCTAAACCATCATAAGTAAAGCTTATTACGTTTCCGTTGGCTTTTGTAATACTAGCCACTTTACCGTCGACACGCCAATCGATATTAGTGATGCCTTCTGCATGGTCTTTAATGAGTTGTCCTATTTGGTCATACTCATAATTATCCAAAGCTTGCCCAGAATCAATATCGGTATTAAAATTACCATCTAAAGCATTGTTTACTTCTTGTACTGAGCGTAAACGGTTATTTGTTATTTGAAGGTTTTCATCTTCATCGTTTGCTTCATTATAATTATACTTAAAATTATCCATTGGGGTTACTGCCCCTGAGCTGTTTACCGCTTCTCTGGTAAGTGTTTTTAAATTTCCGTTACGGTCATATTCATAAGCACTATTATAATTAGCATTTCCTGAAGCATCATAGCCTTGCATAGATTTTATGCGGTTTAACTGATCGTAAGTATAATTGTTTACTTGTGTGCTTAAAGCAGTCTCATTAATATCAGCTATAGCAGTTGCCATCTGTTTAATATTACCATTATACAGATTTCTGATATTGGGTTGTGCATTGGTTGTATTTGTAAAAGCACTAATGGTGCCTATAGAGGCATAATCATTGTATCCCTCGGTAGCATCATCATAATAGTTTAATTGATACCCAAAGGCATCTTTTGCCACGGTTGAGCCTGTATCTCCATCTTTACCTAAATCTTTAGTAGGGTCTAGCACATCTGCATTCACACCTTTTAACCAACCTTGTAAAGTGTAGGCATAATCTATACCTTGTACTTGTTTGTCGCCTAGCATGGTTCTTGCTAATGGTCCATGATTAAAATAATCATAAGTGGCATCGGTTTCCCAATTAAAACCATCAGAGGAGGTTTGTACATTTACAATTCTGTTATCGGCATCATATTCATATTTATGGATAAATTGATCCATCTCACCTTTTTGGTAGTATACCTTATTTACGTTTCCACTAATAAGATCGTAATCGTACTCCACCCGTTTTAACCCAGCATAAGAATCTGCTGTTAGGGCTAATAATCGATTATGTTGTACTAGCTCTTTTACATTACCATGAATATCGTAATGGTAATACATGGCGTTATTAAAGTCTATAAAATTAGTAGTCTGCGTTTTTTGGTCGTAATAATATACAGCAGTAACTCTATTTCTAGAACAATTAATAACTTCCTCTTCGCTAGTTACCGTATTAAATACTGTGGTTGCATTGCTAACTGGTGTTGAATATACTGTATTGGTAACCTCGTTTTGTTGTGAGGAGATATTTTTAGGGAACCCAATGGCAGGTTCATCTGGAAATCCATCAGTTGATACGACATCACCTGTGGCAGTATCAATAAGTTTACCTGTAGTGGTATTTATAGCCAAAGCGTTACTAGGTATTAACTCGCCTGCTTCAACAATACGTCCTAATTTATCATAAACCGTATAACTAAATGTGTTATTAACTAATTGTTTAGCATTTTGTGATGCTACAATACGCCCTAATGCATCATAAGCAAAACGTGTTTCTCCGCCATCCGGGGTTGATTGCCATACCAATTGATTTAAAGAATTATACCTATACTCTGTTTTTAAACGGTGAGTAGGCAGGAAATCACTAACTTCATCTGTATTTGTATAACGGTGTGCATTAATTTTATCGTTTAGAGTTAGGGTTCCTCCATCCACATCGTTTAATTGAGCATCGGTAAACCTATCGACCCCTTCTGGTGGTACGGTTTGTATAAGGTTCCCTGCCTGATCGTAATAATATAAGGTGTATTGGTATTCTTTATCGTCATAATCCATCTCGAAGGTTTCCACGGCCTTTGTGGTAGCTTCTTCTAAATAAGCTTCTATAAAGGCTGCACGTTCTCGCTTTAAAAAGGCTTCGCGATTATCGCGCAAATAGGTATTATGTACATTTATAGCAAACTGTTTACATGGTCCATTCTCTGGAGGAGCCATAGTAATGTTTCCTGTACTTAAAGGTAATGGCCCTGGTAAACCCATACAAGTACCGCTTAATGCTGCACTGGCTTCATCTGCTGTAAAACTAGCCTCAGTAAAAGTAGTCCAACTTTGTATGTTTTCTGGAGTTGCTACATTAGCTGTTACGTGTTGCGCATAGGCCGTTATAACCGATGTCATGCCTTGATAGCCATACCCGTACTCTGTAGCACCAAATTCTGCAATGGTTACATATTGTAGAGAATAGGTAGGGTCTGTAATTGATTTGATACCTAACTGTGTTAAATAATCGTCATAATCTGTAACCAAATATGCTAATTGTAACTCACAGAATTCTTCTTCGGTATATACTTGCTCTGTATCATTTAAAGTCACTAAAAGATTAGTAAAGTCAGTAAATTTATCTGTACAACTTACAGGCTCTACTGGTACTGGAGGGCATGG
The DNA here is from genome assembly GCF_002741945.1 of Gaetbulibacter sp. 4G1. Taxonomy (GTDB): domain Bacteria; phylum Bacteroidota; class Bacteroidia; order Flavobacteriales; family Flavobacteriaceae; genus Wocania_A; species Wocania_A spongiicola. The sequence goes on from NZ_MDVN01000023.1 coordinate 246,204, forward strand.
AGTGTTACAAGATTCTTCTGGAATTAAAGCTTTTGAAGAAGAAGATTTTAATAATTGTACTGATGAATAAGAGTAGAAGCTACAAAAAAAGCCGTCACCTTGAGAGCCAGTTGTTGATGTTCTATGCCAATTGTAAAACTCTGCATCATTAGTAGCAATTGTTGAACCTGAAGTAGTTGTATAGCTAATTGGAAAACCAGTATTATTACTAACAAAATCTAAAGAAACAAAAGATTCAATTTGGCTCAAAGGAGTTGTATTTGAAGGTAGAGAAAGTGTAAGTTTATAATCGTTATTCAAAAAACCAATTTCAATTAAATATACGCCAACACCGCTCAAATTACAGGTTACTACACTATCGTTAAATGGGTATAATACAGGGTTTAAGTGCCACGCATTATATTCCATTCTTTCTTTAAAAGGAGTCATCCCATTCTTAAGAGCAATATATGAAGAGAAGCCTTGAATTTGAAAAGATGTTACTCCTGAATTTTGTTTTGAATAATTTAAAACTTCATTAAATAAATCTAACATTAAAGATTCAAATTGTATCTCTATAGATCTCGTCGCACCATTATGGCAACTAATAATACTTGTTTCACAAACATCACCGATACCATCGCCATCTGTATCAATTTGATCAGGATTTGCTATGTTTGGGCAATTATCACTCACATCTAATATCCCATCACAATCAGTATCGGAAGGGTTACAACCATTTGTTGGTATGTAATAATCATTAATATCATCGCAACATAAAAAATTAAGGATTCGTGTATCATCTTCTACTATGGTGCCTAAAGCAACGCCACCTTGCCAACTTATTTTTATATTTTGTGCAATAATATTCGATTGGTCAGTATTATACTCATAATCTATATTATTAATGGTTGCATTAGCAGGTATTTGGGTATCTAAAATCATTTCCAGTTTTAGATTACCATCAATAGTAATGCTATAAATGTTACCAGCTTCATATTTCCAAGTGGCTACTTGTCCTCCAAAGAACTCTGGTAAATAGCCATTGGTATAATCATCTATATCAGAAATTGTAACTTCTGCTGTATTATTAACTTGATTGGTTGCTATTAACTCATTTAGCAAACTCGTCATGGCTTTTGTAAAATAAGTTTCCTTATTACAAGTTCCTGTCTCATTCCAGGTGCTACCATTACCTAAATATTCGCCATGGCCACCAGCTAGTGGGTCGCTAATACTACAATCGGCAATACGGGCGGTAGTAACCCCATTAATGACTACTTCTTTATAAGCAATACCCACAGCTAATTTTGCCAAGGCCTGATATGTGAAATTTTGATTAGTTGCATTGTAATCAGCTTTAATAGTACTAATGCTTTGTATGTTCCAAGATGTTCCGTAATCATCCCAATTATATCCTGAGATGTTTACAGTTACGTCAGAGGACGTTCCAAATCCATCTATACTTAAGGTAAGGTTTCCTCCTGTTTTGTTAGCTTTTATAGTAGCACTTGTTTCAGTATCTGCTCCAAATTCTTCGAATAATTTCCTACCTAAATATTGCCCTGTGTATGGTTGATCAGCTATGCTACCGGCAATGCTTCTCTCTTTAAAATAGCCATCTAAGTAAATGGTTAAATCTCTTGCTAGTGGGCATACACCAGTGCTTAAAAAATAGCCGTAATCTACTTGTTCAGCAATGTCTTCTATGGCATCAGTAGGATTGGCAGCACTATTATAGAAAAAGTCTGATGGTACAAAACGCTTTTGTTTATTGGCATATTCTAAAGCATGCTCGTAATTGCATAATACATCTTCACTAGTTCCTGTAGCTCCATTTATTGTGTTTACAATATTATTGTAAGCCGGATAATGTGCTAAAACATCGGTTAAATTTGACACTGCTCCTGTACTTCCTATACAACCATTAAAACCGCCTTGCTGCAAAGCATATACATTAGTAAATAATGATTGGACACGTTGTTTTAGTGCTAAATAGTACGATTTATAAGTGTTCCATAATTGGTCTTTTTGGACAGGAGTTAAATCTGTACCATCTGTTTTTTTTCCTGATAGCAAATTTAAGATCTGACTTGAACTTAGATTTGCAGCCAAAATATCACAATTAGACAAACTATTACATGTTACATTAGCAAAAGCAGAAACAATCATTGGATTTCCAGAGTTATCATAATCTGTATCTAATGCAATATCCATCATGGCTTCTCTTGCAGAAAATAATGCTAGTGTTTCAAAATTGGTGACCGGTATTTGTGTGAAATAAGGATCTAAAGTGCTAATGGAAGAAGTATTTCCTAATAATCCTGCTGTAACAGCATCGGCATGCGTAGTAATAGACTGCACATAGGAGTCAAAACCATCAGAGTTAAAAGTACCAACTCCACTAATATTTGTATTTAGCTTACATACTTCTTGCGTATATTCTAGATAGGCATATTCTGGATGATATACGATTAATGAGGCTGCCCAACTATCTTGCCAAATGTTTGGGTGCATAAAATCATTTGCATTTGCCAAATATTGTGGTTCTACTAGATATGCATTAGAAACGTCTACATCTTCTGTAGGGCTTACCGGAGCCTGATCTTCTATTTCTGGTAAATAGGTACCATCATCCTGTAAAATAACTTTTATCTCACTTATAGTGTCGTCGTCATTATAATAATGACCATTGGTATATAGTTGTGTAGGTGTATTGTCCTGTTCTAATTGATAATGTCTAGGGTTTTTCCAGCTGTTATATAAATCATCGCTGTCTTTTACCAATGCACTTCGCAATAGATTGTTTGTATTAAAAATACTTAGTGGTAAAGTTTCTAAATTGTCTTTTTGATCTCCTGCATATTGTCCTAATGGACTCATATCCATTTTTAATAAATCCAAGATATTCTCACAGCTAAAAGAAGCTAATAGCTCTTCTTCTGTTGGTGATGCAGGAAGTGTACCATCATTACAAGGTTCGTTACAAGCGATAATAACATCATTATATTGAGTTAAAAAAGAAGCTGTCAACGCATTTTGCTCGTCTTGTGGTAAAGAATTAAAATAATTTGGATCATCGTCTAAAAGTGCTATTTGAGCATTTGCAAAATCTTGAGCGGTAGGGTAATCAGCCTTAAAAGCTAGCTCACAATCTTCGCAAGTTTCATAACAGCCTTCAAAATCTATAGGTTCTATAAGGTCAACCTCTGGCACATAACATGTAGCATTATTAGGGTCTTCAAGCTTTGCAATATAAGCATCAGCATATTCTTCTACTTTAGCTTTATTAACGGTTAAAGTTTTAGCAACAGATATAGTTCCCCGTTTTATATTATTAATAATTATTGGATCTGGCGTATAAGTACTATGGGGTACTCCTGTTCCTAAATTGAATGTATCTTCAAAAGGACTTCCTCCATCTAGAGGGGTTCCATCTTCAATTAAACTTTTGCCGTCTGCATCTAATACATCTATTTTAAGATCATATTCAAATGGGAATTCATTGTTTGTTGCACAACCAAAAGTAAATTGGTCTGCTTTGTTAGTGATGCTATAATTAAACGTACGCGAACCATCAAATACTACCGTTTTTGTTCCTGTATAGGTTAACTGGTCGTTAAGGTTTCCAAAAACACCAGTACTCCCTATGGTATTATTATCCATTGGAGTATCAGTATCTAAGCTTGTGATTTTGTTAAGCAGATCTGAAGTGATAATTTTGTGTAAAGAAGCCGTACTCTCATCATCTAAGGCATCTAAAATAAGATTGTTACCAGTGTCTTTTGGAGCATCTCCTGCTAAAGCCGTAGCAATAGTGCGCCCTTGTGGATCTATATAACTTACACTCAATTGCCCGTTAGGGTCTAAAACCATATTTTTTTTATAGTGCAGTGCATTACCAACTGAATAACCAAACAATCTGTTAAGCTCTTTTTGTTCTGGTACGCTGTAGTAATATTCCATTTCATGTCCTGAGCCTAATTGGTGAGCTTTACCTACTCCACTTTTACGACGAATTCTTCCAGTATTATCTGGTGTATATTCAATTTGTGAAAAAGGCACTGCCTCTGCATTAGGAATTCTATCTTTATAAGAGTTTGCTATGGTGTTACTTGGTGAATAATAGTAACTAGCACCCTTAGTTGATGCATTCATATTTTTAGCATCAGAAGGAACGTCGAGCAGATTTTGTGAGTTTAAATCGAAATTTGAGTAATTGTACGATGCTCCTGTAGCATCCGTGTTAAACTGAGTGTAATACTTTAACTGATTACTATTTGTAGGTACTGGTAAAACTTCTACTGCCGGACGGCCTTGGGCATCATAAATTACTTCACCTACAATGGCATTATCGTCAGAGTTTATTGTAGTTACCGTTTGCCGGTTTCTTAAAGAGCCATCAAAATAACTTACTACTTCTTTTTTCTTTCCATCTTCAGCATAGGAGGCCTGAAATTGCCAATTTTTGTTTTCATGTTCTAATCCTATTTCGTAAACATTTTTTAAATCTCCATCTTTCCAATTTACAATAGTAGTATTTCCATTTGCATCTGGTGCTGGGTTTATAGACCAATTGCCAGGTTTAGGCTTACTAGTATCTGCCAAAAAATTCCCAACAGCTCTTACTCTATAAATAATATATCCTTTAGAGTAAACCAAAGGGATACTGTAGCTGTTTTGAGTGGTTTGTACTCGAGTACTATTACGTTTAAAATCTATTTTAGAAAAAGAAATCTCATCAGCATTTAAAAGCTGATCGGGGTCATCTAAATCGCCATAACGATCAACCCAAGTCCATTCCACATCATAATAGTTAGCACCAGTAACTTGGGACCAGTTTATTTGTAATTTATGAGTCGTTGCCGTATGGTTTTGTATTACGGGAGGTGTAAGCGGTAACTCATAATATCTTGTTGTACTATGCCCTAAAGTTAAGCCTATATTAACAGGCACTGCTCCATTAGTTATTGGGGTATTGTTTTCTTCAAAAATATAACTTTGTATAAGCACTGAAGCTCCATAACTCCCTTCAAGAATATGTTGCTTGGTATCAATAAAATTTCCACTCCCGGCAGTGTTATTATTTTCTACTTCCAATACCACATCGTAAGTATTAGCTGTATCTAAGTTTCCATTAGGCAATATAGGTGTCACTGCTAGTGTTAGAGAAAATTTGTAAGCCGTATATGGTGCCGTATCTTCTAACACGTGCAAATTTATATAGCCCATAGCGTTCTCATCCAAGGTCAAAGAAGTTGGTAAATTTGGCGTTATATGTTGTAATGTACTTGACGCTGTAATGCTAGTAGAAGCAAAAGGAGTTTCGTCTTGACTATATATATTTATACTGGTGAAGCATAATAATAATATAATGCAAAGCTGTATTTTTGAGTTAACGTTGGCAAACATATCTTATAAATTATAAATGGGTTTGGTCAATAATTTTATAGCCAGCAAAAACTGTTGATGGCGTTATTTTTTTATCTGAAGTTATGGTGACATAACGTTCTAATTTAGGAGGAGGTTCAATAGCAATGCCTTTGAAAACGACCTCGAGGCGACTCGTTTTTTCAGGAGTTTGTTTTATGTTTGTTGAATCAAATTCACCTGAGAAATAAAGCACTTGCTTCTCTATCTCTAAAGTGTTTTTATTAATGAATAAACTTATTTTTTTATACGGAATATGAATTGCAGCTTTATTCAGATTCATATTTAAGATTAAGGTATTTTTAATAGTCGTTTCCGACGCTATAGTATAGAGCTTTAAAAATTTGGAAACATCTAATGGTGTATCTTGTTCATTACTATTTACAGATTTGCTACATGTTAGTATTTTACTATCATTATCTACTAGAATATGAACTTCAGGAAATTGAAGAACTTCTGCTCCCAGTAATTTAATATAGATGACCCCTTCCTTTTTAAGAATATATCCTGTGTAACTCTCTGAAGCCGTATCACTATTATTATTAAACATACTATAAACAACCTGTGTATGGAATGCTTCTAAGTTTTTATGCTTACTCTCTACACTTTTTAGTAGCTCGACAGCACTATCTTGGGCATAACCCGAAATGCTCAATAGCATAAAAAGGATTAAAGCTATTTTGTGCTTATGTATTTTATTTGACTGTCTCATCTTCATTTATTTTAATTTTTCACGTTCCCAGAGCGGGTTTCCTGAATAGTATACACTCCTTTTTCAGTCTCTTTCTTAACACGAACTAAACCACCTTCTAAATCATATTCATAAAAAGTAGCATAATTATTTTCGTCTAACTCAGACATTAAACGCTGGTTTTCTGGATGGTATGCAAAAGTTTTCATGTTACTATCAAACGGATGTACACGAATATCATCAAAAAAGGTTTGGGTTAATTCTGTGTTACTGTTATATAGTTTGATAACCATGGTGTTTACATCGTTACCGTTTACATCTTTTGGAATTGTAAAATCTCCTGAGATACGTTGCCACTCATCTATAATAGTACCCGATGGATTAAAACGCTTTGTTTCTAATACAGTATCAGATGCATCTAAATAGTCTATTTCTATATAAGCGTTGTTGTAAGTTATGGATGGTGTACTATTAGCAGCTTCTTTATAATCAAAGTACGTGACACTAGCTTCTAAGCCAGAGGTTATATGTGGATGCGTTTCTGTTGTATTTACATTCTGAAAAGTAAAAGACGATTGCATATTTAAAGTTGTTCCACTAAAACTTACGTTTGTAAATTCTATATCTAAATCATCGTTATTATTAAGTATAGGGTAATGATCAGATGTTCCACTTATCACAGGTGATTCCCATATAAATACAGGAGGAGGTAAATTGCCATTAACATCAGGTATAATAGCGCCCTTATGCAACGAAAATGAAAAGCCTATTGTACGTCCTCTATCTGGCTCAGCATAATTGTCTTTTATTCGTTTAAAATTATATACTGTTAGGACATTTTCTCCTATTTCTAAATCTTTCACATATCGCATTATGGGATTAAAGTTTTTACCTTCTACTTCTGGCACATATACTGATGGAATATGAATTTGTGTAGGTTTTTCGTCTCCATCTGGAGTGTGACGTATTCTTTCCTTTAAATGATTGAGTAAGTCGACAAATAAATTACTAGCGTCACTTCCATTAAATGCTACCGTTGTAGAACTCTCAGCCTCCACATCTTGCTCTTTAACCCAACCACTTATAACATAGTGTTCTCCCAATAAAGGTTTAAATTTTTCACAGCTTACTATAGTTGGGATAGGATCTAATAAAATATCAACCGTAACACTTACACGTTCACTTGTGCATCCATTAACTGTTTGTTGCGCATAATATTGATTGGCGTGTACTAAATCATAATTGTCACCTAACTCTAATCCTCCTGTAGCTTGACTAAACCATTTTATATTATAACCAAATGCAACTAAATCACTAATTTTTTGAGATTCATTGCTATAAAATTTTTGAGGGTCAGAAGGGATCAGAGGCGGTTCTACAGAACGTATAATTGCAAGAACAGCTAAGCGTTCTTCACTTTCATAACCATCAGTATCTATTCGTGCTGCATAATAAGTTTGATTATCAACTAGCAAGGTTGATGAAACTAATTCGTTACCATCTGTTGGGCTATCGTACCATTTAAAACTATCTCCATCTAGATCTAATTCAATAGAATTTATAGTTAGTCCTTCACAAAAATATTGAACACCATCGCCTCCTGGTTTAATAGTCCCTACAAATACTTCAACTAATAAACGACAGGTTGAAGTTCCAACATCTTCAACATAATACAGATTATCACTAGCCAATACCTCTGTAGAACTATAAGGAGTACCTCCTGTAGCCGTAGAGAACCACTGAATATTTGTTCCTGTAGCATTTAAATTACTAACTCTAGCATCTTCACCAATTCCAAATACTTGAAATTCAAGAGCCTCTGGAACTCCTCCATCTATAGTAACTGTTGTTTTTGTTTTATTTGGATTACCATCAGTAATGTCATCCCACCAATAATCTACTCCTGTTCCATCTGATTCTTCATACAAGTTAAAATCCAAAGCTAATGGTGTTGTATCTGCTTCGTTTGCATACCAATTAATGTTGGTGTTTCCTGAATTCAAATCAGCCACAGTTGCCTCATAACCTAAGGCACTAGTACAAAATGAAATTGTAGCAGGAGGTACTGTATTACCAGTAACTATTACATGTATACTTGCAGTATATAATGTTGTACCACAAGAAGTCACACCTCTTCTATACCATCGATCAGCTGTTAATCCAGCTGGCGGATCATAACTTGAAACTGTAGCTCCAGATATATTTGTCCAAGTACTGTTATTATCTGAATATTGCCATTGATAACTGTAATTTCCATCTCCACCACTAGCACTAGTTGTGTTTGTAAAAACTGATGGATCACCATTAAAAGGAATAGTCTGGTTACTACCTACACTTCCTGCTATAACTGATGGATGCACTGTAATTTTAACACTATCTGTATACTTAGAATCTCCACATGATGTCACTCCTCTTCTATACCAACGATCTGCGATTAGACTAGGTGCTGTATATATTGCTAAGGTAGCTCCGGTAATAGAGCTCCAGTTACTATTATCATCTGAATATTCCCATTGATAGCTATAAGCTCCATTACCCGAACTTGCATCAGCTGTACTTGTAAAAGCTACTGGGCTATTATTGTAACAAATAGTTTGTGCTCCAGATATGCTTCCGGCTACTACAGAACAATTACTCACTGTTACTTTTACACTTGCAGTATATAATGTTGTACTACAAGAAGTCACACCTCTTCTATACCATCGATCAGCTGTTAATCCAGCTGGCGGATCATAACTTGAAACTGTAGCTCCAGATATATTTGTCCAAGTACTGTTATTATCTGAATATTGCCATTGATAACTGTAATTTCCATCTCCACCACTAGCACTAGTTGTGTTTGTAAAAACTGATGGATCACCATTAAAAGGAATAGTCTGGTTACTACCTATACTTCCTGCTATAACTGATGGATGTACCGTAGCTGTAACTGGTAATCGACTAGAAGATACACATCCAGGGGCATATGTCTCTGCATAAAAAGTTGTTGTTGCACTAATTGTTGTTGTATATGAATTCCCTTCTCCTAAATATGTTCCTCCTGATGCCGCAGTATACCAACGCACTGTGTTACCATTATTACCTGGTGTAGCACTAACAGTTACACTACCTGAACTACAAATACTATCGCCATTTCCTCCTACCGGAATTTCTGGTAATGGGTTTA
>NZ_MDVN01000024.1 GCF_002741945.1 Gaetbulibacter sp. 4G1
AACGGATCAGTAGTGGTTCCAGTAATAGAACCAGAACAGTTATCGTTAGTTGTAGGCGCTGTAGCTGTAGCAGAACATTCCCCTGTTACATCCGCAAGAGTAGGCGTATCTGGATTAGTTACATCATCAACAATTACATTTTGTGGAACAACAATCGAATTTCCATTACCATCATCAAAAGTCCAGTTAATCACAAACGTTCCTTGAGTAGTATATGTTAACGGATCAGTAGTGGTTCCAGTAATAGAACCAGAACAGTTATCTGTTGTAGTAGGAGCTGTTGCCGTTGCCGAACATTCTCCTGTTACATCCGCAAGAGTAGGCGTATCTGGATTAGTTACATCATCAACAATTACATTTTGTGGAACAACAATCGAATTTCCATTACCATCATCAAAAGTCCAGTTAATCACAAACGTTCCTTGAGTAGTATATGTTAACGGATCAGTAGTGGTTCCAGTAATAGAACCAGAACAGTTATCTGTTGTAGTAGGAGCTGTTGCCGTTGCCGAACATTCTCCTGTTACATCCGCAAGAGTAGGCGTATCTGGATTAGTTACATCATCAACAATTACATTTTGTGGAACAACAATCGAGTTTCCATTACCATCATCAAAAGTCCATGTGATAACAAAAGTACCTTGTGTGTTATAAGTTAATGGATCTGATGTAGTACCCGTAATAGTTCCTGAACAGTTATCTGTTGTAGTAGGAGCTGTTGCCGTTGCCGAACCTGATGTAGTACCCGTAATAGTTCCTGAACAGTTATCTGTTGTAGTAGGAGCTGTTGCCGTTGCCGAACATTCTCCAGTTACATCAGCTAATGTTGGTGTTGCAGGTGGTGTTACATCATTTACAATTACATTTTGATCAACATCAAAACTCTGTCCGTTACCATCATCAAAAGTCCATGTGATAACAAAAGTACCTTGTGTGTTATAAGTTAATGGATCTGATGTAGTACCCGTAATAGTTCCTGAACAGTTATCTGTTGTAGTAGGAGCTGTTGCCGTTGCCGAACATTCTCCAATTACATCCGCTAATGTTGGTGTTGCAGGTGGTGTTACATCATTTACAATTACATTTTGATCAACATCAATACTGTTTCCATTACCATCATCAAAAGTCCATGTGATAACAAAAGTACCTTGTGTGTTATAAGTTAATGGGTCTGATGTAGTACCCGTAATAGTTCCTGAACAGTTATCTGTTGTAGTAGGAGCTGTTGCCGTTGCCGAACATTCTCCAGTTACATCCGCTAATGTTGGTGTATTTGGATCAACTGTATCAGCGATCGTAATAGTTTGTGTTACATTGATTGAATTATTACAATCATCAGTTACACTATATGTTCTTGTTATAATTTCTGGATTTGTACCATTATCTGATACATCTGAAACCCAAGCTACTATAGGATTAATACCTGAATTGTCAGCTTCATCATCTACTACTAAAATATCAGCAGGAGGTACGGTACCTCCACATTCTATATTAATTGGAGCAGGATTGCTAGCTGTAGGAGGTTCGTTAATATAATCTAAGTAATCAATATCTATAATACTAGGTGCTGGTACAGGTTCACCTGCACAAAGTCCAGAAACTTGATATCCTAATATTAAAGGAAAGTTAAAAGAAATATTTGATATTGCTCCATTACCAACAATAGTACCTTCTAATGAAACCTCAGGGTTAAAAGACGGGTCAGTTAGTGTATTACAATCACTGGTTACAGTCAATCTAAAACTTATATCAGCTAAAACAGTATTAGGGTCAGAAGGAACAGGTAATGAGCCTAAATCCCATATTATTGCGCCATTAGGTCCGTGGACAGGGTCATTATCATAATACGGAACATTTGTTGTAGAAAATGGAGAATACGTATTAGAAGTTATGTTTAAATTACTAGGGTTTACAGTCTCTGGAAGAGGAATAGTAATAATAGTATTAATTGTTGCTTCTGTACCAGTATTCTTTATTTCTAAAGTATAGTCTGAATATTGTCCAGGTTCTAAAATGTCTGGAGGACTAGGAGGGCTTCCGTTTATTGAAGTTATGTTTAATACACCTTCTGGTTCAGGAATATATGCATCAACAGAAAATGTTGCATTAAAAATAATGTAAGTGTCTCGTGTAGATCCATATCTAAACCTAGTATATGTCTTATTGTTTGGAATAAGAACATTTCCTGTATTGTCTATGTCGAACATCACAATATCTAACCCTGAATTGTTTTGCAAATTTGGATTACGAGTATTTGCGGCTGGTCCAATACTAGAATTAAAAAAATTACCTGTGGTATTGCCACTATGTGATAGTCGTTGATAACTATTATCGTTTAGTGTTGTTAAATCATTTTCATCGTCATTGTTATCCGGTATTATCATTTCAAAGTAATCTCCTGATACTCCTATATCTCCTTCACCAGCCATTAAACCTAGCTTTAAGTTAACATCACCAAAAGGTACTGCATTAAACCCAGATACATCAATAGTATGGCTTGCAATTCCAGAATTTACAAAGGCATGGCCATCAAATACGGTAACATCTCTCCAATTCATTTTTGAATTTTCATAAACAATTACCATACCCCAACCACCATAATAACCTGTACCACCACCATCACCTTCAACCAAAGCAATATCTGCGACAAAATATTCACCAATACCATTTGCTGTAACATATGCTGTTACATCTGCATAGCCAACATACATATTTCTTTCATCACCATTAGTAGGGTAAGCAATATTTATAGGGTCAGAAATTATTCCAGAAGCTCCAGCTGTAATTTCAGTATAACTTGAAGAAAGAGGTCCTTTAAGAGACACTTTACGCTTGTCAAAGTTTTTTGTTATTCCTCCTTTGGTTACTTGAAAAGTGTTTTGATCATTATCTCCATCAAGATTGGGGTCGCTATTTGTGTCTTCTGACCTACCAGTCCAATAGAGTCCAGCATAAAGAATTTTAGAACAATCTGGGATTGCACCATTTTCGGTAGAGAATGTTACTAAAGCTGAGGATGAATTAAGTGTATTGTTTCCAGGAACAGCAGTCCCATCAATATCAACATATTCCATGTCATTATTATTGTCTGTATTATTCCCATAGTTTACTAAAGTAAGGTTTGTATTTCCTACCATAGTAAAGTCACCCTTAATTGTATAATTTGAAGTTCTAGGTGAAAAAGGAACTCTTACCTGACTATAACTACTAAAAATTGAGGTTATAAGTAAAACAGCAAATAACATCAATTTGATTGAATTGTTATTTGTGAAAGTTTTATTAGTGTATAGTTTTCTCATGTCGTAATCTTTTATATTGACCTTATGCTTTATTATGATGATGATTCAGTTTTATAAAAAATTCTTATGTTAGAATTTCTATTAGCCTTAACAAATTTTTTAATTTGCTGTTTTGTGCATTTGAAATCGCACCTAATAAATATGTATTTGAGGCTAGTAAGTTTATTATCTACAGTTAAATCCAATTTGTTATTTAAATCACTGATTTTGTCAATGCTAATGGTAATTAACTCAACTTTATCATATTTCTTGTTACTTAATAACCCAAAGGATTTACTATCTCCAAATGTTATTTTTTTTATATCACCTTCGCCATAAACTTTATTAACATTATTGTTGCTTATATATGCCGTTGTATGTAACTTTTGAGTTAGGTTGTAAAATTTACCTCTGTTTTTTTCTTTATATTTTTTTATTTTCACTTTTGACAGATCCTCATCATCTGTAAGTTCGAAAATATCATTTTCTTGAGCTGTAGCATTTCCTATAGAAAGTATAGATACTATGCATGCTAGTAAGAATGTGTAAAATGTTAAAGCCGGTTTATTTTTCATAATTATTTAATTTAAACAATATTAATAAGCACTAGTTCAGCTTTTCAGTTACTATTAATAACTAAAAAACAACAAATAGAGTTATAAGTTTTCGAGGGAAAAACTGTGAGGGAAGCATTTGAAATCAATGCTTTTTTAAAAATGGAAATTAGATTCGGGGTCATAATTTTTTCGTTTTAAGCAGGTAATTTTAAGTAGGTAACGCAAAACAACATATATGTTGCAGCTTTATCAAATAAAAATGTTCAATCACTTATAAATTCGATAAAAAGGGTAACGAAATCATTTTGTCGATTTTATTACTCAACTTGTCGATTGCTATTATACTATAACTATCTGTTATCTTGTAAATTAGGTTATTAATTTTCTCCATTCTGTTTTTTTAATTAACTTTCTAATAAATTATGGAACAAATAAATTGAATTTTATCGACAAAAACAACTTTTTATCGATTAAAATTGCATTTAATCGAGTATTTATGAAAAAACTAGTATTGATAAGGCACGCAAAATCCTCTTGGAAACATAATGTAATTGATCATGATAGACCACTTAATAAACGAGGTGAAGATGATGTTGAGTTAGTCTCTAATCATTTAAAAAAGAGCAGATTGGAAGTTGATAAGGTGTTGTCTAGTGATGCTCTTCGAGCAAAGTTAACAGCTAATGTCTTTATTTCAAATTTAAATATTGATAAAGACCTAGTAAGCTTAAGTTACAATTTATATGATTTCTCTGGCATTAATCTAACTAAAGCTATTAAAGAGGTTGAGGCATCAATTAATTGCTTGATGGTTTTTGGTCATAATCATGCGATCACTGATTTTGTCAACACTTATGGTGATAAGTATATAGAAAACGTGCCAACTTGTGGGGTTACTATCATTAATTTTGATATAGAAAATTGGAAAGATTTGAATAAAGGCAAAACCATTTATACATTATTCCCTAAAGATTTAAAATAATACTCATTTTATAAATATATTGGCTATAAATAATTGCCCTAAATAGAATATATTTGTTACTCCAATTTTTTAAGTAAAAATATGACCAAAGCCAATAAGCAAAACAACACTTATATAAATAGAGAAATTAGCTGGCTACAGTTTAATGCAAGAGTTTTACAAGAAGCATCAGATACAAGCGTTCCATTAATTGAAAGATTACGGTTTTTGGGTATTTTTTCTAATAATTTAGATGAATTTTTTAAAGTAAGATATGCTACGGTTAAAAGAATTGTAGAAGCAGGAAAAGGAGGAAAAAATCAGCTAGGAGGCATTAAAGCAAAAGAATTACTTGAAATAATTACGCAGATTGTTATAAAACAACAAAGCAAAAGTTTAGATATTTTAAACACTATTAAAACTAAATTAGAAGAAGAAAATATTTATATAATTGATGAAACTCAAATTGATAATGCTCAACACAATTTTATAAAAAAGCACTTTGTAGAAAATGTAAGTCCAGCTCTTGTAACTATTATTTTGAATGATTTGGTACAACTTCCAAATTTAAAGGATACTGGAGCTTATTTGGCAGTTAGAATGATAATGTCAGATAATAGTAAGCAATTTGCGCTATTAGAAATTCCAAAATCTATAAATCGCTTTGTAGAGTTACCTAAACAAGGAGATAAAAGTTATATTATTTTAATTGATGATTTATTACGTCATTGCTTAGGCGACATATTTAATATTTTTGATTATAAGAGTATTTCAGCTCATATGATTAAAATATCTCGTGATGCAGAATTAGATTTTGAAAGTGACTTAAGTAAAAGTTTTATAGAAAAAATATCTGATAGTGTTAAACACAGACAAGTAGGAGAGCCAGTAAGATTTGTTTATGATAAGACTATAGATAGCGATACTTTAGAATACTTGATGTCAAAAATGGGAATTGACGATACAGATAGTATCATTCCTGGTGGTAGATATCACAATAGGCGAGATTATATGGGTTTTCCAAGCTTAGGAAGAACCGACCTTCTTTATAATAAAATAGAACCATTACGTATTAAAGGCCTTAGTTTTGAGTCTAGTATTTTTGAAGCTATAGCTGCCAAGGAATATCTACTTTATGCGCCTTACCATAAGTTTTCCTATATAGTAAAATTTTTACGAGAAGCAGCGCTTGATCCTAAAGTAAGAACTATTAAAATTACTATTTATCGTTTGGCTGAAATTTCACATATAGCAAGCTCGCTTATCAATGCTGCTATTAATGGAAAAACAGTAACAGTATCTATTGAGCTCCAAGCACGTTTTGACGAACAAGCCAATATAAATTATGCGCAACAGATGAAAGATGAAGGAGTCAATTTAATATTTGGTGTTCAAGGCTTAAAAGTGCATAGTAAAATGTGTGTTATAGAAAGGGAAGAGGAGAATAAGTTAAAGCGCTATGGTTTTATAAGCACCGGTAATTTTAACGAGTCTACCGCAAAAATTTATACAGATTATACATTATTTACTTCAGATCAGAGTATTCTAAAAGATGTTAACAAGATTTTTAACTTCTTTGGAGCCAATTATAAAATTTTCAGATATAAGCATTTAATAACTTCACCTCATTATACACAAAGCACAGTATATAAGCTTATTGATGCAGAAATAGAAAAAGTGAAAAATGGAGAAACTGGTAGAATTCGATTAAAAATGAATAGCATCTCTAGTTATGTTATGATTGATAAATTATATGAAGCTAGTCGAGCAGGTGTGAAAATTCAAATGATAGTTAGAGGAATTTGTTGTTTAATACCTGGTGTAGAAGGAATGAGTGAAAACATTGAAGTAATTAGTGTAGTTGATAAATTTTTAGAACATTCGAGGTTATATATTTTTGGAGAGGACGATGATTCTAAGGTTTATATATCATCAGCAGACTGGATGACAAGAAATATTGATACAAGAGTAGAAGTAAGTTGCCCTATTTATAATGACGCCTTAAAACAGGAAATTATTGACACTTATGCAATCTGTTGGAGTGACAATGTTAAAGCTAGATTAATAAATACTTCTCAAGAAAACGAATATAAATTAAATGATAAACAAAAAGTAAGATCGCAACTTGCTATTTATGATTATTATAAAAACAAGTTAGAGAACTAGTATGCTTTCAATAAAAAAATATGCAGCCATAGATATTGGTTCAAATGCTGTAAGACTTTTAATTTCAAATATTATTGAAGAGAAGGGGAAACCTGTACAGTTTAAAAAAAACTCGCTTGTTCGTGTGCCTATTCGATTAGGAGCCGATGTTTTTATTAAGAATAAGATTTCAAAAGAAAATACACAACGTATTTTAGATACTATGTTGGCGTTTAAACTTTTGATGAAATCTCATAAAGTAGTAAAATATAAAGCTTGTGCGACTTCTGCAATGCGAGAATCTAAAAATGGAAAAAAAATAGTTGATTTGGTTTTAGAGCATGCAGGAATAAGCATTGATGTTATTGGAGGCGAAGAAGAAGCAGCTATTATTGCTGCTACAGACTTAAATAAATTTATTGATGGAAATAAAACATATTTATACGTTGATGTAGGTGGAGGTAGTACAGAGTTTACTGTTATACATCGAGGAGAACAAGTAGCTTCAAAATCATTTAAAATTGGTACGGTAAGGCTTCTTAACGATATGGTTAAAAAAGAGGCTTGGGAAGAATTACAAGATTGGATAGCTAATAGTGTAAAGCCTTATGATAAGATTGATGTTTTAGGTTCTGGTGGTAACATTAATAAAATCTTTAAAATATCAGGTAAAGCATTGGGTAAACCACTTACTTATTTTTACTTAAGTTCATATTATCATCAACTTCAAAGCTATTCTTATGAGCAACGTATTACAGAACTTTCATTAAATCAAGATAGGGCAGATGTTATTATTCCGGCGATGCGAATTTACCTATCTGCAATGAAATGGAGTGGCTCTAAATATATATATGTGCCAAAAATTGGTTTGGCAGATGGTATCATAAAAAGTATATATTATGATACAGTTTCTAGCAATACACAGTAAAATTTTACCATTCATCTTTTAAAATATAGGTATTATAATTTTATAATATATATTCGTCCGCATAAAATTGCTATTATTTTAAACCCAAACCTATTAAATAATAACTTATGAAAAAATTATTACTATTAACAGTACTACTTAGTTTTTCATTTTGTGGATTTTCTCAAGATAAAGATTCTAATAAAGTTAAAGACTCAGTAAGTGTAAAGAAAAAAGAAGCTGCGTTTCATGGCGTAATGTATGGTGTAAGAGGTGGTTACAATATTTCTAACCTTAGTTTTGACACTGCGCACACCATGACTAATAAGCATAGAAATAGTATATATATTGGTTTTTTTGCTAATATTGGCCTATCTAAAACAGTTTCTTTAGTACCAGAAATTCAGTTTTCTGCTGAAGGTGCTAATGAGGAAAAATTACATTTAGATTATATACAAGCGCCTATTCTTTTAAGGTTTAGACTTAGTGAAAAAGTTCATATTGCAGCCGGTCCACAGGTAGGATTAAAAGTCCATAAATATGAAGATGGCGTTAAAAACTTTGCTTATTCAGGTGTTGGAGGTTTAGAATACAAACTATCTCACGTGCTTTTTGCTGATGTAAGATATACTTATGGTTTCTCTAATATTTTTGATGAAAAATTAAATGTTGAAGCTAAAAATTCTAATATCCAAATAGGAATCGGTTATAAATTTTAACCGTGTACAGTCTCATTTTTTCCGAGATTAGCCATAATTTTACTCTCAAAATCAAGAAGTTGTTGCCATTTGGTGTCAACTTCTTTTTTGTTTCCGTACTGTCTTGCAAACCCTAAAAACATGGTATAATGATTAGCCTCGCTTACCATTAGTTTTCTGTAAAAATCAGCTAATTCTTTATCTTGTAATTCTTCAGAAAGTAATCTAAAACGTTCACAGCTTCTGGCTTCTATTAGTGCAGCATATAGCAAACGATGTACTAACTGTGTGGTTCTACTTCCACCTTTTGGAAAAAATTTAATTAGCTGTACAACATAGTCATCACGTCTGTCTCTACCTAAAGTCCAACCACGCTTTAAAATAATGTCGTGTACCATTTTAAAATGGCTTATTTCTTCTTTAACTAAAGCGACCATTTCTTGTACTAGCTCGGTATATTCAGGAAAACTAACAATTAAGGATATAGCTGTACTTGTTGCCTTTTGTTCGCAAAAAGCATGGTCTGTAAGTATTTCTTCAATATTCTTTTCTACAATGTTAACCCAACGCGGATCGGTTGGTAGTTTTAATCCTAGCATAGTTATAATACGTTTTCAACAAGATTAATTGCTCTTGTTTTAATTTCTCCAAATTTATTAATTACAATACTAAAGTCTTTGTATACTTCGGTTTCTGGTAGGTGAAAAGAAGTGTTAAGCGTTATGAAATCATCAGAAGAGTTTTCGTAATCAATCCAAACAAATTGCATAATTGCAGCTGCCCAAAAGGCTTGAGATTCGAATTTGCTGAACATTTCTTTATTAATATAATCTCTAGTTATTAAGTTATTATTTTTAGAAACCTGAAATTGTGCTTCAAAATTTTTAAAATGAGTTGTTTTATTATTATCGTTTGATGTGTTTGTAGTTCTAGATATAAAATCATTTTCAAGCGAGTAGTATTGTATTTTAATTTGAAAACCTGTGCTCAAAATGGTATCTGTAAAAATTTCGGTAGGTTGTTCCGGGATGTATTTTACATGTTTAGAAAAAGATTCAAACAAATTATGTTCTTTTAAAACATCAACATTTTTTTTATACTTTCTATCGCGTCCGTCACAACTCATTAAGGTGATAAATAGTATAAAAAATAATAACAGTAATTTACTCATAAATAGCTATTTAAATATCTAAATTGAAAGTTTTTCTTAAAATATCAATGCTTGGGTTTTTCTCCTTTAATTTTTCAAATTTATCCATACTTGTGTAAGCGTATTTTTTCTCTAAAACCTCGTTTACAGTTATGTCTAAACCAATATCAAAATTATTCAAAGTTTTTCTAATAAACCCTAATAAATCGTATTGTTGACGTTCAACTTCTACTTTATTTGTTGCATTTGGAAATTCTAAATGTATAGTAGTGTCTTTTAGTTTTGGTGTGTCAATTGATAAAATAGAGGCTAAATTATATTGCCCTTTTTCTTCAATTTTTTTAACATAAGCATTCCATACTTCAACTAGTTGCTTTTCTGTAAACGGATCTTTAGGCAAATTTTCTTCATCAATAACAACATCCATTTGTCGTATTTGATGCTCCTTTTTTGCTCTTATGCTACTTAACGAAAGTCCTGATGTACGCTTGTTATCCTGTTTTAAAACAATCTTTGGAGGTTCTTTTACTTGAAAATTAGAAACAATTGCTGCGGCTTCCTCTTTTTTAGTAACAGTAAGTTGCTCTACAATTTCTTTACTTTTAGTAGTTTTTGATGATACGCTTACAGGAATAGGGGTAATGCCTTTCTTTTTAAAATAAGAAGCAGGAATTATGTAATGTTTGCTATTTTTTTTTTCTCCATCAAAAGTGATAGAGGCAAGCTGCATTAAACATAACTCAACGAGTAAACGTTGGTTTTTGCTAGTTTTGTATTTGAGGTCGCAATCGTTAGCTAAATTTATACCTTGAAGCAAAAACTCTTGTGAGGCCTTTTTAGATTGTTCTAAATATTTGTTTTTGGTTTGATCACCAACCTCTAGTAACTCTATGGTTTGTGCGGTTTTGCTAACCAGTAAATCTCTAAAATGCGATGCTAAACCAGCAATGTAGTGGTGGCCATCAAACCCTTTTGAAAGTGTATTATTAAATTGTAACAACAATTCTGGAATTTTATTTTCTAGTATAAGATCTGTACTCGTAAAATAAGTTTCGTAATCAAGAACGTTTAAATTTTCTGTAACGGCTTGTCGAGTCAAGTTTTTACCAGAAAAGCTAACCACTCTATCAAAAATAGATAAGGCATCTCTCATGGCCCCATCTGCCTTTTGAGCTATAATATGTAGTGCATCATCTTCGGCAGTTATACCCTGTTCTCCAGCTATATACTTTAAATATTCCTTAGCGTCTTTTACCGTTATGCGTTTAAAATCAAAAATTTGACAGCGCGATAAAATAGTTGGAATTATTTTATGCTTCTCGGTGGTTGCTAAAATAAAAATACAATGTTTTGGTGGCTCTTCTAAGGTTTTAAGAAAGGCATTAAAGGCAGCTTGAGATAGCATATGTACCTCATCAATAATATACACTTTATACTTTCCTACTTGTGGTGGTATTCGAACCTGATCGGTAAGACTTCTAATATCATCAACAGAATTATTTGAAGCGGCATCCAATTCAAAAATATTAAATGCAAAATCTTCATCATCGGTTTCAGAACCATCACTGTTAATCATTTTTGCCAAAATACGCGCACAAGTTGTTTTGCCAACCCCACGAGGGCCTGTAAATAACAAGGCTTGTGCTAAATGATTATTTTCAATAGCGTTTAGTAGGGTATTTGTAATAGCTTGCTGCCCAACCACGTCTTTAAACGTTTGGGGTCTGTATTTGCGAGCCGATACTACAAAATGTTCCATGTAAAAGTATTGAATAACAAAGTTAAAAATTCAATTCAGAATTTAGAATTTAGAACCTAAAATTTAATAGGAGTTATTAACAAATATATATGGTTGTTAATGATGTGTTTTTTTGATTCTATCAGAAAAAAATGATAAATTCGTTTAGCATTGAATATCAATCATTAAAAACAACCTCATATTAAGTCATTAGCTGCAAACTCACAAAACCGACTAAAATTAATATGCAAAGTTTACTTCAAGAAATAAGTCAAAGATGTTTTTTAAGCCCAGAATTACAGCACCGAATTACGAAAGACTTTGAAGAAAGGAATGTAAAAAAAGGAGAAAAAATCCTAGCTCAAGGAAACAAAGCTAATTACCTCTATTTCGTTAAAAAAGGAGTTTTACATAGTTATTACTACTATGAAGGCAAACAAATATCCTCATGGTTTTACAACGAAAACCAATTTATAACGTCATGGCATAGCTTTTATACTCAAAGATCTAGCTTTGAGGAAATTGAATGTTTAGAGAATTCTATTTTGTTTCAAATAAGTTATAAAGATTATCAGAAACTAATAGCCGACTTTCCTTCATTTGGTAATTTTGCTCGGCTTCTTGCCGAGGAAATGCTTTCATTTATTGACGAGTTTTCAAAAGGCTGGTCTTTTCTTACTGCCAAAGAGAAATACAAATTATTAATTTCATATTTTCCAAATATCGAATTAAGAGTAAAACTTGGACATATTGCTTCTTTTCTTGGTATTTCACAAGAAACATTTAGTAGAATTAGAAAATAATATTTTAGTAAATTCCAATCATGAAATACTGGAAAACTATTTTAGCTCTTATTTTTATGGCTTTAGCCATTTACTTTGATTGGCAATGGTTTTGGGCCATTTTTATTTTACTAGGACTGTTATATATGCTTAAAAGTAAAAGTATTCATTTCGTCGAAGAGGTTTCAAGAGGTGATTCTCCAAAATTATATTGGTTCATGATTATCATTTGGTCATTACTCGCCCTTTATTCAATTTTAAGTTATTTGAAGATTTTGACATAAGTCAAAAAATATGATTACAAACATTACCATTTTTGTAAAAATATTTAACTCATGAAAGATTCAACATTACTATTCAGAAGTTTAGCAACTATAATTTTTATTGGTGGTATTGCTCATTTAACAAGTTATGCATCTCAAAAAGATGACATAAATCATAATTATGAAGAATCAATTGATTCAAATCAAGAAAACGTGTTCCCTGAAGATGAAAAACCCAAATCAAACAACAATTTGGAAACTGATTATATCGTCGGAAAATGGAAAGTAAATTATAACACCGAAGATTTTAATGGAGCCGTTTTCTATAACATTAAAAAAGAAGGAAAAATTTTTAATGCATACACTTATCAATATCAAGATAAAAATGGCAATTCAGAAAAAGCTGAAGGTCTTAAAACTTTGATCATTAAAAGCTTTGATGGATATCAAGGCAAAGGCGTTTATACAATTGAATATGAACAACAACAATATCAGGTTGATTGCCAAATTGATATGGTAGATGAAAACACTTTTAAGTTGAGCTATGACTATTATGGTTATAGTGATATAGAAACCTGGAAAAGACAATAATTATGATAGAATTCTTATCAAAAAAACTCGAATGGATAGATATAGAATATTGGTTTTACATCTTAAATGACTTAAGTTTAGTATACATCATTGTTCCTTTTTTTGCATTGGAATTAATTAGATATGCCTATTTGAAAAAATTAAATAAGGAGCTAATATTAGATAGTCTAGCAAATATTATAACATTTGGAGCATTTTTCTTAATAGAAATCATTTTAGGAGTTTTAGCTATAACAAAAGTTTATTTTTGGATCTACAACAACTTCAGTTTAATACATTTAGAGTTAAACTGGATAACAATCATAACTTGTGTATTATTAGCCGATTTTGCCTACTATTGGGAACACAGAATGATGCATAGGATTGGTATTGGTTGGGCCACTCATACTGTACATCACAGCTCACCTCATTTTAATATGTCTGTAGCATACAGATTTGGGCCTTTGGATGCAATTATGCCTATACTATTTTCTTTGCCTATTGTTATGTTAGGTTATGATCCTATTCTAGTATTACTGTCAGAGGTATTCGTTCAAGTCTTTCAAACCTTATTGCATACAGAAATAATAGGTAAGCTTATAAAGCCAGTAGAATATATTTTCAATACGCCATCGCATCATCGTGTTCATCATGGCTCAAATCGACAGTATTGGGATAAAAACTATGCTGGTATTTTAATAATTTGGGATAGGATGTTTGGCACTTTCGAGCCTGAAGTAGAAAAAGTTCGTTATGGAATTTCGGAGCCTCTAAATAGTAACAACCCAATAAAAGTATTTTTTCATGGAATTACACGCCTTGTTAGAAAATTAAAAAAAGTAAATGGGTTCAAAAATAAACTTTTGGTTTTTATAAAACCACCAGATTGGATGCCAACAAATAAATAGAAAGTACACAATGTTAAACAATCCTTTTTTTGCAGATATATCAACCTATTCTCCCAAAAAAACCATACCATTTTATGAACGCTCTTTTAGGTGGAAATACTACAAGGCTAATAACTATTTCACAGCTTTTTTAGGAAATACAGAAGTATCTGGCTTGTACGAAACCCCTGAAAAGTTCAAACAAATGCGTATGCCTCATTTTTGGATGACGTATATTAAAGTAGCTAATTTGGATGTTACCATAGATAAAGCTAAACAACTTGGAGGCATTATTGAATTGAGCTACGAAATGAATGGCTTTGGTAAAGTGGCTTTAATTCGAGACCCTCAAGGTGCTGGTTTTACTATTTACGAAGGTGACAAGCTAAAAAACACCAGAACGAAAAACATAAAAAATACACTTATCTGGAACGAATTACACGTTTCTGATGTAACAAAAATAATCCCTTTTTATCAAGAAATTTTTAATTGGCAGATTGTGCAAAATCAAAATGAAATATATGAAGTTTTGAACAATGAAGGTGAATATATAGCTGACATCATGGAAATACAAAATCAATACAAAGGAAAATACGAATATTGGGTGTGTATGTTTGGGGTTGAAAACTTAGCAACATCAAAAAAGTTAATATTAGAAAATGGCGGAAGTCTTATTAATCAGGAAAACAATCGTATGCTGTTTACTGACAATTCTAAAGAAGCCTTCTTCTATATTAAAGAGGTATGAAAATTTGCAGGAAAGAGTCAGCAGCTAATAACGTGTATAACTCATAGTGTTTAAATAGTATTCGGTGATTTTTGCCGAAATTCCAGCACGTTGGTATCTTTTTTTTTTGCTAATTAAGTTTCTCAAACACTACGAAACCATACACAAACATCTTCAAAAATAAAACAACTATCGATTAGAAAACTTTAGGCAGTAAATAAAAGCGTTAATGATTGAGCTGTCTGTTTGAGATCGCCGACGGTAGGAGGAAACGAGTAGTGAAAGCCTGACCCGATAGGTTAATACCCAAATAATTAAATATTATTAGAAATAGTATTTGTTTATTGTATTTTTGCGCTTAAGTAAATCGCCTTATCGCGACTCGGTTTAAATCGGGGCGAGGAAAGTCCGAACACCAAAGTGCAACGTAGTGGTTAACATCCACCAGTCGTGAGGCTAGGAAAAGTGCAACAGAAAGTATGTACAGGTTATGCTGTAGTGAAACCAGGTAAACTCTATGTGGTGCAATGTCATGTAAACTAACGCTTGAGGGCTGCACGCTCGATGTTAGAGGGTAGACAGCTAAAGTGTATTGGTAACAATGCACTAAGATAAATGATAAGGGTGTTTTGATCTTATTAATGGAGAGATCCTGAAATGAGTTCAGGACATACAGAATTCGGCTTATAGATTTGCTTAGATATAAATAAACCCTTCTTAATTATTAAGAAGGGTTTATTGTTAAAAAATGGTTGGTGAAAAATTAATCTTCTTTAGGTGAATATGATAAATCTGGGCGCATTTCGCCTGTGTATTCTTCCATTCGAGATGCGTAATTCATCACTTTGCTAAAGGTTTCGTATCTGTCTGGGCCTAGAACTTCTTCGTTTGCTTTTCCTCGTTGTGCAGATTCTATTTCATCTGTAGCTGCAAGAGAAACCATATAATAGCTCTCCATTTGCCCAAAACCGTTTCTGTATACATTATAATATTCTTTTGATCCTTTGCTTTTAAATAGTTCTTTAACGGCCTTCATACCCTCACGTATTTTTTTGGCATTTTCTGGCGTATAATAAATGTAAAACCATTTTCGGTAGTTTTGCGTTTGTCTGGACTTATCATCTTCGGCTGGTTTATAAGAAAGTTCATCGTCACTTAAAACAATATAAGTACCATGCGAATCGTAACATGTATCGAAACGATTGAAAATATCTCCAAACTTATCACCCATAGCTTTTGCCATTTCTGCGAAAGGACGCTCATCTAATTCTGCAAAATTTTCTATTGGAGTAATGTAAAAATATTTAAAATCGTTACTCATGGCTGTAAACCAAGTGGCTTGCAAATTATGTTCAACACATGCAGCATTAAACTCTTTTGCGATTTTTTCATACTCCATAAATTTGGAAGGCTTCACATTGTCCTGATGTATTTGATAGGCTTGTTGCGCATTCGAAAAATTAATTGAGAAGCATAAAATTAATGCTAATAAAAAAGTTGTTTTAATTGTTTTCATAATTAATTAATTATTTATTGGTTAGTTGTTTTTTGTGTAATAGCAATTTTTTATTATGATGGTTTGGTGTTTTTAATTGGAAACTTCTTCGGGTAAGCCGTTTTCTAATTCTGCAGCTTCAATTTCTATAAATGCGGCAGTAATAGATGCGGTATCATAATACCCGTATTCTTTTACAATTTTTCCATCAAGATATTGAGAGGTTAAATGTACAGGAATAACTAATTCTTTACCGTTTGCTTTTAGCTTACCGCTCCAAACCGACCAGTAGTTAACCCACTTTTTACCGTCTTTGTCAATTACCATTTCTAATACCGTTTTATCATCTGAAAAGCCATAGGTTGAAAAGTTTGAAATCATATCTTGATGCTGTTTCATGCTCTCTAGATAAGAGATTCCTATGTTTTTGTTATGATATACTTTTGCGGTATCTAAAAAATGAGATTTCCAAGTTTCCCAATCTTGTGCTTCATAGGCTTTCACTCTTAATTTTAAGGATTCAATTTCTGGGGATTCAGAAAAGTAGCGATCTGGTTCTTTGTTACATGCTAGGAAAAGCGTAAAAACTAATCCGCAAATTATGAGTTTTTTCATTTTATATTGGGTTTTTGATGAATATTAGTTACTCTTCTGAAGCTTCTTCTTCAGTTTCTGGGTTTGCTAATGCTTCAAATTCTGCATTCATTGCTGTTCCATCAAAATAGATGTGTTCTTCAGCTATTTTACCATTAACAAATTGTACAGCTAAATGCACAGGTATTGACAACTCTTTATTATTAGCTGCAAAAGTACCTTTGTGTAAAGCCCAATAATATACCCATGTCTCGTCTTCTTTGTCTAAGACCATTTCTATGTATTCTTTATCACGATTAAAGCCGTAAGATGACATAGCGCTAGTCATACCTTTTAAACCTTCTAGTCTTTTTTCTACGGTTATAGGTTCGGTAGAGTTAACATAAACTTTAGCGGTATCTGAAAAATGACTTTTCCATTTGTCCCAATCACCAGATTCATAGGCATTTATTCCAGATTTTAATGTTTCAATTTCTGCAGAATCAGCAAAATAACGCTGGGGCTTGTTTTGGCAAGCAATAAATAGTGTAATTGCGAGCCCTAATAAAAAAAGTTTTTTCATTGGTTAGTGGTTTAAAATGTTAATAATAAATTTTAACCACAATATAAGTACACAATAAAGTTGGTTGCTTTTTTGTCGAGAGTAAAGCTATAATAGAGTCAGGGACTCTTAAGGAGAAATCTAATATACTGAAAAAAAAGGACTTATTAAAAAAGACGATAGTTAATCCGCTTCAAAAAAGCTAAATTTATTGCCTCCATAACTTTTTGAATAGCCAAAATGTTTAAGGTTTGATAAATCTGTATGTTTGGAATGTTCTATAATTAGTAAGCCATCTTCAAGCAATAAATTGTTTTGAAATACTAACTCAGGAATTCTTGTAAACAATTCTTCTGAAAAGGCATAAGGCGGATCGGCAAAAATAACATTGGTTTTTTGCATCGTTTTTTCTAAATACTTAAATACATCACTTTTGATTGTATTTATTGGCATATCAAACTTTTCTGCTGTTTGATTAATAAATTTTATACAACCAAAGTCTTGATCGACACTAGTGATTTGTTCTGTACCTCTTGAAGCAAACTCATAACTTATATTTCCTGTACCAGCAAACAAATCGAGCACAGAAATTTCGTCAAAATAAAAGTGATTATTTAAAATGTTGAATAGTGACTCTTTTGCCATATCTGTAGTAGGGCGAACCGGTAAGTTTTTGGGTGCTACAATTTTTCTGCTTTTATGTATTCCTGAAATAATGCGCATTAAAAGCTATGAATTAAAGCAAAATTTGAGTAGTTGGTTTTTGCTGATTCTAAATAAGTATAATCATCAAAACGCTTACCAAAGTCTACATGTCTGATATACTTATAAGCAATTTTATATAAATCATCGTTCTTATCTATATTACCTATAAGCATTAAATTAAGCGTTTCTGGGTTTAGTTTTAATTGCTCAGCAGTAAATAATATGTAATAAACAAAATCTTCTTTAGTGACATACTCAAATGTATTATAAAGAATTAGCTTTCCTTTTTCTAAAACAATAATTTCAAAATGATTGGAATTTACATTTGCATAAAGCTTAACATCATCAGCATTTTTTTCAATAAATAAAATGCGCTCAATTAAAATAGTGGAAAAATGCTTATAAGTGAAGCTGCCAAATTTTTCGTAAATAAAATTATTAATGTTTACGTAAGGGACATACACATTAACACTATCGTTAGAATTTATATCATCAAAAGCTATAAAATCTGATTTTAGTATTTTGGAATTAAACTTTAAGTAATCGGCTAAACAATCTTCTTTAAATAAAGGTTTAGGTACAAGTGTAGAAAGCTCGTTTGTATGTATTAAATTAACTTTATTAAATGGCGTTTGAAAAACAGTTTCTGTATTAAATAGATGAATGAGTTTATCTAAAACTTCAAAGGGGTTTAGTTTTTTTTCAAAATCGACATGATCTAATGTCGTAATTGTTTTGCTTTCTCTATTTAGTATACAAAAAGAAAGTCCACTCAAACTTATTTGAATGGACAATTCCAGATTAGTTAGTTTGTTATAATTTTTACTCGTTTGAGTCATACGTTTTTGGCCAATTTCCAGCTGTACTAACTTCGTCCATCGATCCTACTTTTATTGCATCACCAGTTACTCCTACAATTGTAGAAATTACTTGCTTTTCTTCATTTAGTAAATCTTTATCTAAATCAAAAAACAAAAGGTCCTTTTTAACAGAAGATTCAAATACAGGAATTTTAGCATCGTTTTGTTCTATAAAACCTGCCTTTAATTCAAATTTAGTACCTTCTTTTCCTACAGGTACATTCATCATCGTTTTATAGCGGTCAGAATCTTTAAATAAAGAATCTTTAACAGGAACAAATCCTAAGGTGTCTATAATAACAATATCTTTATACATATCTACTCCAAACTGCTTAGTCATTACTTCATCTAGAACACTAGAATCACGTCTTTGTGTAAGTGTATATTCAGCAGTATCTACAAATGTTACTAAATGGTCAAAGTTATTAGCAAACCTACCAGTTACTTTTCTGTGCGCTAATTGGGCATCTCTAATATCAACTAAGCTTTTAATAACTTCTGCATAACGTTTGTTTTTTTCTTTATTAAAGTGAACCGGACCGTAAACAGATTGAAATGTATTATATCCTAAAAAAGCAATAAGCACCCATAGTGCAATTTGTAGTATAGGCTTAAATTTTGTAGGAATAAATTTGTCAACTAGCTTAACTAAGCCAATTGTAACTAGAATTACAACAATTGTAACGATTATTAATGTTAACATAGTACGTTATTTATTAAATGAAATTATTAATGGTCTTTCGCAAATCTACAATTTTTTTTTAATCGTAAAAACCAAACTGCGTAAAAATCATTTCTATATTTGAATAATTTATTAAATATTATTGTTTTAAATGACATCATCCGAATTTTATACGCTTATAAAACAGCAGTTTCCGTTTCAACCAACGTTAAAACAAAATATTGTTCTGCAACAGCTTTCAGAGTTTATTTTTAGCAAAGCTCCTAACTCGTTGTATTTGTTAAAAGGCTATGCGGGTACTGGTAAAACAACTATTGTTGGTACAATTGTTACAAATTTATGGAAAGCAAAAAAAAGTGCTGTTTTAATGGCTCCAACGGGTAGAGCAGCAAAAGTTATTTCAAATTATTCTAACAAAGAAGCATTTACCATTCATAAAAAAATATATTTTCCTAAAAAAGATAAAGGAGGTGGTGTAAAATTTATTTTGCAACCTAACAAGCATAAAAACACCATTTTTATTGTCGATGAAGCTTCAATGATTCCAGATACACCAGGAGAATCTAAGCTGTTTGAAAATGGCTCATTACTTGACGATTTAATGCAATATGTGTATTCTGGTCACCAATGTAAACTACTTTTAATTGGTGATACTGCACAATTACCTCCTGTAAAACTAGATTTAAGCCCTGCTTTAGATGAAAATAAACTAGCTTTAAATTATAACAAAGAGGTTACCAAAATGGAGTTGGATGAAGTAATGCGTCAAGAGCATGATTCTGGTATTCTTGAAAACGCTACAGTTTTACGAGAAGCTTTATCAAATGCCTTTCATGATACGTTTAAATTTGATTTAGGGGATTTTAAAGATATTGTTAGACTTGTAGATGGGTATGAAATAATGGATGCTATTAACGATGCTTATAGCAATTTAGGGAATGAAGAAACTGCGATTATTGTGAGAAGTAATAAGCGCGCTAACATGTATAATCAACAAATACGAAGCAGAATCTTGTTTAACGAACACGAGTTAACCGCTGGCGATTATTTGATGGTCGTTAAGAATAACTATTTTTGGATTAAACCAACAACCGAAGCTGGTTTTATTGCAAATGGCGATATAATTGAAGTTTTAGAAATTTTTTCGATTAAAGAATTATATGGTTTTCGCTTCGCAGAAGTTAAAGTAAGAATGGTAGATTATCCAAGAATGCGACCTTTTGAAACCGTATTATTGTTAGATACTATTGAAGCAGAAACACCATCGTTACCCTACGAAGAATCAAATAGACTTTATCAAGAAGTACAAAAAGACTATGAAAATGAAACCAGTAACTACAAAAGGTTTTTAAAAATAAAAGGCAATAAACATTTTAATGCTTTGCAGGTCAAGTTTTCATACGCCATAACTTGTCATAAATCTCAAGGGGGACAGTGGCATACTGTTTTTGTAGAACAACCTTATTTGCCAAATGGTATTGATAAAGACTATTTGAGGTGGTTATATACAGCAGTTACAAGAGCTAAGGATAAATTGTATCTTATAGGTTTTAAAGATGAATTTTTTGAGGAATAGTTTTTGATTAGATTTAATTATGACAATAGAAACCATTATTAGTATATGTTTAGGTGTTGGACTTGCAGCATCAGTTGGGTTTAGAGTTTTTTTGCCTTTGTTTGCATTGAGTCTAGCTTCTTATTTTGACGTTTGGCAACTCAACGAATCTTGGCAATGGATAGGTAGTACAACAGCTTTAATAACTTTAGGTGTAGCAACACTAGTAGAAATATTTGCTTATTTTATCCCTTATATCGATAATTTGTTGGATAGTATTGCAGTGCCATTAGCTGCACTAGCAGGAACTGCTGTTATGATGTCTACAGTTGCCGATTTAAGTCCAGTAGTAACTTGGTCGTTGGCTATAATAGCTGGAGGAGGAACAGCAGCAGCCATAGCAGGAACTTCAAGTACAACACGTTTAGCATCAACAGCTACAACAGGAGGTTTAGGAAACCCTATAGTTTCTAGTTTAGAAACGGGTACATCTATAGTAATGTCAATAGTTTCAATATTCTTACCAGTTATAGCCATAATTTTAGTGGCAATCATATTATTTATAATTTTTCGACTTTATAAAAAGTTTAGGCCAACTAATCCTTAAAACCTCTAATATTTATTCTATTTTTGAATTAGAATTGAATAATTACTTATGAAAATAATCTCAATGATTCCTGCACGTTATAGTGCTACTCGTTTTCCAGGGAAACTTATGCAAGATTTAGGCGGAAAAACTGTTATTCGACGTACTTATGAAGCTACAGTTGCTACTCATTTATTTGATGATGTTTTTGTGGTAACTGACAGTGATATTATTTATAATGAAATTGTAAATAACGGAGGTAAAGCCATTATGAGCATTAAGGAACATGATTGCGGTAGTGATAGAATAGCCGAAGCTGTTGAAGATTTAGATATTGATATTGTTATTAATGTTCAAGGGGATGAACCTTTTACTGATGCTGAGTCATTAAAAAAATTAATTGAAGTTTTTAAAGATGATAGTGATAAAAACATTGATTTGGCATCATTAATGGTACATATTACCGATGTTAATGAAATTAATAACCCAAATACAGTAAAAGTAATAGTTGATCAAACAAATTTTGCATTATATTTTTCTCGAAGCCCAATACCATATCCAAGAGATGAAAACGTAGGAGTCAAATATTACAAGCACAAAGGTGTTTATGCTTTTAGAAAGGAAGCCATTTTAGATTTTTATAATTTACCTATGTTACCACTTGAAGCTTCAGAAAAGATAGAATGTATACGTTATTTAGAATATGGAAAACGTATAAAAATGGTAGAAACTGATGTAGAAGGAGTAGAAATTGACACACCAGAAGATTTAGAACGCGCAAAAAAATTATGGAAATAACTTGTGCTGAACTCGTTTGGGTTACTCACTCATAAATAATTTAAATTGAATAAAAAATACGAAAACATTAAAGTAATTGGTTTTGATGCAGACGATACGCTTTGGGTAAACGAAACCTATTTTCGTGAAGCAGAGATGGAGGTTCAACGTTTATTATCAGAATATGAAACCCCAAATAAAATAGACCAAGAATTATTTAAAATGGAAATGAAAAACTTACCGCTGTATGGTTATGGTGTTAAGGCTTTCATCTTATCAATGGTTGAAGTCGCTTTGGAATTATCTAACTATAATATTTCAAATAAAACTATTGAGGCTATTTTAAATATTGGTAAAAACATGTTAGGAAAGCCTGTTGAATTGCTTGATGGTGTTGAAGAAGTGTTAAACACGTTATCAAAAAAATATCGATTAATATTAGCGACAAAAGGTGATTTGTTAGACCAAGAACGAAAACTTGAAAAATCTGGATTAACTAGATATTTTCATCATATTGAAGTATTAAGTGATAAACAAGAAAGTAACTATTCTAACCTTTTAAATCATTTAGATATTAATCCATCAGAATTTTTAATGATTGGAAACTCTTTAAAATCTGATGTTTTGCCTCTAGTAAATATAAAGGCAAATGCAGTTCACGTTCCATTTCACACAACTTGGGCGCACGAAGAAGTAAGTAAAAAAGAAACTAATGGTAAAACCTATAGAACTATTAGTGGTTTAAAAGACGTATTAAAATTATTGTAATTTTAGTAAGATATTTCACTAATATTTAACCGAGTTAAAGTGAAATTAGTACTATTTTTACATTTTGTAAAAAGAAAAATATATTAAATGAGTTATAAAAACTTTCCAATGGTGCCAAGAGTAATTTTTGGCAGAGGTAGTTTTAATCAGTTAAGTGATATTATTGCCCCAAAACGATTAAGTATTAATGCCCCATTCATTTTTTTAGTGGATGATGTATTTAAAAACAAAACCTGGTTAACATCACGAATACCTACTTCGTATGATGATAGAATTATATTTATATCCTCAAAAGAGGAGCCCAAAACTTCACAAGTTGATGAACTAGTTGAAGAGATAATTTTAAAGACGAAAGAACGCCCATCTGGAATTATAGGAATAGGAGGAGGCACTCTGCTAGATTTAGCAAAAGCAGTTTCTATAATGATTACAAATGAGGGTGAAACTAAAAACTACCAAGGTTGGGATTTAGTTAAAAATCCTGCAATATACCATGTTGGAATCCCTACTATATCTGGTACAGGTGCTGAGGTTTCAAGAACGACAGTACTTACTGGACCAGAAAGAAAATTAGGAATTAATTCAGATTTCACACCTTTTGATCAAGTTATATTAGATTCTGAGCTCACTAAGGATGTGCCTACAGAACAGTGGTTTTATACAGGAATGGATTGTTATATTCATTGTATTGAGTCGCTTACAGGGACTTATTTAAATGCATTTAGCCAAAGTTATGGAGAAATGGCATTAGAGCTTTGCAAAGAAATATTTTTAGAAGATTCACTTACCAAAACTGATGCACAAGAAAAACTTATGATGGCATCATGGCATGGAGGTATGAGTATTGTTTACTCTCAAGTTGGTGTGGCACATGCAATGAGTTATGGATTGTCATATTTATTAGGAACTAAACATGGTATAGGTAACTGTATTGTTTTTAATCATTTGGAGGAGTTTTACCCTGATGGAGTAAAACTATTTAAAGCCATGAAGAAGAAGCATAATATTGTTTTACCAAAAGGGATTTGTGCAGATTTAAGTGATAGAGAATTAGATATAATGATTAAAATATCCCTTAGCCTAGAACCTCTTTGGGAAAATGCCTTAGGTGAAAATTGGAAGAAAAAAATAACACCTAAAAAGCTAAAAGAACTTTATCAAAAAATGTAAGATGCGTTGGTTAGCCAGATTTATTTATTTTAAGCTTTTAGGATGGAAAGCTGTTGGCAATATCAATTTTTCTCAAAACTCAATTAAAAAAGCCGTCATTATAGCTGTACCGCATACAAGCTGGCATGACTTTTATATCGGTATTTTACTTCGATCAGTATTAAATATTAAAACAAATTTTGTAGGTAAAAAGGAATTGTTTGTTTTTCCCATTGGATGGTTTTTTAGAGCTTTAGGGGGAGCACCTATTAATAGACAATCTAATGAAAACAAGGTAGAGGCCATAGCAAAATTATTTAACGATAGAGAAGAATTTAGAATGGCTCTGGCTCCAGAGGGTACAAGAAAAAAAGTAGAGGAGTGGCGCACTGGGTTCTATTATATAGCAAAAGAAGCTAATGTGCCCATCATTATGTTTACACTAGATTTTGAAAACAAACAAAATAAAATTTCCGAGCCTTTTTATCCTACAAATGATACTAAAGCAGATTTTGAATTTATGTACAATTTCTATAAAGGTGTCAAAGGGAAAGTTCCAGAATACTCATAAATTATTTATGATTCCAGGCACTTTCATCATTTTTATTGTTTGGCGATAACCCTAGCACTTCATTATTAGTATTTACCCCTAAACCAAGAACTGTTCTATTAGCATAATTAAAATATGAAACAACTTGGTTTACTTCTAGTATTTCACCATCATTAATTCCATAATTTCTTAGTTTATTTATATCATTCTCACTTATTTTATTTGCCTCAAATGTCAGTTGTTTTGCATAAACAGATAAAGCAAATTCCTTTTCATTTAAAATTTCAAGTAGCGAATCATTTTCAATATGAAACTTAATCAATTCAGCTTTCACATCATCATTTAAAAAACGTTTCATGCCTTCATAATGGTGTTTATAGCAATACTCACAATTATTAATATAACTAGTGTAAGTACCTAAAAGTTCTAAAAACCAATTTGGAAAAGTGTTATTTGTATGATGCAATGTGTTTTTATAAATACTCATATGACCAACCAGTGTGTGAGGTCTTAAGCTGTGAATACTGAGAACATTATCTATTTGATCATTTGGTCCTTTAATTTTTTTATAAATAGATTTTAATTTACCAGTGGCTTCTTCAAAAGGAATGACTTTAATCCAACTCATTTCATAATTATTTTTTAACTAATTTCTATTTAAACAATGCTTTGGCACACATTTTGAATGTTAACTAGTAGAATCACGAATGAAACATAAAGTAAACCAGTTACTGGCTCTAAAAAGAAACATTCGTTCTATATATACACTTAAAGCTACTTTAATTTAGAGTAGCTTTTTTACTTTGGTAATGTTTTTTTAACGTTAACGGTTTTTAATAAGCCCTCACTATTTTTTATAGTTAATTCTATCGTATCATTTTTATTATATAACGCCTTAGCTGTTATAAAATCACAAACAGGAATACTACCAACATCAAGTGCATTTAATTTGATAATTTCATCGCCAAAACTAATTACTTTTTTTAGCTCTTCATCCCATACAATACCAACAACAAGTTTGTTGTTTATAATAGTAGGACTAAACCCTAAAACTTTTTCCTGCAGATCTATTGTAGGTTTATAAGAATTAAAATAGAATTTTTTATTTAAAAAATCTATTGTTACCATTCCGTATTTTAAAATTTCTGCTCCAATTCTAGAATTATTGTCATTGGTTGTTTCTGTTACAACATTTTTAAATATAGTATTGTTTACTTTAAAAGTATCTGCCGTTACTCTATAATGTTTGTTATTATCAGCAGCACCGAATAAACCAATACTTTTACTACCAAAACCTTTATTATTAACTTTAAAAATATTATTCTTTTGTAGTATGCCAAAATTCTTCAGAGATAAATCGTAAAAGCCTTTCATCCCCGTGTCAATTAATAATTGCTCTCTAGCATTTGTTTCACCTTTCAAATTAATCCATATATACGGGCTTTTTTGCCCACCAATTAGATAAAGCTTAGTAGCATTTTTTTTATTTAAAGTAAGTTTCTTCTTTGCATCAGTCAGCCTAATTATTTTTTCTTTTAAATCGATTTGAACTATAGATTTTTGTAACATATTACTTCCAATGAACCCGTCAATTTCAAAGCAATCAAAAATTAAATTGCTTTTACTTTTATCAACTAATGCTGGACAATTTTTAAAAATAACATTGCCAAATGTTATTTGAGGAATAGAAACAACCTCCAAGCTATTTTGTTTATTTGATGAATCTTTTATGTTAATACTTTTAATTGATGTAGTTTTAATTGCATTTTGAAGCTTTTCTGATATTAAGTTTGGAGCACCAGTATCTAATAAAAAACGATACGTTTTATTTTCAATTATAACTGGAACAATTATTTTTTCTGAAATAAAATCAAAATTAATTTCTGTATAATAGTTTTTTGGAGTAATTAAATCTTTTTTGAAAATATTTTTTTGACCAAAAGATTGGATTACAATACACAAGAAAACAATGCTTATAGTTTTTTTCATTTTAAAGATTTTTATTAAGATAAATAATAAAATTAAAAAGCCACATCAATCAGGAGACATGGCTTTTTATACTTTTTATTAAATATATTGTTATTTAATTTCTTTTATTGCATTATCAATAAGGGTTCTTAAATGTTGTTTGTGTGCTCTTGATGATATATTACCAGAAGGTGCAGCCATGGTTCTAATGTTTTTTAAATTATATAGAGCCATTGATTTTGCATTATTTGTATACCTGCTATTTTGTTTACCAGTTAGCATATCAATTAGCATATTAGTATATTCTAATTGTAAATTTTGTCTAAATGAATTAACATTAGTATAAATATCTGCTTTAAAAATAGCATTATTTAGATCCCTCATAAAGGCAGATAATTTATACTCGTTACCATACAATTCAGAATCAGTAATACGTTGTAAAGTATTTGGATGCAAAATATGGTTTAATACATTTTTTTGATACCCTAATACTTGACGATGAATTTTTGGGTCTTCAGGAGAACGGAAAAAGCCATAACCCCTGCGTTGCATTGCTAAGTA
Organism: Gaetbulibacter sp. 4G1; assembly: GCF_002741945.1. Lineage (GTDB taxonomy): Bacteria > Bacteroidota > Bacteroidia > Flavobacteriales > Flavobacteriaceae > Wocania_A > Wocania_A spongiicola. The sequence continues at coordinate 27,455 of NZ_MDVN01000024.1, forward strand.
ATTGTATAAATCATTTGGTGCATCAAATGCATTTGGAGCAAAAACATGTTTGCTTAAAGTAGCCATAGCTCGTTTTTGGTCTTCTAAACTTACTGGAGTATAAGGTTGTGTCTCTCCTTTTTGACCAGACATAGCTCTATCTACATAAACTCCACCAATAAATCTTGATACAACATTGGCAGCACTTCCTTTTTGACCGCTTAAAATATAATAAGCTTGTCGAAGTTCTTGATAGGATTGACCAGATTTTGAAAATTTATCTTTGATGCCTTTCATCATAGTATTAATAACTTCAAAACGATCATTAGAGTATGCTATTTGATCGTTAGACATATCACCAACCATAACACGGGGATCAATAGCTTTTCCTGGTGATCGCATGTCATCTGCATCATTACCAAAAATTAACTCTGGTTTAGTAGATTGATTTAATAACGCAGTCCTTTCACTTTTACTTTTAAATGGAGTATATCCAAATTGAATGGCCCAAACATCGTACGGTCCAACTGCCGTATCGTAATATTGACCTTGTTTACTTCTATCTTTTGTAATGTTTATGGCAGCGTAATCCATAACAGAACCAGTTAAACATTTTCCTTTAATAAAGTCTGGATCTGCTAATTGCTCAGGAGAGAATAATTGACTCGCCTTCATGTTATGGTTTAAACCTAATGTGTGTCCAACTTCGTGCATTATTAAAGCTATCATCGCTTCTTTTTTCATACGCTTCATTTCTAAATCTGAAGCATTAGAAGCTTTTAATACTGCATTACCGAAAAGTGTGTTTTCGTGCATAACATGACCTAATGAACAATACATTTTATGATCTTCTTCAATTTCAGAATTCTCAAAAGTTTTGTTTAATGATGCTAAGTCGAATAACTTATCATACATCACCCTATTCGTAAAATGAACATACTCTAGCATAATATCTGCTCCTAAAATTTGTCCCGTTTTTGGGTTAACAAAGCTAGGGCCGTAACCACCAAAAGGAGGTTGTGGAGATGATGTCCAACGTAATACATTATATCTTATATCTCCAGCATCCCAATCGGCATCATCAGGTTGCACTTTTACTGCCATAGCGTTTTTAAACCCAGCTTTTTCAAAAGCTACATTCCATTGTAGAACAGCATTTGTTATTGTTTCCCTCCATTCAACAGGTGTTGAGTTCTCAATCCACCAAGTAATAGGTTCTACTGGTTCAGATATTGCGGCATTTGGATCTTTCTTTTTTAAGTTCCAACGGTGAACTAAATCTCTATATGGTGTTGCACTGGTAGAAGTTTGATCTTCTACTTGAGTTAAAAAATAGCCAACTCTAGGGTCATCGTACCTTATCTCGTAATCGTTATCAGGCATTTCAATTAAACTGTGAAACACTTTAATACTAACATTTCGACCATCAGCAACAGCATTTGATCCTCCGTTTAAAACAGAAGGAGAGGAATATACATACTCCACTTGAAGATCAGTGTTTGCTTCATAATTTCTAATAGAGTTAATTTTTGTTTTTCCTTTATTTAAACTACCAAGTTTAAAAGCTGTTGGAGATGTTCCTGGAAATCTTGGTCTTTTTATTTGAGAAAATGTTTCACTCAAAAATAAGCCATCAGCTTTAATTAAATAAAGCCCTTTCTTTTTATCGTGAGCTTCAACTTTTACACTTGCCATATTCCCATTACTGATGTTGGCATCCTTTGATTTTGAAAGAGCGCTTTCTGGATCGAAATAAAACGAATTGTTTTGAGTTTCAAATTCAATTTTATTAAAATATTTTTTAATCTTGAAAACTTTTGAACCTCTATAAGAACCTCTAATGATTCTTCCTGCATCCATAACTCCATCTGCAATTTGACTAAAATAAATATATTCTTTATCTATCTGATCGTCAGAAATTAGCATTTGTAAAGACCCAGTAATAGTATCTTGATAAATGGTAAATAACCCTTCAATTTTTTTACTTGATTTAACAAGGTCTTTAATTTTCTTTTCTTTAGATTTTTTTGCAACAGGCTTAGCTGGTGTTTCAACTTGATTTTTTTTCTTACCTCTTTTTCTTTTTTGTGCCTCAGCATTTTGTGGAATAAGAAAAATTGCTAACAAAAATGCAACACTAAAAAGCTTTAAAGCTCTGAGTTTTTGATGTTTCATAAAATAAAATGTTTAAGAATAGGAATTCGAATGATTGTTTTTTGATTAGTGACGCTAAAAATAAAAAGAAAGCAATGGTTATTTCTTTATAAAATGTTAAAACATGTTAATAGAAGTTCTACATGCATGAATTGACGAAAAAATTAATGTAAAGACTTATTCTGTTATATTTCAGTACCTTTATAAAATATGATAAAAGATACTAAGATTGCTGTATTAATTGATGGGGATAATATTCCATCTAAGTATATTTCTGAAATGATGGAGGAAATAACTAAATACGGTACGCCAACCATTAAAAGAATTTATGGAGATTGGACTAAACCACATCTATCTAAATGGAAAAACATACTGCTTGAAAATGCCATTACACCTATACAACAATATGGTTATACAACAGGAAAGAATGCAACAGATTCTGCTATGATTATTGATGCTATGGATGTTTTATACTCTGAAAAAGTAAATGGCTTTTGTTTGGTATCGTCCGATAGTGATTTTACAAAACTTGCAACACGTTTACGAGAAGCAGGAATGGTTGTTTATGGAATGGGGGAGAAAAAAACTCCAAACCCGTTTATTGTTGCTTGTGATAAGTTTATTTATTTAGAAATTCTTAAAACGACTAATGATAAGGATGAAAAGGGTGGAAAAACTAAAAAAGCAAACTTATACAATATTACTCCTAAGGTAATACGCCTTCTTAAAAACTCAGTTGCCGATGCAGCTGATGATGATGGTTGGGCATTTCTTGGAGATGTAGGTTCTTTAATACTAAAAAAGCAGCCAAATTTTGATTCTCGTAATTTTGGATATGAGAAATTAACACCATTATTTAAGTCGTTGGACCAATTTGAAATGGAACAACGTGACCAAACTAATACTAGGTTTAAGCTGATTTATGTGAGAAATAAATAGATTTTACTCAATAATGATTTTTGGTTCTTTAGATAAATAGCCTAAAGATTTTAAAAAGTTATCTGTAGCCTCTAGGGTTTTTCTGTAATTGTCAAAATTGTTTTTACCCGACCTTTTGTAATTAAAAAAGCCATGAGCTTCTCCTTTGTACAACATTAAATCACACCTATTGCCAAATTCTTCCATTTTGCTTTTATACAATTTTGCGGTTTCTACAGGAACTAAATGATCTTTTGTACCCAATAAAAATAGAGTAGGAGGCGCATTTTTTTTAATATTATGCAATGGAGAGAATTTTGAATATGCATTACCTATTCTTTCATATCCATAGCCGTTTGGACCGTTATCGATAACAGGATTAAAAAGAACTAAAGCATTAGGGATACAACTAACGGACAAATCATCCGTTGAGGCGCTATAATCACTAATTAAAGCTGTAGCTGATGCTAAGTGCCCTCCTGCAGAACCTCCTGATGCAATGATTTTATTCTCGTCAATATTAAATGCGCTCGCATTTTTTCTAATAAACCGAATGGCAGACTTTGCGTCTATTAATGATTCAAAAGGTGAAGTATTGTGTTTGTTTTTAACCCTGTAGTCTACAAGAAAACAAACTAATCCTCTTTTTGACAAGTAGGATGCTTGACGTTCAAATTGATTTCTGTTACCTCCATTCCATCCACCGCCAAAGTAAAATACTATAGCTGGATATGTTTTTGTAGCATCAACATTTTTGGGGCTGTAAACTTCCAAATATAATTTAGTAGTATCAATTTTCTTGTAAACTACTAGGTCTTGTGAAAAGGAGCTTGAGTAATTTATAATAATTACAAATACAGTAATTATGTGTTTTATTGTACTCACCATATTATTGTTTATTCTGCACTTTCTTCCATGGTATGATACACATTTTGTACATCATCATCTTCTTCAATTTTTTCTAAAAGCTTTTCAACATCAGCTACTTGCTCAGGTTTTAGTTGTTTGGTAACTTGCGGAATACGCTCAAAGCCAGATGATAATATTTCTATTTCACGTTTTTCTAATTCTGCTTGTATAGCACCAAAGCTTTCAAAAGGAGCGTAAATTAAAATACCATCATCGTCAGCAAAAACTTCTTCGGCTCCAAAATCTATAAATTCTAATTCTATTTCTTCAGCGTCTAAACCTTCAGCATTTATTCTAAAATTACAAGTATGATCGAACATAAACACAACCGACCCCGAAGTTCCTAAACTACCATCGCATTTGTTAAAGTAACTCCTTACATTGGCAACTGTTCGTGTATTATTATCGGTTGCAGTTTCCACTAAAATAGCTATACCATGTGGAGCATAGCCTTCAAAAATAACCTCTTTATAATCTCCTTGACCTTTTTCGCTGGCTTTTTTAATAGCACGCTCTACATTGTCTTTTGGCATGTTTACAGACTTCGCATTCTGAATAACTGCACGTAAACGTGAATTACTATCAGGGTCTGGTCCGCCTTCTTTTACCGCCATTACAATATCTTTACCAATACGTGTAAAGGCTTTGCTCATAGCTGACCAACGTTTCATTTTTCTTGCTTTCCTAAATTCAAAAGCTCTTCCCATAGTTAAAAATGTTATTTTATATCCCTAAAATAGGGAATTATTTAAATTATTTTTGTTTTAATTTTTTTGCGAATTTAATAAATCTATTAATCGGTTGGAATATGTTTGGCTAAAAACCTTTCGTTAATAGCGTTTAATTTATTAATCAATACATTTCTTTTATTATTTAAATCTGCATTTGTTTTATTGTAACTTTTAACACCTTTGTTAAGTAGCTTTACTTGTTCATTGTAATTATCAACTTGCTTTTTTGTGCGTTTTTTTTGTGGCGTTTTATCTAGTGCCTTTTTTATGGTTTCAAAATTTTCATTAATCAATAAAAAATCTATTAAGATTGGAACTTTGTTTTCAGCTTCATCTTTAAAAAAATCAAATAGTTCTTTTGTTATAGAAACTATAGATTTATCTCCTTTATAAGTTTCTAGCTCAGATAATTTAAGAAGCCCTTCTTTAGCTGATTGATTAAGTGCATTTGCGCTCTGCTCAATGGCACCAATATCTGATTTTTCAAGAGCATCCATCAAGTATACTTCATTTATATATACTTTAAAATAAATGAGATACATTTCGTTATAATGTTTAAAAACCTCATTTGATATTTCCATCTTCTTTCCTAAGTCGGTATCACCTTCAATAATTTGTATGTTATGTTTGTTTGCATAAGCATAAAAATCAGTTTCGTACTGTTGTTGAGCTTCTTCCATTTTTTTATCTGCTAACTCTTGCGCTAACATATATGCTTCCATAAGATCGTAAGATTGCTCTGCAACTTCTTTCATGTCAATTATTTTTGCATAATCATGGTTAAGCAAATCCTTGTTAAATGTCATGTGGCTTAAAACTTTATTTTTATAATCGTCTCCATCATAGCCATTTGCTCTTTTAACTTTAACTATAGCACGTTCTATAGTTTTAATTAAAATATTTCGTTTGCCACGAATAGTTCTGTCTTTTTTACTGTGAGCAATTGCTTTGGTGTAATTCCACATACTCTTAGTTATAGACTTATGCTCCTTACCTACAAAATCTAAATATTCATTGGCGTTTTTAAAATTTTGTGAACTTGCATAAGTAGCTATGCTTAAAAATAAAATGGTAAAGTAGATTTTAATTATTTTCATATTTAGTTTGTTGTTTTTGAATTTATTAAATCAATTATAATAGCATGTGTCTCATTCAAAATTATATCTTTAGTTAAATCACTCAATACAGTTTTATTATCATCTATCGCAGAGGAATCAAACTGAATTATTTTATTTGTAGAAGTTGTATTTACGAATTTTAGCTGCTCAGAGTCTTTATTGGTTACATTTTTATACCATTCCCAAAGTTTCTTGTAGTTATCAATATCATGGTAAACATTATCGATAGTAAGAGGGTATTGATCTTTTTTATTTATATAACTTTTAATTAGTTCTTTATTCATTCTTGAAATATTTTTGAAATCATTATTTGCATTTATTCGATTACTACTTAGTAGCTTAAGCTTATTAATGTTTGGCTTTTTACTTGGAATATGCCTAATATTTGGTTTAATAGAATCGTTCTGCAAAGCAAATTTTTCATAACGCTCTTGAGTTTCAAAATCATCATAAATTGTAGGAATGATGACATCTGGAATTACACCTTTGGATTGAAGGCTTTTTCCCGTAGGTCTATAAAATTTTTCAATGGTTAGTTTAGCAAAACCTAAATCTTTGTTTTCATCCAATGGAAAAATAACTTGAGCACTAGACTTACCATGGGTAGTTGCGCCTACAATAATGGCTCTATTATAATCTTGCATTACAGAGGCAAAAAGTTCTGATGCTGAGGCACTAAAAGCATTAATTAGTACCACTACTGGTTTACTAAATATAGTCCCTCTTTTAAAGTCCTTAATAGTATGTATCTCACCGTTATTGTATTTGATGATAGATGTGGGCCCTCTATCGATAAACATACCAGATAAATCTGAAGCTTCTTTCATAGAGCCACCACCGTTAAATCTTAAATCTATAATTAAGCCTTGTATGTTTTCTTTTTTTAGTTTGTAAATTTCTTTTGCAAAATCATTTGCCATCCCTAATCCATTTGGTGATTCTAAATCTGTATAAAAGCTAGGTATTTTTATATAACCAATTGTTTTATTGTTTTTAATAAGGTATCCTCTAACACTATTTGCTTCAATTTCTACAGTTTTTTTTGTTAATTCAACATCCAAAACTAGTCCATTAGACTTTTTAATTTTAAAAATAATTTTTTGTTTATTATCATCGTTTAAGTAAGCTATTACATCTTCATTCGATACACAGTATGTTTCTAATGTATTATCATTGTATTTCAAAGATTTAATAATATCGTTTACTTCTATATTGATGTTTTTAAAAGCAGGACTTCCAGGAGCTATATAAGAAATAACTATGTCTCCTTTTTCATTTTTAGTTGTTGTTATACCAAAGGAAAGTTGACTATTAGCAACCAAATTTTCGAATTGAACTTTGTTTGAAGAATTAAAATAAATTGAATGAGGATCTTGATAATTTAAAAAAGCATTAAAGAAAGATTCTTTGACAAATTGATCTATCCCACCGCTTTGATTTATTAATTCATCTAACAAACACAATTCGTTTTGAATAATTTGAGGTTTAATTTGGCGCTCTAAAACAGTGAAATTTTTCTTTAAATTATCTAATACAGAATCATTTTCAATAAGCTTAGTAATAATGCTATATCTAACCTTTTTACTCCAATATTTTTTTGCATCATCTGTATCTTCAAAATATTTATAACCTAAATCTGCATCATAATACAATGTGTCTACACCAGAATAATTTAATGTTTTGTCTGTTAATTCACTTATATATGATTTAGATAAGTTTACACGTTGTTTTAGCTTATCAATATATATATTGATAAACTCACAACTATTTAAGTTTAGATAATCGTCAAGTTTGTAGATATCTTTTTTAAAGGTTTTAATATCACTTAGCGTAAAAAACCTTTTGTTTTTATCTAAATTATTAACAAATAATTTGTGTACCTCTTTTGATAGGCTATCATTGATAGGCTTTGGCGCGTAATGAGAAGTTTTAACTACAGCTTTTAGTTGAGTTATTTGTTCGCAGAATTTTTGATTTTGAGCAATTACCTTGAGACCCAATAAAAAATATAAGAGAAGTAAGTATTTTTTGAGCATTAACTTAATTTCAAGAACAACTAAGGTAAGAAAAATATACGATTATTCTTCGTCTGGTTCAACAATCATTTCAATCGCTTCCGCTAGTTTAAAATCTTTATTTGTAACACCATTGGCGTCGTGTGTTGATAATGAAATGGTTAAAATATTATAAACATTACTCCAATTTGGATGGTGGTTTAATGCTTCGCATTCAAAAGCAATTCTGCTCATAGCACTAAAACAGTCTTTAAAATTTTCGAATTCAAACTCTGCATGAATTGCATTATCGTAGTAATCCCAATCTGGAAAATGCAATATTTTTTTTTCTATATCTTCTTCAGAAAGCTTATTCATAATGTATGTTTATATTATAGTTTATAAATTTAATACTTTCAAAAAGTAAAATCAATTATATTTTTAATTCTGTTAATATATCTTGACTTAGTAATTGTAAGTTTTTTGGTAATAGATTATATTTTGGTAATACAGCTAGGTACCTGTCATCGTTTGTTGTGTATACTTGCTTAAATAAAGCTTTATGACTACCTAATATTTTTGTTATTTCTTTTATAAAATCATCATGATGCACTAGGTCATTACTACCTAAATGAAAAATACCATATTTATTTCTATTAATTATATAATGAATTTGTTGTGTAACTTTAGTGTCAGTTGTCACATTCATTATCAAATTAGGAAATACTTCTATTGGTGTTTTTTCTTTTATATGTTGAAGTATTTCTAATATGCGAGGGGATTGATTACCAAAAACCATGGGTAACCTCAAAATGGCGACCTGTTTTTTAGGTAGTCTTAATAATATGTTTTCAATTTTAATTTTAAAATGCCCATAAACACTATTACTATAAGTTTTATCTTGCTCGTAGCTAGGATATTTACTGTAGGCATCAAAAACATTTGCAGAAGATAAGAATATGAGTTTAATTTTTTTTGAAAACACATATTCGGCAAGATGCTCATGTACGATGATTTGTTTTGAAAAGTCACCACGGAGAGCCGAAATAATTATGGTAGGCTTTACGATACTCAGAATTTCATAAACATCATCTTCTTCAATATTATAATGGTAAAAATGATGATTTTTTTCAAAGGATTTGTTAGGTGTATTGTAGGTTCCATAGGTTTTAAAATAAGGACAAAGCTCTTTATATGCTGCACTTCCTAAAAAGCCATTGGCGCCTAATATTAAAATTTTATGTTTATCTTCTCGTTTTAGCATATATCCACTTCAAACTGAAGATACTTTAAAAAATAGAAAGTTTTGTTTTTGTTGTAAATCGTTCTAAAGCTTGCATTCCTAAAAGCGAATTTCCTTTTTTGTTTAACCCCGGAGACCACGTGGTAATCACAAAATGATCGGGTAGAAGAGCAACTATGCCGCCGCCAACACCACTTTTCCCTGGTAATCCTACTTCAAAAGCAAATTCTCCTGCTTCATCATAAAACCCACAGGTTAACATAATAGCATTAATACGTTTAGCTTGAGATTCAGTAATATGAGTTTTGTTTAGCATACATTTACCTTTATTGGCAAACAAGAAAAACGCTTTAGAAAGCTGGCTACAATTCATTTCGATAGAGCATTGATGGAAGTAAAAATCTAGAACATCTTCAACATCATTATGTAAATTGCCGAATGACTTTAAAAGGTTTGCTGCCGCATAGTTTTTAAAACCTGTAACTTTTTCTGAAAGAGCCACTTGTTTGTTATATGATATAGAATCATCATTTGCTAATGTTCTAACAAATTTTAAAAAATCTTTTTTTGGGTTTTCTAAATTAGAAATTAAAATATCTGCAATTACAATAGCTCCAGCATTAATTAGAGGGTTTCTTGGAATACCATTTTCTAATTCTAATAATGATAATTCATTAAAAGGGTTTCCAGATGGCTCAACATCCACTCTTTTCCATATGGATTGATTACTAATAGAAATAGCTTTAGCTAAAGCTAATACTTTTGATACACTTTGAATTGAAAAAGGTACGCTGTAATCTCCTGAAGCATATTCTTTATTATCAGATGTTCTTAAGTGAATACCAAAATTTTGATCGCTAATATTAGCCAATTCAGGAATATAGGAAGCTACAATACCTTTATTTTTTTTAATAATAGCATCTTTATGAATAGCATCCAATATTGCTTGAAAATCTAGGGTCATTAGTTTTTGTAAAATGGTAGTTTTACAACCGTAGCCGGAATCGCATTTTTACGTATTTGAATATTTATTTTACTATCAGCAGATGCAAAAATGGTTGGCACATAACCTAAGCCAATACCAATGCCTAAACTTGGGCTCATGGTACCAGAGGTTACAACACCTATCTTTTGACCATTACCATCAACAATATCATATCCTTGACGAGGTATACCGCGATCATCTAATTTAAAAGCAACTAGTTTTCGCTCAACACCATGTTCTTTTTGAGATTTTAAAGCCTCAGAATTTGTGAAATCTTTTGTAAACTTTGTAATCCATCCTAATCCAGCTTCTAAAGGCGATGTAGTATCGTCTATATCGTTTCCATATAAGCAATATCCCATTTCTAAACGAAGCGTATCACGTGCTGCTAAACCAATAGGTTTAATACCAAAATCTGCCCCAGCTTCAAAAACTTTATCCCAAACTTGCTTTACTTCACTGTTTTTACAGTAAATTTCAAATCCGCCACTGCCAGTATATCCTGTTGCAGAAATAATAACGTTTTCTATACCTGCAAAATCTCCTACAACAAAATTATAGAATTTAATGGCAGATAAATCATGGCTGGTTATAGATTGCATCGCTTCAATAGCTTTTGGACCTTGAATAGCAAGTAGCGAGTAATCTTCACTTAAATCTCGCATTTCTGCTCCTACATCATTTTTAGACTGTATCCAGTTCCAATCCTTTTCAATATTACTAGCATTTACAACTAGTAAATAAGTTTCCTCTTTTACTTTGTAAATTATTAAATCGTCAATAATACCACCATCATCATTAGGCATACAGCTGTATTGTGCCTTACCAATAGTTAATTTACTTGCATCATTACTACTCACTTTTTGTATTAAATCTAAAGCGTAAGGGCCTTCTATTAAAAACTCGCCCATATGCGATACATCAAACACACCAACAGCGTTTCTAACAGTTTCGTGTTCAATATTTACGCCTTCGTATTGTACTGGCATATTATAACCCGCAAAAGGGACTATTTTTGCTCCTAGAGCTTCGTGAGTTTGAGTTAAAGCGGTATTTTTCATTTAAAAATCTTTAGTTAAAATATAAACAATTGTAAGGCAAACTATTAAAATAATAAATCCAACAAGTAGTGCTTTCTTAGTTTTGAAATGGTCTATAATAACATCTATAGTACTACCAAAAAACTTTATTATTCCAATAAGAATGTCTTCCATATTTTGAAAGCAAATGTATTGAAATTTTACTTGATTTTTATTATCAAAATTTTGTTAAAAAAGCAATATGATAATGTTTTGTTAGTACTTTAATACATTAATTTTTAAATATCGTTTTTAAAATGAATAAGTTATTCCTTTTTGCATGCATGTTTTTCTTTTTGAATACTGCTTCAAGTCAAAAAAAATATGAAATTGTTTTGCCTAATGATTATGATAAAACAAATATATACCCATTGTTTATTGTATTTCATGGCGGTAATGGTAATATAAAAAACATGAGAACTTGGTGGGTAAGTAATAAACTATCTAATGAGTTTATTGTAGTATATTTTGAGGCAACTACTCTTGATAATCCTCCGAATTACTGGGGTTGGAGGAATTTATCAATTGAGCGTAATAATATTAAGCAGTATTACTCTGAAATTATTGAAAAATATAGAATAAAAGACGATCAAGTATATGCTGGAGGATTTTCGTTAGGAGGGAAGGTGAGTGTTGATCTTGCGTTAAACCAAATTATACCAATAAAAGGGCTTATTTCATTGAACCATGGTGGAGGAACGACCGAATTCTTCACTTCAGAGAATATTATTAAAGCTAGAAACAAAGATTTTAAAGCAGTATTAATTTCTGGAACACATGATTATCGCTACCAAAAAGAAACATTAAAAATTAAAAAAGAGTTTGAAACCTATAAATTGAAACATCAATTTGTACAAATTAAAAACCTTGGACATGCTGTACCAGACAATTTTAGTATTTTACTAGACGATTATTTAGGATTTATTATGGATTGAATTTGGTAGATTATTAGTAATTAAAGTTATATTTTACTTTTCTAACGGACCTTCCCAAAGTACTTGTTCAATCATCCATTTATCGCCTCTCTTTGATAAGAGCATATAATCAATTCCCCACCAAGCAGTTACTTTTGCGGAGGCTATTGTATTTCCAATATCTAAAACCTCTATTTTTCGTGGTGCATCAGACTTTGGAAATTCTTTTTTTTCTAATACATCTTTGGCATAATCTAAAGCTTGTTTGAAAGACATATGAGAAACTTGTGCATATGTATTGGTGTTTTTGTTTTTCCAAAAACCAAATTTGTTAAGTGTTGGTTGTAAGCTAGCTTCTAATTTACTAGTATCACCTTCATAGAAACCTTCAATGTAGTTTAAACAGGCTTTTTCAACTCCAGCTTTATTTATATCAGATTGCGCAGAACTAAAAGTATATGCGAAGCATATTGCAAATATTACCAATAGATTTTTCATTAGTTATAAGTTTTAGATTGATGTTAAAACCTAAAATTAACTTATATGCTTTTAACAAATAGTTAATGTGATGTTAATCTTCGAATATAATATGCTGATAAGCACCTAAATCTGGAGAAACTGTTCTATTTATATTTAAAATATCGGTTGGAACTTGATTTGAAAATATGGAGTTTCCTTTATTTAAAGCAGCAGATTCATCACCTATGATTAACTCATTCAAATCGGTGTCTTTAAAGTTGGGTTCTTCATTAAAAATATTGTTTTCGTAAAGGCTGGTATTTTCTAAATTATAATTATCTCCAGTAAAATTATTGTTGTTATCTTCAAAACGGATTAAGCAATTTGTAAACTTGAAATTGAAATTTACTGCAGCGTCTTCAATCTCATCTAATAAAATTTCAGGGTTATCATTTCCGTAAATAATACAATTGTTAAAGTTAGCTTCGGTTAAATCTGCAATAGTGGCATTGTTATCTTCGTCTAAAATAAAATTATTTAGTAAGAGTGCTGGAAATTGTCTAAACCCGTTATCCCAATAATTTGCTATAGTGCTATGCGTGAAATTGTAAGAACCACCTAAAGTTCCAGCAAACGAAGATTGTCCTGAATTATTTATAACCACATTTTCTCCTGTTATAGAGGTGTTTCTCCCTAGAATACCAAAATTACTAGAGTTATAAATTTGAGAATTAGTAATTTTAAGTTTTTCGGTTGCTGCATTTGGATTACCATCGCTTAAAATACCAACTGTTGCGTTTTTAATTGTTGCATAGTTTATGGTATTGTTTAAACTACCATCAAACAACCAAATAGTACCCCATTGTCCTGGTGTATTAGAGAAGTTTGGTTCTAATCGGTCGCCTTCAAAAATAACCTCATTTTCAAGTAATTCTTGGTTATTGCTGAAAGAACCATTAACATTTAGTGTAGCATCTTCAGAAATTATTAATCCAGAATTAGAATGAAAATGTAAGCGTGCGCCAGCATTTACAGTTAAGGTTTCTCCGTTTGGTATGGCGGCAAACCCATAAATAACATAGGGTTTTTCGTTTGTAAAGATAAACTCAGTAGGTAATAACTCTCGACCTTGTAACTCGGTTTCAATTAATTCGCCGCCTACATTTAGTGTTAATGTTTCTATTACCTTTGTAGTATTATCTCTGTTTGGATAAATAAAAACTGCATCTTGTACAAGTGTAACTAGTTCTACCTTTTGCATATTTGAATTGGAGTCAAATTCAATTTGATCGGTATATAAAAAGGTTCCGTTTGGATTAGAGAAGTTATTAATATCAATAGTAGTTTCAACAAAAATAAATATGCTGTCTTTAGCTAAAATTTGAACATTCTCAAATGTTTTCCCTGAAATACCATCTACATTAAGTCTGTATTCTGATGTTTCGCCTAAACCGAGTTTTACACTAGGTATTACAATATCATCATTGCTTCTGTTGTAAACTTTTAGGTTGTAAGTACTGGAGCCAATGTTTGTAAAAACGGTATCTAAATACACTGTGTCTTTAGAAAATTGAAGATTTCCAGTACTTGGTAAAAATTCAAAATCTTTACGGCAAGAACTCCAAAGTATTAAAAAGCAAATGGTAAATACAAAATAAAGACAACGTTTCATAAATTGGGTTAAGCAATGTTATTAAAGGCAAAAATAGATAAATATCCTTTAAGCCTTAAAAATATAACTTTTGCATGTAAAAATTAGTATAAGTATATACATTATTGAAAATATTTATATTACATTTTTTAATATAAAACCTACTAGTTCATACCAGTTTGTTTTTGTGAAAAATTATTCTACATTTGTAATATGGAAATTGTTTCAGTAAGTAAAAAATCTAGCGCTCCAAAGTATAAGCAAATAGTTAATTCTATTGAGGCTGCTATACATGAAGGTGTATTGAGAAAAGGAGACAAATTGCCATCACTAAATAGTATAAGAGATAAGCATTCGCTATCTAGAGATACGGTTTTAATGGCTTTTAATGAATTGAAAAGCCGTGGTATTATTCATTCAGTAGTGGGTAAAGGTTATTATGTTTTAAGCGAAGATGTTCTTGTTTCTCAAAAAGTATTTTTGCTATTTGATGAATTTAATTCTTTTAAAGAAGATTTATATAATTCTTTTTTGAACAGTTTAGGAGATAATGTTCAAGTAGATATATTTTTTCACCATTTTAATATTGAAGTGTTCAGCAAGCTTATACATGACAATATTGGAGCTTACAGTTTTTATGTAATCATGCCAGCAAACTTAAAAGGAACAGAGTATGTTATTGATAATTTGCCTAAAGAAAAAGTTTATATATTGGATCAAATGCATAGTGAATTATCTCAATACTCTGCCATATACCAAAACTTTGAAAAAGATATTTATAAAGGACTTACTAATGGTTTAAATGATATAAAACGTTACAAAAAGGTAGTTTTATTATTTTCAGAAGCTAAACAGCCTCAAGGATTCCTTATTGGTTTTAATCAGTTTTGTAATCAAAATAATATTGAGAAAGAGGTTATTTCATCACTAGAGAATAGAGTTCTAAATGAAGGAGAAGTTTATATAGTATTTGATGATAGAAACTTAATTAGAATTATTAAAAAAATTAAGGAACAACAACTCGTTTTAGCAGAAAACATTGGTGTTATTTCTTACAATGACACCATGTTAAAAGAGATTGTAGAAGGCGGTATAACAACTATTTCTACAGATTTTAATTTAATGGGAGAACAGTTAGCAAAAATGATACTTAGTAATGAACAAGCACAAATAGAAAACCCAAGTAGTTTAATTATAAGAGCATCTGTATAATATGTATAAAATAGAAAAAAGCCAAGAAGGAAGGTTAGATTACTTAGAGCTCATAAATTATAAAGGAGACTCAAAAGCTAAAATAAGCTTAAACGAAGGAGGAAGACTTAAAGAATTACAGTTTGATGGAATTTCAGTAATTAAAGACCGCCCAAATATAAAATACGAAAACACACATGCATCCTCAATTTTATTTCCTTTTGCAAATAGGGTAAAAGATGGAATATACTCATTTGAAGATGAAACTCATCAATTGTTTTGTAATGAAAAAGGCAGGAATAATGCTATCCATGGGGTAGTTTTTGATAAAAAATTCACCTTAATTAAAGAGACCACAACATCTAACTTTGTTGAAGTTACACTATCTTATCAAGAAGAAAAAAAATCAAAAGGCTTTCCTTTTCTCTATAAGATGTCCTTAATTTATACACTATCAGAAAATTCAATTAGTTTATCTGTAAAAATTGAGAATACAGATACTCAATCTTTTCCATTTACTGTAGGATGGCATCCTTATTTTATAAGTGAAAATTTATATGATAGTATATTAGATTTTGAAAGTAATCAAAAAATAGAGTTTGATAAAAACCTTATTACTACTGGAATTTATAAGAATCATTTAGAATCTCCATTTAAAATTAGAGACGTACAATTGGACGATTGCTATGTTTTGAAAGGGAATAGAGTAGAATTCAAAACCCCTTCATATAGCATTGAGATAAATACAAACAAAGAAGAAAACTATTTGCAATTATATAACCCAGTAAACACTCAAGTTGTAGCTATCGAGCCTATGACAGGTATTTCGGATAGTTTTAATAACAAAATTGGGTTGCAAGTATTAAAACCAAACGAAGAATACAAAATAGAATGGAATATAAATTTTAATAAAGCAATAAATAACAACACTAACTAAACACATTGATTATGCAATTTTTAACATTTATTGGGTTTACATCATTAGTAGCAATAATATCTTATTTAGCAACACGAAAAACGGAAGAGTCATCATCAGATGGTTATTTTTTAGGTGGGCGTAGTCTAACAGCAGGTGTCATAGCTGGATCATTATTACTCACCAATTTATCAACTGAACAAATTGTTGGTTTAAACGGGTCTGCTTATCAAAGTGGGTTGTCTGTAATGGTATGGGAAACTCTAGCTGCAATTGCTATGGTAGTTACTGCAATGTTTTTATTGCCTAGGTATTTAAAAGGCGGATTAACAACAGTTCCAGGGTTTTTAGCAAAACGATTTGATGTAACAACAAAAACACTAACGTCTGTGTTATTTCTATCGGGTTATGTTGTTGTTTTGTTACCAGTAATATTATATTCTGGTTCTTTAGCTATTAGTGGAATGTTTAATATTCCAGAATTGTTAGGTGTTACACATACTCAATCTATTTGGATTTGTGTTTGGGGCATAGGTATTGTTGGCTCAATTTATGCCGTTTTTGGTGGTTTAAAAGCGGTTGCTGTATCAGATTCTATTAATGCTATTGGTTTATTAATTGGAGGAATTTTAATTCCAATTTTTGGACTGATGATGATTGGAGATGGAAGTGTTTTAGATGGATTATCGACTTTAACAACAGAGAACCCAGACAAATTTAAATCTATGGGTGGTCAAACAGACCCTGTTCCTTTTTACACCATTTTTACAGGTATGATGTTGGTGCAATTATTCTATTGGGGTACCAATCAGCAAATCATACAAAGAGCTTTAGGTGCTAAAGATTTAAAAGAAGGTCAAAAAGGGTTATTATTAGCTTCGTTTATAAAAATATTGGGACCAATAATAGTAGTATTACCTGGTTTAATAGCCTATCATCTTTTTGAAGGCAATTTAGAAACAGCCGATAGTGCTTACCCTATGTTAGTAAAAGAAGTACTACCAAATGCTTGGGTTGGTTTTTTTGCAGCTGTTTTATTTGGAGCTATTCTAAGTTCTTTTAATAGTGTTTTAAATAGTTCGGTTACTTTATTTGGAATTGATGTTTACAAACAACATATCAATAAAGAAGCTGATGAAAAAACAGTAGTAAAGTATGGTAAAATGTTTGGTATTGCTTTGGCAATAGCTTCCATGTTTATAGCCCCTTTAATTGCCAATGCAGGGAGTTTATTTGATTACTTGCAAGAAATAAACGGTATTTATAGTATTCCTATCTTAACCATCATTGTTGTGGGTTATTTAACAAAACGTGTGCCTGCATTTGCAGCAAAAATAGGCTTAGCATCGGGTTGTTTGCTATATATTATTAGTCAATTTTTTATGCAACCTTATTTTGTTGAAAAAGCGTTAGACGCAGCAAAATCTTCTGGAGTTACTGATGAAGCTGCTTTAGCTTTGGTGGAAGCTCAAGCTTATCCACACTTTTTAGATGTTATGGCAATTTTATTTACGTTAAATGTTATTATAATGCTTGCTATTGGAAAGCTAAAACCAAGAGAAGAAGATTATGTCCAAGAATATACCGAACAAGTTGATATTACGCCATGGAAATATGTTAGGCAAGCAGGAATAGCTATCTGTATTATTGTTATAGGCGTGTACATATATTTTGCGTAATCATTATGAATAAAAAACTGGTTAAAGAAGTTGAAAGAAGCTTTAAATCATATTTTAATACAAAGCCACTAATGATTTTTTCCCCCGGAAGAATTAACCTTATTGGGGAGCATACAGATTATAACGAAGGTTATGTTTTTCCTGCAGCAACAAATAAAGGTATAGCTTTAGCTATACAAAAAAACAATTCAGATAAGAGTAAGGTTTATGCATTAAACATGCAGGAAATGCATGAGTTTAGTTTACAAAAACTCGAATCTTTAAAAGAAGGAGGTTGGAAAAACTATATTCTAGGTATTGTTGCAGAAATTCAGAATACAGGAATTAAACTAGGAAATTTTAACGTAGTATTTGCAGGAAACATTCCTAGTGGGGCTGGTATGTCCTCATCGGCAGCGTTAGAAAACAGTTTAGTTTTTGGGTTAAATGAATTATTTGATTTAGGGCTGTCAAAAAAGCAAATGATTTTAATTTCTCAAAAGGCAGAGCACAATTTTGTAGGTGTAAAATGCGGTATTATGGATCAGTATGCTAGTATGTTTGGTGAAAAGGGGAGTGCTTTATTACTAGATTGTAGAACTGTTAAATCTCAAACGTACAAGATAGATTTCAAAAAATATAAACTCATCTTAATTAACACTAATGTTAAGCACGACTTATCTGAGAGCGCATATAACAATAGGAGGGAAGTTTGTGAAAAAGTATCAAATAAATTAAATATTTCTGCTTTAAGAGATGCTTCAAAAGAAAGTTTAAATGCAATTAAAAATGATATTTCTGAAGAAGATTACCAAAAAGCATTATATGTTATTGAAGAAAACGAACGTGTGCAGTTATTTGCAAAAGCCATTCAAGCTGGCGATATTGACGAGTTAGGAAACCTTTTATACCAATCTCACCATGGCTTAAGTTCGCAATACAAAGTAAGTTGTAGAGAGCTTGATTTTTTAGTTGAAAATGCAAAAATAAATCCAAATGTTTTAGGGGCGCGAATGATGGGTGGTGGTTTTGGAGGCTGTACAATTAACTTAATTTTAAAAAATGAAGTTCAAAAATTTAGAAGAGACGTATCTAAAAAATTTAAAAAAGAATTCGGTAGAGATTGTTCGATATACAAGGTGAAACTGTCAGAAGGCACGCAAGTTATTGATTAGAAGAAGATATAATAAAAAAAATGAATACAGATTTACAAGACTACTCACATAAAAGATTTAATATATTGACTGGAGAATGGGTATTAGTATCTCCACATCGTGCAAAAAGACCATGGCAAGGGCAAAATGAAACTATCTCAAACGAGGAAAGACCAAAACACGACCCAAATTGTTATTTATGTTCAGGCAATACAAGAATTAATGGAGAAGAAAATCCAAACTATAAAGATGCTTTTGTTTTTACTAACGATTTTGCCGCATTACAATCTAACTCAAGATCTTTTACTTTAAATAAAGGGTTGCTTAAGGCAGAAAGTGAAACAGGTATTTGTAAAGTAATATGTTTTAGCCCAGATCATTCTAAAAGTTTGGCAGACATGCATAAAAATGATATAGCAAAAGTAGTAAAGATTTGGCAAAAAGAATATAAACTTCTTGGAGAAGATAAAATGATTAACCATGTTCAAATATTTGAAAACAAAGGTTCAGTAATGGGGTGTAGTAACCCACATCCACATGGTCAAATTTGGAGCCAATCAACACTTCCAAATGAAGTTAAAAAGAAAGATAATCAACAAGAAGCCTATTATTCGAAAAATAAAAGTAGCCTTTTAGGAGACTACTTAAATCAAGAATTGGAAACTAAAGAAAGAATCATTTTTGAAAACGATGATTTTGTAGTTTTAATACCTTTTTGGGCTGTCTGGCCTTTTGAAGCTATGATTGCCCCTAAAAAACATTATAAAGATATCACTCAGATTTCAGATTCAGAAAGCTTAGCATATGCAGAGGCCATTTCTGTTTTAACTAAAGCTTATGATGCATTATTCGAATGTTCATTTCCATATTCAAGTGGTATACATCAAGCGCCAACAAATGAAGAAGAAAATATGCATTGGCATTGGCACATGAGTTTTTACCCACCATTATTAAGAAGCGCTACTGTAAAAAAGTTTATGGTTGGTTATGAAATGTTTGGCTCTCCACAGCGAGATATAACAGCAGAACAGGCAGCTACAAGACTGAGAGATTTGATTCATTGTAAAAATAAGTAGTGTGGCTAAATTAAATCTGATTTAATAAATAGAGTTAGGTCTATTCTGAGGAATCTAGTGATTTGTAGTTAAGTATTCCTAAACGATTTTATAATCTAAGGAAACGTTTTTGCTTATGATATCAAATAATTCAATTCCAAAACCTGCTGGATTTCCGTAAATCATTTTTTCATACTCCATCCAATCAAACTCGGTTTTATCCTTTTTCTTTTGTTCGAGTTCTAATTTGACATTTTTTATATGTTCTATTTCGCTTTTGTTCAATTTAGGGAATTCTAGAATTTCATTCCGATTATTTTTTAGAGATTCAATTTTATTTTCAAGTATTTTAATCTGTTCTTTTGAATATCGTACAGAAATTTCTTGATTCAGAACGCATTTCCATTTATTATCTTTAAGAATAAGATTAAAGAGCGATTTGTCATTTTGGTCAATCAAAAATTTTACTCTGTCATTCTTTTCATAAATGCTAACAGCTCTAATCCAAATATAAATTCTATCTAATTCCCAATCTTGCATTTACGTTCTCTTAAATTGCTTACAACGGTCTCGTATAAGAATAGTGCGGTTTTGTGTCCGAGGATTTTCCGCAGGAAAATCAGAGTGACCAAATACGCACTAACCTTTTGATTTAGGATTAAACTTACGCATTATTTTTATACATTGTTGGCAAATCGTTTTTATTCGTACGTAATTTCTATTCTCTCTTCGAGATTACCTGGTAAGTCTTTGATTATTTCTTTTAGAATTCCATATTTGTTATCGTATTTTATCGTGTAAATAGTTCCCAAATTTTCAATATTAGTAACTCTATCTAATTCGTCGTACTGATAATTCCAAGTTCCCATTGTTCCAGAACCGTTAACACTCATACTTTTTACACGATTTTTATTGTCATATTCATAGTATTTAACGTTCGCAGGATAAGAATCCCAGTCGCATTCATTATCTTTTATAGAGTCCTTATAAATTCCATTCGTTGGCATATAAAATGGTATTTTGGCAATCTTTTGACTAAAATATAAATCAACTTTTGTTTCTTTTAAATCAGTTAGTGAATCTTTGATTAATTCTATGTCTTTCCATTTTGATTCGTCAACGTTTAGATTATCATAATGTGATACAGTTATTTTAATTCGTTCTGTATTTGTGTTACAACTAAACAAAAATGAAATCAGAAAAAAAAAGGTGATTGATTTGTTCATTCGCTCAAATGTTTGCCAACGGTTTTGTGTATGTTTAGTTGCGTGTTTGAGCAACGAATTTAGCAAATACAAACCGAATAGAAAATCCGCGAGGGTTTTCGTAAGTAGGCTTGCACCAGCAATTAATTTTATACGGTGTTGGCAACCGTTTTTTTATTCATTTTATAATGTAAATTCAGAAACCTAATTCCGTAAAAATTCAGATTATGGTCAGCTCTCAATATATTTTCTTCGTCTTCGTAAACTCTAATCCATTCGTGCATTGATTTTACAAATCTTGCCCAATATTCTCCTTTTTCATTTGTCAAGGTAAAGTAAAACCCATTATCTCCGAATTTTTTCCCATCAGAGCAGAGTAGAAGCGAACCATCTTTCTCGATTTTCTTTGTCATAACCACAGATGCATTTCCGTTTGGTAATGGAAATACAACTTTTAGAAGTGGTTTTTCGTAATTCGGATTTTTGCAAGTTGTGTAAATTCCTGAATAAATAACATCGTTTGTGCTTTTTATTATTCTATACCAAATTGTCCATTTGGTTTCCTTTGTCTGTTTATCCTTTAGTTTGATTATTTCACTTTTCAGTCCTTTTGCTGTGTCAATTGAATTCAGAGGTAAATTCAACTGTTGAAGTCGTTTGCTAAAAATCAGATAAAGAAGTTTCCCAAAAGGTTTAAAAATACCTTTCCATTCAGACCAAACTTCAAAATCGTAATTTGAAGTGTTTTCGTAAAAGTCAGCAACTTTGTCGTTCAAACGGTTTTTGTCTTGGTCAGAAATTCCGATTTGTTCCATTTTTTCGAGAAGTCCAAAATTCGGTAGGTTTTTTTGAACTTCTAAATTCTCTTTTTCCGCTAATTCGAAAATGAACTTATCTTTAATAATATCTGTATCACCAATTGGTCCAATTAACCACTCAAAATCGTTTGGATTTATTCTTTTCCCTGTAGTTTTTACCCAAATTTGAGTAATTTTATCTTGTATTGCCATTAAATTCGTTCAAATGTTTGCAACGTTTATGTATATGGAAAGTTGCGTGTTTGTGTGCGAGGATTTTCCGAAGGAAAATCAGAGTGACCAAATACGCACTAACCTTTGATTAAGCACTAAACCGTAATTATTTTTATACGGTGAGGTGCACTGTTTTTATTTTTTCAGATACTGTTTAGCATCTCTTATATTCAATTCCGTTTCGTCAACTCCTTGTCCAGTTCTATTTTTATTAAAAGCAGGTTCATCAAGTCGGTTAAGTGCGATTAATATTTGAAAAATCGCAATTCCATTTTCATTTTCCAATTCAGTCACTAACCACTTTTTAAAATCCGTTATCAAATTCCGATTTCCGATTTTTGATAAACTCCAATATCCACTAACTCGCTCTTCTTCGGTTTTATAAATTCCAGAGTTCAGTCCGTCAACAATTATTTTTTCCAATTCAGTCGTTCTATATTCGGTCAGTTTGGATTTCGCAATTATTTCTTTTTCAAAATTCGAGTGAGAATTTCCGTTCTCTTTTTCGAAAATAAAAGCAACTTCTGTAAACTGTTCATTTGTTAATTTCATCACTGTTTTCAATTCGATGTAACGGTTTTCTCAAATAGTGCAACGGTCTTGTATATGGTTCGTAGCGTGTAAATTAGCGATTATTTTCGGATTGAGCACAAACCAGATTTTTAAATTTTACTATTTATCTTATTGTTTGGAAATCGTCAAATTTAAAAATTTGGCGACTTTCCAAATATGCCTTAACTTCGTTTAAGCAATTAATTAGCTATGAGCTATATACGTTGTTAGCAACTGGCTTTTTTTAGTTCCATTTTTCCTTTAAACACTCTTGCTTTCTCGGTTTTTAAAAATCCAAGGTCATCTGTTATTATTGATATTTTTCGGATTTGTTCATTATTT
The DNA here is from genome assembly GCF_002741945.1 of Gaetbulibacter sp. 4G1. Lineage (GTDB taxonomy): Bacteria > Bacteroidota > Bacteroidia > Flavobacteriales > Flavobacteriaceae > Wocania_A > Wocania_A spongiicola. The sequence continues at coordinate 50,693 of NZ_MDVN01000024.1, forward strand.
TTTAAGCTATCAATTTCCTCCAAACTCAAAGTCCATTTAGAAATGCTGTCAGATATATTTTCTACAATTCCGTATTCCGAAACTAATTCCTTTGTTCTTAAATCGGCAAAATGACTTTTATTCAGATAATTAACGGGATAAAGACGCTTTATAAAACCGTCAAGTATTCCAACCGAGTGAAAAGTCCAAACGCGGTCCGTTTCATTGACTTCAACACTCGTTGAGAATAAGCCTTTCTTTATTTTTCTTTCAGTTCCGGAATCATAATTTGAAGGTAATTTTGTGATATAACCATATTCGAAATCAAAACTTGTGATTAAGTTTTTAGTTATCAGTTTAATCGAATTCAATTCGACCAATTCACTCGCAATTTGTATAGAAATATTGACAGAAGAGTTTTCTGGTTGTTCAGTCCAATTTAGCATTGGATTATCAACCGTAAAATATGTGTTCGTTTTATCTGAATCGAACCCAACAAAGCTGTAAACAATTTCTTTTTGTTTTTTTAATGCTTTTTTAAATCCATTTAAAGTCTTTCTCGAATCCTTATAATTTATATCAAAATCAGTCGCTTTTAATTCGGTTTTTTGACTTATCGAATCTATTGTCGAAAGAATACAACTTTCCATATCAAACTGTTCCGCAGTCTTATTGTCCGTTATTTTGAATAGCTTAATTATCCAATTTTCAGTTCTATTTTTTCTGAAGAAGTTCATTTTTTCAGCTTGTTGCTAACGGTCTCGTATAACCGTCACTTACGGGTTAATATGCGTTAATTTTCGGTTTGACACAGACTTTAGCAATTCCGGGTAGATTCGGACGTAGTCGAATCCGCCGTAATTGCGGTTATACATTGTTAGCACTTGTTTTTATCCTTAATAATTTAATTCCAAGTGTTATCAAGACAACTATCAATACAATAAAAAATATACTTGTTGAAATACTTTTTATAACTGAAAACATATTAGTTGCATAAACTGTAATCTCTGTCAATTCGGGATAGTTTTTAAGCATTGTGATAATTCCCAAATTCTCTAAATAATCTGCAATTCCGGCAATTATCGGTATTAGGCAGAGATAAGTATATGGGGAATTTAATTTGTTCAACTTCTTCAAGAAATATCCCAAAAGCAAACAGTAAGAAAGTCCGAATAGTAGTGGGTAAATCATATCCACAGGTATTTGGTTGTTTAGATAAGTCATCCGTCCATTTTCTCCAAGCGAACTAAATAGTTCACTAACATAATTCAAATCATATCCGGCGGGCATCATATCCAATAATTTCATTCCGTTAGAGAATTCAATTGTTTTGGGAATTGTAACAGTCAGCATAAAGGTGTAAACAACATTGGTCAAGATAAAAAGTCCTAAAACCTTTTTTCCTGAAATATTCTTTTCTATGATCTTTGTTAATCGTTTCATTTTTTTTCTCAAATAAGTGCTAACGTGTTTGTATATGGTTTGTTGCGTGGTTTAGCACATAATTTAGCAAATAAAAACCGAATAGAAAATCCGCGAGGATTTTCGTAAGTAGGCTAGAACTAGCAATAAATTATATACGGTGTTAGCCACTGGCTTTTTTTAATTCAGTTTCTATTATTTTTCCATCTTTCCAAGTCTCAATTTTCGTTATCTCTCCTTTGGTATTATAGAAATATTGTTTGTCAATTGGTTTGTCGTCTTTAAAAATTCCCTCGTATTTTGTGTTTCCATTTTCGTAAAATTCACGATAAATTCCGTTTTTATCGAGGTCAATAGTTTCAGACTCCGTTTTTAAAAATCCGTTCGGATAATATTCTTTGAAACTCTCTTTTTCTATGTCATCTTTTAACTCTTGGATTACTCGTTGAATTTTTAATGAACCGTCTTCATAATATTCCGTTTCGACAGTTCTTTTTAAATCGTGTCCATCGTGTTCGGAATATTCATAAGAGTAAGTTGAGATTTTTTCCAAAAGTCCATTTTCATAGAATTCTTGAGTTCCCATTTCTTTGTCGGCAGTATAAAAGTCAATCCAATATAATTTTCCGTCTTTTTGGTAATTGAAAAAATTCCCTTGTCTTAAACCACAGAAATAGTTGTATTTAGATTCGAGAATTCCATTTTCGTAATAATCTTTCCATTCTCCGTGTTTTTTTCCTTTGCTTACAGTTGAATTATTTCCAACTCCACAACCTCCAACATAAATCTTTGTGTGATTAGTTTCGTATTCACAATTTTTAAATTCCCCTTCTGTTTTTAATTGTCCGTTTTTATAATATTCCGTGTATTTTCCAATTAAAACACTATCGATTAAAAATCCCTGAATTTTGATTTGTCCATTATCATACTTTTCCACATATTCAGTCTGCGAGTAAATTAAACTCGAAACTAAAATTGTAAGAAGTAATGTTATTCGGTTTTTCACAATGTTGGTTTTAGCTTGTGGCTAACGGTCTCGTATAACCGTCAGTTACGGTTTAATATGCGTTAATTTTCGGTTTAGCACAGGCTTTAGCAATTCCGAGTGGATTCGGACGTAGTCGAATCCGCCGTAATTGCGGTTATACATTGTTAGCCACTGGCTTTTTTTTAGTTCCATGTTTCTTTAATTCTGTCAATCCAATTTTTTTTAGTTTTCATTCTCGACTTTTTAATCGGATTAAAGTCAACTTCGTAAGCGGTTTCAATAATTCGCTTTTTCGGTTTATAAATTTTTCCATTTTCGTCCTCAATAAATGGATAGCAATAAACTGTATTTTTAAATCTCGAATTGTCAATTGGTATTTCAAATTTCATAACAGCCTTTTTAATAAAGTCCATTTCAAATCCATTATTTGATAGTTCCTTTTCAAGTATTCCACGCAATTTTTTTAAATCCGCTTTTAAAGGTTTTATATCCGTTTCTTTAGGTTCGATTCCACTATTCAGAATGTCAATCTCAATTTCTTTTACGTTTTTGTCGCGAGCAATGAAATTCAGCCAGTCTGCCATATATCCGCCATCATAATATCCGAGTGTACTCAAATAACTCAAGGCTAAATTTCCTGGTATTCCATTTAAGTTTCTCGTTTTTCCCATTGTTGGTTTTAGCTTGTGCCTAACGTGTTTGTGTATGGCTTCGTTGCGGAAAAATCCGCAGGATTCTTTCCGCCGTAACCGAAAGATAGCAAATTGCAATAAATTCCGATTAGGAATTCAGTCGCAATGAGCTATACACGTTGTTGCCATTAGTTTTTTTATTCGGTTAATATTTCAGTTATTTCAGCTTCTCCAATTTTATTCGGTCCTTCGTGAATCCACCAAATTCTTCCTTTTTTAATCAAATCTGCAATGTTTTGGTGTTTTAGAAATCGGACTTTTACATTCTCTGTTTCACTTGGTAAAATCAATTCCTTTTTAAACTCAATTTGTCCAATATAAGTCGTAACAAAATCAGACGAGTTTTCTTTGTATTCAAAGACGTGATTCGGCCGATAATTAGTTTTTATTCCAGTTTTGCGTCCACCTTTTTCAGTCGGATACAGTGTTAGTTTAGCTTTTATATCGATTGTGTCTGAATTCATTAAATTAATTTGCTTTAACAGGAACTAAAAACTTATGAGTAAAATCCTCTCCATTTTCCACTCGTTCAGTTACTCGTATTTCTAATTTTCCGTCTACAAGAGTTTTTTCAATTGGCGTAATCGTAAATCGGAAACCATCTTTATCCGCTTGATTTACCATAATTCCTGATCCAACAATCATAAATCTTTGATTATTTATATTTTCAGTTTCAAAATTGGCTTTCGTCGGTTCTCCAACAACTAAAAATTCCGCACCATTTTCTAAAACCATTTCTACTTTTTTGTCCGTGTTTGAGTAAACAAATTCTGATTGGGTTTCAGTTTTTTTGTCAGATTGATATTCCGTTTCAGAGTTTATTTCTTTAGCTGAATTGGATTCGTTTTTATTTCCACAACTTGCTAAATTCAGAGTGATTATTCCGCAAAGTATATAATTCAGAACTTTGATTTTCATTTAGTTATCGATGTTTTTTAAATTAACGGTTTCGGCTATGATTTCGTTGTGGAATCATCCGCAGGATTATTCCGCTGAGAAATCAGCCATTGATTAATACTTTTATTTTGGTGTGGCACAAAACCACAATGAATTATAGCCATTGTTGTACACCGTTTTTTACCTCATATAATACAGATAAATCGCAAAATTTAAAATTCGAGACATATCTGAATTACTTATTTTATCATATTTTTTCTGGAAATCACTTGACATTTTTTCGTAATCAAAGTCCGTGAATTCCGCAAATTCCGATTTTGATGGAATATAATATTTTGATTTATCATAAAGTCTAATTTCTTTGAACAAGTCATTTTTTAGACTTCTAACATATTCCACTCTGTCTTGGTTGTATTTTCCAAGTCCGTAATATTTTAATTTCCGCTTAATCTTTTTTTCAGCTTCTTTGAGGTCAGAAAAATCGAATTCATAAGCTAAATCACTAAAGCAGACATAATCATATGTTTGTTCGCTTGTTTCTGCCATTATGATTTACCATTGACTATTTGTTCAACGTATTTTTTGTGATTTTGGAATCCATTTCTCTCTGGATTTTCCAAGTCAACCATTCCGTCAATTCCAGAGTCATAAATTTGCCAATTATGTTTTTTAGCTAATTCAATTAGGGCATAAATTCCATTTTCTCCGTATAGAGATAGCATAAAATTGCTTGAATTTTCATCGTCTGCAAAAAAGTCAATCGTAAAGTCAGTTCCGACTATTTCTCTGTGGTTGTCTTTTTTATTAATTCGGTCAAAAGAAGATTCCAAAATTCCGCTGAAGTCTGTCGGTTCCAGTTGAGTCTCGTCCAATTCCGCAACAGAATTAATCTTTTGTTTTGAATTAAAAAGTACAATGTCCCAACTCATTTCCTCGGTTTTTCTTAAATGGTGTACAACGTGTTCGTGTATGGTTTCGTTGCGTCTGCACTAAGTTAGCAAATAAACAGGAACCTATTGTTCAGAAGCGACAGAAATTCCGATAGGAATTTCCGAGCAATGAACTATACACGTTGTTGTGTACTGTATTTTTTATTATTCGATTTTATGATATTCCGTTTCTCCTTCTTCAGTCAATATTATCATTTTATCTGAGTCTAAATGTTTTATTTCATAAGCTACTGAACCATATAAATAAATGATTTCCAATTCAAATCCTTTTGCACTTTTATGAATTTCCACAAAGGGTTGGACTTCAAGTTCAATTAATTCATCACCATTTTGTGCAATTTCAATTAATGTTAAATGACCTTTTTCATCTTCAAACCAATACTCATAAACCGTATTTGATTCGGTATTTTTTTCTTTCCACTTTCCGCTCAAATATGATTCGACTTCTTTTTTCGTTTCACAGCATTTTAAATTTTGTCCGAATAAAATCAATGGTAAAAAAGTTAGTAATAAGATCAGTGTTTTTTTCATTTTGGTATTCAGTGAATATTGTACACAACGGTCTCGGCTAAACGACGTGACCAGCTTTTGCTGGGCATGGACGTTTTAGCCATTGTTAGCGGCTGGCTTCTTTTTTATTCAAATTTCATATTCTTTATTATCTGTCACAATTACTCTTTCATAAACTTCTGTCCAATGATTAAATGTCTTTGTTTTCGGATATTCGGAAGAACTTTCTTTTTTTCCTTTCCAAGTTAGATGCACAACCGCCATTTCTTGTTCGCCAATTTTAAAAAGAACATCATCATTATCTTCTCTTTTGGCAATTGCTTCTACTACCTTTCCAAATAATAGATGTTCATTCGAAATTTCTTTTCTTAATTCATCTTCTAAGTTTCCTTTTGATTCAATTTTCATCCAGGGTGGTAAAAATTTAATTTCATCTCCAGGAAATAATTCTACGATTTCACCTTCTTTAAATTTTTCGGAATCTGAATCATTTTTTAATTGGAATGCCCACAAATCTAATCTTACATTTCCATTTTCATCAATTGCTCTTGGTTGAGTTAAACTAGTAGTAATTTCTATATTTCCCAATTTCGAATTTTCTGGAAGCCAAAATCCTTTTCCTTCTTCAACTAATTTGGCTGTAACGAAATATCCTCTTCCCGTTATTTTAAACACCGATTCAATTTCAAATTTGACAGCCATTGTTTTTCTTTTTTTTGCTTGCCGCTAACGTGTTTGTGTATGATTTCGTTGCGTGTTTAAGCACCTAAGTTAGTAAACACAAACCGAATAGAAAATCCGCGAGGATTTTCGTAAGTAAGCTTGTACTAGCAATGAATTATACACGGTGTTGGCAGTAGTTTTTATTGTATTTCTTTTTCGTAAAGGTTATAATTAGATAAAGATAATTCTTTTATTCCGACCTTTTTAAAGTCAAGTTTTTCATAGTACTTACAAAGTTTTGGGTTTTTTGAATCCGCATCCAGTCTTAAATATTTGCAGTTATCTTTTTTTGCATTATTTTCAATTTCTTGAAGTATTTTAGTACCTAATCCTTTTCCGTTAAATTCTTCCTTGACAACTAAAGAGTGTACATATTTTGCTTTTTCGTTTTGCTTTTCCCAGTATAGTAAATCTTCATTTAGAATTCTAACCATACCTATATTTTTTCCAATTAAATCATTAATGAAAAAGAATTCATTATTCTTAATTCCTTCTTCGACCCATTTTATCTTTTCTTGAGGCGGGTTTTTCCAATACTGCCAATGATCAATATTCATCTTATTTATTTTCTCAGCAGTTTTTTTAAATAAGTTCAATACTGCACTTTTGTCTTTAATTTCTACTTGTTTAAAAGTAATGTTCATTTATTTATAGTTTTGTCTCAAATTACTGCCAACGGTCTCGTATAACCGTCAGTTACGGGTTAAATTAGCGATTATTTTCGGTTTAGCACAGAGGTTAGCAATTCCGAGTGGATTCGGACGTAGTCGAATCCGCCGTAATTGAGGTTATACATTGTTGTAACACGTTTTTTATTCATTTAGCTTATCAATTATATATTCAGTCAGATAATCATTTTTTTTATCCAGAAATATGATTGTCGGTCCGTATACATTGTTAATTGCAAGAAGTCCATATTTCTCACTAAATAAAATCGGTCCAGTTGCGTCATCTGCATAATCTAATGTTTCATAATAGTCAAACTCCAATCCTTGAAGTTCATCATTTGTGAAAGACTTTTTGCTAGTTTTTACAAACTTGTCAAATCCGAAAAGAAGAGTGTCAGCATCAATTATTTTGTTTATCACTATCGTTTTTGTTGTATCAATTTGATTTACGTATATAAAATTCAGTGTGTTTTGTGTTTTTTTGAAAGTCAAATTAAACTTTTCATTTTTCGGTTCAGCTCCAAAGAATATTGTTGCATTCATTACAGATTTCCATACAGAGTTTTTGTCAGAACATCCGAAACAAATAGTAAATATCAATATGTAAGTTAATAGGTTTCTCAAAATGTGTTACAACGTATTTGTGTATGATTTCGTTGCGTGTTTGAACACCTAATTTAGTAAATACAAACCGAATAGAAAATCCGCGAGGATTTTCGTAAGTAGGCGATTACTAGCAATGAATTATACACGGTGTTGTGCTTAGTTTTTATTTCGTTTCGTACCAATCTTTTTGGTCTAAATACTGGTCATATTCCTCATCATTCATTTTTAATAGAATCTTTGAAAAATTCCGAGATTCCACTAATTTTCTGTTTTCAAGAAAGTCAGTTATCAGATAATGAATAAATGGATTCTCAATATCATCCATTTTTAAAGTTGAATATCTTTTTCGTGATTTAGGATGCTGTTTCCAAAATCGCTTGTAATCGTCATAAATTCTGTCTGTTACTTTTGAAACTATTTCATTCAGCAATTCCATTGGGATTTTATTGTCAGTAATTCCAATATAATACTTTTTAATTTTCGAGTAAAATTCCCGTTTGGGTTCAATTCTATTTTCAGTTTTCCAGAATAGCATTTAAGTCAATTGTAATTCAATATTTTTGTGTTCTTTAATTATCTCTATTATTCGGTCAAAATATTTCAATTCCGATTTACTTTTTTCACTACGATGCCATTTCAAGATATATTTTTCGTCAACATTGTGAACTCCAAATCCGCCATACAAAACATCGTTAAATGCGTTTAAATTCCGTCCAATTTTCCAACTCAGTCCGAAAGTCATTTTCGATTCTATTTCTTGATAAAACCCTTTAATATTTGAAAATTTATTTCCGTTTATCTCGATTATTCGCATTTTGGTAAATTAAGCACAACGGTTTGTGTATGAAACGTAGCGTAAAAAATACGATAACTTTCGATTTAGCACAGAGCCGAATTTTTTATTTTGTTTTTATCTTTTCATTTTAAAAGCCAAATTAAAAATTTGGCGGACTTTGTAAATAAACACAAGTCTTTCGGTTTTGCTCTTATTAGCTATGTTTTATACACCGTGTTGTGCATAGTATTTTATTCAATCCAATCTTCAGTATGTCGATTTTTATCTAATCCGACATTTTCAAATTCGTCTTTAAGCAACGTTCGATTAACACCTAATCTTTTTAAAATTTTATTCATAGAGCTTTTGTCCGATTCAGTCAAGAAATCACGTTTTCCATTTTTCCATATAATTCCGATATGTCCTCCTTGCCCTCCGAAAAATTCAGATTCTACATATGCCAGCTCTCTATTCTCGATTACTTGTATTGTTTTCTGTTCAATATTCTCCGTTAGAAATTCAAAAGTAGAAATACCAGAAGAGTGTTTCATTTCGTTTATTTGGTCAAAAAGCTCGTCAGTCATTGGAATCATAAAAATTCCATTATTTAAGTGAACTTTTTGTGATTGACTATATTTTTCAAGTATAGGTATCAAATTTTCTTCTTTTCCGAGATATGCTTTTAAAGTGTATCCCATTTAGTATTCTCTTTTTTCTTTAATTATTGGATTATCATTTTCGTCAGCAAATATTTCTCCAGCAAAAACAATACAGTTTAGCTCTTTCTTAATTTTATGAGCAATTTCAGCCTCATTTAAGTTTACTTTAGTATTCGATTCTACTGTTATCATAATTGGTTTGTCGTACATTCCTTTTTCCCAATCGTGTGGACGACTTATATTTAAATAAAAATCAGATTTTCTATCACTGGATTCAATCCACTCCCAAACGTTTTCATAATCACGATATAAGTTATCAACTTTGAAAATTTTCTCAAAATGGTATTGCAATTCATTTAAATCTCTTTCAAGATAAATCCAGAATTTCATTTTTTTCATATTATGCACAACGTATTTGTGTATGGCTCGTTGCGGAAAATCAGCTATGATTTTCCGCCGTAACCGAAAGATAGCAAATTGCAATGAATTCCGATTAGGAATTCAGCCGCAATGAGTTATACACGGTGTTGGCAGTAGTAGTTTTAAAATATTTTATTTCCATCAAATTCCAATTTAGCCTGTTTTAATTCTTTACCAAGTAACAATTTCCAATCGTTTGAATGATCAGCAGCGATATAAACCACTCCATCGTAATCAGATGGTCTTTCAAGATTTCCTTTTATTAAAGCGCAGACTTTTTCTCGACCAAGTTTGCCAAGAAAATATCCTAGTTCTAAAATCACATTTTGTCTTGCTCTTGCGTTTAGGTTTTCTGAATTGTTTTTAGAATTTCCAACATCGTCTGGTGTCATTAAAACAATAGCAAATTGGACATCTGAATTTTTCTCAAATTTCTCTATTATTGTCAAGCCCTCGTTTACTTGCTCGTGAAGAATTATGGGTTCCAAACCTATTTTTTCTAAAAATCTTGCAACAGTTTCTTTGAGTTCATTATCGTGACCGTGAACTACAAAAACCTTTTTAGAATTTTTCTTTTTCGTGTTTGTCGGTTTGGAAGGCTTTTCAATTGGTGTGTCTAAAACAGCAAAGGTGTCAAGGTTTTCAATCACTCCGATTGTTTGGTCAATCATATCCGTAATCATAGCTGTTACAGGTGTTCCATAAGGTGGCTCGAAAAAAACATCAAAAGGATTTACTCCTTTCATTTGAAATCCGCCAACCATTGGTGGTGGTGACCAGTCAAACCTCTTTCCACAACCTGTTCTATTTACCATTTCTTCAACAAAAGTACGTCTCTTATTGATTCCAGACCTTACTTTGGAAGCTTCAGCAGTTGTCATCTCAACAGAATTCCATCTAATAATTAGTTCCTTGAATTTTTCAAGTTTGTCGATTACTGCCTGTCTTTTTTCATTCATTGAGGTTGTTCTCTATTACTGCCAACTTGTATATATACAGAACTTTTATCTTTTTAGTTAGCTTAATTGGAGGGCTATGCGGAGGTTTTGTTGATTTTTATGTGTTTTTGATTCCACAACTTCAAGACGAAAATTCTTATAATCTACAATATAGTTATCATTTATAAATTATCAAATGGATTTTTAATTTTTCTAATACTTGCTTCGGTCACATGGGTATATATCATAGTAGTTTTTGGGCTGCTATGCCCCAATAATTCTTGAATATATCTCAAATCTGTTCCGTTTTCAAGCAAATGTGTTGCAAAACTATGCCTAAGGGTATGCAGTGTAACGCGTTTTTTTAATCCTACTTTCTCTGTAGCAATTTTTAATACTTTTTGAGCACTGGCATTACTATACTGTTTACCTTTTTGTCCTTCAAATAAATAATCTGACGGCTTATATTGTTTATAATACACTCTTAGAAGATCTAAAAACGATTCTGATAACAATGTGTATCTGTCCTTTTTGCCTTTAGCACTTTTTACATGTATTAACATTCTTTTACTATCTATATCCCGTATTTTCAAGTTAATTGCTTCACCTATTCTAAGGCCAGCTGAGTAAATAAGGCTTAGCAATGTTTTGTGTTTTAGGTTATGAGTAGTCTCAAAAATTTGTTTTATCTCTTCAACGCTTAATATTACTGGTAATTTTTTATCTTTTCTAGGGCGTTTTAATTCGAGTTTATCGACCTCAACACCTAAATAATCAAGATATTTTTTTATACCATTAATGCATTGATTTTGATAAGAAATCGATTTATTAGGTTTTACAATAAAATCATAATTGAAAGATTCTATAAGTCTTTTAGAATAATTAGTTGTGCTTTTTAAACTCGCATACTTTATAAAAAATACTGTAACTTCAAAATAGGTGTTTACTGTATTTTCACTCAGCCTTTTTTGTTGTAACCACTTTTTAAACTTTTGCAAATCTTCTTTCTTCTTTTCAGTTAATTGTGGAAGTTTAATATAAGTAATAGGGCTAGAGATTGATTTCTTTGCTTTTAATTCATTGTAATTAATATAGCAATTAATGGCCCTTAAATGGTTATAGATTCTTTTTTTGTTTTCCGATGAGTATTTAATATAGAACGTTTTATGAGTATTACTCCATTTAACATCTTTTAATTTTTTTAAATGTAATTTAACCTTTTCGTTATAATCAAAAATAATAGCAATTTGATTGTCATTATTATGTGAAAGAGGTATTAGTTTTACTTCATTCATGAATTAAATATGTTCATTTAGTTTATACAAGATACCTATAATTGTATAAATGAGTTTGAATTTATATGAAAGTAAAAGAATATTAATTAAAGAAGTAGTTAATACATTAAAATCAATAGAATTGTCAACCATATTGTCAACTAAAAACAAAAACCCTTGAAAATCAAATGATTACAAGGGTTTCAGCGGAGAAAGAGGGATTCGAACCCCCGGAGGTGTGACCCTCAACAGTTTTCAAGACTGCCGCATTCGACCACTCTGCCATTTCTCCAGTAGTGTCTCATCAAGTATTCCTTGAATGCGGGTGCAAATATAGAACCCTTTTTTAATTCTTTCAAATAAAAATCTACTTTTTTAAAAATAAATTTTGCCTATGTATATTTAAGTTTAATTTATCTCGCTTCATAGTAAAAAGAATATTTCAAACCTTATTTTTGCATAAATTTAAAGAGTAAAAATGGATACTATAAAACAGTTGCAATGGCGCTATGCCACTAAAAAGTTTGATGCCGATAAAAAACTAACTAAAAAGAAGTTAAACATTTTAAAGCAAGCATTTAACTTAACTGCTACATCTTTCGGGTTGCAAACTTTACGCTTAATAATTATTGAAAATAAAGACTTGAGAGCTTCCTTAGTCGAACATTCATACCATCAAAATCAAGTTTTAGAGGCATCTCATCTATTAGTAATTTGCGTTCAAGATAATATTGAAATAAGCGACATAAATAATTACTATAAAAATATAAAAACAATACGAAATACGCCAGACAGTATTTTGGAGCCATACAGAAAAGACCTTATAGAAATGATGAATAATAAGTCTATTGATGAACGTCAACAATGGTCTAAAAATCAAGCATATATTGCCTTAGGTAATTTAATGACAATTTGTGCAGTAGAAGGTATAGACTCTTGCCCGATGGAAGGTTTTGTTTCAGAAAAATACGATACCATTTTAAAACTAAAAGAAAGCGGATTAAAATCTGTATTATTGCTACCTGTAGGTTACAGGGCAAAAGACGACATGTTTTCGTCTTTCAAAAAAGTAAGAAAACCAATTGAAGAAACAATTATAGAACTATAAATATTTGGGCGTTACCACAAGGGTCGGGCTTTACGCTACAATCTTTTTTAATAAAAATAAAAAAGGATTTTCACTACAATCCCTAACGCAAAAGCACCCAACATAAAATAAAAATAAAGTTATGCCAGGATTTGAATTATTTGGACAAGCCGAACGCAAAGAATTAAATGATGTTTTAGATAATGGCGTATTAATGCGCTATGGTTTTGATGGTATGCGAAACGGACATTGGAAAGCCAAATCACTAGAAAAACAATTAGAGCAGCAATTACAAGTAAAACACGCACAGTTAGTATCTAGCGGAACTGCAGCAGTATCTGTAGCTTTAGCGTCTGCAGGAGTAGGAGCAGGAGATGAGGTTATTATGCCAACATTTACTTTCGTGGCGAGCTTTGAAGCTATTATGATGCTTGGAGCTGTTCCTATTTTAGTAGATATAGATGATACCTTAACACTATGTCCAAATAAAGTTAAAGAAGCAATAACATCTAAGACAAAGGCTATCATGCCAGTACATATGTGTGGTAGTATGGCTAACTTAGAAGCTCTTCAAGATATTTGTAAAGCACACAATTTAATTCTTATTGAAGACTCTTCACAAGCAACTGGAGCAACTTACAAAGGAAGGCCATTAGGTAGTATTGGCGATTTAGGCTGTTTGTCACTCGATTTTGTAAAAATAATTACTGCAGGAGAAGGTGGTGCTGTACTAACAAATAATGAAGACTATTATAGACATGCAGATCATTATTCAGATCACGGCCATGACCATGTAGGTAATGACAGAGGAGCAGAAACCCATCCGTTTTTAGGTTATAATTTTCGAATCTCAGAATTGCATGCCGCAGTTGGTTTAGCACAATTAAAACGTTTAGATGAGTTTGTGTCAATTCAAAAGAAAAACTATACTATAATTCGTGAAGCGCTTTCAGAAGTTCCAGAAATTACCTTCAGAACCGTTCCAGAAGGCGGAGAAGAAAGCTATTCCTTTTTAAGCTTCTTTTTACCAGATTTACAGGTTTCAAGAAAAGTTTCGGAAGCTTTGAAAGAAAGCGGTATTGATGGTTGTTTTCATTATTTCGATAACAATTGGCATTATATACGAGAATGGCAGCACCTTAAAAAAATAAAATCGTTGTATCCAATTTCTGAAGAGGTTAAAAACGGTTTAAATTATCTTCAAACAAAAACTTTTGAGCAGTCTGACCGTTACATTGCTAGAAACATATCCTGTTTAATAAAATTGTCTTGGACAGAAGATGAAGTAAAGCAAAGAGCTACTAAAATGGTTGAGGTTATTAAAAATATTGTATAGCAAAAATTAATATTTCACATACTCTACAATCTCCAAACCATAACCAATTAAGCCAACACGTTTGGTTTGTTCGGTATTTGAGACCAAGCTTAATTTATGAATATTTAAGTCGTGTAAAATTTGTGCACCAATACCAAAATCTCGGTTATCCATATTTATTTTTGGTGCTTTGGAAACTTTATTTGGACTTTGGCTTTCCTTTAAAAAGGATAAACGCTTCAAGATATTCATAGACTGAGATTCTTGATTTATAAAAATAATTGCCCCCTTACCGTTACTGTTAATAAGCTTAAACATATTATCAAGTTGCTTATCTACATTATTAGTAAGTGTACCAAGAATATCATTATTAATTAGAGTAGAATTTATTCTGGTAAGTACAGGTTCGTTGTCCTTCCATTGGCCTTTTGTTAAAGCTATATGTACTTGATTATTAGTAGTTTGCTTATATGCTCTTAAACGAAAACTTCCAAATCGAGTTTCTATTTGAAAATCTTCTTTTTTCTCAATTAATGAATCGTGTTGCATTCTATACGCAACTAAATCTTCAATCGAAACAATTTTTAAATCTAGCTTCTTCGCAACTTTCATAAGCTGTGGTAAACGTGCCATAGTACCATCTTCATTCATAATCTCTACTATTACACCAGCAGGTTCTAAACCTGCTAAACGTGCAAAATCAATAGCCGCTTCAGTATGTCCTGTACGTCGTAAAACACCACCTTCTTTAGCTACTAAAGGAAATATATGCCCAGGCCTACCAAGTTCAAAAGGTTTAGTGTCTATGTCTATTAACGCCTTTACCGTTTTTGCTCTATCGCTTGCAGAAATACCTGTTGTTACTCCATTTCCTCTTAAATCTACAGATACCGTAAAAGCAGTTTCCATAGGGTCTGTATTATTGCGAACCATCATATTAAGTTCCAATTCTTTACATCTATTTTCGGTAAGCGGAGTGCAAATAAGACCTCTACCATGAGTTGCCATAAAGTTTATCATTTGTGGGGTAACCTTATCAGCTGCGGCCACAAAATCACCTTCATTTTCACGGTTTTCGTCATCAACAACAATAATTACTTTTCCATTTCTGATATCATCTATTGCTTCATGGATTGTATTCAGTTTAAATTCCGAAGTTTTATTTGTTGTCATAGGTTCTAAAATCATAGTACAAAGATATTGCTTATTTTAAACTATCTAAACAATTTTGTTTTAAGTCTTCTTTAATCTTCACATTTAAAAAAGGATAGACTATCATATATAAAGGAAGACCAATTATTAAAAGGATAATACTCGGTTTTTTCTCTTTCTTATCAATATGGTTATAAAAGTTGTTTAAATTAAGAATCGATTTTAAATAATATATAATGAAAAGGAATAAAGCTACAATACTAAGTTGAATTGATGCCGATTGTAGCGATGGCATTTTATTGTTTTTAAACACAAAGAATAGTACTAATAAAACAACACCAATACCGTACAGTATAATTGCAAATTTAGAATGTACATTGTAATCTTTAGAAAGCTTTTTTGAGTTGTCAAATGCTAAATCAATAGTTACATTATTAGCTCTTAATTCATCATTTTCAACACCTCTTGAATTAAGGATCTTTATTGCTTCATACCTTGCATTTTCATGGTGTCGTAGTGCAACATAATTATTAACTACGTTAATTAATTTGTCATTTGTATACGCTGAAAGAAATTTATAACTAACATTATCTTTGGCTTTAATATTGAATATTTTTTTCAACGGTTCAATAATGTTGCCAACTTCAAACAAGCCTTTATCTTCAGTAGCTCTTTTTGTTAAAAATACACCTAAAGGAAGCATAACTAGAGTAGAAAACCAGCTAGCTAGTACAGGGTTGAAATCACCACTTTTTGCACTATTTATTGCAAAAATACCTATGAAATGGTAAGTTAAAAATAATAGTATAGCAATTACCATAGGTAATCCTAAACCTCCCTTTCTAATTAGTGCGCCAAGGGGAGCACCAACAAAAAACAAAATGATACATGCAAACCCTAATGCCAATTTTTCGTGAAAAGAAACAATATGTCTATTATAATTTATTTTTGATAACTTATGTTCAGCCTTTTTAGATTGAATTATTTGTTTTGTGCTTTTTATGTTTCTTAATGCTAAATCAAGAAGTTGAGATTTGTTTTTAGTTTCAAAAAGGTCTAATATTTCTCCAGTATAAATGGAATCATTTTTAGGTTCTTTTTTATGCTTTTTTATGTTAATATTTTTTAACCTTGAAATGTTAGTTCGTTGATATAAATTTTTAGAAATATCTTGATGGGTTTTATTTCTTTTTTGGGTAAGCGAATCTATAGTGTAGTCTAATTCGCTTAAATTAAGCATGTTAAATCTATCTGAATGTGATTTGTTTTCAAAATCTACTTCAGTATTTATCTGAGATAAATCTATATTAATAGTATATTTTTCAAACTTACTTTTTGCAAAAGGATGCTTTTCTCTTTCGTTTGGTTTTTTACGAGGTATATCATTATAATAATTACCGTCATATAAAATAAGCTTTAATACATTTGAAGTCTCTTCACTTGCAAGTTCTCCGGTTTTAGATTTAATGGTAGTTCTGTTTTTCTTCCCATTATTACCTTTAATATGTATAAATACGTCTCTAAAATACTGACCTCTATCACCACTTTTTTCTTCAACCTTTATATTGTAATTCCCAATTTGATTAAATTGACCTTCGGCTATAGCAAGTGCTGGTTTAGTTTTTTTAATATTTGTTCTTAAATTATAAAAATTATAATTTGCCCATGGTATAATATTGTTTGAAAAAACAAAAGTTACCATAGCTACTACTACAATAAAAATACTAAGACCAGACATGGCACGTTGCAAAGAAATACCAGTTGATTTCATGGCAGCAAACTCATAGTTTTCAGCAAAATTACCAAACACCATTATAGACGAAAGAAGAATAGTAAGTGGTAAAATTAGAGGAATTAATGTAGGAGTAACATATAATAAAAACTTAAGTATAACATCAATGTCCAAATCTTTTCCCGCTAGCTCTTTGATATATAGCCAGATAGCTTGTAAAACAAAAATCAGCATGAGAATTATAAACACGCTGAGAAAAGTTTTTAAATATGTGGTTAGTATGTAACGGTCAAGAATTTTCACAAAAACACCTAATCTAATTTATTGATGTAATAGTCTTTATACTTATTGTTATCAAAGGTAAATAAGGTTTTTGACAAAGGTTCATTTGTTTTAAAAGAATTAACAGTAAGTGTTGTTTTTGTTCCGTTTTTACCTATTTGAATCAGGTTATATATGTGTTTTGTTTGTTTGTCAATTCCTAAAAGAATGTGCTTAATTTCGGAATTTGAATCAATAGGTGTCAATTTTACATATTGTACTTTTCTGCCTTTTATATTCTGTTCTATATCCATGGAGTATGTATAACCATCTTCATAAAACGATAGCATTTTACTTGGAGTAATATTATCTTCTTCATCAGTATTATCAGAAGAAATAGTCACTTCCTCATCTTCAGGACTAATACTATACATGGTTTTTCCATCGAAAAGGCGAGTAATTCCTAAAATATTTAACCTATATTTTTCGCCTTCCATAACCACATCACCACGTGTTTCTTGTTTTATGTTTTCAGAAGTGTTTTCAAGTACATATTTAAAATCTAGTGAAATATTATCGTAGCTTTTTACTTTTGCAGATACTTCTTGTAATAAAGCTTTTCCCTTGCTTTGAGAAAATACACTTGCAGAAAGCATGATTAATAATAGGGTTATAAATTTTTTCATTTTCATTTTTAAATTATATTTCATTTTCTAAATGCTGATCAAGAGCAATTAAATCTGATATTAATACTTGTCTGGCTTTACTGCCTTCAAATGGACCAACAATACCGGCAGCTTCTAATTGATCTATAATTCTACCAGCCCGATTATATCCCAATTTTAATTTTCGTTGTAATAAAGATGCCGATCCTTGTTGCGCAGTAACAATAACTACTGCAGCATCTTTAAACAGTTTATCTCTATCTGAAATATCTATATCAAGACTTGTGCCACTTTCCTCACCAACATACTCGGGTAATTGATATGCATCTGGATATGCTTTTTGAGAGCCAATAAATTCTGTTATTCTTTCTACTTCTGGTGTATCTACAAAGGCGCATTGCACACGTATAACATCATTACCTTGAGTAAATAGCATGTCTCCACGCCCTATTAATTGATCTGCACCAGAGCCATCTAAAATGGTTCGTGAGTCTATTTTACTAGTTACTCTAAAAGCTATACGTGCCGGGAAATTAGCTTTAATAATTCCAGTAATAACGTTTACCGACGGGCGTTGTGTCGCAATAATTAAGTGAATCCCAATAGCACGTGCTAATTGTGCTAAACGCGCAATAGGTGTCTCCACCTCTTTACCAGCAGTCATAATTAAATCTGCAAATTCATCAACTACCAAAACAATGTATGGTAAAAACTGATGGCCATCATTCGGGTTTAATTTTCTAGCTTTAAATTTAGCATTGTATTCTGCAATATTTCTACATAATGCATTTTTCAGTAACTCATAGCGATTATCCATTTCAATACATAATGAATTTAATGTATTGATTACTTTAGTGTTATCTGTAATAATGGCGTCTTCGCTATCTGGTAATTTTGCTAAATAATGACGTTCAATTTTATTAAAAAGAGTAAGCTCAACTTTTTTAGGATCAACCAAAATAAACTTAACTTCAGCTGGGTGCTTTTTGTATAAAAGAGATGTTAAAACCGCATTTAATCCAACTGATTTTCCTTGTCCTGTTGCCCCCGCCATAAGTAAGTGTGGCATTTTTGCAAGATCGACTACAAAAGTTTCGTTGCTAATTGTTTTACCTAGAGCAATAGGTAATTGCATTTCAGAAGTTTGAAACTTTTTTGAAGCAATTACAGATCGCATTGAAACAATCGTTGAGTTTTTATTTGGAACTTCTATACCAATAGTACCCTTTCCTGGGATAGGTGCTATAATACGAATACCAAGTGCAGCAAGTGATAATGCTATATCATCCTCTAAATTTTTAATTTTTGAGATACGTACTCCAGCCTCTGGAACAATTTCATATAATGTAACGGTAGGACCAATGGTTGCTTTTATACTGGCTATACCTATTTTGTAATTGTTTAAAGTTTCAACAATTTTATTTTTGTTCTCTTCAAGTTCTTCTTGATTGATTGTAATACCTTCTGTATCATACTTTTTAAGAAGATCGAGTGGAGGAAATTGATAATTACCCAATTCTAGAGTTGGGTCAAATTGCCCAAAGTCTTCAACCAATTTATTAGCGAGATTATCAGTTTCAGATTGCTCTTCTGCTACTTCTTCAACTTTCATTTCTAATTCAGACTCAACCTCTTCTTCGCTTATTTTTACTTCTAACGGTGTTACTACTTCTGGTTTGGTTTCCTTTTTTACAGTTTGATCTTTATTTTCTAAAGGAATATCAAATGCCGTTTTAATAGCTTCGGCTTCTTCAGATAAATTATTATCTAATGGTATAGAAAATTCATCATTAGCTTGAGAGAACTCATCTTTTATATCTTTTTTGGCAGATTTAAAAAGTTTTGTAATACTTTCAAATGTAACTTTAAAGCGAGCAGCTAAATAGGTGATTAACCCAAATAGAAGTAGGAGAGAAGTACCTATTTTACCAATATAGTCTTGTAAAAAGGTATTAATTTCGTAGCCTATGGTACCACCAAGTATATCATTTTTATTACCAAAAAAACCAAAAAGTACTGCCAGCCAAATGATAATTAAAATGCCCCAGAACCAATGCTTGCGTAATTTTGCTTTACCTAAGTCCATTAAAACATAAACGCCAGAAAGAAATATTAGTCCAGAAAATATAAATGAAGCGATTCCAAAACCACGTTGTATAAATAAATCGCTTAACCAAGCTCCGCTTTTGCTTAACCAATTTTGAGTTTTTTCTTCGCGAGATGTAAAATTTGATAAACTACTTTGGTCTGCCTCACCAGTAAAGAAGAAAGAAATAAAAGCAATGCATAAAAGTACGCCTAGAATAACTAAGAAACTACCTAATACAAGCTTTTGCTGACTAGATAACTTAAAATTAGGTTTTTTAATTTTTCGCTTTGGTGCTTTGTTGGGTTTAGTTTTTTTCTTGGCCATGTTTTCTTTCCGTGTAAACGAAAAACTTTTAATTTAAAATGAGTTGTAAAAGCAACTCGACAAAAATACAAATTACTAACGTTTATCCTAGCGGTAATAGTATATTAAAAAATCTTTGGTATATATATTATAAAGCCAATTATTATAGCAAAAATACTAGCTATAAAAACAGCGCCAGCAGCAATATCTTTTATAAGTCCAATTTTTTCATGACGTTCTGGGTGCATAAAATCTGCAATTTCCTCGATGGCAGTGTTTACACCTTCAATACTAATAACCATACCTATAGCTAAGCATTGTATAATCCATTCGTTAGTTGATATATTAAAAATAAATCCAGCTATAGTTACAAAAAGAGCAATAACAAACTGTATTTTGATACTAGCTTCAGTTTTTAATAGGAGTATAGCTCCTTTAAAAGCATAACCAACACTTTTTAATCGATTAACCAAAAAGGAATCTTTTTTGTTTTTCAAATCAATTTTATTAAAACTATTTAAATGCGTTTAAAGCAGCTTCATAATTAGGTTCATCTCCAGTTTCGGAAACTTGTTCTGTATGAATAACTTCTCCTTTAGCATTAACAGCAATAATACTTCTTGAAAGTAATCCTTCAAAAGCACTATTTGTAAAGATTAACCCGTTGGTTTTACCAAAATCTCCATTTCTAAAATCTGAAAGCATTACAACGTCTTCTAATCCTTCTGCACCGCAAAATTGATCTTGAGCAAAAGGTAAATCTCTAGAAACACATAGCACTTTAGTATTGTTTAGCGAAGCACCAGTTTTATTAAATGTTCTAACCGAAGTAGCGCATACTCCTGTATTTACACTTGGGAAAATATTTAAGATAAGATTACTACCCTTAAAATCATCTAGAGTTTTTGTAGAAAGATCTACCGCTACTAATTTAAAATTTGATAATTGAGAGCCTATTTTTGGTAAATCTCCAGACGTTTCTGCTGGGTTTCCTCCTAAAGTTATTTTTGCCATTATATATATATTAAGTGAATTGTAAAAATAGGTGTTTTAATTCATTTTTTGAAATATTTAATGAGGCTGAATAATAAGCAATTTCTATTTTGTTATAGGAACAATCAATTTTGATTATGACGGATTAAATGCTAATTTTATGAAATCAAAAATATAAAACTATAATAATGGAAAACAATAAAATGAATGGAGACATCGGTCAATGCCCATTTATGAGTGGAGCTCAAAAAGAGCCAGCTGGTGGGGGAACTTCTAACAGAGATTGGTGGCCAAATGAATTAAAATTGAATATTCTACGCCAAAATGCTACTAAGTCTAATCCTATGGGAGAAAACTTTAATTATGTAGAAGCTTTTAATAGTGTTGATTATGCAACTCTAAAACAAGATGTTATTGACTTAATGACAGATTCTCAAGATTGGTGGCCTGCAGATTATGGTCACTATGGTGGGTTTATGATTCGTATGGCGTGGCATAGTGCTGGAACCTATCGTGTTGGTGATGGTAGAGGGGGAGCCGCTACGGGTAATCAACGTTTTGCTCCATTAAATAGTTGGCCAGATAACGGAAATCTAGATAAAGCACGATTATTATTGTGGCCAGTTAAGAAAAAATATGGAAATAAAATTTCCTGGGCAGATTTAATGATTCTAGCAGGAAATTGTGCATTAGAGTCTATGGGCTTTAAAACATTTGGTTTTGCTGGAGGAAGAGAAGATGTTTGGGAGCCAGAACAAGACATTTATTGGGGAAGTGAGAATCAATGGTTAGGAAATGATGAAAGATATGATACCAGTGATGGTGATTTAGAAGGGCATTTAGGAGCCGTACATATGGGGCTTATTTATGTTAACCCAGAAGGACCTAATGGAAATCCAGATCCATTAAAATCTGCGCATGATATAAAAATAACGTTTGGGCGTATGGCAATGAATGATGAGGAAACTGTAGCACTAGTTGCTGGTGGACATACATTTGGCAAAGCACATGGAGCTGCTAATCCGGATGAATATGTTGGTGCAGAGCCGCATGGAGCGTCTATTGAAGAAATGAGTACGGGTTGGAAAAATACTTTTGGAACAGGAGTTTTAGATGATGCTATTACAAGTGGAATTGAAGGTGCTTGGACACCAAATCCAACGCAATGGGATCATGACTATTTTGATGTACTACTAAATTATGATTGGGAATTAACTAAAAGTCCTGCAGGAGCACATCAATGGACACCAACTGCAGCATCAAATGCGAGAATGGCTCCAAAAGCTGGTGATGCAAATGCTAAGCAAGCATTAATGATGACTACTGCTGACATGGCTTTAAAAGTTGATCCAACGTATTTAGAAATATCTAAACGTTTCCATAACGACCACAAAGCTTTTGAAGATGCTTTTGCTAGAGCATGGTATAAGTTAACACATCGTGATATGGGACCAATTGATCGCTATTTAGGACCAGAAGTTCCTCAGGAAGAATTGATTTGGCAAGACCCTATTCCTAAAGTTGATTATACATTAAGTGATTCAGACATATCTTCATTGAAAAAATTGATTCTAGCTTCAGGATTATCAGTATCACAATTAGTTTCTACGGCATGGGCTTCTGCTTCTACTTATAGAGGTTCTGATAAACGTGGAGGAGCAAATGGAGGTAGAATTAGATTAGAACCTCAAAGAAGCTGGGAAGTTAATAACCCAGCTGAATTAGATAATGTTTTAAAGACGTTAGAAAGCATTCAAAATGAATTTAGTGGAACTGTTTCTATGGCAGACTTAATTGTTCTTGCTGGTAATACAGGGGTAGAAGAAGCTGCTAAAAATGCAGGACATAACATTAGTGTACCTTTTTCTCAAGGCAGAGGAGATGCTACTCAAGAGCAAACTGATTTAGAATCTTTTGGATATTTAGAACCGTTAGCAGATGGATTTAGAAATTATATGAATTCAAAATTAAATGTTGCTGCAGAAGATTTATTAGTAGATCGTGCTAACTTACTAACACTTTCAATTCCTGAAATGACAGTACTTGTTGGAGGTTTACGTGTTTTAGGTGCTAATTATGATGGCTCTAAACACGGTGTTTTTACTGATAATGTTGGAAGTTTAACTAATGCTTTTTTTACTAATGTTCTTGACTTTTCAATAACTTGGAAAGCGGCAACATCTGAAGATAAAGAGTTTATTGGTCGTGACCGAAGAACCAACGCTATGAAGTTCTCAGGAACACGCGCCGACTTAATTTTTGGTTCTAATACAGAGTTAAGAGCAGTTGCCGAAGTTTATGGAGCAAATGATGGTCAAGATAAATTTGTAAACGATTTTGTAGCCGCTTGGACAAAAGTGATGAATCTTGATCGTTTTGATTTAGAATAAATAAGTTAGAAATTCTATTTAAAGTAAAAAGCCTACTAAATATTTAGTAGGCTTTTTTTTGCATATTGATTACAGTGTGTTAGTTCACATGTTTTTCTAAAAAATCTGCAACGCCTTCATGTGTAGCATTCATTCCTTCTTTTCCTTTATTCCAGTTTGCTGGACAAACCTCACCATTTTCTTCAGTAAATTGTAAAGCATCAACCATACGTAAAGCTTCATCTACATTTCTGCCTAAAGGTAAATCGTTTACGATTTGGTGACGTACAATACCTTCTTTATCTATTAAAAATAAACCACGGTAAGCAATTAACTCTCCTTCAGCTTGTAGCATATCATTTTCGTCATAAAAATAATCTCCAGCTAAAACATCATAATTCTTAGAAATGGTTTTGTTTGTGTCTGCTACTAAAGGATAAGTAATACCTTTAATACCACCATTATTTTTATCTAATTGTAACCACCCCCAGTGAGATTGCTCAGTATCTGTTGAAACTGCAACTACTGCTGTGTTTCTTGTTTCAAATTCTGCTAATTTTTCTTGAAATGCATGAAGCTCAGTTGGACAAACAAAAGTAAAATCTTTAGGATAAAAGAATAATACAACGTGTTTTTTACCAATGAATTGATCTAATGAAAAATCGTTAGCAAATTCTCCACCATTAATTACTGCTTGTGCGTTAAACTGAGGTGCTTTTTTACCTACTAATACTGCCATCTTTTTTTATTTAAAATAATTATTATTTCGTTTTTAAGTGTGCAAAAATACTCTATAATGCGAGAAAAAGAAACAATAACAAAATTTTAAATATTTATTGATTAATAGTATTTATTTATACTAATTGAAAATGAGATGATTAAACTTATTTTGATGACTTTAATTGTTTGATTTTTATTGAAAAGGCAGCAAAAAGCAAAGTCATAAATGGACTGATAATACTGAAAAAAGCATATGGTATATATGCCGTTGCTCCCGCATAACCAAATAGAACTTTTGAATGATATGCTCCACAGGTGTTCCAAGGAATTAATACAGATGTAACTGTTCCAGAGTCTTCAAGTGTTCTACTTAAATTTTCTGGAGCCAACCCTTTATCTTCATAAGCTTTTTTAAACATTTTACCAGGAACCACTAAGGCAAGGTATTGGTCAGAAGCAGTTAAATTTAATGCTAAGCAACTTGCGACAGTACTGGCAAATAATCCAAAAGTAGTGGTTGCCATTTTTAATAATGATTTGGTAATTCTAGATAATGCTCCAATGGCGTCCATAACCCCTCCGAAAACCATAGCGCAAACTATAAGCCAAATAGTACCAAGCATGCCTTTCATTCCGCCAGCTGTAAATAAATCATTTAACTCCTTGCTACTAGTCTCTACTGAGGTATCAACAGTTAAAGCATTCATGACTCCCTTATATGCGGCTTCAAAACTTAAAGATTCTGCTCCAGCTATATTTGCAACTATATTTGGCTGTGTAATTATTGCAGTAACTCCTCCTAATAGAGCCCCTAATAAAAGAGCTATAAGAGGAGGCGTTTTTTTTATTATCATGAATATTACAACAGCTGGAACAATAAATAACCATGGGCTTATATTAAATGCACCATTTATAGCTTGTAATTTGTCTTCAATTTGTGGTGTTCCTGTAGTAGTTAAGTTAAGTCCAATAATTATGAAAATAATCAATGTTATTACTATTGTTGGTATTGTTGTTAAAGACATGTATTTAATATGCGAAAAAAGTTCACCTCCAGCCATTGCTGGTGCTAAGTTTGTAGTATCGCTTAAAGGAGACATTTTATCACCAAAATATGCTCCCGAAAGAACAGCTCCAGCAGTCATTCCCATAGAAATACCCAAAGTCTCACCAATACCTACTAATGCAATTCCAACAGTTGCTGAAGTAGTCCAAGAACTGCCTGTTGCTATAGATATTATAGAGCAAATAATAACACAAGCAGCTAGAAAAATTGTTGGATTTAATATTTGTAATCCATAATATATCATGGTTGGTATAATACCACTTATAAGCCACGTTCCTGCTAATGCTCCAACCATTAATAAAATTAGTAATGCTCCTGTAGTAGATTTTACATTTTCAGCTACTTCTTCAAGCATTCTCTTATACGATACTTTATTTTTAAAACCTACAATAGCTGCAACAGCTGCTCCTAATAATAAAACAAACTGATTACTACCACTTAATGCATCGTCTCCATAAACATATATGTTGTAGGCTAACATTGCCACTAAAGCAAATACAGGTATTAGTGCTTCCCAAATGTTTAGTTCAGTGTTTTCAATGATTTTTTGATCTTCAATTTTAATTTCTGAAATATTGTCACCGTCTTGCATATAGTTTTTTTTTAGTCACGTAATGTTACGATTTTAGTTGAATCTATGCAAATAGAAATTGTTCAGTACTTTTGCGATTCATTATTTTAAAAAATAAATGGATTCACTAACTCAAATTGTATTAGGAGCTGCCTGCGGAGAAGCTGTTTTAGGAAAAAAAATAGGTAATAAAGCCCTATTGTTTGGTGCCATTGGTGGAACAATACCAGATTTAGATGTTTTTGTTGGTAGCTGGCTTTATGGCAATGAGATAGATGCGATGCTTTTTCATCGTGGGTTTATGCATTCCATTCTATTTTCTGTTTTGGCTGCTTTTGTTTTTGGGTGGCTAGTGTTTAAATTATACAATTCTGGAAGGCGAAAAGGCACAACTACTCAAAGAAATTGGATAAGTTTATTTTTCTGGGCACTTTTTACACATCCTATTTTAGATTGTTTTACACCTTATGGAACACAATTGTTTGCACCTATTAGTAATTATAGAGTTGCCTTTAATAATATTGCTGTAGTAGACCCTATTTATACATTGCCCTTTTTAATTTGTATCATAGTTTTGATGTTTTTCAATAGAAAATCTAAAGGAAGACAATTATGGTTAAAGCTGGGTTTAGGAATAAGTACAGTTTATATGTTTTTTACTTTTGGAAACAAGTTTTATATGGATTCAGTTTTTAAAGAAACTTTAAAAGATAAAGGTGTAAACTATAAAAGATATTATGCACAACCCACAATATTTAATAATGTTTTATGGTATGGTGTTGCAGAAACAGATACTACTTACCATGTAGGATATTATTCTTTGTTAGATAAAGAAAGTGTGTTTTCAGATTTTAAAGCATTACCAAAAGTGCGCGCTTTGAATCCAGAAAAATACAAGCGTGTAAAAAGTTTGGCTTGGTTTAGTAATGATTATTATAGTATTTATAAAATAGGGGATAATGACTATCAATATAACGATTTGCGTTACCCTGTTACAGATAAAGAGAATTCAACGTCATCAGTTTTTAGGTTCCGCCTTTATGAAGAAAATGGCGAAATAAACATGAAACCTTTTGAGCGTAATGAAGATAATATATCTAATGCTTTAAAAGCACTCTGGGAGCGTTTAAAAGGAAAATAAAAACCTTTTAGTGATTAACTAAAAGGTTTTTAATATTATTATTAATTAGAAATTATGCAAGTTCTATTTCTGCTTTAGTGTCTAAAATGTTAAGCTCTTGCATACACTCACGCATCATTTGGTAAGTGCGCTCTATATCTGCATCTAACCCAATAGAAAAGCGAATTAAACCATCGCTTAGACCCATTTCTATTTGTTCTTCTTCAGGAATTTCTGAAGATGTAGAACTCCCTGGAGCAGAGAATAAGGTTTTATAAAACCCAAGGCTTACAGCTAGATACCCTAAGTTTTTGTTTTGCATTAACTCCATAAGTTCGTTAGCTTTTTCTAACGACCCTACATCAATAGTTAGCATACCACCAAAGCCATATTTTTCATTCATCATCGATTTAAATAACTCATGCGAAGGATGGGACTTAAGACCTGGGTATACTGTTTTTAAGCCATCTGACTCAAACCTTTTAGCTAAAAAGGAAGCATTAAAGCTATGTTGTTGCATACGAATATGTAGCGTTCTCAGATTTTTTAAAACTGAAGCAGCTCTCAAGCTATCCATAGTAGAGCCTAAAAGCATAGAAGCACCATCGTTTACATTACGTAAATCGTTTATAAATTCTTGAGTACCACAAACTACGCCACCAACCGTATCACTAGATCCATTAATGAATTTAGTTAAACTATGGATTACTACATCAGCTCCTAATACTACTGGAGATATTGATAGTGGAGAGAATGTATTATCGACTACTAACTTTAAATTATGCCTTCTAGCTATGTCTGCTAATCCTTTAATATCAGCGACCTCTAAAAGTGGATTGCTTACGGATTCACAATATAAAACTTTAGTGTTTTTAGTAATTGAAGCTTCTACAATATCTAGTTTTGTAATATCTACAAACGATGTTTCAATATTAAAACGAGGTGTAAAATTTTTAAGAAAAGCATATGTTCCACCATAAATGGTTCTACTAGAAACTATATGGTCTCCAGCTCCACAAAGCTGTAATAAAACAGGGGTAATTGCACCCATTCCTGAGGCAGAAACATTTGCGGTTTCTGTGCCTTCCATGGCAGCTAATGCTTCTCCTAAGTATAGATTTGATGGAGAAGAATGTCGAGAATATAAATAGCATCCATCTGCATTACCTTCAAACGTATCAAACATGGTTTTTGCTGATAAAAAAGTATAGGTTGAAGAATCTGAAATTGAAGGGTTAACACCTCCAAATTCACCAAAGTATTGTAAATCTTGAATTTTATTTGCGGGTTTAAAAGCCATAATGGTTTATTTTGATTGTTTATACAAAATTCAGAATACTTAGATTATAAAACAATATAAGTTTATAATTTTAGAAAATAAATCTATTTAAATGAGTTTTTATAGAATTAAAAATTGTATTTCTTATATATTTAATATCTTTATGAAAATTTTTCAATTATGGTATTTGATGATATAGATAAAAGACTTCTATTTTATTTGCAAGAAGATAGTAAGCAAACCAATAAAGAACTATCAAACAAATTAAACTTATCGGTTACTGCAGTTTACGAACGCATAAAAAAGCTAGAAAAGAGTGGGGTAATAGAAAATTATGTAGTTTTAGTTAATAAAGAAAAAGTTGAAAAATCATTTGTAGCGTTTTGCCATATCAAGCTAATACAACACAGCCAAGAATTTGTGGTTAAGTTTGAAAAGGAAGTTACTAATTTAAACGAGGTTTTAGAATGTTTCCATATTAGTGGTGATTACGACTATTTATTAAAAGTATTGGTTAAGGATATGGCAGCCTTTAGAGAGTTTATGGTAAAAAAACTAACAACTATAAACCATATTGGGAGTACGCATAGTATGTTTGTTATTAATGAGGTAAAACATACCACAGCTATTAATATATAAACAATGCAGCTTAATTAACCAGTTTTGATTTATAACTACTAAAATTTTAATGTGTGAAATCTGTTTTATATAAAGCCACTGAGTTTTTTATCATTTTCATTTTAATACCGGTAAGCTTTGCTATAAGCTATTCGCCATGGGTAAAACTAGCTATAGGCGTTGTTGGCTTTGCTTATATAATTTATGTATTGTTAAAAGTTGAAAATGAAAAATTTAAAATAGCTAAAAATTTAAATTGGAAGTTGTTTTTTAGGCAAGCACTAATTAAACTTTTAATTATAGCATGTTTAACTACAGTATTTGTTTGGTTTACAGCTAAAGAAGCGCTTTTTGGCGTACTATTAAATAAGCCTAAACTATGGCTTTTCATATTGTTTTTTTATAGCTTTTTTTCGGTATATCCACAAGAATTAATTTACAGAACCTTTTACTTTAAGCGCTATCACGATATTTTTAAAAACAAATACTTGTTTATTTTTATAAACGCTATTGTATTTTCTTTAGGGCATATCTTTTTTAAAAAGTCATTGGTTTTAGCACTAACTTTTTTAGGAGGCTTGTTGTTTGCTTTTACTTTTTATAAAACAAAGTCTACGCTTATGGTATCTATAGAGCATGCTATATATGGGTGTTGGCTATTTACGGTAGGCATGGGAAGCATGCTTGGTTTTCCTGCATAAAATATCGATGAATTTATATTTTAATATATATAATCTTACGAGAATTAAAAGTTTTTACTATTTTAGACCTGCTATTATTAACCATAAAACCGAATTAAAACATGAAAAAGCTTAGTTTCATTATTTTAGGATTTCTTTTAGGAGCTTTAGCTACCTATTTTTTTTGCCCAAGGCAAGTAGATAACATTGAAGATGTTAAAATTATTAAACCAAAAGGCGCTATTGAACCAGGAAATGCAAAAGTATTAAATGACAATTGGACAAAATTTAGAGAAGCAGCAGTAGATTCTGCGGCTAAAAAACAAGGGAGAAATAAAGACGATCGTTCTACTTGGTGGCCAATCGACGATATTGAAAATTACATAGCTTACTCAAAGCATGTAACTGATAGCTTAAAATATGACATGACGGGTATTCGTGTATATTTAGGCGTTTATGGGGATAATGCTGGAAGAACTAAAAAGAATTTAACAACCATGTTTTTAGTGCCAACTGTTAAGAAAGGTAAGGCAAACGCTAGTATGAATCCGTTTAACTTTAGTTTTCAAAATAATGGAGATTGTCCTGAATGCCCTCCTTTAAATGATGGACAAGGAGGAGGCTCAGGTTATCCTAAATAGTTTGTGGAAGAATTTCTATTAAATAACTATGGAATAATAACACACTGTGTTGAGGCTATGGCTGCTTTAACAGGTGTGTTTTTATTTAAATTATACAGAAATTCTGAAGTCAAATATTTTATTTACTTTTTAGTCTATCTAACGATTTGTGATTTTATTGGAGGCTATAAAGACTATGTGGGTGATGGAAGGTTTCTAAGCTTTTTACAGAACACTGTTTTTGCAACAAACCATTGGTGGTCAACATCTTATTGGAAAGTTGGAGCTATACTTTTTTTTACATTTTATTACTCAAAAATATTAAAAACAGTTCAGTTTAAAAATATAATTAAGATAAGCGGATATGTTTTTTTCTTTTTTTCTGTAATTTATATTGCTTTTAATTGGGATAAGTTTTTTAACACATTTTTCCCAATCATAAGTATTCTAGGCGCTATTATAGTATTTTTATGCTCGGTGTTTTATTTTATTGAAGTCTTACAAAGTGATAAAATATTAACCTTTTATAAATCTATAAATTTCTATATAAGTTTTGCAATATTTATTTGGTGGTTAATTATTACGCCTTTAGTATTTTATGATTTATACCATTCAAATGATGATTGGAATTTTATTTTCTTAAAATGGCAAATCTATCTATTTGCAAATATTTTTATGTACTCAACTTTTACATTTGCCTTAATTTATTGTAAACCTGATTCTAAAAATGAATAACTATTTAAATATATTTTTGGCTCAAACTAAGCCTGTTTCTACAGCTTCTGAACGCTATTTGCTAATATATATGATTATGGTATTAATCATTATTACGGCTTTAGTTGTTGTGTTTTTTGTGGTCTTTCAAAGGCGAAAAAATAAGTTGCTTATGGATAAGATTAAGCAACAACAAGCTTTTGAAGAAGAAATTGCATTGGCTCAAACTGAAAGCCAAGAACAAACATTAAAAAATATTGGTTGGGAATTACACGATAATGTAGGGCAGTTATTGGCTTTTGCGAGTATGCAATTAAGTATTTTAAAAACTCAGGTTGCAGATGATGTAAAAGATAAATTTAAAGATACCTCTGATGCACTTAAAGAGAGTTTAAAAGAAGTACGCTCGCTTTCAAAAACATTAAATAATGAAGTTGTGCTTAACATAGGTTTTGAAAAATCTATTAGTAATGAATTGAATCGTTTAAAGAAGATGAAATTTACGAGTGCCGAACAAGTTATTAAAGGCGAGACAGTAGATTTTAAAAACAGAAAACATGAAATCATTATTTTTAGAATATTACAAGAGTTTTTATCGAATTCGGTTAAATATTCTGATGCTAAAAACCTAAAAGTTGTTCTTGATTATCAACCCAAAGCATTAATAATTACTGCAACTGATGACGGAAAAGGTTTTGATATGACTACAGTAGAAAAAGGATCAGGATTAATAAATATGCAAAGTAGAGCAGCTTTAATTAATGCAACATTGAATTTGGTTTCGAAACCAAACGAAGGTGTTAAGCTTACATTGAATTATCCCATTTCTTGATTAAGAAAACCACTTAAACATTTTTTTAATAAGCTTGAGCTTTCCTTTATAGGGTGCATATCTAATAGGAGGATCAGTCCAATTTCCGCGTTTTATAATGGATTTATTATGAGAAAAGGCATCAAAACCTAGTTTTCCATGGTAAGCACCCATACCACTTGCTCCAACACCTCCAAAAGGAAGTTTGTGGTTTCCAAATTGAATTAAAGGGTCGTTAATTGCACCGCCACCAAAACTATATTTATTTAGTATTTGTTTAATAAACGATTTCGTGTTGGAAAAAACATAAAGCGCTAATGGCTTTTCAAAATTCCAAATAATGGTTTCTATATCTTTTTCGGTATTATAGGACAGTATGGGTAAAATAGGACCAAATATTTCATCCTGCATTATGTCACTAGTTAAATCTGGCTCATCAACTAGAGTAGGAGCACAGTATCTAGAATTTTCATTAATGGTACCACCAAAAATTACATTAACTCCTTTCAGCATATTGGCTAAACGTAATGTGTTTTTTTCGTTAATTATTCTTGGTAAGTCTACTGATTTCTCTGGGTTTTCCCCATATCTTTTTGTTATTTCAGCTTTTAGAGCTTCAATTAATTTTTGCTTGATATTAGATTTTACAATAAGATAATCAGGAGCAATACAGGTTTGACCTGCGTTTAAAAACTTCCCCCAAGTTAATCGTCTTGCTACAAGCGAAACATCAACAGAATCATCAATAATACAAGGTGATTTTCCTCCTAATTCCAAGGTAACAGGAGTTAAGTGCTTTGCGGCAGCTTTAGCTATTATTTTTCCAACAGGAACACTTCCTGTAAAAAAGATATAATCCCACTTTTGATCTAATAATTCAGTAGCAACATCAACACCTCCTTGCACACTAGCTACATAAGATTTAGGAAATACCTTTTCTATAATATTAGTAATTAATTGTGAGGTATTACTAGTAAGTTCACTAGGTTTTAAAACTACTGTATTTCCAGCAGCAATGGCCATTATAACAGGTTCTATTGCCAAGAGAAAAGGGTAATTCCAAGGTGCTATAACCAATACATTTCCAAAAGGTTCTTTATAAATATAGCTTTTAGAAGGAAAGGTTAGCATTGACGACTTAATTCGCTTAGGTTTTGTCCAGCGTTTTAAGTTTTTTAGAACTAAATTAATTTCAGAAATTACTAACCCGAATTCACTTATAAAAGTTTCAAATTCAGATTTATTAAAATCTGCTTTTAAAGCATTATAAACGGCTTGTTCATTTGCTTCGATTTCAGATTTTAATTGCTTAAGAAGGTTAATTCTATAAGCGACATCTTTTGTCTTTTGAGATTTAAAGAATGCTCTTTGTTCAGATAGTAATTCGGGAATTGTATTCAATTTTTTTTATATAAATATAACATTTTATAGGCAAGCATTCCAAATAGCATCATTTGGTAAAGGCGCAACAATATGGATTGGTTTTTTTGATACGGGATGGATAAACTCAATTGCTCTAGCATGTAAATGAATACCAGCATCTTTATTGCTTCTATCAAATCCGTATTTTAAATCTCCTTTAATAGGACTTCCAATAGTTGATAATTGACTTCGTATTTGATGATGCCTTCCCGTTTCCAATTGAATTTCTAATAAAAAGTAATTATCAAGCTTCTTTATTGTTTTATAATGAAGAATGGCTTTTTTACTATCATTTACTTCTTTAGAATACGCAAAAGACTTATTGTTTTTTGGATTCTTTTTTAACCAATTAATAAGTGTGTCTTCTTTTTTTTGAGGCTTATTCTTAACAACAGCCCAATAGGTTTTACTAATATCTTTTGAAACAAATAATTTATTAAGTCTTGGTAAAACCTTGCTTGTTTTGGCAAAAATAACCAAGCCCGAAGTGGGACGATCTAATCGGTGTACTGTACCCAAATATACATTTCCAGGCTTATTATATTTGATTTTTATATAAGCCTTAACCACATCGCTTAATGGCTTATCTCCAGTTTTATCACCTTGAACAATATCTCCAACACGTTTATTTACAACAATAATATGATTGTCTTCGTAAAGAACTTGTAAGTTAGATTTGTTAGAAAGGATTTTTTTAGTCACTAATATTTTTGCTTACCACAATTAATATTGTTCATTTTCATTTGGAAAATCAACCGATTTCACATCATCAACATATTGGGAAATAGCAGTAGTCATGTCTTCATATAGGCTCATATATCTACGTAAAAAACGTGGATTAAACTCATGAGTCATGCCTAGCATATCGTGTAGCACTAAAACTTGGCCATCAACACCATTTCCAGCACCAATACCAATAATTGGGATACTTACACTTTCGGCCACTTGTTTAGCAAGCTTAGCTGGAATTTTTTCTAGCACAATTGCAAAACACCCAATTTTTTCTAGCATTTTTGCATCTTCAATTAAATCGGCAGCTTCTTTTTCTTCTTTAGCACGAACAGTATAAGTTCCAAATTTATATATAGATTGTGGTGTTAACCCCAAATGCCCCATTACTGGAATACCAGCATTCAGAATACGTTTTATAGATTCTTTTATTTCTTTACCACCTTCTAATTTAACAGAATGAGCACCACATTCTTTCATAATTCTAATGGCAGAGCGAAGCGCTTCTTTTGGGTCACTTTGGTAGCTTCCAAATGGTAAATCTACAACCACTAAACACCTATCTATGGCTCTAATTACAGAAGATGCGTGATATATCATCTGATCTAAAGTAATAGGCAGTGTGGTTTCATGTCCTGCCATAACATTACTTGCAGAATCACCAACAAGAATAACATCAATTCCAGCACCATCAACAATTTTTGCCATGGTATAATCGTAAGCAGTAAGCATTGATATTTTTTCTCCATTGGCTTTCATATCAACCAATGTTTTTACAGTAATGCGTTTGTATTCTTTTTTTGCTGTAGACATTTTAAAGTTCTTTATTTTGATAGTTTGTAAAAATAGTGAAATAAGTATATACTGTTAAACTTTTCTTTAAGAGGTATTGAGAATAATGATTTTAAACTAATTTAGATTAAAACTTTAATTTATGGCACGAATAATATTTTATTTAGCAATTTTAATAACCTCGACAGTTTTTGGTCAAAGGAATGAAAAAACGCAGGTTAAAGCTACTGTTGATACCTTTTTTGAAGGATTCCATAAAGGAGATACAACTTTAATGCGATCAGTTTTAGCAGACAAAGTCGTGCTGCAAACAGCATTTAAAAATAAAGACGGAAAAGACATTTTAAGAAACGATGGAGATGTTTCTAAGTTAATAAATGCTATTGCCACAAGATCTAAAGATCAAAAATGGGATGAACGTTTATTAGGGTATAGTATTCAAGTAGATGGCAATATGGCTAATGCTTGGACACCTTATGAGTTTTGGCTTAATGATGAGTTTTTACATTGTGGCGTTAATTCGTTTCAATTATTTAAAGACGGCGATAAATGGAAAATTATTTACCTTATTGATACACGAAGAAAGAAAGGGTGTCAAGAAGGGTAGTTTAAAGTGTGATGATTAACTGAATGAGATGTTCGGCAGTTTGCCTCGATAAGGTTAAATACTGCCAAACGCTTATATCCATTCTTAATCATTGATATTATTTGAAATTTAACCTCAAACATTTATTAAACAAAAAATATTAGCTAAGCCTAATATAATTTCGAATAAAATCCCTTGAGCAATTTGTTTACTAGGCTTACCATCAACTTTTAAACTGATTAATCTACCGATTGCAAAACCAACAAAAATTAGAGATGCAATACAATGTGAAGTAAAGGTTAACTTTTCAATAAATATACCGAGTGCAATAATGATTCCTCCTGAAAGCATTACAGCGCTAACACCTCTCATTTCGTTTAATAGGCTAGCATCATTCTCTAGCTTGATTCCTGAATTTTTTAAATACGTTTTTATTGGATTAGTTAATCTCATTATACCTACAAAGACTAACATTAAAGCTGATAATGACAAGATTACGATTCTGATAATTTCCATTTTTAGTTTTTTAATTAATATTTCTACAAATGTAAATTAGGTGTGTGACAAAGGTGTGTCAAGGGTACTTTTTAGTCTTTACATATTTTTCAAAATACTCTTTTATAGTCATATTATAAGAGCTAAAAGTTATGTTTTCAGTAATAAGATTTT
This sequence comes from Gaetbulibacter sp. 4G1, assembly GCF_002741945.1. Lineage (GTDB taxonomy): Bacteria > Bacteroidota > Bacteroidia > Flavobacteriales > Flavobacteriaceae > Wocania_A > Wocania_A spongiicola. The sequence goes on from NZ_MDVN01000024.1 coordinate 86,557, forward strand.
CAATAAAATCGATTCTAAAATGTCTAAAATCGTTTCGTAATTGACAAAATGCTATTAGTAGAAAATCTCCATGAATACTGTAAATTGCAAAAGGCTCAATGCTACGTTTAGTTACTTTATTTTTTGAAGATAAGTAATCCATAGTTAAGACGTTATGTTTGGTTATAGCCGATTGTATTTGCATTAGGTTATTACTTGTTTTCTCTTCATTATTATTCCCACTAAAATAAATTCTATCTACTAACAAATCTGCATTCCCTTTTTGAGAATATCTCAAAATGGCTTTTATTTTTTCTATGGCACTAGTGGTGTTTTTAACAAGTGATATGTCTTTGTTTTTAATTGCTAATTGTTCTATGGTAATTAAAGCATTTGCTTCTTCTTCTGTAAAAAGAACAGGAGGGAGGTGATATCCTTCCATAATCGAATAGCCTTTTCCTTCTTCGGTTACAATAGGTATTCCTGATTTTTCAAGTGTGCGAATATCTCGATAAATGGTTCTTATACTGACATTGTGCTTTTCAGCAAGCAGTTTTGCAGTAATAATTCTTTTGGATTGCAGTTGAGTAAGAATAGCAGTTAATCTTGAAAGCCTCGGTTTCTCTTTTTCTTCCATTTACGTTAGTTCTGCTTTAAGCAATGTTTTTTATAAATATAAATCAGTTAAACGAATCTATCGCTTTTTTCTAACAAAATCAAGTCTAAAGTAGAGACTAACAATCCGCCATATTTACACTAACCGCTAAACCACCTTCGCTTGTTTCTTTGTATTTGGTATTCATATCCTTTGCGGTTTCCCACATGGTATTTATTACTTTATCAAGCGGTACTTTTACATTTTCAGGGTTAGTATCTAAGGCTAATTCTGCAGCATTAATAGCCTTAATTGCGCCCATAGCATTGCGTTCTATGCATGGTATTTGAACAAGTCCACCAATAGGGTCACAGGTTAAACCTAAGTGATGTTCCATAGCAATTTCTGAAGCAACTAAAACTTGTTCAGGTGTACCACCAAGCAATTCAGTAAGTGCTCCTGCTGCCATAGCAGAAGATACACCTATTTCGGCTTGACAACCACCCATAGCAGCACTAATAGTGGCGCCTTTTTTAAAGATGCTTCCTATTTCTCCAGCTACTAATAAAAACCGCTTTATATCTTCAAAGTTGCCGTCATGGTTTTCAATAACAAGGTAATACATTAAAACGGCAGGAATTACACCAGCACTACCATTAGTTGGAGCAGTAACTACTCGACCTAAAGAAGCATTAACTTCATTTACAGCCAATGCAAAACAGCTCACCCATTTTAATATTTGCCTGAATTTAACTTCGGTATCTCTTATAGCATAAATCCATTCTACAGGATTTGAGTATGGAGATTCTCCTTTTAAACTCTGGTGCATATCGTAAGCTCGACGTCTTACATTTAGTCCACCTGGAAGATTTCCTTCGGTGTGACAACCTATATACATGCATTCTAGCATAGTATCCCAAATGCGTTGTAATTCGCTATCAATTGCTTCCTTTGGGCGAATAGATGCTTCATTATCAAAAACTACTTCAGAAATGGGTTTATTTAATACATTACAAAATTTAAGCAGGTCTGTACCTTTGTCAATTGGATAAGGAAACGAGCATTTAATTTCGAAATTTTTCTTTGAGTTTTTTAATTCTTCCTTTACAACAAATCCGCCACCAATAGAGTAGAAGGTAGATTTTAACTTCATACCATTAATATGTGCAGTGAATGTCATTCCGTTAGAATGAAATGGTAAAAATTTTTTATTAAAAACGATGTCAGTTTTTGGATGAAACACTAAAGATTTTTCGCCATTAAAGCTTATTTCTTTGTTGTTTTTTATGGAAGTAATTAGCCTATCTATGTCAGCAGTAGGAATGGTTTCTGGGTTAGCTCCACTTAATCCAAGCATAACTGCATAATCTGTGGCATGCCCCTTTCCTGTTAAAGATAAAGAGCCAAATAGGTCAACAGATATTTTTTCAACAGCATCAAACTCTTTCTCATCTTTTAATTCTTTAATCCAGCGTTCGGCAGCACGCCAAGGCCCAAGGGTATGTGAACTAGAAGGACCAACGCCAATTTTTAACATGTCAAAAACAGAAATACATTCCATTAACTATATCGTTTTAGTTGGCAAATATAAATTGTTTTATTATAACTAAATTCTTTTTAATAGTATAAAAAAATGACAACGTGTCAGTATTATTCAAATGGCATAATCATTGACTTTAACAATTCGAAATTTAAAAAGAAAATTCAACACAATTTATAAAGTAAAAATATTATGAGTAAAATTATTGGAATCGATTTAGGAACAACAAACTCTTGCGTTTCTGTAATGGAAGGTAACGAACCTGTTGTTATCCCAAACGCAGAAGGTAAACGTACTACACCATCGGTTATCGCTTTTGTTGAAGGAGGCGAAATTAAAGTTGGTGATCCAGCAAAAAGGCAAGCAGTTACAAACCCAACAAAAACCGTTTATTCTATTAAACGTTTTATGGGAAATAAATATTCTGAATCTAAAAAAGAAGCAGAACGTGTACCATATAAAGTAGTAAAAGGTGATAATGACACACCTAGAGTTGACATTGAAGGGCGTTTATATACACCACAAGAATTGTCGGCTATGATTCTTCAAAAAATGAAGAAAACAGCTGAAGATTATTTAGGTGCTGATGTAACTAGAGCTGTAATTACAGTGCCGGCTTACTTTAATGATTCTCAACGTCAAGCTACTAAAGAAGCAGGAGAAATTGCTGGTTTAAAAGTAGAGCGTATTATTAACGAGCCTACTGCAGCTGCTTTAGCTTATGGTATGGACAAAAAAGGGACAGACCAAAAAATAGTGGTTTTTGACTTTGGTGGAGGAACACATGATGTATCTATTCTTGAATTAGGTGATGGTGTATTTGAAGTATTATCTACTGATGGAGACACACACTTAGGTGGTGATGATGTAGATGAGAAAATCATTAACTGGTTAGCTGATGAATTTAAAGCTGAAGAAAATATGGACTTACGTCAAGACCCTATGTCTCTTCAACGTTTAAAAGAAGCTGCTGAAAAAGCGAAGATTGAGTTATCATCTTCTGCACAAACAGAAATTAACTTACCATATATTACGGCTACTGCTAGTGGCCCAAAACACTTAGTACGTACATTAACACGTTCTAAATTTGAGCAATTAATTGATGATTTAGTAAAACGTACTATTGAGCCATGTCAGTCTGCATTAAAAGCAGCTGGTTTAAGTAAAAGTGATATTGACGAAGTGATTTTAGTTGGAGGTTCTACACGTATTCCTGCAGTACAAGCAGCGGTTGAGAAATTCTTTGGAAAAGCTCCAAGTAAAGGGGTTAACCCTGATGAAGTTGTGTCTTTAGGTGCTGGTATCCAAGGTGGTGTATTAACAGGAGATGTTAAAGATGTATTACTTTTAGATGTAACACCTTTATCTTTAGGTATTGAAACTATGGGTAATGTATTTACTAAGCTTATTGAAGCAAATACAACGATTCCTACCAAGAAATCGCAAGTATTTTCAACAGCAGCAGATAATCAGCCTTCTGTAGAAATTCATGTATTACAAGGAGAAAGAGCAATGGCAGCTGATAATAAAACGATTGGACGTTTTCACCTAGATGGTATTCCACCAGCAAGACGAGGAACACCTCAAATTGAAGTAACTTTTGATATTGATGCCAATGGTATTATTAAAGTATCGGCTACTGATAAAGCAACAAATAAAACTCAAGATATTCGTATTGAAGCATCTTCAGGATTAACTGAAGAGGAAATCGAGAAAATGAAAGCAGATGCTGAAGCAAATGCTGAATCTGATAAAGCTGCAGCTGAGCAAGCTCAAAAATTAAATGAAGCAGATTCTATGATTTTCCAAACGGAAAAACAATTAGAGGAGTTTGGTGATAAATTATCTGATGATAAAAAACAACCAATTGTTGATGCTTTAGAAGAATTGAAAAAAGCTTATGAAACTAAAGATTTAGAGGTTATTACACCTGCTTTAGATAAAATAAATGAAGCTTGGAAAGTAGCTTCTGAAGAAATGTACAAAGCACAAGCTGAAGCTCAAGGTGGTGCTCAACCAGGACCAGATGCTGGTGCAGGTGAGCAAGCTGATCCAGAAGGAAGTGATGTGGAAGACGTAGACTTTGAAGAAGTAAAATAAAAACTTTGAAGTCGGAAGACTTAAGTTAAAAGTAAAAACGCAACCTTTATGGTTGCGTTTTTTTATTTGTTAAAGTATTAGATTAAAAAACCAATTCCATTTTTATATCGCTGCGATTATATGGACTATTAGACTCTATTGGAATTTCAATAAACCCATACTTTCTGTAAATGTAAATAGCATTTTCAAGCTTTCTATTAGAGTAGAGTATAAGCTTTGGCAACCCCATTGATTTTGCAAAATCAATACAGTATTGCATCAGATGCTGCCCAATTTTTAAGCCTCTACTTTCTGGCGAAACTGCCATTTTAGTTAACTCAAATAAGCCGTCGTTACCAATTGGCATTAATGCCACAGTACCAACAATTTGGTTGTCTTTTTTTGCAAAAAATATGTGCCCGCCTTTATTTATTATATAAGTTTCAGGCTTACCTAATACCTCTTCATCATAAGGCTCAACATAAAAATAAGTTTGTAGCCATTCTCTGTTTAGTTCGTAAAAGTCTTTTGAATATTGACTTTCAAACGAAATGATTTCTATATCCCGTGTTTTTGTAGTATTCATTTTAATATGTTTAATTATTGTGTCACTAAAGCTTTTAGTATTAAGTTTGTTTTCAAGAGAATTTAAATGTTCAATTAAAGAACTAGATGTTTCTAAAGTATAATCCTTAATAACTACATCTATACTTTTCCAAATAGGTTTTAGCTTTATTATTGAATCTTTTCCCTTTTTAGATAGATGAATTATTTTTTTTCTTTTATCTACTTCATCATGCTTAAATATTATAAAGCCTTTGTTGTTCAATTTGTTAATTGCTTGAGTTATTGCTGGTTGCGAAAACTGCAAAGCGTTTTGTATTTCTGTATTTGTAACCCCATCTTTATTCACTATTATTTTAAATATTGGAAATAGGTAAGGATCAAAATCTATATTAAAATAATCGTATACAATTTGAGTTTCCTTCATCATATATTCGCTTACTCTTTTTAATCTTGAGCCTAAAGCTAGTTCACCTAATCCTCTTAATGCATCCATAATATTACTATTTATATAAGTGCTTATGTAAATTTATAAAATTTATTTTAATTATCTATATTTTTTAAGCTTTAATGTAATCTGTAATTAAATAGGTGATAAGCTTACCAACTTGATTTGCCGTTTTCTTTTTAGGTGCAGCCTCACAAATATGCAAATATGTAGCATTTTTATGTTTTGCAAAAAAACTAACAAACTGTCTCGTTTTTTTTGTGCTAAACCCAGATGGAGTCATTGCGCTGCTTGGAATATTTTCAATGGCATCACAATCTATTTCAATACCAAACTTGTTTTCTGAAATAAATTCGGAAACTTGCTCTAATTCTTTTTTAAATTTTAATTCATTTCTAACTTCTAAGGCTTCATACGTATTGTATTTAATCGTTTTGGTTTTATCTAATATCTTAAAAATGGTATCAGAAGTATAGTTTTCATGCAATCCAAAAATAAAATAACGCTCTAAAAATCCTTCCGCGTAAGCGTAACTAAAACCATTTCCGCTATGTCTGCCTTCTTCTGACCTGAAATCGCTATGTGCATCAAAATTAACAATATTAATGGGCTTATTTAACGCTAATGATGCGCCTTTAATATTACCATACGCGTTATTATGTCCGCCACCAATAGCTATAGCTTTTTTTCCAGACGAAATAATTAATTGCATTATATGTGCTACATAATTATCAATACGTTCAACAATTTTTCTAGCTTTTTGAATATCTCTTTTTTTGCTTTGATTGAGTTTTGAAACTTCTAATAATTCATCAGAAAAATCTAGGTGCCCTAAAATTAAAACTGAATTTGCTTTAGTAAACGTATTACTTTGTATGTTTAATAAAACTTTTAATGTGGCTTCCCAAGCTAGTGAAGCTCCTGTTTTTCCGTAGTTTGCAAAAACACCAACATCTTCAGGTAACCCAATTATTACATGTGTAACATCCAAACTTTTAAGTTGTTCGTATATATTGGAAATATCGGTTAACATTTTAACATGTTCGCCAAATTTGGATTCACCAGTACGTTTGTTTAATAGTTTATTAAGCGTAATGTTGTTAAATAAAACAAGTTTATCCATCTAGTAATTATAATTTATTTTGAAGATTAAAATTAATCAATATTTATTAAAAACATTAGGAAAGTTAAAGTATTAAAAATTTAAATTAACAGTTAGACTCACAAACATTAAAACAAGTAAAATTATGGAAAATAGCAAAAGTAATATGGGATTAAAAGTGGCTTTAGGAATCGCTTTAGTTTTATTTTTAGGAACAGGTTTTTATACCATGAACCTTTATCAAAAAAGTAATGAGGACAAAAAAGAATTAACTGAGCAAAAACAGTTAGTAATGAATGACTTAAATGCCATGGCTAAGCAATATGATGAAGCTATTGGAGAAAACGAAGTAGCAAATAACAATTTAATTGAAGCTAGAAGCAGAATTCAAGGTTTAATTGATTCTTTAAAAATATCTGAAACAAATGTAAAGAGTTTATGGAGATACAAAAAGAAATACCAGTCTTTACAAAAAGAAATGGATGTGTTATTAGCACAAAACGATTCGTTAAGAGTAGAGAATTCTTATTTAGCAACATCGTTAGATAGCACAAGAGTGCGTTTAGAAGAGCGTACTATGTTTACAGATTCTTTATTAGTACAAAATACAGCTTTAGCTGAAGTTGTTGAAAATGCAGCAGTTTTAAACACTGTAGGTTTAAAAGGTTTTGGAGTTATTGAAAGAACTTCTGGTAAATTAATTCCAACTGAAAGAGCTTCTAGAGTTGATAAAATTAGAGTTTGTTTTACTGTTGCAAAAAATGCATTGGTACAAGCAGGAGATCAAGAATTATACGTACAAGTTATAGACCCTAAAAACAATACATTAGGATCTAACGAGCAAGTACAGTTTGGAGAAAAAACATTAAACTATAGTATAATAAGCAAGTTTAATTATGAAAATGGAAGCCTTAATATTTGTGAGTTTGTTGCATCAAAAGGCGCAGAAAAATTTGAAAAAGGACGTTATACAGTAAACGTTTTTAACGAAAAAGATTTAGTTTCTAGCTCAGAGTTTACCTTGAAGTAAACATCATTATATAACACTTAAGAGCAAAACCTCAAGTTTTTAACTTGAGGTTTTTTTTGTTTCATTAATTTGCAATTGATACCATGCAGAGTGGGGAAGGGTAATAATAAAATAATTTGTTGCCTTTTTTATTTGTTGTCATTCAAGATATAACTATCTTTAAGAGGACAAATTTTAACGAAACCAAAAAACTAAAACATTATGGAAGGATATTGTGTAAAATGTAAAGACAAAAAAGAAATTAAAGATGGTGCCGAAGTTACTATGAAAAATGGTAGAAAAGCTATGAAGGGAAAATGCCCTACATGCGGTACAGGAATGTTTAGAATACTAGGCAAGTAAATATAACTTGTTTCAGAATTTTAAGGGAATTGGATTCCCAACTTACTTTATTTTAATAGCAACAGCATTTGTTCATAGCCGTTTTATATGCGCTATATAAGCATCTATTTTTATTTATATCCCTAAAAATATAAAAGACTATAATTTTTAAATTATAGTCTTTTTTTATTTTACTATTCATACAGTCGCTTGTCATTTAAGGGTTTCATTCAATTTATAAAGTTATACAAGGCATTTTTCTGTTTTTTATTGAATTGCAATAAGCATATAAACAAGTTTTTTTGCAAATTGCAGACAAACTAATTAAGAATAAGGCAGAAGCTATAACTTTATGGTAAGTAAATTGCAATCTTATAATAAATGAATAGAAACTTTACTTTCTTAAACTCTATTTCTGACATATCAGAAGAGACCTTTTCTGAAATTAAAAAAATAACGACTTTTAAAAGAATAGAGGCAGGAACACAAATAGTAAAATTAGATGATGTACCTTCTAAGGCATATATGATAGTTTCTGGTATTATTCGTTGTTATTTAATAACAGAATCTGGTAAAGAGTTTAACAAAAGTTTTTATTTACCTGTAAGTTTTGCAGCTTCTTTAACCGCTTTAATGAAGAGAAAACCATCATCATTTGTTTTTGAAGCATTGACAGATTGTAAAATTTATGAGATAGACTATTATAAATTAATGCGATTATGCGAAGCAAACGATAATCTTAAATCATTATATACCAAAATATTAGAGTTTTTGTATGTAAAGTATGAAAAACGTTTGGTAGAGTCTATGTCGCTAAATGCTACAGGTCGTTATTTAGAATTACAAAAGCAAATACCAAATGTTGATGAGCTGATTTCTCAATATCACATTGCATCATATTTAGGAATAACATCAGTACAGTTAAGCAGAATTAGAAAAAAATTAGACCGTTAATTAACATATGTTAATTTTTAAGAATATGTTAAATTATATATTTGACTCGATTTCCTTGTTAATTGTAAACTATTATTTAAGGATTGATAGCTAACCAACCAAAAAAACAGGTATAAATTATACCTGTTTTTTTATATATTGAGTTTTGTAAATTGTTTTACTTTAAACTTCCAACCATATCTTCAGGTTTAACCCAAGCATCATAATCTTCAGCTGTTACATAACCTAAATTAATAGCTTCTTCTTTTAATGTAGTACCGTTTTTATGCGCTGTATTTGCAATTTCTGCAGCTTTATAATATCCAATTTTCGTATTTAAAGCCGTTACTAGCATTAAAGAGTTATTTAATAGTTTAGTTATTACTTCATGATTTGGTTCTATACCAATGGCGCAATTTAAATCAAAGCTTATGCATGCATCTCCAATTAATTGTGCAGATTGCAACAGATTTGCCGCCATTACAGGCTTGAAAACGTTTAGTTCATAATGGCCTTGTAATCCGCCAACGCTAATGGCAACATCGTTACCTAAAACTTGTGCGCAAACCATTGTTAAAGCTTCACATTGGGTTGGGTTTACTTTTCCAGGCATAATAGAACTACCTGGTTCGTTAGCTGGAATTATAATTTCTCCTATACCAGAACGCGGTCCAGATGCCATCATCCTAATATCATTTGCTATTTTATTTAATGATACTGCTAGTTGCTTTAATGCGCCATGAGTTTCTACAATAGCATCATGTGCTGCCAACGCTTCAAATTTATTTGGAGCTGTTATAAAAGGCAACTTTGTAAATTCTGCAATATATTCAGCAACACGCTTACTGTAACCTTTTGGTGTATTCAACCCAGTGCCAACTGCTGTGCCACCTAAGGCTAATTCGCTTAAATGGGGTAGAGTGTTCTCTAAAGCTTTAATACCATGATTTAATTGGGCTACATAACCAGAAAGCTCTTGTCCAAGTGTAAGTGGTGTAGCATCCATTAAATGCGTACGGCCAATTTTTACTACGTTTTTAAACTCTTCTGCCTTTTTATTCAAGGTATCTCGTAGTTGTTTTACACCAGGAATTGTTGTTTCTACAACTTTTTTATAAGCTGCAATGTGCATTCCCGTTGGAAATGTATCGTTTGAAGATTGCGATTTATTTACATCGTCATTTGGCTGTATTGTTTTTTCTCCTTCACCAATAACTTTACCAGCTAATTGATGCGCTCTATTTGCAACAACTTCATTTACATTCATATTACTTTGCGTTCCAGAGCCAGTTTGCCATATAACTAATGGAAATTGGTTGTCGTGTTTCCCTTCTAGAATTTCATCGCAAACCTGAGCAATTAAATCACGTTTTTCAATTGGTAATACTCCAAGTTCGCAATTCGTATATGCAGCAGCTTTTTTAAGATAAGCAAAGCCATAAACTATTTCTAAAGGCATAGAAGCTGGAGTTCCAATTTTAAAGTTATTTCTTGAGCGTTCTGTTTGTGCTCCCCAAAGTTTATCGGCAGGTACTTTTACCTCACCCATAGTATCTTTTTCTATTCTGTAACTCATAGTAATAATGATTTAATTGTATGATGCAAAGTTAATTGTTTTAAGGTGTTTTCTATTATGATATTTGTTAGTTTTTTATTACTACTTTTTAACATTTATATAACGTATCTTTTCATGCTGTTTGATTAAAATCTACTAATTTAGTAGGATTAAAAAATAATTATAAAAATAATATTATGGCAACAATTAGATTAGGGGACGAGGCACCGAATTTTACTGCTGAATCTTCAGAAGGAAATATTAATTTTCATGAATGGTTAGGGAATAGCTGGGGTATTTTATTTTCTCACCCAGCCGATTATACTCCAGTTTGTACTACTGAGTTAGGAACTGTAGCAAAGTATAAAGATGAATTTGATAAACGTAATGTTAAAGTTGTAGCATTAAGTGTTGATGGAGTTGAGTCTCATCATGGATGGATAAATGATATAAATGAAACTCAAAATACAACAGTAAATTTCCCAATTATTGCAGATGAGGACCGGAAAGTTTCTGAACTTTATGATATGATTCACCCTAATGCAGATAGTAAACTTACTGTACGATCGGTTTTTGTTATTGATGATAATAAAAAAGTTAAGTTAATTATTACTTATCCTGCTTCAACAGGTAGGAACTTTGATGAGCTATTGCGTGTTATAGATTCTTTACAATTAACAGCTTATCACAAAGTAGCTACGCCAGCCAATTGGAATCATGGTGATGATGTTGTGGTAGTTCCTGCTGTAGCAACTGAAGATATTCCAAGTATATTTCCAAAAGGGTTTAAAGAGGTGAAGCCTTATTTGAGACTAACACCACAACCAAATATAGATTAGTTAAAAACTCTTTAATAAATTTTAATTTGATATTGTAAAACACGACTCTTTATTATATCTTTGCATAAGATTTTTAAAAGACACTGACAATTATGTTTGATTTTGATCAATATTTAGGATTTTTAGCTTTTTTAACCATTTTAACAATCGGTTTTTGGTTAATGATATTTTTATTAACATTTGTAATTCCTTATTGGATTGGAGGTTCTTTAATTGAAAGATTAAAAGAAATTAGAGAAGAGAAAAAGGCTAAGCGAAATGCGGCTTAAAATATAAGTTTATATATTATAAAAAAAGGAAGCTATTTGGCTTCCTTTTTTTATGAACTTTATTTAAAAGATACTACATATCCATTCCTCCACCGCCATTAAAATCTCCTGAACGTTCTCGTTTTTTCTTTTGATTAAATCTGTAGGTAACAGAAACGTTGTATATGCGCCCGCCTCTAAATTGAATTTCTTGATATGCTGTAAATGTTTCTGCAGTAATATTATTACTAAAAAACGCACTGTTAAATACATCTCTTATATTAAAAGCGATAGAGGCTTTCTCCTTGAATAAATCTTTACTAAAGGCAAGGTTTGCCGAAAAAATTCCATTCCTATCATTTTGTGCATCTAGGCTAGGTCCTCTATAATTTAAATTAGTTTGCCAATCAATTTTGTATGGCAGTGTTAGCTTGTTTGATAACCTTGCTCTCCAAGTTAGATTGCTAGCACTCAAATCTACTCCATTAAAATCACCATCTCTTTCAAATTTAAAAATATTGAAATCGGTATTTATACGCCATTTTCTTGTTGGACTATAATTTACGTTTAATTCAAAGCCATAGCGGTTGTCTGTCCCTAAATTTACTGGACCACGCTCAATTACAGGAAATTCTTCACCATCAACAAGTACAACAACACCAGTTTCTCTACTTACAAAAGCCATAATGTTTGATGAATGTGCGAAATAGATAGATGAGGATATAGTGAGCTTATTAATTCTATTTAAATACCCTATTTCAAATGTATTCGAAAAAGTTGGGTTTAACCCTGGGTTACCTTGAAACACGTTAGTAACGCTAGAACGAGAGGGGAAGGGATTAAGCATAAAACCTCTTGGTCTTCTTATTCGTCTGTTATAACCTAAGGTGAAACTTTGAGATTCACTTAGCTCATAATTCAAATTAATTGTTGGAAATAACCCGTTTAATTTTTGTCTACTAAAGTCTCCACTAGTAGGTTGGTCTAGAGTGGTTTTAGTATTTTCCATTCGTAACCCCAATAAATACGAAAACTTACCTATTTTACTCCCAAATTGTGAATACAATGCTGTTATATATTGTTTAAAATTAAGGAGATTAGTAAGGTCTTGATTGATGTTAAAATCTCCAGAATTTGGATCCAGCAGCAATACTTCAAAATCTGTAGCTCTTGTATTAAAATCGCCTCTAAACCCCATTTCTATTTGGCTGTTTTCTCCAATAGGCACTACATAATCGGTTTGTAATAGTATGCTTTGTTGATCTTCTATAGTTGAAACAATTTCAGAGTCAACACCGTTTACATTAATTATAGAGTTTTCATCTTGATCTGTATCTTCATACTGAAAATCAAAAGTTAATTTGTGATCAGTTTTTTCAAAGTTTTTAGTAAAGTTAAGTGCATATTGTATGGTTCTAGAATCTTGAGTTTCTGGATCCAATCTTGTGCTTTCACTTGTTGAATTGTTGATTTTGTTAAACTGTATAAGCTTATTAACAGAGTTGTTTTCATTACCATTATCTCTATAAACAATAGATGATGTTAGAGACGCAGAGTCGTTAATATACCACTCAACACCAGTATTTGTTGTAAAACCTTTACTGGTATCAGTCCAATTACGTCTTTCATTTAAATCGGGTGTATTAACATCAAAATATTGCACATCATTATACCATCTTCCAAGTCTTTCCGAATAATTGTATGCCGTAGTATTAAAAATATTAATATCACCAGTTCTATAATTTATATTTCCTGAAATACCGGCCGCAGTTGGGTGACCAACATTTGTTGTTATAGAACCGTTAAGCCCTTGTAACTTGCTTCTCCTTAAAATAATATTTAAAATTCCTGCAGTACCTTCTGCTTCATATCTAGCAGATGGAGAGGTTATAACTTCAACCTTTTCAATAGCATCAGCAGGTAATTGCTTTAGGGCATCAGTAGAGTTTAAACCAACTAATCCTGATGGTTTACCATTAATGAGTATGCGAACATTATCATTACCTCTTAGCGCTACATTACCTTCAGCATCGACCGAAACTGAAGGAACATTATCTAAAACATCACTTACAGTACCACCGCTGACGGTTAGATCTTTACCTACATTATATATTTTTTTATCTAGTTTAATTTCAACGGTAGTACGTTCTGCAATAACTTCAACTTCTGACAAAGACTCAGCATCAATTTCTAAGGAGAATAAGCCTATATTTTCGTTTGCAGTTAGTTTTTTGTTTAGTATTCTTTGAGTTTTAAAAGCAATATATTCAATAGATATATCATAAACTCCAGTTTTTACAGGAATGCTAAAAACACCGTTTATATCGGTTATACCTCCAGTAACAATTTTGTTTTCTTTTTTACTAAAAAAAGCAATAGTAGCATATTCTAAAGGCTCTTGAGTTTCTTTGTCAATAACTTTTCCTGTTATTATTACTTCTTTAATTATTGAATTATTAATTGTAGAAGCTTCTGGCTTTTTAGGCTGTGAATTACCATTTGCGATGCAAAAAGTAAAAGAGAGGGCAAAAATAAAAAATTTGTTCATGGTTAGGTTTACCGTTTTAGACAGTAAAAATAACCTATGGTTTAAGGCGAAGTGGTTAAATGTTTGTTAAAAGATTATCTTCTAAAGAATATCTAAAATAAGTTCAGGAGGTCTGCCAATTACAGCTTTATTACCATTTATTATAATTGGTCGTTCAATAAGCTTAGGGTTTTCTGCCATTGCATTAATAATTTGTGTATCTGTTAGGATCTTATTTTTATAATTTTCTTTCCAAATGGCTTCATTTTTCCTAACTAAATCAATTGGCTTTATTTTTAAAAGTGTTATGATATCTTTTAGCGTTTTCGCGGAAAGCGTATCCTCTAAATATTTAATAATTTCAAAAGATTTACCTGATTTTTCAAGTATTTCTAACCCGCAACGCGATTTACTACAGCGATTATTATGGTATATTTTAATCATTATAAATTAATGTTATATGTTTTTAATTGTTGAATAAGTTGTTCTGGAGATTTAAAATGTATACCATTAATACTTAATCTGTTGGCTGCCTCGATATTGCCTAAATTGTCATCAATGAAAATGGCGTTTTTTGCATTAATGTTAAAGCGCTCTAGGGTAAGATTATAAATTTCATCAAAAGGCTTTCTGGTTTTTTCTTCTCCAGAAACTAAAATACCTTCAAACCACTGTAAAAACTCAAAACGCTCTAGGGCAATAGGAAAAGTCTCAGCACTCCAGTTTGTAAGTGCAACAATTTTGTATGAGTTAGTTTTTATAAGTTTTTCAAGGATTTCAACAGTTTCAGAAATAGCATCTCCTAGCATATCTACCCAGCGCCCATAAAACATTTCAATTTCTTTTTTCCATTCTGGAAAAAGAGCTATGCGCTCTTCAGTAGCTTTTGCCATTGGGTAACCTGCATCTTGATTTTCATTCCAATCACTGGTGCAAATATTATCGAAAAACCATTGCATTTTTTCTCGATCTCCATTAAATACATCTAAATAAACGTATTCTGGATTCCAATCGATTAATACACCACCAAGATCAAAAATTATAGTATCTATTGTATTCATAGTTGATTATCTTCTTCTTTTTGTCCCATCATCATTAAATAAGCTTTTAAAAATTGCTCAATATTTCCATCCATTATTGCATCTACATTTCCGGTTTCATGTGCAGTTCGAACGTCTTTAACAAGTTTATATGGATGCATAACGTAATTACGAATTTGACTTCCCCATTCAATTTTCATTTTGCCAGCCTCAATATCATCGCGTTGTGCTAATTGTTTTTGTAATTCAATTTCGTATAGTTGAGATTTAAGCATTTGCATAGCGCGAGAGCGATTGTCGTGTTGAGAACGCGTCTCAGAGCAAGATATTTGTATACCTGTAAGTTTATGGGTTAATTGCACTTTAGTTTCAACCTTGTTTACGTTTTGCCCACCAGCACCACTAGAGCGAGCTGTTGTTATTTCTATATCTGCAGGATTAATGTCTATTTCAATAGTATCATCAACAAGTGGATACACATAAACAGAGGCAAAACTTGTGTGTCGCTTTGCATTACTGTCAAAAGGAGAAATACGCACCAAACGATGAACACCGTTTTCACCCTTTAGCCACCCAAAAGC
This sequence comes from Gaetbulibacter sp. 4G1, assembly GCF_002741945.1. Taxonomy (GTDB): domain Bacteria; phylum Bacteroidota; class Bacteroidia; order Flavobacteriales; family Flavobacteriaceae; genus Wocania_A; species Wocania_A spongiicola. The sequence goes on from NZ_MDVN01000024.1 coordinate 101,938, forward strand.
AAAATCACCTTCAATTTCTAAAGTAACCGTTTTAATACCTGCAACATCACCCTCTTGGAAGTTTAGCTCTTTAACTTTAAACCCACTTTTTTCAGCGTACATTAAGTACATACGCATTAGCATACTTGCCCAATCGCAACTTTCGGTTCCTCCTGCACCAGCAGTAACTTGCAATACAGCACTTAGGTTGTCTCCTTCTTCAGAAAGCATGTTTTTAAACTCTATGTCTTCTAGTAAAGTTGCAGCTTTATTAAATCGAGTTTCTACTTCTTCGGCTGTTGACTCTCCTTCTTTATAAAATTCATAAAGAACTTCTAAATCTTCAATAAGAGTTTTGACAGTATTGTAATCTTGTACCCATTTTTTCTTTACACGAAGTGACTTCATTATCACTTCAGCTGCTTTTGCGTCGTTCCAAAAATTTGGGTCGAAGGTTTGTTCTTCTTCGTTTTGTATTTCAATTAATTTTGCATCTACGTCAAAGGTAGTGCCTTAGTTTATCAAGGCGAGTATTAAGATCTTTAATTTGATCAGATGTAATCATAGAATGTTTTATTTTGAACAAAAATAGAATTAATAAACCTATATTAAAACACAAATCTTAGTTAATAGGAAAATTCTACGTTTTGACGGATATTTTTAACTATGTTGTTATTTATAAATTATATTTGGTTTGCTATTAACTATTAAACCAACCATTTTCTTTAAAAATATTCATTTTGTTCGTTAACTCTATAAAAAGCAAAAATTGAATCTTTTATTATAATTAAGGCATTTAATGGTAGGTTTTAATATAAACAAAATCTATTGAAACTAAGCATTATAATTCCAGTATATAATGTAGAAAAACACATTGCTAGATGTATTCAAAGTCTTTTAAGTCAAGGTTTAAATGCTAATGAATATGAAATTATCATAGTTAATGATGGATCGAAAGATAATAGTGTAGAAATTGCCAAAGGATTTCAATCAAAACACTCTAATGTATTTGTTTTTAACAAAGAAAATGGAGGCGTGGGGAGTGCTAGAAACTTTGGGCTTGACGTAGCTAAAGGAACCTATATTTATTTTATTGATCCAGACGATTATTTAGCTAATAATACTTTAAAATTAATTTTAGATTGTATAAAAGTTAATGATTTAGAGGTATTAACGTTTTTATCAAAAAGCACTGAGAAAACAAACTTATATGATTCTACTACAGGTATTCGCGAGAACCCAAGTGTTTCAAAAATAAATGGGACTAATTATATTGGGGATAACGGCTATAAAAATGAAGTTTGGTGGTACATTATTAAAAAAGAGCATTTAAATAAAATTGGTTTAAGGTTTATTGAAGGACGATGGATGGAAGACGCCATTTTTACAGCTAATTTACTTATAAATACAAGTAAGGCTGCGCATCTACCAATAGATGCACACAGGCATGTTAAAGTTAAAGGCTCTGCAATGACAAGTAAAGAACCTAGTCATTATTTAAAAGTTATTTATGATAATTCAAATGCAGCGTTAATGTATAAGCCTCTTATAGAGAGTATTAAAAGAAATGAAGAAAACAAGGCTTGCCTTGAACGGTTAAAGGCACGACAACAATCATTTGTTTTTTTTTTAATGATTAGAATATTAAAATCAACCATAAAATTAAAAGAAGTAAAAAAAATAATAAAGGATATGAATAAAATCAACGCATATCCTTTAAATTCATTTTTAGGAAATGATTACAATGGTTTTATTTACACTTTATTGGTTAAGCTATTTAATATTAAAAGTGTTTATTATTTTTTGTTTTTAGTAAGTAACCCATTATTAAAATTAAAAAAGTAGTTAAAATTGATTACTAATTTTTTATGAATAATATTTTAATAACATCAGGAGGTAGAAGGGTATCACTAGTTAAAGCTTTTATTAATGAGCTGAAACTAATTGAGCCAGAATCAAGTGTTTTTGTTGCAGACTATTCCCCAAACCTTTCTGCAGCAGCTCAGGTTGCAGATAATGCCTTTAAAATATGTAAAATTGAAGACGATTGCTATATCGATTCTTTGTATAACCTTTGTGTAAAAAATGATGTAAAGTTAATAGTTCCTACTCTAGATACTGAATTACTAAAATTAGCTGAAAGTAAAGAAAGATTTTTAGCAGTTAATATTCAAATTGTTATATCAAGTGAAAAATTGATAAAAAGAAGTTTAAACAAATTAAAAACCCACGAATTATTTGAAGAATTAGAAATTGTTACAGCAAAAGTGTATTCAAAGAATAATTTTGAATTGCCTATGTTTATTAAGCCCATTAATGGTAGTAGTAGTAATAATAATCACATAATTAAAAGTAAAAATGAGATTTCCAAATTTCTGCTAGATGATAAAAGTTTGGCATTTTTTGAATATTTAGACCATGATGTTTATGATGAATATACGTGTGACTTGTATTATAGTAAATTGGGAGCTCTAAAATGTGCTATCCCTAGAAAACGAATTGAAATTAGAGCTGGTGAGGTAAGTAAAGGGGTAACTATAAAAAACGAAGTTATATCTTTGATAAATGAAAAGTTAGCTAGTCTTGAAGGGGCGAGAGGGTGTATAACGCTTCAATTATTTTTGCACAAAGAGTCTAAAGAAATTAAAGGCATAGAAATTAACCCAAGATTTGGTGGAGGCTTTCCATTATCTTATTTGGCTGGAGGAAATTATCCTAAATGGATTATTCAAGAATATCTTTTTAATAAAGAAATAAGTTATTTTGATAATTGGGAAGAGAATTTATTAATGCTACGATATGATAGTGAAATTTTAATAAAAAATCATGAAGACTAATACCGTTTTAGTTTTTGATTTAGACGACACACTTTATAATGAAATAGATTTTTTAAAATCTGCTTTTAGCGAAATAGCTTTAAAAATAGGTAAAATAGTTTCTGTAGAATCGTCAGTTGTTTATAATCAAATGCTCGCATGTTTTTATAATAAAGAGAATGTGTTTGAAGATATAATTAATAGACATAATTTGTCAATTAGCATCAACGAGTTACTTGATATTTATAGAAATCATAATCCAAAGTTAGAATTATCGAAAGACAGAGTAGAGGTACTAAATGAATTAAAGTGTAAAGGGATAGTACTAGGACTTATGACTGATGGAAGGAGTAAACAACAAAGAAGTAAAATTGAAGCCTTAAAACTTAACACTTGGATTTCAGAAATACTAATTTCAGAAGAATTTGGTACCGAAAAGCCTAATATCAATAATTATAAACATTTTGAAAACTTGTTCGGAAAAGCAAAATACTATTATATTGGAGATAATGTTAAAAAAGATTTTATAACGCCAAACAAACTAGGTTGGGTTACTATTTGTTTAAAGAATAATGGTTTAAACATTCATAAGCAAGATATTTCTTTAATCGACAAAAAATATTTAGCAAAATATACTATTAATGAGCTCCCAGAATTATTAAATATAATTTCTTACTGAGTTTTATGGCGTACTTATAATACCTTTTCTTTCAAGTAATCTCAAAGGATATAATAATATGTATAATAAATATTTATGGTTAAATATATATATCGCTAATCTAATTTTAGGATGACTAAACTCTTTGTTTAATAAATTTGTATTCATTGGGTATGCATTAAAAAGCTTTAATTTATTGATTACTTTATTAATGTTGCCAATAGTATAATTTGAAGAAACTATTTTAAAAAACATGTACATAGTATTAGCACTAGATCTGTATTTTATGTTTTCTATAAGTTTTGCGTTATAAACCTCAGGTAAACTACTAATTTTAGTAATCATTTGGTTTAACTTAAAAATTAACTCAATGTAAGACTTAACTAGTTTATTTAGGTGTTTTTGGTTTTTACTTCTCATAGTTGAAGATGAACTTGTTATATATCTATGGGCTTCTAAAGGAATATGAGCAAACCGTTTGGCATTTAAAAGAACATTTATAGTAAAAATGGCATCTTCTAAAAACACACCTTCTTCAAATGCAACCCCAATCTCAAATAAATACTTTCTTTTAGTAATATACCACCAAGGCTCTAAGCGATGATGCCTATTTTCTGTAATATAATCTATTCCATTGGTTATACTTATTTCAGAATTAAGCGTTCTATTATTTAATCTAAAAAGGCTATAGTTTTCAGTAATAACAGTGTTGAAACCAATTAAATCTAAATTATGTTTTTCCAGATAATTTAACAATATTCTCAAAGAATCATTGGCAATATAATCATCTACATCTAAAAAATAGACATATTCTCCTTTTGCTAATTTTAAGCCATAATTCCTAGCAACGCCTTGACCTTGATTCGGTTGTTTATGAAAGACAATATTTTTAGTTGATGTCTTTAGCCGTTCTATTATTTTTGCAGTATCGTCTTTTGAACCATCATCGATTAGTATAACTTCATATTCTGAAACTTTTAAGTTCTGATTTGTTAAATTTATTAAACATCTCTCAATATGTTCTTGGGCATTATAGCAAGGTATTATAACACTTAATTTCATTAAATTAGGTTTGAAAAACTAAAATAGGCATATTAATTTTTGAAATGTTAATTTTTAGATTAAAAGCACATTTTTAAATTAAATTTTTGATTTTTATAAAGTGAACTTTTTAAAATTTGCTATATTGCTGTAAAATAAAATGTATATATTGATAAGTAATATTTTTGAAAACAACTCTCCTACATTACCTAAGAATTTAAAAATAATTATTTTTTGTTTCCCTATATTATTGGTCTGTTTTCAGGGTTTTCTGTTTGCTTACCCACCGGCTAGAGATTTTGGTATATGGTTAGTTTTGGAAAATAACCCAATAGAGCTATTAACATTTATTGTGTTTTTATTAGGAGGCATCTATGGTGTTCGTTTATCATTTAAATTATCTAAATTTGAAAAAAGATATATCGTTCTATTTTATTCTTTTTTTTCTGTTTTCTTACTATTAATAGCAATGGAAGAAATTTCTTGGGGGCAGTCTTTTTTTCATTTTGAAACTCCAGAGAAATGGAAAACCATGAACTATCAGGGTGAAACCACTTTACATAATTTGAATTTTATGCAATCCAATAGAGATAACCTTTTATTAATTTTTGGAGTATCTGGACTAGTAGGGATGATTTTAAGAAATCATTCCAAATTCCAGAAAATTGGTGTCCCAATAATCTTATTGTCTTGGTTTTTAATGATAGTGTTTCTTGCATTCCTCGATGTTTTGGTGGATTTTATAGAAATTAATAAACAGTTATCGAATGGTATTGAAAGATTTGCTGAAATTACAGAATTGCTTATCGCTGGAAGTTCGTTTATGTATTTGTGGTTAAATAAAATAAGTCTATATAATTACTAACCGTATTTGATATTCATTTTCTTAATCTCAGATATGCTTAAAAAACATAAAAATTTTTGTAAATGAAACTAAACATAAAATTAAAAAGGTTTGTTATATTTCAGCTTGTAACAGTTACCCTAATTGTTATTTTAGGCTTAATCACTTATATTTTTAGAGATGCTACAGGTTTTGGTAATTTATTTGGGTTTTTACGATTATTAGATGTAGGTTCAGAGCAAAGCATTCCAACTTATTTTTCTTTAATTAACTTACTATTATCATCAATATTACTTTATATAATATTTAAATTCGAAAAATCAAAAAACCTAAAGAGAGCAAATTACTGGTTGTTTTTATCCATTTTATTTGTTTTTTTATCAATTGACGAATCCGCTAGTATTCATGAGAATTTTGATTTAGTTTACGATTATTTATCTTATAATGGTTTTGCTCCTCGTTTATTAGAAACACACCAATGGCTGTTTTTTGGGCTTCTTTTTATTTTTTTTATTGGAATTATTCTTATTCCTTTTTTCAAAATATTACCAAAACGTACACTTGGATATTTTTTAATTTCAGGAATTATTTTTGTGGTTGGAGCTATGGGTTTTGAATTCTTGGGAGCTATAATGCTTAAAACAGGTATTGTAGAATCTAAAGATGATTTACTTTTTTCAATCCGTCGAATATTCGAAGAAGGGTTTGAAATGTACGGAATAGCACTTTTTAATATTGCTTTGTATCGCGAAATTTCTAATAAAAAAATAGCGTTAACAATTGCTAGCTCGTAAAATAATTGCTGCATTAATATAGCTTTATATTTAAAGTAGCTATATCATTTTTAATGTGGTAAAGAAGCGCATAAATAAATAAATTAACACCAAACATTTCCATAAATTCTTCACAGCTAGCTAATAAGTAGTATTTTGTATTTAATTGCCTAGTTGTAAAGTGAATGTTCGATTCAATTAACTCGAAACCAATAGCTCCAACCACAAAAATAATCCCCGATAAAATAAATAAATTGCGAATTTTTTTTTCTAAACCCATCAAAAATCTAGCATATATTAAAAAAACCAATACAGCAAATAAAAAATACGGAATTACCCAAGCAAACCAGAATATTCCTGTAGTATTCAAACGATTTTGAACTACCCAACTTAATTTCTCGTGTATTTGCAATATTTCATCTATTGCTAAAAAAATAAAAATTAAAGATAATCCCAACCACATGTAAGATTTTAGTTTATTTGCTTTACTGTTATTAAAAATAAAAAACAGTAATAAAGCAGATGTAAATAATACAACAAACGAATAAAGTGTTGGTATACTAGCTTCCTCATTAAAGTTAAAATAGATAGATAATTTACTAACTATCCCAGTAGAGCCGAAGTGAATTCTTGTTAAAATATCAAATAGATTAAATACCAATAGGAAAGAAATAAATAGGGTTAACTTTTTAAAGAAGCTTTTCAGATTAATATTTATAGCCATATAACTTAAAGTTAAAATTTAGTTTATTTAACCAAATAACGATTAAACTTAAAATAAAGATTTGCTTTAGCACTAATTTTTAGACCAAATTCTTTTATTTTCGTTGGGGACGTTATTTTATGCATAATACCCAAAAAAATATAAGGAAAACTTTATTTTATATTATTTAGATAATCATCTAATTTATATTTGAGTTATGAAGTTAAGTGTTTTAATTCCATTGTATAATGAAGAACCATATATTGAAAGATGCCTCAATAGTTTGGCTATGCATAATATTGATGAAAATACATATGAAATCATAATAATAAATCATGCTAATCCATTAACAAGTTTTATTGGAGATAAATATTATCAAAGAAAATTTAAAATTTTCCCTTTTATATTTAATAGTAATATACTTTTTTACTCTTTGCTTTATCCACTAAGACTCTTAAATAAATTCAATTTAATTACTCTAATTTTCTCATTATGAAATTAAGTGTGCTTATCCCTGTTTATAATGCTGAAAATTATATTTACAGATGTCTTGAAAGCTTAATAAGTCAAGATATAAGTAAAAGTGATTATGAAATTGTTATTGTTAACGATGGATCCACAGATAGAAGTTTAGAGATTATTGAAGATATCTCAAAAAAAAATGTAAACATCTTTGTGTTTTCCCAAAAAAATAGAGGTACTGTTTTTACAAGGAATAGACTAATGAAATTAGCAAAAGGAGAATATATCTATTTCGTAGATGCAGACGATTATATTGTAAAAAACTCATTAGGGTTAATTCTTGTTTTTGCCGAATTTAACCAATTAGATATTATAGGTTTTAATGCTTCTGTTACTTATAAACATGAAATGGTTAATCAAAATAATGAACCCAAACATCAAATATCATCAAAAATAATTTCTGGTCAAGAATTCTTGAGAGACAACAAAAATATTAGAATTGAAATCTGGTGGTATTTGATTAGAAAAGATTTTTTGAATATAAATGGTATTTATTTTGATAGAAATGATTATGATGGTGATGTGGTTTTCACATTAAGGCTGTTTTTAGAGGCTAAAAAAATAGCTTTTGTACCTATCCAGATTTATTATTATTTTCAATCTTTGGAATCTGCCATGAGAACTAGAAATAATAGTGCAAAAAAAAGAATTGCTAGATATTTTAAAGCTTTAGTTATTGATTTTAGTGATTTAATAATGAAGCTAGATGAAAAAAAACAGTCAGATATATCTGATATAAATATTATAAAGAATAATTTTAAGTTCAGAAGAGATACATTTACTTTTTTCACTATAATAAAAATGATAAAGGCAAATTTGCCCCTTTCTGAGGTTGAAAAAAGTATTAATCAATTTGAAGCTGTAAATGCTTATCCGATTTATAACTTTATAAATCAAGATAATAATAGTGTAAAATATAGATTCTTAAATCATGTGTTTAACCGTAAAGTTATGCTTTATATGGTTGTGAGGGTTTTTAATTTAATAAGTAAATTTTAACTAATAATAACAGATTCAAATTATTTTAAATATGTTTTTAAAAAATAAATTAGTCTCTTCATACAATGATTATAAAATTAGTTACAAAACAGCTAAATCAATTTTGCTTATACCTATAGTATTATCTCTATTATTAGGTTTGGTAATAATTATTCCTTCATCCCGTTTGTTTGGTTTATGGTTATTAGAAGAAAATAAACCAGTAGAATTGTTAACTTTTGTTTTATTCCTATTTGGAGGTATTTATGGTTTTAAGTTTTCATTTAAAATATTAAAAATTAAAGAAAGATTAATTTTTTTTTTCTATTTCATTTTTTCTTTCTGCTTGATTTTTTTAGCTTTAGAAGAGATTGCTTGGGGACAGTGGTTTTTTTCTTTTGAAACTCCAGAATATTGGCAGAAAATTAATGTGCAAGGTGAAACTACTTTACATAATCTTAAAGGAATTCAGGGAAATTCAGAAATTTTTAGGTTTATTTTTGGTTTTGGTGGTATTTGCGGCATTTTTTTTAAAAGACTACCAAATTTTGATGATTTAAGGGTTCCTATATTTTTGACTACATGGTTTATAATTATTATTGTGCATTCAATTTTTGATTACATAAGTGATTATATTGAATTAAAAGATGGAATGAATTTCGCACTTAGTAAATTTTCTGAATTCATAGAATTACTAATTTCTATAAGTGCTTTTCTTTACTTAATTTTAAACAGTAGAAGAATTAGTAATTAAATCTTTTTATTAATAATGACAATAGACCTAAGAAGCGACACCGTTACCAAACCAACAAAAGGCATGTTAAACGCTATGATGCAAGCCCAAGTTGGTGATGATGTATATAAAGAAGACCCAACAGTTAATGCCTTAGAAGAGCGTATTGCTGCTATGTTTGGAAAAGAAAAAGCATTATTTTTTCCAACAGGAAGTATGGCAAATCAAGCAGCAATAAAATTGCATACTAACCCTGGAGATCAAGTTATTTGTGATAAATACGCGCATATTTATAATTATGAAGGTGGTGGCGCATCATTTAACAGTGGTGTGTCTTGTAAACTAATAGATGGTAATCGTGGGATGTTTTCAGTAAATCAAGTTTTAGACGCTATTAATCCTCCAGATTTTTATCATAGCCCACTAACGAGCTTGGTAGCAATAGAAAATACGACTAACAAAGGAGGTGGTGCTTGTTGGGATTTTAATGAAATTTTAAAAATTAAAGGAGTTTGTGATGAACAAAAACTTGGTTTTCATTTAGATGGAGCTCGCATATGGAATGCTTTGGTCGCAAAAAATGAAACTCCAAAACAATACGGTGAAGTGTTTGATACTATTTCGGTATGCTTAAGTAAAGGTTTAGGTTGCCCAATAGGATCAGTTTTAATTGGAGATGAGGCTATTATGGGTAACGCTATAAGGATTAGAAAGATTTTTGGTGGAGGAATGAGGCAAGTAGGCTATTTAGCTGCGGCGGGTTTATATGCTTTGGATAATAATATAGAAAGACTGAAAGAAGATCATAAAAAGGCCAAAGAAATAGGTGAGGAGCTAAAAAAATTACCAGTAGTTAAAACAGTTGAGCCTATTGAAACCAATATTGTTATTTTTGAATTGAATGAAGGTATTGATGAAACTGCTTTTGTGAAACAATTAGCTGATAAAAATGTACATATTATAGGTATGGGCGGAGGCAAACTGCGTATGGTTACACATTTAGATTACAGTAATGAAATGCATAAAACGGTTCTTAATATTTTCAAGGCTAAGTAAAAATATAATCTTTAGATTTGTTAATTCATATTATTGCTGTTACCTTTTCTTAAAGCTATGTAGCCACTAGGAGTAGTACCAGTTATTAATTTAAATTGCCTGTTGAAATTAGAAAGATTATTATACCCAGATTCAAAGCAGATATACGTAATATTATATTTTTCTTCCATTAATAACTTACAAGCATAACCAATTCTAATTTCATTAAGGTATTTAGAAAAAGTTTTATTATTTAAACGTTTAAAACATCGACTAAACGAAGAAGGGTTCATATGTGCTATTTGGGCAATACTATCTAAGTCAATTTTTGACTTAAAGTTTTCAAATATATATTCATATACTTTTGTTAAAGAATTATACTCTTGTATAGTATCAGAGCTAATATATCCTTTACTGGCTAATAGTTTATAGTCAGAATGCTTAGCTAATAAGTTTAAAATCTTAAGAAACTTTATTGTTTTATTAAAACCTTTTTTTTCTAAAGCTTTTTTAATTAATTGAGTAATTTTTTTGTCTGTATTTATAAATTTAATTCCATGTTTAGATCTTTCAAGAAGTTTTGCTATTGGAATCATTTCTGGGCTGTCAAAAAAATTAGAACCTAAAAAGTCTTCTTTAAAATGAAATACTATAGATTCAGAAACTAATTTAGGAGACACTTTGGAATGATTTTTTTCACTTAACCACATGTGTGGTAAGTTTTTTCCAATTAAAACTATATCTCCTTCGTTAAATTGCTCTATATTATCTCCAACAAATCTGGTTCCGCTTCCTTTTTGTGATAATACCAATTCTAATTCTGGATGATAATGCCATACTTTTAAAAAGCTAGTATAAGAATGCTTTTCTACCTTAAAAGAAGAATTAAGTAAACTGTCTCTATTTAATAAATGTAATTTCATAAAAAGTAAGTGTACGAAGCTCTAAATTTAATAAAAATTATCATTAAATAGTTTTATTAGTCTAGCATCGCAAATAAAGTATTAGTAGTAGCAAATAATTCAGTGGTAACTAATTGACTTTGGCTTAATTTTGTAGAAGCCAACATAGTATTGGTAATTAATTATTATATGATGAAGAGTAATAATAATATGAAATATATTGTTTGCGAAAAACCAGGGGAGTTTATTTTAAAAGAAAGAGAAGTTCCTATTAAAAAAGCAAATGAAGCGTTACTAAAAATTAAAAAGGTAGGTATTTGTGGTACAGATTTACACGCATATTCTGGAAATCAAGCATTTTTTACTTATCCAAGAGTTTTGGGGCATGAGCTAGCATCAAAAGTACTGGATATTGGTGAAAATAGTCAAGGAATTAAAATTGGAGATAAAGTTGTGGTTATGCCTTATATAAGCTGTGGTAACTGTATTGCTTGTAGAAATGATAAAACAAACTGTTGCATAAATATTAATGTTTTAGGTGTGCATGGAGATGGGGGTATGCAAGAGCAAATTGCGGTACCAATAGATATTTTGTTACCTGCAAATCAATTAACATATGATGAAATAAGCATTGTAGAACCTTTGGCTATTGGAGCACATGCTTTAAGAAGAGCAGGTGTTAAGCGAGGAGAAATAGTTACGGTTGTTGGTTGCGGTCCAATAGGTATTGGTATTATGAAACTAGCTCAAATAGCAGGAGCAAAAGTGATTGCTGTCGATATAAATGAACAGCGTTTAGAGTATGTCAAAGAGAAAATAGGAGTAGATTATGCGGTAAAAGCAGGAGATAATGCGGTAAAAGAAATTTCAGAAATTACGGGAGGTGAATTGTGCTCAGTAGTATTTGACGCCTCTGGTAATAAATTTGCGTTAGAAACTGGCCCTGACTATATGTCTCATGGAGGGCGTTTTATATTAGTTGGTTTGTCCAAAGGAGAGTTAGTTTATAATCATCCAAAAATACACGCAAAGGAAATGACTTTGATGTGCAGCCGTAATGCTACCAAAGAAGATTTTGAATATGTAATAAGTGTGTTAAATCAATTTCCAACGGCGTCGTATATTACTCATAATGTTCCATTCACTAAAATGATAGAAAATTTTGATAGTTGGCTTAACCCAGAAACCGGTGTTATAAAAGCTATAATTAATTTTTAAGAAGTAAATAACTACTTAGTAATGATTAAATCTGATTAAAACATAAATAATGAAATTACTAAATAGAAGTGAAGTACCTACTAAATTATATCCTGAAAGAATTTTGCAGTTTGGACAAGGAAATTTTTTAAGAGCCTTCGCTAATTGGATGATTCACGAAATGAATCATAAAGCAAATTTTGATTCTGGTGTAGTGGTAATAAAGCCTAGAGAGAAAGGGTCAATAGAAACATTAAACAATCAAGATGGACTTTATACTTTATACTTAAACGGAATTAAAAATGGAAAAGCAATTAGCGAACATACTGTTATTGATTGTATTCAACGCGCTATAAATCCATATAAAAACCATGAAGACTATTTAGCTATTGCCAAAAACTCGAACTTACGCTTTGTAATTTCTAATACAACAGAAGCTGGGATTATTTATAATGCTAAGGATAAATTAAATGATACGCCGCAAAGGAGCTTTCCAGGTAAATTAACAGCACTTTTATATAAAAGATTTCAGTTTTTCGAAGGAGCACCAGAGAAAGGGTTAATAATAATTCCATGTGAATTGATTAAAAAAAATGGTGATAATCTAAAAAAAGTAATTCTTCAATATGCTAAAGATTGGAATTTAGACAATGCATTTGCTGAGTGGATTAGTAAAGATAATATTTTCTGTAATACATTAGTAGATAGAATTGTATCTGGTTATCCAAAAGAAAAAATAGATAGTATTACAAAAACGTTGGGTTATAGAGATGAATTGGTTGTAGAAGGAGAACAATTCTATTTGTGGGTAATTGAAGGACCAGAATGCGTAAAAGAAGAACTTCCAGCTGAAATTTGTGGGTTAAATGTTGTATTTACCAATAATTTACAGCCCTATAGGATAAGGAAAGTCCGTATTTTAAATGGAGCTCATACGGTACTTGTTCCTATTGGTTATTTATATGGTATTAATAAAGTAAGAGAATCTATAGAGGATAAAACTATAGGTAAATATTTAACAGAAACCATTTTTGATGAAATTTCTCCTACTTTAGGTTTACCTGAAGAAGAATTAAATCTATTCGCCAACGATGTCTTAAATCGTTTCAAAAACCCATATTTAGAGCATGAACTGATGAGTATATCGTTAAATTCAATATCAAAATTTAAAACTCGTGTATTACCTTCAATTTTAGAATATATTAAACGAAACAATAGATTACCAAAACGATTATTGTTTTCATTAGCAGCTTTAATTGCGTTTTATAAAGGAGATAGAGACGGTGAAAAAATTCTATTAAATGATAATCAAGAAGTACTAGAGTTTTTTAATAGACAATGGAAAACAAATGATCTATCTCTTATTGTAAAAGCTACTCTTCAAAACATAGGTTTTTGGGAAGTGGATTTAACACAGTTTGATGGTTTTTTGGAAACCACTACTGTAAATCTAGAAGCCATAATAAATAAAGGGATGAAAACAGCTTTAGATAACCTTATGGACTAATTGAATATGTATTTATAAGTGCTTCAAAAATTAATAGCCCTATGGATTTATTCTTAACTACTTAAACATATCCATTCCAGGAATATTAGGCATGCCCTCTTTAGCAACGGCAGCTAATTCAGCTTCATTAATACTGGTGGCCTTTTCAATAGCTTTATTTAATGTTAAAATAAGGTAATCTTCAAGTTGTTCTTTATCTTCAAGCAATTCATCTGCAACTTCTATAGATTTAATTGTTCTATTGGCAGTAAGTGTTACTTTAAGTTTATTATCGTTACTAGATTCATCAACTAAAACTGTGTCTAAACGTTTTTTAGTGTCTTCCACTTTTTTCTGGGTCTCTTTAAGTTTACCCATCATACCCATCATATCTCCAAACATAATTTTATAATTTTTAATTCAATACAAAGCTATTTAATTTTTCTATTTTTGAAGCCTTAAATTCAAGAATAAATATATCTTCATTTGAAACAAGCAATTCAAACTCCAATAGCTAAAAAAATATCAAAGGCATTAACTATTCATAATGATACAAGAATAGATAATTATTATTGGCTGAACAATAAAGAAAATCCAGAAGTAATTGATTATTTGAATGCCGAAAATGCATACACTAAAGATGTTATGCAACACACAGAAGGTTTTCAAAAAAAACTATTCAAAGAAATGAAGAGGCGTATTAAAGAGGATGATACTAGTGTGCCTTACAAGCTTGATGGCTATTGGTATTTAACACGTTTTGAAAAAGGTAATGATTACCCTATATATTCAAGAAAAAAAGGAACTTTAGAAGCTACAGAAGAAATTTTGTTTGATTGTAATGAGATGGCTAAAAATGTTGCTTATTTTAATTTAGGTAGTATTGCGATAAGTCCTGATAATAAACTAGCAGCTTTTTCAACAGATACAGTAAGTAGAAGACAATATACCATTCAAATTAAAAATTTAGAAACAGGAGAAATTTATACCGATAAAATTTTAAACACCACAGGAAGTGTTACATGGGCAAACGATAATAAAACCTTGTTTTATGCTATGAAAGATGAAGTGACTTTGCGGTCACACAAAATTTTTAGGCATAAATTGCATACGGAAACAAAGGAAGATATTGAAGTTTTTCATGAAGTTGATGAGACTTTCAACACCTTTGTTTATAAATCAAAATCTAGAAAATACATAGTTATTGGATCCTCAAGTACTTTAAGTTCAGAATATAGAATTTTAAATGCTGATACTCCAGATGCAGATTTTAAAGTATTTCAACCTAGGGAGCGTGATTTAGAATATTCAATAGCGCATTACAATGGTGTTTTCTATATTATTTCAAATTGTGATAAGGCTACTAATTTCAAGCTTTTAAAAACGAATGAAACAACGACTGAAAAAGAAAATTGGATTGATGTCATACCTCATAGAAAAGATGTTTTAATTGAAGATATTGAGATTTTTAAAGATTATTTGGTTGTTAATGAACGTGAAAACGGGCTAAATAGACTTCGCATAATTAAATGGGATGGAAGCGAAGACTACTATTTACCATTTAATTCAGATACCTATACCACTTATATTGGCAATAATCCAGATTTTAATAGTGATGTACTACGTTACGGGTTTAGTTCGCTGACTAATCCTAATTCTATTATTGATTATAACTTAAAAGATCAACAAAGCGAAATAAAGAAAGAACAAGAAGTTTTAGATGAAAACTTTAATAAAGAAAATTATGAATGTAAACGAATTTGGGCTACAGCTAGAGATGGTGTAAAAGTGCCTATATCATTAGTTTATAAAAAAGGAATGAAGCTTAATGGGAGTAACCCGCTGCTTCAATATGCTTATGGTTCTTATGGCTCTACTGTCGACCCTTCTTTTTCTACAATTAGATTAAGCTTGTTAGATAGAGGTTTTATTTATGCTATCGCACATATTAGAGGCGGAGAGTATTTAGGTAGAGACTGGTACGAAAACGGAAAGCTTTTAACGAAAAAAAATACGTTTACAGATTTTATCGACTGTTCAAAATATTTAATTGAGCAAAATTACACTTCAAATAAGCATTTATACGCTTACGGCGGATCTGCAGGGGGGTTGCTTATGGGAGTTGTAATTAACATGAATCCAGAATTATATCATGGTATTCTAGCTGCAGTCCCATTTGTAGATGTAGTAACTACAATGCTAGATGATACAATTCCGCTAACAACAGGTGAATATGATGAATGGGGAAATCCTAATGAAAAGGAATATTATAGTTATATGAAATCGTATTCTCCATATGATAATTTGGAAGCCAAAACATATCCAAACATGTTAGTAACAACAGGTTTACACGATTCCCAAGTGCAATACTGGGAACCAGCAAAATGGGTGGCGAAACTAAGAGAGTTAAAAAAAGACAATAACAAACTATTATTATATACTGATATGGATTCTGGCCATGGAGGAGCATCAGGGCGCTTTGAAAGCCTAAAAGAAGTAGCTTTAGAATATGCCTTTATATTAGATTTAGAAGGAATTAGTGCATGATAAAAAATTTACTTATTTTTGCCAAGTTTTGAGTTACAAATATTTTTAGTAATATTGATGGTAGCTTATAAAAAGCATTTATGAAACACAACAATCAAGTTTTTGATAATGTATTAGACTTAGTAGGCAATACACCGCTTATTAGACTTAATAAAATAACTTCAAAATTTAAAGGAAACTTCTTTGCTAAAGTTGAAGCCTTTAATCCCGGTAATTCTTCAAAGGATAGAATAGCATTACACATTATAGAAGAGGCAGAGAGGAAGGGGATTCTTTCTCCAGGCGATACTATTATAGAAACTACCTCTGGTAATACAGGTTTTAGTATAGCTATGGTTAGTATTATAAAAGGCTATGAATGTGTTTTGGCAGTTAGCTCAAAATCTTCTGCTGATAAAATTGACATGCTAAAAACTATGGGGGCAAAGGTTTATGTTTGTCCAGCACATGTTAGTGCAGATGATCCTAGATCATACTATCAAGTTGCAAAGCGTTTACATGAAGAAATAAATGGTTCAGTATATATTAATCAGTACTTCAATGAGTTAAACATTGATGCGCATTATAATTCTACTGGTCCAGAAATTTGGAATCAAACCGAAGGTAAAATCACACACTTAATAGCTTGTAGTGGTACTGGAGGAACTATTTCTGGAACTGCAAAATATCTAAAAGAACAAAACTCTGGCATTAAAGTTATTGGTGTTGATGCTTTTGGTTCAGTTATTAAAAAATATCACGAAACTAGAGAATTTGACGAAAAAGAAATTTATCCTTATAGAATTGAAGGTTTAGGGAAAAATTTAATTCCTACAGCAACAAATTTTGATGTTATTGATGAGTTTGTTAAAGTCACAGATGAAGAAAGTGCGCATACAGCAAGGTTAATAGCTAAAACCGAAGGGTTATTTGTAGGTTACACTTCAGGTGCAGCAATGCAAGCGGTTGCTCAATTAGGAGAAAATAATGAATTTAAGGAGGGAGATAATATTGTAATTATATTCCCAGATCATGGATCTCGCTATATGAGCAAGGTTTACAGTGATAAATGGATGAAAGAGCAAGGCTTTTTTGATAGCATTAATGAAGAAGCAGCCGAAACTATACAGTATATAAAGTAGAATATTAAAAGATATAAAAAGAGCTTTATTTTTAAAAATAAGGCTCTTTTTTTGTTTTATAAATAATTGAAGCCTAAAAATTATGTACAAACAATTTAAATATTTAATTTTGCAGCTACTAACTAAAGAACTAAAAACAGTAATTGTATACACTTTTGTGTGATATGCAAGTTCGTTTTTGATAGCAAAAGATTTATAATAAATGAAAGATTTATTCGAAAAGATTTATAAAGATAAAGGGCCATTAGGTAAATGGGCCTCTCAGGCTGAAGGATATTTCGTGTTTCCGAAATTAGAAGGAGAGATTTCTAATCGTATGAAATTTCAAGGAAAAGATGTTATCACTTGGAGTATTAATGATTACTTAGGTTTAGCAAATCATCCAGAAGTTCGTAAAGTAGATGCTCAAGCAGCGGCAGATTATGGGTCGGCATATCCAATGGGAGCTAGAATGATGTCTGGACATACAGATTTGCATGAAAAGCTTCAAGACGAATTAGCGTCTTTCGTAAAAAAAGAAGCAGCATATCTTTTAAATTTTGGCTATCAGGGTATGGTCTCTACAATTGATGCTTTAGTTTCTAAAGATGATATTATAGTTTATGATGTTGATGCACATGCTTGTATTATTGACGGTGTTCGTTTGCATATGGGTAAACGATTTACATATAAGCACAATGATGTTGAGAGTTTAGAAAAAAACTTAGAACGTGCCACCAAAATGGCTGAGCAAACAGGAGGAGGTATTTTAGTTATCTCTGAAGGTGTGTTTGGAATGCGTGGAGAACAGGGGCGTTTAAAAGAAATAGTTGAACTTAAAAAGAAATTTAATTTCAGATTATTTGTTGATGATGCTCATGGCTTTGGAACTTTAGGAGCTACGGGAGCGGGAGCAGGAGAAGAACAAGGTGTTCAAGATGATATTGATGTGTATTTTGCTACATTCGCAAAATCTATGGCTAGTACTGGTGCTTTTATTGCAGCAGACCAAGAAATTATAGATTATTTAAAGTATAATTTGCGTTCGCAAATGTTTGCTAAATCTTTACAAATGCAACTAGTTGTAGGTGCATTGAAGCGTTTGGATATGTTACGTACAATGCCAGAATTAAAGCAAAACCTTTGGACTATTGTTGATGCATTGCAGTCTGGTTTAAAAGAGCGTGGTTTCAATATAGGAACAACACAAAGCTGTGTAACACCTGTGTATTTAAAAGGTAGTATTCCTGAGGCTATGGCCTTAGTTAGAGATTTACGTGAAAATTACGGAATATTCTGTTCTATAGTAGTTTACCCTGTCATACCTAAAGGGTTAATTTTACTGAGGATGATTCCTACTGCTACTCATACATTAAAAGATGTAGAAGAAACTTTAGATGCTTTTGATGCTATAAGAGACCGATTAGAAAACGGAACATATAAACGTTTATCTGCTGCAGTAATGGCAGCAATGGGTGAGTAGTTAAAATATATATAGTAATAAAAAAAAAATCCGATTTTATAAGAATCGGATTTTTTTTTATGCAATATCTTTTCTAAAGGTGCAGCGCCTTTTATGAGTCACTGGTTTGAAATTCTTCCATAATTTATGGATAGCTTCATTGTCATCTAACTCTGGACCTCTAATACATAATTCTATACCTTTTTCAGAAAATGTTTTATGAAATTCATTGAAAATTATGGCTGTAATCCCTTTGTTTTGATATTCAGGCAAAACTCCAATCAAATAAAAAGTCACAGTTTTAGCATGTTTTTTGGCATGTAACAAATGTCTTATTCCAAAAGGAAACAATTTACCATTCATTTTTTGTAACGCTTCAGCATATGATGGGGTTACTATTCCAAAACCAATAAGTTTATCATTTTTGTCTAATACAAACTTTACATATTCCGGATTTAGAAATCCAATAAACTTCTTCTTAAAGTATGCCTTTTGCTCTTGGTTTATTTCTACGAAAGAAGAAAGAGTAGCGTGTGATTTTGAGAAAACCTCAAACATTTCATCAGTATATGGCATAATATCCTTATTCTTAGTAAAGTTTAAAGCTTTTAAGTGGTAACGCCTCTTTATTAAATCTTGTATTTTAGAAAAATATATAGGAAGAATATTTTTAAACTCCATTTTGTTTTCTGAGTATGTTTTAGCAACAGTATATCCCAGTTTTTCAAAATGAGTTGCATAATACGGGTGATTATGCCATGTAATCATACTACCTATTTGGTCGAAACCATGAGTTAACACTCCAACTTTATCTAAATTAGAGAAACCAACAGGGCCTTCAATAAATTCTAAATTATTAGCTTGTCCAATTTCATTAACTTTTTCTAATAATGTTTGGGTAACTTTAATATCGTCAATAACATCAAACCATCCAAAACGCATTTTCTTTTGGTTTTGTTTATTAACTTCAATCCAATTGATAACGCAAGCAATTCTGCCTACAACTTCATTGTTTCTATACGCTAAAAAAAAGCGCGCATCTGCATCTTTGAAAGCTGGGTTTACTTTTTTGTCTAATGATCTTATTTCTTCAGAGATAATAGGAGGGACCCAATATTTTGAGCCCTTGTAAAGTTTAAAAGGAAACTTTACAAATGTTTTTAAGTCTTTTTTGGTGGTTACTTCTTTAAGTTTAATCATATAATTATGATGGATTTTGATTAGTTTTAGTTATCAAAATCGTTGTCTTTTCTTTTTTGCTTTTTCTTTGGTTCATCGTCTTCTTCATCTTTGTTTTTTCTACTTTTCTTACCTATCGATTTTCTTTTTGATTCTTCTTCTGCCGAGTTTCCGTTGTCTATTTCTTTGTCTTTGTGAAAATCTAATCTATAAGATGCTCCAAAGTTTACACTAAAAACTGAGGGTGTATCTTTAGTGTTAAACGTAAGTGCTGTGTCTAACTGAAAGTCTTTTCCCCATAAATATGCACCACCAAATCTAAAAAGATTATCTGCGTAAAAATCACTTTTTATACCTTGTGCTTCACCAAAAATTACCCATTTAGGGTTAAAAGAGTGTGTTAAAGTGAAAATATATTGAAAATCTGATTGGTCGGTACCAATTCTATCTTTAATTAAATTTAAAACCATTACCCATCCACCAGCAAAATTGTTTTGTGTAGCGACCATTACTTTAGGGCTAAAACCTTCAATTCCTGGAGCTGTATAAGGGTTTTGTTTGGTGTCATAATTTGCGCCTAAATAAACTGATACTGCTGGAATTAATGATTTCCATTTAAAGCGATGATTTGCCTTCCAACTATATAAATTTGGCTTATCTTCTTCAGAATTTTTATAGGGGTCGTAAACCAAATATTTTGCGCCAACACTTAAAAATTTAAAATTTGAACGCGAATCTTCAGCAGCTAAATTCGAGGTATATGTTTTGGTATCGTTTTGATAAGAGCCTTCAATATTTAACTCTAATTCTTCCCAAAGCAAACCGTATCTAGCAGCAAAGTCTATTCCAAAGCCAGAAACTTCAAAAGCAGTAGCTGGTGTTCTTTTTTCTTTTAGGATATAAGGACCAACTTCAAATTGTGCAACGTTTGTGCCTACTGAAAATGCACTGCGAGAAGTACCTGGTCTATTCGAATTAATAACATCTGTATATTGACTAAACGCATGTGTACTAATTAAGCTTAGCAATAAAATTAAAGTAGATTTGATTGGGCTCATAATGAATATTTTTTTACGTATCTATAGTTTAAGGATGCTCATTACTTTTATAATAAATCTTTAATAGGATGCTCAAATATAGATATTTTATACTTTTTTTATCATTTTTGAACGTTTTTTAAGTGTTTAGAATTGTATTTTTGTATAAAATATTTTTTTATGTTACAGTATGCATCTGTTGTAGGATTAGTAAAAATGATACTAATCATTATGCTAATTTATTTTGGAATTAAAATATTAGCACGATTATTTGCGCCATTTTTAGTTAAATATGTTGCAAAAAAAGCTGAGCAACGGTTTGGAGATCAATTTGGGCAATTTCAAGGGCGGCAACAAGAAAAACCAAAAAAAGAAGGGGAAGTAAGTATTGATAAAATGCCAAACACTAAAACCTCGAATAAAGATGTTGGTGATTATGTAGATTATGAGGAAATAGATTAATATTTTAGAAGCTCTTTTTCTTAATATTCTTTATAAAAAACTCAAAGTCTAATTATTTTATATACTACAATTCTCCTATTTAAATGAAAATAGGAATCTAAAATAAATATAAGTTGGGTTTCAAAAATTATGTTTATTTTCACAACTATTGTTTTTAATACATATTCATGCAGTTTTCATTAAAAAAAGTACTTCCACACTTATTAGTTTTAGTAGGGTTTATAATATTGTCTTTAGCATATTTTAGCCCAGTTTTAAAAGGAAAACAGATTTTGCAAAGCGACATCGTGCAATATATTGGCATGAGTAAGCAACAAAAAGACTTTAGCTCCAAAACTGGAGAGGAAACTTATTGGACAAATAGTGCTTTTAGTGGAATGCCTACCTATCAATTAGGCGCTAAATACCCTCATAATTATATTAAAAAGTTAGATTTAGCCTTACGTTTTTTACCACGACCAGCCGACTATCTTTTCTTGTATTTGCTAAGCTTTTATGTGCTTCTCCTAGTTTTAAAAGTTGACTTTAAACTTGCAGCCATTGGGGCAATTGCTTTTGGTTTTTCTACCTATTTAATAATTATTCTCGGTGTTGGACATAATAGTAAAGCTCATGCAATAGCTTATATGCCCTTAGTTTTAAGTGGTGTTATTTTAACCTTTAGAAAAAAGTATATTTTAGGGTTTTTGCTAACGGTAGTAGCGATGGGCTTAGAAATTGTGTCAAATCATTTTCAGATGACCTATTATTTGCTATTATTAGTTATTGTTTTAGGAATCGCGTACTTAATTGATGCTTATAAAAAGAAAATACTGGCTCATTACTTTAAATCAATTGGAATTTTGTTTGCTGCGGTATTTCTTTCATTAGCCTTAAATGCTACAGGGATTTTAGCTACAAAAGAATATGTTAAAGAAAGTACACGAGGAAAAAGTGAGTTGACTATAAATGCTGATGGATCAGCAAAGGAGGTGACATCTGGTTTAGATAAGGATTATATTACTCAATTTAGTTACGGTATTTTAGAAACGTTTAATCTATACATCCCACGATTAATGGGAGGAGGTAATGGAGAAGATGTAGGTAAGGATTCTGCAACATACGAAGCTTTTAGGAAGTTAGGCGCATCTCCAAGTCAAGCTTTGCAAGAATCAAAGCGAGCACCAATGTACTGGGGAGCTCAGCCTATTGTAGAAGCTCCTGCTTATATTGGAGCAGTTGTCTTGTTTTTGTTTGTTTTTGCTTTGTTTTTGGTTAAGGGACGCTTAAAATGGTGGTTAATTGGCGGAACAATTCTATCATTACTACTGTCTTATGGGAAGAATCAGCCATTTGCATTTTTAACGGACTTTTTTATTGATTATGTTCCGTTTTACAATAAGTTTAGAGCAGTAAGCTCTATACAAGTTATTTTAGAACTGTGTATTCCTGCTCTTGCAATTTTTGGGCTTGTAAGGTTGTTTAATGATTTTGAAAAGAAAGAAGAGAAACTAAAGGCTTTAAAATTTACTGCAATAATAACTGGAGGGGTAGCTATTCTGTTTTTATTTTTTAAATCATCTTTTGATTTTGCTGGTGTTAATGATGGATTTTATCGTCAGAATTATGGGCAAGCTTTTATTGATGCTATCAAGGAGGATAGAAAAGTGTTGTTTACTAATGATGCCATTAGAACGCTTATATTAGTATTACTTTCAGCGGGCTTAATTTTTACGTTTTTAAAAGAAAAACTAAAAGAAAAATGGGTTATGCTCGCTTTTACAGCTCTTATTCTTTTTGATTTAATTGGTGTAGATAAGCGTTATGTAAATAATGATGATTTTGTTTCTGCGATGCAAGTTAATAAGCCTTTTCAGATGAATGAAGCTGATAAGGAAATATTAAAAGATACAACGTATTTTAGAGTGTTTGATTTGGTTTCAGGGCCGTCAAAACCGTCGTATTACCATAATTCGCTAAATGGCTATAATGCTGCTGAATTAAAACGATACCGAGAGTTGTTTGATTTTTATATTGCTAAAAACAACATTAATGTGCTTAATATGCTAAATACTAAGTATATCATTATTCAAGATGATAACGGTAACATTGTGCCTTACACAAATGAAGAAGCTAATGGAAATGCTTGGTTTGTAGAAAAACTAATTGGAGTGTCATCGGCTGATGAAGAAATTAAGCTTTTAGATAGCTTGAACAATAAGAAACAAGCTTTAATTGATATTAGAATTCCAGTTTCAGATTTTAATGATAGCTTTAAATTGGATTCTTTAGCATCAATAGCTTTGAAAAAAGTAACTCCTAATTATTTAAAATACGAATCAAACAATTCAAATGACGGATTTGCAGTGTTTTCAGAGGTGTATTACGGTAATGGATGGAAAACAATTGTAGATGGAAAAGAAGCGACGCATATGCGTGTTAATTATACCCTTCGAGGTATGGAGGTTCCAGCTGGAAAGCATGTTATTGAATTTAAGTTTGACCCAGATGTTGTAAAAACAGGAAGTAGCATTGCTCTAGCGAGTTCTATCTTTTTTGGATTATTGCTTTTAGGAGGATTATTTTACGAGTTTAAGAAAAAACGACCAGAAAGTGCGTAAAAAAGCACTCATTATAACATATTATTGGCCGCCAGCTGGGGGTCCAGGAGTTCAGCGTTGGTTGAAGTTTGTTAAATATTTGCCTCAATTTAATGTTGAACCTATAGTTTATATTCCAGAAAACCCTAATTATCCTTTGGTTGATGAGAGTTTAGTATCTGAAGTTTCAGATAGTTTGAAAATTATAAAACATCCCATAAAAGAGCCTTATAAACTAGCGGGGTTATTTTCGAAAAAATCATCTAAGACAATAAGTAAGGGTATTATTTCAGAAAAAAATAAACAGAGTTTTATTGAGAAAGCAATGCTTTACATTCGCGGTAATTATTTTATACCAGATGCTCGTAAAGGTTGGGTAAAAACTTCTGTGTCTTACCTATTAAACTATATTTCTGAAAACGATATAGACATAATTATAACCACCGGTCCGCCACATAGTTTACATCTTATTGGCTTGCAATTAAAAGAAACATTAAAAGTTAAATGGTTAGCCGATTTTAGAGACCCTTGGACAACTATTGGGTATCATAAACAATTAAAACTAACAAAAAAGGCTCAACAAAAACATAAAACGCTTGAAAAGCAAGTTTTAAATACTGCTGATCAAATTATCGTAACGAGTTCTGTAACTAAAAAAGAGTTTGAAAGTTTAACAAAGAAACCTATTGAAGTTATAACTAATGGATATGATTATGAACCTGTTGAAAAGATAGAATTAGACTCTAAGTTTTCAATAGCTCATATAGGGTCTTTATTATCTAAAAGGAATCCAGAAATTTTATGGAAAGTTTTAAGTGATTTAATTGAAGTTAACGAAGGTTTTGCTAAGGGTTTTCAGTTGAATTTCGTTGGTGCAGTAAGTCAAGATGTGCTTAATTCAATAGATAATAATAATTTAAGTAATTATATAAATAATGTAGGATATATTTCTCATAATGAATCAATAAAGTATCAAAAAAAATCACAAATACTATTATTGATTGAAATCGATTCTGAGGAAACAAAATGCATTATTCCTGGAAAACTATTTGAGTATATGGTTTCTAATAGGCCAATTATTGCTTTAGGCCCGAAAGGCTCAGATATTGAAAAAATTATAAAAGAAACTAATACAGGGAATTACTTTTATTATAATGATTACGAATTGTTAAAATCGACTATATTAAATCACTATAAAGCATTTCAGAATAAAACATTACAATCTCATGCTATTGGATTACAAAAGTATAGTAGAAAATCGTTAACCGAATCCTTATCTAAATTAATATAATGGGAATTGTTGCATCACAATCATTTAAAAATATAATATCTACCTATCTGGGGTTTTTAATTGGTGCAATTAATACTTTATTTCTGTATACAGAGTTTTTAAGCGACGAATACTATGGTATGGTTGGTTATATGCTCTCTTTAGCATATGTAATAATGCCATTAATGGCTTTTGGTGTGCATAACACGTTGGTAAAATTTTATTCATCTTTTAAAACGCGTGTGTCGCTAAATAGCTTTTTAACACTTATGCTGTTTTTACCCCTGGCAATCATTTTTCCGCTAACTGTAATAACCCATTTTTGTTATGAAATGATTGGAGAATTCTTATCAATTAAAAACTCTATTATAACTAAGTACATATGGCACACTATTTTTATAGCAATTGCTTTAGCTTATTTTGAAATATTTTTTGCGTGGACTAAAGTGCAAATGCAAACCGTATTTGGTAATTTTATGAAAGAAGTTTTTCATAGAGTAGGAACCATGGTTTTATTGTTTTGTCTTTATTTTAAAGTTTTTGATGTTGAGCAATTTATGATTGGGTTAGTTGCTGTTTATGCTTTAAGGATGATAGTCATGTTGCTATATGCTTTTAGTATGAAACTTCCAATTATTACATTTAAAAAAGTAAACGGTTTAAGCGCTATAGTAAAATACTCTTTTTTAATAATAATTGCAGGTTCAATAGCAACCATTCTCTTAGATATAGACAAAGTGATGTTAGGTTATTATATTCCAATAGAGCAAATTGCGTACTATAATGTTGCAATTTTTATTGCTGCTGTTATTGCTGTTCCACAACGCTCAATGCATCAAATATTATTGCCATTATCTGCTAAATATTTAAATGAAAAAGATTTTGATTCTTTAAAGGATCTATACAAGCGTAGTTCGCTTAACTTGTTTATTGTTAGTGGTTTTATTTTTTTATTGATTGTACTTAATATTAATCAACTATATAATATAATTCCAGAAGAGTTTAATGGCGGGCTTTTTGTAGTTTTTATAATTAGTGTAGCAAAATTATATGACGCTATTTTAGGTAGTAATAACGCTATTTTATTTAATAGCGATTATTACAGAATGGTGTTGTTTTTTGGTGTAATTCTAGTAATAGTTATGATTTTTTTAAACATATTTTTCATTCCGCTTTACGGTATTAACGGTGCTGCTTTAGCAACTTTTTTAGCTATCTTTTTATACAATACAATTAAGCTAGTTTTTGTTTATAAGAAATTCAATATGTTGCCATTTAGTGCTAATACATTTAAAATAGGATTATGTATCACATTGCTTATTGTTTTGTTTTATTTTTGGGATTTTTCTTTTCACCCTATTGTCAATATCATTTTAAAATCGGGACTTATTGCAATTTTATATGGAGTGATTATTTATTTGTTCAAATTTTCAGAGAATATAACAGAACTTATAGATAAGGTGTTGAAGCGATAAATATTTTATGTAACTGCTATTTGTGAAAAAACCTGAAACAAATTCAGAATTAGCTCAATAATCAATATTTAATGCATTGTTTTCCAGTTTTTAAATATTGAGTTTTACTAAAAAAAGAAACCCCCACGAATTTGCTTTGAGGCAAACTTATCGCGGGGATTTCCAACTAACCAACCAAAATTGTTATGATCTTCTTCTTGAAGTCGATCTTGTATTGTTATTACTAGAATTACTTCTTCTGCTTTGTGTTGCTCTAGGTTTACTTTGCGTAGACCTTGTAACTGTTCTTTGAGTCGATCTAGGTTTACTAGTTCTAGTGACAGTTCTTTGAGTGGCTCTAGGCTTATTTTGAGAAGTCCTTGTAGCTACACGTTGAGTATTTCTAGTTGTATTCTGTCTTTTATTATATGTACGTGTGTTTGCGTTATTTGGTTTTCTAGTAACCGAAGTATTTCTATTTCTAGTTACTGTTCTAGTACTATTTACTCTTGGTCTATTAGTTCTAGTAACGCTTTCTCTAGTTTTTTTAGTATTATTTGCACGTGTGTTATTTCTAGATGGTGTACTTGTTCTAGTGTTTTCACGTCTAGCAGGCTCTCTATTAATTCTCTGAGAATTTGCTCTAGAGTTTCTGTTTATAGTTGTACTATTTCTTCTTACAGCAGAACTATTTCTTCTTGTAGAGTTTGCTTGAGCTATATCTCTTCTAGAATTAGCACGTCTGTTTATTTGTGTTTTGTTTCTTGCGCTTCTATTTACAGTAGCGTAGTTTCTATTTCTATAAACTTTATGCCCGCGTCTAGTCGCAATAGCAGTTCTTGGCCTGTAGTTATTATAAAACGGTCTGTTATAAGTATAACGAATTGGATTATAATACTGTCTATATGGTCTGTTGTAAACTACACAATAATCGTACGATGGAATGCTGTAGTATCTGTGCCAAGGTCTGTAAATATAACTTCTATTATAAATGTTTATAAATCCTGTGAAATGTGAGTAACGGTTAAAACGGTTATAGTGTACATATAAACTTCCAATTCGTGAGATGTTACCAAAAGTGTTATAAAAAATATTTACATTACCTACTTGGTTTACACGACCATAATAATCGTAAAAAATAGGAGTATTCTCTATTTGAATAATCGCTCCAAACTCATCATATTGCACATAAGCGTTATAATCGTAACCCGAATTAAAACTAATATTTGCATTTGGAGACCCAACCGAAACACTAAAACGAGAATTCCCTCTTAGGATATTAAAATCGAATTGCCCATCGCGAAATACTGAAAATTCAATACCGTCTTCTACAAAAATGAAAGAATTACTATAACCACCATAAAAGGTTGACATAGTATTTACTGTTGTATTTGTTGTCGTTGCATTAGCAGTAAATCCTGTAAGGACTAAACCAGCTAATAAGAATATTAATTTTTTCATAATTGTAAATTTTAAGGGTTACGATTATGTATTTACAAACAGCGTGCCAAAAAAAAAGAGTGTGACTTAACCCTTTGTAAATCAGTAAACAATAGTTAATAACTTTTTTTAAGTAGAAATGAACAAGATTGTTTTTGTGGGAAAAATTAGCTAGCTTCGTTTAGCGTTTTGAATAAATTATAGAAGCCAAAGAATCTTTATCAAAAAACCTTTAACCAAATGTTACACATTTATAAAAAAATATTTAGAGCTTTTTTGTTAATGTTAGCCTTTGTTATAACTAGTTGCAATTCTGAAAATAAAAAAAAGACTGAGGTATATACCGAAGTTGTAAAAATTGATACGCGTATAAATGCTCTACCTTTAAAAATAAAACATCCTGTAAATAATCCACAATCTGAAGAAAAAATTAACTTAGGAAGACTACTTTTTTTCGATCCTATTCTATCAGGCGATAAAGATGTAGCTTGTGCTACATGTCATCACCCAAATAATGGCTATGCAGAATTTAGAGATCTTTCCATTGGTGCAAACGGAAAAGGCTTCGGTATTAACCGTAAGTTTAATACACCTAATAATATTCCTTTTGTCAAACGAAATGCACACACCGTTTTAAATACCGCATTTAACGGTATAACTCCTTCAAAACATTATAATCCAGAAGATGCACCCATGTTTTGGGATTCTAGGGTTAACAGTTTGGAGACACAGGCTATAGAGCCTATTAAAGCACTTGAGGAAATGCGTGGTATAAATTACACAGAAGAAGAAATTTTAAACGAAGTAGTTTTAAGAATAAAAGAAATTTCTGAATATCAGAAACTCTTTAAAAAAGCATTTAGAGGGAATAATTCTATTAGTATTGAAAACATAGGCAAAGCTATTGCTACATATGAAAGAACTTTGGTTACCAATAACTCACGTTTTGATAAATATATGCGTGGTGATACTAATAGTATTTCTCTAGGTGAAAGAGAAGGTTTTGAAGTTTTTAAAAAAGTGGGATGTGCTAACTGTCATAACGGACCCATGTTTTCAGATTATAAAGTTCATACTTTAAGTGTACCAGAAAATGATAAACTTTCAAAGGCTGACGATGGCTTCGAACATAAATTTAGTTTCCGTACACCTACACTGCGTAATTTAAGATTTACTGCACCTTATATGCATAATGGCACATTACCAAGCCTGCAAAGAGTGTTAGAATTTTATGAGGATTTATCATTTAACAAGTCAAGAAACAACAAAGTAGCTGAAAATACCATAGATACATTAGCGAAAAACTTAACGATTAAAGTCAAGGACATGTCATTAATTATATCATTTTTAAACACTTTGAATGATGAAAGTTTTGATAAAACAATTCCAGAAAAAGTTCCAAGTGGACTTGAGGTTGGCGGGAATATTAAATAAACCTACCTTGAAAGCAAAGGCATTTTTCAAGTCTTTGTTTTAATACCAAGAGGGATTAGTTGGAGTCCATAGCAAATATATATTATCAAATGTCAAAAAAGTATTTGTACTTAGAAACTAAAAATAAGTAACTTTCAAAAATTCAATGCTATTAATGATATAAACGCTTAAAACCATATCAATGAAAAATTTAAATAGAAGAAACTTTATTAAAAAAACATCACTCTCTGGTGTTGCATTAAGCTTAGGTAGTATGTTACCAGCTTATTCAACTAACAATCCGGTTTTTGAGCATGATGGTAAATATATGGGAGGATTTGCAGCCCCAAAATTAAGTAAAGTACGTATTGCAATGATTGGTGTTGGTGCTCGTGGTAGTGGTCATGCAACCCAATTAGCATCAATTGAAGGCACTGAAATAGTAGCTATAAGCGATTTATATGAAGATTTAGCTAATTTGTCTGCTGAGCGATGCAAGAAAATGGGTAAGGGTTCACGCCATAAAGACATAGCTGTTTACCATGGAGGAGAGGATAAATGGACGTTAATGTTGGATGAAGTAAAACCAGATGCTGTTTTTATTTCTACAAATTGGAATAATCATGCACCAATGGCTATTGAAGCGATGAAGAAGGGAGCTCATGCTTTTGTTGAAGTGCCTTTAGCTGTTACTTTAGAAGAAATGTGGGACATTGTGATTACTTCTGAGCAAACCCAAAAGCATTGTATGATGATGGAGAATGTTAATTATGGAAGAGAAGAACTTCTATATTTAAATATGTGCAGGCAAGGTGTTATTGGTGATCTTTTGCATGGTGAAGCTGCTTACATACACGAGTTAAGGGGACAAATGAATCAACAAGAAAGAGGTACAGGATCATGGAGAACACATCATTATGCTGATAGAAATGGAAATCTTTACCCAACCCACGGTCTGGGTCCAGTAGCTCAATATATGAATTTAGCTAGGGGGGAAGACAACTTTAATAGCCTGGTTTCTTTTTCTACACCGGCTTTAGGAAGAAAATCTTATGCTGAGAAAAACTATGCTAAAGATCATAAGTGGAACAAACTAGACTATAAAGGAGGAGATTTTAACACATCAATTATTAAAACTACTTTAGGGAGAACAATTATGATTCAATGGGATGAAACTAGCCCTAGACCATATTCTCGTCTTAATTTAGTGCAAGGCACAAAGGGTGCGTTAGCTGGTTTTCCTACACGAATTGCATTAGAAGGAGGTGTAGAAGGAGTAACAGAAGATCATCATAGTTGGGCTCAAGGCGAACAGCTAGAAAAAATATATGAAAAATATGAACATCCGTTATATCTGCGCTTAGGTGAATTATCCAAAACAATGGGAGGTCACGGCGGAATGGATTTTATGATGCTTTACAGAATAGTTGAATGTTTACGTAATGGAGATCCACTAGATCAAAATGTTTACGAAGGTTGTCATTGGAGCGCTGTTGCGCCATTAAGTGAAAAGTCTGTAGCCTATGGTGGAACACCCCAAGCATTTCCAGACTTTACAAGAGGCAAGTGGAAAAGCACTGAACCATTAGCTATATTGAAATAGAATATTTAAAATTTTAATAAAAATATCCCCTTGATGATTAATCATCAAGGGGATATTCACTTTTTTAGAATAAAGGATTAATGTTTTCTTTTTTTATGTTTCTTTGTTTTACCATTTTGTTTGTAATAGTAAAAATCATCATCATTGTTGTAAACCCCATCATCTTCGTCATACCAATCGTTGTCGTAATCATTGTCATGTCTATCTCTATGATTATGGTTTATTTCACAAGAACTAACTCCACAAATATTACAACTATTGCTAAAACGATTTACCTGTCCACGAGTATATACAATTTCTCCCCAATGGTTATACTTAACTCTTAAGCCACCAACTTGAGTTAATGTGCCATTTCGGTGCTTATAGCTCATGTATATAGAGCCAACACGTTTAAGTTTCCCATATCTATCATAATTTAAAAAAATACTACCAATACGCCTTACTTTACCATCTCTATCGTGAGAAATTGAAACACCTCTATTTCTGTGTCTATAAGAAGTATACTTTACACGACTACCTGGAGCGCCGTATGTTGTGTTCACACGACCCCTTTTAGTGTTTCGTGTTCTATAATAAGAATCGTTATAAAACGTATCTTCATAATTTGTATTAAAATCGAAGCTTCCATCTGGAAATACTAAAAATTCAACACCTCGTTCTACAAACATAATAGGTTGCGCATAACGATAGCGTTTCGTTTTGTCTAACTTGGTTTTTTGGTTTTTGTAATTTAGCTCTGTTGCTGATACTGTTGTTAATCCTATTAACAAGCCTGTAAATAATAGTAATAATCTTTTCATAATCATATAGGATTTAATTTTTGCCTACTCTTGAGCTTTTCGGCTTACGCTATTTGTTTTGTAGTTTTCAATTAATGTGCCAAAAATGTAAGTCGTTAATAGCTAGGTTTTTAATATTCAGCAATTGTTAATACTTTTTTTTACTTTTATAGAAATCATCATTTTAATGGAAAAACAATACGAAACTTGTAAAAATTGCGAAGAAAATTTTGAAGAAGGGTTTGAGTTTTGCCCACATTGTGGACAAAAAGCTAAAGACGAACTTACTATTGGTGTTTTATTTTATAACACAATAAGTAACTATTTTTCGTTTGATGCGCGATTTTTTAAAAGCTTTTTTCCGTTGTTGTTTAAACCTGGGTATTTAGCAAGTCGTTTTATTGAAGGCAAACGGTTATTATACCTGCATCCTGCACAACTATACCTATTTATATCGGTTGTATTCTTCTTTTTACTAACTACGACTGTTGTTAGGGATCAAGTTCAAGAAATAGATACGGCGTTAAAAAAAACATTAGACAAACCTTTAGTTTCTGAGAATTTAAAGATTAAAACTCAACAAGTTTTAGATTCAGTAAAATTAGATAGTATATTATTACCTTTAAAAGAAGAAGGTATTGTAGGAATAAATGAGGAACAAGTAAAGGCATTAGATTCTTTAATAAAAACTAATGCAAAGAATGGTAAAAATATAAAGCCTACATTCGATTTTGACACAGAAAAAGTAGATTCTTTAATTGCTATAAATGCGTCTAATGAAGCTATTTTTAAAGCTATGGGAATGAATGATGATGCAGGCTCGATTAAAAGAAAGTTTTTTGAACAAAGCTTAAAGTTTTATAAGCAACGAAATGGTGGACAAATATTACAAGCTGCTTATGATGCCATTCCAATCTCTTTATTTATTCTATTGCCAATTTTTGCGTTAATTTTAAAATTATTGTTTTATAGAAGAGGTGCATATTCTCATCATTTGGTATTTAGTTTTTACTTCTTTTCATATTTATTCACGGTTTTTAGTTTAATACTTATTGTGAATTATTTTTGGGATGTGCCAGATTGGATAGACTTTTTACTTGTTGTCTCTACATATTTCTATTTATTTATAGCAATAAAGCGTTTTTATAAACATGGTTGGTTTTTAAGCTTTTTTAAATCAGGCTTGGCTTCATTTGTTTATTTAATTATTGTAATTCCAATAGCAGTGGCTATTATTAGTTTTGTTGGATTTTTGTCTTATTGAAATAAAAATTATAATTTTTCTTTTAAGAATTTTCCGGTTTCAGAATCTTAGATTTTTATTGCCTATTATATCTTTCAAATTCTAATCATTTATTATTTAGTACTTTCAATATAACTTTTTTAATTAAACTATAAAGCAAAAAAAAGCCGATAGTAGGGTTTTTATGAGAATAATAATAATTTTTTCTTACATTTAAAAATCCAACCATTTGACTATATGAGTAAAGAGAACGCTAATTCCCTCAGAGATTCCCTAAACAAAAATTCTTTTAAAATAAAACCAATTCTTTTAGAATTAAAAAATTATAATTTTTTTCATTCTGTTCAGAAAAGAAATGGAGACGATATTAACAATAGGTTTTTAGGTAGAAAAGCTATTATTGATAGAATTAAAAGTTTTATATATGAAACAAACAAAAATACAGGAACATATTTAGTAAGCGGATTTAGAGGTATGGGTAAAACTTCAGTTGTAAACAAAGCCATTTCTTCTTTAAACCCAAAATCAAAGTTTTCCAGTTATTTAGTATTAATTATATCCTTACTCCCTTTAATTGTTTTTATAAATCCAATACTTGATATTTATAAGTATTTTTATGATGAATTTGTGCCTTCATTTTTGTTACTAGGGATATTATTTTTATTCTTATTAGTAATTTTTTATTTGGGTCACCGCTCTCCAAGACTACGGCATAATAAAAACAAGATAATTATTTTTTGTAAAAAGATAAAAAGGGGAGTAGAAGCTCTTTTTAATCCAAAGTTTTATAGGCATAAATACATGTTTCATCGTTTACTGAGACTAAGTTTAATCTATGTTCTTACAGTTCTTTTCTTTGTAGCGTATTATTCACTCTTTGATGTTAAAAACCCAAATATTGAAACTAAAAGCTTTGAATTTTTTTGGTTTGTTATACATATAGTTATTCTTTGGTATCTTTTAATAGATCTGCATGTTGAATTTGTTACTTTTATTAAGAAAAGGGATTATTATAATGATTGGATAAAAGTAATTTCAATAATTACTTTTTCAATTACATTTTTCCTGATTTTAATATGTCATTATTATGATGATTCCATCACATCTAACATTTTATTTAAAATAACAATTATTTTAGGATACTTTATTGCGAAAACCAGTCTAAAGCTTTCCAATAAACAAGCTAATAGTAAAAACTATAATGTATCTCTCAATAGAATAATAACTTTATTTGATTTTCAGCATTATATTTCTGTAAAGATTAATTTAGGAAAGGATAATCTAACAGAAAAAGATGTCTTGAAATATATTACTAACGAACTTTATAAGGAGTATAGAAAATGGTATTATAATATAAAAAATTTTAAGCGGTTAGTCAATTTGATTGTTCTTTTTTTAATTATTTATCTAACTAGCACAATTATTTATAGAGCTTTTTTAGGGAATCAGTTTACAAATTTTAGTAAGGATAAGTTTAAAATCGCTTATTTTTTTCCAAGTCAAGGCCTACTAGAGGTTGAAGATAAACTCGATGATTTTGAAATTAAGTCATTATTTAATAACGATGATATTACAATAGACAAATATAACAATAAGATCAAGGTTTTATTGGATTCTAATAAGGTTAAAAACAAAATTGGCTATAAAGCCTTAATTAACAAAAAAATTATAGTAGCAGAGAGACAGGAAATAAACTCCAGTAACGACACTACTTATATATATGATATTGAACAACAATCAATATTTAACAAAACATTAGTTTCCATTGGCATGGTGAGTAATCAGCTAGACTATTTGTCATTTAAGTTTTGGTATAAAATAAGGCACACGTTAATTGGTAAAAATGCATATTTACCAATATTTAATAACGTTTTAAATGAAAAAAGCAAAGTTAGTGTTGCAAAGTTGTACCCAGAGATACCTATTCTTTCAGTATTTCTTATGATGTTGTTATTCTTATTTTCATATCGATTTGTGCCAAATAGATTTTTGATTATTAAAACACATTATTATGCTTTACGAGAATTGAAAAAACTTAAAAATGAAATAGATGCATCCATAATTGTCGAACAAGGAGGAAGTGCTAGCGGTATGAAGAATTCTTTTTTTAATTATTTAAAACGCTCGAGTTATTCACCTTTAGAATCAAAAGATATTACACAGCGGTTAATACACATCTTAGATGATGTTTCATCAATTTATTCAGTGTTTACTAAGGTTAGGCTTATTTTTGTTTTTGATGAGCTAGATAAAATCAATAGTAATGATAATACGGTTATTACTAATTTAGAAGATGAATTTGAAGGTGATAGTAATAATAATGAGGTGAGATATCAGGCACGTCGTAAAGAACGTATAGGTAGAATATTGTCAAGTATGAAACATTTTTTAAATTCTGCTCATGCTAAATTTATTTTCATTGCTGGAAGAGAAATGTATGATGCAGCATTAGCAGGAATTTCAGATAGAGAATCTAGTTTGGATAGTATTTTTAATGATAATAAAATTTATGTTAATAGTTTTTATACTGAAGGAGAAGACAATAATCTAGCGGATATTTCTAGTATAACAGAACAGTACTTATGTCAATTTCTAATTCCTGATTATTACTTATCTACAAGACAAGGAGAAAACCCGTCAATAAAGATGTATAATGATTATTTGAGTGATAAAGAAATAAAGAAGATGTTGGGTATTGAAGATAATGAAAGAGTGAAAATTATTTCTACACTTAAAGATTTTGTAATCTATTTAACTTATAGAAGTAATGGTGCTCCAAGAAAACTATCGAGTTTAATAGAGCAATATATTTTGCCTGTTCCAAAATCTGAAATTTCTGGTGATGAATATAAAAGAAATATTATAGTCGGCTCAAATAATGAAAATATGTTCTTACAGTTAGGCTTCTACGATCAGTATAAGTTTAATTTAATATCTTATCTAACATCTCCTATTTTTCTTGGCTTGGGTAATTATATTCACGAATATAGTGATAAACTTTTGGTGTCTATAAGTTACATGCTAGATCATATTTTCAAGCATCATAAATTTGGTTTATCCTACAGGAGTTTATCATTAACACCAGAAATAGTCGACATCAATAAAGAACCTCAGTTTAGAGAATTTCTTGATAAACTAGTTAGTTATTTAACAAAAAGTCATTTACGTCCAATAGTTAGTGGAATTTACGATTTCAAGTTCCATGGAAAAATAGAAGCAGAAATTAAGTTTTTATCCAAAATAAATGAGCAAGAAGCTGCAGCTTTTAATTTCACTTTAGATGAATCTATTGAATTAAAAAGGCATTTTAATAAAAGGTTAGAGTTTCTTAAGCAAAAAGAAGCTGATATTATTGTGCACAATACAAATGGGTATATTGAAGACTATATAAATAATATATCCCTACTTCATGTTATGATTGGAGATCTTCATTTTAATGATGAAGAATTCCATGAGGCTATTGTGCACTATATGGATGCAATACAGGTTTTACGTCAAAAACCTGTTAAGGATATGACCCTATACGAGTTTGTTTTATTTGTTAGAAATCAACTGAAATTAGGTTTGTCTTTTGAAAAAAATAAAATGTTTGATAGTGCATTAATGACATTTTCTGAATTAACTGATTTAGTAATCAGAAAACGAAATATCCCAATATATAAATTAGGATTGGCAAGGTTTATAATTAAAAAAAGTGATGTTAATCCTGCTTTTTGGCGCAGACATTTTGAAATGTCAGACAAGCCAACTAAAGAGCAAAGAGATGTAATGTGCAAAAATAAATTAGCTGAAATTGATAATATTTTAAGTTTTATAGAAAATGATAGTAAGCAAGAGCTAATTGTAGTTGGAAGATTAAATGAAAGTATTATTAAATCATTTCAAAAAGATGATGGAAGTATAGATAAATGGAAGATTCTTTATCCTGTTAATGATATGAAAACATTTTATAGTGTTAAATTATCTGATGTAATGAAAAATTTAGATACTTTAGGTACAAACTACAAGCCATTAAAAAACTATTTTTTACAATCTACTGGAGAGAATGTACGCCTTTTATATCAGCCAATTATTGCAAAATTACATTTAATTGAAAAAGCTAGCCCAGATAAATTGAAGGATATTGATCTAGTAAGAGCAATAGAAGAGTTTAACTTTTTAAAGTTTCCATTGAAGACAACGGAAAAGCGATTGATAGTTGCTGAGTTTTATAATAAATTAGGTGACTTATTATATTTTAAAAACGGTACACTTAATAAATGTTTGAAAAAGAAATTGTATGACAATATCGATAATTATGACAAAACCATAAGTGATGATTTAAAAGATAAGTCTCAAGTTTTGTTAAGAACCCCCGTGGATGCTACTCTATTTTACATCAAATCATTAGCTATATTGTTAAAGCCTAATCATGATGTTTCTAATGATTGCGAAGAAAGGGAGGATTTGCCAATTATAAATTTTATCGACTATTACAATATAAAAAATTTAGGTACGATTACAGGTCATAAATCTTTAGAAAGCTTTTTTTTAAATGAAATTAAAGAAAATTTTGAAAAAATAGAGAGTAAAATTAATATCATGGTGTCAGCTTTTACGCCTACAAATAAAAAAACGTCTTTTAAAGAAAGGTATGCTGTAGATTATTTGTTTTCTATAGCTAATGGTATAATAGATTTAGTTGAGTGTCTAACTAGTTATATTAACGATGAAGAAAATAAAGAAACAATACTATTTCAAAAGTGTTATCTAAATCCAAATTTCATCTTTTCTATTTTAGGTGTTCCTATAGAGAGTATATTAAATCTGTATCATTTTGCAGGAGAAATATATAAAGAAATTGGCGAGTTTAGATTGGCGAGATCTCAAAAGCTTAAAATACTGTATACATTGAATCAATGTAGTTTTAAAACTTTAAACCGAGTTAAAACATATAAACTAGAGTTTGTAGAGGGAATATATAATGAGAGGTTTTTATTGGACCTGCAATCCTTTTTAAATACTATGATTAAATTATCATATGCCGCTAATAATGAAACCAGTTTTATGGAACAAAATAAATTGAAAAGTATCCTTTCATGCAAGAATATTTCTGAAATATGCCAGAATAGCATTATTGGAATGGAAGTTATGGAATCTATAACTATATACTGGCATTTTGTACATAAAGTGATTCAGATTAATAATAATTCAAATATAATTTTTAATGAGAGAATTTCGGATTTAGAAACTAATCTTTGTTCTTTTTTGAAAAATAACATAAACCCAAACTCTATAATTCTTGGTAAGAATAATAGAATTCTTTTACTCTCATTGATGGTAGAAAATAATAAATGTCTTTACTTAAAAAATCAAGCTTTAAATGACATGAATACTAATACTACTTTAATTTTAAATTCTATTGGTGCTTGTAACGAGATAATTAAGACTCATGATATATTTAGTTTAAATTATGTAACAACTAGCAACATAGGCTTTGCAAGAGCACATTACCAAATGGGATATTGGTGTGGCGAGTTTGAAAAATTAAACAAGACATCTATTAATATATTTGGAGAAGACAAACTTGAGCAGATTCTTAAAGAAGAAATCCTTAATTCTGAAAACTTAGACTATATAGATTCTAACTATCATTTTAGATTATCATTAGATTATAATCATAAGGTTAAAGATTTTCATACCCGTGGAGCTTCGTTATATTCTTTTATTCAATCTGCTTCATATTTAGATGATTTTTATAACGATAATTTAATACATTTTTCTATATCTATTGAAAGAAACATGCTTCAAAAAGGCTATGTTGATGACAAAATTGAAGAATTAAGTAAAATAACTGTTCCTATAAAATTTGATAGTTTTTGTAAATAAAATTAGCTTAAATCTTACTTTTTAAGAATTTTCCGGTTTCTGAAGTTTTGATTTTTACTATATCTTCTGGTGTACCTGTTGCTACAAGGTTTCCGCCAGTTTCGCCTCCTGCTGGACCTAAATCAATTATGTAATCAGCACATTTAATAAGTTCTAGATTGTGTTCTACCACAATGATAGAATGTCCTTTCTCAATTAAAGCATTAAAAGATTTTAAGAGCTTTTGAATATCATGAAAATGTAATCCAGTTGTAGGTTCATCAAAAATAAAAAGCGTTTTATCTTTATTGTTTCCTTTACCCAAAAATGTAGCAAGTTTTATGCGTTGTGCTTCACCACCAGAAAGGGTAGAAGAGCTTTGCCCTAAAGTAACGTAACCTAAACCAACATCTTGTAACGGTTTAAGTTTTGTTTTAATTTTTTGTTGATCACTAGATTCAAAAAAAGCAACAGCATCATCAATAGTTAAGTTTAGGATATCGTCAATATTTTTGCCAGCAAAAGTTACTTCTAGCACTTCTTTTTTGAAGCGTTTCCCTTTGCATGTTTCACATTCTAAATGCACATCTGCCATAAACTGCATTTCAA
This sequence comes from Gaetbulibacter sp. 4G1, assembly GCF_002741945.1. GTDB lineage: Bacteria > Bacteroidota > Bacteroidia > Flavobacteriales > Flavobacteriaceae > Wocania_A > Wocania_A spongiicola. Next base: position 141,629 of record NZ_MDVN01000024.1, read on the forward strand.
TGGTTACTTCACCTTCTCCTTTGCAAGTCTCACAGCGTCCGCCATCTACATTGAACGAAAAATGCTTTGCTTGATAATTTCTTATTTTGCTTAGTTTCTGATTTGAGAACAAAGCACGAATCTCATCATAAGCTTTTATATATGTTACAGGGTTTGAACGAGATGATCGTCCGATAGGGTTTTGGTCAACAAACTCTATATGTTTAATATTACTAAAATTTCCCTTTAAAGCTGTAAATTGACCAGGTTTATCTCCAAAATCGGTTAATTTCTTTTGTAAAGCAGGATACAAAATCTTTTTTATTAAGGTGCTTTTTCCGCTACCAGAAACACCAGTAACAACTGTAAGCATATTTAATGGAAACCGAACATCAATATTTTTTAAATTGTTTTCGCGAGCTCCAATAATATCAACATAATATTTTGATTCCCTTCTTGTTTCTGGAACTATAATCTTTAAAGTTTCGTTTAAATATTGAGATGTTAAAGAGTTTGAAGCCAAAATATCGGCAAAAGAGCCATTTGCTACCACATGACCGCCAAATGTTCCCGCTTCTGGGCCAATGTCAATAATACTATCGGCCGCTTTCATAATGTCTTCGTCGTGTTCTACAACAATAACAGTATTTCCTAAATCTCTTAACGATTTTAAAACAGAAATTAAACGCTCTGTATCTTTTGGGTGTAAACCAATACTTGGTTCATCTAAAATATACATGGAGCCTACTAAACTGCTACCTAATGATGTGGCTAGATTAATCCGTTGACTTTCGCCACCAGATAGAGTGTTAGATTTTCTATTTAAAGTCAAATAATCCAAACCGACGTTTGATAGAAATAATAATCTGTTGTTAATTTCTTTTAAAAGTCTATTGGCTATTTGTATGTCATAATCGTTTAATTCTAGTTGTTTAAAAAAATTTGTCAATTTATTTAAAGGCATTTCTACTAAATCTGTAATTGTTGCTCCAGCTATTTTTACGTAATTAGCTTCAATACGCAATCGTTTACCATTACAAGTTTTGCATTTCGTTTTTCCACGGTAACGCGATAGCATTACGCGGTTTTGTATTTTATATGCTTTAGATTCTAATTCAGAGAAAAAAGAGTTTAAACCTTCAAAATGCTTGTTGCCAGTCCAAATAAGTTGTTTTTGCGCTTCGTTTAACTCAAAAAATGGTTTGTGAATTGGGAAATCAAATTTATGAGAATTATTAACTAGCTGATCTCTATACCAGCTCATGCTTTCACCGCGCCATGGAAAAATAGCATTTTCGTAAACAGACAATCCTGTATTTGGAATTACTAAATCATCATCTATTCCAATAATATCGCCGTAACCCTCACATTTAGGGCAAGCACCGTAAGGGTTGTTAAAACTGAATAAATGTACATTAGGTTCTAGAAAAGTAATGCCATCCATTTCAAATTTATTACTAAAAATGCGTTTCTTCTTATCAGAAAGCGTTTCTACTATACATTCTCCTTTACCTTCAAAAAAAGCGGTTTGCACAGCATCAGCTAAGCGATTGAAAAAATCATCTTCATCTCTAATGATAATTCTGTCTACAACTAAAAATATGTTCTTTTTTCCTATATCATTGGCTTCATCAATTCTTATTACTGTATCCTTAACTTTAATTCTTGCATAGCCTTGTTGGTTAAGGGCTTTAAGTTTATCGGTCATAGAGCGTCCTTCTTCTAAATGAATAGGAGCTAAAAGCAATAATTTTTCACCCTCAGAAAATGTTTTTAAGTACTTTAAAACATCAGTGACCGAATCTTTTTTTACTTCATCTCCAGAAACCGGAGAATAAGTTTTACCAATTCTAGCAAATAGTAGCTTTAAATAATCATAAATCTCTGTAGTTGTACCTACAGTTGATCGAGGGTTGGTTGAATTCACCTTTTGTTCTATTGCAATAGCTGGAGCTATTCCTTTTATAAAATCTACTTTAGGCTTATTTAGTCGGCCTAAAAATTGTCTAGCGTAGCTGGAGAGGCTTTCAACATAACGCCGTTGTCCTTCAGCGTAAAGGGTGTCAAAAGCTAAACTAGATTTGCCAGAACCCGATAGTCCGGTAATTACTACTAATTTATTTCTAGGTATAACTACATTTATATTCTTTAAGTTATGCAATTTTGCACCTTTAATAACGATATTTTGTTTCGGGTTTACTTCAGAAATATTAGTAATCATAGGCTATAAAAAGGAATAATTTTGCAAAGATACTATAAGTAAATCAGCTTAAAAAATGGATTTTTGTTTAATAAATAGTTAAAAAAAATAGATTTTTTTTGTTTTTTAGGAATGATTGTTGTTATATTTGATTTCGTATTAACTACAAAAACAACTCTCGCCTATAGCAGAACATTACTTTTTAAAAATTTAACCCCAAGCAAAGAAGCTTGCTTCAATGCACTAAAAGTAATGATTATGCAATACAAACTTATTTCAGATGCTACTTTAGTTAGCAACTATATTAAAGGAGATGAAAGTGCTTTAGAAATTCTTATAACAAGGCACAAGCAAAAAATTTACAGTTTTATTTATTCAAAAGTTTATGATAGAGATGTAGCTGAAGATATTTTTCAGGATACATTTATTAAAGTAATTCGTACTCTTAAACGTGGTGCTTATAATGAAGAGGGTAAGTTTTTGCCTTGGGTAATGCGTATTTCTCACAATTTGGTTATCGACTTTTTTAGAAAAAGTAATCGAATGCCAAAATTTGATAATAGTGGTGATTTTAGTATTTTTTCTGTACTTAGCGATAGTAGTTTGAATGCTGAGAAAACTATAATAAAAGAACAGGTGGAAAATGATGTAAGACGTTTGGTTGATGAATTGCCTGATGATCAAAAAGAAGTATTAATGATGCGTATTTACAGCGATATGAGTTTTAAAGAAATTTCAGATAGAACAGGGGTTAGTATCAATACAGCCCTGGGAAGAATGCGTTATGCATTAATTAATTTAAGAAAAATTATAGACAAGCATAATATAGTTTTAACAAACTAACACAATAAATATAGTTTTGTTACGTTACCTTAATAAATAACCCATAATTTATTAAAATGGCAAAACTTTACTCTGAAAATTCTATTAAAAGTTTAAACGAACTCGAACCGAGAGAGGAAACGGTTAAATTTCTTCTAAATTATTCTAAGGCTTTAAGTGTTATAAATTGTAATAAATTGAAGTTTGAAGCGCTTCTAAACTAAATTTTGAAAAAGTCCTGATTGTTAGTCGTCAGGACTTCTTTTTTTTATAATATTCATTTAAAACACTCTTTCTACCTATAGTTTTTGTGATAATATCCTTTTCTATATCCCAACCTCTAGCTGGGGAATATTCACGGCCATACCATATAATTTGTAAATGTAAATCATTCCAAAGCTCTTCTGGAAATAAACGTTTTGCATCTTTTTCTGTTTGAACTACGTTTTTACCATTACTTAAATTCCATCTATACATTAATCTGTGGATATGTGTGTCTACCGGAAAAGCAGGAACACCAAAGGCTTGTGACATAACCACACTAGCAGTTTTATGACCAACAGCTGGGAGCTTTTCTAATGCCTCAAAACTTTGAGGTACTTTACCATTATGTTTTTCAATTAGAATTCTTGATAATCCATGAATTCCTTTGCTTTTCATAGGAGATAAGCCCACAGGCTTTATAATTTCTCTAATTTCTTCAACTGTAAGCTTTACCATATCATAAGGGTTGTCAGCTTTTTCAAACAGCAAAGGCGTTATTTTGTTTACGCGAACATCGGTGCTTTGAGCAGACATTAGTACAGCTATAAGTAGTGTGTATGGGTCTTTGTGATCCAGGGGAATTGGTATTTCTGGATATAGTTTAAATAGCGTATTAATAATAAAGTTTACACTTTCTTGTTTGGTCATTGAGTTGTATTTTAGCAACAACAAAGTTAAACAATATGACAACATTAAAAGTAGGTGATGAAGCACCAAATTTTGAAGCTTATGATGAGCAAGGGAACATCGTAAAACTATCTGATTATAAAGGAAAAAAATTAGTTGTTTTCTTTTACCCAAAGGCAAATACACCAACTTGCACAGTTGAAGCTTGTAATTTAAGAGATGAATATACGGTTTTACAAGAACAAGGCTATGAGATTTTAGGAGTAAGTGCAGATACTCAAAAAAAACAATCAAATTTTAAAAAGAAATTTAATTTTCCTTATCCGTTATTAGCTGATGTTGATAAGGAAGTTATAAATGCTTTTGGTGTTTGGGGAGAGAAAAAATTTATGGGACGTATTTTTGATGGTATTCACCGCCTAACATTTGTAATAGATGAAAATGGCATTATTGAGAAGGTCATTGATAAAGTAAAAGCCAAAATACATGCAACTCAAATTCTAGAGTAAGGGCAAAAAAAGGCTTTGGTTTACCAAAGCCTTTTTTATTATAAAATCTATTCTTATTTTTTTACTACTCTTTTCTTTATAGTTATTGGTTTTAAAGGTTTGCGAGTGTATCCAAATAATCGGTAGTCTTTAATTAAATCAGCTGTGCCTTCTGGTAGCATATTTTCCCAACCACGTTCTCCATCTTCAATTTTTTGAAGGACTTCTCTGGAAAAGATACTCATAATACTAGTATCATAATCTTCAATATCAATTACTTTTCCGTTGTATTTAAAGAACTTATATAGCTCTTTCATACGAGGATAAACCTTTAAGTTTTTACTATTAATTAATTCTCCAGTTTTTGGATCAAGCATTGGGTATAAATAGACTTTTAAATCTTTGAAGAATAATTTTCCAAATGCTTCTAGTATCCCACCGCTTAAATGACGATAGTATTTTTCATCAAAAATATCAATCAAATTATTAACTCCCATGGCAAGTCCCATTCTTGCTTTAGTATAAGTTGAGAAGTATTCAACTACTTTGTAGTATTCTTGAAAATTAGAAATCATTACTGATTGCCCAAGCGAGCATAATAAATCTGCTCTATCCATAAAATCTTGCTCATCTATTTCTCCTTCAGCACGCAAATTAGATAAGGTTATTTCGAAAACAACTTCGGTTTTATCAGCATCCACTTTGTTTTCTTTAATAAACATGTCATATGATTTCTCATACATAGCCATATTTACTTTGGTAACAGGTCTAAAACTACCACGTAAAGCTAAAATATTCTTTTTATATAAAACTTTTGCTGGAAGTACGTTGTTGCCGTCTGGACCAAACATAACTGCATCAGTCATACCGTTTTTAACCAACTGTAAGCTCATAAGCCTATTATCAACATCTTTAAAAACAGGTCCAGAAAAGTTGATTGTATCAATTTCTAATTGATCTTTATCTAAGTGGTCGTATAAATAACGTAACAATTTTTTCGGTTCGTTGTACTTGTAAAAAGCTCCATAAATAAGGTTTGTACCTAAAACACCTAAGGTTTCTTGTTGCAAACGTGGATCGGTTTCTTTAAAGCGAACATGCAATATTATTTCGTTATAATCGCCATCAGCTTCAACTTGGTATTTAATTCCTACCCAGCCATGGCCTTTAAATTTTTTAGCAAAATCTATTGTTGCTACAGTATTAGCATATGTAAAAAATATTTTATTAGGATGCTTATCACGAGTAATACGCTTTTCCATAAGACTCATTTCATGAGAAAGCATCTTGCGTAGGCGCGCTTCTGTTACATAGCGTCTATCATCTTCTATTCCATAAATGGCGTCACTAAAATCTTTATCATAAGCAGACATTGCTTTGGCAATAGTTCCTGATGCACCACCAGCTCTAAAAAAATGGCGACAAGTTTCTTGACCTGCACCAATCTCAGCAAATGTTCCGTAAATATTTTCGTTTAAATTTATGCGTAGTGCTTTAGACTTTAATGATGGAATATCATCAAATTCTTTATCCCCCTTTATGGTAATTTCCATAATATTTTTTTGAGTTGTTTTTAATAATACAAAGGTATTAAATAACTATAGCAAACAAAAAAATAAGCTTATTTTTGTAGTTAAATAATAGCTTTTTTTTGAAAATCACATTTCTTGGCACAGGTACATCTCAAGGTATTCCGGTTATTGGAAGTAAGCACCCTGTGTGTTTAAGTGAAAACCCTAAAGATAAACGGTTAAGAGTTTCGGTTTTGATTGAATGGGATAATTATGCATATGTAATTGACTGCGGTCCAGATTTTAGACAACAAATGTTGAAATGCGGGTGCGAAAAAATTGATGGTATTATATTTACACACGAACATTCTGACCATGTAGCTGGTATTGATGATATTAGACCATTGTGCTACATGAATGGAGATATGAATATATATGCGCATGAGCGCGTAATTAAATCGATAAAAAAAAGGTTTAATTATATTTTTGAAACTGAAAACAAATATCCAGGAGCACCAACAATAATAACAAATGTTATTGAGAATAAGCCATTTGATTTATCAGGAACTAAAGTTGTACCTATTGATGCAAATCATTATTTTGTTCAAGTTTTTGGCTATCGATTTAATGACTTTGCGTATTTAACGGATATAAAGGAAGTAGATGAAGTTGAAATTGAAAAGCTTAAAAACCTTAAGGTTTTAGTTGTTAACGCGTTACGTATTCAGCCTCATATTTCTCATTTCAATTTAGAAGAAGCTCTACGGTTTATTAAAGAAGTAAGGCCAGAAAGAACATATTTAACGCACATAAGTCATTTGCTAGGCTTTCATGATGAAGTACAGCAAAATTTACCAAAAAATGTTTTTTTAGCTTATGATGGCTTAAAAATAACCGTGTAAAATTATAAAAGATGAAACAAAGAATTTTTATGTATCTGTTTGTGTTTTCGGTATTATTAGTATTGTTTCAGTATGTTAACTCTAAGCGTATATTCGAAGACATGAATACTAAACTAGAAAACTATAAAGCTAAATCCGTAAAGTATAAAGACTCTTTAGTAGTGCTCCAAGATGAAGTTTTGAGTCTTTCACATTTTAATCTAAGCAGAAATGAGGATGCAATTAGCTATTTTGAGAATGATGGTTACAATGTTGACGAATTAATTCCTTTTATAAAAGACGAACTTTATAAATTAAATGAAGTCAAAGGCGATCACCCTATTGTGCCATATGCCGCAAGTGAAGGCAGAAAAATATTAATTAACACAGTTAAAATGCTAAACCATAAGTGGATTATAGCTGATTTTTCTGATGGTGAATATTGGGGTGAAATATTTTTAACTTACGAAATAACTGCTAATAAAGAATTGAAATTTAATTTAGTAGAATCATTTTTGTACCCATTTGATTAGTTGTTATTTAGTCCTATAGGCTATTCCTCTTTGTTTTTTTGTTTCGCCAACATAAGAATACTCAAAAGTATATGATGAATCTGTAGTGGTTAAAATTTTTAAGTGAATATCTTTTCTTTCAGCTCTGTTTTTGGGGTTGATAGTTTTGAAAATCACCTCGCAGTCATTTATCCATCTTAATTTAGATGAATCTATTTTATTATTATAAGTTTCTATTTGCAATTTCTTTGTTCTATTAAATGTTGACTTAAATAATTCATCATTTATATAAACTTCACTATAAAACTTACCAGTTTTATAATCTTTACAGTCTCTAGTGGTTTCATAACAACTAAAAAGGGTAAGCAATAAGAGGAGACATAAAAAGCGCATAAAAAATAGTTTATGCAAAGCTAGTAAAGAATGTTGTTAATTTTGAAAATTTTTAAAACTTCCGTCAGAATAAAAAATAATTATGCGTTCAATCTCTTTTTTGTTACCAATATCAGATTGCAATGCATCTTCAATCTTTAATTTTGGAGTTTTAGTTTTTTCATCGACTGGATTATTGTTAGTTGGAAATTCACCTTTGCCATTTAACAACCAATATAATTCAACCTCTGGAAAGGAGGAAAGAATCTTTAAAATAAAGTCTAGACTAGGCTTGTTTCTGCCAGATAATATATGAGAAATACTAGAACGTTGTGCTCCAATTTTTTCAGCGAAAGAGGAGGCAGATTCTCCGTAGTAATCTATTACTTTTTGGAGTCGTTTTACAAAATCTTCATTGTTTATCATTGTAAACTTGTATTAAAACCTAAATACGTTACAAATGTAACGATATATTTGAAATAATAGTATTCGTAACACATTATATTATTATAAAAATTAAACTTATAATTTATATAAATTAATTTAAATATCTGAAAATAAATATTTTAAATATATATATGTAATATTTGTTAGATTATTACGATTATTGGGCAATTAAAACACTCTATCTGTATAATAATGTAAACAAGATGTTTAAAAGTCTTGTTTACAATTGTAAATTAGTAAATGTTTACATTTGTATATTAAAAAAAATAAATGAACGTAGAAGATATTAAATCATTGTTTTTAAAACACAAAGAAAGTAGTCTAAACCATAGATATATTACTAACAACAATATTGAACCTTTATTAAAAAAATTAGACAAATCTTTAAGTGTAAATACAATTGGAAAATCTGTTTTAGGTAATCCCATCTATTCGATAAATGTTGGTAGCGGAAATAAAAAAATATTGATGTGGTCGCAAATGCATGGAAACGAATCGACTACTACTAAAGCAATATTTGATATTTTAAATACGCTTTTAAGTAAAGATTCTAATTTAGATTTTATTTTACAAGCATGTACTTTATGTATTATTCCTATTCTAAATCCAGATGGGGCTATTGCTTACACAAGAGTTAATGCAAAAAATGTAGATTTAAATAGAGACGCACAACATTTATCACAACCAGAAAGTAAAGTTATTAAATCGGTTTTTGATGAGTTTAAACCACATTTTTGTTACAATCTTCATGGGCAACGCACAATTTTTAGTGCAGGAAAGACAAATAAACCTGCTACAGTATCGTTTTTAGCCCCAGCGCAAGATAAGGATTGTACAATTACTTCAAATCGTAAAATAGCCATGGAGGTAATAGGAATTATGAATACTATGCTGCAAAATGTAATACCCAATCAAGTTGGTGTTTATGATGACGCTTTTAATTTGAATTGTGTAGGTGATACATTTCAAAGTGCAAATGTGCCTACAATTTTGTTTGAAGCTGGCCATTTTTACAACGATTATGCACGAGATAAAACGCGAGAGTATATTTATATTTCTATGCTTGAGTCATTAAATTATATTTCTAATAATATTGTTGATGGGAGTTTATATAAGACGTATTTTGATATTCCTGAAAATGAAAAATGCTTTTTTGATGTTGTAATTAGAAATGCTAAACTAGGAGGGAAGTATGAAGGAGAATTGCAAGATATAGGTGTTATGTATCATGAAACTTTAAAAAACAATAAAATAGAATTTGTCCCTAAGGTTGAAAAAATAGAAAAACTAGATGCCTTTTTTGCTCATAAAACATTAAACGCCAATGGATTTAATGTATATGATGTAAAAGGTAATGAGCTACAGTTAGGTTACGAAAACGATTTCGTTATGATGAATAATGAGAAAATTGCATTATTTGAACAATAAAAGGCAAAAATAATATATAATTATTAGTAAAAATGTATTAATTTTGCTTTTTATTTAAGAATAGTTAATTATGGGGAAAATTAAATTAGACGAAATCGATCATCAAATTCTTGACATGTTAATTGATAATACAAGAATTCCTTTTACTGACATAGCCAAAAAATTATTAATATCTGCAGGTACGGTACATGTTAGAGTTAAAAAAATGGAAGAATCTGGTATAATCAGAGGTTCATCATTAACATTGGATTATAAAAAACTCGGATATTCATTTATAGCATATGTTGGAGTATTTTTGAATAACACTTCTCAAACAAAATTTGTTTTAGAACGCATTAATAACATTCCATTCGTAACTGTTGCACACATAACTACTGGTAAATTTAATATTTTTTGTAAAATTAGAGCTAAAAGTACAGAGCACGCAAAAGAAGTTATTTTTATGCTAGATGATATTGAAGGTGTTTATAGGACAGAAACCATGATTTCTCTAGAAGAAAGCTTAAATGATAAAAAGCGTTTAATGCATTCTATTTTTAACGAGTTATAATTGAATTTTATATAACTAAAAAGCCCTCATATGAGGGCTTTTTTTTGTTGTTGAATTATTTTTTTTCGCAGCAAAAACAATTATTAGCTTTGTAATAACCTCGTTTGTGCAATGATTGTATTATTCTTTCTTTAAGCTTTAAACTGTAAACCTCAAACTTTGTATAGCCAAAATTACTTATACTAATAGATGGTGTCAAGGCCTGTACATAATGCCACCAGTTTTGAGGAACAAATAAAACATCGCCAGGTTGAAGAATAACACTATGGAACTCAACTTCTTTGATTTTGGGATGTTCCTCATAGCTAAATTTATTTATATCAACTTCGCTTGCAACAGCTCCATATATATGCTTTTTACTTGGATACATGTATTTATTATACTTAGTAGAGGCTATGATAAACATTTTTTCACCTTTAATTTGTGCATACAAATTGTTGGCAGTATCTGCATGAAAACCAGAAATAGTATTGGCAGGACCTATCCAAGCCGAAACATCATTGGTTTTTGTGTGTTTTTCAAACAGAGAAAAATCAACATCTTTTTTTAAATGTGGATAATATTTAAAAACATCTAGAGTTGTTAAATAATCTTTTACTGGGGTATTATTCTTTTCTGTGTCCTTTAGTCGTTGAATATATGCTTTGAATGAGTCGCTTTTGTATCTATTATCGTCTTGGATAAAGTTGTCAGATAATAAGAGAATATCTTTGTCATCTTTGAGTTTTAAGAAAAAATCTAAACCCCATTTTTTAGTTGCTCCCCAATCTTTAGCATGACCTTTAATTATAACTGGTCTTTTTTTATTGAAGTAGTTTTTTTTAAACGTTGTAGAGTCAATAGAGGTTACTTCTTCAATTGGCTGGCTTTGTTTTACAATTTCTGATACGATATTCATTTGATATTAATTTTATTTTAGCTGATAAGCTATCAATCAATAATATAACCATTTGATGCACCAAAATATCAATTTTAAATGCGATATGATTTATTATTAGATTAATAGCCAATTATTTCGACATAGTCTCTCATGGTTATAAATTATATTAGAATTATTTAAAAACATTTGATTAGCATTATCTCAATACCGATTGTATAATAATTTTGTAATTCAAAGAATAATTTTGATTTAGTTAAAGCATTGTAAGACATTTAAGTATATTTCGACTGTTCATACATTTTTAATTTATAATGCATGGTATTTAATTCTTTAGACTTTTTTATATTTTTAGTTATAGTTTTCTCACTATACTGGTTAGTTTTAAAAAAAAATCTAAAGGCACAAAATTTTCTACTACTTTTTGCTAGTTATCTATTTTATGGTTGGTGGGATTGGAGATTTCTTTCACTTATATTACTTAGTACCATAGTTGATTACATAGTTGGAATTAACATAGATTCAAGTGAAAAAAAAACTATAAGAAAATCGTGGCTATGGGTAAGTGTTCTTTTTAATGTTGGCCTTTTAGGTTTTTTTAAGTATTACAATTTTTTTGTTGATTCTTGGGTAGATATGTTTTCAATGTTTGGTTATAATATGAAAAGCACTTGGACATTACGCGTGATCTTACCAGTAGGAATATCGTTTTACACCTTTCAAACCATGTCCTATTCGTTCGATATTTATTATAGAAAACTAAAGCCCACTCGAGATTTTCTATCGTTTGCTGCATTTGTTAGTTTTTTTCCACAATTAGTAGCAGGGCCAATTGAGCGCGCATCTAATTTATTAGTACAAATTACGAGTAAAAGAAAGTTTAGTTATGATCGAACTGTAAGTGGTTTAAAGTTAATACTATGGGGGCTTTTTAAAAAGGTAGTTATTGCTGATTCTTTAGGGCCAATAGTTGATGATATTTTTGCAAACTATGCAAACTACCCTGCATCTACACTTATTCTAGGAGTGACTTTATTTAGTTTTCAAGTCTATGGCGATTTTAGTGGATATTCTGATATTGCTATAGGTACTGCAAAATTATTTGGTATAGAATTAATGTCTAACTTTAAATTTCCAAATTTCTCAAGAAACGTTGCAGAATATTGGCAGCGATGGCATGTATCGCTTTCAACATGGTTCAGACATTATGTGTATATACCGTTAGGCGGGTCGCGTGTTAGTAAGCTTAAATCTGTAAGAAATATTATTATCATTTTTTTAGTTAGTGGTTTCTGGCATGGAGCAAATTGGACATTTATTTTTTGGGGAGCATTTCACGCACTTGCATTTATTCCTGTATTTTTATTGGGAAGAAATACTATTTATAAAAATAGTGTAGTAGGTGAGTACACTATTTTTCCATCATTAAAAGAAATTGGTCAAGTAGTTTTAACTTTTGGAATAGTAACATTTTCTAGAATCTTTTTTAGATCGGAATCTATTTCTGATGCCTTTGCATTTATAAAAGTAATAATATCGAACTTTACTTACGAAGTTTACCATCACCCAAATGGTTACAGAATGATTGACTACTATGTTCTTATAATACTATTTGTTTTATATGAATATAGAATTAGAAAAGACGAACGCTCTCCTTTTAAATTCAAATCAAAAGTTGTGAGATTCATTATGTATGTCATTATAATTCTTTTTATGCTATTGTTTTATGATGACAGTATTGATAGATCGTTTATTTATTTTCAATTTTAAGTAAAAATAAAATGAAAAAATTAATATTAAAAACCATTCTATACATCTTTTTAATACTGTTAGTGTTAGAAGTTGTAATACGTGTTTTTCATTTAACTAAAGACTACCCTTCACGTTATGTCGATGAATTTAATGTAGAAAAATGGGTACCTAATCAGGGAGGGAAATCAGTAACAGGAATAAGGAGACAAAACTTTTCTGAATATAAAATTAATAACTCAGGATATAATTCCTACAGGGAGTTTACACCATCTTATAGTAAAGTAGAGCTAGCTTTAGTAGGTGACTCTTTTATTGAAGGGTTTCATCAGCATTATTATAATTCTATTGGAAAAAAAATTGAGAATAGATTAAACAATGTAGAAGTTTATGAATTTGGATATGCTGGCTATGATTTTGCAGATCAATTGCACTTAATTCATGCCTATAAAGATGTGTTTGATAAAATAGACTATGTAATTTTAGGATTAAAATTTGAAAATGATTTAACAAGAGGTGAGTATAATGTAGTTCAAGATAGGATGCATTTGGAAACACCTTTGTACAATGGCATTCGTAAAGTAAAACTAATAGTGTATGCTCAGAATAATGGGCTTTTTGACCCTGTGTTTGATCTTATTGGTAAATTGGCCTCTCTTTTTAAAAAACAATCAAAGAAAACCGCTAAAGAAAAAACTGAGAAGGATATTAAAAAAGTACATTTGGAATATATAGAAAATTTTAAATCTTTAATAGAAAAATATGACTATGATAAAAAGCGATTCACCCTTCTTTTAGACTCAAATATTACCCCCCAAATATTTTTGGAGTATTTATATAAGAATAATTATAGATATATAGATTTTTATGAAGCTTTAAATAAAACTAAAGCACCAACTACTTTAATTTATGATAGGCATTGGAATAATCATGGTAGAAGCTTAATTGCTAGCTATATAGCTAAAGAATTAGAAACGCTATAGGCCATTACATCTGTACAATGGGAAATAGCTTAGATCACAATCTGAAGTTGCATATTGTTCAACTAAGCTATCATAAACATCATTATTTACTATGTGCTTCCATATTTTAAATGGTTTATAATCTTTTGAGAATGATGATTTAAATTTAAATAGACCATCGTCAGTATTTCCTAAACCTCCTCCAAGATTAAAATAAGTTTTGTTTTTTAATGTGGAGTTAATTCTCATTTCGTCTATCAGCAATCGAATAGGGGATAAGTATAAGTATTCAGCTTTTGTACCAGACAAATGATATTGTACAATGTCATTGGTTTTTACCATTAATGCAGCGGATATAATTTCCCCAGTTTCTTTAAGAATAGCTAGTACTATATCTGTTTTATAATCTTCTCCATTAATGAACTTCAAAAAATATTCTTTAGAAAAATAATAATTTTCCTTAGCATTTACACGATTCATGTTTTCATAATATAAGTGAACAAAATCATCTATACTTGAAACTGAATTACTTATTATTATATCACATAATTTTCGACATTTGTTTATATACCGTTTTGTGGTTCTGGAGTAAAGCTCACGTTGCTTTTTTAAATCAATAGTGAGGTCTATATTAACAACTTTCCACAATCTTTTTATTTCACCAATATGATTGAGCACAATATCTTGATTTGCTATATATGGATTTAATCTTGAAAAAACCGATATTATTTTTTCTTTGATGAAGTAATTATTTAATGCTTCAGAAAAAGCATCATTTTTAAAATTTTTATCTATATTTTTTTGTAATGGTCCAGAATAGCCATAAACAGATGTTGCATCATAAAAATCTGAATCACTTATCTTTCTTATTATTAAAGGAAAGCAAATTACTTTATTTTCTTCTTCATATTTTAATAGTATAGCTTTTTCATTCTTAGACTTTGATAAATGATGATAATCATAAGTGTGATAAAAATCATAATGACCAATACCTTCAAGCGTATTTTGCCATTCATTTTTTTTATCTATGACTTTAAGATTTGCTATTAATTTATCCCTCATTTCTTATAACATATAATTATTCATTATAGATAATATGGTTTATCTATTATTAAACCTATATAGTGGAAAAAAATGTTTTGTTAATTCTTCTTTATGCATTTTGGCATAATTATCTATATTCTCTCTACATAATCTTTCATATACTTCATGATCAATTATTTTTCTTCCAGTATAGAATATAGCATCATCATTTTTTGGAAAAAGGGCTTTCTTACTTTTATATAGACCATCCTTATCTTTCAACCCTCCTCCCAAAACATAATATTTTAAATTACTTTTAACAGCCCATTTTATAATTTCAACCCTTAAAAAATCATTGGGTCTATAACTGTAATAATTTGCATCGGTTCCGCCAAGAAAGGCAAATATTGTTTTGTCATTCTTTATTATTAGCTCAGTTGAAATAGGAATATTATCTAAGTAAGCAAATGCAATTGAAAACTCATTTAAATTATTTAATATTAAACTTTTAAAATAATTCAATGAAAAGAAATATATAGTTTTGGCATTAAGCCTTTTCATTGTTTCTGTATAGATGTCAAAGAAAATTTGAATAGTATTTTCATTAATGTCATGAGTGTCAAAAATTTTAACCTCTAAATTATATGAAACAGCTTTGCGGTAATTATTCCGTACTTTAGGTAAAAATGATAGCCAATGTAAATCAAAATCTGATACTAGCTTTCCTTTTACGTTATTAAGGGTATTTATTAACAATCCGTTATACCCAGAATAGTTTCCATTAAGACTAAATCTTATAAATTCTGTAATAACATTATTTTCTTTATACCAATGATCAACCGCTTTCCAAAATTCTTTTAGACATTCTTCAGTAACATCACCGTTATATAGAGGTCCGCTATATCCATATGGGGTGATCGCGTCAAAATGCTTAGTTTTTTCACCGTTAACCTCAACCTGCCTTAAAATGATTGGCATTAATATCTTACTTGAACCATTAACTTTGAATAAAAAGTATTTTAGGGCATTTGTCTCATTTTCAAAATATTTTAAATGATCGTAGGCATAGTAGATATTATTGTTCCAGTTTTCTATTAATAATTTCCTATATCTTTTAATATAATCATCACTATTCAAGCTATGAATTTCCAATTGATAGCTTTTTGGAGTGTAATTATCGTTACGATAAAGATCATCAAACAGAATCTTTGATAATATTTTAGAAAGCCAAATAATTCTTCCACAGTGTTCAACATGCCATACAGCTCTATTACCTATTACATTACCAGCCAGCATAGGCCCCATTATATGGAGGTTTTTATGAGCTTCTAAAGATTTATTTACATGAAATCCAATATTTGACTGATTAGGGGTGCAATAATTTTTTTTAACTAAATTTTGATAGAGTATTGGTAAATCTTCACTATTTAAATTTTTGCTACCAACACAATTAATAATAACATGAAAAGGCTCTGTATGTGTTGTTTCGCTTTTTGTACCTGTATCTATGTATTCTAAATTGTAATCGCCATTGCTTGCAAGACTTAAGGTGCTAAAACGACCCGCAATATGCACAAATCTATTTTGTTTTTCTAAATCAGTTATAACATTAGAGTAATGTAAACCAGCGCAGCGCTGTCTTTTTCCAATTTGATTTCCATATTGGCAAGCAAATATTTCAAGCTCCTTAGGATTAAGATCTTCTAGTAAAACGCCAAAATATTTAGAGACTATATCAACAGTCGATGCTGCTCCTAAATTAATTTCATCAGCCCTATCAAGGTCTTTAAAAGTAGCATGAGCAATTGATTTTGCTGTTACATTTTTTTCTTTCTTTAGCTCATTTAAATAGTTTGGAATAAACTTTTTTTGCCTTTCTTCATCAATTATTGCATCAGGAATAGTTCCTTGTGTAGAGAGAAATGTGAAATTGGTATTTTTGTATTCCTCATTTGAGAAGTCATTAATTTTGTAAATTAACTCTAGCGCACTAGCATTAGCTCCAACTATAAGAATATTTGTGGCTTTTTTGGTATTCCTACTTTTTATAAAATTATTAATTTTGTTTAAAACAATCCCTAATTCTGGCTTATAGGGATTATTAACAAACATTAGGTTTTTCTCTTGGATTATGTCTTTGTTTTTCCATAAATAGTTTATGGGTAAAGAGCCTACAGATAAAACTACTTTTTTAGAAACAATCTCATGGTTATTCTGTAGCGATATTTTATATGTGTTTTCATTTTTTTCAATATCGGTTACTTCTCCTGAAATAAAATTAACATTGATGTACCCTTTTTCAGATAGTTCTTTAATTTTATTATTAACTCTTAAATTAATATAACAACCAAAAAAGCGTCTTGGAATAAAAAGTTCCTTCCATCTGTTATTTTGAATATCATCTTTATTATCTTGAATCCATTTTTTTGACAAAATGCCTCCTTCTTTTTCAAACTCTTCTATAAGCCATGTTTTGTTTTTGTTAAGCCATTTAATAAATAAGCTAAGTTCTGGTTCAATTAAAAAGTTTCTTAAAGATGTTATTAGAAGGGTTGAAAATCCAGACCTTGAACCATATGGGATACCTATGTTAAACTCAGAATATTTTTCGATTATGCTTATAGATATTTTATCATTTATACTGGCTCTAGTATTGATAAGATCTAAAAAATTTATAATACTGAAAGAGGTTGAAATTCCAGAACCAATAAATGTAATATCTGATGTTGTATCGTATGTATTCACTTTTAATTTGGTTTTTTTGTTTTAATTATCACGCCAGGGTTTCCTACAAGTGTTGAATAATCTGGAACATCTTTTAAAACAATTGTTCCAGCTCCAATAGTGCACCATTTGCCAATCTTTACTTTTGGGATAACTACAGCCCCTACACCTACATGAGATCCTTCTCCAACTTCTACATGCCCACATAAAGCAGCTTTAGGAGATATATGTGCGAAATCTCCAATTACATTATCATGATCAACACTAGCTCCTGTATTTATAATAACATGCTTCCCTATAGTGGAGTTAGGTTGAATAATTGCACCAGCAAATACAACAGTTCCTTCCCCAATTTTAGAGGTGTCAGATATTATTGCTGAATGATGAACGGCTTTCTCATAATCACATTTTAAGAATTCAGCTATTTCTGCTCTTTCAGAATTTATTCCAACAGCTATTATAACAGGATCTCCAGAGTGAGGGAAGTTAGCTAGACTTTTTCTCGCACCGATAGTAACATTTTTAGAAGCATGATGCACGCCTTCAGGTTTATCATCAAAGGTTTCAGTTACTAAATAATTGTTTTTTTCCAAAACCTCTTTTATAACTTGAGAATGACCTCCAGCTCCATAAATTCTCACCTTCTTTTTATTAATAGGCTCTTTCATTATATATATTCTACTTTTTTATTAATTATTACGGATTATTACCTTTCCATGCCGGCATAGTCATATTTTCGTTGGTGTTAACACCATCTTTTTTAATAACTTTTAGCATCGTAAGAAATAAAATTTTCACATCTAACCCAAAGCTTAAATTTTTAACATACCATACATCATATTTAAACTTTTGGTCCCAACTTATTGCATTCCTACCCTTAATTTGTGCCCACCCTGTAATACCTGGTCTTACATTGTGTCTTGTTTTTTGAACATTGTTATATAATGGTAAATACTCAACTAATAAAGGTCTGGGGCCTATTAAACTCATATCGCCTTTTAAAACGTTAACTAGTTGTAAAATTTCATCTAACGAATATTTTCTAATAAAAGCTCCTGTTTTAGTGACACGATTTAAACTGTGTTCCTCTTTTTTTAAACTTGGCTTTAAATCTGTCATTGTTTTAAACTTTATAATTTTAAAAAGTTTACCATGCTTTCCTGGTCTTAATTGTAAAAAAAAAGGTTTACCATTATTGGTGAAAATTAATACTACTATGATTATTGCAATCATTGGTGATAGTATTATTAAACCAATTAAAGAAATAAAAAAATCTAATATGTTTTTAAAAAATAATGTATACATAAAATCATTTTATTATTTAGCTAAATATGATTCTCCTTTTTGTCTTCCTTTTATATTCTTAGCTGGTGAGCCAAATGCAATTAAATTATTACCAATATCTTCTAATACTAATGCGCCAGCTCCAATAACAGAATGTTTTCCAATTTTAATACTTTGAATAATAGTTGCTCCTATTGATATCGCTGAAAATTCACCAATATTTACATGTCCTCCTGTAGTGGCATTTGGCGCTAAACTGGAGAACTTTTTCATTATGCTGTCGTGTCCTAAAGAAGATTTTGTATTTAAAATGCAAAACTCTTCTATTAAAGAATCAGAATTTACAATAGCTCCTGCCATTATTACAACTCCTTGTTTTATCTTTAAGTTATTATATAAAGTTGAATTTGGGTGTATGGCTGGTAAAAACTTAAACTTAGGAGCTAAAGATTTTATTATATCTCTAAGTTTACTTCTGGACCAATTATCACCAATGGCAATTACTCCACCTACTACTCCGTCTTTTATCATTAATTCAGGAATTAAATTTTCCTTTCCTAAAATGGGATAGCCCATTATTTTTTGATTAGCTTCTTTGTACGAATCTATTAGCCCGATTATTTGATATTCATTACGTTTTTCAATAATATCAATGATGACCTTTGCGTGACCAGAAGCTCCAATTATTACAATCTTTTTCACTTTTTTTATTTGGGATTTTTGCTTAAATATGAAATGAAGTTACTAATTTATTAATAATTCAGATTCTATAGTGTTTAATAAGTCTCCAACACTATTCATATTCATTAAATCCATCAACTTAAACTTGATGCTAAAAGTCTTTTCGATTTCAGAAATAATCATCATGTGTGTTATTGATTCCCAGCCATCAACATCATCAGCTGTTGTTTCGTCTTTTAGTTGAAAGTTATTGTGCTCTAGTATATTTGAAAAAGCAGCTGTAACTTTCTCTAAAATTTCTTCTCTATTCATAAATTTAATTTATATTAAAATATTTTTTTAATTCTTTTCTGTCAATTTTACCATTTATACTATGCGGAAATTCTTTAATAAACCGTACATGCATAGGAACCATATAGCTAGGCATCTTTGATTTCATATACTCAAATATTTCTTTGGTATCAAAAGCTTCAGATTCAATTGCTAATCCTAATTCGGCATTTCCAAGGTTGTTATAAATATCTAAAGCTACTATATTAACCTTTTTTTTAGATTTGGTTTTAGCATGGAATTCAATCTCTGATAATTCAACTCTATATCCTCTTATTTTTACTTGAAAATCACTTCTCCCAACATAAAGAAAATCTCCTTCCTCATCTTTAAGGCATAAATCTCCCGTTTTATAGTATCTTATATTTTTGCCATTTTCAGCTCTAACGAAAAAACTTAATTTATTTCTTTCTTCATTCTTCCAATAACCAGGTGTTATTTGAGGTCCGCCTAAACAGAGCTCCCCAGTTTCGCCAATTGCTACTTCTTCATTATTTTCATTTACTACTAGGTATAAAGTGTCCTTTTGAGGTGTACCTATAGCTATTATACCATTATGGGCTTTAGTATGAGTATCTTTATTATATGGGTAAAAACCGCTATAAACGGTAAATTCTGTAGGACCATAATAATTAAATATTTTGCAATTTGGTAAGCAGTCGCTCCACTCTTTTGCGATATCGCTGTATAAGGCTCCACCACCAAAGCTGCAATATCTAACAGATGTTTCGTTAATTTCTGGAAAGTAGGGGCGTAGATAGTTTATTATAGAAGGCACCATTGTTAGAACAGTTAATGCTTTTTCTTTAATGAGTTTAAATATATAAAAATACTTAATTGTTCCTTTTGGTATAGTATACATACAGGAACCAGCTAATAATGGAAACAAATAAGTCACTACAGAGAAATCAAAAGTTAGTTCAAACATTTGAAGACATCTGTCTTTATTATTAAGATTAAATTCAGGCTCAGCATCAATTGCGTTTACCAATGCTTGAACATTATTAAATGTAATTGGAACCCCTTTTGGAGTACCTGTAGTACCAGAAGTAAATAAAATATATGCAATATCATTTTCAGATCCAGAAAAATCTTTTGGGCTTAAATTTGAATGCTGTTTTTGTAACCCACTTGAGTTAATAACCTCATAATTAGAATAAACAGATTCTTTGGAAGAATCAATTACATATTTGGTTTTCGTAGATTCGAAAATATGGTGATTTCTATCTAACGGGGTGTCTGGGTTTACTGGCACATAAGCCTTTCCTTCTATCCATAAGGCAATTATGCTAGCATATGTATATATATCATCATTTGTTACTAATCCTATTAATTTTTCTGATGAGTCAACAATATTTACTATCGCTAACCGAATTTTTTTTATTTCATTCTCAAAATCGTTATAAGTATAATATATATTACCAATGCAAAGCACATTATGCTCAGCATTATTTTCTATTGATTTTTGTATGTTTTTTAAAAACTTCATTTAGTTTACTATTCTATAATTAAAGTTAATAAAAATGGCCATCTCTATTTAAAAGATTTGTGTTCTTTAAATTTAATTCCAGACTATTATGAGCCAAGCCGTTTTTTACAGATTTGTATGTAAATACAGTAAAAAAACGTTTTCTTATATTCTCTGCTAATATTCTATCATCTGTAAAGATAAATTTAGACTTCTTTTTAATAAAGTTTTCTACTAATACATCAACACATAAATTATAGTATTCTTTTTTTTCTACTAAAAAATATCTTATGTTAAATTCATTGTAATTTACTATAAATGATAAAAACCCAATTATTGTTTTGTTTTTAATAATTTTTAAGCTGTGGCTATAAATATTGTTACTTGTTCCAGCTTCTAAGTATTTATATTGTTGTTTAGAAGGAACTACTATTTGAGTATATTGTTTGTTGCTTATTTGCCAATTCACATAATCTTTTGATTTGACAATCAAATCTTTTTTACATAAAGGCTCAATAAAACTCCAAATATCATCGTCTAATTCATTAATATAATCGTAAAAAAGGCCTTTTGTTCTTTTCTTTAATTTATTATAATTAATCCTATTTATAATAGATGCGATTAAATAATCAAATTTATCAAGGATATATCTAAATGATTTTAAAAATTTGAATCGGCCAACTAGCATAGATGGATCAACACTTAAAAAAATAGTATACCTTAATCTTGATGCAATTACTGTAAAAGGTTGTTTTTGATAAAAATCTGCTATGTGCTCTGCATATGATTTAATAATAATTTGATTTTTGGCTAATTTTAGTGCTTCGTAAAAAGTGTAAGTCCCTAAAATTGTTTTTTTATATTTCGGATGAACCCACCATAAAATCATCCAATAAATTTTTTTATGCTCACCCTTTTTTACATTCAATAAATCTGGTATTAGATAAATGAAAGAAATTATTTTATTAGCTTCTTTTGCAACTAGACAACAATAATCACCTTCTTCGACTCTTGGATTAGCCAATAGCCACATAGCCTTGCTTTTCGGTAAAGGGACTAAAGTATTTTCCCAATATAGGTTATGGTTAATTGCATCTCTTAATGTTTTTTTTGTTAAGGCTTCAACCGATATTTTTTGATTCATCAATTTGTCATATTAAAACAGTTGTATTAAAAACTATTTTTAAAACTAATTATAGTTCTAAATTTTTAAAGTGTTGCTTTTCGATTTTATTTATAGTCTTTATTATTATAATCACTCCTTCTTTAGCGAATTTTTTGTAAAGCGAATCAAATGTGTCTTTATTTTTAATCTTAATAGCTTTTTGGCAAAGTATAACCCCTTCGTCAATATTATGGTCAATTATATGAGTTGTTATACCTGTTACTTTCACACCGTAAGATATTGCATCTTGAATAGCCGTTTTAGTTCCCAAAAAACTAGGAAATAAAGATGGATGGATATTAATAATTCTATTTGGAAAAGCCAATAACATTTCCTTCTTTATATAGTACTTATAGTTTAGCATAAACACATAGTCAATCTTTTTTTTTTCTAATTCTTTAATTAATATTTTTTGATAGCTTATTAAGTTTGAATAATCAGATTTTATTAGCTTAAGGGACTCAATTCCATATTTTTCGGCAAGCTCTTTTGCTCCGCAAGGTTCTTCTTCATAGACAACTAGTTTCAAATAAGACCTTTGAAATTTTCCTTCATAAAATGACTCGATAGTATCTTTGGCATTTCTTCCCCAGCCAGTAACTAAAATTGCCCAATTGATATTATTTTCTCTCTTCATCTAAATCTTTTATAACTGAATTTGGAATGGTAACTACATCTTTTGATGTTATTACTTTTTTTATAGTTTTAAAAAGTATATTTAAGTCAAGCAGAAAGCTTAGGTTCTCAACATATTCTAAATCTTTTTTTAATCTACTATCCCAATCTAATAAATTTCTGCCTGATATTTGTGCTAAACCTGTAATCCCTGGCTTAACACTATGTCTCTTTTTTTCAAGTTTTGTATAATAAGGTATGTAACGTATTAGTA
Source organism: Gaetbulibacter sp. 4G1 (assembly GCF_002741945.1). Taxonomy (GTDB): domain Bacteria; phylum Bacteroidota; class Bacteroidia; order Flavobacteriales; family Flavobacteriaceae; genus Wocania_A; species Wocania_A spongiicola. The sequence continues at coordinate 164,862 of NZ_MDVN01000024.1, forward strand.
GAGGTCTAGGGCCTATAAAACTCATGTTGCCAATTAGAACATTTATAAGTTGCGGCAATTCATCCAAAGATGTTTTTCTCAAAATATTGCCAAACTTTGTTAATCTATCTTTATCAGATAATAAATTACCGTAAGCATCTTTTTTGTCGTTCATGGTTTTATATTTAATAATATAGAAATTTCTTTCATTTTTCCCAGGTCTTTTTTGAAGAAAAAACACGCTTCTATTATTAAATATAAATAAGAAAAAAGTAATAGCTAAAAGCAGAGGAGATAATAAAATCAAACCCACTAGGGCAAAAACAAAATCTAATAGTCGCTTTATTATATTTTTATACAAACTCTGTGGTTTACTTTAACTTTATTTTGCTGCTATTAATACTCAAATATATAATTATCTGTAAAAAATAAGCTTTTATATTAAGTAAAAACGTTCTCTTTTATTATTTTACCGTTGAGTTACTTGTTTTGTTATCTCTTAGAATTATTTTTAGAATAATTGTTTATGGTAGTCTTTCTTTTACCAGACGCTAATAGTGGAATTTCAAGAACATATTCTATTTTGATTTCAGCGTCCTTTCCTAAATAATCTTTAAAATCTTTTAAAACTTTTTCTTCTTGATTAAATAAGTTTGAAGTATTCAATTTTAAAGTATATATTTTTTCTCCTTCTTGTATAAGCTGACTTTGTTTTAATCCAACGTAAGTATAATTGTTAATCATAATAAAGGATGAAACTACTTCTCCTTTAGTATTAAAAATAGTATCCGTTTTTCTACCTTCAATAGTTTTAAAAACAGGAGGAGAGAAATTATAATTAATTATTCCTATATCGCCAGTATCGTATCTAATCATTGGAGTACAGTAGTTAAATAAATCTGTAATTACAATTCTTCCTAATTCACCTGGTTCTGCAGGTGTGTCTTCATCTAATTTAAATACTTCTACATAGAAGCTAGCCCAGTTTATGGTGAAACTATCTGTATTTATTTCTTGTTGTGCAATAATTCCATTTTCCATATTAGAATACCTAGACACTATGGGGGCTCTAAAATATTCTTTTAGGCGTGTTTTAGTACTTTTATTTAATCCTTCTGATATTGCAATCACTCCTTTTACCTTATTGTTTAATGGTGGAACTTTAATTGATTCAAGATAGTTACATGTTTGCTCAAAAGCAGATGCATAGCCTAACCAAAAAATGTTTGAGGGGTCGTTCTTTACTTCATTGATTAATTCTTCTGTTGAATTTTTAGTGATTTTTAAAACTTCAATAGGTTTAATGTTTTGTATTATACGCAATAGCTTGCTCTTTTTGTAATACTCATTCCAATGTCTAAAATAAAACAGTTTTGCACCAGTTTTGAACCCAACTTTTTTAGAAAAATAAAGTGTATCTGCTGTGGTTCTTTGTACTTTATTCTTATCATGCCTTATTTTCAATACGGCGCCAGTTGAACCGCTTGTACAAATTAATTTGTTCTTTTTGTTGCTATAAAGTTTAGATTCAAACTCTTCTGGTTTGCTTTGGATTATGTTTTTATTTATTAAAGGAAAATCATCCAAAGAATTGTAGGTGGTACTTTGATAAAAAGTAGTAGTAGAAGTTGCATGTTTCAATAAACTTGATAAGTATTCCTTTCTTTTTTTTATTGATTCATTTGAGGAGTAATCATTTAAAATACTTGAAATATCTTTTATATGATTTTTAATTGGTGCCCCTTTAATTAAATCGATTTTCCAAAAGATAGAACGTCTCATATATTCAAAAAAAGCAAATAGCAAACTCATTATCTTTATTATTTACAATTGATGCTAATCTAAGTCATTATATTCAGCTAGTAATGCTTCCCAAACCCTTCTTCGTTCAAATTTTAAAACTATGTTAGCTCTAGATTGCATTCCCATTTCTATAGCTTCTTTTTTATTATTTAAAACATAATCCATTGCTTTGTATATAGCTTCATGGCTTTTTGTTGGAATAATAATGCCATGCTTTTTATCATCTATAATTTCATTGCAACCATTTATGTTAGTCACTATACTAGGTAATTCCATGGCACCAGATTGCATAACAACATTAGGAAAGCCTTCTCGATAGCTAGGGAACACCAAAACATTTGAAATCATAAAATAAGGCCTAACATCATCAACCCAACCTACAGAAACAATGTTTTTATTATTTTTTATAATCTCCATTGACTGCGGCAAAAGTGGGTCTAATTCATTTTCGTAAGTCCCAACAAGTAAAAGTTTTACTTTGTTATTTTCATTATTTATTTTGTTAAAAGCAAGCAATAGTTCATTAATACCTTTGTCAGATACCAACCTACCAACATAAACAAAAACAAAATCATCATTTTGCAATCCAAATGTGCTTTTCATTTTTAATAATTTGTCATGGTCGGTAAATAGTTTGGGGTCAAAGTATGAGGTGTCTATACCATTAGAACTCCCATTGGCAATGACTTTTAATTTACCTTTGTTTGTAAAGTTGTTTTCTAATATAATATCAACCAATCCAAAAGAATTTGGATATATTTTAGTTGCACATTTATAAGTTATTTTTTCTACAAAGTTTAATAAGTGCCTTTTAGCCCCTTTTGCTTCAACCAATGGCAAACCTGCAATAGTATGCAATCTGTGAGGAACTCTTGCTAGTTTTGCGGCAAGCATAGATAGCGTTCCAGCCTTTGGTGTATGAGAATGCACAATAAAGGGTTTTTCCTTTTTAAACAATTTATACAATTGCCAAACTGCATAAAGATCTTTAAAAGGCGTAATCTTCCTTGTCATTTCAATAGGGAGAGTAGGAACGCTTTCATATTCAGAAACCATGTTAAGCGCATTATCTTCTCCTCGCGATGATACAGCTATTATGTCAAAATAATTTGACATAAACTTTAACTGACCTTGCAATAAACCGCTTAGTGACAATGGTACAGTAGTAATTCTAATAAGTTTCTTTTTCATAAAAAAGCGGTTATAATAGTCTTCATAATTGGTACACGACAAATATATAAAAGTAATTAGTTCTCGTAAGGTTTCATCTTTATTTTACTTGGTTATGCGATTAACCGTACTATTTAATAAAAGAAACTTTTTGAAACTCATCTTTTCCTTTAATTATATACGAGTTTTTTGCTTTATAAATACTTATGTCATCTGCATGATTTTTTGACGTGTATAAAAAATCATTAATATATCTTTTTAAGCGATTATCTAAAGTGGCTACTTGATTCATTTTTATATAATTATCGGATGTTAAATGATTAATTGATTCAATTTCTGAAACAACTGCATCAACCTTATTCTTTTGTTTTTTAGTAAAAAAAGCTCTTATATCTGGATATATTTCATTTATCTTTTTGGATTTCAAATACTCCTTTAGTTGAATTTTGACAATTAAAAAATTGAGTTTAAAGGATGGATTTTTATATACAATATGGTGATTGTATCTGTAAATATTATTACTCCACCTACGCTTATAATCCATACCACCTACGCCCATTTCAAAAAGAATATACTTATTGTTAGCACACCATTCGATTTGTTTATAAATTTCAACATGACCTAAACCAAACTTTGAATAATCGACGTTATACGACGATAAATAACTAAATAATACTTTATCAAAATGATAATTTAAAGACACCTCAATAGGCTCATCTTTGTTATAAATTACAAATAAAGAAGCATTTTTATTAATAATTTCTGAGTATGTATTTTCTAATAAATAATCCCATTCATGTAAATTCTTATGTAATTCGTTTCGTTGATTAAACCTTGCTACTATCATTTCATATAAAGACTGCATAACAAAATTATAATCTGATTTATCAATATCACCATAAAACATTTTATATTCAATGTCAAAGCAAATTTCTAACCGCTTAACATATCTTGTTAAAACGTTCCTTTTTTTCGAATTGAATTGACGATTCATAAAGCTGTCAATTGAATCAGCAGGGTTTAATAAAATAGAATATCCCCAATTAAATTCTGATATTATCTTAGTTTTTAATGTATGATGTCTTAGGTTTAATTTAAAGTACTCTGGTACTAAACGGTGTGAATAAACAGAGTTTTCAGCTGTTTTGAAATGATTATTAGTAGGCTTGTTTTTTACCTTTAAATTAAAATACTCAATACTTTCATACAAGTAATGAATAGAACTAGTTTTAAATAATTTAGGAAATACAACTATTTTAGTTTTATTACTCATTTCAAGTTTTCTAAATATTTGGTTTTAATTTTTGATGATTAAATTTTGACTTTTTTTTGTGCCTTCAAAATAAAAGATTTGCGTGTCATTTAAATCCGCAAAAACATTTACATTCTTAATATTATCTTGATTTTTATGTATAAAATAGTTTAGTGGTTTTATTAAAAAATTATGTTCAATATTATTTACATCTATTCGCTTTAACTTTTCAGAGCTTGGAATTTCTGGAGTACTATTAGATGTAATAATGCATGGTATATTTTTTTTTAATTTAGATTTTGTAATTCTATATTTATACTTTGCATACCTGCCATATAATAAATGAATATTTGCCTTTTTAAGGAACTTAATTAAGCTATATCTCAATTTTAATTTTAAATGCTTTAAATGTGCTATAATAGAAGCAGGCAAGGATTTAGAGTTGTAAATTATATGTTCATTATAAACATAGCTTTTGTTTACATATTTTCTTTTATGCATAAAGTCACCTCGACTCATATCAAATAACTTAAATCCATTATTGAAAGCCCATTCTAAGTGATTTACCATATTTATATGCCCCAAATTGAACATTTGATAATCTATATCATAACTACTATTCCAATGGAAAATGCACTCCTCGTCTACAAAATTAAGCGTTATGTTTATTGGTTTTTTATCATGATAAATAACAAATAGGCTTGCTTTTTTATTTAGTATCATTGGATACATTATATCTCGATACAATTCTAAAAAGGGTAGTTCAAAATTTAATTCTTCTTTTTGAGCAAACCTGCGCTTTGTAATTAATATAAGCCTATTGAAAAGTATGTTATACTCATTTTTTGAAATATCGCCATAATATATTTTATAATTTGGAGCTATGCATAAATCCAAACGTTTTCGATACCTTTTTAATTGCGATTTTCTAGCCCTACCCAAATGATTGTTTAAATAATCTTCAAGGTTTTTGAAACATGCTAAATCTATTATATAACCCGAATAGAGGGGTGCTTCTAATAGTTTTAAAGGGGTAGATTTGCTAAACTCTGGTTTTAAGTAATTTGGTATATCATGTATTGTATATGTTAAATAATCAATGCTAAAATTTTCGCTTGCATTTGAATTGTAAGCATCAGTATTTAAAAAAATATTCGTTATTTTTTTGTAAAAAGGAGGAAAGCTCTTTTCTTTTAAAAAAAGATCTAAAAAAAAACTTGCCTTAATATGTTTCTTATTTCTTTGCATTAATTAATAACTACTTATGTGTTTGATTTGATTGTTGATTTTTAAGAGTTTGTTTTTATTTTTAAACTGAATTTTGAATGTACTTTCTGAGTCAACTAACTTACTAATAGTAACATTGTTGATAGATTCGTTATTTAAAAAAAGTAAGTTATATACAGGTTTTCTTAAAAATGCATATTTGTTATCATTATCAATGTTTATTTCAATTGTTTGGGTAGTATTTTTTGCATCGTTTTCTATTTGTACAATTGGTAGCTTTTTTTTGTAGGCTGGAGTACTTATACCAAAAGCAAGTCTTTTTATATTTTTATATTTTGTATGTAAATTATATGTTTTTAAGAACCTATAGCTTTTATACTTAATAATATCTTTGGCAGCAAGACATTGTCCAATTAATGAATTTGTAATTGAGCTTGAATTATAAATTATATGATTGTAATAATTATGCGTTTTGGTTGTCCATTTAGATTTATAATAATCATAGCCTTTTAAAAGATCGTAAATCTCAAAGTTGTTATTAATGCACCATTCTATATTTTTAAGCATATCAATAAAACCTAAATGAAATTTAGAATAATCTATATCATATCCGCTTAAAATATAATAAACTAATTTTTTTTTGCACATATTTATTCTGATACTAATAGGCTTATCTCTATCATATATCACAAACAAATTTGCTCTTTTTTCAAGTATCATATCAAATAAAACATCGTGATAACCTTCAAGGTGCTGCAATTCATAATTGTATTCCTGTTTCTCGGTAAACCTCTTGACTAATATCTCTTTTAGAACAACAAAAAGCCTATCGTACTCCTGCTTTTCTATATGGCCATAATAAGAAACACATCTAATATTAAAGCATGTTTTTAGTCTACTTTCATAACGTCTAAAATTTGATCGACTTTTGGATTTGAAATTAGATTCCAAATATTCTTTTATATTACTAAATAAATGGAGTTCTATTAAATGTCCTTTGATGGTTTTTATTTTATTAACAACTACATTTTCTGACTGTTCTAACAATTCAATATCTAAATAATCAGAAACATCTTTAAACATTATTACTTGCTTTTTTAAATCTACATCTAATACGGAATTAGTATTATCATAAATCTTTTCCCCATAAATAATTTTACTGCAAATAGGGGGTAAGCTATTTTCAGTAAAAGCCTTTAAAAATGTTATTTTTTTTACTTTATCCAAAACTATTGAAATGTTATTTTTTGTAGTTGTTTCTTTCCAGAGATAAGATAAGTGTTTACTTCTTTATTAAACTTAAATAACTCAACAGTTTCCATTGATTCATCATTATGATATAAGAATTTATAGGTGATTCTTTTTAAAAAACTAAAAGTCTCATCGTTTAAATCTATTCGATCTAGCTGTTCGTTAGGCTTTTTAGAAAGGTTAGTAATTATAATTTTTGGAGCATCGTTACCAATTTTATTCTTATATAAATTATTTGTAAGTTTATGATATAATAAATCAACATTTATCATTTTTAAAACATTTATTGCACCATAAAACAAACGAGTTTTGGCAAAAATAAAATTGGCATATATTATAGACAATAAAGATTTTGAGTTGTAAATAATATGCTTTTGATAATAAAACTCTTGGTCTATTAACTTATTCTTATAAGCATAATTTCCTTTTAATAAATCATAAACTTCAATGTTATTTTCAAAACACCATTTTAATTGCTGAATAAAACTGATAAAACCTATTGAAAACTTAGAATAATCAATATCATAAGTTTTTACATAGCCATATACGGTTTTATTATGTAATAAGTTTAAGTAAAAACTTATTGGCTTTCTGTCAGAATAAATAACAAGAAATACAGCTTCCTTGTTTTTAATTAAAGGAAAGGCGACCTCATAATATGCCTCCCAGCGAGACAAATCATGGTTTTTAATTTGTTTTTCTAAAAATCTAGTTTTTAGCATTTTATGAAATTCTTCAAAAAGAAAATCGTATTCTTTTTTTGAGATATCTCCGTAATAACTTTTATATTCAATATTAAAGCTATTTTCTAGTTTGCTTTGATATATTCTAAACCTCTTTGGAGTTTTAAACTTCTTTTTTAAATAATCCTTGGTGTTGTTATATTCTTTTAAAAGAATTAATGAACCTTTATAAGTGTTCACTTTTTTTGATTTCCAGATATTATCAGTAATACTTCCATTTATATATGATGGAAAATCGTTTATGCAGTATATATTTCTTTTAGCAATAGCACATGCATCATTACTTTTACTTGTAATATTACCAGAAATAGTATTTGTAAGACTATTATAAACTGGTAATGCTTTTCTTTTTTCAAGAAAGGTATTTAAAAAGTTTATATTTTCTGGTTTCATATTTTTTAACATGTAAACTTAACCTATTGAAGTGTTATTTTTCGATTGTTTTTCGTTCCTTTAATTACATACGAGTTTACTTCATTTTTATGTTTGAATAGCTTAATGTTATGAATAAATTCTTGATTACTGTACAAAAAATCAAAAACAAACCTCTTTAAAAAACTTGAAGAATCGGCGTTAATATCTATTTCTTTTAGTGATTCATTCTGCTCAATTTCAAAATTATTCAAAATATTAATTTCTTGAAAATCGTTTTTTGATTCTTGTAATTCTTTATTTCGATATTTATAATTTATAAATGCATAGTACAGTTTGTTAATATTTAATTTTTTCAAAATTTTTACTAAAGCATAAAAAGCTTGAGTTTTAACAATATTAATATTTGCCGAAACTGCTGTTAGAAAAGAGTTTGAATTATATAAAATATGTTTTTGAAAAGGATATTGAGTATCAATTAATCGCATTTTATAAGGGTAACTTCCTTTTAATAGATCAAAAATTTCAATATTGTTTTCAAAACACCAATAAAGTTGCTTAATAAAATCGGTAAAGCCTAAATAAAACTTTGAATAATCAGTGTCGTATGTTCTTAGGTAACCATAGGTGGTATTGTTTCTAACAAAATTCAAGCAAACACTTATAGGTTTTTTGTCGCTAAAAATAACAAATAACACGGCTTCTTTACTATTAATTAATGGGTAAGCTATTTCATGGTAAATGTGCCAACGAGATAAATCATAATTCTGTATTTTCTTTTCTAAAAACCTTTTTTTAGTCATATCATGAAATGCTTTAAAAATCATTTCATACTCATCCTTAGTAATATTACCAAAATATGTTTTGTATTCAATATTAAAACAGGTTTCTAATCTTTTTTTGTAAGTTCTAAATTTGGACCGTCTACCCGCACTAAATTTTTGCTTTAGATAATCTTCAGTGTTCTTATAGTTTTTTAAAAGTATTAATGAGCCTTTATAAGTATTTACGGTTTTTAGCTTCCATCCATTTTTGGTAACATAGCCTTTTAAATAGCCTGGAAAATCATAAATACAATATAAATAATTATCGCCTTTGCTAATGTTGTTTTCAGCTTCATATATTAGTTTGTCAGAAATTGTATTTACAATTTTGTTATAAACAGGCAATGCTTCTTTTCTTTCAAGAAAAGTACTTAAGACATCTAGAGTTTTTGGTTTTATCTTCTTTATCATTCCTCTGTTATTTTGTACCAATGTTTCTGTAATAATAAAGAAGCTTATCAAAATTAATTAACTTTCCAATAATATTTTTATCCCTTAAAAATTGAATAAGTTTTAATTCATTAGTAATAATCTTTGCATATATTTTTGAAAACAACGATTTCTGTTTATAAAAAATGTGATATATAAACGTATAAGTGTAATTGCTCCATTTCTCTTTATAATATGTTTTTCCCATTGAGAGATCAAACACATTGATGTTATTTCTTATTAGCCATTCTATTTGGTTAATTATACAAATATCACCCATATTGTATTTTGAATAGTTTGTATTATAGGCTTGTATATGACTAAAAACAATGTCACCCTTATGAAAGTTTAAAGTAATCGCTATAGGTTTCATTTCATCATAAATGATATGCAGTGATGCTTTCTTATCTAAAATTTTTTGAAATGTAGAGGCTTGTATATCTTTCCAATTTGACAGATAGCGATTATATATGCGTTTTTCATTAAACCTTTTCTTTAATAATATGTAAAATGTTTCAAATATATTGTCATATTGTTTTTTACTGATACTCCCAAAAAAAGTCCGTGATGAAATTTTATGAGTTTTGTTGAGATTCCTTTCTTTTGAATATAAATTTTTTCTGTTGCGTTTATTTAAATTTTCCCTAATGAAAGCTTCTTTGTTATTGTATCCATTTAAATTTATTAAATATCCTTTGTATTGTTTAACTTTTTTAAAATGATACGTATTATTTGTTTTTTGAACCTCAATCCCTAAATAGTCTGGAATATCTTTAACTATATATATTGTTTTGAACGTATTTGATGAAATTATGGTTGTCGCAAAACTTACGTTTGTTAGTTTATTTAGAAGGTGAGATGTGTAAAACGCATTTATTTTATTTTCCAAAAATAAATCAAAAGTGAAACGGCTATTTTTAAAATAAAAAAATTTATGAAACATCTCTAAACTAGGGTGTTTTGTTTAAGGTTGAAGTTACTTAATAATTATTCAGCATATTTTTTCTTGTTTAGAATAAAATTTATTTCATGTATAAAATTAGTAAGGTGCTTTTTTCTTAAATATAGTTTTAAGGCAAAAAAGTTTTTATAAAGAAACGCTAGTGCTTTTGCTTTAATTGATTCTTTATCATAATATATGTGATATTCAAACCAATATGGTTTATTCCCCCATCTTTTTTTATACTCAAAATAACCTTTTGAAAAATCTAAAATTTTGATATTATTTTTTAAGCACCAATCTATTTGTCCCATAATACTAACAGAGCCTAACCTATATTTTGCGTAACCTATGTCAAAAGTTCTAATAACATCAAACATGGTACTTGTTGAAAAGTTAAGTAAAGTTATTGCTATAGGTTTGTCCGTATCATAAACCACAAAAAGCCCTGCCTCATTGTTAAGCATCATTGGTAAAGTAACTTCTTTGTAGAATGCCCATTCATCAGGATTTAAGTTGTTGTTTACTGTTTTTTTATCTAAAAAACGCTTTTTTAAAAGGCGTAGAAAATCAGAAAAGATGCTTTCATACAACTCTGGAGTAATATCGTCCAAATACATTTTATAATGAATTTTGCATGTAGATTCTAGATTTCTTTTATAACTATTAAACTTATAACGACTTTTTCTACTAATAACATTTGCCATGTAATGTTTTAAGCTTTGATAGTTACTTAAATCGCAAATGTAGCCTGGATATTGTTCAATTTTATAACAACCCATTTTGCTGCTTTTAGTGTAATTCTCATTATTAACCCCATGTGCATCAAAAATTATAAAAACTTTACCCTTATAATCATTTAAAAAGCGATTTGATAATTTATAATTTATTCCTTTTGTATTTGTTCCACCTGTATTGTAATATACAGGTAATCTCTTGTGCTTTACAAAAGTCAATCTATCAATAAAGCTAAACTCCAAAGCAGGGTTTTCATTATTAAAATGATTTAACCAAATTGATTTGAATGTATTTTGTAAATATGGATCCACCTTATTTTTTTGTTTTTAAAAAATCTTTTATATCCAAACACAATTGCTTTGTAAATTTTTTTGCACTTTCAGATTCTAAATGCGATCCATCATATGTTTTATATTCACTAGATTTATTGGAATAATTGAAATATGGAACACCATAGAAATTTGAAATACTATCCATTTCTGAATCAAATTCGTCCCAGTAATTGTTTTCAAGTTTTAGAATGTCCATATCTGAAGGCATTCTCACCAAAAAGACATTTCCTTTACCAATTAATTCTTTTATGGTTTTTATAAACCATTTGTGTCTATAAGCTGCAACCTTTTCGTGTTTTGCCTTATCGTTATAAAATTTAATGTTTAGAGATTTCCAGTATGCAATATCTTTATCTGTAATTGTATTGTTTGGAGACTTTAATATAACTTCATTCCAACCGTTATTATGGGAGGTTCTGTGATTCCATTTGTCTAGTTCATGCAATGTGTTGTATAAAGGAAGTCCGTAGTTATTAATAATGTAATCATAATTTGGAGAGGAAGTGAAATTATTTATTTTTCCCATTTTTAGTTTTTTATCAAACTCATAAATTTGATTCTCATCCAAGCCATATGGTGCCGTAAAATTCCCTGGACTTATAGAAATAATAAAAAGACCGTTATTTGTTTTTAGCATTTTTTTATTAATGCTTTCATGGTATATCTTACCAAAATGTGCTTCATTTATGGCAAAGTTTATGATAGGTTTAGTATTTTTTAAATTGTCCTTTAACTCTTCTTCTAATATGTAAGGGGAAATACCTTCATTAGCTCTTGATAATCCAATTATTAAACCACCAGCTTCTTGAGTAAATTTGTTGTAATATTCATCAACATATCCTTTTGATAATTTATCAATGAAGAAGCAATAAAGGCCTATAAAGGCTATTACTAATAATGCTAGTTTTAATATGAATTTCTTTAAAATCATTTAAAATTGAAAATATATAAATGTATTTTGCCTATTTATAGCAAATAAAACTATAACAAAAATATAAGCAGTATACATAGCATACCTAATATACTTTGGTCGTTGCGTAACCAATTCGTAAACCTTATCATTACCTTTAAAATAATGAATTGTCTGTACTAAAATTATTAAAATAAATGATAAAGCAAGTTCAAAATAATTATTCAATATATTAACATGCAATCCAGTAATATTAAACATTTGTTTAATGTAGAGCAGTGCATGATCTAATGAGGGAGATCTAAAAAAGATTAATGTCATTAGCAAATAGCTAACTCCAAATAACCTAGCAAGTAAATTAATGGTCCATTGGTTTAATTGTAATGATTTAAAAATGTGCTTTCTTACTGATGATGTTAAACCCTCTAATATTAAAATTATTCCATTAAGTATCCCCCAAATCACAAAAGTCCAACTAGCTCCATGCCATAAACCGACTGCAAAAAAGAGAATAAATACGTTTCTAATTGTTTTAAGTTTTGAGCCTTTAGATCCCCCTAGAGGTATAAATAAATAGTCGCGTAGCCATTCAACAAGAGAGATATGCCAGCGTTTCCATAAATCGGAAATAGATGTAGCGAAAAAAGGTCTGTTAAAATTCTGCATTAAATCCACACCCATAGTTTTTGCAGCTCCTATTGCAATGGTGGTATATGCAGAAAAATCATAATAAATTTGTCCTGCAAAAAATAATGCACCAATAAGGAGGGGCAAACCATGGCTATATTCTGGATCACTAAAAGCTGCATCCACATAAACCCCCAGTCTATCAGCCACAACTACTTTTAAAAAAAAGCCCCAAGCCATCATTATTAGTCCTTTTTTTATGTTTGAAAGGTTAATCTCTACTTTCCTTTTTAATTGAGGAATTAATCTGGAAGCTCTTTCTATAGGGCCTGCAACTAATTGTGGAAAAAATGACACATAAAGAGCAAAAACACCAAAATGTTTTTCTGGTTCAATTTTGCCTCTGTAAATATCTATTGTATAGCTTAAAGTTTGGAATGTATAAAAGCTTATTCCAACAGGAATTAAAATTTGGTTAAAATTATATGACCCCAAGTTTTCGGTACTGGAAATGACTACTCCAAAAAAGCTAAGTAATCCTTGAATTGAGGATGTAAAAAAGGATAAATATTTAAAAGAAAATAAAATACCAAGGTTTACAAATACACTTATAAGCAAATATAATTTTTTAAATTTTCTATCTGCAGTTGGTATCCTAAGTCCACAAAAATAATCGACAACGGTTGAGATAAATAGTAAAATAACTAACTCAAACTCGTGTGCCATATAAAAATAATAGCTACCTAATAAAAGCCATAACCATCTATATTTATGTGTAATGGTATAAAACCCAATAATCATTATTGGAAAAAAAAGAAGAAATTCAAAAGAGTTGAATAACATAAAACTTTTGGGATTATATTACCTCTGTATAATTGAATCGCAAAGTGTCTTTGTGAATTTCCTTCCTCCATATTTATCTATATGGTGCCCGTCATATGTTTTATACTGAAGTATCTCTGATCTATTAAAATTAAAATATGGTATTTCATTAATTTTTGCTAAAGAATCGGCAATAGTATTTAACTTTGGATAATAAGAATTTTCAAGATTTAAAAATTCTTTACTAATTGGCATTCTTATTAAATAAACATCACCAAATTTTTTTAACTCTTTTATAAGAATATTCAAACTATTAATTCTAAAATCTGATATTTGATATTTGTTTCTGTCTTTAAAAAACAAGTTTATTTGATGTTCTTTCCATTTTTTAAAAATTAAAGTATCGCTTGGTAGGTTAGATTCTTCAAGCCAACCATCCTTATGAGTTTTAGATTTTTTCCTAAATAAAGCTTTAAAATGGAGATAAGAAGTATTTTTTAATAAGTATTCGTAGTTTGGACTCACATCTACTAGGTTCATGTTATGAGGAGGTTGATTTGCCTCTCTAAATTCTCCAAGCTCATTTCTATTTCCTTCCTTTGAAGTAAAGAAATCGGGTGTAATAGAAATAATAAATAATCCATTAGTTGCAGTTGTGTCAATCTTTTTTAAAATACTTTTATTATATAAAGGTCCTGATACCGCCTGGGTTACTGTAAAGCTATAATTTAAAATTGGGAGTTCGTATGGTTTTTTGTTTTGAAAGTATTGGTTAATAACCTTAGGTTGAATCCCTTGAAAACTTCTTGAATCACCAATTATCATTGACTTAGTTTTTGGAGTAGTAAATTTTTCATAAAAATAATCGACATGCCCTCCATAATTAATCAAAATAGTAGTAATTATTCCAAGACAAATAATAAAAAAAATGCTTAATTTAATTAAAAGTAGTTTCATAATTATTTAAAATTGAAAATAGATAAATGTTTCCGAGCTTTTTCCAAAAAATAATATTAACAAAAATAAAAAGATATATAATCCCCATCTTATGAAGATATTAAAATTGCTAATTTCAAAATCATGTTTTTTCTCTCGATTGCTCCATTCGATAAAAAAGAATATAAAAATCAAAAATATCGCTAATAAGTAGTTTGAGTTAAATATTTCATTTGGAATCGTTAAAATTTCATTAGAAAATATAAGAGCAATATAGTATGTTGCTTCTTCAATGTTATCAGCTCTGAAGAAGATATCTGTTAGCATTATTAATAAAAACAACAATAACATTTTAACTAATTCGACAAAAGAAGGAAAAAAATTTCCTTTGGCAACAATCTCTGAAGAATTTATTTTGCCAGAATATACCAGAGGAATAAAATAAATACCATGAAGTAATCCATAAAATATAAAAGTCCAATTTGCACCATGCCAGAACCCTACCAAAATAAATGTCATAATTATAGCAAAGATTAATCCACTTTTATGATACCTCCTTAGACTAAATGACAAAGGAGTGAAAACGTAGTCCATCATCCATGTAGTTAAGGATATGTGCCATTTTCTCCAAAAATCGCTAATATTTGTTGAAAAGAAAGGAGTGGCAAAATTACGCATTAATTGAATACCAAATAATTTTGATATACCAATAGCCATATTTGAATATCCCGAAAAATCTGCATATAGCTGTATAGCATAGAAAAAAGCACCAAGAAGCAATATGCTTTCAGGCTGATTTTCATAATTATCGAAAATTGGGTTTGCTATTGAAGCACAATTTTCAGCTATGACAATTTTAGCAAATAACCCCCATAATATCTGCCTAAGCCCGTCAACGAAAAGAGTATAACGAAACTCTCTTTTTTCTTGAATTTGAGGCATCATCTTAGATGCTCTTTCTATAGGCCCAGAAAGGATTTTAGGGAAATAAGCAACAAAGAGAGAAAATTCTAAAAAATTATCACTTGGATCTATTTCTTCGTTATAAACATCAATTAAATATCCTAATGTTTGAAAAGTAAAAAAGCTAATTCCTAAAGGAAGTAGAATAGAAAGAGTTGTATAACTTGAAGTTACTCCAAAGACATTTACTAACTCCACAAAGCTTTCATAGAAAAAGTTAAAGTATTTAAAATATAGTAAAAGGCCAACATTAAATATCAGACCTATATACAAAAATCGCCGTTGCTTAGGTTCATCATTAACTTCTTTCCTGATTTTTAATGCTAAGTAATAGTTTATTACGATACTTGCAATTAGTAAAAATAAAAAACGCCAATCTGCCCAGGCATAAAAAAATATGCTTGAAGCTAATAATAATACATTCTGAGCTGCTTTACTTTTTTTGAAAAAAAACCAATAGAGTAAAAGTATAGGTAGAACAAAAGCAACGAAATTAATAGAATTAAAAACCAAAATAAACAATTTAAATTTTATTTTGAATTACAGAGACTAAAGACCCCATGTTTTTCAATTTGTTTAAGTCTCTTAATTTAAATTTTATATTAAAGGCTTCTTCTATTTTAGTAATTATTATCATATGTGATAATGAATCCCATCCATCAACATCTTTGGCTGTTAATTCGTCATGCATTTCAAAATTATTATGCTCTAATATAGATTCTAAAACATCGCTTATGGTTTCTTTTATAGTTAAGGTTTCCATGTCTTTATATTTATTTAGTAAAAAGTTTTGTTAGTTTATTTCTATCTGTTTTTCCATTAGAATTTAATGGAAAACTATCTGCAAATTTAATTTGAGTTGGAATCATATACTTAGGGAGTTTCTCATTTAAATTATCTAGTAATTCTTTAGTATTAATTGGTTTTGATTCTATTACTAAGCCTATTTCGGTATTGTGAATACTATTAGTAAAGGCTACTGCTACTGCATTCATTTTATTAAGAGTTGCTTTTACATGAAACTCAATTTCTGATAATTCAACTCTAAAACCTTGGATTTTAGCTTGAAAATCAACCCTTCCTAAATATAGAACATCACCATCTTTATCTGCACAACATAAATCACCTGTTCTATAAAACCGTGTGTTTTTTCCGTTATGATGCTTATCGAAAAATACTTGTTTGTTTTTTTTTTCATTTTTCCAGTATCCAGGGGTTAATTGTACACCACTTAAACATAATTCTCCTTCTTTTCCAGTTTCAACTTCATTATTATCATCGTCAACTATAATAGTTGATGTGTTTAGCATGTTCTTACCAATTGTTAAAACCCCGTTATGTGTTTTATTCTCGCTATTTCTTTTATATGTATAATCCATACAATAAATTGTGCATTCGGTTGGACCGTAAACATTAGCAATTGTTGCATTTGGTATGCATTTACTCCATTCTTCTGTGACATCTAACGGCAGTGCTTCTCCGCAAAATAAACTAAATTTCATTGAGGGGCAGTTAATTTCGTCAAAATAAGGTCTTAAATAATGTAATATAGACGGAACCATTAACGAATAAGTCAATTCATGGTCTTCCATTAATTCAAAAATATAGCTGTACTTAATTTCATCTTTTGGAATAGTATAAACACAAGCACCTTTAAGTATTGGAGCAAGATATGATACAACAGATAAATCAAAAGTTAATTCGAACATTTGTAAACATCTGTCATTTTCAGTAATCGTATAATTTAGAGCCCATTGAGCTTCTATAAAACCAGATAGATTACCAAATGTTATTGGAACTCCTTTTGGGGTGCCTGTTGTGCCAGAAGTGAAAAATATGTAAGCGAAATCGTTATCAGATATTTCAACAGGAGTTAAATCAACCTCCGAATCACTAAGCGTTTTAGTCATTATCGAATTAAAACTACTAAAAGTTTTCTCTGATGAAGAATCAAGAATTGTAACTATATTTGCCTGTTTGATTACAGATAAATTTCTGTCTAGTGGGAATTCAGGATTTAAAGGAACATAGGCTTTACCTTCCAACCACAATGCAATTATTGAAGCATAAGTGTGAATATCGTCGTTAGTGATTAATCCAACAAAACACTCTGTTTTCTTTGCACTTTTTTTTATAGTACTCCTGATATTTGATATTATTTGGGAAAAATCTTTGTATGTATAATACTTATTACTAATGTAAAAAGCATTATTACTATAATTGGCAAAAATAGACGATTGGATTTCGAAAGTTAAGTTCATTAAAATAATAAATTTATTGGAGGGGCCATAATTATACCGCTAACTTATGATTTTCATTCTTAAAATTGATTATTTATTCTATAAAGAAACTAAAATATTCGTTGTAAGAAGTTTAGTAGTGAAGATTAAAGAGTATATTAACATATAACTGTAATAGATCTCTTAATACACATGCAAAAGGTTGTATGTTGCTGATTAATAGCCTTAAAGTTTATAAAACTTGTTAAAGGTTATCAACAATTTACCTGAAATATCATTTTTTAATATATTTTTGCGATTTCTATTTTATTGTGTAAAAATCCAAACTAACTTTTCATGCGTATATAACATAAAAATTTAATCCCAAAAATCATTTAAACGTCTAAAAATGTATTTTATCGAAAAAAAATAAAAGAATAATGTATTTTATCGAAAAAATTAATCATTTAAACGATTTTTTTAAAAAAATTATTTACTATTGAATTATAGTTTATTTTAAACACCCCAAATTATTAGAATTATGAAAGAGCTTTTAAAACCCATGCTATTTATTTTATTATTAACGATACCATTAATATCTTGTAATAAAGAAGAATTATTTGTTGAACCTATATTAGCTGTTGAGGATCCAATAGATAATGAAGATACAGATACAACTCCTGATGATACAACGAACAATGAAATTGACACAAGTTTACCATGTGATTTTACATTAGATAATGTACAACCAAATTCTACAATAATAATAAATTGTGTTTTGGACTTAGAAGGTAAAACTGCAAACATTCCTGCAAATGTTACAATAATTTATGAAGGGGGTGAAATTATAAATGGAACTCTTAATTTTGGTGATAATGGAATTATTGGTGGTGAGTTATTAAACTCAACGCTCACTATTGGGGGATCAAACCCTCAAGTCAAAGACCCCATTTTTAGCTTTGTTCCAAATAGATGGGGTATAGTTGAAGGTAAAGTGTCTGATGAAGTTGCTAAAAATAATAAGGACATATTAAAATCTATAATTAGTCAAGCTAAAGAATTAGGAGTAAATATTTTTGTTATTGATAAGTTGGATGCATACTTCAAAATAGATGGACCACTTTCGGAGGGAGCTCCTGTTGATTTAGCAATTCAGATTCCTTCAAATTTCACATTTAGAATGTCTGAGAATACACATCTAAGGGTGCAACCTAATGCAACGGATAAATGCACCTTGCTATCCGTGTATTTGAATTCTGACAATGCTGTTATAGAAGGAGGTAATTTGTATGGTGACCGTGATGAACATGATTATTCGGATGGTATAAATGATCATGGGTGGGGGCATTTATTTACATCTAGAGGAAGTACTAATGTTACTGTCAGAAATGTAACGATGATTGATGCAGCAGGAGATGCATTAAAATTAGAAGGAGAAGGTCATGCAGTTAACCCTGATTATGCTCCAACGCGTAATTTCTTAGCTACTGGGTGCAAATTTATTAGAAGTAGAAGAAATAACCTGTCTATTACTGCTGCTGATGGAGTAGTTATAGAAGATTGTGATTTTATTGACGCAGGGATACATACAGATAAGTCACAAGGAACTATACCAGGTTTTGCGCTAGATATAGAAGCCTTAAAGCCTAATGAACTGTCTGAGAACATTATCATTAGAAATAATAGAGAAACCGGTAGTAGAAGAGGTGGTTTTTTAGTCGCTATTGGCGATAAAGTTACTTTTGAAGGGAATGTTATTAATAGTGCAATTAATTTACAAAGTGCAAGAAATTGTATTGTGCGCAACAATATAGTCACTGCGCAGTCAGATATAGCAAAAGAGTATGGAGCTGGGATAATCACAGGTCGCAGTGATCGTGGAAATCTTGTGTATAGCAATACTATTTACAATAACACAGTTAATGGTTTTTCTACTGGTATATCAATTTCAAATTTTGATATGAAAGTATATGGGAATACGATAAATAATTGTAATCGAGGAATGTCTATTGGTCCAGTTCAAAATAGTGAGATTTATGAAAACACCATTATCAGTAATGTAGATAAAAGTGCAGGGATTTCTATGGGAGCAAGTTTAAACAATGTTGTTGTTAGAAATAATGATGTTAATGTTATGAGATATGGAGCTGTATTTGCCAATGTAAATAATACAGATGAATCTGGAAATTATACACTTACATTTAAAGGAAATAATATTGTAAGCGGCAGTTCCACTCCTATTAATTCTAGTCATGGTATTGAGCTTATCGAAAATACTTTTAATAATGCTTACGAGTTTTACAACTGCAGTAACTTAAATATAATTGGGAATACTATTGAGTCTAATAGTAAACCTCCTTTCTATTTAAGAACAGGAAACTCTATCATAAGTATCAAAAATAACATAATAAGTAAATCTCCATTGGGGGAATGTATAAAAATATTAGAAGATAATAATATTAGTTCTATTATATTAGAAAATAATTCTTGTAACTAAAATATTAAAACTGTTAAATTAAAAACCAAACTATGTAATTTAATTACATAGTTTGGTTTTTAATTTAAACTATATTTTTTTTATTTTTTTTGAAGGTATTCCTCCTACAATAGTATGGGATTCAACGGCTTTGTTTACAACGGCACCAGCAGCAATAATACTACGACTACCAACAACGACTCCACCTAAAATTCTACAACCAGCTCCTATCCAAATATCGTTTTCTATTAATACAGGATCTTTGGTTGCATCATTATATTTGATTGGTACAGAAGTATTGTTATAAGTATGGCTAGTTGTCATAATCGTACTTGAGTGAGCAATGGAAACATCATTACCAATTTTTAAGCCACCAGTACCGTCTATATAACACATAGAATGTATGCTAACATTAGTACCAATTTCCATAGTATTTAATCCTTTTAAAAAAACTCCTTCATGTATGGAAACATTATCACCACATGATAGTGATAGGTTTTTGAATATCACATACCTAATTAGCATACCAATTTTGCCCGATACATTTCGGGAATAAATAAATAATCTTTTATTTATAAACCTAGGTACAATCTTATTAAGAATCACTAAGAGTTTAACAATAAGATTGAATTTCTTTAATTTTTCTCTACCGCTACTAGCCATTGCACATCTATTCTTTGTTTTTTTTCATAACGCCTTTTCTTGTTGTTTTCATAATATAGAAATATAAAATAACTCCAAAAGGTATAGCAATAATTGTTAGTACTTTTTTTGGAGAATCACTAATAAACATCCAATTATTAATCATAATACTGCTAGATACATAATGAATGGCATTTTTAAATCGCTCTTTAAACGTATACGAATATTTCATGCGTTGTTTACGCTCATGTGCAAATCCTCTAGGGTGTCTTTTATATTGGTTAAAAATATTTAAACTAGAACCGTCTTCCATATATTCAACATTGCAAAAAACTTCATTAAAAGATAATAACCAATAATCTTGATCGATTAACATATATTTATATCCAAGAGGAACAAAACGTTCACCTTTAAAAATAGGATACTCAGGATATTTTTTTATTACTTCAGTACGATAAACAAATTTTTTATCACCAACAACGTTATATTTACTTTTTAATTGATAATATTTGCATTCTTTAAGGTTTTTAGGAAATGGAGTTCCTATAATATTTCCTTGCCTATCTATGTCTAGACCTATAATGCCAGCATACCTTTTACTACCATGTTTTTGCCATAATGTGAGTATTCTTTCTATGGCATTATCTGGCATAAAGTCATCAGAGTCAATACAGACGTTGAGATCTGTATTTATTAAACTGTATGCAGAATTGTGTGCACCATGCATGCCTTGATTTTCTTGGTAATGATACTGAATAGAGATTCTTCCATCACTAATCCAATTTTCAACAAGTTCTCTAGTGTTATCAGTAGAGCCATCATCAATAATCAACCACAAAAAATCTTTGCTAGTTTGCTTTATCAAACTGTTATAACATTGTGGAAGACAATATGCCCTATTATAGGTTGGTGTAAAAACAGTTATTTTTTTCATTAACTCTTTATATTTAATAGTAAATATAATACATTAAATATGTGAAGGCAAAGTACACAAATATAATTTTGTTAACTACTAAGTTTTGATTCTTAAAAAGTTGTTGTCTTAAACATGGATAAATAACTATAATCCCCATCATAAACCATGAAATATAAGCAAAGCGATTGGAAAAGTTAGCTCTTATTACTAAAATCCAAAATGCATTTGCTATTAAATAAATGTTGAATAATCTATCATAATAAACATCATGATAGTTTTTTTTAAAAATATAATACCAGCCTGCAAAAACGGCTGATCCACTATATATTAAAAAATCCCAACGAAAACCAGTTTGCGAAATTGCGGCATCTAATTCTCCAGTTAAATAACCGCCAAGTCTATCATCTGCAAATCCCAAATTAGAAAATAGAGCAATCCATATACCTCCCAAAAAGAGAGATAAAGGTATTGCAAGAATCCATATTTTTAGATACGTTTTTGGATTATTATGTATTAAAGTAATTACATATGCCAATGTAGGAAGTATCAATGTTTTATGAAACATACAGGCCAAAACAATCCAGAAAATCATTACTTTTTTATTATTACTAAATGTAATGGCCATAAGGAAGAATGACGTAGCTATACCATTTCTGAGTCCATTTACACCATATGTCCAAAAAGAAAAAGAGACTACAAATAATAGAAAGGAATAAAACCATTTTTCTCTAAAAAATTTTTTTGAAATATAATACATAGGATATATATACAATAGAGCACAGACTAAAAAAAATATATTAATGGGCATTATATTCGCACAAAGTTTCATGAATAAATGGAAGCCTAAATCATGATTTGAAAGTATAGGGAGTCCATTAGCGTATCTATGAAAATGTCTAGCATATGTTGCCATATCAACAAAGTAATGACCACTTATAGGTCTTAAACCGATATAAATAATGAGAAAGAAAAGCAATAAGTATCCAACTATATTTATATAGCGAATATTTTTTAAATCATTAATTTTTAAAATAAGTGTATGTAAAATGGTAAATAGCACCAAAGCTAATGATAAGTTAATATAAAATATGTAGTAGTATTCTAAAGGTATGAACTCAATCATTGTGTAAATTTTAATTTAAAAGAATTTCACTATTATTCTTTTAAAAATTAATACTTTTTGATAAAAATCTTTTCCCAGAGATTCATTACAATATCTGGATGGTATTTTTTCATATTACTTTTTCCTTTTTTGCCCATAGCTTTTCGTAATTTTTCATCTTTCATTAATCTAATAAGTGAATTAGCTAAATCCTTTGAGTTTTGATTTTCTACTAAATAGCCATCTTCGTTATTTGTTATGATATTTCGTGGTCCATTTGGGCAATCAAAAGACACAACAGGCAGTCCACAAGATAATGATTCTAATAAAACCATTGGAAAACATTCTGTTAGTGATGACATAACAAAAATAGAAGAATCTTTCATTTTCAATTCTATACTATCAGTATTCCCACATAAAATTATTCTGTCTTGTAAATTAGAAATATTTATTTGATTCTGTAACTCAAATAAATATTGTTTTTCCCCGCTACCATAAATTTCTAAGACCCATTCAGGCATTTTATCTTTAATGAATACCCAGGCCTCAATTAATTTTTCAAAACCTTTAACAGGAGCTATTCTCCCAGCGCTAATTACTTTTTTCTCATCTAAAAGAGCTACTTCTTCGGGGTAATTAGACAAAGCGTTAGGAATTACAATGGTATTGTTAGATTTATAATATTTTATTTCATCAACTGTTAATAATGCAATATAGTCGTACTTGGATTCAATATAATCAGTTATTGCATAATATATATATTTTAAAAATGATTTGTTTTTTTTTCGTTTCAAATTGTCAAAACTTCTTGAGGAATGAAACTCCTTGATTTTAAGAATAGAAGGGAAAATAAAAGGAATAAAATAAAAATCGAAAGCAAAATTACATACAATAATCACATCTGGTTTTATTTCTCGTAGTTTTTTTTTCAGTATAAAGTAATGCTTAAATGCTTTTTTAAAATTGGATTGATTAAAATAGCTTAGTTTTCTATTATAATTTATTGCGAGATCGTGCAAATGAACTCTTTTATCTAAAGGATAACGAGGAGGGTTATTTTTTTGCTCTGATGTGATAATATGAGTTTCATAACCTTTTTTATTTACCCAATAATTAGCTTTGTTTGTTAAAACCCTTTCTATTCCTCCATGTAGGTGAATTTGGTCTGTATAATATACTATTTTCATATTATCTAGTTAAGGATTTAAATAATATATCCCATTGTGGTATAATAAGTTCTGGCGCATACTTTTTTGCTTTAAGTAGCGCTTTTGTACCCATTTTTTCTCTAATTTTTAAATCTTCAATTAAATAACATATGGCATCTTTAAAATCGTCTATGTAACCATCCTTTATTAAAAAGCCATCTTCACCATCTGAAATTATATCAATAGGTCCTGAAGGACAGTTGTAAGAAACACAAGGAACTCCATAAGACATAGCTTCTATAAGTACCATTCCGAAACCTTCAGATCTTGAAGACATTGCATAAATTGAAGCTGTTTTATATTTGTCTCCAATATTTTGAACGGGGTCAAAAAAACTTACATTAGCTGCTATTCCTAGTTCTTGAGCAAGTGTGTGATATAATTTTTCTGGATGAATCTTTCCATAAATTTCAAGTTTCCAATTTGGGTGTTTAACTATAATAAGTTTCCATGCGTGTAATAATCGGTCTATTCCTTTTTGATAACCATGATTACCAACCATGATTACCTTTTTATTTGTAAGCTTAGCTTTTTCTTCCGGATAAAACGATAATGGATTAGGGATTACTGTAATATTTTTTAATTTCCATTCGGTTAGATTAGTATTAGTTAATACGACAAACGCATCATACTTCTTAGCACCAATATGCATTAATACATCGTATAATTTTAGCTTTAAACTCTGCATCGAATAACGACTTGTTTTGTTATTTTTAAAGATACTCTTTGAGGCGTGTCGTTCGTATATTATTGGGCAATATTTACCTATTATATAAGGAACGAAAAGACCTTTGAGCCCATCATCACAAACAGAAATAACATCTGGATTGATGTCTACTATATTTTTTTTTAACCCTTTCTTATATCTTAAAAAGGATTGAATTAAATTTCCAGTTGCATTAATATTATGAAACACAATAGATGAACAAAATTGATAAAAAGGATCTAACTTTTCTTCATTCAATCGAAGAATGTGTATTTCATAATTAAAATGTTTAACTAAATAATTAACCTTAATAGAAAGTACGCGTTCTAAACCTCCAGAACCATTTATACCATTTGTGACATATAGTAGTTTCATATTATGTTATATCATTTACCAAATTATAAAATAATTTTAATGAATTCTCTAAATCTTTGCTTTTCTGCTTTGAAAGATTTTTTATGATGCTTTGAGTAAAGCTTGGGTTCTTAATATAATATAAAATACTTTCTGAAATAGATTTAGCATCCATTGTTGTTATTAATCCAGTTTCATTATGTGTGATAATACTAAATGCTGTTGGAAAATTAGTCGTTACTATAGGTTTTTCTAATACTGCTGCTTCAATTACCGTTAAACCTAAACCTTCAAATAAAGATGTCTGTACATAAATATCACAAGATTTTATATAAGGGTAGGGGTTTTCTTTATATCCTAAGAGTATAAATTGATTTTCTAAATGTTTTTCTTTAATCTTTGACTCTAAAAAATTACGTTCAGCCCCTTCGCCTATGACATACCATTTCAGTTTTATGTTATTATTCACAAGTAGAGAACATGCATCAATTGCTAAATGAAACCCTTTAGCTTTAGCTAAACGTCCAACTGTTAGAATTTTTAACTCTTTAGTATTCTGATTATCAAATGATCCAGGTTTATTACTTAGTTCTTTTATGGTGTTGATATCTATAATGTCTTTTATAATGGTAATTGAAAATTTTTTACCAATCTTTTCCATAGCAGTTATAAAGGAGAGCTCATTTTCTTTTGATACACAAACTACATTATTATATTGACTATACTTTGAATAATCAAAAACTGCATTGTACCCTGCTTTTTGGTAATCTGTATTTAACCATGCTATCTTATTTTCAGCATTAATATTATCAGCAACATAGTATGTCGCAAATCCTTGGTTATAAGCAATTGCTAAATCAAAAACTCTTATATTTTGTGAAATATGATTTCCAAAAACTTTCCAATAACATTGTGCATTATGATATTCATTTTTTTTCTTTAACTTTCTAAATAATAAAAATTTTATTCGTAAGAATGTTAGTTTTAATTTATTAATATTTTCAAAAGGGTTTATCCATGTTACAGTCACTTCATTAGGAACAAATTTTTCAAATTCACCTCCATGTTTAAATAGAATAAGTTCTACGCTATGTTTTGCGTAATCTATATGGTTTAGTAAGGTTGTTAAGCTTTTTTCAGCCCCACCGCAATGTAAAGATTCTATAACAAATACTATTTTCTTCATAAATATTAGCTTAACGCTTTTTTTATAAACTCTTTTGAACGATCAATAGATTCTAACAATTTATTATTGATTAAATCATAAGTTAAAATTGGGTTCATAGAAATGCACTCTGCTTTTTTTACATCAGTAATCATTATATCCGAAAGATCTAATAACTCAAGTAAGTCTCTCATTCGCGTATTTATTTTCACATTTCGATTAACAACTAAAAACTGTTTTTCAAAAATTAATGAGAATGCGACAGCATGAAATGAATTGGATATTATAAGTTGAGCGTTAGCCAATAGAGATAAGAACTTAGTAGGGCCATATAACCAGTAATTTTTATCGGCATATGTTATATTATTGTTTACGGTATATATTTTTAAATTATTTTCTTTTGCTAGTCTTTGCGATATTTTTTTTATTAGTGGATTATTATCAAAATCATATATTAATAAATATTTTTCATTTATAGGAGAGATGAAGTTTTTTGTCCAATAGTTTTTGTCCAATAAAAAAACTGGATCTAAAACTTGAGTAGAATTTTTTATTCCTAAATTTTTTAATATTTCTACTCCCGAAGTTTCCCGAACTGAAATATGATCTATTCTTTTAATTTTTTCCTTAACAAAGGGTTTAAGATCATTATCAATTTTATCAATTGCAAAACTTGCGGCAAACGAAATTTTTAATTTTTCATCAGGAACAAAATCTAAATAAAAAGCAGGATCTTTTCCATTTAAAAAAAATGAATTCCATATTTGGTCACTACCACAAATAAAGGCATCTGCAATTGGTATATTATTTTTCAATTCTTCATTAGAAGTATATTTATTATTCCCTGTCTTAATATGTTTAATAGAAAACTCATCAAAAGCTTTTTTACGTTTTAAATCTATTAGTCTATTAGGCAATTTCACTATTAGATATAACCATTTTAGGATAAAACTTCGTTTAAATTTTTCATTCGGTACGCGCCATAGCTTTAAATGGTTGCTAAGATATTCTGGTTTGTAATTAATAGCTTCTGCCGTATGCCCTAGATCTTCTAGATACTTTAACAGAGCATGTTCTTGTAAGCTAGCTCCATGATTGTATACTTCGTGGCAAGTTATGGTCTTAATTTTCATAATCAATTTTCATAATACTTAAAGAATTATTTTAAAAAAAAAAGATGTACTCTTTTTTCTAAAAAAGCAAGTTTTAGTATTAGTTTATATATAATTTTAGGTAATATATTTTTAGGGTAATTGCCGGTCAAAGCAAAGTGAAACTTTGTTTTTGCCTTAATATAATTAAAAAGTAATCCTTTCTTTAATAGATTTGGGTAAATTGCTGAATCGTAAAAAGCTTTGATAGAATCTAAAAATAAATTAGACCCTAAGCTTTCATTTTTACTATCATTAGATACAGAAACTTCAGAAATACGATAATAGACTAAGTTTTTGTGCAATACATTAAATTCAACACCTTTTTGAAGTGCTTTTAATAATAAAGGAACATCTTCTAAAAGCCTATAAGATTCATTAAAACCGCCAAGGTCTTTTAAAATTTTATGAGATACAAAAGCTGATGGAATTATTGTAGGTCTATCACATAAATAATCTAGATATTGATGACTGTACTTTTTAGTGATAAGCTTAGATATAGGTACAGATTTTATAATGTTTTGAATGTTTTTTTTAAAAAATACTTGATTACTAAAAATAAAGGAAGGTGATATTTTACTTGAAAATATATAATTTATATAACTTTCAATGCAAGTGCTATCTAAGACATCATCTCCAGCAATAAATTTGAGCCATTCTCCTTTTGATTTACTTAATCCTCTATTGCAATTTGAAGGAATTCCTGTATTTTGATTTGTTATAACTAACTCCGTATTAATAAATCTTTGATTATTTTTTATTAACCAATTTTGACATATTTCAATTGTATTATCTGTCGAATAATCATCAGTAATAATTAACTCAATATTTTTATAAGTCTGTATTTTAATACTTTCTAGAGTTTCTAAAACATATTTAGAAGAGTTATAAGTAATAATTATAACAGATATTAAGGGAAACTGATTATGTTCACCTTCTTTAGATTTATTAATTTCATTGGGGTAACTAATCATACTATCTTTTTAAGTATTTCGTTAACAACTGTTTTATTCCTATACGTTTATCTAATTCTTTGTAAGAGAAATAAGTAGAAATAAAAATAAAAGGGATACCTACATAGTATGCTAAAGGAGTTGGCAAATATTTAATTACCATAAAACTTAATAAACCAAGTAAAAATTGAATCCCAAAAATTTTGTAAAATTCAGTATTAAAACTGAAACTGTATTTATATTTTGCAATATAGTAAATTTGAAAAAGCACAATAATATAACCAATTAAAAAAGAAATGCCTAGCCCTTTCAAACCAAAATATTTATAACCAATAATATTAAATAGAAATAAATAAAAACTAGCAATCAATTCACTCCAGAAAAAAGTTTTTGAAGCCCCTTTTGCAAAAAGAATAAACCCAATAGCCCAACTAACAGATTTAAAATACATGCCTAAAGCTGCCCAGTGTATCATATCATTAATTGGAATAAATTTTGTGGAATATAATATTATTATAATCCAATTTATAAATATTAGAAAAACAGATAGAATTGGAGCAAGTATTAAAACGCAAATTTCTGCTTGTTGATTTATTAGCTTATTTGCTTTATAATTGTTGTCAGCAACCCCAGAAAGTCTTGGGTAATAATCTGTAGCCATGGCAGCAAAAACTAACCCTACGTAGGTCCCAATAATAGCAAAACCAGCATTATATAAGCCAACATCTTCAATGCTACCAGTGTTACTCACAAAAATTCTTACTCCATAAGCTGCTGCTTGTGTAATTAAACCACTTATACTAAGTATAAAACCCATTTTCAACATTTCATTGCCTTCCTGAAGTGTATCTTGTATTGTAACTTTTATTTTTTTAATTTTTATTTTGTTCGCAAAAAAGTATGCAATTAAAAGTGAAAGAATTGAAGATAAAATGATAGCAGGTACAATACCGTCAATATCGTAAAAATAATATAAAGGGGTTGTTACTAATAATCCCAAAGAAGAACCTATCATATTAGCTTTAGCTAAATCTTTTAACTTACGCATTCCTTGAAGAAGAACATTTTGACCGCTTGTTAATTGATTAAATAATAATGTTATAGATAGCCAAATGAAAGCAATACTATAGTCTCTATTATCAAAAGCAAATTCACTTAGCCAAGGAGAAAATATTATAGTAACGATAGCTCCTAAAACTCCTGTTATCCATACTAAACGTCTAAAAATTGTTGCAATTTTAGAAACCCTATTTGAATCTTGACTTTCATTAGCTGCAGCTATATCTTTAACAGCACTAGTTCTTAATCCAAAATTAGTTATAGTTCCCACCAAACCTATTGTAGAAGTTAATAATCCAGCTATTCCCATTCCTGAAGGTCCTAATAAAACAGCAATGATTTTAGATTTAATAATTGAAATAATAATATTAAATACTTGTACGCCTCCAAAAAGAGATGTTGCTTTTATTATTTGCCGATACGAGGATTGATTTTCCTTCATAGAACTATTAATTGTGACTGATGATGTCTCGAGTCCATGTAATATCTGTTTTTACTATTTTTGCTGGAGTACCTGCAAGCATAGAATTTTTAGGATATTCTTTATTGATAACTTTCGAATGACTAGCGATAATACTATTGTTATTAATATTTACACCTTTTAATATGCTGCAACTATTGGCAATCCAAACATGATCTCCAATAAAAATGTCTGATTGATGTGGTGTATTATTTATAGTATGCCAATCTGAATCGCTAATAAAAACGTTCCAAGCACAAATAAAATCAGTTCCAATCTCAATTTTTTTATTAACCATTATCAAAGTATCTGAGGTAATTCCTGATCCAGACTCTTTATCTTTACCTCCTAATGTTAGTGTTGAATTTTCATTTAAAAAAAACCTTACATTTTGTCCAATTGAAAAATCATTTTTTATTTCTAACCTTGATTTTGGCCCCATAAAAAGTATAGACAGGTTTTTTCCTCCTACATGGGGGGTAATTATTAAATGACCTTTTATACTTAAATGAGATGTCTTATGTTTTTTAATTTTGAAACGAATGAAAGGATCTGTAATTATGATTTTTCCACCACCAGAATTAATTTTTTTCGAATAATATTTTGATCTTAAACTACAAACAGTTCTTTTAAACAACTTATTAAAAATATTGAATGGATTGTTACTCACTTCTATTATTGTTTCAATAAAATTATTCATTAATAAATAAATTATTTGCATTAACTACTTTTTCGAAATCTGTCTCCATAAGTACTGGACTTATAGGTAAACTTAGTACTTCGTCATGAATTCTTTCAGTTATATTATAACTTAATTCTTTAAATTCTTTATAAGCAACTTGCTTATATGGAGGTATCGGATAATGAATTAATGTTTCTATGTTTTTGTATGCTAAATGTTTTTGTAGTAAATCCCTTTGAGCAGAACGTACTACAAATAAATGCCATACATGTTCTTCCTTATTATTAGGGAGTGAAGGTAAAATGATTGCAGAATTATTAATATTCTCTATATAATATTCAGCTATTTTTCTTCTATGTAATATTTCTCTATCTAAGTGTCTAAGTTTAACACTTAAAAAAGCTGCTTGAATTTCATCCATTCTAGAGTTGTAGCCTTTATATGTGTTTTTATATTTTTCTTCACATCCGTAATTAGCTATTATTCTTACTACAGAAGCTAGTTTTGTGTCATTTGTTGTAATTGCTCCAGAATCCCCTAATGCTCCTAAATTTTTTCCAGGATAAAAACTAAAACCAGCAGCATCCCCAAGAGAACCAGTAGCTTTTCCTTGCCATTTAGCACCAATAGCTTGTGCATTGTCTTCAATAATTTTTAAATTGTGTTTTTTAGCAAGATGTTCAATTTCATTTGACCAGCAAACCCTTCCGTATAAGTGAACCACCATAATAGCCCTTGTTCTAGGTGTAATCTTTGCTTCAATTTTAGAAATATCTAGGTTGTATGTATTAATGTTCGGTTCAATAAATATTGGCTTTAATCCATTATCTGTAATTGCTAATATAGAAGCAATAAATGTATTTGCAGGAACAATTACTTCGTCTCCTTTTTTCATCACTCCAATTTCTATATAGCCTTTTAAAATTATACGCAAAGCATCTAACCCATTTGCAACTCCTAAGCTGTTTTTTACTCCGACATAATTGCAAAGTTCTGTTTCAAATTGTTTTACACGCTCACCTTGCAAATACCAACCAGAATCAATAACATTGTTTGCTGCTTCTTTTAATTCTTCCTGGTATTGTTTATTAACTTTTTGAAGATCTAAAAATTTTATCATTAGTCTATAATTAATTTATTATTAAGCCACTTGTAGGTTTTTCCTAATTTTTTACTCCTTAATTGTAAATCTAAAATTTCACCTTCATTAGTAATATATCCCACATGTTTAGCAGGGTTCCCAATCCAAACTTCATTCTTTCCAATAGGTTTTGTAACTACAGATCCTGCTCCAATCATAGCATATTTTTCGATATTATTTCCTCCAATAATTGTTGCATTTGCTCCAATAGAAGCTCCTTTTTTTATTATTGTTTTTTCAAACGATTCTGGGTATTGTTTTGATCGCGGAATTATATCATTGGTAAATGTAGCATTAGGACCAATAAAAACATTATCTTCAATAATAATTCCATCCCAAATTTGAACTCCAGACTTTATAGTTACATTATTACCAATTTTAACATCATTTTCTATTAACACGTTAGCACAAATATTACAATTTTCGCCAACAATAGCATGTTTAAGAATTACTACAAATTGCCAAATGGTAGTCTTTATTCCTATATTCTCTGATTGAACGTCTGATAATTTATGAGCGAAGTAAGACATCTTTTAGTTTAAAGAATTCATCATAATTTCTAATATAATCTTTTTCATCATATTTATGAGATGCAAGTACCATACAAATAGATCCAGAAGAGAAATTATCTAATTCTCTCCATAAACCAGGTACTACATGAAGCGCTAAATTAGGTCTATTTAAGGATATGCGTTTTTTATTTACACCATCATCTAGAACAACATCAAAACTTCCACTTGCTGCTATAATAAACTGTTCTAGCTCATAATGTGCATGTCCGCCTCTTGCTTCACCACTAGGTACATCATATAAATAATACACCCTATTAACATTAAAAGGTATATTATGTCCATTCTCTACAACAGTTATATTTCCTGCATTATTATGTATCTTGGAAACATCTATTACGGAGCAATCGTAAACTGTATTATTTTTTAGCTTCATCTCTAATAATTTTAAAATCATTAAAATTTCTTACATAATCTTTTTCATTATATTCCATAGAAGATACAATAAGAGCAAGAGAGTTAGTTGAAAAATTTTCAAGCCTTCTCCATAATAAATTTGGAACATAAAGACCATAATATGATCTGTTTAAACTAAATCTTTTTTCTTCAACCCCATCATTGAGTATAACATCGAAACTACCAGATAGAGCTATAATAAATTCTGTAGATTCTTTAAAAGCATGACTACCTCTAATCTCTCCTCCAGGTACATCATATATCCAATAGGTTCTTTTTATATCAAATGGAATTTGATTACTACTTTCAAAAAAGCTCAAATTACCTCGTTTATCTAAGATTTTTGGTAAATCGATTTGTTTAACTAAATCCATTATGATTTTACTATTTTTTGAATATAATTTCCGTAACCACTTTTTCCATATTTTTTTGATACTTCCAAAGCTTGTTCGTTATTAATATATCCGTGTAAGTAAGCAATTTCTTCTATACAAGCAACTTTCTTATCTGTTCGTTTTTCCATAACCCTCACAAATTCAGTAGCACTATCCATAGCATCTACAGTACCGGTATCTAGCCATGCCATGCCTCTAGTCATGATTCCAACCTCTAATTCATTAAGGTCTAAGTACATTTGATTCAACGTAGTAATTTCTTTTTCTCCTCTTTCAGAAGGCTTTACTTTTTTTGCAAACTCAACTACTCTATTGTCATAAAAGTATAAACCAGGAACTGCATATGATGATTTTGGATGTTTCGGTTTTTCTTCAATACTAATGGCTTTTTCGTTTTTATCGAATTCAACTACACCATATCGCTCTGGATCGTTTACAGGATAAGCAAATATAGAAGCTCCATTTATATTGGTTTTACTTCTTAACAATTTCCCAAAGCCATTGCCATAAAAAATGTTGTCACCAAGTACTAGTGCTACTTTGTCTTTTCCTATAAACTTTTCTCCAATTATAAAAGCTTCGGCAAGGCCATTTGGTTCAGGTTGTACTGCATATTCAAAATTACAGCCTACTTGAGATCCATCACTTAAAAGTTTTTTAAATGCATCTTGGTCATGAGGTGTAGTAATAATGAGTATATCCCTTATTCCAGCAATCATTAAAACTGATAGAGGATAATATATCATAGGTTTATCATAAACGGGAAGTAGCTGTTTACTAACAGATATTGTTAAAGGGTACAGCCTTGTCCCTGAGCCTCCTGCTAAAATAATTCCTTTCATAATTTATTCTTTTAAATACATTTCTTGGTAATATTTTTGATATTCACCAGATGTAATATGTGAAAGCCATTTCTTGTTTTCCAAATACCAATCGATAGTTTTCGATAAGCCTTTTTCAAATGTAACCGAAGGCTTCCATCCTAATTCTTTATTTATTTTTGATGCATCAATTGCATATCTTAAATCATGCCCTGGTCTGTCTTTTATAAATGTAATTAAGTTTTTTGAAGACCCTAGTTTTCTAGCTAGTTTTTCGTCCATTAAATTACAAAGCAGCTTAACCAAGTCTAAATTTTTCCATTCGTTAAAACCACCAATATTATAAGTGCTATGATTTTTACCATTGTGAAAAACTAAATCTATAGCAATAGCATGATCTATTACATATAGCCAATCCCTAGTGTAATTACCATCTCCATAAACAGGTAATGGATTATTATTAATTATATTGTTAATAAATAAAGGGATTAGCTTTTCAGGAAATTGATTAGGTCCGTAATTGTTTGAACAGTTAGATATTAAATATGGTAAGTTATAAGTTTCTCCATAAGCTCTAACAAAATGGTCTGAGCTTGCTTTTGAGGCCGAATAAGGGGAGCTTGGATCATAAGGAGTTGTTTCTTCAAAATAACCATTATCACTTAGGCTGCCATATACTTCGTCTGTACTAACATGGTAGAATAATTTTCCGCCCCAGTTATTTTCCCAGATATTTTTAAAAGCATTAAGCAAATTCATAGTCCCTAATATATTAGTTTTTGCAAAAGATAGAGGATCTGTAATTGATCGATCAACGTGCGATTCTGCTGCAAGATGAATTACTGCATCAAATTTGTAAGTAATAAATAAATCGTTAATAAATGATTCATTAGTTATATCTCCTTTTATAAAAGTATAGTTTGAATGGTCGCATATATCACTCAAATTTTCTAGATTTCCAGCATAGGTAAGGGCATCTAAATTATATATATTGTAATTTGAATATTTTGTAAGGAATAATCTAACGACATGTGATCCAATAAACCCAGCACCTCCAGTAATTAATATTTTCTTTTTAATGTTATTCATAATTATTAAAATTTATAACCTACCATTTACTTTATCTTTTAAAACTCCTTTAACATCATATAGAACACCTTTTGGAGTTAATAATGATTTTAAATCTTCTTGTAGAAACTCTTTATGTGCTACGGTTAAAACAACAGCATCATAAGTTTTGCTTGGCAATTTTTGAACAGTTTCCAGTCCGTATTCGTGTTTGACTTCTTCTGGATTTGCCCAAGGGTCGTAAATAGTTACTTGTGTGCCATAACTTTTAAGCTGATTAATAACATCAACAGCTTTGGTATTTCTAACATCTGGACAGTTCTCTTTAAAAGTAATTCCTAAAGCTAATATATTTGCCTCTTTTATATGTATATCGTTTTGTACCATTAGTTTAATAACTTCTGATGCTACATATTGTCCCATACTGTCATTTACACGACGTCCAGCTAATATTATTTCTGGATGATAACCTACTTCTTGCGCTTTTTGAGCTAAATAGTAGGGGTCTACCCCAATACAATGCCCTCCTACCAATCCTGGTTTAAATGGCAGAAAGTTCCATTTAGTTCCAGCAGCTTCTAATACATCATGGGTATCAATACCCATAAGGTTGAATATTTTTGCTAACTCATTTACAAATGCAATATTTATATCGCGTTGAGAATTCTCAATAACTTTTGCTGCCTCTGCAACCTTAATAGTTGGTGCCAAATGAGTGCCTGCAGTTATAATACTTGCGTATAGAGCATCTACTTTTTTTCCTATTTCTGGAGTAGATCCTGCGGTGACTTTTAAAATTTTATCGACAGTGTGCAGTTTATCTCCAGGGTTAATTCTTTCAGGAGAATAACCTGCATAAAAATCTTTATTGAATTTTAAACCACTTATTCTTTCTAATACTGGTACACATTCATCTTCAGTAACTCCTGGGTATACAGTAGATTCGTATATAACAATATCTCCCTTTTTTAAAACCATTGCGACAGTTTTGCTAGATTTATAAAGCGGTGTTAAATCTGGTCTATTATTTTTGTCAATAGGAGTAGGGACGGTAACAACATAATAATTACAATCTTTAATATCTTCTAGATTAGAAGAGCAAAACAATCCAATATTGTCGCTTGGATTACTTTTTAAAACAGAATTTAAAGTATCTGAATCTACTTCTAAAGTAGAATCACTGCCTTGTGATAGTTCATCAATTCTTTTTTGGTTAATGTCAAATCCAACAACAGAGTATTTTGTTGCGAAAAGTCTTGCTAATGGCAAACCAACATAACCTAAACCAATAACAGCTATTTTAATATCCTTCATTTTTTTATTTTGATAATGTAACTTATTATAAATTTTCCCAATACCAATTAACAGCTTCTTTTAATCCACTACTAATACTATATTTAGGGCTGTAATTTAATAATTGTTTTGCTTTATCAATAGAAGCTAAAGAGTGAGGGATATCTCCAATTCTATTTTCTCTATGTTTTATTTCAATATTTTTTATAGAATTATCAAATTCTGATAAATATACTTTCAGTAATGTTGCTAATTCTAACAAAGTTGTTCTTTCACCGTAAGCAACGTTATATACATTGTTTAATGCCTCCTTATTATCTATAGTAAGCGCATTAATATTCATTTGTACTACATTATCAATATAAGTAAAGTCTCTAGAATAACTTCCATCTCCATTAATAATTGGAGACTCATGATTTATAAATTGTTGAACAAATTTCGGAATTACTGCAGCATATGCTCCGTTTGGATCTTGCCTTTTTCCAAAAACATTAAAATAGCGCAACCCAATAGTATCC
Source organism: Gaetbulibacter sp. 4G1 (assembly GCF_002741945.1). Taxonomy (GTDB): domain Bacteria; phylum Bacteroidota; class Bacteroidia; order Flavobacteriales; family Flavobacteriaceae; genus Wocania_A; species Wocania_A spongiicola. The sequence goes on from NZ_MDVN01000024.1 coordinate 201,474, forward strand.
AAATTATAAGTGCTATGGAAAATATCAGCATATAATTCGTTTACATATTTGGTAATGGCGTATGGAGATAAAGGTTTCCCTATTGTATCTTCAACTTTTGGCAATGCTTCATGGTCACCATATGTTGATGAACTTGCTGCATATACAAACCGCTCAACGCCAGCGTCTCTTGAAGCAACTAGCATGTTTAAAAAACCAGAAACATTTACATCATTAGTAGTAATTGGATCTTTAATAGACCTTGGTACAGAACCTAAAGCTGCTTGATGCAACACATAATGCACTCCTTTACATGCTTTATGACAATCTTCCAGATTCCTTATATCTCCTTCAGCTAAGTAAAAATTGTTGTTACCTAAAAAAGGCTCAATATTAATTCTTTTTCCAGTAGAAAAATTATCTAAGCATACTACATCTATGCTATTGTTTAATAAAGTTTCGCATAGGTTTGAGCCAATAAAACCTGCTCCTCCAGTTACGAGTACTTTCTTTCCTTTGAATGTTTTTAATTGTTGTGTATTCATTATAAATTTGGGGTGAATCTTGAATTATTAATAGCATCGCAAATATGAAGAAAATAAATGTATTTTAGTTAACTATTTATATCAAGGCCTTCTTTTTATCGACGAAATTCAGTTTTTTGCTAAAAACATCGACTAAATCATTTTTTTTTAATTTAAAAACATATAATATTTAACTTATTTTAAAGATGAAATCAAGTAATTATTTCAATAATAAAAACTTGATAAATGTAAAGTAAACCAATTCTTTTTTATGAAAAAGTTAATCTTAAAAATCGATAATCTGCATAGATTTACTACCAATGAAAACCGGTAATGTATTTAACCGATTTTTATTACTCTTTTAGCGAATTAACCTCTTATCATAGCTTTAGAATTAAAACAATTACTAAATTTACATCGTAAATAAAAAATTGAATTGATTAATAGCATTATTGATTTGATAAAAATATAAGTTGAATAACCGAAAAACCCTCTCAGTATTATTCTAAAATTTAAAGATTAATACAATTTTAAAAGTTATATTTTTATTAAGTTACAATTTTAGAGCTATAAATTATGAAACTGATTCTGTTTTTTGCATGTGAGGGATTCACAAAAGGACATTTTAAACTTTTACTAAAGTGGTGTAAAAACCCACTCTAAATTTTCTATGCAAAAAAGTTAATTGAATATTTAACAAGTAATGTTGACCAAAACTAAAATATATTTATCATCACCTCATATGGGAGGTTCAGAGCAAAAATTTGTTAATCAAGCTTTTGATACAAATTGGATAGCTCCGTTGGGGCCAAATGTTGATGGCTTTGAAAATGATATAAAAAATTACTTAGGTGGTAATAATGAAGTTGCGGTGCTTAGTTCTGGTACGGCTGCCATACATTTAGCATTGCAATTGCTAGGTGTCTCAAAAGGCGATGAAGTTTTATGTCAAAGTTTTACATTTTCAGCTTCTGCTAACCCTATAATTTATCAAGGTGCATCACCAATTTTTATTGATAGCGAATCAGACACTTGGAATATGTCTCCTGAATTACTAGAAATAGCAATTAAAGATAGGATAGAAAAATATAAAAAACCAAAAGCTATAATAGCAGTTCATTTATATGGTATGCCATATAAAGCTGAAGAAATAAATAGTATCGCAAAAAAATATGATATTCCAGTAGTTGAAGATAGTGCTGAAGCTTTAGGAAGTACTTATTTTAATCAGGCATGTGGAACATTATCAGATGTTGGAATTTTATCTTTTAACGGAAATAAAATTATAACTACCTCTGGAGGAGGTGCATTAATAACAAAAAGTTCTGAATTAAAAAATAAAGCAATCTTTTTATCAACACAAGCCAGAGATAATGCGCCGCATTATCAACACTCTTCTATAGGATATAATTATAGAATGAGTAATGTTTTAGCAGGAATAGGCAGAGGGCAAATGGAAGTGATTAATGATAGAGTTGAAGCAAGAAGGAAAAACCATAAATACTATAAAAATAATTTGTCAAAATTCAATACTATCGAATTTTTAGACGAACCAGAAGGATTCTTCTCTAATAGATGGATTACTTGTATAAAAACGAACTCTTATGAGCTCCGTGAAAGTATTAGACTAGCGTTACAAAAAGACGATATTGAATCTAGACCTTTATGGAAGCCAATGCACATGCAACCAGTTTTTAAAGACTATCTCTCTTATACAGACGGAACTTCTGAAAAACTATTTAATGCTGGACTTTGTTTACCAAGTGGATCTAATCTATCTCAAGGTGATTTAGATAGAATTCTTAGCATAATTACAAAAACCCCAAACTTATGATAAAAAATTACTTTTTATTTTATTCGCAAAAGTATGCATCAAAATGGCTAGTTTTAGGTATTGACCTAGCAATAGTTTTGTTAACATTTTTTGCAACTTACTTTGTAAGATTTAATTTCACTTTAAATTTTGATATAAATCAGTTTTTATTTCAGTTACCTTTCTTATTTATTATCGCAACGTTTAGTTTTTTAGTGATAGGGTCATTTAAGAGTGTAATACGTCATACTGGGTTTACAGATGTTGTTAACTTGTTTAAGTCAGTGGCGCTAATGTCGCTTTTATCTATTGTTTTTGTATTATTTAATAGAATAACAAATATAATTCCAGAGTTTACTATCCCGTTATCTATAATTGTAATGCATGCACTACTTAGTTTTGTAACACTCAGCGCTAGTAGATTGCTATTTAAAATGACTTATAAGTATTTAAAATGTAAGTTAGTTTCTTCAAAAAGAGTTCTTATTTATGGAGCAGGAGAGTCAGGTATTATAACATATAACGCATTAGTTAATAACTTAAGTTCAAGATTTAGTGTAGTTGGATTTATTGATGATGATTTAAAGAAGAATGGAAAATCTATAAACGGTGTCCCAATTTTTTCAAAAAATAAAGTCACAACGTCATACATAGAATCTAATGCAATAGATGAAATTGTAGTAGCGTCACAAACTATAGATCCAAACAGTTTGTTAAGTCTAATTGATAGTTTAATTGATTTGGATGTTAAAATAACTAAAGTTCCACCAATTGAAAAGTGGATTAATGGAGAGTTAAGCGCAAAACAAATAAAACAAGTTCAAATTGAAGACCTTCTTGGGAGAGCTCCTATAGAAATTGATAACCCAAATTTATTGAATGAATTTAATGGCGAAACTATTTTAGTTACAGGAGCAGCTGGCTCCATAGGTAGTGAGTTAGTAAAGCAATTAGCAAACTTTAGTGTAAAAAAATTGATACTAGTTGATCAAGCTGAATCTGCATTATATGATTTGCAACAAGATTTAAAACAAAACGGAAAAGAAAGTATTATTACTGCTATTGTTGCAGATATTAGAGATGGTCTAAGAATAGATAGTATTTTTCAAGAAAATAAGCCAACAATGGTTTTTCATGCTGCTGCATATAAACATGTACCGCTAATGGAGAAGTCTCCATATGAAGCAATAAAAATTAATGTAAATGGAACTAAAATCCTAGCAGACACAGCATCTAGATACGATGTTAAAAAGTTTGTTTTTGTTTCTACTGATAAAGCTGTTAACCCAACTAGTGTAATGGGAGCGACCAAGCGTATGGCAGAAATGTATATTAGCTGTCTTCAAAAAGAAAGTAAAACAAAATTCATCACAACAAGATTTGGTAATGTTTTAGGATCTAATGGATCAGTAATTCCATTGTTTAAAAAACAAATAGAAATGGGTGGGCCATTAACTTTAACTCACAAAGAAATAACTCGTTATTTCATGACAATTCCTGAAGCATCCCAACTAGTTTTAGAAGCTGGTACAATGGGTAAAGGAGGAGAGATATTTATTTTTGATATGGGAGAATCTGTTAAGATCTTCGATCTCGCCAAAAATATGATTAAATTATCTGGATTAAGATTTCCAGAAGATATAGATATTCAAATTTCAGGTTTACGACCAGGAGAAAAACTTTATGAAGAATTATTGGCAAATGGTGAAAATACGTTATCAACTTATCATAAAAAAATAATGATAAGTAAAACTAGAGAATTAGAGTACAATAAAATAAAATCTGAAATAGAAGAGCTATGTATTACTAATCGTTTTCAAAACAACAACATTGTTATGAAAATGAAAAGCTTAATTCCTGAGTATAAATCAAACAATTCTGATTACGAAAAATTCGATAAAAGAGTACAAATTTATAAAAAAGTACGAGGCCTATCTGAAGAGAGATCAGATAAAAGCTATATTAATCTTTAATAAATTAAGTAGAAATTTATTAATTTCCCCAAACGAAAAAAAGATGATTACACCTTTTCCAAGACACAAACTGTTTGTTTTTAGTGCTATATTTACCTTATTTTTAACTTCCTGTGTTACAAAGAAGGATATTATTTATTTTCAAAATGCCAAAGATTTTGAAACAATTGTTGATACCGATACCTTCACTGCAAAATTAAAAGTTGGAGATATATTAAGCGTATATATATCTGTTATTTCAACAACAACTTCAGATGGGACTATAATTGATCCAGCAAGGCCATATAACATTGTGCGACAAGGTGGAGGCGGAGGGACAAACTTTGTTGATTATCTTATAGATGTAGAGGGTAATATTGATTTTCCAGTTTTAGGAAAAATAAAACTACTGGGGTTAACAGTAGAAGAAGCTAAAGCGTTAATTAAGAAAAAATTCTCTGACGGGAATTTACTAAAAGACCCAGTGGTTATTATCCGTGTTTTAAATTTTAGAATTACCGTAGAAGGAGAGGTGACTAGCCCTGGTGTTTATCCTGTTTCTGGCGAAAGAGTATCAGTTCTTGAAGCAATAGGTATGGCTGGAGGCTTAACTATAAAAGGTAGACGAGATAATGTTATGATAATTAGAGATTTTAATGGTACAAAAACAATTTCTAGAGTAGATTTAACAACAAAAGAGGTTTTTAATTCTCCTGTTTATTACTTAACGCAAAATGATTATGTTTATGTTGAACCAAATAATTCAGCAATCAGCATTGCATCTGGAGATGCTAGAATAGGTACCATTATTAGTATTACTTCTTTTCTTTTAACAACTGCACTAATATTTGTAACTAGAAATTAGAATTAAAAATGGCTTTAAAACAGAATAATAATTTATCGAATAATAATTCTGAAGATTTTAATTTTAATCTTAAGAAAACAGTATCTCTTTACTTAAAGCAATGGAAATGGTTTGCTTTAAGTTTAATAATATGTTTAGGGTTAACGTATATAAATTTAAGATATACTACACCAGAGTATTTAGCTCAGGCCAAAATAATGCTTTTAGATGATAAAGAGAACTCCTCGGCTGCTGCTTTAAAAGATTTGTCGTTATTCTCCGAGGGAGAAGATGCAATGGTTGAAGATGAAATACAAGTAATAAAATCTAGAAGCTTCCTTAGAAATATCGTAAAAAAGTTAAATTTAAATATTAGATATTATACTAAAGGAAGAGTTTATGAATCTGAATTATATAAAGACTCTCCAATTGTTATAAATTTTATAGAATCTGATTCAATAATAAATAACACAAGCTCTAATTTTTATATTGAAATTCTTTCTTCTTCAAGTTTTAATTATCGGATTAATGAAGAGACTGCTTCGAAAAAATATGCATTTGGAGAAACAATTCCAACATCTTTTGGAGGCATTATCGTTACACCAAAAAATAAGAGTATTGAAAATAATGTTGGGAACTCTATAAGGGTAAATATTGCAAAAATAGAATACTTGGCTGAATCTCTTAAAAATAGAGTCTCTATATCTCCTTCTGGAAAATCATCAAAAGTAGTCACAGTAAGCTTCGTAGATCCTGTTATAGAAAAAGCAAAAGACATAGTTAATACTTTAATAGATGAATACAATAAGTCTACTATTCAAAAGAAAAATAACATATCTGAAAACACAGCAAAATTTATTGATAATCGTATAAGACTAGTAGCCAAAGATTTAGTTAGCGCAGATAGTAGCATTGTTAACTTCAAAACTGGTAATAAAGTTACAGATGTTGCTTCTGAAGCTGGACAATTCTTAAATTCAAGTGCTGCTAACGAGCAACAGTTAGATGCTGCAAAAATGCAATTAGGTCAATTAAATTTCATGGAGTCAACTTTAGATGATGAGACTTCAATGTATAGTTCAATTCCGTCAAATTTAGGTTCTGGAGACCCTGCTATTAGTGCGTTATCAAACAGATATAACCAATTGCTTGAAAGAAGAAAAGCACTCTTAAAAAGTGCAGGAGAACAAAACCCCATCGTATTAGAATTAGACCAAACATTGGCAGATATTAGGCAAAATCTTCAACAAAGTATTAATAACTCTACTAAATCCTTGAGAATTCAAATAGGAAGCCTAGAGAGCCAATCAAGACGTATAAATTCTAAAATATTCTCTGTTCCTGGTCAAGAACGCAAATTAAGATCGATTGAACGTACAAGAGGAATTAAGGAGTCATTATATTTGTACTTATTAGAAAAAAGAGAGGAAGCTGCGATATCTTTAACTGCAACCTCGCCAAGTGCAAAAATAATTGATGAAGCTTATAATGAAGCTGGCGGTCCTATCTCGCCTAATAAACAAGTAGCTTATATAGGAGCACTATTTATGGGATTATTGATCCCGTTTATGTTCTTTTATGTAAAGAATTTATTTGACACCAAAATTCATAATAAAGAAGATTTAGAAAAAGAAATTAAAAGAATTACTGTATTAGGCGAAATACCAAAAATAAAAGGCAATAATATTTTAGTAAAAAGAAACGATCGCTCAATTTTATCAGAATCGTTTAGAATTATACGAACCAATTTTGATTATATAAAACGAACTAGAAAGGTAGAGAATTATGACAATGTGATTTTTGTCACTTCAACTATTAACGGTGAAGGAAAATCTTTTTTTAGTATGAATATGGCATTAACATTGGCTAATACTGATAAAAGAGTATTGCTGATTGGTGCAGATATAAGGAACCCAAAATTACTTATGGGTATAAATAATCAAAAGAAAAATAACGAAGGAAAAGTTGGTTTAACTGAATATTTAGTTGATAAATCTGTAATTGTTGGAGAGGCTATAAACACATATGAGGTCAATGGTAATAAAATAGATGTTTTGTTGTCTGGAAAAGTACCACCAAACCCTGCAGAGTTATTAATGAGCGATAGAATGAAGCCGCTTTTTGATAAAGTGTCTGAGCAGTACGATTACGTAATTGTAGATACAGCTCCATCAATGTTAGTAACGGACACATTATTGTTTAGTCAATACGCTGGGCATACTATTTATATGACACGTGCTGATTATACAGAAAAACGTATTTTGAATTTTGCAAAAGAATTACATGCTGAAAACAAACTTAATGGAATGATGCTTGTCGTTAATGATGTTAAGCAAGCTAATTTTGGATATGGCGCAAAATATGGATATTATGGCGCCAAAAAAAAGAAAGGCTTTTTCAATAAACGTGCTTAAATAACAGAAAAAGTATTACAAGTTTTTTCTATAATTTTAGGAAGCTCTTTAGTCATATCCTTACTAAGGACAAGGTTAGAGAGCTTTTTTATATGATTATCATTATGAGTATCCGTTGCAACAAAGTCTATAAGTTGCTCTTCCAATAAATAATTAGCTGTTTTTTCTGCATTTTTCCCGTAGTGATCACTTAAAGACAATAAGTTAAGTTGAAAAAAACATCCAAGCTGTTTAAGCTTTCTATAATAATCTTTTGTATTATGATAAAATGAATATCGCTCTGGGTGTGCTAAAATTGGTAAGTAGCCTTTCATTTTAATTTTAAATATTATTTCTTCCAAATTAATAGGCGGCTGAAAATAAGACATCTCTATTAACAAATAGTTTCCTTTTAGTGTAAATAGTTCCTGAGAATCTAATTGTTTTTGGAAATTATCATCCAGCATGTATTCAGCTGCTGGGTTTATAGTAATTTCGGAAAGCATTTTAGAACCTAAAGCTTCCAATAGTTTTTGATATGAATCACCAATAGTTTCATCAGTATTCGGATAGAAATCTTGCATAACATGAGGTGTTGGCATAAACTGTTTAACACCCAATTCTTGCAATCCTTTAATTAAATCTATTGATTCGAAAGTGTTTTTTGCGCCATCATCTATTCCAGGTAAAATATGAGAATGCATATCTACAAAGTCTTCTAATAAATCTTTTAGAAATGCTTTTTTAGAAAAAAAGTGGAACATTATTTACGTAGGTTAGTTACAAGAAAAAAGAGTTTATTCCTCTTCATCTCCAAAAGTAGTAGGCTCAATAGTACTATCACTATCAACTACAACATTTCCTAATTCATTAACTTCTATATTATCACTATCAAAATTATTCATTGTGTAATGCAATTTACTACTTACTTTAACTAAGTATATAGCGTCTAATGTCTTTATTTCTATAGCCTCTATAGTCTCGTTTCTATGGTTATCAAAAGTAATTATGTCATCATCTCCATAACCATCAGGAAATTTCTCTGTTAAAAGATTTAATAACTCTGGAGTTAGTTTTTTATAATCAACAATAATTCTTTTCATCTTAAAAATTTTGGTTGATAAATAAATTTAGCAGCAATATTTATAAAATTACAAAAAAAATATAATTAACTCTCATAAAATTTAAAAGCATCAATTATAATCTCATCCTTAACTAGGCAATCAATTTTTGGGATACCAATGTCTTTAAGGAGAACAAAGTTTATATTTCCATGATTATTTTTCTTATCGTACTTCAATAGCTCAATAATACTTTGATACTCTTTTTCTTCAATATCTACCTTTTCATAATAACTTAAAAATAAGGCTTTAATTTCGTCTGTTGTTTTACTAGGAAAGCCAACTAACTCTGTAGATATATAGCTTGCCAAGATCATTCCAACCACAATGGCTTCACCATGTAACAAATCTTTTTTACTAGGGTTACTTAAAAAATAAGATTCAATGGCATGTCCAAGCGTATGCCCAAAATTTAATGTTTTTCTTAACCCATTTTCAAAGGGGTCTTCCTCAACTACATTTTTTTTAATGATAACGGATTCATAAATTAATTCATCCAAGTCATTTAGTGTTAATTTTGAAAAATCTTTAAATTTATTCCAATAGTTTTTACTGTTTATTAAACCATGCTTTAACATTTCTGCTAAACCAGAGCGTAATTGATTTTGCGGCAATGTTTCTAAAAAATTAGTATCAATAAGCACTAAATTAGGCGTACTAATAACTCCTATTTGGTTTTTTAAATGACCAAGGTCAACACCCGTTTTTCCACCAACTGAAGCATCAACCATTGAAAGTAGTGATGTAGGAACATTTATGTAAGCAATTCCTCTTTTAAAAGTAGATGCTACAAAACCACCTAAATCTGTAATAACACCACCTCCAACATTTATAAGTAAACTTTTTCTATCTGCATCTAATTCTGATAAAGTATTCCAAACACCAGAGCAAGTATCTATTGTTTTATGCTCTTCGCCAGCTTCAATTTCAATAATTTCAATATCAGCTTTCGTTTCTAGTTTTGCTAAAAAATTTGGTAAACAATATTTATGCGTATTCTCATCTACTAAAACAAATATTTTAGAAAAATTATTTAGTTTAAGATGCTCATTTAGTGATGGATAACACAAATCATTAAAATGAATTATAGAATCATTTGCAGTAATCGATTTCATGAAAAATATATCTATTATTATAAAGGGTGAAATTAAGGAGTTTTTATATAAAATGATAACTAAGTCTTAATTATATTTGTACAAAATTTTACAGATAATGCAAAAAACTGACTCCATTTTTGAAAATACCGAAATAGCATTTGCTCTTAAAAACGACTCAGAATTAGAACGTGCGTATTTTTTGTTTAAAATGATTTCTATTGAACCTTTGGTAAAAATAGGTACTGCAGCAACTAACTTTGCAATAAAGGCACATTTACCTATTGAAGGGCTTATTCGATCTACCGTCTTTGATCACTTTTGTGGTGGTGTAAATGAAGAAGATTGCTTGCCAGTTATTGATAAAATGTATGAGAAAGGGGTAAGCTCAGTTTTAGATTACTCCGTAGAAGGTAAAGAAAATGAAGCTGAATTTGATGCAGCAATGCATATGATTCTTAAGATTATAGATTTTGCTAAAGCCATTAATTCGATTCCAATAGCGGTATTTAAACCCACAGGTTTTGGACGCTTTTATTTATACGAAAAACTAGGAAAAGGCGAAGCCTTAACCGAAAAAGAGCAGGAAGAGTGGGATAGAGTCGTTAATAGATTTGATGTTGTCTGTAAAAAATCAAAGGACAATGATATAGCCATATTAATTGATGCTGAAGAGAGTTGGATGCAAGATGCTGCTGATGATTTGATAACTCAAATGATGAAAAAATATAATACTGATAAGCCTATTGTTTATAATACACTACAGATGTATAGACATGATAGGCTAGCATTTTTGGAAAAGCAGCATGAGATAGCTAAAGCTGAAGGCTTTTATTTGGGGTACAAGTTAGTACGAGGGGCATATATGGAAAAAGAAAATGAGCGTGCTGAAGAAAACGGTTATATTTCACCAATTTGTATAAATAAAAAAGCAACAGATAAGAATTTTGATGAAGGCCTAAAGTATGTTTTGGATAATTTGGAAAAAATGTCATTGTTTGCAGGTACTCATAATGAGGAAAGTTCGTATTTGCTTATGCAATTAATGAAAGAAAGAGGGCTAGACAATAATGATTCCCGTATCTGGTTTGGTCAATTATATGGTATGAGTGATCATATTAGTTATAATTTAGCAAGTAAAGGCTATAATGTGGCAAAATACATGCCTTTTGGACCTGTAAAGGATGTGATGCCATATTTGATAAGACGCGCTGAAGAAAACACATCTGTGGCTGGGCAAACAAGTAGGGAGCTTAATTTATTATCTAAAGAGAAAAAACGCAGAAAGAAAAAATAATTTACACATATTTTTTAAGTGTCATTTTTATTTCAGAAACCGACTGAAAGGGCGTGATTTTTAATAACTCTTTAAGATTTTTTATGTTTTTTGATTTGTCACTTTTGCTTTTTATCTGCATAATGTCTTTATGAGTTGTTGGTATTAATGTTTCATTACTTGCTAATATATCTTCATGCAATTTCTCACCAGGACGAACTTCTGTAATCTCAATATTAATATCTTCATTATAAAATGTAATTAAAACTTTAGCTAAGTCAAATATCTTAATAGGTTTTCCCATATTAAAAGTAAAAACTGGGTTTTCAAAATCTTTAAAAGTTGCAATTTCTAGTATTAAATTACACGCTTTGTGCTTACAAATAAAGTAACGAGATATGCTTTTATCTGTAACTGTTATTGGTTTTCCAGAATTGATTTGACTTATAAATAATGGAACAACGGATCCGCTAGAGCCAAATATATTACCAAAACGTGTAATAATGAATTTAGTTTTATTTTGATTATTTAAGCCCGACAAATAGTGCTCAGCAATTCGCTTACTCATTCCCATAACACTTATAGGGTTAACAGCCTTGTCAGTAGAAATAAATATAAATTTTTTAACCTGATGCTTAATTGATAAATCTGCCAATAATTTAGTGCCTATTATATTAAGTTTAACAGCTTCGTAGGGATTAGTTTCCATCAAAGGTACGTGTTTGTAAGCAGCTGTATGAAAGACAAGCGTTGGAGTATAAGTTTCAAAAAGATAGCTTAGAGATTCTTTTTCAGTAATATTCAATAAAATAAATTCTGCATTAATAGATGCATTATTTTCTAATTCTTGTTGAAGTTCGTACAATGGAGATTCAGCAATATCGACCAAAATTAGCTTTTTATAAGTACATTGTGTAAGTTGCTTTGCAAGCTCACTACCTATTGAGCCTGCAGCTCCTGTAATTAAGATTGTATGGTCAGAAAATTCTAAATTTGGATATTTGCTTTTTGAGTTCTTTTTAAAATTAAATATACCTGAATCACGAATGAGTTGTTGAATATGATTTGGGGTGGGTGTATTCATTGATTATTAATTTCGGTAAATCGTAGATTTAGCGGGTAAATTACATACGCAAAGTATGAATAATAACCTTTTCAAACAAATACCCCTTTCTTATTACTTTTATTTTATAATCACCTTTACAATGGTCATCAAAATGAGTTTTAAATCAAAAAAGAAATTACGTTTTTTAATATAGATTTTATTAAATCGTAACTTATCAGGTATTATTGTTTTAATAAAGTATTCTTCTGGGTTTTTAGCTGCTTTTAAAAGCTCAACCTCGTTTCTGTACTTTAAGGATGCAAGCCCTGTAATACCAGGTCTTACTTGATAAATTTTCATATCATCATCAGTATAAAAATTTACATAATAACGTAACTCTGGTCTAGGGCCAACAAAACTCATATCGCCTTTTAAAACATTTATAAGTTGAGGAAACTCGTCTATCTTATAGCGCCTCAAAAAATATCCAATTTTAGTTATACGAGAATCATTATTTCCTAAGGTTAATAAACCTTTAGTTTCAGACGCCATGCGCATGGTTCTAAATTTATAAATATTGAAATCAACATTGTTTTTGCCAACTCTATTTTGAATAAATAAAACAGGGCCTCTAGAGTCTAGCTTAATTAAAATTGAAATTAATATAAGAATAGGGGAGAGTAGTAATAATCCAATAAGCGAAAAAATAAAATCAAAAATGCGTTTAGTCATTCTACTTTATAGTTAGTTACGGTAGCAATGCTGTCACAGTTTTCAACAGTAAGTATAATGTTTGCCTCGTTATAATCTCCTTCAATTACGTAAATCCCACAGGGTTCTTTACGAGTGTCACTTTCAGAAAAATTAATATCTCCCTCTTTTAAAATATAATACATAGCTGTAGTATCGATTTGCATAGATCTGCTGTATTTTATTGCTTTTGAATTGATATTTTTCAATACTCTGGCATCTGGACCGTAATCGCATGATACTTTTTTACCATTTAAAAAAAAAGCTAAAATAATTAAGCCTAATGAGAACCCTCCCAAATAATAACCAATACGTTGTATTAATTTCATGTGTTATAAAAATGAATATTAAAAAAAGGAAAGTTGTTTAAAATATAAGCAAATTTACATCACTATAATCTAAATTAAACCATTCACCAACTGGTTTGCTAGTTAAAATTCCGTGGTAAAAATACAACCCATTTTTTAAACCTTTATCAAATCTAAGAGAATTTTCTATACCACCTTCTTCTGCTATTTTCAATAAGTATGGGGTGAATATATTACTTATTGAAACAGAAGCAGTTCGCGAGTATTTAGCAGGAATATTAGGCACACAATAGTGCACCACATTATGCTTTATAAATGTGGGATTTTTATGCGTAGTAACTTCACTAGTTTCAAAACAGCCACCCATATCTATACTAACATCTATAATTACAGCACCTTTTTTCATGTGTTGCACCATGGCTTCAGAGACAACAATAGGTGATCTGTTTTTTCCACGTACTGCACCAATAGCAACATCACAACGTTTTAATGCTTTAGTTAAATTTTTTGGCTGAAGTGTTGATGTGAAAAGTGGGCGACCAAGATTTGTCTGTATGGTTCTCAATTTTGTAATCGAATTATCAAATATTTTCACATTAGCACCTAAACCAATGGCACTTCTAGAAGCAAATTCTCCAACTGTACCAGCTCCAAGAATTACAACTTCGATAGGAGGAACTCCACTAATATTACCAAACATGAGTCCATTTCCATCTTTGCTATTCGATAACAACTCTGCGGCAATTAGAGTAGATGCTGTACCTGCAATCTCACTTAGAGATCTAACTGCGGGGTATGTTCCATCTGCATCTCTAATGAATTCAAAAGCTAGGGCAGTTACACGCTTGGACGCTAAAGCTTCAAAATATTTTTTCTCTTGAGTCTTAAGTTGTAAAGCAGAGATTAATATGGCCTGAGGGTTTATTAATTTTATTTGATCAATGCTTGGCGGTTCAACTTTTAAAATCATTGGGCAAGCAAAAACTTTTGCAGTATCTTTTGTTATTTCTGCACCAGCTTCACTATAATCTTTATCACTAAAATTGGCACCTTCACCAGCTCCAGATTCTAATAAAACCTTATGCCCATTATAAACAAGAGCAGATACCGCATCGGGAGTTAAACAAACTCTTTTTTCTTGATATGCAGTTTCTTTTGGGATTCCAATAAAAAGTTCTCCTTTACGTTTGTTAATTTCAAGCATTTCCTCTTGTGGTAAAAGTTGTTGCTTTGTAAAAGGTGACAAAGATTTTGACATGTTTAGGTTTCTTAAATAAAAATCAAATTACGAATAAATTTCTGATTGTTTTTATTGTAAGCGAAATTATTTTAATTGATACAAACTGCTAGTTTTAGATGAAATGCTGTTTTAACCAGTTTTTTTCCAATATAATTATTATATGTTTGTGTTTTAATTAGATTATGACCTTTAAACCTTTTCATTTCCTTTTACTTATTTTCTCTATGTCGTGCTTTGCTCAAGAGTATCGGGTTAATGGATATGTTAAGGATGCAAATAACAATCCTATTGCTTATGCTAATGTGGTAATTACTAAAAACTCTGAAGGCATTGAAGGTTCTGCTAATGGAACATCAACTGATGAAAGTGGTTATTTTATAATTGAAAGCTTAAGTGCGGGTAATTATACTTTAAAAATTAGCTTTTTAGGGTATACTACTTACACTAAGGGGGTTGATTTAGATGGACACACCAAGTTTGGCACTATTGTTTTAGAAGAAAATTTAGAAGCGCTTGATGATGTAACCATTGTTGCAAAAAGACCTACAGTAAAGCGATTAGTAGATCGTTTAGTTTTTAATGTTGAAAACTCTACATTATCAAATAATAATGTTTTAGATGTTTTAAAGCACACTCCAGGAGTTTTGGTACATGATGGAAGTATTACTGTTAAAAACTCAGCACCTACTGTCTATATAAATGATAGAAGAGTCCATTTATCATCTAGTGAAGTTCAACAGCTTTTAGAAGGCACATCAGCAACCAATGTTAAGTCTATTGAAGTTATTACAAATCCACCTGCTAAATACGAAGCTGAAGGGGGAGCAGTACTCAATATTGTAACCAGTAAAAATATTGTTGCAGGTTATAATGGTAGCGTTTTTGGTAATTATAAACAAGGTTCGGAATTCCCAAAATATTCTTTTGGTACAAGTCATTTTTTTAAAACAAAAAAGTTAAACACTTATATAAATTATAGTATAAACCCTAGGAAGGATTTTAGACATAATAGTGAATCATTAAATTTTACAGATAATACGAGTTGGGAAACAGATTTTAAAAGAAGACGGAAAACTAAAAACCAGATTATAAATGCCAACATAGATTATCAATTAGATAAAAATAATAGCATTGGTTTTTCTACAAATATGTTGATTGCTCCAAGAGAAGACACCAAAACAAGAATAAACTCCTTAACAGAAGTTTATAATAGTAGTAAAGTTTTAGACTCTATTTTTGATACATTTAATAATAGAGTTAATGAGACTTTTAATTTAGCATTTACACTCGATTATACTCACAAGTTTAAAAGAGCAGGAGAGAAGTTGTCAATAAGTTTACACTATACCGATTATGATTTTTCTGGTTTTCAGGATGTAAATACTGGGTATTTTTTACCAAATACTACTACGGCTTTTAGGAATAATAAGTTTCAAACCTTTTCAAGCCAAGAAATAAAATTATATACAGGTCAAATAGATTATGAATTACCAATAAGTGATTCTGAAAAATTTAAAGCCGGTGGGAAGGTATCTGATATTAATTCTGAAAGTATTTTAAATCAATTTGCCTTTGAAAACGATATTAAAACTGAAGATTTAGAGAATTCGGATACTTTTTTATACGATGAAACTAATTATGCAGCTTATACCAGTTATTCAAAAGATTGGGAAGCATGGAGCTTTCAAGGAGGGCTTAGAGTGGAGCTTACTAGTATTGAAGGAAATTCATTATCAACAAATCAAACTAATGACAATGATTATATTAAAATTTTCCCATCCTTTTATATATTAAATAGATTAAATGAAAATAATGAGATTTATTTTAATTATAATAAACGTATTCACAGGCCAAGGTATAACCAATTAAATCCTTTTAAATATTTTTTAAATGACAACGCCTATTCTACTGGGGATCCAAACCTAAGACCTCAGATAGATAATATCTTTACCTTTGGCTATACTTTAAATAACAAGTATACTTTTGAAGTTTTTTATAGTTTTGAAAAAGACCCAACATATGAAATTGCATTTCAAGATAACGACGATAATATCCTTAAATATATTAACACCAATATAGATAGTAATATTTCTTATGGCTTAGATTTTACAGCATATACAAATATCCTTCCAAGTTGGAATTTGTATGCTTATACTTCTTTATTTTATTATGAAAATCAATTTTTTGCTTTAGAGAGTGCGAATGAAGTATTAACGGTTGATAAATGGTCTTTGTATGCACAGGTTATTAATTACTTTACTTTATTAAAAGACAAAAGCTTAACAACAGATATTGCTTATCTTTATATCTCTCCTTTAATAGATGGAGCATCGAATATTAGCTCTAGATCTAGTTTAAGCATTAATTTAAGAAAAACATTGTTGAACAATAGAGCATCTTTAAATATAGGCATTGTAGATATTTTTAATTCACAAAACTTTACTCAATCAACAAAATATTTAAACCAAGATGTATTTATAAAATCTAGAATAGAAAATAGGTTATTTACTTTTGGGTTTAATTATAAATTTGGCAACTTTAGGCTTGCCAACAACAAAAGAGAAATAGAGTTAGAAGAGCGAAATAGATTATTAGACTAAAAATATTCTTTAATTCTTCCCCAAAAGTTTTTTGGAGACATTTTAAACTCTTCTTCTAACTCTTCTAATGACTTGTTGGCGGTGTTTACTTTATTAAAAATTTGAGCTCTTATCAAATAAATTGATGGTATAATTATAGCCATAATTGGTATCAAATATATTAATTGCCCAGAATCAAAAAATATCACTTCTTTGTTTAAAGTGTCAAATGTTTGGTAACTATACATTGCAATAGGAACTAACAATGTATGATACCACCAGTGCTTACACGTGAAAAACCATAAAAACAACAAATAAAGAGGTATTAATTTACCTGTTAAAACCCACATTGCTACATTAGCACTTTCAAACCAACCACTATTATATGTGCCAAAAAAAGTGTCCCAAGATTTGGCATTTGGAACACTTTCATATAAATAAAATAAGTAAGGAGTTATAGCAATTAAAGTTGCTAATAAACTACCAATTACTAAGCCTCTTTTATCCAGCTGGCGGGACTTTGATTTTTCGCTTGTCAACTTTTGCTGTTTGCTGTCCATCTAGGTTATATTGTGTAGCAGATTGTGCTAAAAACAACATACCTCCGAAAATTGCGATTGCAATTAAGTACTTTTTAGTTTTCATTTTATAAGGGATTTAATTAATTAATTATTCCAAATGTAACTAAAGAGTATTTTGAAGAAATGGCGCAAATGTTAAAATTATGTTAAAAACAATATTTTTTAAAATTTAAGCTGCGGGTTTTCCGTAAATCTTCAAAAATCAGAGTATTTTATGTCATTTTTTCATCACAAATCATGCTTTATTAGGGCTATTTGCTTTTATATTTAATTTTAATATTCTTTTGTTTTCAGAGTTAAATTCTATAAAAACCTCATCAAATTCATCAAACAAAATTGGTTCAATTTTTTCTGGCCATTCAATTAATTTGTAATGATCAGAATATAAATAATCTTCTATTCCAAAATTATAGGCTTCTTCAATATCATTGATTCTATATAAATCAAAATGATAAATCACATCGTTCACAGTTTCATATTCATTAACAATTGAAAACGTGGGGCTACTCACTTCGTCATTACTGCCTAGTATTTTAACTATGGCTTTTATAAGTGTTGTTTTTCCAACTCCCATGTTTCCATAAAATAATAATGTTTTACTAGTTGCATGGTTTATTAACTGTTTTGCAACATGCTCTACTTCATTTAACTCATAACTTATTTCCAATGTACACACTGTTTACTATGCAATACTAATAATAATTTTTGATAAATCCTAAGAAAAAATGCATTTCATCGATGTTTTATGTATTACATGGATTTTATTTAGGGTTTAACACCACAAAAGGAATAATCATTTCTTCTAAAGAAACACCACCATGTTGATATGTATTTCTAAAATAACTTACATAATGATTGTAGTTGTTTGGATAAGCAAAAAACAAATCACTTTTTGCAAAAATATACGAGCTACTCATGGTAATAGAAGGTAAATGTACATCTTTAGGGTTCTTTGCTACAAATACATCTTTGGAGTCGTATGTTAAGCTTCTACCCGTTTTATAACGTAGGTTTAAACTGGTATCTCTATCTCCAACTACCTTTGATGGGTTTTTTACATTAATTGTACCATGGTCTGTAGTTAGCATCAACTTAAAACCAAGTTGATGAGCAAGTTGAATCATTTCTAATAAAGGAGAATTTTTAAACCAACTAAGCGCTAAAGAGCGGTATGCTTTATCGTTTGATGCCAATTCTTTAACAACCTCCATTTCAGTTTTTGAATGCGAAAGCATATCAACAAAATTATACACAACTACAGTTAAATCGTTGTTTTTTAGCGAGTTGAAGTTTTCGACTAATTTTCTCCCTGTCTTGAGATTTGTTATTTTATGATACTCATAATCTAGGTTATCCAAACCTAATCGCTTCATTTGGCTTTGTAAAAATTCGGCTTCATATAGATTTTTTCCACCTTCATCTGTATCATTTTTCCAATATTGCGGAAACAATTTTTCCATATCGCTAGGCATTAACCCAGAAAAAATAGCATTTCTCGCATATTGGGTTGCCGTAGGCAGAATACTAAAAAAAGCATCCTCAGTTTCTTTCTTGTAATAATTGTTAATAATTGGCTCAAAAACTTTCCATTGGTCATAACGCAAATTATCAATAACTACCAATAACGTTGGCTGTTCTTTACTCAATTTTGGTGCAATCTTTTCTTTAAATAATGTGTGCGACATTATGGGCGCATCTGTATTTGGCTCAAACCAATCAGAATAATTTTTATCTATAAATTTACCAAACTGTATATTGGCTTCGTTTTTTTGTGATTCTAAAATCTCAAACATACCCACATCTTCAATATCTTCTAATTGAATTTCCCAATAAATAAGTTTCTGGTAAAGATTCACCCATTCTTCATAAGAGTTTACCATAGATAAATCCATAGCAATTTTCCTGAATTCTTGTTGATAATTAGAAGTTGTTTTCTCTGAAACTAGTCTAGAATGATCTAAATTCTTTTTTAAGCTTAATAATATTTGGTTTGGGTTTACGGGTTTAATCAAATAGTCTGCAATTTTATTACCAATAGCTTCTTCCATTATATACTCTTCTTCACTTTTAGTAATCATAACTACAGGAAGGTTATCTTGTTTCTCTTTAATTTCATGTAGCGTTTCAAGACCAGTTAATCCAGGCATATTTTCATCTAAAAAAACGATATCAAACTTTGCATCGTCTAAAACATCAATAGCTTCAGTGCCACTGTTACAAGTAGTTACATTATAATTTTTCTTTTCTAAAAATAAAATATGCGGTTTTAGTAAATCTATTTCATCATCAACCCAAAGAATATTAATCATATTGTTTTAAATTATATTATTAAAATGTGCTTTAAATAACTGCATCATTATTTTGAAGCGTTATAGTTATATTTGTAAATATTTAATGCTAAAAGTTAAAGTTTGAACAAACTTAAAATATTAAACGACCCAATTTACGGTTTTATTACTATACCAAATTCATTAATTTTTGATATAATACAGCACAAATACTTTCAGCGACTGCGCAGAATTACACAAATGGGTATGTCGTATTTAGTTTACCCTGGTGCACATCATACGCGTTTTCATCATGCTATTGGTTGTGTGCATTTAATGCAGCAAGCGGTTAATGTGCTTCGTTTTAAGGAAGTTACAATTACGAAAGAGGAAGAAGAAGCTTTGTATGTAGCAATTTTATTGCATGATATTGGCCATGGCCCATTCTCACATGCTATGGAACACAGCATTGTAAACAATGTATCTCATGAGCAAATTTCTTTGCTTTTTATGGAACGTTTAAATGAAGAATTTAACTCAAATTTAACTCTAGCCATTAAAATTTTTAAGGGCGAATACCATAGAAATTTTATGTGCCAGCTAATTTCTGGACAATTAGATATGGATAGGGCTGATTATTTAAAACGCGATAGTTTTTATACAGGTGTAGCAGAGGGTAATATTAATAGTGAACGTTTAATAACGATGTTAAATGTTGTAAATGATGAATTGGTTGTTGAGGAAAAAGGAATTTATAGTGTTGAAAAATTTATTGTAGCCAGACGACTTATGTATTGGCAAGTGTATTTGCACAAAACAGGTTTAGTTGCAGAGCAGTTGCTCATTAGAGTTTTAAAACGGGCTAAAGAATTAACCAACTTGGGAGAAAAGCTAAATGGGAGTAAAGCATTACAATATTTTTTGAATAATGAAATTTCAATCGACAATTTTAATCATGATGCACTAAATATATTTTCAGAATTGGATGATTATGATATTATTTCAGCAATGAAGGAGTGGCAACACCATAAAGACTTTGTTTTAAGTAACTTATGTGAAATGATTATTAATAGAAATCTTCTAAAAATAAAAATAAAGAATAAGTTGATTAAAAAAAATAGCCTTGAAAAGCACACAAAGAGTTTAATTGAAAAATATAATATTTCTAAAGAAGAAGCAGAATATTTTGTGTTTGCTGGTAGTATTTCAAATCAAGCTTACCAACTAAAACATCAAAATATAAATATTCTACATAAGTCTGGTAAAATTGAAGATATCGTTAAAGCATCTGATCAATTAAATCTAAAAGCCTTATCAAAACCTGTTACTAAATATTATATATGTTACCCCAAGGAGGATATATCAACTAAAAAACAATAGACAGTAACACATGAAAACTTTAGTACATTTTTCCTATTTTTGCGGTAATCAAAAAACAACAAAAACTAAAGTGTGAAATTTAAAGCACAACAAATAGCAGACATATTAGAAGGAGAGATAGTTGGTAATCCAGATATTGAAGTCTCAAAATTATCAAAAATTGAAGAAGGCACTGAAGGATCGTTAACATTTCTTGCAAACCCAAAATACACATCATTTATATATTCAACAAAAGCTTCAGTTACAATAGTAAATAAGTCATTTCAACCAGAGAACGAAATTAAAACAACACTTATTAAAGTTGATGATGCTTACGAATCATTCTCAAAATTACTAGAGTATTACAATCAAGTAAAAAATAACAAAGTTGGCTTAGAAAGCCCCATCTTTATTTCTGATACTGCTAAGTACGGAGATAATATATATATAGGTGCGTTTTCATATATAGGTGAAAATGTAAGCATAGGTGATAACGTTAAAATTTGCCCAAACTCTTATATAGGTGATAATGTAGCGATAGATGATAATACAATAGTGTTTTCTGGGGCTAAAATTTACTCAGATTGTATCATAGGAAAACATTGTGTAATTAATTCTGGAGCCATTATTGGCGCCGACGGTTTTGGCTTTGCACCAAATGAAAATGGAGAGTACAGTAAAGTACCTCAAATTGGAAATGTAATTATTGAAGACTATGTTGATATTGGAGCTGCTACTACAATAGATAGAGCTACTTTGGGCTCAACTATTATACGAAAAGGTGTTAAGCTAGATAATCAAATTCAAATAGCTCATAATGTAGAGATTGGTAAAAACACTGTAATTGCAGCGCAAACAGGTGTTGCGGGCTCTACTAAAATAGGAGAAAATTGCCAAATAGGAGGTCAAGTAGGTATTGTTGGACATATTACTATTGGTAATAATGTAAAAATACAAGCACAATCTGGAATTGGCCGAAATGTAAAAGATAATGAAGTGCTACAAGGCTCTCCTGCTTTACCATATGGAGACTATAACAAATCGTATGTTCATTTTAAAAACTTACCAAAAATTGTTAAAAACATTAATGATTTAGAAAAAAACAAATGGGAATAGTTAATACAGAAATAAAACAAAAAACATTAAAGAACGAAGTTTCTTTAACAGGTGTTGGTTTACATACAGGCAAAAATGTAACATTAACATTTAAACCTGCTGTCGCAAATTTTGGCTTAGCTTTTAAACGAATAGATTTAGAAGGAGAACCAGTTATTGAAGCAGACGCAAATTATGTTACTAACACACAACGTGGCACATGCATAGAAAAAAACGGAGTTACTATACAAACCTCTGAGCATGTACTTGCAGCTTTAGTAGGCTTAGATGTTGATAATGCAATTATTGAATTAAACGAATCTGAACCACCAATTATGGATGGGTCTTCAAAGTTCTTTGTTGAAGCCATTGAAAAATCTGGGATTGTAGAGCTTGATGCTTTTAGAGAAGAGTATGTTGTAAATGATGTTATTTCTTATACAGATGAAGAGTCTGGTAGCGAAATTTTGGTAATGCCAGCAAAAGAGTATCAAATTACAACTATGGTAGATTTTGGAACTAAAGTTTTAGGAACTCAAAATGCAACTTTAAACCATATTTCTAATTTTAAAAAGGATATTTCAGATTCACGAACATTTAGCTTCTTGCATGAAATTGAAATGCTATTGGAACATGGATTGATAAAAGGTGGCGACTTGAATAATGCTATTGTTTATGTCGATAAAGAACTATCTCCTGAAACCATGGAAAAATTAAGGGTGGCATTTAAAAAAGATAATATCGCTGTAAAGCCAAACGGAATTTTAGACAACCTTACATTGCATCATCCAAATGAAGCCGCAAGGCATAAACTACTGGATGTTTTAGGCGATTTAGCGCTTATTGGCACAAGAATTAGAGGTAAAGTAATTGCAAATAAACCTGGGCACTTTGTGAATACCCAGTTTGCAAAAAAACTTTCTAAAATTATTAAAAACGAGCGTCGTAATAATATGCCAAATATTGATTTGAATCAACCTCCTTTAATGGATATTACGCAAATCATGGCAATGCTTCCACACAGACAACCTTTTTTACTTATAGATAAAGTTTTTGAGCTATCAGATAAACATGTTATAGCAACCAAAAACGTAACCATGAATGAAGAGTTCTTTAAGGGGCATTTTCCAGGAGCTCCAGTAATGCCAGGTGTTTTAATTGTTGAAGCTATGGCGCAAACTGGTGGTATTTTAGTTTTAAATACGGTACCAGACCCTGAAAATTACTTAACCTTTTTCATGAAAATGGATAATGTTAAATTCAAACAAAAAGTAAGCCCTGGAGATACGTTAATTTTTAAATGCGAATTAATTACACCTATACGCCGTGGTATTTGCCATATGCAAGGTTACGCTTATACTAACGGAAAACTATGTGCAGAAGCTGAACTAATGGCTCAAATATCAAAAGTTAAATAATTATGAACCAACCACTTGCTTATGTGCACCCAGGTGCAAAAATTGCTAAAAATGTAGTTATTGAGCCCTTTACAACCATACACAATAATGTAAAGATAGGTGAAGGAACTTGGATAGGTAGTAATGTTACTATTATGGAAGGTGCCCGCATTGGTAAAAACTGCAACATCTTTCCTGGTTCAGTAATTTCTGCAGTTCCACAAGATTTAAAATACAATGATGAAGACACTACTGTAGAGATAGGAAATAACGTTACTATTCGAGAATGTGTTACTATAAATAGAGGTACTTCTGACAGAATGAAAACTGTTATTGGAGATAACTGCTTAATTATGGCTTATTGTCACATTGCTCACGATTGTATTGTTGGTAATAATTGTATTTTTTCAAATAACAGTACACTTGCAGGGCACATAACTATAGGAGATTATGTTGTTTTAGCAGGTATGACTGCAGTTCACCAATTTGTATCTGTTGGAAATCATGCTTTTGTTACTGGTGGTTCTTTGGTTAGAAAAGATGTACCTCCATATGTAAAAGCAGCAAGAGAACCATTATCATATGTAGGAATCAATTCTGTTGGATTGAGACGACGTGGGTATTCAACTGAAAAAATTAGAGAGATTCAGAATATATTCAGAATTCTTTATCAAAAAAATTATAATAATACACAAGCTTCAGAAATCATTGAAGCTGAAATGGAAGCAACTCCAGAACGCGATGAAATTCTTCAATTTATCAAGAATTCGCATCGAGGAATCATGAAAGGATATTTTAAATCAAACTAAATTATATGGCAAGTACATCAGACATTAGAAATGGATTATGCATAAAGTACAATCACGATATATACAAAATTATAGAGTTTTTACACGTAAAACCAGGTAAAGGGCCAGCTTTTGTGAGAACAAAATTAAAAAGTGTAACCAACGGAAAAGTTATCGACAATACTTTTTCTGCTGGACATAAATTAGATGATGTTCGTGTAGAAACCCACAAATTTCAATTTTTATATAATGATGGAGATTATTACCATTTTATGAATACTGAAGATTATACACAAATTCAATTGGTAGAAGCAGCTTTAGATAATCCTGGCTTAATGAAAGAAGGAGAAGTTGTAACAGTTATTATTAATTCTGAAGATAACATGCCCCTTTCTGTAGAAATGCCAGCAAGTGTTATTTTAGAAGTTACAGCAACAGAACCAGGCGTTAAAGGAAATACAGCTACAAATGCTACAAAACCTGCGACTGTTGAAACTGGAGCTACTGTAAATGTGCCTTTGTTTATAAATGAAGGAGACAAAATTAAGGTTGAAACAGAAAAAGGCACCTATAAAGAACGTGTTAAGGAATAGCTAAATGAAAAAAACTATTTTTTTTTTAATTGTTTTAGCCTTAACTACTTCATCTTGTATTGAGATGCTCCAAAAAGCAGGAGAAGGTTTAAATTCTACTCCAGCTACTACTTCTGAGTCTAATTATAAAACTGTTGGAATTGATAGTTTGTTTGAAATTGATATTCCTATCTATATGAAACCGCTTCCTGAGTTAAATCCAGAAGCAATATTGCAATATGCAAACATTTACAAAGAGACTTACTTTGTAGTAATTACAGAAAACAAAGAAGAATATATAGATCTTTTTAAACGATATGGAGAGTTTGATAATAAGCTTCCGGTAATAGAAAACTATAAAAATGCACAAAAAGCATTGTTTATAGAAAGCATAGATAATGCAAGAATTCAAGAATACGGATTGGCTAATATAAATGACTATCCTGCTAGACAAATTAAAATTATAGGTGAAGTTGATGGTATAAAAGCCGCTTATATCGTTGCTTTTATTGAAGGTGAAAGTGATATATTCATGTTAATGAATTGGACGACTGATAACCGATTAACAAAATTCGAAAACTCATTTGAGTATATAAATGCTTCTTTTAAATTAATTGATTAATTAATGAAATTTTCAAAGCCACATACTTTAAAACAAATAGCAAGTTTAATTAATGTAAAATTTGTTGGAAGTGAGGATTTTCCAGTTTTAGGAATGAATGAAATTCATGTTGTGGAATCTGGAGATATTGTTTTTGTAGATCATCCTAAGTATTATGACAAGGCGCTACAATCAAATGCTACTATAATATTAATTAATAAAGAAGTAGATTGTCCAGAAGGGAAAGCTCTATTGATAAGTGATGACCCATTTAGAGATTTTAATACACTTACAAATCATTTTAAGCCATTTCAAGCATCTAGTTCTGCTATATCAAACTCTGCAATCATAGGTAAAAGCACTATAATACAACCTAATTGTTTTATTGGAAACAATGTTGTAATAGGAGATAACTGTATTATCCATAGTAATGTAAGTCTCTATGATAATACTATAATAGGCGATAATGTAGAAATTCATGCAGGGAGCATTTTAGGAAGTAGTGCTTTTTATTATAAAAACAGACCTTCGGGGTTTGATCAACTAAAATCTGGTGGGCGTGTTGTTATTGAAAATAATGTAGATATTGGTGCTGCTTGTACCATAGACAAAGGAGTGACTGGTGATACAACTATTAAGGAAGGAACAAAAATTGATAACCAAGTGCAGATTGGTCACGACACAGTTATAGGTAAAAAATGTTTAATAGCATCACAAGTTGGTATTGCAGGTTGTGTTATTATTGAAGATGAAGTAACTATTTGGGGACAAGTTGGAATAACTAGTGCTATAACCATTGGAGCAAAAGCAGTAATATCTGCAAAAGCTGGAGTTAGCAAATCTTTAGAAGGAGGCAAAAGCTATTTTGGAATTCCAGCAGATGATTTTCGGTCAAAATACAAGGAAATTGCTTCTATCAGAAAGATTCCAGAAATATTAGAAAGGTTAAAACAGCAAGACAAGTAAAAAGTGTATTATTAGTTTTAAAATAAAAACCTGTTTTTACTTTAAAGTTTTAATACAAAAAATTACTTTTGCTCAGCATTATAAACAAATACAAATAATCTCATATGAGTGTTTTAGTAAACAAAGATTCAAAAATAATTGTTCAAGGATTTACAGGTAGCGAAGGTACATTTCACGCTAGCCAAATGATAGAATACGGAACCAATGTGGTTGGTGGTGTAACTCCAGGAAAAGGTGGTCAAACACATTTAGACAAACCTGTTTTTAATACAGTACAAGAAGCTGTAGAAAAAGTAGGAGCAGATACTACTATTATTTTTGTTCCGCCAGCTTTTGCTGCCGACGCTATTATGGAAGCTGCTGATGCAGGAATTAAAGTAATTATTACAATTACTGAAGGTATACCTGTTGCAGATATGATAACAGCATCAAATTATATAAAGAATAAAGATTGTAGGTTAATTGGTCCAAATTGTCCAGGAGTTATTACTCCTGACGAAGCAAAAGTTGGTATTATGCCAGGATTTGTATTCAAAAAAGGTAAAGTTGGAATTGTTTCTAAATCCGGAACATTAACTTACGAAGCTGCAGACCAAGTTGTTAAACAAGGTTTAGGAATTACTACAGCTATTGGAATCGGTGGGGATCCAATTATAGGTACAACAACTAAAGAAGCCGTTGAGTTATTAATTAATGACCCAGAAACAGAAGCTGTTGTTATGATTGGTGAAATAGGAGGTCAGTTAGAAGCCGATGCTGCTAATTGGTACAAAGCAAGTGGAAGCAATAAACCAGTAGTTGGTTTTATAGCTGGAGAAACTGCCCCTGCTGGTCGTACTATGGGACACGCTGGAGCTATTGTTGGAGGTAGTGATGATACTGCTCAAGCTAAAAAGAAAATTATGAGGGCCTGTGGAATTCATGTTGTTGATTCTCCTGCAGAAATTGGAAAGAAAATTGCTGAAGTTTTAGCGTAAACTTAAACATTATATACTATTGAAAACCTCACAGAATTTTGTGAGGTTTTTTTATTTGAAGCAACTAGTATTTAGTATATTTGAATTGAATATATACCTTCAATTTGTAAATTGAAGAGCTATTTTGAAATTGTCATTCCTGTAAAGCAGGAATTTAACTAATCATATTTTACACATGAAATTATTAGAAGGGAAAACAGCCATTGTAACTGGAGCAAGTAGAGGTATTGGAAAAGGTATTGCTAAAGTATTTGCAGAACAAGGTGCAAATGTGGCATTTACGTACAGTTCTTCTGTTGAAGCGGCAAATGAATTAGAAAACGAATTAAATGCTTTGGGTGTTAAAGTTAAAGGATACCAAAGTAATGCGGCGAGTTTTGATGACGCCCAAAAATTAGCGGAAGATGTTGTAACCGAGTTTGGTAGCATTGATATTTTAGTAAATAATGCAGGTATTACCAAAGATAACTTGCTAATGCGTATTACAGAAGAAGATTTTGACAAGGTAATTGAAGTTAACTTGAAATCTGTTTTTAATATGACTAAAGCTGTACAGCGTACCATGCTTAAACAACGTAAAGGCTCTATCATTAACATGAGCTCTGTTGTTGGTGTAAAAGGAAATGCAGGACAAACCAACTATGCAGCATCAAAGGCTGGAATTATTGGTTTTTCAAAATCTGTAGCTTTAGAGTTAGGTTCAAGAAACATTAGAAGTAATGTAGTTGCTCCTGGATTTATTGAAACAGAAATGACTGCAAAATTAGACGAAGAAGTTGTAAAAGGATGGAGAGCAGCAATTCCTTTAAAACGTGGCGGAACTCCAGATGATATTGCTAATGTTTGTGTGTTTTTAGCTAGCGACATGAGTGCTTATGTAACTGGACAGACATTAAATGTTGATGGAGGAATGTTGACATAAGCATTATGAACAAGCCAATTTTATTGTTATTTTTTATTTTTAATTTATCGCCTTTAATAGCTCAAAATTATGATTGGGTAAAAGTTAAAGACACTATTTCTGCATACGTTATTGAGTTTCCCTCAAATCCAGAAAAAGGAATTGAAGATGTTCCTACTGTAAAAGGGAATGTAAAAATGCATACATATACTTATCAATCAGATGATACTGATGACAATCTAATCTATATGGCATTCTTTACCCAATATCCTGATTCTTTTTTTCCAGATGGACTAAAGACTTTAGAAAAAAGAAATATAGCTTTAGATAATGCCGTTAGTGGTGCAGTAACAAATGTAAAAGGAACACTAGTATCTAAATCTGAAATAATTTTTAATGGTTTTAATGGTAGAGATGCTAAAATTGGGCTTGAGTCAGGAGGAATTCAGTATATTATTAAAATGAAAACTATTTTAGTAGGCACTAGTTTATATTCTGCTCAAGTTATTTGCAAAAAAGAGAATGATGATAATTTAAATTCAAAATATTTTTTCAACTCTTTCGAGTTAATAAATGTAAAACAATAATTGGAGGCACAAACCATATTATATATTATACTTGCTGGAATTATAGCGCTTTTATTAGCGCTTTTTCAGTATTTTACTAATAAGAAAAGCATGTCGAAATTGAATGTGCTTTTTTCTTTTTTAAGGTTTCTTACGCTTTTTTCAGTTTTTCTATTACTTATCAATCCAAAGTTTGATCATGTAACTTTATCTGCTGAAAAGCCAAATTTAGTTCTAGCAATAGATAATTCTAGCTCTATAAAACATCTAAATCAAAGTGAGAATGCTTTAGATATTGTTAATAAATTATCACAAAATAATGAATTAAGTAATAAATTTACTGTATCAAAATATATTTTTGGAGAACAACTAAAACTATCTGATACCATTCTGTTCTCTGAAAGTCAAACAAATATATCGAATGCATTTAATCAATT
Organism: Gaetbulibacter sp. 4G1; assembly: GCF_002741945.1. GTDB lineage: Bacteria > Bacteroidota > Bacteroidia > Flavobacteriales > Flavobacteriaceae > Wocania_A > Wocania_A spongiicola. Next base: position 230,899 of record NZ_MDVN01000024.1, read on the forward strand.
GTCACAGGTATATAAAGACACAAATGTAGCAACTATTCTAATATCTGATGGAAATCAAACCTATGGCAATGATTACGAGTTTATAACTTCAAAATATAAAAACCCAATTTACCCAGTAATTTTGGGTGATACAATAACTCATACCGATTTAAAGATTAAACAACTCAATGTTAATAAATATGCCTATTTAAAAAATCGTTTTCCTGTTGAAACAATAATTACCTATAATGGAAACAATAATATAAATTCTCGCTTTGTAGTTACTAGTGGAAAAACAACAGTATTTTCTGAAGCAGTTAGTTTTTCAAAAGATAAAAATTCTAAAACTATAACCTTTACTTTGCCCGCAAATAGAGTTGGTGTTAATAGTTTGAAAGCAACAATACTGCCCGCCGAAAACGAGAAAAATATTATTAACAATTCTAAAAATTTTGCAGTTGAAGTTATAGATCAAAAAACAAAAATTGCAATTGTTAGCGATTTTCCTCATCCAGATTTAGGAGCTTTAAAAAAGAGTATTGAAAGCAATGAGCAACGATCGGTTACGTTCATGAATTCGAACAATACAACTAGTCAGATAAATGATTTTCAATTAATTATAATTAATCAGCCAGACAATAAATTTAATAATTTGTTTGATGAGCTTAATAAAGAAAACAAGAATAGACTTATAATTATTGGAACTAAAACCGATTTAAGTTTTATAAATAGAATAAATCAAAGTTTTACTCACGAAATAACAAATCAGACAGAAGATTATCAGGCTGAATTAAATTTAAATTATTCACCTTTTATAATTGATGATTTAGACTTTGAATCATTTCCACCACTAAAATCTAATTTCGGAACAGTTAATTTTTCAGCACCTTTTGAAACTATCTTAAATAAAAAGTTAGGAAACGTTTCTACAAATCAATCGCTTCTAGTAACAAATGAAGCTAATAGTAGAAGGGAAGCTATTTTGTTTGGAGAAAATATATGGCAATGGCGTGCGCAAAGTTTTATAAATACAAAATCGTTTAATGCGTTTGATAATTTTATAGGGAAAATTGTTCAGTATCTAGCTTCAAACAAGCGTAGAAGTAGGCTAAATGTTGAATATGAATCGTTTTACGATGGAAATACTAACGTAATAATTAAAGCTCAGTTTTTTGATAAAAATTATGTGTTTGACACAAGAGAAACTCTAAATATTGTAGTAAAAGACAAAGCTTCTAATCTGGAAAAGGTATTTCCTTTTGTTTTAAAAAATAATAATTATCAAATCGATTTAAGTAATTTACCCCCTTCAGAGTATAGCTTTATAGTTAGAGCTACTAACGAAAATATTTCAAAATCTGGTGTTTTTCAAATTTTAGAATATGATGCTGAACAACAATTTTTAAACGCCAATGTAACAAAGCTAAGTCAACTAGCTACTAACAGTAGTGGTGCAGATTACTTTGTTGATGAAGTAGATAGCTTAATAAATGACTTAGTAAACGATAATCGTTACGCTACTATACAAAAAAGCAGCAAAAATACCATACCTTTGATTGACTGGAAATATCTACTTGCAATAATAGCTTTAAGCTTGTCTAGTGAGTGGTTTTTAAGAAAATATAACGGATTAATTTAAATAAAAATAGAATGGAAAAATTACCAAAAATTGCATTACCCTTTATAGTTGTTGCAATAGTATTAGTAATATTATTGTCAAAATCGGCAGTAACTATAGGCTCAGGTGAAGCTGGAGTATTATATAAAACATTTGATAACGGTGTAGTTACAGATGCACCTCCTTTAGGAGAAGGGTTTCATATTGTAGCTCCTTGGAATAAAGTAATTGTATACGAAGTTCGTCAGCAAGAGCTATTTGAAAAAATGAAAGTATTGTCCTCGAATGGATTAGAAATTCAAATTGACGCTTCTGCATGGTATCAGCCAGTTTACGATGATTTAGGTAACCTGCATCAGTCACTAGGTCAAGGCTATTTACAACGTGTTATACAACCGGCTATTCGTAGTGCAGCTCGTAGTGTAGTTGGTCGTTATACACCAGAGCAATTGTATTCTAGCAAGCGTGATGCTATTCAAGATGAGATTTTTACTGAAACAAAGAAGATTCTTGATAAACAATTTGTACAATTAAATGAAGTGCTAGTAAGAGATGTTACATTACCAAATACTATTAAAGAAGCTATAGAGCGTAAACTAAGGCAAGAGCAAGAATCTTTAGAATACGAATTTAGACTAGTAACTGCAGAAAAAGAAGCACAAAAACAAATTATTGAAGCTCAAGGTAAGGCAGATGCAAATAAAATTTTAAGTGCTTCATTAACAGATAAAATTCTTCAAGATAAAGGGATTGAAGCTACTATAAAGTTATCTGAATCACCAAATAGCAAAGTTATTGTTATTGGTTCTGGTGATAGTGGAATGCCTATTATTTTGGGTAATCAATAATCAAAAATCAAATAATTCAGCATTTAAAGCATTCTATTAAAAATTATTAATTTTTAATAGCCAATTTTTTAATATTGTTGAATTGTTACAAGAATTATATTTATAATTTGGATTTAATCATATAAATTATAGATATTTGTACAGATAAAAAAAGACATGACTTTTATTCAATTACATCATCATTTTCATATTTGCTCTCAGGCGAAGTGAAAATGTATTGAGTAAAATCAACATATATTTTAAACCCGTTTGAGACAATCAAGCGGGTTTTTTAATTATAATACTAGCTAGATTGTTTCAAACTCATAAAAACAACAGAATGAGTAAATTAAGAATTGCAGTACAAAAGTCGGGGCGTTTAAATGAGGACTCCATGAGGGTTTTAAAAGACATAGGTATTTCTATTGATAATGGAAAGGATCAATTGAAGGCATCAGCTAAAAATTTTCCTGTAGAAGTTTTTTATTTAAGAAATGGCGATATTCCACAATATTTAAAAGACGGCGTTGTTGATGCGGCTATTATTGGAGAAAATGTTCTAATTGAAAAAGGAAAAGGTATAAAAGTTATTGAAAAACTAGGCTTTTCTACTTGTCGCGTATGTATAGCAGTTCCAAAATCTGCAAAATATACAGATGTTAAAGATTTAGAAGGTAAACGCATTGCAACTTCATATCCAAATACAGTACAAATGTATTTAGATGAAAATGGGGTAAAAGCCAATCTTCATATTATTAACGGTTCGGTAGAAATAGCTCCAAATATAGGGCTTGCAGATGCTATTTGTGATATAGTTTCCAGCGGAAGTACTTTGTTTAAAAATAATTTAAAAGAAGTAGATACTATTTTAAAATCGGAAGCAGTTTTAGCAGTCTCACCTATTTTAAGTGATGAAAAATTAGCTATATTAAATACGATTCAATTTAGAATTCAATCGGTTTTAAAAGGCAGAAATTCTAAATACGTGTTACTTAATGCTCCAAACGATAAAATTCAAGATATAATCAATGTATTACCTGGTATGAAAAGCCCAACAGTTTTACCGCTAGCAGAAGCGGGTTGGAGCTCAGTACATTCAGTAATTAGCAAAAACGAATTTTGGAATGTTATAGACGCTCTAAAAGCCAACGGAGCTGAAGGAATCTTAGTATGTCCTATTGAAAAAATGGTACTTTAATTAATTATCATGAAAATAATTAATAATCCAAATAGAGAAAGCTGGTCTGAGGTTTTAAAACGCCCAACACAAACTGTTGGAGATATTGAAGATGTTGTAAATAAAGTATTTAGCGAAGTCTCTAAAAGAGGTGATGTTGCTATTAAGGCATTTACAAATAAATTTGATGGCGTTTCTTTAGAATCAAACATAGTTACGTCAAAGGAAATAGAACATGCTATTCAGCAAGTTCCTATAAACCTTCAAAATGCAATTAAAAAAGCAAAAGAAAACATTGAAGCATTTCACACTGCACAAAAAACATCTAAGGTAGAAATAGAAACAACTATTGGTGTAGCTTGCTGGCAAGAAAAACGTCCTATTCAAAAAATTGGCTTATATATTCCGGGGGGTACTGCACCACTTTTCTCAACAGTTTTAATGTTAGCAGTTCCTGCACGAATAGCAGGTTGCAAAGAGGTTGTATTATGTTCACCTCCTAATAAAGAAGGAAAACTAGCCCCCGAGATTTTATTTGCTGCAAAGCTTTGTGGTGTTACAAAAATTATAAAAGTAGGTGGGATTCAAGCTATAGCTGGTTTAACATTTGGAACTGACAATATTCCTCAAGTATATAAAATTTTCGGACCAGGAAATCAGTTTGTAACTGTGGCTAAGCAATTAGCTACAAAGTACGGTGTTGCTATAGATATGCCTGCTGGTCCGAGTGAATTATTAGTGGTTGCAGATGAATCTGCCAACGCTTCCTATATTGCATCTGACTTATTGAGTCAAGCAGAACATGGTACTGATAGCCAAGTAATTTTAGTATCTACATCAAAAGACTTAATTAATAATGTTTCTATAGAAATAGAAAACCAATTAGCTATACTTCCGCGTAAAGCAATTGCAGAAAAGGCCATTGCTAATTCTAAACTAATTTATGTTGAAAATGATGATTTAGCATTAGAATTAATTGATGAATATGGGCCAGAACATTTCATTATCTGTTCTAAAAAAGAAGATTTTTTTGTTGAAGGTATAAATAATGCAGGGTCAGTGTTTATTGGAGATTACACACCTGAAAGTGCAGGTGACTACGCTTCTGGAACAAACCATACATTACCTACTAATGGGTTTGCAAAATCCTATTCTGGAGTTAATTTAGATAGTTTTTTAAAGAGCATGACATTTCAGAAAATATCAAAAGAAGGTCTTTTGAATATTGGAGAAACGATAGAGTTAATGGCAGAAGCTGAAGGCTTGCAAGCACATAAAAACGCTGTAACAATCAGATTAAAGGATTTAAAATAATGAATATTCAAAATTTAATCAGACCGACAATAAAAGCATTAAAACCGTATTCGTCTGCAAGAGATGAATTTCAAGGTAATAGTAGTGCTATGGTATTTTTAGATGCGAACGAAAACCCTTTTGAAAATGGAGTTAATCGTTATCCAGATCCTCAACAAAGAACTGTAAAGTCTTTGCTTTCAAAAATTAAGGATATACCGCAGCAAAACATACTTTTGGGAAATGGAAGTGATGAAGTTTTAGATTTAATATTTAGAGCATTTTGCGAACCCAATCAAGATAACATAATTACATTGCCACCAACGTATGGTATGTATAGTGTATTAGCAAATATCAACGCTATTGAAATTAAAAGTACCCTATTAGACAATAATTTTCAACCTAAAGTTGATGACATATTAAAAACAGTGAATGCAAACTCAAAGTTGCTTTTTTTATGTACACCAAACAATCCAACAGGTAATAGTTTTAAAACTAAATCTATTGAAAGATTGATTAAAGAATTTAAAGGCATTGTAGTTATAGACGAAGCCTATATTGATTTTTCAAATGAAGAAAGTTGGGCAAGTCGATTGAAAGATTTTCCAAATTTAATTGTTGCCCAAACACTTTCAAAAGCCTATGGAATGGCAGGTATAAGATTAGGAATTTGTTATGCTTCAGAAGAGATTATTTCTGTTTTAAACCGCATCAAACCTCCTTATAACGTGAATGAATTAACGCAGCTAAAAGCTATTGATAGATTATCTAATATTGAAAATGTTCAAGGAGAAATTAAAAGAATTGTATCAGACAGAAATCAATTGGCACAAGAATTATCGGCTATCAATTTTATTGAAAAAGTATATCCTTCTGATGCTAATTTCCTTCTTGTTAAAGTAGATGATGCAAATTTAAGATATCAACAACTTATAAAAAATGGAATTGTGATTAGAAACAGAACCAATCAAGCACTTTGTGATAATTGTTTGAGAATTACAATTGGAACATTTGCAGAAAATGAAAATTTAATAATGACACTAAAATCATTAAAATAATGAAGAAAGTATTATTTATAGATAGAGATGGGACATTAATAAAAGAACCAGCTGACGAACAAGTTGATGCATTTGAGAAGTTAATTTTCTATCCAAAGGTATTTCAATATCTAGGTAAGATATGCAAGGAGCTAGATTATGAAATAATCATGGTGACCAATCAAGATGGCTTGGGAACTCCTGATAATCCTTCTGAAAAGTTTTGGCCTATTCATAATTTTATAATTGATACTTTTAAAAATGAAGGTATCGAGTTTAAAGAAATATATATAGATGAAACCTATGCAAAAGATAATGCACCAACACGTAAACCAAATACAGGATTGCTTACCAAGTTTTTTTCTAATGAATATGATTTGGAAAACTCTTTCGTGATTGGAGACAGGTTAACTGATATAGAATTAGCAAAAAACTTAGGAGCAAAGGGTGTTTTTATAAATGATGAAACTCATTTAGGTACAAACGAAATCACTGTTAAAAGAGAAGAGTTAAATACGTTTATTGCTTTAGAAAGCAATGATTGGGAAAAGATCTATCAGTTTTTAAAGGCAGACGAGCGTTCTGGTGGTGTTATAAGAAATACAAATGAAACCAAAATAGCTATTCAGTTAAACCTAGATGGTACTGGAAAAAGCAAGATTGATACTGGGCTTCCTTTTTTCGATCATATGCTAGACCAGATTGCTCGCCACGGTCAATTAGATTTAAATATTAAAGTTGATGGCGATTTAGAAGTAGATGAACACCATACTATTGAAGATACAGCAATTGCTTTAGGAGAACTGTTCAATAAAACTCTAGGGAATAAATTAGGTATTGAGCGCTATGGATTTTGTTTACCAATGGACGATTGCTTTGCTCAAGCAGCAATTGATTTTGGTGGTAGAAACTGGTTGGTTTGGGAAGCAGATTTTAAGCGGGAAATGATTGGTAAGATGCCAACCGAAATGTTTTATCATTTTTTTAAATCATTTACCGATGGTGCTAAATGCAATTTAAACATAAAAGCTGAAGGGACTAACGAACATCATAAAATTGAAGCTATTTTTAAAGCCTTTGCAAAAGCTATTAAAATGGCTGTGAAGCGTGATATTGAAAAGATGATTTTACCATCAACAAAAGGAATGTTGTAAAATGACTATTAGCCTATAGCTGTTTACTAATAGCTATAGAGACAAAATTAAAAAAATGAAACTTATAATTATTAATTACGGTGCAGGAAATATAAAAAGCATTCAGTTTGCTTTCAATCGCTTAGGATATGATGCTATTTTGTCCAATGATCCTAAGGATATAAAATCAGCTGATAAAGTAATATTTCCTGGTGTAGGAGAAGCAAGTTCTGCTATGAAAATGCTTAAAGAAAGTGGTCTTGATACACTAATACCAACATTAAAGCAACCCGTTTTGGGTATTTGTTTGGGTATGCAATTAATGTGTTTACATACTGAAGAAGGTGATACTCAAGGGTTAGGGATATTTCAAACTCGTGTAAAACGTTTTTCAAACCGTGTAAAAGTGCCACAAATGGGTTGGAATGTAATAAAAAACCTAAAATCTGATTTATTTAAAGGAGTTAAAGAAAATGAATACATGTATTTGGTACACAGTTTCTATGCTGAACATTGCAATGAAACCATAGCTGCAACAGATTATGAGATTAATTATGCTTCGGCATTACAGCATAAAAATTTTTATGGAACACAATTTCACCCAGAAAAAAGCAGCAACGCAGGAGCTAAAATATTACAGAATTTTATAGAATTATAAACATATGAGAATAATACCAGCCATAGATATCATTGACGGAAAATGTGTTCGCTTAACCAAAGGAGATTATGACACTAAAAAAGTATATAACGAAAACCCTTTGGAAGTAGCTAAAATGTTTGAAGCTTCAGGAATTGAGTATTTACATTTAGTAGATTTAGATGGAGCAAAAGCAAAGCATATAGTAAACTACAAAGTTTTAGACCAAATTGCTTCAAAAACAAATCTGAAAATTGATTTTGGTGGTGGATTAAAAGCCAATGAAGATTTGCATATAGCCTTCAATTCTGGAGCAAGACAAATAACTGGAGGAAGTATCGCTGTAAAAGATCGTGATACTTTTGAAGGTTGGATTTCAAAGTATGGTTCAGCAAAAATTATTTTAGGAGCAGATAGTGATGATGGCAAAGTATCAATTAGTGGCTGGATGGAGCAAAGCAAAGAAGATGTTATTCCGTTTATAAAAAATTATCAAAAAAAGAGTATTCAATATGTAATTTGTACTGATATTTCTAAAGACGGTATGTTGGAAGGTCCTTCTATAGAATTGTATAAACAGATTATTGAAGAATGTTCGAACAGTAGTAAAGGACAATCCATTAAATTGATAGCTTCTGGAGGTATTTCTCATATTGATGAGTTACCAATTCTAAAAGAAATTGGCTGCGAAGGTGTCATCATTGGCAAAGCTATTTATGAAAATAGAATCAGTTTAAAACAATTAGAGAAATTTGTATAAATGTTAACAAAGCGAATCATACCCTGCCTAGATATAAAAAACGGTCGAACCGTTAAAGGCGTAAATTTTGTTGATTTACGTGATGCTGGCGACCCTGTAGAATTAGCTAAGCAGTATGCTGAATTAGGAGCAGACGAATTGGTGTTTTTAGATATTTCGGCTACAATAGAAGGAAGAGCAACTACCTTAGATATGGTATTACATGTTGCCGAACAGGTAAATATTCCATTTACTGTAGGTGGTGGTATTTCTTCTATTGAAGATGTAGATGCCTTATTGCAATGTGGCGCAGATAAAGTATCTATCAATTCCTCAGCAGTAAAGCGTCCAGAACTGGTTAACGATTTGTCAAGTAAATTTGGAAGCCAATGTGTTGTAGTTGCTATTGATGCAAAACAAATTGATGGACAATGGAAAGTACACTTAGCAGGAGGAAGTATTCCAACAAATATAGATTTATTCGAATGGGCTAAGGATGTAGAAGAACGTGGAGCTGGAGAAATTTTATTTACATCTATGAATCATGATGGGACAAAAAATGGCTTTGCAAATGAGGCACTTGCAAAACTATCAGACTTATTAAACATTCCTATCATAGCCTCAGGTGGAGCAGGAAATGTCCAACATTTTATAGATACGTTTAAAGAAGGAAAATCTGATGCAGCTTTAGCAGCAAGTGTATTTCATTTTGGTGAAATTCCTATTCCAGATTTAAAAAAAGAATTAAAAGATAATAATATAGAAGTACGGCTTTAGTCGTCATACTGAACTTGTTTCAGTATCACATAATGAATTAGATTATGAAAATACAATATGATTTAAACGGACTAGTTCCTGCAATAATACAAGATGCCACAACTAAAAACGTGCTAATGTTAGGCTATATGAATGAAGAGGCTTATCAAAAAACTCTCGAAACTAAAAAAGTTACTTTTTTTAGTAGAAGTAAGCAACGTTTGTGGACAAAAGGAGAAGAAAGTGGTAATTTTTTAAACCTTGTAGATATTAAAAATGATTGTGATAACGACTCGCTTTTAGTTCAAGTAAACCCAGAGGGGGCAACGTGTCATAAAGGAACAGATACCTGCTGGAAAGAAGAAAACACGCCAAATTATAGTTTCTTTTCAACCTTAGAAAATGTGATTTCAGAACGTGTTGCTAACAAAGACACTAATAAATCATATGTCGCAAGTTTATTTTCTAAAGGTATTAATAAGATTGCGCAGAAAGTAGGTGAGGAGGCTGTAGAAACAGTCATTGAAGCTATGGATAATAACGATGAGTTGTTTTTATATGAGTCAGCAGATTTACTCTTTCACTATCTCATGCTGTTACAAGCCAAAGGTTTTACTTTAAAGGATATTGAAACAGAATTAAAAAGTAGACATAAATAAAAGAGGTATTAATCTGGTTAGAAATAATACCTCCTAGTAATTGGTTGATTGAAATATTTTATGAAATCCACCCTTTACTAATTGAGTTTTTAGAAAACCAAATTAGGAATAAGCAAACAACAATAATCATTATTGGCATAACCATGCTAGGTATATCGACATTCATAAATAAGTAAATATGTTGAATAATAGCACTTAGTCCAGAAAGTACAAATAAAATATAAGCCATTTTTTTTCTTAAAAGTAAGGCAATACATCCTAAAGCACCAGCAAAAACTGCAATTGCAAAAGCAGCTGTATACCATGTAGGGTGCTCAACTAGAAACTCTGCTTGCTGTTCTTCGGGTAATGCTGCAATCATTTCATCAGTTGCATAAGCCCTTGCTAAATATGCCATAACACCCATACCGTTCCAAATTAGAGCTAATACACTCACAACCCAGAACCAAACAGGTGGTTTTGTAGAAGAATTTGTCATAATTATTTGTTTTTAGTTAGTTAATAATTGATTACAATGTATAAATTTTTTGTTACAAATAATAAAAATCAAAGATTTTCACCTCTGCATTAAGACAAATTATGAAGAACTAGTTATAATTTATTACTGCTCACAATACTTTTAACCTATTACTATTATTATTGTACTGTACTTTTTTCCAACCTTATTATATCTTTGATACCTAATAATCCATTTCTATCAACTCGCCATTTAGCTTATAAGAGAAAGTAAACGTAGTACCGCCATTTTTTGGCTCTAACATTATTACATACTGCGCTTTATTGATATCTCCATTGTCTGGAAAGTTTATAAATGCCATATTTAGCTTTGGGCTTTCAATATTTTTTTCATTTTTTAATTGTTCAATAGCTTTTTCTGCTAACTCACCCAGTCTTTTTAAATTAATTTGCTCATTTAATTGAAACATGAAATCTGCAGCTTTACTGCCTTCAGATATTTCAAGAGTAACTTCAGATATTTGTTTCCAAGCTCCTTGAAAATGGCTCCATTCTTCCATTTTCAAAGATTCTGGCGCATCAGTTACAGTAATACCTAAAATATTCCCCATAGGATCTGCATTGGTAATTGTTAAATTTGTATAATAAGCATCATCACCAAACTTGCTTTTTATATTTTCCTCTATGGTTGAGAATCCTTTTGCATTGGCTGGTTGTTTACTTGTTCCGCCACCACAAGCCATTAATGTTGTTATTGTAATTGCTACTAGTGTAAATTTTAATGTTTTCATCTTTTTGTTTTATTTATTTGTGTTTATTCATCATTGTAACTTCCATAAAAGAAAAACAAAGCGCCTCCTCCAAGTATTAGCAAAATTCGTATAATCCAACCTATAGCATTACCCCAAATATCTATCCAAGCAAGTAATCGTAAATTATAATTGAAAATTGAGAGTACTGCAGATAAGATACCCATAGCGGCTAGTACTAATCCGCCTTTTCCTAGTTTTGATTAAATTTCTTCCATGTTTTTAATTTTGCGGGTTAAACTAATGCCCTTTTTTTTTCAAAAAAAACAAAAAGTAATAAGTGCGATATATAGAAGATAGGTGGTATAATAATCGTGGGGTTTTATCCAAAACAGCCTATAATCTATTAAAACTGGTTAGGAAACTACTTTTTTTAGATTAGTATCTGAAAATTGTAAAATATGCACTTATTACATAAAATGGTCAGTTGTTAGCATATATAATCGCTTATTACATTGTAAATTGAATTGTATTGGTATATACATTTCTTTGCTGATTAATTTTAAACAGTAAAACAATGAAATATCACTACAAACTTTTAATTACTCTATTTTTTGCAATTAATATTCAATTGCTTTCCTCTCAAAATGAAGCTAATCCTTGGGCTATAGAGATTGGTGCTAATGCAATCGATGTATATCCAGTTGGCGAGAGTACTCCACATGGCAATTATTTTGATGAATTCTTTAATCTAAACGATCATTGGAATTTTGGAACTTATGTAGCTATAACTAGAAGTTTAACAGACAGAATTTCTTTAACAGCTAAAGGGTCGGTAAATGAAATTAGTAAATGGGGAGATTTAGGAAAAGTTGATGAAAGCATTCTAGTGGATAATTTAAAATATTATGGATTAGATGCTATGGTAAACTTCAAAATTTTAAAAGATACTAAGTTAAAACCTTTTATTTCAATTGGAGGAGGATATACATGGATAGAAGAAGGCCTATACAATACATTTTCTAATAGAAATGGTATAAAAAACTTAGTAGGAGCAGGAACAGTAAATGGAGCTATCGGTGTTAAATATGATATAACTAACCAGTTTGGTTTAAATTTTCAAACTACTTATAAACATGCTTTTAAAGATTATTTAACCAAGCATTGGCAGCATAGTTTGGGTGTAAGTTTTAATCTTGGAAAGCAAGAAAAAGAACAGATTTCTGAAAATGCAGATTTAGATACAGATGGCGATGGTATAATTGATGCATATGACCTTTGTCCAAAAACTTATGGATCAAAAACATTTGCTGGTTGTCCAGATACGGATAACGATGGTGTGCCAGATAGTATAGATAAATGTCCTAACGTTAAAGGAGGAGATAGAGGTTGCCCACAAAAAGAAACACAAATAGTACAAAACACAGCACAACCATCTAAAGTCATCACTAATACCAGTAAAGTGGTATACTTTAATTCAAATAGTAGCACATTAGGTGCAGAAGCAAAATCTATTTTAAATGAAATAGTAAAAATTTCTAAAGGTGGAGGACAATATAAAATACAAATTAATGCTCATACAGACAGTGATGGTAGTAACCAATTTAATAACAAGCTATCGATTGATAGAGCTAATAATGTAAAGCAATATTTACTTTCTAAACAATTATCGAGTAATAACATAAGTGTAAACAATTATGGAGAAACACAACCCGTCTCTGATAACAATACAAACCTAGGAAAAGCCTTAAACAGGAGAGCCAAGGTTATTATAAAAGTTGTCTCTAATTAGATAACTGAGTTTGATTTTTTTTTTAATGGTGCTTGCAAATATGTGGGCACCATTTTTTGTAAACTTAATTAAGAATATATTCTTAATTATATTTTTGTACAAATAATAAAAGGATGTATTTTCACTTCTGTAAAATAGAATAATGAAGAAATATTTTTACGTCATTACTGTTCAATATTTGGGGTATCGTTTTCATGGTTGGCAAAAACAACCAGATGTTAAAACATTACATTTAATGGTAGACAGAACCTTAAACTATATCTTAGAAGGAAAACGTTTTAAAAGCTTAAGTTCTGGGCGAACCGATGCTATGGTGTCAGCAGAGTGTGCTGCTTTTGAGCTTTTTTTATTTGAACCTATTACAGACGAGACTGCTTTTTTAGAATTATTCAATTATAATTTACCTCAAGATATTCGAGCTTTGGATATTAGAGAAGTTGATGAAAAATTTAATATCATCAAACACTCAAAAATTAAAGAGTATTTATATTTATTTACTTTTGGCGAAAAATGCCATCCCTTTTGTGCGCCTATAATGACAACCATTTTAGATGATTTAGATATTGATAAAATGAAGCAAGGAGCAAAATTATTTGAAGGGGAGCATTACTTTAAATCGTATTGTTATAAAGCAACCAATAATGGTGTTTATATGCGCGAAATATTGACTTGCGAGTTGGTAGAAAACACCATTTACAACGCGAATTACTTTCCAAAGAAAACATATATATTACGAGTAAGAGGTAAAGGTTTTATGCGAAACCAAATTAGATTAATGATGGGAGCACTGATAGACCTGGGTAAAGGGAAGTTAACTACGGAATATATAAAAAGAAGTTTGCTAGCTGATAGCGCTATAAAAATGGATTATATAGCTCCAGCTTCGGGCTTAATTCTTAACAAAATTGAGTTTGAATAATTCATAAGCTTTTGTAACTTGAAAAAAATTAAATTTTATGAGTATTGCTATACCAAAAAGCGCCTTAGATTTCTTTAAGAAGTTAGAAAAAAATAATAATCGAGATTGGTTTAACGAAAACAAACCAGAATTCAAAGCCATAGAGGCTGAGATAAAAAAAGTCTACAATTCAGTTTTAGAAAATTTAAATGAACATGATGAAATAGATAAACTAAAAATGTTTAGAATATATCGAGATGTTCGTTTTTCAAAAAACAAACTACCATATAAAACACACTTTGGAGGCTCTTTCCATAGAACAAAGCCTAGGTTAAGAGGTGGCTATTATTTACATCTACAGCCCAATAATGAAAGTTTTATTGCTACGGGTTTTTGGGAACCTGCAAAAGAAGATTTATTGCGTATTAGAAAAGAATTAGAAATGGACGACAGTGATATTCGTAGTATTATCAATAACAAAAAATTTAAAAGTATTTGGGGAGATTTTGTTGGAGATGAAGTTAAAACGGCTCCTAAAGGCTTTAGTAAAGAACATAAAGCCATCGATTTAATAAGGAAAAAACAATACATTTTTGTTAAAAAATATACTGATAAAGAAGTTTTAGATACTAACTTTTTAAATGGTGTAAATACGGCATTTAAAGCCATTCGCCCATATTTTGATTATATGAGTGATGTATTAACTACAGATTTAAATGGAGTTTCTCTAATAGATTAAACTGCAGTCAATAATTCTGATTTTTCAAAAAGTTGAATATTGCTAAGCAATCGCTCTTTTACAATATTCATCATACGTTTATTTAATGCTGAAGAATTTTCAATATATATTAAATATTCGTCAACAGCAAAAAGCCCAATAATCATTCCTTTTATTGAGTTTCTAAACTTCATATCTTTTTGAATAGCATTTTCAATATAATCCATGCGCTTTTGTAGCGATAAATCATAAAAAACTGATTTATGCTTAACTACATAGTTTTTAAAAACTTCAATAAGTAATTCGTTTTGTAGCTTAATAACTGGTCGCAATACTAAATTTTGGAAACGTTCGTCTGCACTCATATCGTCATTAATAGTTGCAGTTGCAATTTCAGGACGAATACTTTTTAAATTTGATTGTCTTGAGTTCATGAATTTGAGTTTTAATAAAAATATAGATTATTAAAGCTTGCAAAGTTTTGATAAGTATTAATTATCAACGAGGTTATTAACATTAAAGATTTTTTTATATTTATCTCAAAACATTTATAATGAAATTTGGAAGTGTAGACAATCCTGAAGATATCGACTTTATATTACCAAAAGACCACTCAGACACAAAGCGTGTATTGAATATAGTTAAGGATGATAATATACCTGAAATTTATGTAGGTTGTGCCAAATGGAATAGGGCAGACCTTAAGGGCTTTTATCCAAGAGGTACTAAAGATGAATTAGGTTATTATTCAACTCAATTTAATTCCATTGAGCTAAACGCAACATTTTACAGAATTTTTCCTGCAGAACAATTTGCAACATGGTATGATAAAACACCAAGCGGTTTTAAATTCTTTCCTAAATTAAATCAAGAGATTAGTCACTGGAAAAGATTAAATGAAACTAATGAAGTTGTTGAAAATTATCTATATAATGCCTCTAACCTAAAAGAAAAATTAGGAACTATTTTTTTGCAAATGCATAGTAATTTTGCTCCAAAAGATTTTAATAGAGTTGAAAAATTTGTTGAAAATTGGCCAAAAGAAATCCCATTAGCTATTGAGTTTAGACACACTAATTGGTATAATGATGATGCTGTGTCAAAAGATTTGTACCAACTTCTGGAAGTTAATAATATATCTAATGTTATTGTAGATACAGCTGGCAGACGAGATTTAATGCATATGCGATTAACAAATGCTACAGCGTTTGTCCGTTATGTTGGGGCAAACCATCCTAGTGATTACTCTAGGCTTGACGATTGGGTTACGAGGTTAAAATTGTGGAAAGAGCAAGGCATTAAAGAAATAGATTTTTTTATTCATCAAAACATTGAAAAGGAATCACCATTATTATCGGCATATTTTATTAAAAAAATTAACTCAGAATTAGGCTATTCACTTATTGTTCCTAACGAAAATGATCAGCAACAATTATTTTAAAATGCTCTTATTTTAAAATTATAAGCGATTTGAATATTCTATTGCAAAAAAATCAGTAAAAAGTATATTCTTTAATGATTTTATAAAAATTTATTACGAATCTATCTTAGACATTAAAATATCTGCAATAAAAAGGCAGTTTTCTTAAATTTGTCAGCCTTTTTGGTTGAATTGTATTTGGCCAATAATTATTCATATTAAGATAGAAATTAAATTATAAATATTTATGAGCAAATCATTGTTTGACAAAGTATGGGATTCGCATGTTGTGAGACATATTGAAGATGGACCAGATGTCTTTTTTATAGACCGTCACTTAATTCACGAAGTAACAAGCCCTGTAGCCTTTGTGGGTTTAAAAAGTAGAGGTTTAAGTGTGCTATACCCTGAGCGTACATTTGCTGTAGCTGACCATAACACTCCAACAATTAATCAACATTTACCAGTTCAAGATCCATTATCAGCAAATCAATTAAAAACATTAGAAGATAATGCTAATGAATATGGTATAAGCCATTGGGGGTTAGGGCATCAAAATAATGGAATTGTACATGTTGTAGGTCCAGAAAACGGAATAACACTTCCAGGTGCTACCATTGTTTGTGGTGATTCGCATACATCCACTCATGGCGCCTTTGGAGCTATTGCTTTTGGTATTGGCACTTCTGAGGTTGAAATGGTTTTAACTACACAGTGTATTATGCAGCCTAAGCCTAAGAAAATGCGTATTAACATAAATGGGCCATTAAGTAAAGGGGTTACTCCAAAAGATGTTGGTTTATATATTATTTCGCAATTAACAACTTCTGGTGCAACAGGATATTTTGTTGAATATGCTGGTGATGTTTTTGAAAATATGACTATGGAAGGGCGTATGACGGTTTGTAACTTATCTATTGAAATGGGTGCTCGTGGAGGCATGATTGCTCCTGACGAAAAAACATTTGAATACATTAAAGGTCGAGCAATGACCCCAAAAGGTGCAGATTGGGATAAGGCTATGGCTTACTGGAAAACTTTAAAAACTGATGAAGGTGCTATATTTGATAAGGAATTATCATTTAATGCTACCAATATTGAACCAATGATTACCTATGGTACAAACCCTGGAATGGGAATGGGGATTTCTAAAAATATTCCATCTGCGGAATCTGTTGAAGGCGGTAAGTCTACTTATGACAAATCTCTAGCTTATATGGGATATGCAGAAAACGAGCAAATGATTGGAAAGAAAATCGATTATGTATTTATTGGTAGCTGTACTAATGGTAGAATTGAAGATTTTCGCGCTTTTGCATCTATTGTTAAAGGAAGACAAAAGGCTGATAACGTAACAGCATGGTTAGTTCCAGGTTCGCATGTTGTAGAAGAAAAGATTAAAGAAGAAGGTTTACTAGATATTTTTGAAGATGCTGGTTTTGTTTTGAGAGAACCAGGATGTTCTGCTTGTTTAGCTATGAATGATGATAAAGTACCAGCTGGAAAATATGCAGTAAGTACATCAAATAGAAACTTTGAAGGCAGACAAGGTCCTGGGTCGAGAACATTATTAGCTAGTCCACTAGTCGCAGCCGCAGCTGCAGTAACTGGGGTAGTAACAGATCCAAGAGAATTACTTTAAAATAGCTATTAGCTAAAGAAACTTAATAATAAAACATGCCAATAGCCAAAAGCTAAAGGCCAAAAGCAAAATAAAATGGCTTACGATAAATTTACAACTTTAACTAGTACTGCAGTTCCGTTACCAATTGAGAATGTAGACACAGATCAAATTATACCAGCACGTTTTTTAAAAGCAACAACCCGTGACGGTTTCGGAGATAATTTATTCCGCGATTGGAGATACAATAGTGATAATACGCCAAAAGAGGATTTTATTTTAAACAATCCTATTTATAGTGGTAAAATATTAGTAGGAGGGATGAACTTTGGTTCTGGGTCTTCTAGAGAACATGCTGCATGGGCGGTTTACGATTATGGTTTTCGTTGTGTAGTATCTAGTTTTTTTGCTGATATTTTTAAAAATAACTGTTTAAATATTGGTGTTTTACCAGTTCAAATTAGCCCAGAATTTTCTACAGAGATTTTTGAAGCTATTTATGCCGATCCAAATACTGAATTAGAAGTAAACTTAGAAGCTCAAACAATTACCTTGTTGTCGTCTGGGACACAGGAATCGTTTGACATAAACGGATATAAAAAAGGTAATATGCTAAATGGTTTTGATGATATTGACTATTTACAAAACATGAAAAGTGAGATAGAAACATTTACAGAATCTCGTCCTTTTTAAACAATGAGCGCTAGAAAAATAGAAATAATGGACACGACATTACGCGACGGTGAGCAAACCTCGAGTGTGTCGTTTTCTGCTTCTGAGAAATTAACCATAGCGAAACTTTTATTAGAAGAATTGAGAGTAGATCGTATTGAAATTGCATCAGCTAGAGTGTCAGAGGGTGAGCTTCAGGCTGTAAAAGATGTTACTGAATGGGCGGCTGAAAACGATTATTTAAATACGGTTGAAGTTTTAACTTTTGTTGATGATGGAGTATCTATCGATTGGATGATTGAAGCTGGAGCAAAGGTTCAAAACTTACTAACTAAAGGGTCATTAAACCATTTAACTCATCAACTTAAAAAAACTTCTAATCAGCACTTTAAGGAAATAAAAAAAGTTATTTCTATTGCTAGAAAAAATGACATTGAAACAAATATCTATTTAGAAGATTGGAGCAATGGTATGCGAAATTCTAAAGACTATGTTTTTGAGTTTTTAGAATTTTTGTCTACACAAAATGTCAGAAGAATTATGCTACCAGACACTTTAGGTGTTTTAACACCAAGAGAGTCTTATGAGTTCGTTTCAGAAATTAAGGTTAAATACCCAAATTTACATTTTGATTTTCATGCGCATAATGATTATGATTTGGGTGTATCTAATGCTATGGAAGCCTTAAAGGCTGGAGCAGATGGATTACATTTAACAGTTAATGGTATGGGAGAACGTGCAGGAAATGCACCAATGGCCAGCACGATTGCTGTAATTAACGATTTTATGCCAGATATTGAAGTAGGTGTAAATGAAAAGGTTTTATATACGGTAAGTAAATTAGTTGAGAACTTTTCTGGAATTATGATTCCTGCAAATAAGCCCGTAATAGGTGCCAATGTATTTACTCAAACCGCAGGTATACATGCTGATGGGGATAATAAAAAGAATTTGTACTTCAGCGACTTGCTTCCTGAACGTTTTGGCAGAACTAGACAATATGCTTTAGGAAAATCTTCAGGTAAAGCAAACATTCAAAAGAATTTACAAGAGTTAGGACTTCAACTTAATGATGAAGATTTAAAGAAAGTAACACAACGTATTATAAAGTTAGGAGATAAAAAGCAAGTAGTTACCAAAGAAGATTTGCCTTATATTATTTCTGATGTTTTAGACCGAACATATGAAGAAAAAGTAAAAGTAAACTCTTATGTATTAACACATTCAAAAGGGTTAAAACCTTCTACAACAGTTTCTATTACCATAAATAATGAAACTTTTGAAGAAAACGCACAAGGTGACGGTCAATTTGATGCTTTTATGAATGCCATTAGAAATCTATTTAAAAAGAAAAAAATGGTACTCGCAGATTTGATTGACTATGCAGTGAGAATACCTCCTGGAAGCCATTCTGATGCTTTATGCGAAACTATTATTACCTGGAAAAATTCAGAAAAGGAATTTAAAACGCGTGGATTAGATTCAGATCAAACAGTATCAGCAATTAAAGCCACTGAGAAAATGCTAAATATTATTATTAATTAAGATTAAAATATAGAGATGAAATTTAATATTGCCCTTTTAGCCGGAGACGGAATTGGACCAGAAGTTATAGATCAAGCCGTAAAGGTTAGTGATGCTGTTGCAAATAAATTTGGACATGAAATTACATGGAAACCAGCATTAACTGGTGCTGCAGCTATTGATGCAGTTGGAGAGCCTTATCCAGATGAAACTCATGACGTATGCGCAAATGCAGATGCTGTTTTATTTGGAGCCATAGGGCATCCAAAATTTGATAACGATCCTTCTGCTCAGGTTAGGCCAGAACAAGGACTGTTAAAAATGCGAAAAAAATTAGGATTGTTCGCTAATGTACGTCCAACTTTTACATTTCCTTCTTTGTTAGATAAATCTCCTTTAAAGCAAGAGCGTATCGAAGGTACTGATTTGGTGTTTTTACGTGAATTAACTGGTGGTATTTATTTTGGCGAAAAAGGAAGAAGAGATGATGGTGAAACAGCTTACGATAATTGTGTTTATACAAGAGCAGAAGTACAACGTTTAGCTAAAAAGGGGTTTGAATTGGCTATGACTCGCTCAAAAAAGTTATGCTGTGTTGATAAAGCTAACGTATTAGAAACATCGCGTTTATGGAGAGAAACTGTTCAAGCGATGGAAAAAGATTATCCAGAAGTAGAAGTTAGCTACGAGTTTGTTGATGCTGTAGCTATGCGTTTGGTACAGTGGCCTAACGAATATGATGTTTTGATTACAGAAAATTTATTTGGAGATATTTTAACTGATGAAGCTTCTGTTATTTCTGGTTCTATGGGACTAATGCCTTCTGCCTCTATGGGAGCAGATATTGCATTATTTGAACCTATACATGGGTCATACCCTCAAGCTACTGGATTAAATATAGCTAACCCTATGGCAACTATTTTATCTGCGGCAATGATGTTTGAAACGGCTTTTAATTTGCCAGAAGAAGGCAAAGCAATTAGAGATGCTGTTAACAGAGCTTTAGCAGAAGGAATTGTAACAGAAGATTTAGCAGATGGTGGTAGGTCTTATGGAACAAAAGAAGTAGGGGATTGGCTTGCCTCTAATATTTAAAAAACAACAACTTATATAAGTGATTTTTAAAATGGATTTAGTAATTTTATACTAAATCCATTTTTTTATGGATACTATTTTCAGTATTAATTTTAAAAATAGAAATTATGAAACTATTAAAAATTACAATACTGTCCCTTTTCTTTATCAATACCTATATTGTTAATTCTCAAAACATTGGAGATTTTACATCCATTGATCCTACTGTTGCTCAATCTGCTTCATTTGTAATATCATCAAGCCATACGTTTCAAAAAATTGGTGAAGTTGGAGACCCTTTAAGTGAAGGAGGTACTTTTAAGCCTAAACCAGACTTTACTGCTTATGTTCCTATAGCCAATAGCAGTACCAATGGTTATTTAAGTATAAATTCAGAAGGAAGTGCAGTTACAGATGGGGGTGGAGGTGTCATGGTTTTTGATATTAATTTTAATGCCACGACTGAATTATGGGAAAGTACAGCGTCAGAAGATCTAGATTTCTCTGGAGTTGGTGGTACAGCTGCCAATTGTTCTGGAACTGTAACGTCATGGGGAAATGTAATTTCTTGTGAAGAAGGTGTTGTTGGAGATATACTTGTTCCTGATGGCTATAACGATTTAGGTTGGAATGTTGAAATCAATCCTGCAACTAAAACAGTTGTAGGGAAACATTATGCCATGGGAAGTTTTGCTCATGAAAATGTAACGATTCATTCAAATGATAGAACTGTTTATCAAGGTGCAGATTCTAATCCAGGTTATTTGTACAAATTTGTAGCAAACACAGCTCAAGATTTAAGCAGTGGGAATCTTTATGTTTTCAAAGGGTTAAAAAATGGTGTTGGTAGTTGGATTCTTTTAGATAATTCTACTCAATCTGAACAAAATTCAACATTAACGCAAAGTGGACCAGGAGATCATGATGCAACAGTATTTAATGGTATTGAAGATGTAGAGATAGGACCAGATGGCATGGTATATTTTGCTGTAAAAGGAGAGGGAACTGTATATAGGTTTTCTGATTCAGATGTTTTAGAAGCTACAGCATCTACTGTAACCATGGAAACATTTGTTGGAGGTGGTGCTAGCTACGATGTAAATGATGGATCTGGCACTACATCTGTTGCTTGGGGCAACGGAAATGATAACCTCGCGTTTGATGGTGACGGGAATTTATGGGTACTACAAGATAGTGGTAAAGGCTATATTTGGGTTGTTAAAAACGGGCACACACAAGCTAGTCCAGATGTTGAAATATTTGGCAGTACCCCAACAGGTTCTGAACCAACAGGGATTACTTTTACTCCAGATTATAAATATCTATTTCTGTCTATTCAGCATCCAGATGCAGGGAATATTGCAAATCAAGTAGATGCAGCAGGAAACACACTTAACTTTGATAAAGGAACATCTTTGGTTATTGCTTTATCAGAAAACTTGGGCTCTCCATTATCTGTTGTGAACAAAGATTTAATCAAAGAATTTGAATTTTTTCCTAACCCTATAAAGTCAGATAAAGATTTAATCATAAAAGGCAAACAAATTAATAACACAAAGCTGTATTCTTTACTAGGAGGGAAAATATTCGATATAGATTATAATGATGTAAATGAAGTTAAATTAAATTTTAAAAATATTAGCCCTGGCTTATATTTAATTCAGATAAATAATAAAGAAACGTCTAAGCTGGTAATTAAGTAGCCTTTTTAAGGGTTGAAAGATGAATTGCTTGGTAATTCAAAAATTTCTAAATTGAAATAGGGCAGTGCCGCGATAAGGTGATCAAAAATGTCGGACATGATATATTCATAATTCTCCCAACGTTTATCGCTGCTAAAGGCATATATTTCTAAAGGAACACCTTGAGTTGTTGGTGCTAACTGTCGTGCCATAATCATCATATCTTTATTAATAGCTGGGTGCTGATTCAAATATGAATCAATATACTTTCTAAAAACGCCAAGATTCGTTAAGTTTCTACCATTCAGCAAAAGTTTTTTGTTTGTATTATTAGCTGCATTATAAGATTTAATATCGCTTTGACGTGCTTCTAAATATGATGAAATTAATTGAATACCTTTAAGCTTTTCAACTTCAGAATCAGTTAAATATTTGACTCCGTCTTGCTTAATAAATAAAGCCCTTTTAATGCGCCTTCCATCAGAACTTGTCATTCCTCTCCAATTTTTAAAAGAATCAGAGATTAGAGCATATGTTGGAATTGTTGTTATGGTTTTATCAAAATTTTGAACTTTAACAGTAGCTAAGTTAATTTCAATAACGTCTCCATCTGCTCCATATTTTTCAAAAGTTATCCAATCTCCAATGCGCACCATGTCATTTATAGATACCTGAATACTAGCAACAAAGCCCAAAATTGTATCTTTAAAAACTAAGATCACAACAGCAGATATAGCTCCTAAGCCTGTAACAAACTTTAAAAAAGGTATATCGGTAATTATAGCAATTGCTGACATGAAACCTGCTAACCAAGCAAAAATCATGAACACCTGAATGTAACTATCTATAGGCTTATCTTTTAAACGAGGTAAGGTTTTTAAGTAATCCTTTAATGTGTTTAATAAACTTCTAACAATCCAAAGTGTTAAAACAATAGCAAAAACTTGCAACCCTTTCTCAACTATATTTTCAAAAGAAGGAAAATCAAAAAAAACTATTGGAATAAATTCTAAAGCTATCAATAAAGGTATGATGTGGGCGATATTCCTTGGGACTTTATTAGTGATTAAAATGTCGTCAAAATTAGTTTTTGTTTTACTTGCAAATTGTGTAAAAGTACCTCTAATCAATCTCCTAATAATAAAATCGACAATAAATACAATAAGCAATAGCACAATTAATAGTGCCAACATATTTAAATATTTGGCAGTAATTTCTGAGGTGCCAACGGATACTAAATAGTCATAAAGCAAATGTTTATAATTATTCATTTATTTTACAGGTTTTAAATAATTTCTGTCTATATAAAATGTCCCAAACGGTATAATAGATGCTAAAAGCACGATGATAAATTGTTTATTATTCCAAGAAAAATCTTTTTTGGAAACAAAAGCAAAAGCTATATAGGCTATAAACAAAATACCATGAGGCATTCCTAAAAGTTTAACATACTGAGGATCTTCAGCTAAATATTTAATAGGTGTAGCAATAAATAGTAAAAGGATATATGAAACACCCTCTAAAAGGGCAACAAGTCTGAAAATATTTATAAGAGAAAACATGAAAATTTAATTTCTGCAAAAGTAGAACAGAAATGGCTAAAAACCGTATGATTTTAGACTTTTTTAAATCGCGTTAAAAATTATAAGTCCGTAAATAGCAAAGCGTAACAATCTTAATGAACCATATAATACAACATTCTTAAAAGGAAACTTAATAATTCCAGCTGCAATACATGAAATAGAAAAGGGCAGAGGTAATAAAGCCCCAACAACAATTAAAAAGCCTCCCCATTTTTTTGAGTTTTTAAGCTGTTTTTCCATTTTTACTTCTAAGTAATTATGAACCGACGGTATTTTAGTAATAGT
Source organism: Gaetbulibacter sp. 4G1 (assembly GCF_002741945.1). Classification (GTDB taxonomy): domain Bacteria; phylum Bacteroidota; class Bacteroidia; order Flavobacteriales; family Flavobacteriaceae; genus Wocania_A; species Wocania_A spongiicola. The sequence continues at coordinate 255,228 of NZ_MDVN01000024.1, forward strand.
TCTACCCATCCAATACGATAAAAGCCCACCCGTATATGATAAAATAGCCAAAAGGCTTAGATAAAACCAAGGGCTATACATTTTTCCGGCCCAAGCAATAAAAACTTCAGGTGGAACTAAGCCTAAAAGGGTTTCGGAAACAAAGAAAAAACTTAATACTCCAAAAGCAGGTAATACTTCTGTAAGTCGAGTTAAAGCCGCATTAATATCAAAAAAGTGATTTATTACATAAATAGCAATTACTATAGCAATAATGTACGGTAAAGCTTTCTTTACAGCTTGCCATACAAATGTATAAAACCCTGTATACGAATAATACTGGTGTAGTAATTGTAAACGTGATTTACCAAACTTCGATTTTGGTTTTGTTTTCGGCTTCATTTTATCTTGATAAATTAAAGGGAAAGCAAATATACGATATGAGTATTTGCAAAAAAAACAATATTTATTAATTAGTTGTTAATTAACATCTTTTCAAGATAGTGGGTATACATTAAAATATTCTATTTTACATAATATAAATTATAGTACAAATGTGGTTGTGTAGCCGTTTTGCCCAATCGTGCCATTTGATAGCTATAATTCCATATTATGCAAAATATCCCAGGAAGTCCCGTAGACACAATAAACTATTGTCTGGGGGTCATTAAACTTATGGGCTTTGGGTTTGGTACTAAATAAGAAACATTCTGCTATTTGTAGCTATAATCAGACGCTATGTAAAATTGCCGCGCCCAACCGCCAGATTGTTTTTAAAAAATTAAATGCTTCATGGCATTTATTTTTAAACTCAATTCGCCAACGCTTGGCCACACCAAAAAAAGCTGGCTTTTGCCTTTTGTTTGAAATTCTCGTATTCGGGGAAAATCCCGCAAGATTTTTTTCTACGGCATTCTCGTCAACGTTACGCAAGAGTACAAAATTACTCTGCGAGATAATTTCCGTACACTTGCTCAAATTTGTCATTTGTTTGAAGCTTTCAGGGTTTGATATGTCTTTTTTCCTTGATGAAAAAAGAAACAAAAAAATCAAGGCTGCACAAAACTTTGGAAACAATGTACGGCTCAATCGCTATATTTTAGAAAACATTGTAACTGGTTAAGATTGCTTAGAACTCGCTTTAAAGCCTTGTTATTGTTAAGGGTATGTATTGCTAGCCCTCTAAAATATGTACGCTCATTTCGCCTATTGTTTTGACCAAAGTTTTATGAGGCCGTTTTAGATCCGTCGTTCTATTTTACATAATGTAATTGTTTGTGGGCATGCTTTTGGATTGTTACCTTAGCTATTCGATAACTAACAAATTGTATCTTTGATATATGAATGTACGATTAACGAAGGAGCAAAAAATTAAGGTGCTCAACTCCAATGATATCTATGCCATCATGCAGCAGGTATTATTACGGGAAAATAAAATACGGAGAAACCAAGAGCATTTCTGGGTTGTGGGTCTGGACAACCAAAACAAGATACTTTTTGTAGAACTCATTGGTCTTGGCGCTGTAAACCGTGTTAATGCAAACCCGCCAGATGTATTCCGTATGGGGATTTACAAACTGGCCGTAAAAATGATACTGGTACACAACCACCCTAGCGGTAATATTGAACCTTCTAATGAAGACAGGGACTTTACCGATAAGATGCTAAAGGTTGGAGCGCTTATAAACATTGAGGTTATAGACCATTTGGTGATTTCGGAAACCGACTACACAAGTTTTGGGGACAAAGGCATTATTAGAGAGTTGCAGGGCTCTGGACTGTTCGAGATTGTGGAACGTGAAAAGGAAGAGATTAAGGCTTGGAAACTACGTCTGGAACGTGAACGTGCTGTAAAAGCAAGAGATATTGAAATTGCATCTAAAATGAAGGATGATGGTGTGGATATAGATATAATTAAAAAATATACTGGACTAACGAAGCCTGAGATTAAAAAACTGTAAGGCTAAGTGGCTCCCTTCTCTCCTATTATTTTAACCAAAACTTTATGAAGTCAACCCATCGAAAAACGAATCCAACTCATTCATTAGGTTAAAAATAGTATCTACCATTCCAATCTTTAAAAATAAATCTAAAGCATATTTATTATGAACTAAACTATGCATATTTATATTATATTCTTTTAAATCACGATTCATAAAGTGATATTCACTTGATTCAAAATTTTCGAGAATATATCTTTTTAATTCAGGATAGTATTCTTTATTTAAGGTAAAAAAGCTTGGTAGATTTTCATCATCTTCATAATGGTAAGAATCAAAATACCAGCTAGAAATATCAAAAATGTCATATTGCGAATAATACTCAAAAATGCGCCATAAAATATTGCCTCCTCTAAAACTTCCACCTAGATATTCCATATCATTTGATTCATCATTAATTCCAACTGAAATCTCTTGTTGAGCGTATTTTATTATTGATTTAAACAAATTTATTTTAGTGGAAAAATCCATATTATCTTTAAACTTTTTCCAATATACTTGTATAAAATCTTTCACAAATATGTTTGAATTCATTTCGTTCCAAATTTTCCAATAGTCTTCATGAAAATCAGGATCTTCGAAGTATAAATCAAGGTAGTCATTTTCTATAAAGTCTTTTATTTCTTGTTTGTCCATTTTAACAATGTGAGATACTCCCAAATAATTTCTCAACTCATTATTTCCAAAGCTATATTTATTGTTATTTTCAATTATTATAGGGTTTATAGACTCAAGTAAATTGATTAACTCATCATCATTATTGAAGTTATCTAAATTCTTCTTTAAATAATCATTACTAAAAATGTTCTTAATATTCTTAATAGTTTGAAAAGCTAAAGTTTCTAATTTTGCTAAAAGCTTTTTATCATCAATTATTGAATCTAAAACTCTTTCAAAATATTGCTTATCAGACTCTTTTCTTTTCTTTTTAAATTCAATTAAACCATTTATTGGTTTTCTATTGTTAACTTGATTAAATAGTCTCTCAATTTCTTTTTCTTCTTTTTTTCTTTTTTTTAATTCTTGCTTCCATTTTTTTTCTTCTTCTCTCTCTTGTTTTCTATCATACCCTTGCCAAGGAGCATATTCTTTTCTTGGTAAGCCTTCAAACGCAGCAAACTCCATTTCATTTTCAAATTTTGAGGTCATTCTCATTCCAAATTCCTCAAAAATAAGTTTAGCATGATCAATTATTTCTTGTATTTCTTCTGCTTCATAATTATCATCTGCATAGCGCCATTCTAAATCAGAAATTATTTGATTTCTAATATCAGTTTTAATTGACCTTAATTCCTTTTCGAAATATTCTTTACACTCCACATTATAAACCTCTCTTAAACTACTTAGGCCATAATACTCAAGACTATATGTGATACTTGACCTAAACATTTTTGTTACATCTTCTGGAGTTTCAGCAATAAAATTTTTGATTTTTCTGATTAAACTAGGAAAGTTTTGCATTGCACCACTATCCAATATTAATTTATTTGTGTTCCCATTTTTAAAATGGTTAAAAACATAATCAACTTTATTAATGATAAACTCTCTTAATTCAACATTAATATTGATATCAAAAAATGCTGTTATATGTATTAATTTTGATATTTCAATTGTCTCCAAAGAATTATGAAATGTATATTCATCAGTAAATTCTTTTTTCTCAATATTGCTAAACTTTAGTCTATTAAAATCTTTAATAATCTTCCTTGACAATACTCGACTGTTATTTGATGAGAGTAATATTCTTTCACCACTCACATATCTTTCATCATCAATTTCGTCAATAGTTTCACCAAACCTATTAATATATTTGTTGCTAGAATCATATTTATAATCGGTTGTAAATACAAAAATCAGTTGGTTCCAAAACGTAGCGCTTTCAATCAAAATTGAAATCCAGTCTTGGCGTTCTCTTAAATATTTTAATAAAAAGTCATTTACCGAAGGGTTTTGAAAACTTACTAATTTGTCAAATCCACCTTCTTCTATATTAATAAATGTATCAGAAAGCTCTTTAAGAATTATTCTAAAAGTATTTGGAGTAATTTTGAGGTCATCAAACTGTTTTTTATAAGCATTGCATGTGTTATCAAAAGAAAATTTTAATAAATCTACATCCAAAGGTTCGCAAGAAATAAAAAGGTTTAAAAGTAATATTTGAGAAGCTACAGATTGTTTTTTAAAAAGAGCTTCCCAATAAGAAAAGGGATCATCTAGATAACTCTTAAATGCAACATAAAAAGCACCGTCAAACCTAGAATCAGCCCCAAAATTAAATTTTTTAAATGCATCTTCAATCAATCGGGGACTATAGTTTGAATGAGAAATAATATTATCATAATATTTCTTATCCTTTAGAAAGACAATTTGATTTAAATCTAATTCAGAGTGATATAAATGATTAAAAAGTATTTCAGCTTTTTCATATCTAGTATATTTAGATGCATCTACAATGCATTTTTTTAATTCAATAACCTCATTGTTCAGTTGCTCTTTATATTTTATTTGACCTCTTCGCAAAATATATTCTCGAGTTGTTAAAATGAATAATTTATTTTGCGAATTTTTAACTATATCAATGAATCTATTTAAGGAAACTAAATCTCTATCTCCTATCTCCTTGTCGTCAAATTGAAAACTACCTAAAAAGTCATCGAAAAAAATTATCTGTTTTTTATTGGGAAGTAAAACATGTTCAGCTTGTGAAATGTTTTCAGTTACCTTAATTAGTTCATAATCTTGATTTAGGAAATATAAAATTAACATTCTAGCTAATGTTGTTTTCCCACTTCCAGCAGTACCAGATATTATAACATAATTTTGTTGTTCTAAAATTGATTGAGCTTCATCAAAGCTTAAGTTTTGTACATAAACCTTTGAAACTGATTTAATTTTATCAATCTCATGAAGAACTAGATTTTTTTGCCTTCTATTTATTGTTTCATCTAGAATATTTTGTAAAACATTTGAACTGGATATCCAAAGTTTAGTGTGTTTTCTCTCAATTTCGTGGTATTCTTTCTGATCAAGTAATTCGTTTAATTCATCTTTCCCTAAAATATCTTGTTTTGAGATAATATATCCATCAAAAATCTTAAAAACTTCATCAACCTGACTATTAGATAGGCTTAACGTAGTTGTTATTATATATCTATCTGGTTTAAGTCGTTTTACTTTTTTTAATTCTCCATGTTTTAAATCACGAATAAAATCTTTATAATACTTTCGCTTTTTTGCTTGACCAACAATAAAAATATTATCAGTTTTATGTTTGAAATCAATTCCTTTATCTTTTCCTATTTTGGTTAATTCAAAAGGGATGTCTTCTCTTTTTTGAATAATATCTCTTGAAAATCTTTCAAAATCTATCCAAGAAAAAGCATCATAAAAATTATAATTAGGCATTGATATTCATTAGTTTTTAAATCAAATTCAAATATAAAGTTTTAATAATTGAATATAATAACCATTCCACACACATTCCCCTCCTCTCCTACCGTCGCTCCGGTAAAAGAGTGTTCCATTAAGTGTTTAAGAAGAAAATTAAGGAAGGAAAAAATCTAAAGACGCTTATATATAACTTTGCTTTTTTAGCGCAAAGCAAAGTTACATAACGCGAGTACATTATAGTACAAATGTATTGTTTTGTCTTTAATAATGGTTTATCCATTTGATAGCTATAATTCTATACTATGTAAAATACCCCAGAAACATTTGTCTGCTAAAGAAACTACAGAACTTGGGGCAATTAAACTTATAAGCGGTTTGCTTCGCAGAGTTGTTTGCATTTGTAACTATAATTTGACGTTATGTAAAATATCCGCTACCAAACGCTCGATTGCTTTCATAAAATCAAATTACTATTGTAATTTATTTTATACGCTAATTATCCAACGCTTGCCAGCGCATTATAAAAGCTTCACTTTTTGCTACGTTTTAAAAATCGTGTATTCGACAAAATATACGTCAAAAAAAATTTTAAGTGATTCTCGTCAACTTGCCACAAGAGTATAAAATTTCTCTGCGAGTAAATTTCTATACACTTGTTATATTTAGTCTTTTAATTGAAGTTTTCTTTTTTGTGTTTTAATATCTTTTGTCTTGAAACAAAAGAAACAAAAATTCAAGGTTGCATATAATTTTGGAAACAATTACGGCTCATTTACTATATTTTAGGAAACATTGTAACTCGTCAAGACTGTTTTGAAATTCGTTTTAAAATTGAAACTCTTAAGATTATGTATTGCTAAACCCCTAAAATATGCACGCTCATTTCTCCTATTGTTTTAACCAAAATTTTATGAGGCCAAGTTTAAGATCGAGATTATATTTTACATAATGTTTATGATTATACTTTATTTCTTTCTAAAACCATCATTTCTTTATAAAGAACCTGGTCTATTACATCTTTAATCTTCTGTTCCATTCCATTCATTGTTGCATGTCTAAATACACCTTCAACATAATTCTCTCCTTCAGTAAGCTTCATTAACTCTATTGGGTTATTTGAAAATAATAAAACATCCATATATGTTCCATTTTCCCTCAAAATTTCAATTACTTCAATTCCTTTTTGTCCATTACTTAAATTCAAATCAATTATAGCTAAAGAGTATTTACCTTCAAATAATTTAACATCAAAATCTGGATGATAATGATCGTATACATCATGCTTTAATTCTTTTGAATGAAATTCTGATAGGTGTTTTTCAATATTTGGTATTATTTTATCAAAGTTTGTTATGTTGTCTTCGAACCAGAGTAAATTAAATGTCATTTCTATTCTTTATTTTTAGTTTAAAATTTGCACCAAATTTTGCATCAACAAAATTGATGTCTCCACTATGATGGTCATTTAATATTTTTTTAATATGATATAAGCCAATTCCTGAACCTGAAGTTGTAGATATTCCAAAGTCAAAAATATCATTCTTCACTTTTTTGGGAATACCAGTTCCATTATCTAAATAATCAATTATCAATTCGTCTTTATTCAAAGAAAGGCTAATATCAACTTTTGTTGCAGAAGCTTTAAAAGAATTATCCAAAAGGTTATCTAAAATTATATTGATTTCTAAAGGAACGAATGTAATAATGAAACTAATATCTTTCTTTATTTCTACTACATTAACATCTTTTATCAGCTCTTTATTAATTACTCTTACATAATCTTTTTTGTATACATTTTTAATGTATTGCTTTATATATATAACTAAATCTTCCGTTACTGTTGATGATAATAAATCTATATTTGCTTTTCTAACAAATTTGATTAAAGAAGCCATTTTTTTATTCTCAAGAGAGATTTTATTAATTAAATCGACAATGGCTTTTTTGTGACTTGGTATTTTTGAAGCTATTTCAAATAGATCTCCTACATGTTCATCAACCCTAAAAGAAGCTTGATTAATATGATGTTCAATAGTCATCAATTCAACTATATCCTCATTAGATGCTTCTTTTAATAATTCTACTTCTTTTTCTTTTACATCTAGAGCATCAGTTACTTCTTCAATTTTTTCTTCTAATTCCTTATTTTCTTCTATTAATTCTTCATTTACTGTAGAAATTTGTGTAAGTTTTTTTACTGCTTTTTTTACTTGAGAAATTAACTTCGAATCGGATGATGTTGAAGCAATTTTATCTAGACTTTCAATTGTTTTTTCTACACTTTCATCATTACTAGAAGCAATTATATTGAATAAATCATCTGAATATTCAAAATCAAGTATACTATTTGTTTCAGATATTTTTAAAATAAAATCTAAAACTCTTTCTCTTAAGTCAACACTATTATCTTCATCTTTTTCAATGCTTAAACCCCATTTTTGAACATCTACAACATATTTTTCTAATCTTTTTAATACATTCCAGAAAAACTGCTCAAGCTCCAGGTATGTATTAGTGCGAATAAGACCATCTCCTCTACTCGATGTTTCTTTTAATTGTTCAGTTTCTTTTACTATATCAATTTGACCAATTACTTCTCTCGTTCCTAAATATCTACTATAACCTTGACCTTTTCTTTTATCAATTTTTAATGGATCTTCACCTGGTTCCCCATAAGGATAAATCCTAAAACCATTTTTATAAAGAAAAATATGTCCATAATTTACTACAGGAACACCCATTCTACGTGCAAATGTTGTTTTGGCTGATCTATTTAGATAATAAATATTTATGTCTATACCTTTAAGTAAAGTGAATTGATTCTTTTCCTTTATTTTATAGATTAGTGTGCCGCCATCAGTTAAATAGGTGTTTAAAAACTTTCCATCTTCAGATACGGACGAGTAAATTTTTGTAGTTTTTAAACCTAAAGTTTCAAAAATGAAATTTTTAACTTCTCCATTAACTTTTTTAAAATACTCTTTTGCTTTTAAATCTTTTGCTTCTTCTTCTGGAGCATGTATAATAACTGAAAAGCTTGTTTGATCATTCTCATGGACATTTGGATTTATTAATTTAGCAAGTGAATCTTTTAATTTAAGTAATTTATCTCGATCCCAAGGGCTTCTCAAGTTTGTAATTTCAAGTACTGTTCCATGTTTTAAATTATAATCGCTTTCTTTCTTTGTTTCATGCAATACACTAATATCAATAAAATTATCTTTGGTGTTTTCTTCAAACTTTTCCCATTCAGTATATAAACTTTCAGTTTTAGAGTCTTTCCTTTTTTTGGTAGATTCTAAATAAAGTGTTTTACCAAGTCTATCACAAGAAAATCGACCTATTCCTTTAGCTCCAGCAAATGCCCTTTTAACGTAAATTTTATCTCTATAATCAAAAGATTCATCTTCAGAACCATCTTTTTTAGCAGAATAAGCAACAAATAGCCATTTAGACTCAATGTCTTTTAGACTCATGCCTTTTCCATTATCTATGATAATGATTTTAGGATTATCAGAATAAATTCCTTCAAAATAAATATCAACTTGTGTAGCATAAGCATCAAAAGAATTTTTGACTAACTCAAATACAGCTATAAAATCATCAGTAATTAAATCCTTACCAATAATATCTTTAAGAGCAGAACTTACTTTAAATTGCAATTCTTTTTTCATTCTGATAATAAAGATTTTAAAATAACTCCACTTTGTTCTCCAAAAAGAGGCGGAATAGCATTACCAATTTGTGAGTAACGAGGAACTTCTTGAGTTCTTCTTTTTCCTCCAGTTGTATATTTTCCTTTAAATTGATAATTATCTGGAAAAGTTTGTATGCGAGCATATTCTCTTACAGTCATTATTCTTGGCTCGCAATAGTGTATATAATCATCAGGAAGTGTAGTTATAGTGGGAGTTGGCTTATTTTTCTCTAAAATTTTAGTACTACTCTTCTTTAGCTTAAACCTTTCTCTATATTCATTACTTTTTAATCCTTCTTTTAAAGCAATCTCAAATCTATTTTTTACAGTTTCTGTATGCTTTGCAAATCGATGACTATCAACAGAACTATCAATCCTTCTGTATTTACGAACATATTTTTGAAAACTAGAATCTATTTCGCCATAAATGCCTTCTCTAAATTTAGGCGTTTCTGACTCTTTTGTTCCATTTTTTTTCAATAAATCAGAAATAGCATCTTCAAGAGTTGGATTAAGTTCTAACCCTTTGTTAATTAGAAATTTTTCTTTGTTCTCTTCTAATTTATTAAAGAATGTATTTTCATTAATATCAGGATTATTTTCAACTAATTGTTTTCTAATTCCGACTAAAATAAATCTAGTTCGTTTTTGTGGCACGCCGTATTTAGAAAAGTCAATTAATTGACCTTTTACATTATAATTTAGTTCTTCAAGTTTATTGACAACATATGTTGAGTAAGCTTCACCTCTTTCATTATTCTTTTTAAATCCAGTTGTAAATCCTCTAACGTTTTCAAAAAAAATAATTTTAGGTTCTACTAACTCTATAAATTTTATATAAGAATTAATTAAATCATTCCTAGAATCACTTTCAACTCTTCTTCCTGCCATAGAAAATCCTTGGCAAGGTGGTCCACCAGCAACTAAATCAACATTTCCTCTTAATGATATTAAATTATCAGAGTACTTATTAATGACATTATTTATATCAAGATTTTGAGGTTTTCCTAACCAATCAGTTGGCCAATTAAAATGCTTTTTTTTATCAATAAGGTTGTGTTTAAATGTTTTAAAAGCATCTTCACTTTTCTCAATAGCAAATAATCCTTTCCATTTTCCAGAATTGTGTAAGCCTAATGAAAGGCCTCCACAGCCAGCAAATAAATCTATGTAGGTTGATTTTTTTTCGTTCATTTATTTAGTTACGTCCTTATCTAACAAATTTATAAAAAATATACGACAATATGACGCATCTGTAAAAATATTAAATATCTAATAATCAGACTTTTAAGCAATAATATTTCATTCCACACACATTATGCTTCACTCCTACGTCGTCGCATAAAAAGTGTTCCATTAACATTGCAGAAGAAGCTTTTTGGAATAATTTTTTTCAAGAAACTGTAGTAACAACTTTCGCTTTTATCCAAAGCTCAAGTTACATAACGCAAGTACATTATAGTACAAATGTATTGAAATTATTATATTGGATTTTAATTGAAATTCTCGTAAACGTGGAAATATTCGTTACAAAAAATTTTAAGAGATTCTCGGCTAACTAGCCACAAGAATATAAAATTTCCCCTCACTTAAGATGAACTTCTATTTAAGTTTTCAAGGAATGAACTTTACGCTAATTATTATGTAAAGTTGTAAGTCAATCTTTTGGTGTTAAACCATTGGCATATCTATATAAATTTTCTGTTATACGATTTATAACTCCTGAATCAGGCTCAAAATTTTTGACAAAATTTCGCATATCTGACACATAGGATTCCCATTCTTTTATCATTTGAATTCCTTCAAATACGTTACTGTAATTTAATATTGCAAAACGGCTATAATGTCTTATTGTATTTGAATATCTAGGTTTAGTCCATATATTCTTAGTTTTTGTATCACTTAATAAAAAGATTTTTTCGTATTCAGAATATTTCGAATAAAATTCAATATTTCCCTGACTAAGTATAATACTAAAATATGTATACAACGTTGCAAAATACTCCTCATGTATTTTAAAATGATTTTTAGCTTCATCAAACTCTCCATCATAAATAGCTTGGAAAAATTTAGTATGAGCACCGGCTTTCATATAGTCTTTGAATAAAACATTTTTAGCTTTGGAAATTTCCATGATTTCGGAGTCAGATAGCGCTTCAGATTTTTCCCTTTTCAATTTTTCAGCTTTAACCCGTTCAGCTTTTTCTTTTGCTATTTTCTCTAATCGTGTTTTCTCTTTTTCTGCTTTTAACCTTCTATCTTCTGCTATTAATCTTCTTTTTTCTGCTTCTATCTTTTTTAATTCGATTCGCTTTTCATCAAGTAATTGTACTAGATTATTGATTGTTAAATCATCTTTTTCCAAACCTACTAGATATTGTGAGTTGATTAATTCGATTTCACTAAGTTTATTGGTTGAAGAAATTCTTTTATTGAGTTCTGATGATAATAATCCAACTAACAATGTTTTCTTCTGTCTATAGGCTCTGTTGATTTCAGAAATTTCTATTTTATTAGAATAATATGAGAACAGATTGTTAAATTCTCTATACTGCCTTGTTATTTTTTCTAGGCCATTCATGGAGTTTTCTATTGACTGTATTAAAATTAACTCCTCAGACTGATATGACTTAGAGACTTCCTTTAATAAATCAGATAGTTTATTATCAATTTTTTCCTTAGAAGCAATATCAAGGGCATTGTATTGATTTTTATGTTCTCTTTTGAAATCTAATAAATACTTTAGGAAGTAACTAATATTTTCAAATCGGACAAATGAGAGATTTTTAAAAAGTTCATTGCTTGCACTTAGGGACTTATTATCTTCTATAACACGTTTTAACTCTGTAATCTCAGATGGAAAAAGTTTATTGAATTCCCTTGGAATCCTTGATTGTAAATTTTGAAGCTCAGTCAGAGACATCTCTCCATTAAGAATTGAATTTTCAAGGTCATTATATTTTTTTTGTAGAATCCTATACTCAACTACAGATTTTTTTATATCAGTATGTCTATATTTAAACACAGTGAAATCAATTGCAAAGGGATATAAAAATCTCTTGCTACGCCATGGAGATTGAGCAATGAAAGACTTTTTTGTTAAACATTTAGAGGACTTCTTCCATATATATCTAATTTGCTTATCTGATAGTTCATCAAACTTTACTCCAAATACTGGGACAAAAAATTTGTCAGAATATAGATTCTCAATAACATTTTTCTCTAACCTTTCATTATACATCAAAGAGTTAAAGTCCTCATTAGGATAATTTTTCGTGACGATAGACGTCCATTTTATTATAGCGTCACAGTCAATATTTTGTGCATTAGAATATACTGATGAAAGAAATATAATTAAGAATAGGCCTCTCCGAAAAAGAATCATATGTTGTTTTATGTTGGTGAAATTTAATATTTTAAATATACATCATTTATAGTTTATTTTTACATAAATCTTTTTAATTAAGTAATACAAATATGATAATATAAACCATTCCACACACATTATGCTTCCCTCCTACGTTGTCGCATAAAAAGTGTTCCATTAACATTGTAGAAGAAACTTATAGAATAAATTTTTTCAAGAAACTGTAGTAACAACTTTCGCTTTTATCCAAAGCTCAAGTTACATAACGCAGAACATTATAGTACAAATGTTCATGTGTAGCCGTTTTGCCCAATCGTGCCATTTGATAGCTATAATTCCATAATATCTTTTTTTCTTGATAAAAAAAGAATCAAAAAAATCAAGACTGCATAAAATTTTGGAAACAATTACGGCTAGTTTCGCTATATTTTAGGAAACATTGTAACTTGTTAACATTGTTTCGAAATCACTTGTATAAGTGAAAATCTTAAGAAACTGTATTACTAAACCCCTAAAATATGCACACTCATTTCATCTATTGTTTTAACAAAAATTCTATGAGGCCGTTTCGCCAACGCTCCATCTGGGTAAAAAACGAATTAGTTCTATTAAAAAAATGAATAGAAACTTAAAAACTATTTAAGACTTTACTTTTGAGACGTACACTTATAGGAATTTTATAATCACCTATAATAATTTGATTTCCAACAATTTTATCTACTTTATATTTAGATACTATATACGATTTGTGTGTTTGAATAAAATTATCTTCGGGTAATCGATCTTTAAAACTCTTTAAAGATACATGTGTAATTATGGTTTCCTTTGGTGTTACTATTTTGATATAATTTTGCAGTGCTTCTACAAATAGAATATCCTTTATATCTATCTTTTTAACTTGTCTTTCACTCTTTAAATAAAGCATACTTTTTTCATCATAACTACCATAATAACTGTTGACTTTATTAACTGCTTGTAAAAACCGTTTAAAAGAAATTGGTTTTACTAAATAGTCTAAAACATTAAATGTAAAGCTTTCTAACGCGTACTCTTTGTAGGCCGTTGTCATTATTACTGAAGGGGATTTTTTTAAGTCTTTTAACCAATCAATACCCGAAAGTATTGGCATATTGATATCTAAAAAAATTAAATCGATGCCATTTGTTTCAAGATGATGATTGGCTTGTAATACATTTTTACATAATGCCACAACATTTAAAAACGGCACTTCTTTACAATAATCGTTAATACCCTCTCTTGCTAAAGGCTCATCATCTATTATTAAACAATTTAGTTGTTTCATGTTATTGCTTTATAAATCTATGGTCAGATCTACTATAAAATTTGGGTGCACCTTACGAATATCTAATTCATGTCTGTCCGGATACACCAAAGACAAGCGTCTTTTTACATTTATTAACCCTATGCCTCCTGCAATATTCTTACCACCGACATTGTCATAAGTGTTTGTACATTTTAACGAAAGCTTACCTCCTACTTCTTTAATATTTATGTTTATAACATTATCCAAATTATTGCTCTTGTTGCTGCAATGTTTAAACGCATTTTCTATGAACGGGATTAGTAATAAGGGCACTATTTTTTTTGTAGAGCTTTCAAAATCTATAGTATACGTTAACTGTATATCTGACCCTTTACGAGTTTTTTCTAGTTTAATATATTGTAACACAAAATCTAATTCTCTCTCCAATAAAATCTGTTTTCCGCTTTCATACAACTGATAGCGCAACAACTCTGAAAACTGAAGCAATGTGTCTTTAGCTAGGGCATCGTCTTTACCAATTAAATGGTAAACATTGTTAATTCCGTTAAATAAAAAGTGGGGATTTAACTGTGCTCTTAGATATTTTAATTCTGCCTTAAAAGATTCTTGTATTAGTAATTGTTTTTCCTTTTCAGATGTTTTGTGTGCCTGTCTTAAGATATAATAAAAACCAGCAACACTATAGAATAGGTTAACAAAAACAGTAACACTAAAGTTGTCCTCAAATTCATCTGTATCATAGATTTCAAATATATCATACAGCGTATAATCAAAATAAGTTTCAATTAGAGAAACTACTAGGCATAAAGAAAAAGAAAGCACATAGTATATTGCTTTTTTATGATTCATATACATTTTTGGCACCAACCAAAACACTTGTATATAAAACAAAAAGATATTGGTTAAAATCCCATAGGTATAGGCATAGGCTAAACTATTATGAGCTTCAGAAACATTATTAAACCCGTTCCAATCTGAATGGACAACAAAAGCAAACAACCAATAATTTAATACCCAGATCAATAGATGCAGTACTATTTTCTTTATCGATTTGGTTTTGATCATCGGTGGTTTTTGTACAAAGAAACACATTATTTACTTGTAAATGAGGTATTATTACGTTCGTCAACTAGTATTCAACGGTTGTCAAATTACTTGTTTTAAAGACACTTCCCTTTTATTTCTTTGCCTAAAACTTATATATCATGAAAAAAACGATCTTAAAAATCACCAAATCCAATCTATTTTATTTTAGCAGCAATACAATACTCGCTGTAATGTTCTCAATTGTAACATACTCATGTTCTAACGATGATGGCGAAAATGAACCTGTAATTGCTGACGAAATAGCACAAGAAATTAAAGACCTAATATTTTATAAAGGAGACGAAAAAGCATCTACCGTTTTAATAAATGTTCAAGGAGGACCAGCACCAGTACTTGATGAAGGTACTGTAGATTGGTTAATTGAAACCTTTGATACTAAAGGTATTTTAACTGTAACTGTGCACCAAGCGCAAACTAAGAATTCTAGCATATTATTTGGTGATGAAATTACATTAAATGATGCCGTTAGTTTTAATGCCGAAAGCGTAGAAATACTGTATAAAACCATTAAATATTTTAAAGATGAAGGTAGAACGATTTATGTTGTAGGTGCTTCATTTGGGGCATTTATTAGCCAAGAATTAATTGCGAAAAAAGGCATAGATGTGGCCGATAAATTTTTGATTATCTCTGGCAGATTAGATGTTAATGATGTCTTTTGGCAAGGATTAGCCGATGGCAGAAACGCAGAGTTTGAAAATGGTGTAACGCCAATAGTAGCTCCAGAACCTTTTGATAATGCGTTTAATAGAAATGAAGCAAGATTATTTGCAGCAATTGTAAAGAATAGATATACCGAAGAATTTAATACTATAGAGAGTTTATCTAACCTAACTTATATCTATGGCGAAACCGACGAAGCTGTTGGGAGTCTTACAGATGCTGAAGTTACCTTTTTGCAGTCTAAAAACACCAATATACTTTCTGGCAATGGTGGTCATGATGAACCTTTTGTGAGGTTTATAGAGCGAGGATTTAGTGAGGCATTTGGAATAGAATCACTACAGTAAAACAATTCGTAAAGATGAAACGTACTGTATAATTTTTCTACCCACAGCCATATTATGCTTGCTATTTCTTATATCACTTATTGAAGTGCAAGTGCTGTAGAAAGTGATGCTGGAGAGAAGGACGAAAATAGCTTTTTCATCACGCGTTACATATTTAAAAGGCAATTGAATTAAAAAAATAAAATGATTTAAAAAACATAAATTATGAAAAAAGTAGTATTAATAACAGTTATAACAGTTTTAGGCTTGTCAAATGTTAATGCACAAAAAATTAAGTTTGGTGCTAAGGCAGGTTTAAATTTTGCATTTATTACTGGAGACAATACAGAAGATTTAGATCCCAACACAGATTTTCATTTTGGCTTTCTGGCGGAAATACCCCTTTCAGGAAAATTCGCTTTTCAACCCGAATTAATCTATTCTGGACAAGGAGCTGAGCTAAATATTGCATCTGAAGGCAGAATTTCGCTAAATTATCTAAATGTACCAATAATAGGGAAATACTATGTCACCAAGCGATTGAGTTTAGAAGCAGGACCTCAAATTGGCTTTTTGCTTTCTACTAAAGGAGGTACTTTAGACTACAAAAATATTTTAAGAACAACAGATTATGGTGTAAATTTTGGCGTTGGCTACAAACTTGATAACGGAGTCAATTTAAGTGCAAGATATAATCTTGGGCTATCAAACATTTATAAAGCAAAGAACATTACTGATAAAAATAGAAATGGCGTGTTTCAACTATCTGTTGGTTATTTCTTTAAATAAAACTCTAAACCCCAAGTGAATTCATTTGGGGTTTATTTTTTTAATATTAACACTTTTATTTCAATCAATTAAACAATATAAAATCATGAAAAAAGCAAATACAATCTTATTACTTCTAATAATGTCATTTTCATTAATGAACTTTAGTTGTACCAGTAGTGATGGAGAGATAATAATTGATAATTTATCAGATATTGATAAAAAGCTTAAGGAAACAGATTTTTCAGGTGTCGTTTTAGTCGCTAAAAATGACGAGATCATATTTAATAAGGCATATGGAAGAAAGAATAGTCAAGAAAACGGATTTAATGATATAAATACCGTTTTTGATATTTGCTCTATTACAAAACAATTTACTGCTGCTGGAATACTAAAATTATCAATGAAAAATAAGATCTCAGTTAATGATAGTTTATCAAAATACTTTGAGGCTGTTCCTAACGACAAAAAAAATATAACCATTCATCAGTTGCTCACACATTCTTCTGGCTTATCAGTTGGTATAGGCGGTGATTATGAAACCATTACTGAGGAAGAGTTTCTAAATCAAGTATTCAATAGCAAATTGGTTAGTCCTATTGGGGAAAAATTTAATTATTCTAATATAGGCTATAGCTTACTTGGTTTAATAATTGAAAAAGCCAGTGGAATGGATTATGAAACCTTTTTAAACTTAGAGATTTTTAAACCTTCAAAAATGTACTATACTGGCTATATAATTCCAGATTGGGAACGTAATGAAGTTGCCAACGGTTACTTGAATGGAATTGAAGCTAAAAAACCAAATGAAGAAAATTGGAGTGACAATGGTCCGTATCTCAATCTTAAAGGAAATGGAGGTATTCTAACAAGAGCGAATGATTTATTACTCTGGAGCCAATCAATAATGAATAATACGGTACTAGATGAGTCAACTACAACTAAATATCTCTACCCTCATTTTGAACCTACAAATATATATGATAGCTACGGATATGGATGGGGAATTGAAAACTCTAACTCAGAAAACAAGCTAGTAGTTCACGGTGGTGCGAGTTATCTATTTACTTCAGACCTATGGATCTATCCTAAAAAAGGAATTACCATAATCGTACTCAGTAATGAATTTGAAGAATCTGTCTATACAATTGCAAGAAAAGTATCAGATTTTTTACTTAAAAATAAAAATATATAGAATAAAATCATATTTAAGGTTCGTATTCATTTTACTAGTATCTGGTCTCAAAATTTAGTTTTGAGATAAACGGTTATAGGTGTTAACACTGAAAAATCGACTTTGTATGGACATGGTGTTCAAAGAAATGTGTTAGAAATGACCGATAAGTCCAGTTAAACTTAAAGACTCACATGAAAAGAAATTCTAATAACCGTATCTGATATTCCAATATCATTTTCCACATATTACGCTTCCCTCCTACGTCGTCGCATAATAAGTGTTCCACTAACTTTTGTAAAGAAACTTTTAGAAATAATTTTTTTTTAAGAAACTGTAGTAAGAACTTTTCGCTCTTATCCAAAGCTCAAGTTACATAACGCGAAAACATTATAGTACACTTTTAATATTAGATGATCCAGTGGATGATTCAATATTAAAACAATATTTAGTTATAGATTTGATGTGTGTTACTATGTAGCTATAATTCCATATTATGTAAAATATCCCAGGAAGCCCCGTAGAAACAATAAACTATTGTCTAGGGGGCATTAAACTTTTGAGCTTTGGGTTTGCAATTATGTTTTCTGAGACCGTTTTTCCAACGCTTCATCCTACATCTTTTCTAATTCGTCTTAAATGATAGCTATGAAGGAATACGGCTATACAACTTCCTACAATTATCGGCATGGCTCCGAGTAAAATTCCGTACAGAATAAAAATAGAATTTGCTATAGTTGAAATTAATCTTAATCTTTTTTCGCCTTTAACAAGCATTGAATATAAATTAACGATTATAGCCAAATAACCTATAATATCTAAAGAAAAAAAATAGATGGTATTCATACTAACTAAATCAATCTATTTTTTTCTGAAAATGATATGCAATAATTGAGTAGCCTAAATTGAAATAGAACTTATGCGACCTACTATTTGTAATGTAAGTATTCAACTCGATTGTCTTACATTCATTATTAATTGCCCATTCTTCAATCTTTTGAAAAAAGAATTTTCCATACCCTTTAGACTGGATAGATGGATTAATAATAACATTATCCACTTCGACTTGTCTACCTGAATATAGTTTATGGGTAATCCAACCACTAGATATACCTATTATCTGTGAGCCTTCTGTTAACCCAAAACAACGATAACTATCAAAGTTTAACATTTGAGTAAATGATTCCTTTACTTCAACTAAACTAAGTTCAGGGCTAAGTATAACTCCTAATTCAGCTATTGAGTTTATATCTTTTAGGGTTAATAGTTTGAATTGCAAATTTTTCATTGTGTTAAAGGGTATTTGAGTTATCTTCTATTTTGTAATAATCTATATAAGTTTGAAATAGGCTTTTATGAGCCAATTTTTCTTCTAATCTTTTTAACAGCACTATAATATTCTCGTCAATAATTGTATCTAATACTTTTTTTATCTTCTCCCATTCTTCTTCTAGCCTAGGAAGTTCTAATAGAGATTTTTTTGTCAGTTTTATCAATTGTTTTCTTGAATCCTTTGCGTCGGTTTCACTTTTCAAATACCCCTCTAACTTCATTCTTTTAACAATTTTAATAATTGCTGGATGGGAAAAGCCTAAAACATCTGCTATTTGAGTTACAGTCATTTTCTTTTCTTGCTTCAGTAAGAGAAAAATTAAATGCCAATTTGGCTCTATGTTTAAATTTAATCTTGCATAGACTTTTCTTGAATCGTACATTATACTATCACTTATACGTTTTATACGAGCTGTATAACCTGCTGTTTCTAATGTTTGTAAATAATCTTCTTTCATAAAAAAAATGTAACCAGTTACGCAAATATATATAAAATTAACGTAACTGGTTACGTAATATGTAGTAAATTTTTATGAACCCAATTCCATACACATTTCCACTTCGCTCCTATCGTCGACTCGGGCAAAGTATATTCCATTGCATTTTTAAGAAACATTTGAGAAGAAAAAAATCAAAAAGTAGTAGTTTAAACTTCGCTTTTACCAAGCAAAGTTACATAACGCAGAATATTATAGTACACTTTTCATATTGGATTATCCAGTGGATGATTCAATATGAAAACAATATTTAGTTATAGATTTGATGTGTGTTACTATGTAGCTATAATTCCATATTATGTAAAATATCCCAGGAAGTAGCGTAGAAACAATAAACCTCAGATGCATTAGAGACCTTTTGCCTTACTCAATATTTTAACAACTCGACTATGTGTTATTTCTAACAAATTCCATTGATAACCTTCAAAATCGGTAGTATTCATAAATTGAATAACAACAGCATCAATATCTTTATGGTATTCTGCCATACATTGATAACCTGGGGCCAATCCTCCATGATTAAATTCATAAATAGACGCATAGATTTCCATTTCTTTTTCATTGAGCAATGATCCATCATTTAAAGCTCTTAAAAAGATGCCAACATCTTCTGCTGTAGCTATCATCATTCCATTATTCTCGTTTTTGAAGTCCTTTTTAATTCTAACATAATAACCGCTCATAACATCGTCTAGATTTACGTCATCCAGTGATCCAAAAGTGTTTTTCAGCCCAAGAGGGACTAAAATCTCCTTCTTAAAATAGTCTTGACGACTACCTCCTGTAACATGTTCAATGATTCTTGAAAGCAATAAATAATTCGTGTTTGAATAACCATAACCTTTGTTTGGCTGAAAGTCTGCCGGTAAATCAAGAGCATATTCAAGTACATCTATATCCGTATTTGGTTGATTTTTCCAAAACTCAGGATTGTCCGTGAAATTGGGAATGCCGCTTCGGTGTTGAACCATCATTCGTAAGGTGATTCCATCTGCATTTTCAATTCTTCCTGCAAGTTCTGGAAAATAATCAGTGAGTGTTTTGTCTAATGATAATTGATTGTTATGCGCTAATTTAGTGATAGCAACTGCCACATATAACTTATCGATACTTGCAATTTTGAATAAAGCGTTTGGTTTAGCTGGTATTTTTTCTTCTTTATTATGATAACCAGCTGTATAGAATGCTGGTGGTTTGCCGGCTTCATCTACATATACAATAACACCATCAAAACCATAACTTAATGTTTGATCTACTTGCTCCTGAACCGTATGTGGTAAAGGTAATATCCATGCTTTTACCAGAATCCAAGGTACAAACCATAAGGAAATAAAAGTTCCAGCAAATAATACAATTCTGAATATTTGCTTCCCTTTACTGGTCTTATTCTTAGTGTTTTTCATTTATCTATAATATAAATTATAATTTATGATACAAATATATTTTAGATAGTAATAAAAATTAATTGCGAATTACTGAACCGTTATATCTTATGGATGAATTGATTTTGTTTGCTTAATAGGGTTATTAATTAAAATACCAGGAAGTCCTGTAGACACAATAAACTATTATCTAGTGGCATTAAACTTTTGGGTTTTGAGCTTAGTGCCAAACAATGAACATCCTGCAATTTGTAGCTATAATTAGATACCTCTACCCTCCTCTTGCTTTACAAAAAATTTATGAGGGACAAATTACAAATTAGTTAAAATAGAAATAACTTCATCATAATTTTTTTCCTCATTTTGTAATATGTATTTGAAATATCTTTGGTTCCTGAACGTAATCCTGTATTACAAAAAATAGCAATTGTCATTTTTTGTTTGGGGAAATAATATAAATCTGTAGTTATTCCTATACCTCTTCCAGAATGTCCCATTAAAAATTTATAAGGAAAGCCTTTATCTGCCATTAATCCTAACCCATAATCGGGGTTTTTAGCATCATTCCATGTCATCATATCTTCAAGGGTCTCTTCTTTTAATATTTCTCCTTTTATTAATTTTTGAAGAAAACTCGCAGCTTCTTCAATTGGAGCATAAATACCATCATCACCACTATACCAGTTTGTGGTTTCTACAGTTTCATTAGAGAGGTTCTCAATAACGTTATCTTTATTAATATCACCATAATGGTTCACTAAATTATTAGGTGGTGTTTGTTTGTAATACGAGTTAGAAAATCCATTGTTAGTTAAAATGTTTTTTCTTAAATATGCTTCATGCCCTTCAGGAAGTATACTATCCATTATCATTGTTAGTAATAAATAGTTTGTACTACTATATTGATAGGTTCCAAGGGGTTTTGTATGTGGGTAGACACCATAGGCGTATCTTCTTAAGGCATTCATATGCGATAAAGTATCTAACTTTAATTTACCTGTTAAATATAACTCATTTAATACTGGATGTCTATTGTAATTATGAAACCCAGAAGTATGACCTAAAAGATGTTTTATAGTTACTTCTTTAGCATTCGGAATACTATCTGTAATTTCTTGTGGTAAATATTTTTTAATTTTATCATTCAATCCTAATTTTCCATCTTCAATAAGTTTTAATACTGCAACTGCATTATATGTTTTTCCTATGCTTGCTAACGAAAAAATATCTTCCTTTTTAATAAGAATTTTATTTTCTATATCTGAATAGCCTGATACTCCAATCCATTTGCCATATTTTGGGCTGTTGATATAAATTACAACTCCTGCTAATTTTTCTGCAGTTGCACTATCCATATATTTCTGAACTTTATTTAATTTTTGATGTGGTGTTTGAGAAGTTGCAGAATAGATAAAAATACCAGAAAGTGCAATTAAACAAATAATGATGAGTTTTGATTTTGATAATTTCATTGTTCTTTTTTTAAGGTTACTAAACAAAGAAATAAAAAGAAACACCTTTGAAGCAATGAAAATACTATCAAAATACTTGAGTTGCTATCAAAAAGCAATTCAATTGCTATTGTACCATTTTCTAAATTGAGATGCTTTAGGTCGGCTTACGGTTAATGTATTGTCTGCAAGCAGTTTTTCATTAAGTTTCACATCAATTTTACCATAAGTAGCTGAAGAAATTGAAACTATGATATCCTTTCTCAAAACCGTATTACGCGTTGCTTGAAAAAACAAAAAATCAGGAAGTAGCATTTTTAAATTGTTTAATTTTCCTTGATATACTCCTTTATTATCTGTTTCAAAATATACCCAGACTATACCATACTCTATTCTTGCAAGTTGTATATCATTTACATTAATTCTATAGATGTTATTATTTTTCAACAACTCAATTTGTTGTTCTGATTTCCCAATTTCTGATTTTAACTCATCGAATTTCTTCGTAGAATCCGCAAGATGAATTTCTGCTTTACTCCAATTATTGTAGAAATGAGTAGCCCATTTAAGTACTGTTAACAAAAAGGCTAGAATAAGAACACTCAAATTGATAATCAATAATTCATTTAGCGTATGAAAACCATCGCCAATTATCCATAGATATATATTTCCAAGAACATTGAGTATTAAGGCTAGAGATATAGTTAAATAAATTAAATGATAAATAAAACGCTTCCTAAAATTATGCGTCCAACTAATTTTTTTATCAAGAACCATATTAATTTTTCGATTTACTTCTGTTACCACAAAAGCAAACATGAAGGCTACTAAAAACTCATTTAAGAGAAAGTCAGGGTTTTTGGGGTCAAAAATGTAATTAATTATTATGTTCGCTATTCCCCCCAATAATATTGGTTCTAATACTCTCCAAAAGTCAAAATTCTTCAAAATAAAAATTATCTTTTTTTAAAGTTAAAACAAATAACTGAAATCTCATTCCACACATTTTATACTTCCCCCTTACGTCGTCGTATAAAAAGTGTTCCATTTACATTGTAAAAAACATTTAGAAATATTTTTTTTCAAGAAAATAGAAACTCAAGCAGCAACTTTCGCTATTGCCAAAGCTCAAGTTACAAAACACAAGGATATAATATAAAATATCTCAGGAAGTCATGCTTCATTTATACAACTTCTAAAGACTATTAAAGTTAATTCCTAAAAGTTTAACACGTTTAGATTTCCGATTTCTACACCTGTAAGTGAGCCTTTTTTTCGCTTTATAACTTGCTATTCTGAAACTTTGCATTGTCAAATTAAAACATAAAGACAATGAAAAAAATCATTATTTATCTGTTTCTATCCATCCCCATATTTACGATAGCACAGACCCAAGAAAAGTATAGTTCTTGGAATTCACTAATTGTTGACTTTCAACTCAACGATAACTTTTACCTCAAAAATGAAGCTCATGTTAGGCGAACCAATTTTCTTTCAGACTGGCAGCAAATACTTGTGAGGCCTTCGTTTCATTATAAATATAACGAAACGGTCGATTTTGCTGTTGGATATACCTATTCAAGAAATTACAGAAGTACGAGCAACTTCAATGAAAACGATGCTTGGCAACAATTACAACTTGCCCATAAATCAGGCAAATCTTCTTTCAAACATCGTTTTCGCCTGGAACAGCGATTTATTGAAAAAGTGTTACAAATGCCTAACGGCAACTATGATATAGATAGTACCGATTTTAAAATGCGATTTCGTTACCGCTTCACATGGAGTATGCCTTTGTTTAAAATCACAGAAGGTAAAAACATTGGGATAACCGCTTTTGATGAAATATGGCTCAATACAGACAAAGGTACCGTTCCAAGAAGCATCAATCAAAATTGGTTTTATGCCGGACTCACATATCCCCTGTCTAAAAAAGCTTCAATAGGAATAGGCTACTTGGATGCTTTTGCGCCTGCAGGTAATAGTAACCATAACTTCATCAACAACAACATTTTACAAACTACCATAAAATACCATTTATAAATTAAAAACAATTAAAATGAAACCACAGATTCACAAATACCAATTAAAGTTAACTAAGAAAACAATGAGTAAAAGAGTAAAAACAATATTAGTTTGCGCATTATGTGCCTTAGCATTCGCTTGTAAAAGTAATCAAGGATATAAAACTCATAACGATGAGCTTCACTGGAGTTATCAAGGAGAAACGGGTCCCGAACATTGGGCAGAATTTGAAAAAGACTCAGATTGTGGAGGAAAACACCAATCTCCCATTAATATAATAAGTACCGATGCAACCGTAGATAATACGTTAAAAGATCTAGATATACATTACGCAACCAATACAAAAATTCACGAAGTAGTGAATAACGGGCATTCCATTCAATATAATTTTGAACCAGGAGATTACTTAAATTATAAAGGAGATAAGTATGAACTGAAGCAGATACACTTTCATGAAGCATCAGAACATACCATAGATGGTATTCGTTACCCAATGGTCATTCATATGGTACATGTAAGTGATAACAATCAGTTTGTAGTACTCGCAGTTATGGTAAAGGAAGGCCAAAATAGTGAGCCATTTACATTCTTAGAAAGCTATCTACCGTTAAAAACAGGACAAACAAAAACAATAGATGCTTCATTTGATTTAAATAAAAACTTACCAAATAACAAAGGCTATTATAATTATATAGGCTCCTTAACCACCCCGCCATGTACTGAAGGTGTAAATTGGTTTGTATTTAAAAACCCAATTACGGTCTCGTTAAAACAGGTAAAAGAACTACAAAAATTAATGCCACTTAATAATTATAGAAATGAACAACCTTTAAACGACCGGGTAGTAAAACAAACAAAATAAGAATAAAAGAAAAAATGGGATTATTAAAAATTGGGTTATTGAAAATAGATAGCAAAGAAGCTATAATCTACCAATTTATATCTAAAAAACAGGATGATATCGCATACCACCATGAGGGCAATTGGCTTTTATTAAAAAAGGAGAAGATGAATTCAATAAGACACAACCAGATTGATGAGCATCATTATTTTGAAAAAGTGATAAAAGGAGTTAAAACCTTTAAAGTATTGATTATGGCAACACATGGAAAAGGCCATGCCAATGAAGGCGCAAAATTTGAAGCTCACCTATACAAGCATCATAAAAATATGCGGAATATATTTTTTGGTTATGTAACAACAGACAACCATAAAACCGAAAATCAATTACTTGCAGAAGCAGATGCTTTTTTAGAAAAACTTGATTTAAAAATAAAGGAGAAAATTTAATTTTTTAACTTAGATAAAAACCTTTTTATCATAAAGTTGTACCTTTAAAGCCTGTGAATCTTGACTTTAAAAATCAAGATTCACAGCTTTTTTTATGGAAATTAATTACAATTTTATTAGCATTATAGACCTTCTTGGTGTTATCCAAGGCTTACTCTTTGGGGGCATGCTTTTGCTGTTACACTCAAAAAAGAACAGGCCCACTTTATATTTAGGAATTTTTATTCTGCTATTTTCATTAGAGCCTATTCCCAACATCTTAAATGATTTAGGGCTCCTTCAAGTATATCCGCATCTAGAACTATTACCCGTTCATTTTCATTTTTTGGCCTACCCCTTATTCTATATTTATATTCAAAAAATATCAGTATTTGGTAATAAAACACCTAGTTACTGGACATTAATACCTGGTATTTTAGAAGTTCTTATTGGTATTGTAATATTCTTACTCCCAACCCATATAAAACTAAGTTTAAAAACATCTTTGTTTGCCGTTGTTTATTTTATTCTAGGTCTGGGGTATTCCATTTGGATTGGAGTATTAATTATTAGGTGGATACAAATCCATAAGAAAGAAATAGAAAATCAATTTTCCGTTATTTTTCAAAAGCAATTAAATTGGGCCCGTTTTTTTACATATGCCAGTATTGGCTTTCAATTATTGTTAATTATAAACTTTTTTATTGATAACAAACAATGGTATTATTTTATTGTTGTTATTAATGTGATACTTATATATTGGGTATCATTTAAAGGTATTGTACAAGAGAATATCACTTCCCTTTTTTCAGTTTTCTCTCAATTTGACAAAGAACCTTTACCAAATGCAACAACAACTACTGCTGAAGTAAAACAATCTGAATTTATGACTTCTGAAGTAATGTCAGAAATCATTGAAACAGTTGAAACCTATATCAAGAATTCACAATGTTTTACAAAAGACAACCTTACAATTATAGACATTGCAGAGGCCACCAACATACACCCAAAACGTATTTCGTATGCTTTAAATAATCAAAAAGGCGTCAATTTTAATACCTACATCAATAAATTTAGGGTAGAAAGGGCTAAAGAATTATTTGAGAACGAGGGCAATAACAACCTTTCGGTTGAAGGTATAGGGATGGAAGCAGGCTTTCATTCAAAAGCCACCTTTTACGGTGCATTTAAAAAATTTGAAGGCTGCACACCTGCCAGTTTCAGAAACACTTAAATATATTTTGATTCATTTTTGTTTTGATTTCCGAAATTTAAACACATCATGCCAATAATTTCATAGAAAACAATCAATTCTTTAAGAACTTTACATCAAGAATTTTAGAATAGTTTTTTTATTGTTGTTTTTAAGATGATTGGTGATTAAAAGCCTTTCAATCACGTTATTTTGAATGATAACTATTGAAAGGTTTTTATTTTTAATGCTTTCAGATTTTGCTGAAACGGTTTAGAAAAACTACGTTAGTTAACAAATAATTCACTAAAGTATATTAGATTTTTTTAACTTTGCAGTTAGCTTATGAAACAAGTATCTCATAAAATAGCATCTTTTATAATGGCCTTTGTAGTATTGTTCTCTACAATGTCATTCACTATTAATATGCATTATTGTGGCGATACTTTAGTAGAAACCTCCCTGTTTCATGAAGCCAAAGGGTGTGGCATGGAAATGGACAAACCCTCAACCCAAGGTTGCGCTATCACAAAAAAGAATTGTTGCGACGATAAACAATTAGTTGTTGCCGGTCAAGACGAATTACAATTACATGTAGACAAAATTACGTTTGAGCAACAAGTATTCATAGCCTCATTTGTTTACACCTATATCAACCTTTTTGAAGGATTAGATAAAAACGTATCCACTTACAAAGAGTATAAACCGCCACTCGTCATAAGGCGTATCTACAAGATTGACGAGACCTATTTAATTTGATTTTTAAACTTTAGACTGTGTTATTCTATGGCTTCATGCTATACGGATAATTTGCTGTATTCGGTGTTTTAAAACACCAATGTCTAACTGTTTAATAATCAAAGCCAATGCTAAATAAAAGCATCAAATTTTTAATAGAAAACAAACTCGTTGCCGTACTGCTACTCGTTCTTTTTGTAGGATGGGGAACGGTAAATGCACCTTTCAATTGGGATACAGGATTTTTACCCAGCAATCCAGTAGCAGTAGATGCCATTCCAGATATAGGCGAAAACCAACAAATTGTATTTACCAAATGGGACGGCCGTTCGCCACAAGACATAGAAGACCAAATCACCTACCCTTTAACCACATCTTTGCTTGGCATTCCGGGAGTAAAAACCATACGCAGTTCATCTATGTTCGGCTTTTCAAGCATCTATATCATTTTTGAAGAAGACATAGAATTTTACTGGAGCAGAAGCCGTATTCTCGAAAAACTAAACTCATTACCAAGCGGATTGTTACCAGAAGGTGTTAACCCTGCCTTGGGGCCAGATGCCACAGGGTTAGGGCAAATATTTTGGTACACACTAGAAGGACGTGATGAAAACGGAAACGTAACAGGAGGTTGGGATTTACAAGAATTGCGCAGCATACAAGACTACTATGTAAAATATGCGCTATCCTCTGCAAGTGGCGTATCAGAAGTCGCATCCATAGGCGGTTACGTTCAAGAATACCAAGTAGATGTCAACCCAGAATTGATGCGCCAATACAATATTGGATTGCATCATATTGTAAAAGCAGTTAAGGAAAGTAATAAAGACATTGGTGCGCAAACCATTGAAATAAACAATGCAGAATATTTAGTACGCGGTTTAGGCTATGTAAAATCCATTTCAGACATAGAAAATGCAGTCGTTACATCAGAAAACTATACAGCCATACGAATTAAAGACATAGGTAAAGTTTCATTAGGTCCGGCAACCCGAAGAGGGCTATTAGACAAAGAAGGCGCCGAAGTTGTTGGAGCCGTTGTAGTAGCACGCTACGGAGCAAACCCAATGGAAGTTATTAATAACGTAAAAGAGAAAATTAACGAATTAAGTGCAGGATTACCCTCAAAAGTATTAAGTGATGGAAGAACCTCACAAGTAACCATAGTGCCGTTTTATGATAGAACAGAACTCATACAAGAAACATTAGGCACACTCAATGAAGCATTAACCTTAGAAATACTAATTACCATTTTGGTCATCATCATTATGGTATTCAATTTACGGGCTTCAGTATTAATTTCAGGATTATTACCAGTAGCCGTATTAATGGTATTTATAGCTATGAAACTCTTTGGTGTAGACGCAAACATTGTCGCACTATCTGGTATTGCCATTGCCATTGGCACCATGGTAGACGTAGGAGTCATACTTTCAGAAAACATTATAAGGCACTTGGACGAGAGTCGTTCCAGCGGAAGCCTCATCCCTATAAACACCGTAGTTTATAACGCCACAGCCGAAGTCTCTGGCGCCATTGTAACCGCAGTAATGACCACCATTATCAGTTTCATTCCCGTATTTACCATGATTGGTGCAGAAGGAAAACTATTTAGGCCATTAGCCTTTACAAAAACCTTTGCACTAACAGCATCCATTATTGTGGCCCTATTTTTAATACCCCCGTTTGCGGCATTTTTATTCAGAAAGAAAAGCATTAAAACCCATTTTAAATATGCTTTAAACGGCGTTTTAATAGCAGTAGGTCTTGCCGCTGTGGTTTACGGGTATTGGTTAGGATTCATAGTGATGGCTTTCGGAATTACAGCGCTTCTCAAGCTACAAAATAAGATAACAAACAAACAAGCCAATCTTATCAATATCATTATTTCGGCAACAGCCATAGTATTCCTGTTAGCCCAATACTGGAGGCCGTTAGGTGTAGATAAAAGTATTTTCTGGAACCTCATTTTTGTAAGCCTCATCTGCTTTGGTTTATTGGGTGTTTTTTCATTATTCATAAAATATTACACCCGCATTTTAAGATGGTGTTTAGACCATAAACTATTGTTTTTATCAGTACCAACAGCCATTGTTATAGCAGGATTTTTCATTATGAAACATACAGGCAAAGAGTTTATGCCATCCTTAAATGAAGGCTCTTTTCTATTGATGCCAACCTCAATGCCACATGCTGGTGTAGAAGAAAACAAACGGGTTTTACAGCAATTGGATATGGCCGTAGCCAGTATTCCGGAAATTAAAACCGTAGTTGGTAAAGCAGGACGTACAGAATCTGCCTTAGACCCAGCACCACTATCCATGTATGAAAACATCATTCAGTACAAACCAGAATATATGCTGAATGCCGATGGAGAAAGACAACGCTACAAAGTAAATGAAGAGGGTTTGTTTGAGTTGAAGGATGGCCGTTTTATAGCAAACCCTAATATGACTGAAAGTGACACCCTAAGCACAATTAAAAGCGACCAATTAATAGAAGACAATGATGGTGAGTTTTACCGAAACTGGCGACCGGAAATACAATCTCCAGACGATATTTGGAACGCCATTGTAAACGTCACCAAACTACCAGGCGTTACATCAGCACCAAAACTGCAACCCATTGAAACCCGTTTGGTCATGCTGCAAACAGGCATGCGTGCACCTATGGGAATTAAAGTAAAAGGACAAGACTTAAAACAAATTGAAGCCTTTGGCGTAGAGTTGGAAAACATCATTAAACAAGCAGAAGGTGTAAAAAAAGAAGCCGTTTTTGCAGACCGCATTGTAGGCAAACCCTATTTGCTAATAGATATAGATAGAGAAAAAATTGCACGTTACGGAATTTCTATACAAGATGTTCAGGATGTATTAAAAGTCGCAGTTGGTGGTATGGTATTAACACAAACCGTAGAAGGTCGGGAGCGCTATGGCGTACGTGTACGCTACCCAAGAGAACTGCGAGCAAACCCAACCGATTTGCAACAAATTTATGTGCCCGCTTCATCAGGAAGCCCAGTACCATTAAGCGAATTGGCAAGCATTCGTTACCAACAAGGACCACAAGTCATTAAAAGTGAAGACACCTTTTTAGTAGGCTATGTATTGTTTGATAAACTGGACGGGTTTGCGGAAGTAAGCGTGGTTGAAAACGCACAAGCACTAATTCAAGAAAAAGTAGACTCTGGTGAGTTGATTGTACCTAAAGGAATAAACTATGCCTTTACAGGAACCTATGAAAATCAATTACGAGCCGAAAAAACACT
The DNA here is from genome assembly GCF_002741945.1 of Gaetbulibacter sp. 4G1. Taxonomy (GTDB): domain Bacteria; phylum Bacteroidota; class Bacteroidia; order Flavobacteriales; family Flavobacteriaceae; genus Wocania_A; species Wocania_A spongiicola. The sequence continues at coordinate 286,138 of NZ_MDVN01000024.1, forward strand.
CTCTGTGGTTGTGCCATTAGCATTGGTAATCATCTTTTTAATCCTGTATTTCCAATTCCGTTCTGTGGCCACCTCATTAATGGTGTTTACGGGCATTGCCGTAGCTTTTGCAGGCGGTTTTATTATGATTTGGTTGTATGGTCAAGGGTGGTTTTTAAACTTCAGCCTCTTTGGCGAAAATGTACGAGACCTGTTCCAGATGCACCCCATAAATTTAAGTGTAGCCGTTTGGGTTGGGTTTATTGCCCTTTTCGGAATTGCAACAGATGACGGTGTAGTTATGGCAACCTATTTAACACAAACCTTTAAAAGAAACACACCAGAAAACAGTAAAGAAATTAGAGCCTCAATTATAGAAGCAGGAGAAAAACGAATAAGACCCTGTTTAATGACCACAGCAACCACCATTTTGGCATTATTACCCGTACTCACCTCCACAGGGCGTGGAAGCGATATTATGATACCCATGGCAATACCAAGTTTTGGCGGAATGCTTATAGCCCTAATAACCCTGTTTGTAGTTCCGGTATTGTATAGCTGGAAAGCCGAAATTCAACTTAAAAGAGCAACAACATGAAATACAAAAAAATCAATATAAAAACAGGCTTTGTGCTTTGTGCTTTATGCTTTGTGTTTTCGGCACAAAGTCAAGAGTTGGAAACGCTTATTGAGGAAGCCTTAGCAAACAATCCCGAAATTCAGAAATTCGAGTTGCAATACAAAAGAGCTTCCGAAAAAGTAAACGAAGTCAATACCATTCCCAATACCGAATTTGGCGTAGGTTATTTTGTGAGCGAGCCAGAAACACGTACGGGAGCACAACGTTTTAAAGTATCGGCAAAACAAATGCTGCCGTGGTTTGGCACCATTACTTCGCGGGAAAATTACATAGGTTCATTGGCAGATGCAAAATATGAAGACATTGTAATTGCCAAACGAAAATTAATGGCCTCGGTATCGCAATCCTATTATAATTTATATGCCAACAAAGCGAAGCAAGAAGTACTCGCCCAAAATATAGAACTGCTTAAAACCTATGAAACCCTGGCACTAACCTCTGTTGAGGTGGGTAAAGCATCTGCGGTAGATGTATTGCGCCTGCAAATGCGTCAAAATGAAATGCAACAACTAAAAGATGTTTTAAGCCAACAGTTTTTGGCTCAACAAACCAATCTTAACAATCTTTTAAATAGGGAAAATGATGTTGCTGTTACCGTGGTAGATCGTTTAATGATGCCTTCAGAAGACTTTGAAATAAAAACTGAAAGTTTGGCATTGCATCCAGAATTGCTGAAATATGATAAACTATACCAATCCATAGCACAATCTGAATTATTGAACCAAAAAGAAAGCAGCCCTATGATTGGCTTTGGTTTGGACTATATTAATGTTGACGAGCGGCCCAATATGAACTTTTCTGACAACGGTAAAGATATTGTAATGCCAATGGTTTCGGTATCCATCCCCATTTTCAATAAAAAACACAAATCCGTTACCAAACAAAACAAGCTGCAACAACAAGAAATTAATTACCAAAAACAAGAGCGGCTTAATGCATTGAAAACACTTTTAGATAAGGCCATTAATGAGCGTATCTCTTCCAGGATAAGTTATAGCACACAATCTAAAAACTTAAAGCAAGCCAAAGATGCAGAGAGCATCTTAATAAAAAACTACGAAACTGGAACGATTGATTTTAATGACGTTTTAGATATTCAGGAACTGCAACTCAAGTTTCAAATAAACCAAATAGAGTCTGTAAAAACCTATTATGTACAGACCACAATTATTAATTACCTAACCAATTAAGCAATGTATAAATTAACCCATATAACCGTATTAGCACTTTTGGCAATAGCCTTCACATCTTGTCGGGATAAAGCCCCTAAAGTTCTTTCAGCAGAAGTAACACATTCTGGTGCTTTAAAAACAATAATGTCTGGTAACATACAACCCGTAATCAGTTTAGATTCGCTTTCAAACATAAAACACCTATATGCCCTTGGCGCTGTAGGCAATCTTAAAGGCGAAATTCAAATATTCAATAGTAAACCAAGCAACAGCTTTGTAGTTGATAGTAGTTTGCAAATTAAGAACTCTTACAACCTACAAGCAGCTCTGTTGGTGTATGCAGAAGTTGAGGCGTGGGATGCTTTTAAAATTGAAAAGGCTACCACCAAAAGCGATTTAGAAAAGCAAATTTTTCAAATCGCCACCAATAATGGTATTGATGTAGAAAAGCCATTTCCCTTCTTGGTAGAAGGACCTATCGCTTCTATAGATTGGCACGTTATAAACTGGAAAGATGGCGACACCATACATAATCATAAAAAGCACAAAGAGTCTGGTTTACACGGCACTTTACAAGATAGACAAGTACAAATTATAGGATTCTATTCTACAAAACACAAAGCAATTTTTACGCATCATACCACCAACATGCACATGCATTTTAAAACAGATGACAATGCTATTGCCGGCCATATTGATGATTTATTATTAAATGAAACAGTAATATTAAAACTGCCAAAGCAATGAAACACACTTATCATATACACGGAATGACTTGCAATGGTTGTCGCGGTCACGTAGAAGAAACACTATCTAAGGTAGAAGGGGTTTCAAAGGCAACTGTGAATTTAGAAAAGGCTGAAGCCACCTTAGAAATGGCATCACATATTTCTATAGAAACCTTTCAGGAGGCTTTAAAGAATGATGGTGGCAGATACAGTATCCATAAACAAGGAGCACAGCATCTGCCTATAGAAGATAAAAAAGTAAAGCAACCTAAAGGCAAAGGCACTGGCACATTTTATTGCCCTATGCATTGCGAAGGCGATAAAACCTATGACAAAGCAGGAGATTGTCCTGTTTGCGGAATGGATTTGGTGGAAGAACAAAACCTATCATTGGCTACAACAAAGCATTGGACCTGCCCAATGCACCCAGAAGTTGTACAAGATGAAGCAGGTTCGTGCCCTATTTGCGGGATGGATTTGGTACCCATGCAACCCGATCTTTCAGCAGAAGAAAAGGCTTATAAAAAGCTTTTAAAGAAGTTTTGGATAGCAACCGCATTTACCTTACCCATTTTCTTAATGGCTATGAGTGAAATGCTCACCAACAACCCATTGTATGATATTATGGAACAGAAATACTGGAATTGGATTCAATTTGCATTATCTATTCCAGTTGTATTTTATGCGACTTGGATGTTCTTTGAACGGGCCTATAAAAGCATAAAAACATGGAACCTCAATATGTTTACGCTTATTGGCATAGGTGCAGGTGTGGCGTGGTTGTTTAGTGTAGTTGGTATGCTGTTTCCAGAGGTGTTTCCTGCACAATTTAAAACAGAATCTGGCGCAGTACATGTCTATTTTGAAGCCGCAACCGTTATTTTAACCTTGGTGCTTTTAGGGCAGTTGCTAGAAGCCCGTGCACATAGCAAAACCAATTCGGCAGTCAAAGAATTACTGAAATTAGCACCCAATAAAGCCGTAAAAATAGTGGATGGTGAGGAAGTTGAAGTCAGTATAGATGAAATAGAATTAAATGATATTCTGAAAGTGAAACCAGGCGATAAAATTCCTGTGGATGGTGTAATAACTGAAGGCGAAACAACGATTGACGAATCTATGATTACTGGGGAACCTATTCCTGTAAATAAAGCTGTAGATGATAAAGTAAGTAGCGGAACCATCAATGGCAATCAATCTTTCTTGATGAAAGCAGAAAAGGTAGGCAGTGATACGCTGCTTTCACAAATCATACATATGGTAAATGATGCCAGCAGAAGTCGCGCACCCATTCAAAATTTAGCTGATAAGGTATCGGGGTATTTTGTGCCAGTTGTAGTTTTCATTTCCATCATTACATACACTGTTTGGGCTATTTGGGGGCCAGAGCCTGCTTACGTATATGCATTGGTCAATGCTATTGCAGTTCTTATCATTGCGTGTCCGTGTGCCTTAGGTTTAGCAACACCCATGTCTGTAATGGTTGGTGTGGGTAAAGGTGCTCAAAATGGGGTATTGATTAAAAATGCCGAAGCTCTTGAAAAAATGGACACCATAAACACACTTGTTGTAGACAAAACAGGAACCATTACAGAAGGAAGGCCTACAGTTGAAACCATAGGGGCTTTTACTGATGCTTTAAGCAACAGGGAGCTGCTACAATACATTGTTTCATTAAACACCCATAGCGAGCATCCATTAGCAGAAGCCACCGTTGCATACGGCAAAGCGCAAAATGCTGAAATAATAAAGTCTGAAAACTTTAGTGCTGTGACAGGAAAAGGTGTTGAAGCCAAAATAAATGGTAAAAAAATGGCATTGGGTAATCCTAAAATGATGGAATATGCCAAAGCAGACATTACATCTATAATGAAGGAGGAAGCCAAAACCTACCAACAACAAGGTAAAACCGTTTCGTATTTAGCAATTGATAATACCGTTGTTGGTTATGTGGTTATTGGTGACAAAATAAAAGAAACAAGTGCCAAGGCCATTAAAGCGCTACAGGATAAAGGTATTGATGTTATTATGCTTACGGGCGATAATCACGATACGGCGCAAGCAGTAGCATCTGCACTAAATCTGGCAGACTTTAAAGCCAGTATGTTGCCAGAGGACAAGCTTAAAGAAGTAGAAAAATTGCAAGAAAACGGAAAAGTGGTTGCTATGGCTGGCGATGGTATTAATGATGCACCGGCACTGGCAAAAAGCGATATAGGGATTGCCATGGGAACTGGAACGGATGTGGCCATAGAAAGCGCCATGATAACTTTGGTTAAAGGCGATTTGCACGGTATTGTAAAAGCCAGAAACTTAAGTAATGCCGTGATGAAAAACATTAAGCAAAATCTATTTTTTGCACTTATCTATAACACCGTAGGTGTTCCTATTGCAGCTGGGGTATTATTTCCATTATTTGGCATTTTACTCTCACCAATGATAGCAGCGTTGGCAATGAGTTTTAGCTCTGTTTCTGTAATAGCAAACGCATTGAGATTAAGAACAGTAAGCATCTAAATAATATGCAGAAAACAGTTTTTAAAATATCAAAAATGGATTGTCCTTCTGAAGAGAATCTGATCAAGATGAAACTATCTGATATAGATGGTATTATAAAGCTCGATTTTGATTTGGAGGAAAGAGTCTTAACAATCTATCATAATAGCAATGTAGATTTAATAGGCGCTTCAATTAAAGAACTAAAACTTAATGAGAGTCTAATCAGTTCAGAAGAAACAACTGCAATTATTACTGAACCTACAAGTAACCAATCAAAACTATTATGGACGGTTCTAATAATCAATTTTGCTTTTTTTATTGTTGAAATGAGTACAGGTCTTATTTCAAAATCAATGGGATTAGTTGCTGATAGTTTGGATATGTTGGCAGATTCATTTGTTTACGGATTAAGCTTAATAGCGGTTGGGGGTACTGTTTTAAAAAAGAAACGTATTGCAAAATATGCAGGTTATTTTCAGATAATACTGGCAGTTATAGGAATTGTTGAAGTGATACGTAGATTTTTAGGTTTTGAAGCATTGCCCATATTCTCGACGATGATCATAGTTTCAATGTTTGCCCTAATAGCAAACGGTATTTGCTTATATCTACTGCAAAAATCAAAAAGTAACGAAGCACATATGAGAGCCAGCATGATTTTTACTTCCAACGATATAATTATAAATCTTGGTGTAATTACAGCAGGTGTGTTGGTTAACTGGCTAAATTCTGGTTTGCCAGATTTAATAATAGGAATCATAGTATTTGGATTGGTAATACAGGGTGCTTTTAGAATTTTAAAATTGAGTAATTAAAACATAGTAAGATGAAAAAATATATAATTTATACAGGCATATTAGTAGTAGGGCTACTATTGGGGTGGTTGCTCTTTGGTGGCTCATCAAAGGCAGAATCTGGCCACAATCATGATGCGGTTACTGAAACCAATCAGATGTGGACGTGCTCCATGCATCCGCAAATTATGCAGCCAGAACCAGGTGATTGCCCTATTTGTGGTATGGATTTAATTCCTGCTGCAAGTGGTAGTGATGGCTTATTGGCAGATCAGTTTAAACTCACTGAAAACGCGATGGCGCTGGCCAACATTCAAACAACCGTAGTAGGTAAAGGAAATGCTGAAAATACCATTAAACTATCTGGTAAAATTGCCGTAAATGAAGAAGCCAATGCGGTACAGGTAAGTTACTTTTCGGGAAGAATTGAACGTTTAAATGTCAGCTTTACAGGAGAAGCCGTTCGTAAAGGGCAGCTATTAGCAAATATTTATTCGCCAGAATTGTATGCTGCACAGCAAGAATTGATTACAGCAGCAGCTTTAAAGGAATCGCAACCAGCATTATACAAAGCGGTTCGTAATAAATTGAAATTGTGGAAACTTTCTGATAACCAAATCAATCAGATTGAAAAAACCCAAAAGGTAAAAGAAAACTTCCCAGTGTATGCAACCGTTTCTGGAACGGTTACCGAAAAACTGGTTGAACAAGGCGATTATATAAAGCAAGGCCAACCCCTACTAAAAATAGCCAATCTAAACACGGTTTGGGCCAATTTTGATGTGTACGAAAACCAAATAGAGGTATTTAAAAAAGGACAAGAGGTTTTGGTAACTACAAATGCTTATGCCAACAAACAATTTAAAGGGAAAGTAGATTTTATTGATCCTGTATTAAATACCAAAACAAGAACGGTAACCTTGCGTGTGGTACTCAATAACAAGGAAGATATATTTAAACCAGGCATGTTTGTTACTGCAAATATGGATGGAATGAAGAATGAAAATAAAAAGGTATTGACCATCCCCGCTTCTGCTGTGCTTTGGACGGGTGAACGCTCTGTAGTCTATTTAAAAACCAGCCCCAACCAAACCGTTTTTGAAATGCGTGAAGTTGTTTTGGGCAACCAAATGGGTAATGAATATGAAGTTTTGGAAGGTTTATCTGCTGGTAATGAAGTAGTAACTAACGGAACTTTTACGGTAGATGCAGCGGCACAATTGCAGGGTAAAAAGTCTATGATGAATAAGGATGGTGGTAAAACCATGACAGGTCATGAAGGGCATTTGGGAATGGATACTAATGTTTCAAATGAAGAAAGCGGCCATACGCATAGTAATGAACGATTGGAAGTTCCAGAGGAATTTCGAGAGCAATTAAGGGTTGTTTTTAATGAATACATCCGTTTAAAGGATGCTTTGGTAAAAGAGGATTCAAAAAACACTTCAATGAGCGCAACAAGTTTATTAAACAATTTAAGCAAGGTTGATATGAAATTATTATCAAACACGAACGCTCATACGCATTGGATGGCATTGACAGGCGACATAAAATCTTCTGCGACCTCTATTTCTAAAACGTCTGATATAAAAGTACAAAGGGGTCATTTTAAGCACCTTTCATCTCATTTAATAAATGCGGTACAACTGTTTGGTGTTAACGAAAAAGTGTATATAGAATTTTGCCCAATGGCAGATAACAACAACGGTGCGTATTGGTTGAGCAAAGAGGAAAAAGTAATCAATCCATATTTTGGTGATGCAATGCTTACCTGTGGAGAAGTAAAACAAGTAATAGATTAATTAAATTTTAAAACAATGAAGAAAGTAATTTTAAGTGTAGCTGTACTAGCAGCATTGGGTTTAACTGGTTGTAAAAACGAAACCAAAAAAGAAACGGAAGCAACTACTACTGAAATGTCCAAAGACATGGCTATGACAGATCTGTCTTTTGGCGTTAGGGGTAATTGTGGTATGTGTAAAAATACCATTGAAAAAGCAGCCAATGGTGTTGATGGTGTAGCAAGTGCCAATTGGGATGTAGATAAAAAGAAGATTGATGTTTCTTTTGATGATACAAAAACGGATGCAATTGCAATTCATAAGGCCATAGCGGCATCTGGTTATGATACCGAAAAAGTAGCGGGTAGCGAAGAGGCTTACAAGGGTTTACCGGGTTGTTGTCAATACGACCACGAAATGGCAATGAATCAGTCTGGTGAAGTTAAAGGTGATGATCATTCGGGTCATGATCATTAAGCAATATAAATTAGGGTCTATTGAAAGTAATTATTTTGATAGGCTCTTTTTATAAATTACAATAGCGCATTTCATTCCACTCATATTGCGCTTCCCTCCTACGTCGTCGCATAAAAAGTATTTCATTAATATTGTAGAAGAAGCTTTCTCTTTTAACCAAAGCTCAAGTTACATAACGCTGAACATTATAGCATAAATATTATCATTAGTATTTTGTAAGAGGAGTCCATTTGATAGCTATAATCCCTTATTATGTAAAATATCCTGTAAAGCCTTTTAGTTACAACAAACTTCTGTAATTGGCTTATTGAACTTTTGGCTCTTGGCTTTGGTAACAAACAATGAATATCTATTGTATTAACCAAATTTTTATGAAGGGTCATAAAAATTTTAATTATTAATAGTTAAATAGCTTATTCCTAATAATGCTATCGCTCCATCTATTAGTAAAGAATAATATATTTCTTGGCGATTAACTGTAGTAAACACAATTAAGGTTATTTGTGTTGAAAGGGCTATTACAAATGTTAGTGTTTTCAATATATTTGGAAAGACAATTCCAATTCCTAGTGCTGTTGAAATCAACAGTAGAATTGAAATTAATTTTGAATTTCTAATGCCCACAACTTGTGGAATAGTTCGTTGTGTTAGTGAATCATGCTTCAAATCTCGAATATCAAATGGGATTGCTACAGCTACAAAATAAATGTAGTTAGCAGGAATAAAAATCAGTAAAATATCCAAATCATATATGTTTTCATTAAGTATTGGAAATGATACTATTACTAATGTCCATGTCAAAGCAATAGAATGAATTTTAACATATGGCAATTCACGTAAGCTTCTTCCTTTTATTTTAATAACATAAAAAAGCGAGATCATAATGGCCAAAATAAATAGCAAAACTATTATGGGGGTTACCTTATTTAATAACTTAAAGAATAAATAACCAGAAATTATTCCGCTAGAAATACTCAAAAAAAAAATTATTTTTCTATGTTGATAAACCCATTTCAACCAAACAGTTTTTGTTTCGATATTAGCTTTAAACAATCTCTGACTATTATACACGAATAATGTAGAGAAAAAACCAAAAAATCCATAGTACAAATCGTTCTCTATAAGAAAGACATTGCAGATTCCTGCAATAAGTAGTCCTGCTGAAGTAGCTATTACAAAATTTAAATGGATTATATATTTTATAATGGTTTTGAACAATTGAATACGTTTTGGATTTGAATAAAAGCTCTACTTGATTAAACTTTACCTTTATCTGATAATAAAATTGCGAGAGGTTTTGTTTGCTCAAATTTTGAAAAGACTATAACCATTATGACTGTTATTGGTACACTAAGAATCATACCTGTTATACCCCAAATCATTCCCCAAAGAGAGAGAGCTATAATTGCTACTAAAGCACTAATATTCATAGAACTCCCAACTAGTTTTGGCTCTAATACATTTCCTATTATTAATTGTATGCAGCCTACAACAACAAGTGTTAAAGCAAAAGGTGTAATTTCAGCAAATTGAAATAAGCAAAAAATGGTTGGAAATAGTGTGCCAATTAAAGAGCCAATGGTAGGTATATAATTCAATATAAAAATAATTAATGCCCAAAATACTGGTGCATCAACACCAATTAATATCAATGCAATTGCACTTAGAGTTGCTGTAATTAGGCTCACAAAAGTTTTTATACCCAAATAGTTAGAAACTGAGCTTTCTAACTCTATTAGCATTGAAGAAACGTTTTGGTATTTCTTGTCTCTGGCAAAAATTAATTTTAATTTTTCATTGAAATTATTTTCCTCTAAAAATATAAATAGTATATACAAAAGAATCATAAAAATATTGCTAACCATATTGGAGAGAGACGAAGCTACAGTTTCAACTAAACTAGCAATTATAGCACTGATATCTTTTTCTCCTATAACGCTGTTTTTTATATCTATTTTTAGGTAATCATTAATTGAAGTAATTATTATTTTAAAGTTTTTTTCGTAAGTATCATATTCACTAACAATAGTCTCAATATTTGACGAAATAATAGAACTTATAAAATATAGAGTACCAATAAGTACAAATGAGATTGTGAGATTTTTTATCCAATTAGGCATATACTTACGAAAAAAAGAAACCTTATTTACTGTAGATTTAAGTTTTCGAATTAACACCCAAAATATAAGAGCGAAAATTAATGGTAAAAGAATACTTTTACCATACATTAAACCAACAATTATTAAGGATAGAGTAATTGCAATTTGTGTGAATCTTAACAATTTACTTGTATGCATTTATTAGTCTTTAAGAACTCTTTAATTGGCAGTCTGATTCTTTAGCCTTGTAGCATAAATAATGTTAGAGATACCGATTAATATTGTTAAAAAACCAGCAATCATTAAACCTTTATATTCGCTTGAGTATGTCGTAACCAGCAAAATTATTGCGCCAATCGACACTGCAAAACCTGCTACAATTCTAAAAATGAGGACTTTTCTAGTAATCTTATTTTTTGAATTAAGTACTGTAAAAGGGAATATAATTTCAAGTAAACCGTACATTAAAATAAAGTATGCAACGTACATTAAAAAGTTTATTAAACTATCTGAAAAAAAAATTACCGTAGCAAAAATTATTAACCCTACCCCTTTTAAAAATTCAAACTTTGAGGTAATTTCTAAATCTTTATTTGATCTAGAATGCTTTAAAGTATAAATTCCAGATAGAAAAAATAATATAGGAACAAATATTTTTGCTTTATTAACGCCTACACTTTCTGCTATAATTATTGTTATACCTGCCAAAATTAGACATGTTCCTACTAAAATTAGGTCTCCTAGTTTTTTCATCTGTTTATATTGTTAGTTTATTCCGTTTTTAGATAAATATTTTACTAAGCCAAATCCTGCAAAAGTTGCTGAAGCAAACGCTAATAATATTCTAATAAGGTGATTTGCTCCCCAAGTATCCAAGGTTTGCTTGACATGATTCAATTCGATGGATTGATTGGCAAAAGAGGTGTTGACATCTACAAAATAGCTTAGAGTAATTGCCATTATAATAACACTTAATAAAAATGATATAGCCCAATAGATTCTACTCTGTTTAATTCTAATCACCAAGAAAAAGCAAACAAGAGGCAAAATAAGGCTTGACATTACAAGTGGTCCAGTGGCGTCCATTATTCCTGATGCATATTCAACATACCAATCTAGAAAATCTAAAGGCTCAGCTTTTTTCCAAAAAGAAAGTATAGCTGTGTACAACATAATCATAGCACCAGTAAAAGTACCAAGGCATATAATACTTACAACTTGAATTATTAAAGCTATTTTTTTCATTTATTTATTCACTAATTACAGTATAAAGTGACGGATTTGCTTTAAGTCCTTCTGTAGGTGGAACCCCAAGTTCTTTTGACATTTTTTGACTTGCTTCTGTAAATGCTTTTGGGCTTTCCCAAACAGCTACATTTATTAATTCAAATTTTGAACCTTCCTTTATTGATTTGTGTAATTTGGTAGAAATATAACCAGGTTCTTTTTTAAGAAAATCTCTACAAGCTTCCCAATAAATTATTGATTCTTCTAATTTACCTTCTGGTACTTCGAATGGATTTATAAGAGTAATGTGCTCTGTTTTATTAGTTTTCATATTTGATTTTTTTTCATTTTCTTCTTTATTATTACAAGAAATAATATTAATTATTATAAATGTTATAAAAGCTAGTTTTGAAATTCTTATTGTATTCATTGTTAAATTTTTAAGACATTCTTTTTAAAGTATTTTCTTTTGTTAGCGCATAATGTTTTATCACACCCAAAATATGTAAGACTAATAATATCATCATAAAATTGGCTAATAATCCATGAGCTTTAAGAGGCATAATGTTCTCTTTTGATAATATAAGATCAGAAGTTCCAGATTTTAATGCATCAACATAACCACCAAAAATCATTGTTGTTAATCCAGCGATTGAAATCCCTATCAATAAAAAGTAAAAAGTATTATGAATCCAAACAGCAAATTTATCATTGAATTTAGATCCTGTTTTCAAATCTTCTGGTCGTTTAGATTTAAAATATATATAGCTTCGAACTATCGTTAATAAAAAAACAATGATCCCCAATATGGCATGAAGTTTTATAAATCCCATTTTTTCTGACACAGAAAGTTCACTCATATATTTTCCTAAAGGAAATAAAGTTAAAATCAGAATTGCAGTAAACCAATGTATAGCAATGTTTCCCTTGCTATATTTTTGAGTTAAATCATTTTTTACTTCAACTTTAAACATGATACTATAAATTATTTATTATCATCTACTAACCAAAACACACCTACTGAATACAATTTGAATGATGATATATCCTTTTTTACAAAAGGCATTACATTAATTTGTTGTAACAATATTTGTCATAACAAATATATAAATAAAAAATTATTCAATTAAATTATTAATTATTTTTTTTGATATTTTATTGTATGAATCCATTTCCTTTTTACTAATACCTTTAGATATATTATTTAAAATATTTATTGCAAGAGGCTCTACTAAATCACGTATTTCAATTCCTTTTTTGGTTATAGACAGATTCCAGCTGCGACGGTCATTAGAATCTGACTGCCTAATAACTAGCCCCTTTTTTTCAAGTTTATCAACCATCCTTGTAATATTTGCGTTGTCTTTAAAAGTTAATTTTGCTACTTCTTTTTGTGTCAAATTAGAATTTTCATTTAATCTGTTAAGAATTGCCCATTGTTCAGGTGTTACATCTATTTTATTATTCTTTATAGCTGAACTAAATTCCCTCTTTAATAATAACGCCGTCATGTTGATTAAATACCCAGCGGAATTGTCTAAAAATGATTCCATTTTATATTTGTCATGTAATTAGATAACATGACAAATATAAAATATATATCCTTATTATTATTAAAACCTTAGATAAATAATCATTACATAACTAAGAGTAGTTTGTATATAATTTTTAAAATAACGATATATCTATTTCCAAGTAACGATCTCATCAAATTTTCGTCTAGATTTAGCATGTAGCGGTTCTGCTTTTCTATATCCGAAAGCTACCATATATGATAAGCCATACTTATCTGTATCAATCCCGAACCGTTCCTTTAATAAGGCTTCTGTTTTTTCTTCATGAAAACCTTCAATAGGGCAACTATCAATACCTATTAATGCAGCAGAAGTCATCATGTTTGCTAATGCAATATAAGTCTGTTTTGAGGCCCAATCGAATAGTTTTTTATCAGTATCTAAATTAAAATCACTTTCTTGAAATTCTCGATAAAATTTTGAATATATTTCTATAGCATCTTTTGGCAATTGTTTTACATCTTTCATCATATGCATTATATATTCAGAATCCCATTTTGTCATAGGTGTTTTCATGCTTAACCCCAATATAAAATGGCTTGCAGTATCTAACTTTAAAGGAGCTCCCCAAGCAACTGGCTTTAATAACTCTCTCAATTCTTTATCTTGAACTACCACAAAATGCCAAGGTTCAAAACCAAAAGAGCTTGGTGATAAATTTGCGGTTTTCATAATAAAATTAATGTCTTTATCTGATATCTTTTTAGTATCATCAAATTCTTTGGTAGCATGTCTGTATTGAAATGCGTTTAGAATCTCTTCTTTTGAAATGTTTGGTGTATTCATTTTACTTTAATATTAGTTTTTATTTATTATACAATTATACTATCAAAAGTATAGTGACAAAAATATATATAGTTTATGTTTCTCACAATAACGGTCAAAAATGATAGTCTACATTATTTTATAATATATTTTTCATATAACTGATTGTCAATCATATATAATAAAAAAAATAAACTATAAAAAGTATAGTTGTATAATTAATTATAGTGTTGTAGCTTTGCAATACAAAAAAACAAAATGGAAATAGAGCTTAAAAAACGGCTTATAAAATATAACGACAAACTGTTTTCATGCACCACAAGTATCGCTATGGAACTTATAGGTGGTAAATGGAAAAGTGTTATTTTAATTTATCTGATTGATGGTAAAAAGCGCTATAATGAGCTTTACAAATTAATATCAACAATTACAGAAAGAACCTTAAGTCTACAATTAAAACAATTAGAAAAAGATGGGTTGATAAAAAGAAAGGTTTATACCAAAAAACCGCCTTTAAAAGTAGATTATGCTTTAACACCTTTTGGAGAAAGTTTAGTACCCGTTTTAACTGCCATTGCCCAATGGGGGAAAACTGTAGCTGATGAAAAGGGAGAAAATATAGAGTAAGGAAAAGATATCTATTTATATATCTCTAATTCTTTACCTAAAATAATGTCTCTTTTTGCTACAAACAAACCTTCTTTTTTATCAAGTTTAAGAATTCTGTTAGGATTTGTTTCTTCTATCTTTGTACGACAAGATTTGGTTAATAAAGGATCGTTATCAAAAACAAAAGATTCAATTTTGTATTCAGGTTTGCTAGGTTCTTTAATAATTGGGTGAATTTGAGTCAACTCATTACCAAATATGTATTTTCCTGGAACGAAAGTATAGAACGTATAGCGTCCATCAGCATCGGTTCTCACCCATCCCCTATGTTTTACATAGCGTTTTTTGTTATGCCTTTTCAATTCAAAATTACCATCCTCATCTGCCTGATTTATAAATAGAAGTACATTTTTTGCAGGAGTTACACCATCATTTTCATAAATGGTTCCAGTAATTTTAAGTTTATTAGATCTAGATGCAAAATCTGGAATTGTATCAACACTATTTAATTGTTTTTCCGAGTAATCGTAAATAGGGCTACGTTTCTTATAATTTGTAGGAACATCATCTGAAGCTTCTTGAGCATTGATAGTTTGAAAAGTTGATATAAAACAAACTAAGCAAAAAAGAGTAATTAGATTTTTCATGGGGCTGAAATTTATAATTTGCTTAAAATTAAACCATTAGCTTTATAAAAAACTAAAAACCTTATTAACTCCAAAATTTAACGATGAAATGATTTAGTTGGTAAAAAACATCGATGAAAGAACATTGTTTTTTAAATCATAGGAAATAAGCAAAATAAAAAATCTAACAATACATTAACATATTTTACGTTATTTTAATTTAAATTCGTAAGTCGAAAAATTAACCCTAACATTGTTCATGATGCAATCTACTGTTTTGCATTATTGAAATTTTATAAGTATGAAATTATTAACAACCCTAGCCCTGTTAATACTAACCTTTTCTAGCTTTGGTCAAAATAAACCAAATTCACCAAACTTATTAGATCTATCAAATTTTCCACATAGTAAAACAGTTGATAGTATTGAAGATTCAATAGACGTCAAGCCAATAATTGATATTAAAAAAGAATATTGGAATACTAATGTTTATAATCCGTATAAGAAAGTAAAAATTAATTTTCCGATAGAAATTAAATTTACAGATAGTAATTACACCTCACCAATTGCTTTTAAAAAAGTAATTACATCTCGGTATGGTTGGAGAAGAGGAAGAGCACATAGGGGAATTGATATTGATCTTGTAACAGGTGATAGTGTTGTAGCTATGTTTGATGGTATAGTTCGTTTTGCGAAATACAATTCTGGGCATGGAAGAACAGTAATAGTAAGACACTATAATGGGTTAGAAACTGTATATGCTCATTTATCTAAATATTCGGTTAAGGCAAATGATACTGTAAAAGAGGGACAACTCCTTGGTAAAGGCGGTGTGTCTGGAAATGCAAGAGGAAGTCATTTGCATCTAGTTATAAACTATAAAGGAGTCTCCATTAATCCAGAGTATTTATTTGATTTTGGTAAAAACAACTTGGTGCGTTCTAAAAATATATGGGTAACTAATAACTGGGTACAACCTGGATTACACAGCTCAAAAAGGCAAACAAAAATAACTGTTTTAAGTACAAAAGAAGAAGCCATTGCTAGCTTAGAAAAGCGCAAACAGATATATATAGTAAGGCGTGGTGATACACTTTCTGAAATTTCATCAAAAAACAATTTATCTATAGCTTCAATTTGTAAAAGCAATTATATAAAAAGAACAACTCCAATAAGAGTTGGTCAAAAGCTAATTTTAGAATATACTTTTTAGAAAAATAACACCGTTTACTTTACAAAACTTATCTTATTAGTTAAGAATATTTTGTATGGATACAAACCAATCATCAATATTGCTTTCGTTAGTATTTAAAGCTATACTTTTATTTCCGTAAGGCGCATAAATATTCTCATTAGTAACAGAAAAGAAACCAATTGTTGGTGTTAGTGAAGCGCTGGCAAGGTGCATAACACCATTGTCAGCAGCAATAAATACTGACGTATTTCTTATAATTGCTCCCATTTCGCGAATATCTTTACTATAAAAATGTGTTGCTTTAAAGTTTATTTTTGAAATGTTTTCAATAGGTAACATTTCAATGATATTAAACTCATTCTCGTATTCATTTTTTAATCTCAAATAAAACGTATTCCACCATTCTTCAGAATAGCATTTGTTTCCAGTTGCATTAGTATAAATGCAAATGGTTTTTTTATCATTTTTAACAATATCCTTTAATATTTTTTTTCCTTGTAAAACTTCAGAATCATTCAGCTTAATATTTAAAACCGGAACATCAGTATCATTCTCTTTATAACCTATTTTAGTTAAATAATAGCGTAGATTATAAACAGGGTATTTAGCAATATGTTCATAATCTCCATATTTTAGTTGAATGGATTCATTAACATCTCCAAAAACTTTGTAGTTAGCATTTGAAATTTGTGTAAGTAATCGTCCAGATGATGAGTTTTTATCACCATTTATAACCAAATCATAATGCTTTCTTTTTATTGAGATCCAACATTTAACGTACTTAAATAAGTGATTGAATGGTTTTTTAGGCAGCTGAAAAATATTATCTATTTCTTTAAAATTTTCAAAAACTGGATATGCTACACCTCCTTTTACAAATAAATCGACTTTACAATTTGGGAATGTATCAATAACTTCTTGAACTATTGGTGTTAATAGTAACTGATTACCTAATCTGTGATTAGGCCTTATTATCAATACTTTATTTATTTCAATTTTTGTATTCGCATCAAATCCTGGTTCAGTTTGAGAACTACCAATATTTTTGGTAATAAAATGCATAATCTTTCTTCTGTATACATTTATACTATTTGGTACTTTCATAAATTTGATTCTAGAGGAAGTCTATTTTTAATAGTTGTCAAAACTACAAATAACCATAGAGTTGTCAAAACTTTATAAAAAACATGTAAATATATTTTAATTATAAATGCAACCTTTTAATTTTTGTATTGTCTATAATAATAGCTTAAAAAATAGAGGTATTTTTAGAACGAATTTGAGCCACTAAAACCCAATTGGAAACCAACATATTATATACTCACAAAGAACTTGTAGAGCAAAGCAAGTTAGGAGATAGAAATTCGCAGTATAAGCTTTATGAGCTATATGTTGATGCTATGTACAATGTAAGTCTGAGAATGGTTCGAATAAAAGAAGATGCCGAAGATATTGTACAAGATAGTTTTGTTGAAGCCTTTAATAAGCTAGATTCTTTTAAATACGAAAGCACATTTGGGTCTTGGTTAAAAAGAATCATAATAAACAAAAGCATTAATCACTTAAAAAAACGAAAAATACTAGCAACTCCTATTGAAGATCAAATGTATCGTATAAAAGCAGAAGAAAATGAAGAAGAAGCGCCTCAAATGGAAATAAAAAAAGTTATTAAAGGTATACGTTTATTGCCAGCAGGTTACCAACAAATTATTAATCTTTATTTAATTGAAGGTTATGATCATATAGAAATTGGCGAGATTTTAAATATTTCATCATCAACTTCTAAATCACAATATCACAGAGCTAAGAAAAAATTAATTGAAATTGTAAAGACATTGTAATGGATAATTTCGAAAAAAACATAAGAGATAACAAAGCCCTTTTTGATGTACACAAAGCTGATAAAAGTAAACTTTGGGCAAATATTGAACCTAGATTAGAATCGCCAAAACAAAAGGTGAAAACTATAAGATTATGGAATACTCCCGTATTTAAAGTAGCCGCTACTATTATTATTGCTTTGGGGGTGTTCACACTAATCAATACAAGGCTCAATAATAATAGTGAGCAAAACAACTTTGCTTCTCAAGAATTAAGCGATATAGATATGCATTATAAAGCATTAGTGGCGTACCAAGTAAAGCTTGTTAAAAACAATACTCAATTATCATTTGAAGAGAAAGAAGCATTTTTACTTTTTATGGATGAATTAGATGATGAGTACGAAGTATTAAAAGAAGAATTGCAAAAAGACTTAGACTCCGAGCGTGTATTGGAAGCTATTGTAATTAATTATAAGAAACGAATTGAATTAATAGAGAATTTATTAAATCAAATTAATAGTTCTAAAAAAATGGAAAGTGATGATGTATACATGTTATAAAAGAATAGTGTTACTTGTTTTCTTAATGGTTGGTTTTTCTATGTATTCGCAGGAAACCCTAACTAAAAAGATTGAAAAAACATTCGAAATGACTAATGCTGGAGAGCTACATTTAAATAATAAATATGGCAACATAATAGTTAATGGCTGGGAACAAAACAGTATGAAATTAACTATAAATATAAAGGTAACTAACAAGAAAAAAGATAAAGCAAAGGATATTTTGGATAGAATAGATACAGATATTAAAGAGGCAGGAAACTTTATAAGCATAGCTTCTGAAATTTCAGATAAAAACAAAAGTCTCTTTTCTAGATATTTTAACAAAGTGAATCCTTTTGATTTGGATAAAAGTAATGTTGAAATAAATTATACTATTTATATGCCTATTAATGCAGAGATAGAGCTTACTAATAAATTTGGAGACGTAATTTTAGAAAATTGGACAGGGAAATTAAAAGCAAATTTACAACATGGTGACCTTTGGATTAATGAAGCAATCACTAATGCTAACATTGATATTAAGTTTGGTAAACTTAGAGCTAAGTCTATTACCTATGGTTCAATTAGTTTAAAAAATGGAAATGCTAGCATTGAAGAATCAAAAGATTTATTACTGAAAACTAGCGGAAGCACTATAGAAATTGGCAACGTAGCAGATTTAGAATTAGTTTCCAGTAAAGATGAGATTTTAATTGAGCAAGTTGGTGTAATACATGGGGAGCTTATGTTTTCTAACGCACAAATTAGTAAAGTAAATAGTAATATTGATTTAATTATGAGGGTTGCCGAACTTAGAGTATCTAAAGTCAATCAACCCGATGCAGTGGTAACAATTAATCAGGAATCTTCAGATATAAACTTAAACATATCCGATTTAGAGTTTAAACTTGATGCCACATTAGAACAAGGTTTATTACGCTTGCCAAAAACATTTTCTAACATTAATACAACAATGATAGATAAAGGTAAAAGAATACGAAAAGTTAATGCTACCTATGGCAAAATGAATCTTGGAGTATTTACATTTACAGGAAAAAAAGGTATAATAACTTTAAAAGAATAATAGATTTAAAAAAAATCAATAGAATATGCAACCTATATAATTTTTGGTTGTCTATGATATAGTAACTTCATCAAACAAAAAACTATGAATCAAATCAAACTTGCTTTTATTGCTCTCTTTTTATGTGCTGTATACAATTTAAATGCACAAGAATCTGATGATGATTATATTGAGTTTAACGATAGAAAAAACACTGTACATGGTGTTTATATGGGTTTAGCATTTCATTATGGAAAAATTAATAAAGTAGATACCTATTCAACAAGTTTTAAAGTAGCCTATGTAGCAAATCAACAATTTGAAGTTGGGTTTGTAGGCGTAGGATTTTATTCTGATGTAAACCTACCAGGACCTTTTGTTAATAATAGAGACTTAGTTGGTGCCTATGGTGGTTTACATTTAGAGCCCATTTTATTTAGCAAATCCAAAGTAAATCTGTCATTTCCTTTACTAATTGGTGGTGGTGGAATTGATTTACTAGAAGAAAACCTGATTAATAACGACGATTTTGATCACTTAGATGATGAAAGGTGGAAGGCCATTTTTGTAGTAGAGCCAGGCATAAATGCATTATATAACATTTCGAGGTATTTACAGCTAGAAGCTGGTATTAAATATCGTTTTTCTAGTAAAGTTGATTTTCAGCCAGACTATTCCTTATCAAGAATCGACGGGTTTTCTGCTGGTATAGGTATAAAAGTAGGAGTATTTAATATGGGGAGAAACCGATATAAAAAAAACTAACATAAATTTTTAAACGTATGAAAACTATAAAAACACGATATGTTTTTTCGGAAAAAAATCAAGTTTCAATTAAAATAAATAAAAACGATAACGAATGGTATCCAATAAATTTTCAATGGATTCCTATTCAAAAATTAAATGAAAGTATGAATCAATAAACTGTTCTTAATCAAAACAGTATAATAATAATTTATAAAATCAATCAAAATGAAATCGACCAAGTTATGTGTTCTGTTACTAGCTTTAGGGTTTACCATAAATTCTTGTACTATAGATACCATTAGGGTAAATGCGGATGATGCTATAACCTATAAAAAAGTTAATATAAAAGAATATGATGCTATAGAAATAGCAAACGGTTTTAATGCCTACGTAACATTTTCTGACACTGAAGAATCTATAGAGGTTGAAGCCAATGCTAATTTGCACAAATACATAATAGCTACAAAAAAGGGTAATAAGCTAATTGTTAAAGTTAAAAACAACATAAATATTAGAGGGCAAGAAACCCTAAATGTTTACATCAAAACAAAGTCAATCAGTAATTTTAGTATCGCAGCAGATTCAAATATATACTTGCAAAATACTTTAGTTACAGAAACTGCAAAAATAAGAATAGCTGCAGATAGTTACTTTTCTGGTAAAGTTGAAGTAAGTGGCTTAGAACTAACTGCTGCTGCAGATGCTAGAGCAGATTTATACGGGCATGCAAATTATTTGTATGCGGATCTTTCTGCTGATGCTAAACTTTCTGATTATGAATTAGAAGTACAAGATTTAAAAATAAGAATGTCTGCAGATTGCAATGCTAGATTAACTGTTACGAATACCATCGATATAAATGCAATTGCTGATTGCACACTGCGTTATAAAGGTGATGCAGCAATTGTATATAAAAATTTAAAAGCAGATTCTAAAATTATAAAAGTAGATTAATATAATTAAACGCATTTTTAACGCCCGACACTTCTTGGTTTAAAAGTGCGTTTAGTATTTATAAAATAAACACCAGTTAACAAAATTACTGCTGCTATTATAGACTGAGTTGTAATTTGTTCGTTTAAAACCCACCAGCCCAATAATAATGCAATAATTGGGTTAACATAAGTAGATGTAGCTACTTTTTCTGGAGAGACTTCTTTTAAAAGATAATTAAAAGCCGTAAAAGCAATAATACTTCCAAAAACAATAAGCCCAAGCATAGACCATTGCACATCACTATGCCATGTATTTGGCAAAGACCAAGTTTCTCCTAAACATAAACTTGTAATACCTAGCATTAAACTGCCTGTTAGCATTTGGTAACCAGTATTTACAAAATGACTTGATGGCAAATTAGCTTTACCAACAAATATACTTGCATATGCCCAACTTAGCATACAAGCAAAAATTAAAACCATCCCTAATATTTGCCCCTCTTTAGTAATAATTTCTTTCTGGCTTACCAAAAGAAAAATGCCAATAAAACCTAAAACTACACCAATAAAAGACATAAGAGCTATACGTTTACCATGAAGTATACGCATCATAATAAGTACAACTAATGGCTGCGCAGAAATCTCTAGGGCAGCAAAACCACTATCAATATATTTTAAAGCTAAAACAGCAAGCCCATTACCTAAAGTTAAAAATAAAAACCCCGCAATAGTTGTATTAATTAGTTGTCTTTTAGATATTAAAAGGCTAACCTTTAATGACTTTGCTATTAAAAAGATTATAATACTAGCAATCAAAAACCTTATAGATGCAAGAAAAAATGGAGGTAGTTGAGATACTGCTATCTTGTTTAGTAAATAAGTAGAACCCCAAATAACATATATTGCAAAAAATGCCAATATAATAAATATGGTTTTACGGGGTAAACTCATAAAATGTGAAACTATATAATGTGCTAAAAAACTATATAGAAAATTTTAAGACACTAAATTTTCTTTACTTTAACTGCGTTCATTCCTTTTTGACCACGTTCTAACTCGTATGTGACTTTGTCATTTTCGGTAATTTCATCTATTAAACCACTAACATGAACAAAATATTTTTCTTGGTTTATACTATCTATAATAAAACCAAATCCTTTAGAGTGATCAAAAAATGAAACCTTACCTTCTTTAGCTGTAGGCTCTTCCTCTTCTCTATCTTCTTTTTTAGGAATCCCTAATTCAATGCTTTCAGCCTCTACCTTTTCGCGCATAGCAGGATCTGGTGGTGTATCAGTTAAATTTCCATTAAAATCAACATAAGCAAATTGAATTCCTGAAGTTCCACTAGCTTCTTTTTCTGCTTTTCGAGCTTCTTTCTTTTTTTGCTTTTCTTCTCTTTTCTTTAAGCGTTTTTTTTCTTTTTCAATTTTGTTAAATGTTACTTGCGATTTTGCCATAGTTTAAATTATCCTGCAGATTTTGTATTATTAATAATGTTGTAAAGGTACATCATATTTTTATGATGCTATAATAATCATAGTATTAATAGTGTTTCTGCTCCAAAAGCTGTTGAAATACTGGTTTATCCTTTGATAATATCAAAACAATTCCGTGAGCGTTCTATAAATAAGCTATCCATTAATGTTTTTTTTTGAGAGTCTAGATGACTCTGCCATTCATCCAATGAATATCCAGTTGTTTTTTCAAGCATTTCATGATAAAAAATAATAATTTCATTTTTTCTATCATCACTAGCCAACCCAACATATCTTGACATCATAACGTAATCTTCTAAATGAAAACCTCTAGCGTTCAAAAATGATATGGTTTTTGCCCATTCCCCACTTGGGTTTTCTTTTACCAATTCGTTTGTGTCATAGTACCAAGTATTATGGCGGTATTTATTATCTCCTATAAAGCCCACGTTGTCAAAATTGTAATTATAAATTAAATCATTATCTGGAAAAAAACCTTCAAACTGAACAATGAAAAGTTTGTTTACATGGCGTTTTTTATCTGTAGAAATAAACACATATCTTTCGCCCGATGCAATTGCTTTACCTTGCATCTCTGGTGGATATTCATTAGAATTTGCAATTATTTCAAAATCAAATTTATCCACAAAATCAAATTCTTTATCTACTTTAATTTCAATTTTTGGTAAATCATTTGAAGTTATAACATTGTCTTTTACCCAACGTGTCTCAGGCTTCGCATTAGATTTATTTTCAGTAGAACTTGAATTTTGCTCTTTTTTTGTTTGACAACTTATTAGTAATGATATACATATTAATAATAGAAATTTATTCATTGATTTTAAGTTTTTATATTTTTTGAATCTGAATAGATATTATAAAAACGAATAATTTAGTTTTTTTTAATATCATTAATAAACTTATTGATATCATCAATTCCAGTTTTTGTAAAACCTGGTAAATGTGTTTTTTCAGGATAAATTACTTGCTTAGCTTTTGGTAAATATTGAAACATTTTGTTTCCATACCATTCAGGCGTCCATGGGTCGAATTGACCAGACAGTATCAAAACTGGTCCTTTATAATATGTCTCAGGCCATTTTCTATTTTTATAAATAGAATTTACTTTCCATACTTTAGCAGTTTTAAAAGAGACATCATTCACTGAGTAGCCATGTAACCAAGGAATCTCTTTTTCTTGTTTAAAAATAATTTCTTCTGTTTCTTCTGATAACTCTTCTCCAATCCATAAAGAATACCTCATGCCTAATGCTTGATTTGATGGTTCTAAATGATAACTTATAATATCTTTTATACCTATGTGCTTTCCGTTAATAATATTTTTAATTGTCGTTGTTGTTTCAGAAAGGCTTTCATGCGAGCTCATTTTGAGAAGCACTACATCTATAAGTTCACTTTTAGTATAATTATATACTTTAGATTCATAGGTCACTTTGAAAACAGAATCCTTTAAAGATGAAATATAATTTGTCCATGCTTTGTAAAGTTTATTATCTCCTGAATATTTCTTTAATATTTTCATTAAAGTGCTGTCTATATTTCGAAATGCTTCCTCATCATAATTTACTATATGAGGCAATGGAGAATCTAAAATCAAAGCTTCTACATTTTTTGGATATGTTTGAGCGTAAGCCGTCATTAAATTACAACTGTAAGAGATACCATAAAGAATCATTCTATCAAGTTTCAATGCTTTACGGAGTTCTTCAATATCTTCTATGCTTTCCAAAGTGTTATAGCCATTTAGGTCAATATTTTGAGCTGTTAATCGCTCATAACACATTCTAATTCCTATGGTTTTTAAACTATCTAATAACTTACCGTAAAGCCCTTTCTTTAGCCCATAAATACGTAAAGAATCAATTTCCTGGCATATCAGAGATGGTTTGGAATGGATTGTGCCTCGTTGCTCTAAAACAATAATATCCTTTTTTTTGCCCCATTTGGTACTAACAATACCATTGGCCATATTTAAAGAAGAATTTCCAGGACCTCCAGACATAATTAAAATTGGAATACCACTATCTTTTTTAATTTCTGGAATCTTCGATAATATAAATGGAAGTTCAATTAAATTTGACGAGTCCTTTATTCTATTTTCTTCAACAGAAATCCAGCCTTGCTTCCAAATTCTCTCTGTTTTATTTTTTATTGGTACTGGTTTACCTATTATATTGGGTACAGTATTTTTGCAACCAAATAGAATAGTTAAAATTATAAACGAAACAAAATACTTTTGCATTACTATTTTTTAATTAGTAAGAATAGTAATTGATATGTTAAGTTGCATTCACATTTGTTAAGAAATTAAATTTGCTTAACATTCTCTTTTATTCTGCTTAGACTTTGTGGAGCAACTCCAAGATAAGAAGCAATATGCTTTTGAGAAACTAGATTGAATAATTTTGAGTTTTTATCTATGAGATTAAGATATCGCTCTTTTAAATCTTTAGTTTGAAAATCTTTAAGCCTCTCTACCATCTTTAAATATGCATTCTCAGCTATAACAGTCCTGATTTTTTCAAACTTCGAAAAATCTTCGAAAAATGAAAAGAGAGTACTTCTATTAAATTCATATAATACAGCATCTGTTATCGTTTCTAAATATACATCTCCATGCTTCCTTGTTAAGAAACTTTCGTAATCTGTTGCAAATCCATTTTCCAAAAAAAAATGATGTGTAATATCTACTCCTTCTATTATTCTATAACTACGAAGAATTCCACTTTTAATAAAAAATATCTTTTCTGCCGCTTTATTGGCAAAAAGCAATTGTTCGTTTTTATTAACTTCAATTAATTTAGCTTTAGAAATGAGTAGCTCATATTCATGATCTGAAAAATCAATGTATGCTGAAAGGAAAGATCTCATTTTAAATTGCATTTAAGAATAAAGATACAAAGCTTTAAAATATATAAATAATTTAATAGTATATATTAAACAAACTGAAGGAAATTGCTTTTTTATAAAAGTCAAGCTAATGAATTTATAATCAAATCTCTATATGTGTATAATCGTATAACAAAAACTAATCTTCTGGCGGATAACCATGAATTTGCTCAAAAACATCATCAAAATTTGAACGCAGATAGGAATTTAGTTTTTTTCTGTACTCCCCTTTAAGCCACTCTACAAAATTAAAAGTACTCTTGCTAATACATTTAGTATATCTACCAATTCTAAAATCAATATCGTCTCCAAGCATTTTTGCTAAACCCAAAGCGTCATAAACATCTTCGCTGTTTTCAATGCATATTTTAGCGTGCTGTTCTATGGAACGCTCTAAAACTACTTTAGATGATTCTCCAGCTCTAATAGACTCTACATAAGTTTTTTGAATATCAAAATACACATCTTTAGATTTTGAGAATTCTGCACGCAACTCATCTGGCATTTCATATCTGAAATTGCTTTCTAATTCTTCATCACTTAGTAAAGCATCTAAATAGTAATAAGGAGATCTAAATATTTTTTGCCAATCTAAATCGTCACCCCATGCACCAAATCTATGGAAGTTATTTCCTAAATCTATAACATCAAAAGTCTTCTTATTTTTCAATACACGCGAACCACGACCAATCATTTGGTAGTATAATGTTAGCGATTTAGTAGCTCTGTTTAAAATAATACTTTCAACTGTTGGTTCATCAAAACCTGTAGTTAAAATACTTACAGATGTTAAAATAGCATCTGGAGTGTTTTTAAACCATTTTAAAATTAACGCGCGTTCTTTTTTAGTATTGGTATTATCTAAATGAGCAATAGGGTAACCAGCTCTTCTAAAGGTATCATATACATGTAACGAAGTGTTAATTCCGTTATTAAATATTAACGTTTTCTTGCCCTTTGATCGTTCTTCATATGCTTGTATTAACTTAGAAAGCATATCATTATCAGTATATAAGTCTTCTGAAGATTTCACTGTATAATCACCATTGGCACCAACAACCAAAGATGTTAATCCTACATTGTACGAATACATATTGGCACGAGATAAAAAGCCGTTTTCAATTAAGGATTCTATACTCTCGCCTACAATTAATTCATCATAATTATCAGTCATTGGTAAATCTATACTCGAACTTAAAGGCGTAGCTGTTACACCTAAAATAAATGACTGACTAAAAAACTTGAATAGTTTTGTAAATGAATTATAATGGGCCTCATCAATAATAACCAAACCAATGTCAGATATATCTAGTTTGTCATCATTTAGTCTATTATTCAAAGTTTCAACCATAGCAACAAAACAGCTGTATTCTGCTTGGTCACTTAAATCTGCTTTGCTGTCTACCACTTTATTAACTACGTTAAATTCTGTAAGCACATTTGAAGTTTGCTTACATAATTCTATACGATGTGTCATAACCAGCACCTTTTTTTTATGATGCTTTAGGTATTGTCTAACTATTTCAGAAAAAATAACTGTTTTTCCGCCACCAGTAGGAAGTTGATATAATAAATGATAGTCATCTGGAGATTCTTCAAAGGCTGTAAAAATCTTATTAATGGCCCCTTTTTGATAGCTATAAAGATCTTTTCCAGCTTTTCTTTCTTCTAATTCTACAGTAGATATTTTAGACATACATTTGGTTTTCAGACGTGCAAAAATAACACCTTTAAAGGGTTTTTAACGAATGTTTAGGTGTAAAATTTAAAATGAAATTGTAGTTTAGATAAATCAAATTATAAAGCCCTGAAAATAAGACAATTAAATATTATCTTCAATTTTTCTTGATCGAAATGTAACAATGTTGTTTTTTTTGCTTCTAACAAGACATTACAATACAATTAACTTTAATCTTATTTTATTAAAAATGAAAACTACAATTTTTAGACTAAGCGGAGTAGTTATGCTATTTTTGTGCATGACTATGCAAGTAAACGCTCAAGATATTACTGGATCTTGGAAAGGAAAAATAGACGTACAAGGCACAGAAGTACCATTGGTATTTGACGTAAAAATGGAAGGTGACACCTATTCATCAACTATGGATAGCCCTTCACAAGGGGCAACGGGTATACCTATGGATGTAACAACATTTGTTGATAATACGCTTACTATTAAGTTTAGTCAAGCTGGTATAAAATACATTGGAACACTTAAGGAAAATAGCCTTACAGGAACTTTTTATCAAGGTGCTATGGAGTTACCGTTAAATCTGACAAAAACAGTTAAAACACTTCCAGGTAATACTGCTTTACCAACATCTGACGAAGATTTAGAAAAGCTTGCTAATTGGAATCCTACTAACTACAAATATTCGGTTGAGGATTATTTTGCTAGACCAAAAGCAAGATCGTTTAATTTTTCTCCTAACGGAACTTATTTATCATACCGAGAAAAAGATGAAAACAAAAAGAACCATGTATATGTAAAAAACCTTGAAACAGATGATGTAAAAAGGGTTATTGAAGAAAAGGAAGAGCTTATTAGAGGCTTTGGTTGGGCAAACGATAATAGGTTAGTATATGTTATGGATAAAGGTGGAAATGAAGATTACCACTTATTTGCTGTAGATGTAGATGGTTCAAATCAAAAAGAATTAACGCCTTTCGATGGTGTAAAAGTGAACATTTTGAATGGTTTAAAAGAGGATAAAGATCATATGATTATTTCTATGAATCAAAACAATCCGCAAATATTCGAACCATATAAAATAAATATTGTTACTGGAGAGCTTAAGCAATTATACAAAAATGATGATGCTGCCAATCCAATTAATAGTTACGAGTTTGATAAAGATGGTAACTTACGTGGGTTTGCTAAATTACGTGAAGGTGTAAATATTGATTTTTACTATACAACAGATGGAGAAAACTTTGAAGTTAATAAACAATTAAATTGGAAAGATAGTTTTAGTATTTCTTCTTTCAATTATGCTACAGATTATCCGCATGACGCTTATGTTACTTCAAATTTAGATAGTGATAAAACTCAAATTTATTTATATGATTTAAAAGAAGATAAGGTTATTAAAAAACTATTTTCTAATGAAAACTATGATGTTTCTGGATTGTCTTTATCAAGAAACAGAGGTTACGAGCTAGACTATTTTTCTTATGAAGGTGAAAAAAGAAATATTATCCCTGTAAGTAATTATTATAAAAAGCTTCATAAAAAAATAACGAGTAAATTTCCTGATTACAGCTATTCGATTGCAGATAAAACTGATGATGAAAGTAAATATCTAATCTTTCTTCAAAGTGATAAACTATATGGTACGTACTACGCTTACGACGCTAAAAAGGATGAGTTTAAATTACTTTACAATTTAATGCCAAACCTTATTGAAAATGATATGGCAGAAATGCGTCCTATTACTTTTAAAAGTAGAGATGGTATTACATTACATGGCTATATTACATTACCAAAAGAAGCCTTAAACGGAGACAAAGTACCTGTGATTGTTAATCCGCATGGTGGCCCACAAGGCATTAGAGATTCTTGGGGTTTTAATCCTGAAGCACAGCTTTTTGCGAGTCGTGGCTATGCTACTTTACAAGTGAATTTTAGAATATCTGGCGGCTATGGTAAAAAGTTTTTAGAATCTGGTTTTAAACAAATTGGAAGAAAAGCTATGGATGATGTAGAAGATGGGTTACAGTATGTTATAGATCAAGGATGGGTAGATAAAAACAATGCTGCAATTTATGGTGGTAGCCATGGAGGTTATGCAGTTTTAAGAGGTTTAACAAAAACACCAGACCTATATGCATGTGGAGTTGACTATGTTGGGGTTTCAAACATTTTTACCTTTTTTGAATCTTTCCCTGAATATTGGAAGCCTTATAAAAAGATAGTTAAAGAAATTTGGTATGACTCTGACATTCCAGAGGAAAAAGCTATAATGACTGAGGTATCGCCAGTATTCCATACAGATAAAATTAAGAAGCCTCTATTTGTAGTTCAAGGAGCTAACGACCCTAGAGTCAATATTGATGAATCTGATCAAATAGTAAGTGCTTTACGCGCCAAAGGTGTTGATGTACCATACATGGTAAAATATGATGAAGGTCATGGATTTGGTAAAGAAGAAAATTCTATTGCGCTTTATAAAGCAATGATGGGGTTTTATGCAAAACACTTAAAAAAGGATATTAAACAGCCTTTGAAAGATTAATAATTAAATTTTTAAAAAAAGCCTCTTAAATTTTAAGAGGCTTTTTTTATTATAATATA
This sequence comes from Gaetbulibacter sp. 4G1, assembly GCF_002741945.1. Taxonomy (GTDB): domain Bacteria; phylum Bacteroidota; class Bacteroidia; order Flavobacteriales; family Flavobacteriaceae; genus Wocania_A; species Wocania_A spongiicola. The sequence goes on from NZ_MDVN01000024.1 coordinate 316,095, forward strand.
TAAGTATTTTAAAAAATAAAATTATTCTTTAACAACTATAATAGTAGCTTTTACACCTGTAGATAGATTCCATTTATTTCCTGCAATAACATTACCAGTATCATCTATAACATGAAATTCGGCTGTATTAGGCATTGAATAACCTTCGTTTAAAGCAAGAAAGTCTATTTTATTAAAACCTTCTTTTAAATCTAACCTAAAACCTTTTGTACTGTTTGTCAATAAAACACGAAACTCATAGATTTCGTCATTTATCAATACTCGGATATAGTCGCCATCCTGTAAACCAAAATCTCTATAGACTACTCTAACAAATTTGGATTTTGTTTTAAAATCTCCAAAATACTGGTCAGTTGTGCTTCCTTTTGCTCCCAAACCCATTTCTGTCTTTAAGTCTTTAGATTTCTTATCCAATCTATCTACATATAACTCTCCAGGATTGCCAAATTTCTCTCCAAACATAGAGAACTCTTTTTTAGGGAAGTTTAAAGCAGTATTTGCTTTAGGTACAGACATGCCGTTAACCGTATTATTATTTAGAGGTTTTGATGGTAATAATAAGTTGGTAGTAGCAGAATCTTTTTTACTTTCTACTGCAGGAATAGATGTAGATTTGTTTTTACTATCTATTTGAGAGTTTGCAGTAAAAACAAAAAAACATAATATGAAAAAAGAAAAATAGTATTTCATCTGTCTATAATCAATCTTTTTTTAGCTAGAATTCATAAATTATGATGATTCATAAATTCCAAAGAGTTACCAAAACTATTATTTTTATCTGTAATTCATCACATTACAAATGTTATTTAGCATTTATTTAGGCAAAAACCATTCCTAAAGTTAATATTTTAAGTCAAATAATCTATAAAAACCTTACCTCTCCTCTATTTTTAGTTAAAAAATGTTAATTTATTACTTTGTTATGCATAGTACTGTAACAATTTTAATTTTCTGTCGTCTACTTAGTATAAATCAATTAAAAAACAAAAATCATGAGAACATTAAACAACAATCAATTAAGCGGAACTTTGAACAGTACAAAAAGTAATCAATGGAATACTAAAAGACGGTACAGATAACTACTTCACATACCATTTTAAATGGTATGTGAAATTATTTTTTAAACCCAAACATCATCAATCAAAAAATCATGAGAACACTTATTAAAATATCTAAGCATTTAAATTCAATCACCCAAGAAAATTTAATTACCAATAAACGTATCATAAATTTCAATAATTCAGATACGGTTATATGGAAAGGCACCAAGCGCTACGCACATTAAAAACAACTTCTGAACTGTGGTATTGTTTTTGTGAACTTTAGTTTGCATTAACATATAATCCACAAACATGAGACATTCAAAATTAATCCCAGAAGTAAATGCAGGTTCTATGGCAGACATTGCATTTTTATTACTTATTTTCTTTTTAGTTACTGCTACAATTCCTAAAGATAAAGGTCTTAAAAGAATGTTATCCAAGGAATGTCCTCCAGGAGAAATTTGTGATACTCCAATAAATGACCGCAATATTTTACGCATTTTGGTTAACAACAATGATGAAATTATGGTTGATGATGAATTAGTTGCTGTAAGCGATTTAAAAGAAATTACAAAAAGGTTTCTTGACAATAATGGAGATAAAAGTTGTAATTATTGCAATGGATTAAATTCTGACAGCTCATCTGACAATCCTAAAGAAGCCGTTGTATCGTTACAAACAGGTAAGCAAACAAGCTACAAGCAGTATATTGAAGTGCAAGATGAACTAACTAAAGCTTATTACGAATTAAGAGAAGCATATAGCTTAAATATTCTTAAAAAAACTACAGATGATTTATCAAAATCTGATTTAAAAAAGGTAAAAGAAGCCTACCCTTTTATTTTATCAGAAGCAATAACAAAATAAGTTTTAATGTTATTCTTTTGGAATCCCATAGCTAATTAAAATCTTTTTTTTGCCCCACTTTTTTGCGGCCTTAACATCAATGCCCATATAAATATCTATACGGTTTTTCCAGCGTTTGTTCATTTTGTCTTTTATTAAATACCAACCTTCAAATCCTTCAATTTTAACTGGTGTATTATGCTTCAGCCCCTTTTTTAAGAGATCTCTAGATATGGCAATATATTTCAAGCCTGGTTTTAAGCTATCACCAAACGCTGTTATATGTGGATTAGAATTTGTTTGATATGCCAACGAGTTATATGCAGTTGCTGTAACTTGTATGGTTTTCCAATCATAAAATTGTCTTACCTCTTCTGCCTCTTTTTTACAATTAAGCATAAGGAAAAAAAGTATAATAATACTTGAAATTCTATATAGCATAGCTTATATGTTTTATTAAATATACTGATTATAAGGCATTTAAAAAATCATTATAGTTTTTTGTATTTTCACTTTTGAAAACTAACATCTTAAAAATGAAATTCTCAAATTTATTATTCTGTTTACTATTTATACTTTCTGCTTGTAAAAACGACTCTAAAACTGAGAATACTCTTTCGATAGAAGAACGTGCAAAATTAATTCATGAACGCGTTATTACATTAGATACGCATTGCGATATTGACGTGAATAATTTTACAGATTCAATTAACTATACTCAAAACCTAGAGTCTCAAGTCAACCTGCCAAAAATGAAAGTTGGCGGTTTAGATGTTGCTTGGTTTATAGTTTATACAGGGCAAGATACTTTAACAGAAGAAGGCTATAAAAAAGCGTATGAAAATGCCATGTCCAAATTTAATGCTATCCATAAGTTGGTAAATGATATTGCTCCTAATGATATTGAACTAGCTACAACCTCAAATGAGGTAAGAAGAATTTCAAAATCTGGCAAAAAAGTAGCTATGATTGGTATTGAAAACGGATACCCTGTTGGCTTAGACATTAAAAATATTGAAAAATTCTATAATCTTGGCGGGCGGTATATGTCGCTTGCACATAACGGCCATAGTCAATTATCAGACAGTAATACTGGTGAAGCAGATGATGTTTGGCTGCACAATGGCTTAAGTGATTTGGGAAAAGAAGTCATTAAAGAAATGAACCGTTTAGGCATGATCATAGATGTTTCTCACCCATCAAAAGAAGCTATGAGACAAATGATTGAATTAAGTAAAGCACCTATAATTGCATCACATTCGTCAGCTAGAGCTTTGTGCGACCATAGTAGAAATTTAGATGACGAACAGTTAGAGTGGATGAAAGAGAATGGAGGTGTTGTACAAACTGTTGCATTCAAAAGCTACCTTAATAAAGAGAAAAGTGAAGCGAGAGAAGCGACATTAAACAAGTTAAGAAATCAAGTAGCAGATTCTTTAGGCCTTAAATGGTATGGTAAATGGGAGTTTAGAAGTCTAGACAAACAAATACAAGATTCGCTAAAAGTCAATGATCGTTGGAATTCAATTCCAAAAATTGTAAGTAAAAAAATATCAAAAACACAAGATTTTCCTAAAGAGGTGGATGTAGTAGATTTTGTAAATCATATTGATTATTTAGTAAAAAAAATAGGCTTAAGACAAGTTGGTATAAGCAGTGATTTTGATGGAGGCGGTGGTATTAAAGGTTGGAGTGATGCCTCAGAAACCTTTAATGTTACCTTAGAATTAGTAAAACGTGGTTATACTGAAGAGGAAATCGAAATGCTTTGGAGTGGTAATTTATTGCGTGTTTTAGATGAAGTTGAAGCGGTTTCAAAAACACTTAATTAATCATTCTTTTTAAAGCCATAAAGTAATTGCTTAAAAAAGTTTTTAGGCATGTTTTTATCATCTTCATAACCTAATTTAATAGTTCCACTTTTTTCTGGAATGTAATTTGTTTTAAAAAGATAATCCCAGATACTTAAACTGATTCCAAAGTTTACACCGTTTTTACGAACATTTGGTAGCGTAAAAGCGTGATGATACAGATGCATAACTGGGTTATTAAAAATATACTTTAAATATCCGTAAGTCAGTTTTACATTGGCATGATTTAGGTGACCAATGGTTATAGCTATAAAATGAACAATAAATGCTTGTTCCGGTTCAAATCCGCCCAAAAGCATAACTACTAAAACCTTTAGCGGTTTATAAAAAATGTTTTCCATCCAGTGGTAACGCAAATGTGCTGCAAACCCCATTTCTTTTACAGAATGGTGCACTTTATGAAACTTCCATAAAATATTATATCGATGCAATAAAACGTGAGTAAACCATTGCACAAAATCTTGAATTAAGAAAAAAACAAGTAGTTGGATCCACATTGGAAAAGTAGCAATGTTAATTACCGCTAGAGATTGAGTGGTTATTCCTAAATCTAAAAGTAATACCTCCAAACATTTATAAATACCACTAATAACAATAGTAAAAACAAAGAAATTAAAAAACATATAAAACCCATCAAGCCAAAAGTCTTTTCTGAAAATAGATTGATTTTTTCGCCAAGGAAAAGTAATTTCTAATACCCAAACGATAAACGAAATGATTACTAATCCCCAAAAATAGTTTGAATACCAAGGCACATTAAAAATAATAGAATCCCATGTCCAGTTTAATGTTCCTTTTACAGCACCAAAAAAATGTTCAAGGTATTTCATTACTAAAGTTAATATGCTAAAAGGTCTTTTAAATCAGTTTCAAACCTACTTTTTGCAAGATATTGTTCCTCTAACTGATTAATAAAAGGTATAGGTGTTTCCATACTTGCAACTCGCTTTACTGGTGCATCTAAATACTCAAAACACTGCTCCATTATAAGAGCAGAAATATCGCTAGCAATTCCTCCAAACAAAGAGTCTTCATGTAAAATAATTGCTCTACCAGTCTTCTTTACCGAAGCATAAATAGCATCGGTATCTAAAGGTTGTAATGTTCTTAAATCTAAAACATCAGCATTTATTGTTGGATTTTGTTCTAAAGTTTCCAACGCCCAATGTACCGCAGCGCCATAAGCAATTATAGTTACATCGTCTCCTTCTTTTAGAATAGAAGCTTTTCCAAAAGGAAGTGTATAGTAATCAGCAGGAACTTCTTGACGAATACTTCTATATAAACCTTTGTGCTCAAAAAACAAAACAGGATTAGGGTCGTTAATAGCTGTTGCTAACAACCCTTTAGCATCAAAAGGAAATGCTGGATAAACTACTTTTAAACCTGGTGTTTTAGTAAACCAAGCTTCATTCGTTTGCGAGTGAAAAGGGCCAGCAGCTACACCTCCACCACAAGGCATTCTTAAAACAACATCGGCATTCTGGTTCCATCTATAATGCGATTTTGCTAAATAATTAACTACGGGATTAAAGCCAGAAGTGACAAAATCTGCAAATTGCATTTCTACAACGCTTTTAACCCCAGCAATTGAAAGCCCCATTGCGGTCTCTACAATTGCCGATTCGCAAATAGGCGTGTTTCGCACTCTATCTTTTCCAAAAGCCTCGACAAAGCCATCAGTAATTTTAAAAACACCTCCATATTCTGCAATATCTTGCCCCATAATTACCAAATCATTATGCTGCTGCATGCTTTGCTTTAGCCCATCAGAAATGGCATCTATTAAACGAATTTCTTTTGCTTTTGAATTAAAGTTAAACTCTTCATATACAAATGATTGATATACATCATTTAACTCATTAGTTTTATTAGGAATAATTGCTTCTTCATTATAAGCAATATCTAAATTATCATTAATTTCTTTTAAAATATTTTCTTTTATAGAAACTTCTTCTGTATCTGTTAATAATCCTTTTTCTTTTAAAAAGGATTGAAAATTAACAACAGGGTCTTTCTTTGCCCAAGAATCCATAAGATCTTGAGGCACATATTTTGTCCCACTAGCCTCTTCATGACCGCGCATTCTAAACGTTTTAAACTCTAATAAAACGGGTCTTGGCGTTTCACGAATACTTTCAGCTATTTCGTTAACTCTAGTATATACTTCTATAATATTATTCCCATCTATAATATGAGACTCCATTCCGTATCCTATAGCTCTATCTGCAATATCTTTGCAATTATATTGTTCATTTGTTGGTGTAGATAGTCCGTAACCATTATTCTCAACACAAAACATAACTGGTAATCCCCACACTGAAGCAACATTTAAAGCTTCATGAAAATCACCCTCGCTAGTACCTCCTTCGCCTGTAAAAACTGCAGTAACTTCGTTTTTACTTTTTAATTTACTTGCTAAAGCTATGCCATCAGCAACGCCCAATTGTGGCCCAAGATGAGATATCATACCAACAATTTTGTAATCTTGAGTGCCAAAGTGAAACGATCTATCTCGCCCTTTTGTAAAACCCGATGCTTTTCCTTGCCATTGTGCAAATAACCTATGCAAGGGGATTTCTCTAGTAGTAAAAACGCCCAAGTTTCTGTGCATAGGCAACATATACTCATTTTTATCCATCGCCATTGTAACTCCAACAGAAATTGCTTCTTGACCAATACCAGAAAACCATTTGCTTATTTTCCCTTGACGCAGAAGAATAAGCATTTTCTCTTCAATCATTCTTGGCTTAAGCATGTTTTTGTAAAGCTCAATTAATCTACTCTCGTCTAGACCTTTAATGTTGTAATCAATGTTAAATAAAGACATTGTTTTGCTCATAAAACTGATGTTTCAAATTTCATCAAATATAATATAAAATGGATATAACTATAAGAAAGTTATATGAATTTGTAAACTTAAAAATTTACAATGTTTTTGTACATTTGTAAGACTTACAAATTAAAATTATTCTTATGAATATTATACCTAGTGTTAATTTAAATGACTTTATTTCTAACGATCCTGTTAAAAAACAAAACTTCGTAGATGCTATTGGAAAAGCATATGAAGAGATAGGCTTTGTAGCGCTTAAAGGTCATTTTTTAGATGATAAGTTAGTTGACGATTTATATGGTGAAGTAAAGAACTTTTTTAGTTTACCAACAGAAACAAAGCAAAAATATGAAATCCCAGGGATAGGCGGTCAACGTGGTTATGTATCTTTTGGAAAAGAAAGTGCTAAAGGAAAAAAAGAAGGTGATTTAAAAGAGTTTTGGCATTTTGGTCAATATGTTGAGGACAACACTGACCTAAAAGCTGAATATCCAGAAAACGTAAATGTAAAAGAATTACCAAATTTTAATGAAGTTGGAAAAGAAGCATATAAAATGCTTGAAAAAACCGCTAAATATGTATTGCGCGCATTAGCACTACATTTAGGTTTAGAAGAAATGTATTTTGACAACTACATTCATAATGGAAACTCAATTTTAAGACCTATTCATTACCCCCCAATTACAGAAGAACCAAAAGAAGCTGTTCGTGCAGCAGCACACGGAGACATTAACTTAATAACCCTTTTAATGGGGGCTCAAGGTCGTGGATTACAAGTACAAAATCATAATGGAGAATGGATTGATGCAATTGCAGAATCTGATGAACTTATGATTAACGTTGGTGATATGCTATCAAGACATACAAACAATAAATTAAAATCTACTATACATCGCGTAATTAATCCTCCAAAAGAGCTTTGGGGTACTTCTAGATATTCTATTCCATTTTTTATGCATCCAATAAGCGAAATGAAGTTGGACGTTTTAGAGGGGTGTATTGATGAAAAAAACCCAAAAAAGTTTGATGATATTACAGCTGGTCAGTTCTTAAATGAACGCTTAATTGAATTAGGTCTTATTAAAAAATAGTACACTTTTTTATGGATTTACAAGACCAATTAAAAAATTTATTTCCTGAGCATATTTCTGAAAACCCAACTGAAGACAATCAAAAAGATGATTCTTTATGGATGCAAGATGAGCCCATTATTTGCAAATATGAAAAACGAAAAGGTAAGCCTATAACTATTTTAGAAGGATACACTGGAGCGATAGAAGATTTTAAAGCCTTGGCAAAAGAAATTAAAACAAAGCTAAGTGTTGGAGGTAGTTTTAAAGATGATAAGATAATTATTCAAGGAGATTACCGTGATAAGATTATGAACATACTTAAAGACAAAGGTTTTAATGTGAAGCGAGTTGGAGGTTAATATATGGCAAAGCAATCATTACATATTACAAATGGAAGCAATTTAACTAATTATTTAAATGAGCTAAATTTTAAAGGAGATTTTTTGACTTGGCATGAAATGCTATGTGAAGGCCCCACAAGCAAACTCATAAATTCTGAGTTATTTTTAAATGCTAGAAAATCATTTTTAAATCATTTCTATGATGTTGAAATTGATGAGTATGAATATAAAAACGAATTGCAAAAGCTTGACAAGAAAGATGAGTATTCAAAAATAGTATTATGGTTTGAATATGACTTATTCTGTCATATAAATATGATTGCAGTTATTAATCTTATTCAACAGCAAAAAATAAACCTTCCTATTTACCTTGTTTGCAGTGGTAGAATTGAAGGTGATAAAAACCTAAGAGGGCTTAGTGAATTAAGTCCAGAACAAATAGAACAACACTATAAAAACAGAATTAAATTATCTGATCAAGATATAGATATTGCAGTCAGTGTTTGGCAAATTTACTGTGGTAAAGATCACAATTTGTTAAAGCCATATATTACTAAAAAATCGTCTTTTGAATATTTAGGATGTTGTTTAAAAGCCCACCTAAAGCGTTTTCCAGATTCTAGAAATGGTTTAAATGCTTTAGAGTATAATATTCTGGAGCTTCTCAATAAATATGAAATAAAATCTGAACACCACCTGTTAGGTTATGCTCTAAATTATCAAGGGTATTACGGATTTGGAGATATTCAATTAAAAAGAATTATAGACAAACTATCTCTATTCTTTTCAGAAGAAAACGGTTACTTAAAACTAAACAGAAAAGGACATGAAGCCTTAATTGGTCAACACAATTTTTCTGCTAAAATCAATAATAAAATAATTTTTGGTGGTGTGAATAAATTCGATTTCCAATTCAATAAACTACAAAATAAGCTTGTAAAAACTGTAATAGATGCCTATTAAAGATTCTGAATTAATTTTAAATGCAGATGGTAGTATTTATCATTTAAATTTAAAACCTGAAAACATTGCTAATACCATCATTTTTGTAGGCGATCAATATCGTGTTGAGAAAGTTTCTAAGCATTTTGATAGTATAGAATTTAAAACTCAAAAACGTGAGTTTAAAACGCATACTGGGTATTATAAAAACAAACGGATTTCTGTAATTTCTACAGGTATTGGTCCAGATAACATAGATATTGTTTTAAATGAATTGGATGCACTTGTTAATATTGATTTGAAAACAAAAATGCCAAAAGAGTCTTTTACAAGTCTTAATATTATTAGAATTGGTACCTCTGGCTCTCTACAAAATAACATTCCTGTTGATTCGTTTCTACTAAGTTCGTATGGATTAGATTTAAATGGTATGCTTCACTCCTATCAAATAAAATCTATTTCAGAACCTGAGATTGAAGATGCTTTTATACAACAAACTAACTGGTCTCCTTTAAAAGCAAGACCAATTGCAATTAAAAATAGTGAGGTTTTAGAAAAAAAACTTAAAAGTAAAAGTACCTATTCTGGATTAACAGCAACAGCTGGTGGGTTTTATGGCCCACAAGGGCGCATACTACGCTTGCCTATAGAAGACAATGCTTTAAACAGCAAAATGGACGCTTTTAATTTTAATGGTGTTTGTATTACAAATCTTGAAATGGAAACCTCTGCCATTTATGGGTTATCAAAACTTTTAGGGCATCATGCCGTATCATTAAATGCCATAATTGCCAATAGAGCCAATGGCACTTTTAGTAAAAATGCTCCGAAAGTAATTGAAGACTTAATTATATATACTTTAAACAAAATAGTAAAATAACGAATTGATTTAATGAAGAAAGTTAACATTGGTGGTGTGCCAGAACATTTTAATTTGGCGTGGTATTTAACATTGAAAAACGGAGAATACAAAGATAAGGGGATCAATTTGCGATGGCACGATTACTATGGCGGAACTGGTGTTATGTGTAAGGCTTTAAGAGAAAAAAAGATTGACATAGCTGTTATTCTTACTGAAGGTATCGTAAAAGATATTATTGATGGCAACCCAAGTAAAATTGTGCAAACATTTGTACAAACTCCTTTAATTTGGGGTATTCATGTCGCTAATAATTCTCCTTATAAAACCATAGAGGATATAAAAGGAAAAAAAGCAGCTATTAGCAGATATGGTTCAGGCTCTCACTTAATGGCCTATATAAATGCCGAAAACAATACATGGGATTTAAAAAAAGATCTTGATTTCGAAATAATTAAAAACTTAGATGGTGCGGTTGAAGGTTTAACAAACGGAACAGCAGATTATTTTCTTTGGGAAAAATTCACAACCAAGCCTTTGGTTGACAATGGTACTTTTAGACGCATTGGCAACTGTCCATCTCCTTGGCCTTGTTTTGTTATTGCTGTGCGCGAAGATTTTATCGAATCAAATAAAGAAGATTTACAATACATCTTAGATATAATTAACAATACCACTGCTGAGTTTAAAAATATTCCTAGCATAGATAAAACAATTGCAAATCGTTATGAACAACAATTAGATGATGTACAAGAGTGGCTAAGTCTAACTGAATGGTCTCAAAAACTTATCGATAAAAAAACACTTAATAACGTACAAAAAGAATTATTTGCTTTAAACATAATCCCAAAAGTTGTTAATTACGAAAAGCTTGTACATAAATTATAGGCTCTTCAATTTCTTAAACAAATGTTAATACTACCACTAAAGCTATACTTATAGCTATTTTTGTCATAATAAAAATATAAAAATGAAAAAACTATTTATTTTAAGCTGTGTATTTGCCATAGCTTTTGCTTGTAAAGAAGAACCTAAAAATTATGTTACCTTATCTGGAAAAATCACCAACAAAAACAGTGATTCTTTAATGGTAAGAACTCGTGAATACTCTAAAACCATTAAAGTAAATAAAGATGGTACTTTCAAAGACACTTTAAAAGTTGAAACTGGAGAATACTTTCTTTATGACGGTAATGAAGCAACAAACGTATTCCTAAAAAACGGATATGATTTAAACGTTACATTAGATACCAAAGAATTTGATGAATCTGTAACATATACAGGTAATGGAGCTGAATCTAGTAATTATTTAGCTAAAAAAGCTTTATTGGAAGAAACACTTTATCCTCCTAGTCTTCTTGATTTCGAAGAAGAAAAATTTGAATCTGAAACCACAAAAATTCACAATAAACTAAATGCTTTTTTAGACGAACATAAAAATATAGATTCAACTTTATATTCAAGTCAAAAAAAGGAAATAGATGGCTTTAAGGAAGGAATTTTAAATGTTTATAAAAGTAATAAAAAACGTGAGCAAGAAAGAGCAGCACAATTTGCACATTTTATAGGAAAACCATCCCCTACATTTGATAATTATGAAAACTATAAAGGAGGTACCACATCTTTATCAGATTTAAAAGGAAAATTTGTTTATGTAGATATATGGGCTACTTGGTGTGGACCATGTAAAGCAGAAATTCCGTTTTTAAAAGAAATGGAAGAAAAGTATCATGATAAAAATATTGAGTTTGTAAGTATCTCTGTTGACAATGGTAGAGGCTATAAAAACAAATCTGTTGAAGCTTCAAAAGAAGGTTGGAAAAAGATGATAGAAGAAAAAGAAATGGGAGGTGTTCAATTATTTTCTGATAATGCATGGAAATCTGACTTTGTTCAAGGCTACAAAGTTCAAGGCATACCACGCTTTATTTTAATTGACCCAGCTGGCAATGTAGTAAATGCAGATGCTCCAAGGCCATCGAGTCCAAAACTCATTAAACTATTAAATGAGAATAATATATAATTAGTTCTAAATAAAAAAAGCCGCAATTCGCGGCTTTTTTATTTTTATTCATTTGGAGCTTCTTCTTCTTTTTGAGCAGGCTGCTCTGGCTGTTTAAATAAATCTATATAGGCTTCACCTAAATAATCTATAACGTGGCTAGCTATTAAACTTTGATATCCAAAATCTTCAATAGCAATATCTGCTGATTTTCCATGTAAGTATACTCCAAATATAGCAGCAGTTAATGGAGCGTATCCCTGAGAAATTAAGCCAGTTATAATTCCAGTTAAAACATCACCACTACCAGCGGTTGCTAATCCAGGGTTTCCAGTTGTATTTACATACAATTTATCCTGTAATACAGTTATCGTATTTGCTCCTTTTACTACAACTATTAGTTTATATTTTTTTGAAAAAGATTTGACTTTTTTAAGCTTATCAAAATCGTCTTTCCATTTTCCAATTAAACGCTCTAACTCTTTTGGATGTGGTGTTAAAATGGTCTGATCTGGCAATAATTTCAACAACGTCTTCTTTTTAGCTAGAATATTTATGCCATCAGCATCAATAACCAATGGTGCTTTGTTTTGTTTCAAAAAAGCTTCAAATGCACTTATAGTTTTTGAGTTTGTACCTATTCCAACTCCAAAACCAATAACTGTTGGTTCAATATTAAAAGCTATTTTAGTTATATTTTCATTATCCATATCAGTAATTACCATAGCTTCAGGAAAAGAAGTTTGTATTACATTATAACCACATTTAGGAATAAAAACACTTATTAATCCAGCCCCTGCTGATAATACTGCTCTGCTAGTTAAAGTTACTGCCCCTATTTTTCCATAACTTCCCCCTATTATTAAAGCATGTCCAAAATGACCTTTGTGTGAAAATTTTTCTCTAGGAATGTACATTGGCAATACCTCATGCTTTCCAATTAAATCTACTTCAGTTGTTGTGGTATATAGAAACTCTTGATCTAATCCAATATCCAACACTTCCCATTGCACAGTATACTTAGCAGTTTCTGGTAAGAAAAACACTAATTTAGCAGATGCAAAACTTAATGTATAACCAGCCCAAACTACAGCATCTTCACTTTCAGGAACTTTATCTGTACTTAATCCAGATGGTATGTCAATAGCTAAAGTAAATGCTTTGGTAGCCCTAAAGTGCATAAACAAAGCTTTAACCCAATCGTCTATCGGTCTATTTAGACCAATGCCAAAAACTGCATCAACAATAATATCATCATGATGCATCTCCGGAAAATCTTCAGTACAACTTAATAATGTAGGCCAGTTTTTAGTAACATTTTTTATTCGATCATAATTGATTAAAAAATCTTTCGATCGCTTATCGCTACAATTAACTATATATGTTTTTACATTATATCCATGCGTTATTAAATGCCTTGCTATAACTAAGCCATCTCCTCCGTTATTGCCAATACCGCAAAAAACGTGTATGGGTACTTGAGCACCTTGCATACGCATATGCATCCAATTAAAAATTTGTGTTCCAGCGCGTTCCATCAAATCTGTTGATGTAATATTTTGACGCTCTGCAGTTAACTTATCACCTTCATAAATTTGTTCTTTAGAAAATATTTTCATTTGATAATTATCGTTTTTTCAATTCTAAATATTTTTTTGCAGAATTCTTTCATAAAAAGATATTCTACGTAAGAATTCTGCAAAAAAAAATAATTTGTTTTTTTATTAGGTTAAAAGTAATACTTTTGACTTGTATTATTTATGAATATAATGATTCTTTTAAACCAAAATATTATCGATATGCTTTCTTTTTCTTTAAGAAGAAATACTGCTATTTTTGGTACTACTACAATTACTATTACCCTTTGGGGTTAATAATTATATTCTCATCAGGCTATCTTTGTAATTTTTACATTACACTTTCTTAAACATTTTATTAAAAAATACTAATTCATTAAAAATGAAGGTTTTAAAATTTGGCGGAACATCTGTAGGTTCTGCAAAAAATATAAATAAAGTAATACATATTTTAGATAATTATTCAAAAGAAGATGCAGTAATATGCGTTGTTTCTGCTATTGGAGGTATTACCGATAAGTTACTACTTGCTGGAAAACAAGCACAAAACAAGGACAAAAACTTTTTAAATACGTTTAATCTTATTAAGGATATTCATTTTGAAATTATAAATGAGCTTATTCCTAATGATGGTGAAAAACCTATTTCTACTTATGTTGAAAACAAATTAAGTGAACTAAACAGTTTATTGGATGGTATATACTTAATCAACGAACTATCTCCTAAAACATCTGATAAACTAGTAAGTTTTGGAGAATCTTTATCTTCATACATCATTGCTGAGACTATGAAAAATAGAGAGCTATCAGCTGATCGTAAAAACTCTCAGGAATTGATAATTACCAATTCTAATTTTTCAAAAGCAGAAGTGAATTTCGATTTAACAAATGCAAATATTAAGAATTATTTCAAATCATTAAATCAACAAATTACTATACTTCCTGGGTTTGTAGCCAATTCTACATTGGGAGAACAAACTACACTTGGGCGTGGCGGCTCAGATTTTACTGCTGCTATCGTTGCTGCTGCTTTAAACGTAAAGCAGTTAGAAATTTGGACTGATGTTAGCGGTATGTATACTACGAACCCAAAATTGGTTAAACAAGCCTACCCTATTGAAAAAATTTCGTATCAAGAGGCTATGGAATTATCTCATTTTGGTGCGAAAGTATTATATCCGCCAACTGTTCAACCAGTTCTAGATTTAAACATACCTATTCATATTAAAAACACATTAGAGCCAGATGCTGCTGGTACTATTATTTCTGATGGTGAATTGAACACAACATCTCCAGTAAAAGGTATTAGCAATATTGGGAACATTGCCTTATTAACACTCCAAGGTAATGGAATGGTTGGTATTCCTGGGTTTTCTAAACGATTATTTGAAACGTTATCCCAAGAAAAAATAAATATTATTTTAATTACACAGGCTTCATCTGAGCATTCTATATGCTTAGGCATTGATGAAAAAGATGCTGAATCTGCAAAAACAGCTATCGATTCAGCTTTTGAAAATGAAATAGCCCTTCATAAAATTGATCCAATTATTATAGAAACAAACCTATCCATTATCGCTCTTGTTGGTGATAACATGAAAAACCATCAAGGTATTAGCGGTAAAATGTTTAGCAGTTTAGGTAAAAACAACATTAATATTCGTGCCATAGCACAAGGAGCTTCAGAAAAAAACATATCTGCTGTAATTGCAGAAAAAGATGTAAAAAAAGCATTAAACACCTTACACGAACAGTTTTTTGAAATTCAGACCAAACAGCTCAACATATTTATTACCGGTGTTGGTAATGTTGGAGAGCGTTTAGTTGAACAAATACAACAACAAAAAAAATACCTAAAGGAAAATTTAAAGATTAACTTACGAGTTATAGGATTGTCAAATTCAAGAACTATGATTTTTGATGAAGATGGTATCAATTTAAAAACATGGAAAGAGCAACTAGCAACAGGTGAAATAGCAACTTTAGATGGCTTCTTTGAAAAAACCAAATCATTGAATTTACGCAATAGTATTTTTGTTGATGTAACAGCTAATAAAGACGTCGCTAATTTATACGCAAAGTATTTGCGAGAAAGTATTGGCGTAGTAGCATGCAATAAAATTGCTTGTTCTAGTGATTATAAAAACTATAAATTGTTAAAACGTTTGTCACTTAAATACAATGCCCCTTACCTATTCGAAACAAATGTAGGCGCAGGTTTACCTATTATAGATACGCTAAACAATCTAATAGCATCGGGCGATAAAATAATATCTATTCAGGCCGTTTTATCTGGTAGTTTAAATTTTGTATTCAACAATTATAACGATTCCAATACATTTTATGATGTAGTAAAACAAGCTGATGCAGAAGGTTATACAGAACCAGACCCAAGAATAGATTTAAGCGGTGTAGATGTTGCAAGGAAAATTTTAATTCTAGCTCGCGAAAGTGGTGTTGAAATAAATTTAGAAGATATTTTGAACGTGCCTTTCTTATCAGAATCTGGATTAAAAAGCGATACTGTTGATGATTTTTATCAAACATTAATTAATGACGAATCGCATTATCAAAAATTATATGCTTCCGCGAAAACGAAGAACTGCCAATTAAAATATGTTGCACAATTTAATGAAGGAAAAGCAAATGTAGGGCTAAAGGAGATTCCAGAAGGTCACCCGTTTTATAATTTAGAAGGTAGCGACAATATTGTTATGTTTTATACAGAGAGATATCCTAAACAACCTATGATTATTAAAGGTGCGGGTGCAGGTGCAGAAGTTACAGCTTCTGGCTTGTTTGCTGATATAATTAGAATAGGAAATGATTAAATAAGTATGTCATTTCTAGCAATCAGGAATAAATGATTCGCAATGACAAAGAAATATACAATGAAAAACGAAATAAAAATATTTTCACCTGCAACAGTAGCAAATGTAGCTTGTGGCTTTGATGTTTTAGGTTTTTGCTTAGACAATATTGGTGATGAAATGCTAATTAGGAAAACGAATAAAAAAGGCATTTTTATAACTAAAATTGAAGGCTTTGATTTACCTATGGATGCTGAGTTAAATGTTGCTGGAGTTTCAGCATTAGCCATGTTCAAGGCTTTAAATGTTGATTATGGTTTTGAAATTGAAATTTGCAAAAACATAAAACCAGGAAGTGGTATTGGTAGTAGTGCTGCGAGTGCCGTAGGTAGTGTTTTTGGTATGAATGAACTTTTAGGGAAACCTTTTAGCAAAACACAACTTACGGAGTTTGCTATTAAAGGCGAAGCTTTAGCTAGTAAATGTGAGCATGCTGATAATTTAGCTCCAGCTATTTTTGGAGGGTTTACATTGGTTAAAAGTGTGTCGCCATTAGAGATTCTAGAAATTCCGTCGCCAGATGATTTGTACGTTACTATTATTCATCCGCAAATTGAAATAAAAACATCAGAAGCTAGAGCTATACTTCCAAAAGAAGTTTCACTACAAAGTGCCATAACACAATGGGCAAATTTTGGTAGTTTAATTCATGGGTTACACACTAGCAATTACGAGTTAATTAGTAAATCCCTTCATGATGTTATTATTGAACCACACCGAAGCAAACTTATTCCATATTATAACGAAGTAAAAATGGAGGCATTAAAAACAGGTGCCTTAGGTTGTGGTATTTCGGGTTCTGGGCCTTCAATTTTTTCTTTATCAAAAGGTTTAGAAAACGCTAAAAATGTAGAAGATGCAATTAAAAATGTTTATTCTAAAGCTGATATAAAATTTGATACTTATACATCAAGAATTAACACAGAAGGCATCAAAATAATAAATTAATTTTTTGCAGATTGCCATTGCAAAACTGAAATTACAATTAAAAATGAATTATTATAGTCTAAATAAAAAAGCACCAAAAACATCATTTAAAGATGCCGTAATAAAAGGCTTAGCTCCAGATAAAGGCTTATACTTTCCGGAAAGCATTACACCTTTACCAAAAGAATTCTTTGAGAATATTGATGATTTATCTTATTCTGAAATAGCATTCCGAGCTATTAAGCAATTTATATCTCCGGAGATCCCTGAGGATGTTTTAAAGACTATTGTTGAAGAGACTCTGTCTTTTGACTTCCCTATAATTCAATTAAATGAAAATATCTCTACCTTAGAATTGTTTCATGGACCAACCATGGCCTTTAAAGATGTTGGTGCTCGCTTTATGGCTCGTTGTTTAGGTTATTTTAATAAGAATAATGATAAAGAAGTTACTGTTTTGGTAGCAACATCAGGAGATACGGGAGGTGCAGTAGCAAATGGCTTTTTAGGTGTAAAAGGTGTAAATGTGGTTATACTCTACCCTAGCGGAAAAGTAAGCGATATTCAAGAAAAACAACTAACAACATTAGGAGAAAACATCACAGCACTAGAAGTTAACGGCACTTTTGATGATTGTCAAGCCATGGTAAAAAAAGCCTTTTTAGACGAGACTCTAACTAATCAGATGCAACTAACATCAGCAAACTCTATAAATGTAGCACGCTGGTTGCCACAACTATTTTACTTTATGTTTGCCTATAAACAATTACATAAATCATATGGTGATATTGTATTCTCTGTACCTAGTGGAAATTTTGGTAATGTATGTGCAGGTATGATGGCGCAACAATTAGGATTGCCTGTAAAACATTTTATCGCTTCAAACAATGAGAATAATGTAGTTACTCGTTATTTGCAATCTAAAATTTACGAACCAAAACCTTCAATACAAACCATTAGTAATGCTATGGATGTTGGTGCACCAAGCAATTTTATTCGTATTCAAGAAATCTATAAAAACAGTTTTGAATCATTAAACGATAATCTATCGTCTTATAGTTTTTCTGATAACAAAACCAGAGAGGCCATGCTAGAAATATATAGCAATTATAATTACGTAGCAGATCCACATGGTGCGGTGGGGTATTTAGGTTGTAAAGCTTATTTAAAAGAACATCCTAATGCCCATTGTGTGTTTTTAGAAACTGCACATCCTACTAAGTTTTTAGATGTTGTAGAAGAGGTTATTAAAAAAGAACAACCGTTACCTGTGCAAATTGAAGCTGTAATGGATAAAGAAAAAGTGTCTATCGAAATTTCAAGTTATATAGATCTAAAAAACTATCTTCTTAATTAAGAATCATAGAATTTGTCAGAAAATTTCGTTATTTTCGTTTCATCCTTTATTGAAGCTTATTAAAAAAAGTGAAAGATGAAAACAAACAAACTGCAAGCTCTAACTTTTCTTTTCTTTATAACACTTTCGCTACATGCCCAGAAAAAAGTTGTTAATGGGCAAATAATTACCTTTAAAAACATTACAGTAGAAAATGCAAAAATTACTGTAAAAAAAACTAAGCACTCCGTTTTTTCAGACTCCCTTGGTTTTTTTTCAATTACATGTGATCTTAAGGATAAAATTTCTATAACAGCTGCTGGATTTAAATCAAAACAGGTTAAAGTTAAAAACATAAAAGACTCTTTGAATGTATCTTTGATAATATCTGGTAGCGAAGAAGATATAAATTTGGCTATGAATAATGGCCATATTAATGAGGAGGAGCGAAATTTAGTAAATAAACACTTTAAATCTGGTCAATTGTATAGTCTTGGGTTTACAAATATGACAGATTTGATTAAAGGTAAATTTCCGAGGGTTAACATTATTAATGATGAATTGATAATTCGTGGGAAAAACACCTTTTCAAATTCAAACAATTCTAAACCTAGAAACGGGGCTTTAATTATTATTAACGGTACAGAATACAGATGGAGTTCGGTTAAAAGTATGATTGTGACCAACGTGAAAGATATAAAAATACTTAATAGTCTAGAAGCTTCAAGATATGGAGCAGGTAGCGGAAATGGTGTTGTAGTAATAAAACTTGTGGACGAATAAGGCTCTTTTTTCTTCTAAAAAAACTACTCAACATATAACTCTAGTTCTATTTGCAACATAGGTTTTTAGATGTTTTTGAATTGATATGCGTTTGACTAAGCAGCACATGTTTTTCCAAACTTTCACAATGGAATTAATCCAGTTAGCTGCGCAGGATATTGTATGCTATACGAGAAATGACTTCGAAACTAAAAAAACATTAAAGAATTATATGAAACACACTTTAATCTTTTTCCTTTTAATAACAAGCTTGAGCTCTGCTCAACATGAAGAAACTAAAACCGATAAGGAAATCGCTTCGGAATTATGTGATGAATTCTCAAGGCAATATTCTAAAAGTAATCGTTATCAAACTAACCAAATGATTTACATTAAAACTGTACAAATTAAACTTGTGAATTACGATTCTGACAAAGAAGAAAGTATTTCAAGAAAGCTTCACGAGTTATGCCCTTCATTTTTAGAATATTCAACTGTTGCGAGTAAAATAAAAGCTGAAAGCAAAGGGCAACCAGATGCTTTTAAACTTTGGGATATTTATATAAAGAGTAAAAACGACATTCCTTGGACTGAAAATGAAAAAAAACAGTTTTTAGACATTTGTAATTATGCTCTTTCTAAAAGGAAAAATAGCGAAAAATTGTGTAAATGTACTATTGACAAAATTTCTGAAAGATTAAAAGCCAAGTATTTTCTTGGGTTATCTACGAATGAACAAGGATATTTAGGAGGACAGGTTGGATATGTTTATTGCTCGGAGTAAAACAACTATATATAACATTGTATAAAAATAATGCTTAATTTTATTCTTAACCATAGATTAGTTCGTATTTGGTCACTCTGATTTTACTTCGAAAAATCTTTAGATGCAAAACTGTATTATTTTTATACGTAATCGTTGCAATAATTTAGTATTCTCATAACTAGCAAAATAATGAACCGTGAAATTATAGACATAAACGATTGTACTATTTTATTGGAAGAAGCATCTACCGATAACAATTTAATCGATTCGTGTTTTTTTGACGAACCCGTTATTGCAATTGCTTTTTACGGTGCAGGAGATGTTGGCCTAAAAGTTAAATTTGAAGGAAAGAACAAAGAATTTCATCATACCAAAGGTATGGTACTATCCTTTTATGCCGATAATAAAGTGGAATTTGAACACCATGTTTCTGCGCAAAAACCACTACAATGTTTAGTGATAGCAACAACAATTAGAAACTTAGACAAGCTACCCAATGGTGAAGGTCAGTTTTTAGAAAAGTTTTTACATCAATTAGTACACCCAAAAGACCATTATGTTGAAGGCCCCGTGTTTAATATGAGCCCAGAAATGTTTCTATTAGTAGAACAATTCTTTAGCAATACTTACGAAGGAGAAATTAAAATGATGTTCTACAAAAGCCACATGGCTGCTTTGCTTTCTCATTATTTTGGACAATTAGCATCCGAGGAATCAAGCAAAATTGACACTTCGCAACTTGAGAAAATCAACTTAGCTCAAGAAATTTTATTGTCAGATATGGAAAACCCTCCTTCGCTCACCGAACTGGCATACAAAATAGGTACTAACACCAACAAACTAAAAAAAGGATTTAAAGCACAATTTGGTGTTCCAGTTTTTAAATACTTACATAACGAACGTTTAAAAAAAGCTTACAACTTAATTAAAAACGATCAAAAAACTATTCAAGAAGCCGCTTGGGCTGTGGGTTATGATAGTTTAGGCTCTTTCTCAAATGCCTTTGAAAAAAAGTTTGGCTTCAGACCCAGTCAAGCATAAAATTCTTTTCGAATAAATCATAATTCTTTTTGAATAAGTCGCTGATTTACAGCTGCTATAGATTTGCGTCATAATTAAAAATCAAAAATTATGATCAGCAAAACATTATTTAGCATTGTATGCGCCATTTTAGTTTGGATTTTAGGTGTTTCCTTTTACCTCTTATCTTTTTATGTACCCATTTTAGAAAACCCTGAACTACAATCTAATATTGTACTGGTAATAGCCATAATACCAAGTGCTTGTTTAGGAACATATCTGTTCTATAAAAAGAGCTACATGAAACCATCTGCATTGGCTCTTACCTTCATAATTGTGGCTACCATATTGGATGCATTGATAACGGTTCCTGTATTTGTAATTCCAAATGGCGGCAGTTATTCAGAATTTTTCGGAGACCCTATGTTTTACACCATTGTGGTTGAGCTTTACTTCATTGTATTGTATTACGGAAATCATTTAACCAAAAATTAGAAGCATTTCAAGTATGATTTCATTTACCCTATTACTTATAGCAACATTTATTCAAAAAACATTTTAAAACAATTCATTATGAAAACAAACATTTTAGTTATCGGAGGAACCGGAAAAACTGGTCGCCGCGTAGTAGAACAATTACAAAATAAAGGTATTGAACCAAGAGTTGGTTCGAGAAGCGCAACACCAAGTTTTGATTGGGATAACAAAGACACCTGGGTAGAAGCCCTTAACGGTATTGAAAAAATGTACGTTACCTATTATCCAGACTTGGCTGTTCCGGGAGCCAAAGAAGCCATACAAAGTTTGACCTATTTAGCTAAAGAATTAGGAGTTAAAAAAATGGTTTTGCTTTCTGGTAAAGGTGAAACCGAAGCAGAAGCTTGTGAAAAAATTGTGATAGATTCTGGCATGAATTATACCATAGTTAGAGCTTCTTGGTTTAACCAAAACTGGAGCGAAAGTTTCTTTTTAGAGCCTATTCTATCGGGAGAAGTGGCATTACCCATGTCTGATGTTTTAATTCCATTTGTAGACGCCAATGATATTGCCGAAGTTGCTGCTACCGTATTACTTGATGATTCTTATAATGGTGAAATCATTGAGGTAACTGGTCCAGAATTAATTACTTTTAAGGATATCGTTGACATCATTTCAAAGACTAGCAACAGAAGTTTAAACTTTTATGACATCACATTAGAGCAGTATATTGATGGCATGAAACAAATGCAAATACCTAACGATGTTGTTTGGTTGATTGAGTATTTATTTAGTCATGTATTGACCAATCCAAAAAATCAGCTGGTAGTTAATGATATTGAACGCGTTTTAGGTAGAAAAGCAAAAACATTCTTAGAATATGCCCAAGAAACTGCTAAAACTGGGATTTGGAGTCAAGTTATAGTCAAATAACTATTGCCAAAAATATGTATAATTAATAGCGATTTGAGTTTTACTCTAGTCGCTATTCTTTTTATTTTGTAATTTACTTTCCGAAAAGTAACGCATATAAATTCGCTACTAATCATACACGAACACGTAGGAAACAATATAAACTAACCAGTCAAAACTCAATATTATGGAACGTAAATATTTCTTAAAATCAACAGCAATAGGAATTGGAGCATTATCTATTATTCCCATGATTAATGCTTGTAAAACCGAATCAAAGAAAGAGAGTGTTAATGTGTCTACAAAATCAGAAGTTAAAGATTTACAAAAACCTAAAATTGTTAAAGATAGCGAAGGAAATAAATTGAATGTATTGGGAGATAATCAAAACATCAAGCTGACAGGAGAGGACACAAATGGACAGTATACGTTAATTGAACAAAACAATGAACCGGGAACCAGAATTCCACCGCACGTGCATGAAAATGAAGATGAGGTGTTTCAAGTTTTAGAAGGACAAGTTGAAATGAGTATTGGAGATAAAATGACTACACTTAATGCAGGTGACATTATATTTTGTCCAAAAGGAGTTCCTCATTCATGGAAAGTTGTCGGAGAAGAAAAAGCTCGAGCCATGCTAAGCATTTTTCCTTCTGGCTTAGAGGGAATGTTTAAGGAATTAGCGAAATTACCAGCTGGACCACCAGATATGGAAAAGGTTACTAAAATTTGCGGTAAATATAATTTGAAATTCGTTTAAGTAAAATGTCGTTGTCAAAAATGGCGATAAATAACTGCGGTTTAAGCGATAAAGCAGCAATATGTCTGTTTTTTTTTGGCAACTTGATTTAAAAAAAATGGAATTAAGCGAGAATAACAACCAAAACGAATTGAAAACTAATTTCGACTTGACTAATAAGTTTTGGAACGAAGTATATAATGAGTAAGAAGATTAAGAAGATTAATAAAAAATGAAACTGTTTGATATTGAAATTAATAGTACAAAAAATCTACTTCCAAAAGACGGGGAGGTTAACTATTATGCGAAACTTTTAAATAAAGCTAAAGCAGATTATTATTTTAAAACCTTATTAACTCAAATTGAATGGAGGAATGATGAAGCCATTATCTTTGGAAAAAAAATTATTACCAAAAGGAAAGTGGCTTGGTATGGAGAAAAACCATTTGAATACACGTATTCAAAAACCACTAAATTAGCATTGTCTTGGACTGCAGAATTATTGGAATTGAAAGCAAAAGTAGAAAAAAGAACAGGAGATACATTTAATTCTTGTTTACTTAACCTTTATCACAACGGCAGTGAAGGAATGGCTTGGCATAGCGACGGTGAAAAAGATTTAAAAAAGAACGGTGCGATTGCATCTTTAAGTTTTGGGGCTGAACGAAAATTTTCATTTAAGCATAAAGAAACAAAAGAAAAGGTAGAATACATTCTAGAACACGGAAGCTTACTTATAATGAAAGGCAAAACACAAAGCCATTGGTTACATAGACTTCCCCCAACGACAAAAATAACAGAGCCAAGAGTAAACTTAACCTTTAGAACAATAGTAAATAAATAAATGTAGCGTTAACAGTCTACATAAAAACTACATTTCACACAGTATTTAACTTCATATGAAAATCTCAGAAAAAGAAAAACTAACAGATTACCAAGCTAGAATAAATAGGGTTTTTAAATACATTGATGAAAACCTAGATTCAGATTTATCATTAGACACTGTTTCTAAAATAGCTTTTTTCTCTCCCTTTCATTTTCATAGAATATTCAAATTCATAACAACGGAGCCCTTGAATGCCTTTGTTACAAGGAAAAGAGTTGAAAAATCGGCTTCTAGCTTAATTCATAAGAATTTTACGATTTCAGAAATATCTGCTAAGTATGGTTTTAAAGATAACTCTTCATTCACTAGAACTTTTAAAAAATATTATGGAGTAAATCCAACAGAATTTAAAAAGCAAAACCCTAACAAGTTTAGCAAGATTCGTCAATTAGAAAGCAAGAATGGTCAAGAATATCCTGACTATGACAATTACATTTGCGTCATTAACAATCTAAAAAAGTGGATAAAGATGAATGCGAAAATTGAAATTAAGAAGATGCCTAAAATGGATTTGGCTTATGTATCAAGTATTGGGCCTCAAAACGTTGCTGATGCTTATCAAAAATTGATAAAATGGGGTACGCCTCAAGGTTTAATTAATGAGCAAACTAAAATGATTACTATTTATCACGATAGTTTTAAAATAACAGAAGCCAATAAAGTTAGAATTAGTGCTTGTATCCTTCTAAGTAAACCAAACGAAATAGAAGGAGAAATTGGGTTTGCCACAATTGAAGAAGGAAAATTTATTGTTGGTAGTTTTGAAATTAGACTTGACGAATTTGAAAAATCTTGGACTGGCCTATTTGTTTGGATGAACGAAAACGGATATAAAAAAGCTAACAGAAATCCTTTTGAGATTTATCATAACAATTTTAATGAACACCCTGAAAAGAAAGCTATTGTTGACTTTCACATCCCTATTGAATAAAAAAACGTTTAAAACAAAAAATCCTGCTCATTAGCAGGATTTTATATTTTCATATTTACGAAACTTTTAATAACAGTATACTATACAAACAAAGGTTTACCTTTCATCATAGTATTTACCTTATTCTTAACGCCCTCAAGCATAGTTTCGTTTTCATAATTAGTAATCACTTCATCAATTAAGTCAACAATGTTTACCATCTCATCTTCTTTTAATCCACGAGTAGTAATTGCTGCTGTACCAATTCTAATCCCCGATGTAACGAATGGTGATTTATCATCAAAAGGTACCATATTTTTATTTACAGTTATATCAGCCTTTACTAATGCTTGTTCTGCTTCTTTTCCTGAAATATTCTTATTACGCAAATCGATAAGCATACAATGATTATCTGTTCCTTTTGAAATAATATTGTACCCTTTTGACACTAGAGCCTTAGCCATAGCATTAGCGTTTTCTTTTACTTGTAACTGATAATGTAAAAAATCATCTGTTAATGCTTCACCAAAAGCAATAGCTTTTGCAGCAATAATATGCTCTAATGGTCCTCCTTGATTTCCTGGAAACACAGCAGAATCCAACAATGAAGACATTTTACGCAAATTTCCGTTTTTTAATGTGATACCAAATGGGTTATCAAAATCTTCTCCCATCATAATTAAACCCCCTCTTGGTCCGCGTAATGTTTTATGTGTTGTAGTTGTTACGATATGGCAATGTGGAATCGGGTCATTTAAAATACCTTTAGCAATTAATCCCGCTGGATGCGAAATATCTGCCATTAAAATTGCACCAACGCTATCAGCAATAACTCTAAATCTTTTAAAATCAATGTCGCGAGAATACGCCGAGGCTCCAGCTATAATTAATTTTGGTTGCTCTTTAGTCGCAACTTCTTGAATTTTATCATAATTTAATACCCCTGTCTCCTGATCTACTCCGTAAAATGTAGGATTGTATAACTTACCCGAAAAATTTACTGGCGACCCGTGAGTTAAATGCCCACCATGTGACAAATCGAATCCTAAAATTTTATCCCCTGGTTTTAAACAAGCTGCAAAAACCGCTGTATTTGCCTGACTTCCAGAGTGCGGTTGTACATTTACATAAACAGCTCCAAATAACGCTTTGGCTCTATCAATAGCAATTTGCTCAACTTCATCAACTACTTCACAACCACCGTAATAACGTTTTCCTGGATATCCTTCAGCATATTTATTGGTTAAAACAGAGCCCGCAGCTTCCATAACTTGGTCGCTTACAAAATTCTCTGATGCAATAAGTTCAATTCCGTGTAATTGGCGTTCTTTTTCGGCTTGAATAAGTTCAAAAATTTGTTCGTCGCGTTGCATAAATATAAATTGTAGTTAAAAGTTGAGCAAAAATAACAAATAGATTATTTAAATACACCAAAAAACATATATTTACTCTTAAGTTTTAAACCGTTTTATTAACGATTAAATTATACCCATTTTTTAATCATTTATTTCAAATTAAATAAAAAAAATGTGTACGTTTGATAAGAATTTAATAAACAAATAAAAAATATAGTTATGCCATTATCAGCTAACAATCCAGATAGAAAGTCGTGGTTACACGTCGATAAAAATTCAGATTTTCCAATCCAAAATATTCCATTCGGTGTATTTCTAACTCGTGATGATATTATAACCATTGGTACACGCATTGGAGATACAGCCATTGATCTTGGTGCTTTACACCAATTAGGATATTTTGAAGGGATTCCTTTAACAGATGATATTTTTCTTCAAGATACTTTAAACGACTTTATTGCAGATGGGAGAAAAACATGGCGCGCTGTTAGAAATAGAATTGCTGAAATTTTTGATGCAGAAAATTCATCATTAAAGGATAATGTAAAACATAAAGAAATTGTATTATTTCGATTAGATGAAATTGAAATGCAATTACCAGTTCAAATTGGTGATTATACCGATTTCTATTCAAGTATTGAACATGCCACCAATGTTGGTACGATGTTTAGAGATCCAGATAATGCACTATTACCAAATTGGTTGCATATACCTGTTGGTTATCACGGCAGAAGCTCTTCTATTATTCCTTCTGGGATTCCTGTGCATAGACCACAAGGGCAAACACTTCCTAATGGAGAAACTCAACCAGTTTTCGGACCAAGTAGATTGGTAGATTTTGAGCTTGAAATGGCTTTTATCACAACTGATGCAAACGACTTAGGAGAACCGATTCCTATCAATGAGGCTGAAGAGTATATCTTTGGATTAGTTTTATTTAATGATTGGAGTGCTCGCGACATTCAAAAATGGGAATATGTTCCTTTAGGTCCATTCTTAGCTAAGAATTTTGCCTCATCAATTTCATCTTGGATAGTTACCTTAGACGCTTTAGAGCCTTTTAGAGTTGATGGTCCAAAACCTTTAAAGCCACAATTAGATTATTTACAATACGAAGGAAAAAAGAGTTACGATATTAACCTAGAAGTTTCAATTCAGCCAAATGGTGCTAAAGAAACAGTTATTAGTAAATCAAATTTTAAATATATGTATTGGAACATGGCTCAGCAATTGGCACATCATACAGTAAACGGGTGTCCTGTGAATTCTGGCGATATGATGGGAAGCGGTACTATTTCTGGACCAACTCCAGACTCGTATGGTTCTATGCTAGAGTTAACGTGGCGTGGAGAAAAACCTATTAAAATGAATGATGGTACTGAGCGCAAATTCATTAATGATAATGATACTGTTATTATGCGTGGACATTGCGAAAAAGATGGCACCAGAATTGGTTTTGGAGAAGTTTCTACCAAATTACTTCCTGTTTATAGCAAAAAATAAGAGTCTGTATTTCAGCTAGTTACCATTAAGTTGATAGTTTTTAGTATTTTTGGCATTACTATTGAAATAGTAACCCAATAACCTAAAATTTTAACCTATGAAAAGATTACTACTCCTAACAGTTTTACTTTCATTATGTATAGCATGTAGTGGAAGAAAAGAAGTTGAGAAAGCTGTAAATTCTGGCAATTATGATCAAGCCATAAATACAGCTCTTAAAAAACTTAGAACGAATAAAGACTCAAAGCGAAAGCGCGAAGTGGTTTTAATGCTACAGGATGCCTATTATAAAGCTGAAGATAGAGATTTAAATACTATCAATCACCTAAAAAAAGATAGCAATCCAGAATTATACCGTGAGATATACGAACGTTATTTAGATTTGAATGCTCGTCAAGAAGCCATTAAACCTATTTTACCTTTGCGTGTAAACGGAAAAGATATTCCTTTTAAGTTTAATGACTATAGTAATACTATTATAGAATCTCGCGAAAATCTTTCGGACTATTTATATGAAAAAGGAATTGAGTTACTGGAATCTGACAACAAGCTTACAATAAGAGAAGCTTACAATACACTTAATTATTTAGACCGTATAAACCCTAATTATGAAGAAACTCGTGAGTTATTAGAAGAAGCTCATCAAAGAGGAACGAATTATATTTTGGTTTCTATTAATAACGAAACAGAGCAAATAATTCCAACTCGTTTAGAAGATGATTTGTTAAACTTTGACACTTACGGATTGAATAAGTTTTGGAGTGTTTATCACGCTAACAAAAACAACGATGTTAAGTACGATTATGCGATGCATCTTAATTTAAAACGTATCAATATTTCACCTGAACGGATTAAAGAGCGAGAACTTTTTAGAGAAAGAGACGTTAAAGATGGTTGGGAATATGAATTAGATAGTGCCGGAAATGTTGTAAAAGACTCCTTGGGTAACGATATAAAAGTTGATAAAATAATTAGAGTGAAATGTCGATTGTTAGAAATAGCTCAAATCAAATCATCGCAGGTTATTGCAGATGTAGTTTACTTAGATTTAGCATCAAATCAACCATTAGATTCGTTTCCTATTGATAGTGAATTCATTTTTGAAAATATTTTTGCACGATCTAGAGGAGATAAACGAGCATTAACTAAAGACGATAGAATCTTATTAGATAACAGACGTGTTCCTTTTCCTAGTAATGAGCAAATGGTTTATGATACTGGTGAAGATTTAAAATTCCAGCTAAAAGATATTATTAACTCTTATAATATTGGTCATTAAATAAAAAACCTCCTATATTAATATAGGAGGTTTTTTATTTAACAAAGTATTTTATATCTATTTACTCGCTTCAACCCAAGAGTCTATTTTACTTTCTAGTAATTGCAGTGGGATGCAGCCAGTTTCTAATACTTGATTATGAAACTCTCTAATATCAAACTTCTCCCCTAGTTTTTCTTGTGCTCTTGAACGCAGTTCTCTTATTTTTAATTGACCAATCTTATAAGATAAAGCCTGACCTGGGTTGGCCATATAGCGTTCTATCTCACTTGTAATTGCAGACTCAGATTCAGCTTCATTATTCAACGAATATTCTATCGCCTGTTCTCTAGTCCAACCTTTTGCGTGTAATCCTGTATCTACAACCAATCTAATAGCTCTATGGATTTCGTTACTTAACATACCAAAATATTGGTATGGGTCTTTATACAACCCTAGTTCCTTACCCATTGACTCTGTATACAAAGCCCACCCTTCTCCATAAGCGCTATACCATAGCGTTTTTCTAAAATCTGGTAATTCTTTACTCTCTTGTGCTAAAGAAATCTGAAAATGATGACCAGGAATGGCTTCATGCAAAAACAAATCTTCCTTATCGAAAATATTATACTTTTCTACATATGGAATTGGTGTATAAAAAATACCAGGTCTTGTACCGTCTAACGATCCTGCATTGTAATTTGCTGCTGCCGATTTTTCTCTAAAAGGTTCTGTTCTACGTACTTCAAATGGTGTTTTAGGCAGCTTTTTAAATAGTTTATTTATTTGAGGTTTCATAACCTCATGGATACTATCATAAAACGCAATAACCTGAGACCGCTCAGTAAATGGCATTAATCTCTTATTAGTTCTAACATGGCTAAAAAAAGCATTTAAATCCCCTTCAAAACCAATCTCCTTTTTTATTTTTTTCATTTCAGACCTGATTCGTGCAACTTCACTTAAACCCAATTCATGAATTTCATCTGCAGTCATATTAGTAGTAGTATACTTTTTTATCTGATGTGCATAATAATCATCACCAAGTGGTGTAGCATTTATACCACTACTTGTTCTTCCTAATGCTAAGTATTCATCTCTCAAAAATTCTGTTATTTTCTTGTGTGCAGGCACTACTTTATTAGCCACCATATTTGTATAGGCTTCGGTCAACTCTTTCCGTTCTTCATCTGTAAAACTTTCTGGAAAACTTTTAGCTGGAGAAAAATATAAGTGGTTTTCGACATTACTATCCGCTAAAACTTCAAATTGTGGTATTACTTTAACAATTAAAGAAGCAGGTAAAACGTAATCGCTTTCCATTCCCTTTTTCATTTGATCTATAGCCGAATTTAGCCATATCAGATAAGCATCTACTCGAGTTAACCAATCTTTATAATCTTGAACCGTTTTAAATGGCTGCGCATTTGTGCCACCAGCGAGTTGATTAAAATCTAAATTTTTAGACCACATTTGATCAATTGGCATTAAATCCTTCTTAAAACTCATAGCCTCTAGGTTAATATTGCAATCCCATTCTAAAACAGATTTACTCATTTTTTCTGTTTCAGATAATTTGGAATCATCAATTTCCTGTAAGGCTTGTTTAAATTTATTATAGTAATTTTTCTTTTTAGTTTTGTACCGATCAGATAAAAAATTTGGAAACTTATCATTAAAACGATAATCTCCCGCATTGGTAGCGTTTACAGGGTTTAACTCAAAACCTTCTTCATTATACTGTTCTAAAAGGTTAGCGAAAGCTTCGCTAGCTTTTTCTGTTAAATCTTTAGCTTCATTTTCTTTTTTACATGAAACAATGATTAATAAAATTGAAAAGACAAATATTATTTTCTTCATATTCTTTTTATTTAATTTTCAACAAATTTAGGTGTTAAGGTTTACAATGTTATATTTTCTCTATCTCAACCAAAAAAGGCAAAATGTGTTTATTATTTTTCATATAAAAAGGAATAAGATTGCCTGTCATTTTTGGTAGATAAATATTTTTCATTTCAATAAAATCAGTTTCCATATCAATTTTTAATTGATTAACAATAGCATCTGTTTCTAAAATCATTCGCCCCTTAGGCTCCACAGGTTTTATAAATTTGAATTTAATATTGTAATGCCCTTCAGCAACATTAACATACCATTTTCCAAATATTTCTTCTTGATTCCAAATACCCCGTTCTCCTCCAGCATCATTTCTATTTAAAATTATTGGGTTTTCAAATTCTGAACCAACTGAAATACTGGGTTGGTTTATAAGGTTATTAGAGTTAATCAATTCTTTATAAATTTGATCAAGGTTTTGTTTAAGTCCTTTTGCAAAGTTTTTATTTTTTAAAACTATATTGTTTTGTTCATTTGGGTCATTTTTAATATCGAACATTTGAAAATCTTCAATAGGTGCATTATAATTGGTTTTACCCACTAACTTATAATCTCCTTTTTGGATGGCAATATTATTATATAACTCTGGGTAACGTCGCGTCCAATAAAAAAACAGTGATCTTTCTGCCCAATCAACTTTTTCATTTTTAATTAGCGGTAGCAAACTGTTTCCGTCTATCTTTTTGTTTTTTGGAGCTTCGACTCTACATAATTTAGCTATTGTAGGAAGGATATCAATATGAGCTGTGGTAGTTTCAATATCTTTGTTTCCCTTAAATTGATTTGGATAACTAAATAGAAGTGGTACTCTAATACCTCCTCTGTAAACACTTCCTTTCAACCCACGCATGCCTCCAACATAGCGTAATTGTTGTGGGCCATTATCTGTCATAAAAATAATTATAGTATTATCTTCAATCCCTAAACTTTTCACTTTTGAAATAACTTTACCAATATTATCATCTATATTAGAAACCATTGCATATACCTTGCGCGCATCTTCTTTATCTTTCTCATTCATTTTTACTTTTGAAGACTTATTTTTTTCAAAAGTTATTGATGGATCAATGTCTGCATACATTTGATAATACTCATCTGGAACTTGCAATGGTGTATGTGGAGCATTGAACGAAAGGTAACAGAAAAATGGGGTTTTATGATTTTTTTCAATAAAATTTATAGCATTATCTGTAAAAATATCTGAACAATATCCATCATACATTCTTGGTTGCCCATTATACCAAAGCACTGGGTCAAAATAACTTCTATCACCCTGAAAATATGTTGTAAAATCTCCAACTTGTCCCATACCCCCAGAAAGATGAATTAGAGACTCGTCAAAACCTTGATCAATTGGTCTACTAGGGTAGTTATCGCCTAAATGCCATTTACCATACATCCCTGTTTTATAATTAGCTTGCTTTAGCATTTCAGCAATGGTAACTTCATTTGATGCCATTATTGCCCCCCCGTTATAAGTATCTCTTACTCCAGTTCGCAAAGAATAGCGCCCAGTCATTAAACTAGATCGTGTTGGCGCACATACTGGTGAAACATAAAAATTATTGAATCTAATGCTTCTTTTTGATAATGCATCAAGCACAGGTGTTTTAATCTGATTATTTCCAGTAAAACCAAAATCGCCATAACCTTGGTCATCCGTTATAATTAAAATTACATTTGGCGGGTTGCTTTCTTGCGAAAAGCTTATTGTAGTTGCTAAAAAAAGTGAAATAACAATTAGAATTCTGTTCGATTTAAAAGTCATAAAATAAATATTCTAAATTAGCTAAGTTGTTTATATCAACATGAAGCTAAGTTATAACTTAAAAATTCGAAATTCAAAAAGGTATTAATAAAACTTAAAGTTTATATAAATCGTGCCAAATCAATATCATTTATGGCTCCGTGAGAATTATGGGTAACTACTACTCCATTTTTGATAACTAATAACTGAGGGGATTCGTGTATTACCTGAAACTTATATCCAACTTCGTTAGATACATCTCTGTTGTTTAAAATATCTAGGTAATATAAATCCACATCCTTTTCAGTAAATGCATATGCATCAACAAATTGGTTCATCACCATCCTGCTAATTCCACAGCGTGTAGAATGCTTAAAAATAACTTGGGTTTTTATAGAAGATTTTTTCTCTATATGTTTGAGTTGCTGTAAATCGTTAAGAGGAATCCAAGGCAACACCTTTTCTTCTTTATTAGTGGTTGAGCCAGTTGAAGCTCCAAATAATTTATTTAGTAATCCCATATGTGTAACAGTCGTGCTTAAAATAAAAACTTACAAATATTATTTTTTCAAAAATTTAAAAGAATTAATTTTAGTATTGTTAGTGGTCAATCTTACAAAATATAATCCAGATTTTAATGAATCTGCAATATAAGTAACTTTATTGTTAGAAACTTGGTGTGTTTTCTTGTAAATTAAACGTCCGCTAACATCAAAAACTTGAACCAAAACGGTTTGATTTGTACCACCTGAAAACTTAATGTTTAATTCACTTTTTACTGGGTTAGGATAGAAACTTATCTTATTATCATAAAGCACATTATTTGCAGAAAGACTGCTTTTTTGATAGACTCTAATATAATCAATTTCCATTGCATCATCAGTGAATCCAGAATCAATTGCACCCCCTAAATTACCACCCATTGCAACATTCAATAATATATAAAACTCTTGATTAAAAGGGTTAACTGTAGCCATTTGATTTACTAAAGCACCATCTAAATAAACCCGCATGGAATCTGAATCCCATTCTAAAACATAATCATGAAAGTTTTGAGAAGTATTAGTATTAGTTATAGGAACACTGCTAGAGTTTAATTGATAGCCTCCTCCATTATTCCAATGCCAAGTGCCTAAAATTTCTGTTTTAGCAACATTTGGTTCCATAATATCAATTTCCCCACACCAAGGCCAATTAGCAGTTCCAAAGCCTTGGTTGTCCCAATACCCTCCATCTTCATTAATATTTTTTCCCAGCAACCATATAGCTGGCCATGTACCCGCTACTGATGGTAGCTTAGCGCGCACTTCTACTCTACCGTATTTAAAAGCAAATTTTGAATTTAACCTAGCAGAAGTATATTGCTTTTGATGACCTTGATCGGTATAAGTTTCTTTAATGGCCTTAATTTTTAAAGTTCCGCTTGATACAAATGAGTTATCATCACGATTAGTGTAGTGTTGAACTTCTCCATTTGCCCAACTATCTCCAGCAATTAATTGAGTTTGATGAAACCATTTATTACCATCTACAGAGCCAACATCATTAAATTCATCAGACCAAACTAGATTATTAAAAACTGAACCTGATACCGTAGAATCATCATTAATAACATCATCTATATATGCAATAACCTGATTATTGTTATTTTCTCCATTTATCTGGATAACCACTCTATTAAAATCTGTTCTTGTATTTGGTGGAGGTGAATTTCCATCTAAGTTTATATAGGCGTCATTTTCAAAATCGAATATTACTTCTTGCCACTCATCTAAAACTATTGGTTTAATAATTTCACTTTGTGTAGACCAAGGAGCTCCTAATGTGCCATCTTGGAGTTTTAAAGAGACTTGATTAGATTGACTTCCTGTAATTCCATTTGAAGGGACATATATTTTTAATTTAAATGAATGATTTACAGATAAACTAAAATTTGGGCTAACATCAAACCTAACATTTGCATATTGCCCTCCAGTATCTTCATATTTTAAAACCGTATCAGAAACATTGATTCCAATTTTGAAAGGGTTATTAAACCCTATATTTAACCCACAATCATCTCCAAACCAAGAAGTAATGTTACCACTGCCTTCAAAATCGTCCGATATAACTTGAGCTGCTAAGTTTAAGCTAGAAACAAAAAAAGCATAACACAATACTAATGTAAAAGTATAACGCATAACAAATATTTTAAGATAGAAGCCAAATCTAAATGTTGGTTTTTTAAATAGCTAAAATTTAACCAATACATAAACCATACATCAAAAGGCAATTAGGTAAAAAACAGTTAAAACAGACAAAAAGACATACAAATAGAGGTCTAACAAGACATTTTGTCTTATAAATTGTAATGGTAGGATTATTGACTTACATGTTGAAAAGAAAATAATAATACAGTTATGAATTTAAATAATTATACTATAAAATCTCAAGAGGCCATACAACGAGCTCAACAAATTGCTCAAAGTTTTGGTCATCAGCAAATAGAAAACGAACATATTTTTAAAGGTATTTTTGAAGTTGATGAAAACGTTTTACCATTCATTTTGAAAAAGCTGAATGCAAACATCAGCATACTTCAACAAGCTTTAGATAAGCAATTAGAAAGCTTCCCCAAAGTTACAGGTAGCGAATTAATGCTATCTCGCGAAGCTGGAAAAAGTCTTAACGAAGCTTCAATTATAGCAAAAAAAATGAAGGATGATTTTGTATCTATTGAGCATCTCATTTTAGCTGTTTTTAAATCAAATAGTAAAATAGCACAAATGCTAAAAGATCAAGGCGTAACAGAAAAAGGCTTAAAAGCTGCTATTGATGAACTTAGAAAAGGTGAAAATGTAACCTCACAAAGTCAAGAGGACACTTATAACTCACTTAATAAATATGCAAAAAACTTAAATCAATTAGCAAATGATGGCAAGCTAGACCCTGTTATAGGTCGGGATGAAGAAATACGAAGAATTCTTCAAATACTCTCTCGACGCACAAAAAACAATCCTATTTTAGTTGGCGAGCCAGGAACTGGAAAAACCGCTATCGCAGAAGGTTTAGCTCATAGAATTATTGATGGCGATATTCCTGAAAACTTAAAAGACAAACAAATTTTTGCTCTAGATATGGGAGCATTAATTGCTGGTGCAAAATTTAAAGGTGAGTTTGAAGAACGTTTAAAAGCCGTTATAAAAGAAGTTACTTCTAGTGATGGAGATATTGTTCTATTTATTGATGAAATACATACCTTAGTTGGTGCCGGTGGCGGCCAAGGGGCAATGGATGCAGCTAACATTTTAAAACCAGCTCTGGCTAGAGGCGAATTGCGTGCTATTGGCGCAACTACCTTAGATGAATACCAAAAATACTTTGAAAAAGATAAAGCTTTAGAGCGTCGTTTTCAAAAAGTTATGGTTGATGAACCTGATACTGAAAGTGCCATTTCCATTTTAAGAGGGATTAAAGAGAAATATGAAACTCATCACAAAGTTCGTATTAAAGATGAGGCTATTATTGGCGCTGTAGAATTGTCGCAACGCTATATTACTAATCGATTTTTACCAGATAAAGCTATTGATTTAATGGATGAAGCTGCATCTAAATTACGTATGGAAATCAACTCTAAACCAGAAGAATTAGATGTGTTAGATAGAAAAATCATGCAACTTGAAATTGAAATTGAGGCTATTAAACGTGAAAAAGATGAAACAAAACTAAAATCACTTCGGTCTGACTTAGCAAACTTAAAAGAACAACGCAATGAGATAAATGCCAAGTGGAAAAGCGAAAAAGAAGTTGTCGATAACATTCAAAATTCAAAACAGAATATTGAAAATTTCAAATTAGAAGCTGAAAAAGCCGAAAGAGAAGGTGATTATGGCAAAGTAGCTGAGTTACGCTATGGAAAAATTAAAGAAACTCAAGAACAGCTTGAAGAGTTTCAAAAGCAACTACAAGCGCAATCAGAAAATTCATTAATTAAAGAAGAAGTAACATATGATGATATTGCAGAAGTGGTAGCAAAATGGACTGGTATTCCCGTAACTAAAATGCTTCAAAGTGATCGCGAAAAGCTATTAAAACTTGAAAGCGAATTACACAAACGCGTTGTTGGGCAAGAGGAAGCTATAGTTGCTGTAAGTGATGCTGTAAGACGCAGTCGAGCTGGCTTGCAAAACCCACAAAAACCTATCGGAACGTTTTTATTTTTAGGGACAACAGGTGTTGGTAAAACTGAGCTTGCTAAAGCTTTGGCTGAGTATTTATTTGATGACGAAAATGCGATGACCAGAATTGATATGAGTGAATATCAAGAACGACATGCTGTAAGTAGATTAGTTGGAGCTCCTCCAGGTTATGTAGGCTATGATGAAGGAGGTCAATTAACAGAAGCCGTAAGACGTAAACCATATTCAGTAGTATTATTAGATGAAATTGAAAAAGCACATCCAGATACATTTAATATTCTATTACAAGTGCTGGATGAAGGGCATTTAACAGATAATAAAGGTCGTGTGGCAGATTTTAAAAATACCATAATTATAATGACCTCTAATATTGGAAGCCACTTAATTCAAGAGCGCTTTGAAGCAACAAAAGATTTAAATTCTGCAGTTGAGGCTGCAAAAATTGATGTTTTAGGGTTGTTAAAACAAAGTGTACGCCCAGAGTTCCTTAATAGAATAGATGATACTATTATGTTTACCCCTCTAAGTAAAAATAATATTGTTGATATAGTTGGGTTACAATTAAAAAGTGTTACTAAAATGATTGCTCAACAAGGTATTACTTTTGATGCAACACCAGAAGCAATAGCATATCTAGCAAACAAAGGTTATAATCCTGAGTATGGTGCAAGACCAGTAAAGCGTGTTATTCAGAAAGAAGTTTTAAATGCATTAAGCAAAGAAATATTAGCAGGAAAAGTAACTACAGACAGTATTATTTTATTAGATGCCTTTGATGATGAATTGGTATTTAGGAATCAAAATAACTTAGTTGCTGAAGAATTTTAGATAAAAAATGAAAATTATTTGTAACATAATCGCTTTCTAGCAGTCTATTAGTTGGTTGGTTAGTTGAAAAGCAACATGAATCTTTAACGAGATGATTGTTGCTTTTCCTTTTTATATAAATTAAAACACAAAATAAATATACCGAATGGTATTTTTATTTATATTTGACAAATAATGAAAACAAAAGCAGAACTCACATCGGAATACATACTTGAAATCGCTGCGCCAATATTTAACAAAAATGGTTACGCTGCTACGAGCATGCGAGATATTACCGAAGCAACATCGCTAACTAAAGGAGCTATATATGGAAACTTTAAAAATAAAGAA
Organism: Gaetbulibacter sp. 4G1; assembly: GCF_002741945.1. Taxonomy (GTDB): domain Bacteria; phylum Bacteroidota; class Bacteroidia; order Flavobacteriales; family Flavobacteriaceae; genus Wocania_A; species Wocania_A spongiicola. The sequence continues at coordinate 354,184 of NZ_MDVN01000024.1, forward strand.
GAATTAGCTATTGCAGCCTTTAAATATACTGTGAAGAATATGATGAAACGCATAGCAGAGCATTTGGCTTTAAGCGAGTCACCCATTCAAAAACTATTTTTAATAACAGATTTCTATAGAAACTATTATAACTATAGCAAACAATTGGGTGGATGTCCAGTTTTAAACATTGGTGTAGATGCCAATAATCAAAATACATTATTACTAAAAAATGTAAAGCAAGTCATCGAAAAAATTCAAGACCAGGTAGCTACTATTATAGAAAATGGGATTGAAGCAGGAGAAATATCTACTAACATAAATGCAATGCAATATGCAAAAAGGTTAGATACTATGATTCAAGGTTCCATATTTATGACTTATACTATGGATGATGAGTTGTATATAAAAGATACCATGAATCAAATTGACCAAATGATTCATAACGAATTAAAATTGTAATTTTTTTAATCAATAATATACCATTCGGTATAAACAAAACAATCAAAAATGGATAATTTATTAAACGTATTAGAAAGTAAAACTAAAATTAGATTTCAAGATTGCGACCCATTTAATCATTTAAACAATGGTAGCTATATAGATTATTTTATGAATCATCGTGAAGATGCTTTAATAGAACATTATAATGTCGATATCTATAAAATGGCTAAAACTTTAGGCAAAAGTTGGGTGTCTAGCAGTAATCAAATAGCTTATTTAAAGCCTGCCTTTTTAATGGAAACAGTATCTATCGAATCACAATTAATTAAATTTACAGATAGCGAATTATACGTAGAAATGCGTATGTATAATGAAAACAAAAGCCATTTAAAGGCTATTATTTGGTGTGGTTTTGTACATTTTAACCTATTACAGCAAAAAAGGGAGACACATACTGAAGATTTGATGCAGTTATTTGAAAAGGTAATTAATCCAGTTGATGCAAATGCATTCGAAACACGAATTGGACAACTGAGAAAATATAAAACCGAAACACCCGTTTAACTTACTAACAAATTATTGTTAATTAAATCATTGTTAAAATTCAAAAAAAATCGTTTTAATTTCCTACTTTTACATCAATATAAACCCCAAATTTTATATTACATATATTAAGAAACATACTTTAAAACAAAAACCTACTTTTTAAATGCATATTGTTAATTATATAGAATACACCTTATTACATCCTTCTGCTACAGAAAGAGATATTATTGAATTATGCCTAACTGCGCAAAAAAACAATTATTATGCTGTTAATGTTAATAGCTATTATGTTTCTTTAGCTAAGCAGTTACTAAGTAGTACAAACATTAAAGTATGTGCCCCTATTGGATTTCCAATGGGTGCAATGGCTACTGCATCAAAAGTATATGAGGCAAAACAAGCATTAAGTGATGGTGCTGATGAGATTGAAATGGTAATTAATCAAGGCTTGCTTAAAAGCAAAAATTATGTTTCAGTACTAAAAGATATTACTGATGTAAAATTAGCTATTGGCGAAACTCCATTAAAAGTAATCATAGAAATTTCTGAATTAAACAAAAATGAGATTATAAGAATATGTGAAATTTGCTTAGATGCAAAAGTAGATTATATAAAAACATCTAGTGGTTTTTCTAAAGGTGGATCAACTTTAACAACTGTAAAGATTATTAAAAAAACTGTAAGAGAGCACGTTAAAATAGCTGTTTTTGATGGCATTGAAGATTATGATACAGCTATAAAGTACATTGAGTCAGGTGCTGATAGAGTTGGAATTTCTTATGGTATAGAACTTGTAAATAAATCACGACCTAAAAGGAATTCTAAGATATTTAAACAATACATTAAAACTTTCAAAGAAGAAGATGCTATAAAAGAAGATAGTGTTTACGAAAAAAATTAAGACTAACTCAAATTTTAAAAAGCTAAACAAAACTTAAAAAGTGATTGTTTAGCTTTTTTTTATATATCAAATTTTCAATTAAAAGCGCATTCCAAAACCGATACCAGCTATAAATGGATTTATATCAACATCTGCACCAACAGTAGCTCCTAAAGCCGTTGTTGCATTAACAGTAACATCTGTATTTAGCAATAAGTATTTTGCATCTAGATTAATAAACCAAGCATCATTTATATCTATATCAAAACCAGCTTGAAAAGCGAACCCTAAAGCACTATCATAGCTAATATTATTTGCTACGGGGCCTGCACTTTCATTATAAAACAAAGTGTAATTTATACCTGCTCCAAAATATGGGTGCACAACATCTCCATCAAAATGGTATTGTAAGGTAAGTGTTGGCGGTAATAACCAAACATCACCTAAGGGAATATCTCCTACAGCTGTTGATATAGCCTTAACATCGTGCTTTGTAGTGGCCAAAATTAATTCAGCTGCGATGTTTTTAGTAAAAAAATAAGTAAAATCTAATTCAGGAACATAAGTATTAGATATTTGTACATCACCACCAATAGTTTGTATGGTTGCAGATTCGTTAGGAACTACAGCAATAGCACGTAATCTAACTTGCCATTTGCTAAAGTTTGTAGTTGGATTGGTTTCGTTTTCTTGTGCACTAATCGCATTAAACATAAAACATGCAATTAAAGCTGTAAAAATTGTTTTCTTCATGGTATTTGAGTTATTATTTACAGCAAAATTAGCATCAAACAAATAACTAAAAACTGACTTAAATCATAGTTTGAAAATAATTTTTATAAGCATATTAGTGTTTTATAAATTGTTTGTTATTAATCCCTTTTTATTCGAAAAATAAACTTAATTTTAACATTACTATGAAATTTTTAAACACATATATAGATCATACACTTTTAAAACCTACGGCTACTAAAAGTGATATTATAAAGCTTTGCGAAGAAGCGATAGAACATCAATTTTTCTCAGTATGCGTAAACAGTTGTTATGTTCCTTTAGCTAATGAGTATTTAAAAGATAGTAAAGTAAAGGTTTGCAGTGTTATTGGTTTTCCTTTAGGAGCTATGTCTACCAAAGCTAAAGTTGCAGAAGCCGAATCTGCTTTAAACAATGGTGCAGACGAAATTGATATGGTTATTAATTTAGGGCATCTAAAAAGCAAAAATTTTGATGCTGTTTGGAAAGATATTGAAGCTGTTAAAAAGGTGATGCCAAACAAAGTATTAAAGGTTATTTTAGAAACTTGCTATCTAGAAGAATTAGAAATTATAAAAGCTAGTGAACTTGCAATACAAAGTGGTGCAGATTTTATAAAAACATCTACTGGGTTTGGAACTGAGGGAGCTACCATTAATGATATAAAGCTAATGAAGAGTGTTGCTAAGGATAAATGCATCAAAATTAAAGCCTCGGGAGGTATCAAAGACACCAAAACGGCATTAGAGTATATATCCCTAGGAGTAAATCGTTTAGGAACATCTTCTGGTATTGCAATAGTGACTGGAAATGCATCAAATTCAAATTATTAAAACAAAAAATAAATGAGTGTACATATTGAAGCAAAAAAAGGAGATATTGCTGAAACTATTTTACTCCCTGGTGACCCATTACGCGCAAAATGGATTGCCGAAACTTTTTTTGAAAACCCTACCTGTTTTAATAAAATAAGAGGTATGTATGGCTATACTGGAACGTATAACGGAAATCGTATTTCGGTTATGGGTACAGGTATGGGCGTTCCTTCAATATCTATTTATGCTCATGAACTCATTACTGAGTATGATGTTAAAAACTTAATTAGAGTTGGTAGTGCTGGCTCATATCAAAAGCATATAAAAATAAGAGATATAGTTTTGGCTATGGCGGCGTCTTCAAACTCTGGTGTTAACGAATTGCGGTTTGGAGGCGCAGATTATGCTCCTACAGCTAACTTTGAGTTATTTCAAAAAGCTGTAGACATAGCCAAAGAAAAAAATATTCCTTTAAAAGCGGGTAATGTTTTTACTTCGGATGAATTTTATGCGGACGACTTTGAATCGTATAAAAAGTGGTCAAAATTTGGTGTGCTCTGTGTAGAAATGGAAACTGCTGGTTTATATACTGTAGCAGCAAAACACAATGTAAACGCGCTGTCTATTTTAACTATATCCGACTCTTTAGTCACTGGAGAACGCACCACAAGTAAAGAAAGAGAAACAACTTTTAAAGAAATGATAGAAGTTGCTTTAGAATTAGCTTAATTCCTATGATTTCAATTTCAGCGAACTTACATCTAGAAAATATTACCATAAATAATCAGAATAGCTTGATGGATTTAATGCGAAAAATTTATCCTCCTGCTTATAAACACTTATGGGTGAATGAGGATTGTAACTGGTATTTGAACCATTGTTTTTCAGAAGAAAATTTAAAGAATGAATTAAGTGAAGCAAACGCTATTTACTGCTTTGTAATTCATAATTTAAAAAGAGTTGGCATTGTGCGCTATTTATATAATACTAGCACGAACGAAGTAGTCAAAAAAAATGCTACTTTTATACACAGAATTTACCTTAGCAATGAAGTACAAGGTAAAGGTATTGCTAAACAACTTTTTAGTTGGATAGAAAAACATGCCATTCAAAAACAGGATAATTTTTTATGGTTGAAAGCTATGGATACACAGCTACAAGCACTTAAATTTTACGAAAAACAAGGATTTAAAACTATTGACAAAATTAGCTTAGATTTTAACTTAATCCATCAACATTTAAGAGGTATGGTTGTTATGACTAAAGCACTTAATAACAAAATTTAAAAACATTATGAAACAGTTATTCATTATAGGCTTCTTATTAATATTTACATTTCCTAGCTTTAGTCAAACTGAAGAATCTACTAAAACTACTACATATTACTTTATTCGTCATGCAGAAAAGGATAGAAGTGATAAAACAAATAAAAACCCTCATTTAACTGAAGCTGGTAAAAAACGTGCTGAACGGTGGAATAATATCCTAAAGCATGTAAAATTTGACGCTGTATATTCAACCGATTATAACAGAACAAGGGAAACAGCAAAACCTACAGCTACAAAAAATGAGTTAGAATTAATACTTTACCACCCTCATAAACTTGATAAAGAAGCATTTTTAAGTGACACTAAAAACAAAACTGTTCTTGTAGTTGGTCATAGCAATAGTACTCCTACGTTTGTAAATTCTATTTTAGGATATAAAAAATATAAACATATTGATGATAACAACAATGGTAACTTATACATTGTTACCATAATTGATGAAAAAATTATTGATCAAGTATTAGAAATTAATTAACCGATATATTTTCGAGTTCAATTTTAGAAAGTAATTGCAGTTTATCATTTTCAAAAAGTTCATCTAGTTTTTCTAAAGTTGCTGAAGCTTCTTTTGGTTTATAGTTATTATAATCTACAAACCTAATGCCATTAACATAGCGCTCATTATAAGCTTCTCTAAAGCGAAAACCTAAGCCATCAGATTCTGCATATGAATAGGCAATATAAGCTGTCTTAAATGATTCCGCATCAACCCAATAAATAAATACATCATCAAAATCTTCTCCACCACCTTCTTGATTAAAGGTAACTTTGATTTTATAATAATACTTTCCTTTTAACTTAACTTTGTCCAAATACTGTTTGTTAACGGCAGCGTCATTCAAACCATATGGCAATACCGAAAAATAGTGGACAGAATTTACAGAAGCAGAATATCTTGGAATCATACTATCTGTCACTTTTACTAATTCGCTATTAATGTAGCGTTTAAACCCTTCGTTAGACAATATATCTTTTATAACATTAAGAGAGTCTTTAAACTCTCTTTCTAATTGATACGTTCCTTTACTGCGTATAGCTTTATAATGTCTCTTTCTAAAATTAAAATGGATGGTAGAATTATTTGTTTTTTTACCTCCAGAAATCTCAATAGATTTATCAACAATGCTTTGAGCATTAATAGAGTCTTCCTTTTTACAGCCAACAAAAAGGACTGTTATTATTACAACTAATAAAAATTTATGCATGATACTTTTTTGATATGTGTCGTAAAACTATGCAATACTAACCTTAAAGTAGTATAAAATTTTCTTAATATTTAACTAATTCAAATGCAATGTTTTGACCTGTAAACTTTTGTGCCAAAACATTAATTGAAGTTTCCTTAAGCTGTAATACTCTAGGATAACCACCCGTAGTTTGACAATCTCTCATTAAAGTAATAAGTGTTCCAGATGGTGTTAGTTGTATTGTGCCTGGAAGCACAGAAGATGTGATTATAGGTGGTAAATCATTATCTAGAGTTTCATTTAATTGATAAGCCATTCTATTGTTTTCTTTTGAAATAGTAAATGTAGTTGAAAGCAGTTTTTCCTGTTGTTCAACCGAAAGTAAATCAAATTCGGGTCCTTTAAAAACCTTAATATATTTTGAATCAAAATAACTCATATTTACTTTAATACTAGCATTCTTTATACTGTTTATAACAGAATCAGATATTGATAACTCATCATTTTTACTAAGTACAAACTGACCTGTAATCCCTTTATACATGCTTCGGCTATTCATAATAGTTTCAGTGTTAAACCCACCATAAACAGCTAAATAGCTTCTAAACCCAGAATTAAGCTTTCCAAAAGACAAAATATCTCCAGCTCTTACAGAAATGCTTTTATAAAGTTTTATTTCAATTGAGTTGAGTTGTGGTGACATATCTGCTCCAGAAATACAAATATTAGTATCACTACCAAAGTATAGAGTTGCTCCAGTCATAGTCATCTCTATAACTGCATCATTTTCATTGTTTCCCAAAATAGCATTAGCAATTGATGCTGAATATGAATCCATAACTCCAGAATTCGGTACACCATAATGTTGATACCCTATTCTGCCTAAATCTTGAATGGTTGAGAAAAACCCAGATTTAATAACTTTAACCATACAAAACCTCACTTTCTATTTGGTAAACACCAGCATTGACCAGAGTTTTTATATCATGATACTTTTTTAATGAAATTGGGCAAAATTTTATACGGTCTCCAGATTTAGCAAAACAAGGAGGCTTACTTGTTGCATCAAAAAAAGATATTGGAGTGTTTCCAATAATATTCCAACCACCTGGGCTCTCGTTAGGATAAATACCTGTTTGATTTCCTCCAATCGCTACTGACCCCTTTTCTATTTTTAATCTAGGAGATTCTTTTCGTGGAAAATTTAGAGTTTCGTCTAAGCCACCTAAATACAAAAACCCTGGCAAAAACCCTATGAAGTAAACCGTATAGGCTGCTTGCGAATGGCGCTTTATAATATCTTCTTTTGAAATGCTTTTAGTTTGCGAAATTGATTCCAAATCAATACTCAAATTGGCATCATAACATACAGGAATTTTCCACTGTTTAAAAATAGATTTTGTAAGTTTTTCCTTTTGTTTATAAATTCTTTTCAGTAAAGATATTTGATTATTAAAATCAATTGAAAAATAATCGTAAATAACTAATAATGAATTATATGTGTGATTTATATTGACAATTGGTTTAATATCATTTTTTAATATTTTGTTTTTAAAAGACAATACATTAAACAGTATTTCTTCATCAATTAGTGATGGCCATTCAATTAAAATTGAACGTTCTCCATAAGGTTTATATACAAGGTCAAAAGCCATATAAAGTTAAGCAATATCTATCCCTTTTGTTTTTAGATTAGCGTTTAGGGTTTTTACTAAATTTACTGCTCCAAGATGATCTCCATGGATACAAAATGTATCTGCTTTAATTGCTATTTCTGCACCATTAATTACCTTTACTTTTTGAGTTGTAATCATTCTATAAACATGGTCAAACAAAGTTTCACTATCATCAATTAAAGCATATGCTTTGTTTCTTGGCACTAAGGTTAAATCTGCATTATAATTTCTATCAGCAAAAGCTTCGTAAATTATTGATACATCGTTTTTAATTGCAATATCAGCAATTACCGACTTATACGGCACATACAATTTTATTGGCAATGCTATGCTTTTTATAGCTTCAATAATAGTTTTAGCAACCTTTTCGTCTACAGCTGCCAAATTATAAAGCGCACCATGGGGTTTGATATGATAGAGTCTTGCGTGCTCTTCCTTTAAAACACATAGCAAGTCTCTTATTTGTTTTTTTATCGATTTGTATAAAACTACAGAAGGTATTTCCATTGGCAATCTACCAAAGTTTTCTTTATCAGGAAACGACGGATGTGCACCTATCTTTACGCCATGTTCTTTAGCTAATCTTACAGCTTTCCTCATGGTTTCTGCATCACCTGCATGACCTCCACAAGCTATATTACAGCTAGAGATATAAGGCATCAATTGAGATTCGTTACCAACGCCTTCACCTAAATCTACATTGATATCAATCTTAAAATTTTGCACTAAAAAAGGTTTAAATGAAATACTTTATTAAGCGTAGCTAGCGATAGTAAGATACTAATTCCTAAGATAATAAATCCAAAAAGGTTTTGCTTTACATTGTTTTTATGAATTCCTAAAACCGATTGTTTATTCATAATCCAAATTAAAAACCCAGCAATAACAGGCAGCAAGATACCGTTAGCCACCTGAGCAAATTTTATAATCTCTATGGATTTTATTCCTATAGAAGAAGATATAACTCCTACTAACAAAATAAACATCCAAACTGCTCTAAATTTTTTTGCTTTCATGTTGGTTGACCAACCTAAACATCCACTTGCTACAAAAGCTGCTGCCAAAGGTGCAGTTATAGCACTTGTAATACCAGCTGCAAACAACCCAATTGCTAAGAAGTATTTTGCAAAGCTACCAAACAAAGGCTCTAACCCTTTGGCTAAATCTGCCGCATTACTTATATCTTGAGTTTGAATAGAAGCCGCTGAAATAATTATACACATAGATACTAACCCTCCTAAAACAACTGCTATTATAGTGTCTTTTCTAGCAAATTTTAAATCCGCTTTATGATGCCACTTCTCTTTTACTAAGGATGCATGCAAAAACAGGTTATAGGGTACAACTGTTGTGCCTATTAAAGCAATAATGGTTAAAATACTATCTTTTGGGAATTTAGGTATAAAAGCACCTTTTAAAATTTCTGAAATATTTGGTTTAGTAATAATAGCAGTAATCAAAAAAGCTATACTCATTAATATTACTAGGGATACTAACACTTTTTCTAATAGTTTATAATTGCCAATATATAACAAAACAAAAGCGACAAAACCTATAACAATACTTATCAAATTAATAGACAGGCCAGCAACAGAAATACTTGGTTTGCCTACAATAGTTTCTAAACCTAAAACCCCGCCACTAATATTTCCTGCTTCGTAAGCTGTATTGCCAATAACAATAGCCGAAAGTATTAATATAATAGCCAAGGTTTTAAAAACTGGGTTTTTAATTTCGCTTCTTATAACTTCTGATAATCCTTTTTGAGAAATAATCCCTAGTCTAGCTGCCATTTCTTGTAAAACAACAGTGGCAATAATAGAGAGTAACATAGCCCAAAGCAATGCATAACCAAAACCTACACCAGCTAACGTGCAAACGGTTACTGTACCAGGGCCAATAAAAGCCGCTGCTACTAATGGACCTGGACCAATGTTTTTGAACCAGTTTTTAATCATTCCGAAGTTGAATTAAGCGCATAAATAGCAAAACTACCTAACCAGTGTCCACCCTCATAACTATCGCCTACAATACTTGGTAACGAATAGTTTATGTGATGATTCGCAATATTTTTAAGATGCTTATATTCAGGTAAATCTTCAGCAATTTTATTTAAACTCCACGCTCGTGAAAAATTAACACCATCTAAATGCACCAACTTCCCATCTGACCTATCGGATACTACTCCTGTTTCCAACTTAAAATTTTCATCTTTTAATTGCGGTAGAAAAACGTTCAACCAAATTTTAAATTCTTCTATTGGCAAAACACGCTTCATTAAAGCAGCTTCTTCTAAGCAAGGTGATAAAAAATCGAACCCACCAGGTTCCCATGTTATTGGACAACCATTATCTTTCATATAAAAATCTTTGGCGCGTTGTTCTATCATACTTTTTAAAACTACATTATTTACTGTATTAGCATAATCCCATGCAAAGGATAGCCCGAAAGCAGTGTTTGGGTGCTCGCCAACTCGAATTGGATAATTTAGTTTTGGTAGAAACTCTATGTATTTCCCAACAATTAAATCGGTTAGAGGTTGCAAATTGGTTTCTAAAGTTCGTGCGGTTGCATCGTCCCATGTATATAATTCTTCGGCAAGTTTAAGCAACCATGCCCAGCCATAAGTTCGTTCGTACGATTTGTTGTGTTTGCCATAAAAATACTGCACTTCGGCCTCTATGTTTTCTTTTGATATGTTTTTTAACAAGCGTTGTTTAATATCTTCTGAATTATCAACATTAGGGAATTGCTTTAGCAAACTTACCAAGCTCCAATGCCCATGAACCGATGAATGCCAATCGAAACATCCATAAAACGCTGGATGCAATGCACTAGGAGATTTTAAATCTTCATCACCACCTAAAGTTTGTGATAACTTGTTTGGATATTCTGTATTAATACAATGCAAAGGCAATTGCGCTAAGGTATTTGCACCTTTTAAATTGAGTTTTGGAATACCAACAATAGGTTTTTGATTTGATGGCGAAGCTGATGTTATAACAGATTCAATTTCTTGTTTACTTTCTTTTGAATTGTTGCAGCTTAGTATTAAAACTGACAGCAATATCGTAAAGTTTCTTTTCATTATTATAGTAAGTTAATGTTTTTTAAGTTCCCAATTACCAGAATATATTTCTTCCACATCTCCATCAATAAATTGTTCAACAATATATGTAATTTCCCATTGCCCTTTGTATGTTTTTGAATGCATATCAAATTCTCCATAATAATTTACATCAGGATGCGAAACCTGTTTGTCTACAACTATTTCATCATTTTCATTAAGAAAATATGTGTAAGGATATTTCATTACGAAGCTTATAAAATTATTTTCAAAAACCCCTTTAACCTTAACAGGTTCGTCAAAATACTTCTTAGACTCTTCGTCATGAGCAGTCCCTTCAAAAGAATGATTATTAACAAAGATATTAATCTCGAATTCAACTTCTCTAAAACTTGCTAATGAAGAATATTCGTCTTCATAAGAAAAAAAACCTTTCCAAATTTCATTATTAGAAACTATTCTCATTTGCTAAAACATAATCAATTACCCAACCAATCTACTTTATCTATACATGCTAACTATAGTCATAAACTTTAATTAACTGTATCAAAACAATCATCGCTTATTTTGTAATAACCGTTCAAATCATTTCCATCAAAACAGTCAGAAAAATTGTTATATAAATTCTTTTCATAATCCTTTAAGTTACCATTTTTCAACTTTTCAAGTACTGAAGTATGAATTTTCAGCTTTCCATTGTTATAAGTACTACTATCAGAATATTTTTTTAAATTTCTACTTCTGTTACGACTTATTACTTTCATAATAGAATACCTACCATTATGAGATTCTGATTCGTAATCTGAATACGTTTTAGTTTCTTTTTTAAGAATGCAAAACCTATGGATTTTTTTAATCATCCAATTTAAAGAATAGTTTGGTATAAAAGTATTTTTATATCCACCACCAACATCTGAATGAGCTCCAAAAAACCAGACTTCTTCTACCTTTTTATCAATATCTATTGGTCTTTTACATTTCTCGAATAAATGTTTTTCGGTTAATAAAATAGGTGTAAACAAATAGGCTCGCTGATCGTTTAATGATAAAGCATGAGCTGCTTTTTTTACATTACATAATTGATCGTTGTAGCGCGTATTTGGGCGTTTGTAATCTTCTTTAGAATTTGGTAAACCTAAAGCTTCAACTGTATCCCATAAGCCCATAAACTCAATATTCACATCAGTTTGAGATTTAAAATTTTTAAATTTTTTTGCAATTTCTTCCCTTCTTTCATCTGCGTTTGCATTTTTCTCTTTATAGGTTCTGTATAATTTTTTTATTGTTTCCTTTTTTTTCTTTTTGTCTAGTTTCGATAAATCAAAAACTCCTGCAACATCTACAAATCCTGCTAATATTCTTGCTGCATAAGCACCTCTACTAAAACCAAAAATATAAATTTCGTCTTTATTTTCTTTTTTATAATTATCTACCAAAAACTGATACGCAATACGAACATCTTCGCCAATCCCCCAGCCAGTCGCCAAACCAATAACCTTACCCTTAGTTCCTACTCCTTCTATATATACTGCTTGAATATTTTTATTTTCTTGAAGTGTAACCAAATTATACAACTTAGCAATATTTGTGTTACTAGATTCACTATTTCCAGTACCATCAATAAACACTAAAAGCTTTTTAGGTTTGCTATTAGTTTTTAATGGCAAATGGTATACTGCCTTGCCGCAGTTAAAAAATAAACAAGTAAAAAGTAGTAAAAAAATTGCTCTCATATATAATGATATAATAATACTTAACCCAACCAACCTTCTCTATCCAAACTTCGATACTGAATGGCTTCACTAATATGCGATCCATTAACACACTCAACACCTTCTAAATCAGCTATAGTTCTCGAAACCTTTAAAATTCTATCATAAGCACGAGCAGATAAATTTAATCGCTCCATAGCGGTTTTTAAAAGTGTTTTCGAAGCGTCGTCTAAAATACAATATTTCCGTATTTGTTTGGTATTCATTTGCGCATTATAATGGACTGTATCAGAGTCATTAAAACGAACAGTTTGCAATACTCTAGCTTTAGTTACACGTTTTCTTATATCAACAGAGGTTTCCCCTTTTCTGTCATCAGACAGCTTATCAAAAGGTACTGGCGTTACTTCAATATGAATATCGATTCGATCCAACAACGGGCCAGAAATTTTACTTAAATAGCGTTGCATTTCTGCTGGACTTGAAGTTACTGGAGCATCAGGATCGTTGAAATACCCGCCTGGACTTGGATTCATACTCGCTACCAACATAAACGACGATGGATAAGTAACAGTAAATTTTGCTCTAGAAATAGTAACCTCTCTATCTTCTAATGGTTGACGGAGAACTTCTAAAACATCACGTTTAAATTCTGGTAATTCATCTAAAAACAAAACGCCATTATGCGATAAAGAAATCTCACCTGGTTGTGGAAAACTACCACCTCCAACTAATGCAACGTTTGAAATGGTATGATGCGGGTTCCTAAACGGACGTTGAGCCATCAATCCTGTATCTTTTACACGACCAACTACAGAATGTATTTTGGTGGTTTCTAGGGCTTCATAAAGTGTCATAGGAGGCAAAATACTTGGTAGACGTTTTGCTAACATGGTTTTTCCTGCCCCAGGTGGACCAATTAAAATAATGTTGTGTCCGCCAGCAGCCGCAATTTCCATACATCGTTTTATACTTTCTTGCCCTTTTACATCGGAAAAATCAAATTCTGGAAAATCTAAGTTTCTTTCAAACTCTTTTCTTGTATCTATTATGGTTTGCTCTAAGGTTTCTCCTTTATCAAAGTAATTGATAACTTCTTTTATATTATCTATTCCATAAACTTTTAGATTATCAACAATAGCAGCTTCTTTAGCATTTTGCTTTGGCAGAATAAATCCTTTAAAACCTTCTTCTCTAGCTTTTACCGCTATAGGCAAAGCGCCTTTAATGGGTTGTAAACTCCCGTCAAGAGAAAGCTCTCCCATTATTAAATAGCTTTCTAAATCTTCAGCTTCTATCTGCTTTGACGCTGCGAGAACACCTATGGCTAAGGTTAAATCGTATGCGCTCCCCTCCTTTCTCAAGTCGGCAGGAGCCATATTAATAGTAATCTTTTTCCCAGGGATTTTATACCCATTATTTTGTAATGCAGCAGCAATTCTGTAATTACTTTCTTTAATTGCATTATCTGGTAATCCTACCAAATGATATCCTATACCAGAATCAACATTAACTTCAACCGTAATTGTAGTAGCTTCAACACCAAAAACGGCACTTCCAAAAATTTTTTTAAGCATATAATTAGTTTAATACTTAAATGTAAAAAAAGAACCTCTAGTTTTATTAGGCGATGTAATAAACGGGCAAATGCGAGCTTAACCATAGTGACATAAATAAAAAACCCTCATAAATGAGGGTTTTAAAAATATTGAATATGTAATAATTTAATTAGTACCGTTTATAAACTTAGGCTTAATAACTAACATCGCCCAACCCCAGTTTTGCATATCAGATGCTGCAGTTTCTGTAACACCTTTTAATTCGTACATACCATTGCTAGCAAACATATGTGAGTACCCTAGCTTTAAAGCATAGTTTTTAAAAGCTTTAGAAAACACTAAATCTAACTCTGTGCCTAAAGATTTTTCACCGCTCGGTAAATCTTGCTCACCACTAAAGTTTAAAACTCTAACCAATAAACTAGAAGAGCTATTCAGCTTGAAGTTTGCACTTGCATGTATATCAAACAACCCAATAGAATTTGCATGATTTCCTACGTAGAAGTAATCCATAAAACCGTTGAATTTATGATTTGTACCATACAATGGAAAAAATGCTTCTGTATCTGGTGTCGCTGAATCATTGCCACTAATAATTTCTAAACCAGCGCCTAGATTTATTTTATCAGAAGCTTTATAAGTTAGATCTAAACCTAAAAGATAAGCTCCATCTATATTATCACCTAACTGCAAAAAGGCATTAGCTGCTATTCCAAATTTATTCTTTTTATAGTTTAAATGTGTTCCTAGAGTTTGAATACTATTTACTCCATCTGGGTTATCATTAGTATCGAATTTCTGAAATCCATTATTTAGTAATAGTAAGCTTCCTGCAAAGTTATTCCAAGCCTGCTTTAAATATAAATACTGCATGGTTTTATATGAAAAGAAACCTGTAGTGTTATATCCTGTTCCTGTAGAAATAAAACCTGTAGGATGCGAATAATCTTGATTAAAAGCTAATCCAAAATCAGCTATAAACTTTCCATTTTTATATTTAATTAAAGCAGCATCATGATTACGCCCTTGTTGTGCCCAATCTAATCCACCCATAATTCTTTGGTCATCATAAGAAATAACTTGACGCCCTAGTTTTGTTGAAAACCCTTCTCCTAAATTAATTTCTGCCCATGCTTGAAATACAGCAAACGAGTTGTTTTGATCGTTAGGTAAAATTTGCCTGTTTTCTCCCCAAACCATCACATCTTGAAAACTTAAATAAAATTTGTAAGCATTTACTTGATAGCCTGCATTCAATCGAATTCTAGTAGATATACCAAAACCAGCATCTGCGGCATCTGGAATAATGCTCCCAAACCCATGTCTGTATTCTGTTCGTGGTCTAAACTCACCATCTAAAGTAAATTGTGCTTGAGCAAATTGTGACGCTACAATAAATATAACAATAAGTAAATAGTACTTTTTCATCATTTTAAAGTTTTTATTAGTTTTTAAATCTTGTTATGCATCTGAATAATTTTATAAAAGACTTCCATTCTTTTAATACTTACCAAAGATAAAACCATTAAAAAACTTACTTTATGATAAATCTCATGTAATTACTATAAAAAATGTTTTGGGTTTATTAAATAAAAATGGTGTTTTCAGTATCTAAAACAAAAATTATATATTACTTATATTCTTTCTCGTTTTAGTTGCTTTAAAATAAGCTATAATGGCAACTACAATCATTAACAAAGCAAGTACATATACAAAACTTGGAATGGGTAATGGGTCTCCTGCTGCATAACTGTGTAACCCTGAAAGATAATAGTTTACTCCAAATGAAGTCATTATAATACTCCAAAATGCGAACATGCTAGCTACGTTTAACACATAGCTATTATTTAGCTTAGGAATAAAGCGTAAATGAAGTACTATTGCGTATACAATTATGCTGATTAATGCCCAAGTTTCTTTCGGATCCCAAGCCCAATAACGTCCCCAAGATTCGTTTGCCCAAATACCTCCTAAAAAAGTACCAACAGCCAAAACAAACAAACCAATAGTCATGGCTATTTCATTTATATATGTAAGCTCTTTTATTTTAACTTCAATAACAGCCTTTGTTTTTGGTGTTTTTATAATCAATAGGATTAAAGCCATAAGTCCTAAAACTGAAGATAACGCTAATGGAGCATAACTACTAACAATGGTAGCTACATGTATTTTTAGCCAATACGATTTTAACACAGGCATTAAGTTTGTTATTTCTGGATTTAACCAATCTAAATAGCTTACAAATAATAATGCGCCAGAAAACAAGGTAGCTAATGGCAGAGAAAAGTCTGATTTCCTAAATATAATTAAACCACATAGCACCAGAACCCATGCTACAAATACAAGCATTTCATAACCATTGCTCCACGGAGCGTGTTGAGCTACATACCAACGCAAAATAATATTTGCTGTAAAACATAAGAAGAAAATTAATGTAAATATGATAAAAAGGTTGTTTATAAAGTCTACCCACTTTTTGTAGAAAAACATCTTAACTATAGCTAAAACCAATAGTACAAAACCAAGCGTAAAAAATGCTTGAAACAACCAGAAATTAACGTTAGCATTATTATACCAAAGTTCAGCTTCTACTCGCCTAGAAGTAGGTATGACATCGGCTCCTAAAACTTCTTGATATTTTTTAATATACAACAATTTTTCGTGGGCATCTTGATAATTATTGACTCCTATATCTTTAAAATAAGAGGGTATAGTATACTTTGCAAATTGAGCATCTTCTTCCGGAAAATCTTCAAAGTGATGATTATAACTAAACCAAGTATTGTTTGTATCATTTTTATTAGGGAAGATTTTTAGATAATTCCCAATAAAAACATTGTATAAAATATTAAAACGTTCATCAATTTTTAACACCTCTTTATCAAACTCATTACGTTCTGATGGCTTTTTCTTATTTGCTTCCTCTACTTGATTGGTTAATATATACGAACCCTTTTTATCTAATAAACTAGTAAAAGGTACTAACTTGTTTTTTCCAATAGTAATAGTATCAAATAACTTCCTTGTTTTTTTAAAATCAACCTTTATAATGGGTACTCGTTGCCAAACTTGAGGCAGCATATGCATTGACAAAAAAGTTTGGTTTGCATCAAAAATAATATCCTTGTTATTTAAAGGGTAAACAAATTTAGTTTTTCTAGATATTTTTCTAAGAAACTCTGATGCTAGTGTATTTATTGGCTTAATACGCCCGTCTAAGTCCTGCACTAATAGCCTTCCAAAAAATTCGGCATGGGTTTTATCAATTTGCTGATTTTCTATAACTTTTTCAATCGAAGTTAACAACGAATCTGCTGAATTTTGAGTAAAAACATTGGGCAAACTAAAAAACAAAAACACTAAAATCATAACGCTTTTATGCTTTATTTGCCTTAGCTTTTTATTTATTAGCTTAAAACGAGATGTTTTACCAAATAGGGTGAAAAACATTCCTAACGTCATTAATAAATAACCTAAGTAGGTTATAATTGTGCCCAAACTATCATGGTTAACGGATAATACGGTTCCTTTTTCATCGGTATCATAACTAGCTTGAAAAAAACGATAACCTCTATAATCCAACACATTGTTCATAAAAATTCTAAACGGTGTTTCTTTACCATCATCCAAAATAGTGACTTCACTAGCGTAAGCGGAAGGGCTTGATGACCCGGGATAACGTTCTAGCTGAAAATCATTTAGTTGAATTGAGAACGGAGTTTGAATGGCTCCAGCTCCATAAGATAAAGTTACTTTAGTATCACCTATCTCTACGTTGTGATGTGTAGGTCTAAAGCCCTCTCTATACAAAAGGTTTATAGGTTTTTCTTTAGCATTCACAGACACATTAACTATTAAAGCATCATCTTTTGTTTTATCATTATCTTTTAGTTTGTCTGATTCACTTTTTATTTGAAACTTACCAAATTCATAATATCTTAAAGGCACAAAAGAAATATCTCCAGCCCTGTACAATGTTCGTAACGTAATATCTTGCAAGCTATCTTTAATTATTTTACCAGCTTGTTTAGTAGACATTATAAAGAAATCTAAATCATGAGGGGCGCTAATACTAAACGCGCCTTCTCTCTCTATGATATTGATAATGCCTTCCTTATCAGAATTGAAACCAATTTCGTGTTGATGCTCTCCAATTTTCTCTATTTCTCCTCTTTTAAGGTATATAGTATTTCTACCCTTACCAACTGTAACTACTAACTCAAGCAAAGGTTCTCCTTCATTCTCATCTTCTACTACCTCAGCTAAAGCATCTGGGATAAAATTATTATATGAAATAACAATTGGTTCCCCTTTAAATGTTGTTTCCAAGATAAAGTCATTATCTTGAATAGGAGAAAATGACAGTTTCTTTTTTATAGATTTTGTTGTTACACCATCAGTAATGGTTGCCGATAAAAAATTAGTATTAGAAATGATGATGTTAGATGAAGCCCCTTCCCTAATGCGCATTATCCCGCCATAAGATGTATATCGTGTTACAGCTGCTCCCAAAATGATAACGATAAATGCTACATGAAACAATAGAGTTGCCCATTTTTCTTTACGCAATAATTTATACTTAAATATATTAGCAATAAATGCGAAGGCTAAGCCTAGTAAAACAAGTTCAAACCACCAAGAATCATATATAGCGACCCAAGCAGTAGCTGTACCAAAGTCGTTTTCTATAAATGTTGCTACAGCCATTGCTATCGCAAAAATTAAGAGTAATAGTAAAGCTAAACTTGATGAGGAAAAGAATTTATATAATTTTTGCATAAACCGATTTAAAAAAAAAGATAACTCCTGTGATTTTTGTCTTCAAAAGTTATCTTTTATAGTTCTTAAAGTAAAGATTATAAAACCTTAATTATTCATTGATACTTTTTTTGTATTGTAACCCGCTTCTCTTTTTTTAGCAGCTTCTAACCATTGTGGTACAAGAGTTTTTTTAAATTCTTCCTTATCTTTTTTCATTTTTTCAACATCTAAACCTATATAAGCCTGTGCTTTCTCTTTAGTTGAAATATCTGGCATCTCTACTGGTTTATTATATCCTAAATCGGCTAGCAAACGTGCTAATTTTATACGACCCTCTTGAATAATTGTAAATCCACTGCCAAGTACTCTTCCAGTTTCTACAGGCGAATGGAATGAAGCTCCATGGGCTGCTGCTGCATAATCCCAACGCCATTGTGCATGACGAATATCCATTAAAATATCTTGCATTTGTTCTTCTGTAGCTCCTAAATCCCAAGCTTTCTTTGCTTCAACATGAGCCTTAACTAAAAAATCTTCAAATTTTAATCTATTCTCAGCAGCTTTTTGCTGGCGTTCATAAACATTATTTTTTAGTTTATCAGCATCTTCTCTATGACAAACTTGACATGCATTTGCGACATTATTTAAAGGAGATTGTATATGGTGATCGGTAAACTTTTGTCCTCCTTCGCTTTTATAAGGCATATGGCAATCTGCACAAGATACACCTCTATCAGCATGAACTCCTGTTAAGTATGTTTCGTAACCAGGGTGTTGTGCTTTTAGCATAGGTGCACGACTTAATTTATGAGTCCAGTCTTTGAAATTAATATCATCATAATATTTTTCCATAGCTTCTACAGACATTCCATTTTTCCATGGAAGCTTTAAATAAGGTATTCCTTCATTACCTGGTACTTTCTTATCAAAATAGTACTCAACATGACACTGTGCACAAACTAAAGATCGCATTTCTTGATGCGTAGCTAGATTGATGTCTTTTCCCATTTCTTGAAAAGCTTCTACTAATGCAGGACGCGTAATGGTTAACTTCATCGTTTTGGAGTCATGGCAATCTGCACAACCTATAGGGTTAACTACTTCTGATCCTTTATCAGCCCATTTTCCTGAATAAAATTCTGCAATACCCTTTTCGTTCATTAAACGCGGTACATCAGGACTTTTACAAGTCCAGCATGTTGCAGGCATTGGGCCATCACCTTTTCCTTTAGGAGCTCCGGTTCGTAGCGAGTTTTGTAAATCTTCAATAGCATATTGATGTCCTCTACCTTGATTATAATCTTTAGAAAATCCATAACCAGCCCAAAGCACTACTAAGCGTGAGTCTTCATGCAAAACATCTCGCATTGCAGAACCTCCTTGAAACGATGCAAAATCGGATTCTGAAGTTTGTAAAAATGATTGATACTCTGCAGGAAAGTTTTTTCCCCACTCAGCATTCCTTGGTTCATTTTCACTAATATTTACCTGAGGTACATATTTGTATTTGGCTTCATTTTTTCTATTAAGAATACTTGATGCCAGCAAGCCTAGTAGAAATACAACTATAGCTGTTACGATAAATAATACTTTGTTTTTCATATGCTTAACTTTACTTTTTTATGATCTTACCTCAACTGCTATCGATGCAGGTATGTAACACCTCTTAATCATTTTTGATGTTAGTAAAATAATTTCAGTGTTTCATAAATCAATATTTTACTCCGCCTCTATTTGTTTTTGCAACCATTCTGGAATTACAATTTTTTCTGTATCAGTTGGTAATGGTGCAATATTATTTCTTATTGTAGAAATACCATGAACCGTTCCATGCGGAACTTCTTGATGGCAACTCCAACACTGTCTTTCTGTTCTATTATTTGCATGGTTTTCTATCCAACCATCATACTTGGTTTGAGTAACTTGCTGTACATGACAACGGATACAATTATTTTGTACTACTTCTTGAGATTCCTCTCGCATAAACATAACTTCAGGTTCAGCTCTTAAAGTGAATACAGAAGCATGAAATAAACCGTCCTTTGCTTTAAAATAATATTTATTAAATATATTGTTGTGTGGTACATGACAATCGTTACAATTAGCCCACTCTCTATGAGAACTGTGCATCCAACTATTATACACAGGGGTCATAACATGGCAGTTAACACAGGCTTGAGGATTATCAGACATATACGATACTAACTCAGCTTCCTTAGCCATAAAAAAACCTAATCCAGTAATTACTGCAATTAAAAAAACCGCAGTAGTTCTCCATCTTGATTTTTTGTCTGGTAATATGTTTTTTTTAAGATTCACTAAAGTTATTATTACAAGTTAAGAGTAAATCATTTTTGCAAAATAGTGTATTATATTTCTTAATATTCAATACAAAACTCAGTCAATTACATTGCTTAAAATATGATTTTTATCATACAATAAAAAATATTTAAAACTATAACCTATCAGAGTTTAACAAACATTACATTTATTATTAAACTACGTAAATTAATAAATTAAGTTGCTTTGTTATATCGAATTTTTCCTAATTCAATACCAATGGCTGTTTTTGCTAATATTGTAAATATAAAAGCTCCCATTGCCCATATTCCAATGGTAACACCAACTTCTATTTTAGTTGGCAAATACTCAACTATTTTACCATAAGGTCCAGGTATAAATCCCGGAACTATAAGTCCGAAGCCTTTTTCAATCCAAATCGCCACAAAAAGTAAAAAGCAACAGAAATATAAAATGTTAAGATTTTCTCTTAATCTCTTAAAGGTTAAAATTACAGTAGCAACAACATTCATAGAAATAGCTGTCCATATCCAAGGTAAAAGCGCCGTTTTACCATCTAGCCCAAAGAATAAATAATAAGCGCTTTCACTATGATGCGTTGGTGCATAAAACTCCTTAAACAACTCAGAGACAAGCATAATAATGTTAATTTGAGCCGCAACAGTAACTATTAATGCTATTTTATTAATGGTTTTATCTTTAATTTTAAAATCAGTAAATGATCGAATAATTGCTAAAACTAAAATAATTAATGCAGGACCAGCTGCAAAAGCAGATGCTAAAAAGCGAGGTCCCAGTAATGCGTTATTCCAAAATGGACGAGCTTGTAAACCTTGATATAAAAATGCGGTAACTAAATGAATTGCCACTGCCCATAGCACCGATAAAATTGCTCCTGGTATATAAACTTTAGGGTTTGGCACTTTGCCTTGGTAACGTCTAAACAAAATATAAAAAGGAATGCTTATGTTTAAAAACAAGTAACCATTTAAAACAATAACATCCCAAGTTAGCATTGAATTTGGAAAATTAAATACGCCAATACCTGGTATCATATGCCAAAGTACCGATGGTCCACCCATATCTGCAACCACAAAAGCTAAGCACATAATAAGTGCAGCCACAGCTAACCCTTCTCCAATAAGCACGGCTTGTTTAAAATCAATATCTTTAAGCACATACGTTGGCATAACCAGCATTACAGCAGCAGCTGCAACACCTACCAAAAATGTAAAATTAGAAATATACAAGCCCCAACTTACCCTATCTGTCATTCCAGTTACACTTAAACCGTGCTCTAACTGTATAGAATAACAATACATCCCAATAAGCATAATAAACGTTAAGAATCCCATCCAAATATTATATTTACGAGATCCTCGTGTAGTAGCATCTATGCTATCTATAACTAAACTTCTAAAAACTTTTAATCGTCGCATATACCTTTTATTATAACTCTTGGTTTTATATGTTTTTCTTGCGTTACCACAAGTGGTCGGGCTTTTCGTTACAAGTCCTCACTCGTGCCTCGCTGTGGGCTTTCCTCTGCAATCCCTAACGCAATCCTTTCTGCTATCTTATTTTTCTACCTAACACCAATCTTATCAGCTAATAGTTGTTAAATCGTTGATATGTTTATTCGTTTAACCGAAACCTTCCAATTATACAATTCAACAGATAAACAAATAAACACTTTCACTTAATCCATAAAATACCAGAACTTAGGCTCTGTTCCTAAATCTTCCTTAAGCCTAAAAACTTTTTTATTTTCCAATACCCAGCGAATGGTACTATTAGGATCTAAAAGATTCCCAAATATTCTGGCACCAGTTGGGCAGGCTTCAACACATGCAGGGTTTTGTCCTTTTCTAGAACGCTGTACACAAAACGTACATTTTTCCATCACACCCTTTTTACGCATTCTATTTCCTAAATAATGCTGGTTTTTATTTATTTCAGCTTCTGGCACTTCAGGTTTACTCCAGTTAAATCGCCTACCATCATATGGACAAGCAGCCATACAATAACGGCAACCTACACACCAATCATAATCTATAACTACAAGACCATCATCTTCTCTCCATGTGGCTTGCACAGGACAAACTTCTACACAAGGCGGGTTATCACAATGAAAACATTGCGTTCCCATATAAAAATGACCCTCTGCCGGCACTTCATGATAGTAATTATCATCAGCTTCATCAAACTTAAAACCATTTCCATCTTTCATTTCATGAATACGTATGTACTGCATTTGAGAATTTCTATCTTGATTATTCTCTTCAATACACGCATTAACACAATCCATATATCCTTGACATTTAGAAATATTAAAAGCATAACCAAAAAGAACATCCTCCTTTGCATTTTCAGAGGTCATACTAATGTTTTTTCCAGTTCGCAATTCGTAAGATCTCATCAATCGCTCAACAGTCCCTTTTTTTTCTTTATCGGTCATCAATTTATAGTTACCCTTAAATTGCTCTTCCCAATCTATTTGTGCTTTTTCTTTACTATCATCACCAGCTACAACACTGCAAGATGTACTTACTGCTCCTGCACCAATAAGTAAGCTAGCCGTTAACTTTTTAAAAGCGCTACGTCTATCCATTTTAATATCAAAAACTTGTTCAAAACCATCTTTTCTCACTTCATCTCCAATAGAAGCATCGACTGCTGCTTCAAAAAAAGCATCTTCGCTCATATCATTATTATGGTCACCACAGCCTCCAGAAGTCTTTCCACATCCGCATGATTTTTTTGGCTCTTTATTTCCGTTAAAACCTAAATTTAATGAATACCATTTTTTATTATCGCTCATACCTTAATTTTTAATGGGCTAACCCTTCATGTGATTCTTCTATCTGCTCTGTATTAAATCGTGATGGCCATCTAGTCTCAAAACTCGGACTATGTGGATTATGACAATTAACACATGTAAATGAAGCTCTTGGTGCAACCCAACCTCCAATACGTTTTCCATGAGCACCACCTTTCCAGTCCTCAAACTGCGAAGAATGGCACTGTGCACACAATTTATAACTCGAGTTAAAATCTACTTTAATACCAGTTAGTGTATTAAGGTTATTCATATCATTACCATTATGACAAGTAGCGCAATTCATAGTGCTTATATCTGCATGTGCCATATTAATATCCCAATGCGCTTTTTTAATATCCTTACTTTTTAATTTATCAAGAGGCTCTGTATGACATTCAATACAAGCATAAGATTTAATTTGTCCTTTACGCTCAGGTATTAAAAAAGTATGTTCACCTTCAGTAATCTTGATGGTTTTAATATCATTTAAAAAAGTTTCCGAAGTCATTGTTGTGTCATGATAAACTTTACTTTCTGCTTCAATTTTATCATAAAGACTGTGATATTCTCCTTCTCCGTGTTTGCAAGAAAAAAATGTAACAGTAAACAAACAAGCCAATATATATATGTCTTTTTTTCTATTCATTATCATTACTATTAGTTCTTGTAAAAGGAGTTATTTCTGAAACTACCCGATCTGTTGGCACATGACATTGACGACAATTAATTCGCTCTGGATGTGTAACCCTAATTTCTTTAGGCGCAGCTGGTCCAGCATGACATGACAAGCAATTCTCTCGCATTTGTATTTGGTGTGGAATCATTGGTGGTGTTCCTATCAGCGCATTATTAATACCAACTTTAGGCGCATGTACTTTTGCTAAGTTTGTAGGCTTAAAAAGTGTATTACTATTTTGAGCGACATGGCACTGCCTACAATTAATCATTTCAGGATGTGGAGTAACAGGTGCATAGGCATCAAACTGTTTTACAAAACCTCCATTTTGATGACATTGCAAACAGGTATTACCACCCAAACTTTTTTCATCTTTAATAGGGTGCGGTATACTAGGTGGGGCACCATAATAGGCTCTGTTATTATAATATGCACTTAAAGTACGTTGGTGATTCTCATCAATTGGCATATTTGCATATTCTAAAGCAAATTCTGCGCGCTCAAAAACACCACTTTCCGATGGAATATTTGTGTGAGACTCTACATTTTCAATAGGAATATAACCTTCTTCTAAGCCAACCTGATAACTAAAATTCCAAATGGTAATAAAGGTTATGAAAAGTAATACAAAAAGTGATATGATTCCGAGTCTCTTTTTCATGTCTTAAGCTTTTTCAACTTTAACAGCACATTTTTTAAAATCGGGCTCTTTAGAAATTGGGCAAAAAGCATCAAGAGTCGTATCATTAATCATCATATTCTCATCAAAGAAAGGCACAAAAACTTGCCCTTTAGTTGGTAATCCTCTTTCATTTATAGAAGCTGGTAATATACAAGAGCCTCTTCTTGATGTTACCTTTATTTTTTCTCCATTTCTAATACTTAATGCTTTAGCATCTTCTGGGTGAAATTCTACATACGCATGCGGCATTGCTTTATGAAGCACAGGTATTCTACGTGTCATAGAACCTGTATGCCAATGTTCAATTACACGTCCCGTATTCAACCAAAAAGGATATTCGCTATCTGGAGACTCTGCAGCTGGTTCGTAAGGACGTTGCCAAATTACAGCCTTACCGTCTGGTTTTCCATAAAAATGAAAATCTTTCCCGTTAGAACAAGCAGGATCATATTTCGCATTAAAACGCCATTGCGTTGATTTACCGTCTACATAAGGCCATATAGCTCCCGATTCTTTTTTCAATACTTCAAGCGGCGCCATTCCGTGTTTTTTACCTTCATGAAATTGACGGTACTCATTGTATATTTCTTCAACGTGATTTTCTTTACTATATGGAAACAAATCGCCATAACCCATGCGCTTTGCTACCTCAATAAACATCCATGCATCCGGTGTGGTATCACCTGGTCCTTCTACCATTTTATCCCAATGTTGAGTTCTTCGTTCTGAATTCCCATACAATCCAGATTTTTCAATATGCCATGATGCTGGTAAAATTACATCTGCAACATCAGAAGTTGGTGTTGGAAATACATCAGAAACCACAACGAAACAAGACTCTTTTTTCATTGCTGGACGATAGCGACTAGTTTTTGGTAAAGACACTAATGGGTTTACTGCCTGTGTCCAAATAAACTTAATATCACCTCTATCCACAGCTCTAAACATTTCTGTAGTATGGTAAGTTGGTTTAGATGGAATTTTTTCAACTGGAACTTTCCAAATTTTAGCGGCTAATTCTCTGTGTTTCGGGTTTGTTACTACTCCTTTTGGTAATTTGTGCGTAAAGGTTCCTACTTCACGAGCAGTACCACAAGCAGAAGGTTGTCCTGTTAATGAAAATGGACTATTTCCGGGTTCAGAAATCTTACCTGTTAACAGGTGAATATTATAAATAATATTATTCATCCATGTTCCTCTTGTATGCTGATTTACACCCATACACCAAAGCGACATCACTTTCTTATTAGGATCTCCATAGATTGATGCTAAATACTTTATATCTTTTACTGAAACCTTAGAATATTTAGCAACTTTTTCAGGAGTATAATCTTCTAAAAAGGCTTTGTACTGATCAAAATCTATTTTTTCAGGCTTGTCTTTAAATTTATATTTATCCTCCATACCATAACCCATTTTGGTAAGCCCTTTACTAAAGTTACAGTGTTTTTCTATAAATGATTTATTAACCCAGCCATTATTAACTATTTCATAGCAAATAGCATTTCCAAGAGCTAAATCGGTTTGAGGTTCAAATAAAATTGACCTATCCGATGCTGTACTTGATCGCGTTGTTCGTGTAGCAAAATCAATAACTTTTGATCCACGTCTAGATTTTTGCTCTAATATTCTAGAAAATAATACGGGATGCATTTCTGCCATATTATTTCCCCACGTAATAAAATAATCAGCATGATCTATATCTTCATAACATCCCATAGGTTCATCTGCTCCAAAAGAAGTTAAAAATCCAGCTACAGCACTAGCCATACATAATCGTGCATTGCAATCGAGATTGTTAGTACCTATAGCACCTTTCATAAACTTTGAAGCTACATAACCTTCTGGAATAGTAGATTGTCCAGAAGTGTACATCGCAACCGAATCTTTTCCGTGTGTAGCAATGGTATCTTTCATTTTATTGGCAACAATATCTAAAGCTTCACTAATTGGCGTTTTTACATAGGTACCATTTTTCTTAACTAAAGCATGTGTTAACCTATCTTTAGATTGGATACACATAGTTTGATGATAACCTTTAACACAAAGTAATCCCTTGTTAACAGAAGAATTAGGATCTCCCTTTACAGCTATAGCTTTTCCATTTTCAGTACCTACCAAAATACCACAACCAACTCCACAAAACCTACAAGGTCCTTTTTTCCAATCTAGATTAGCTCCTTTGGGAATGCCATCTTCTTGCTCACTGGCAAACAATATTCCAGGAAACATAGATGCAGCTGCTGCCATTGCAGATAACCTCGCCATTTTTTTTATAAAACTTCTTCTGTTTGTTAATGAGTTGTACATGTTATTGCTGATTTTGTGGACTGTTAAAACCAGAAACCATTGCTAACAGTTTTAGGCTTTTTATTTTTTCAATTTTTGCTTTAAGGAGTTCTTCAGAAGCATCATCTAAAGTATCTGTTACTAATACTAAAACATCTTCATTTGTGGCAGGCATAACCTCACATTCTTCAAGTGCGGATAATGCAGTTAAAAGTTCTACTTTTTTATTATCGTGCGGGTGCGCCAAATAGCTTTTTATAGGCATAAAAATCAGTTTTGATTTTAAACAGGATAAAAATATCTTAAATGTTAAAGGTAAAAACTGATAAATATCATAGAAAAAGTGTCGAGAAGTAATTTAAACTTAATCTAAATAAGAACAGTAAGGCTCATATAAATATAATCAAAAAACTGATAAATATCATACTATACTAAAAAATGAATACGTTATATTTGTATAGATATAACGAAAAAAGAATGATTTCCATAGAAGAAGCCATACAACTTGTTAAAAATAATAGTAAACCTCTAATAAAAGAGGCTATAAAACCAACTGAAAGGGCAAATGGATATGTTTTATTTAAAGATGTTTATTCTCCTATAAATATGCCACCATTTAGGCAATCTGCTATGGATGGGTATGCTTTATGTTTACATGAAGGTATAAAATATAAGCTTATAGGAGAGGTAAAAGCTGGTGATTCTAATCAACCCATTTTAAAGCATGGAGAGGCTGTTAGAATATTTACAGGTGCTCCAGTTCCAGATTCTGCTAATGCCATTATGATGCAGGAAAAAGTACAATCGAATGGGATGTCAATTACCATTAAGCATCAAATCTCTTTAGGCCTTAACATTCGCCCTTCCGGGGAGCAGGTAAAACAAGGGGGCATAGCTTTAAAGAAGGGCACTAAGCTAACACCAGCAGCCATAGGCTACTTAATTTCTTTGGGAATTACTCAAGTTTCTGTTTACAAAAAACCAAATATAGCTATCGTTACAACTGGAAATGAATTGATTGATGCAGGTGAAACATTGACATATGGCAAAATTTATGAAAGCAATTCTAAAATGCTATTAAGTGCTCTCTACAGTTTAAAATTTTATGATGTGACAATTCATAAAGTAGAAGATAATTATTTTAAAACCGTTGAGAAACTCAATTCTGTAATTAATGATAATGATTTAGTTCTAATTACAGGTGGAATTTCTGTTGGTGATTATGATTTTGTTGGAAAAGCTTTAAATGAACTTAAGGTAGAAGAGCTTTTTTATAAAGTAAAGCAAAAACCAGGAAAGCCGCTATTTTTTGGAAAAAAAGAAAGAACACTCATATTTGCTCTTCCTGGAAACCCAGCAGCTGCATTATCTTGCTTTTATGTTTATGTATATATAGCATTACAAAACATAATGAATAGAAAGATTATGGAATTACCTCGAGTAAATGCAAAGTCTATATCAAATTTTGAAAAGAGAGGTGACAGACCACAGTTTTTAAAAGCTATTCATAATGAGGGTGAAGTTGAGATTTTAGAGGGTCAAAACTCATCGATGTTACAAACTTTTGCTATATCTAATGCTTTAGTTTTTGTGCCCGAAAATATTAGCTCCATAAAAGCCAATGATTTAGTAAACACTGTTCTCTTACCCATTTAAAAAAACGCAATTATGAGTTATAAAATAAAAAGCCGAATCTGGATTGAATCAAAAAGCAAAGTACTTTTAGGAGAAGGTCGTGTACAATTACTAAAAGCAATTGATGAAACAGGTTCTTTATCAAAAGCTGCAAAATCTATAAATATTTCCTATAAAAAAGCTTGGAATCTTATTGACTCTGTAAATAAATCGGCAAAGCAACCCGTAACTATAAATAGTATTGGCGGAAAAGGTGGTGGTGGTGCCGAATTAACTGAATACGGTAAATCCTTGGTTAAAGCTTTTGATGGAATTAATAAAGAATGCTGGGCATTTTTAGACAAACAGCTTGAAAAAATTAAAGCCTTATAAATGCTTGAAAACGAAAACATATACCTTTTTTTACTAATTCTGCCTATAGTATCATTCCTATACTCAAGTGTAGGGCATGGTGGTGCCAGTGGTTATTTAGCACTTATGGCTCTATTTTCATTTGCACCAGAAAGTATGAAACCCACTGCTCTACTTTTAAATCTTTTTGTTGCAGGAATCTCGTTTTACTATTACTATAAAGAAGGGCATTTTAATAAAAAATTATTCATGGCATTTGCAATTTCATCCATACCACTAGCCTTTTTAGGAGGTAGAATTGAAGTTGATGCTACCCTATATAAAAAAATATTAGCTATACTATTAATTTTTGCGGTACTAAAGATGCTTAATGTTTTTGGTAAGGAACGACAATCTATTAAATCTGTGAATATTTGGCAAGGGCTAATTGTTGGAGGCGTTATTGGTTTTTTCTCTGGATTAATTGGTATTGGTGGAGGCATTATACTAACCCCTATTATTCTCTTGTTACATTGGGGAAAAATGAAAGAAGCGGCGGCTGTTTCTGCACTTTTTATATGGGTTAATTCAGCATCAGGTCTTATTGGTCAAATAAGTAGTGGTGTTGTTATAGAAAAGGCCTCTTTTGTTTTGGTAGTCATTGCCCTTATCGGAGGGGTTTTAGGAGGTTACTACGGAAGCAAAAAGATAAATAACAAAAACTTGCAATACATGCTAGCATTCGTGTTAATGATTGCTAGTGCAAAATTATTTTTCACTTAAATGATTAATAAAAAAGACATAACAGGAATTATTTTGGCGGGAGGTAAAAGTTCTAGAATGAAATCTGACAAGGGACTTTTAGCACTTGGAGAATCATTATTTATTGAAAATATAATTAATGCAGCTTCTCCTTTGGTAAAGAGTATAATAATAGTTAGTAATAGCTCTCATTATGATGAATTTGGATATAAAAGGGTCGAAGATTTAATCAAAAATTCAGGGCCAGTAGCAGGAGTTTATACTGGGTTAAAACACTCAAAAACCGATTATAACCTAGTTTTAAGCTGTGATATTCCTCTTATCACCACTGAAGTTTTAGAAAAGCTAATTATAAACACCGATGAGTATTCTGATGTCGTACAAATTGTTAGTCAAGGAAAAACGATGCCATTAGTAGCCCTATACAAAAAAAAATGCGCATCTATTTTCGAAGATTTATTGAATAAAGGAGAAAAAAGGTTGATATATGCAGTAAATCAACTTCATGTAAAAACTATTGAAATAGATCCTACAATGGATAAACAAGTTGAAAACATCAACACTTTAGAACAACTTATTACTTTAAGAAATGAATTTGAATATTAAATATTTTGGGCAAATAGCTGAAATTACTAACCAAAATGAAGAGTCAATCGAGTTTTCAGGTCTAATAGTTTCAGAACTATTAGATGTCCTTTATTCGAAATATAGCGACTTAAAAAATAAAGATTTTCAAGTCGCACAAAATCAAGAATTGGTTTTAGGCGATAAAGAAATAACAGGAAGCGAAATAGCTTTATTACCCCCTTTTTCTGGAGGTTGATTAAATTATGAGTAGATATAATAGACATATCATTTTATCCGAAATCGGACAAGTTGGACAGGACAAAATCTCCAAAGCAAAAGTTTTAGTTATTGGAGCTGGGGGGTTGGGATGCCCAGTTTTACAATATTTAACTGGCGCTGGGGTTGGTACTATTGGCATTATAGACTTTGATGTTGTTGAACTTTCTAATTTGCAACGTCAAATTTTATTTGGCTCATCATGTTTAGGAAAAAACAAAGCCATTGCTGCTAAAGAAAGATTAGAGGATTTAAATGATACAATTTCTATAGCCGCATACCCTTTTCAACTCAATTATCAAAATGCTATCGATTTATTTAATCAGTACGACATTATTGTTGATGGGTCTGATAACTTTGAAACGCGTTATCTCGTAAACGATACTTGTCTTATTACAAATAAGCCTTTGGTTTTTGGGGCTATTTATAAGTTTGAAGGACAGGTTTCTGTTTTTAATTATAAAAAAGGGCCAAGTTACAGATGTTTATTTCCAAATCCGCCACAAGAAGGTACAATACCAAATTGCTCAGAAATTGGTGTATTGGGAATACTCCCTGGAATTATTGGTAGTATGCAGGCTAATGAAGTTTTGAAAATTATTTTAGGCATTGGAGATGTGCTTTCTGGGCAACTTTTGCTTTATAATGCTCTAACCTCAAAGGTTTCAACTTTGAAAGTAAATAGAAATGAAGCCATTATTCAATCTATTTTAGAAGAAAAGAACAATTTTCACAAAAAACAAATCAGTGAAAATTGTGAAATGGAAGTGCTAGAAGTTTCAATAGACGATATAATTTCTGAAGAAAATATTCAATTTATAGATATTAGAGAATCACATGAGCAACCAAAAATTGAAAGTATAAAAGTTTCACATATCCCTTTTAGTCAACTAGAACAAAGTTTAAGCAAAATTAATTCAGATAAAAAGAAAGTACTTTTTTGTCAATCTGGAGTTAGAAGTAAACGAGCTACTCAAATGTTAAATGAGCTGAACATTACAAACTGTTTCAGCTTAAAAGAAGGAGCTACAGTATTAAATAATTATACAAAAGTATCATCAAATGAATAACAAAAAACCTAAAAACGTATTTAAAGAAGGTGCCATAACTTCAGAATTTATAGGCAACTCAATATATAAACATCAAACGAAAACAAGTATTGGTGCGCATAACATTTTTCTTGGCCAAGTGAGAGCTGATATAGTTGATGGAAAAACAGTATCAGTAATTGAATACACGGCTTATGAAGATATGGCAAACAATAAATTTCATGAGATTAGAGAGTCCGCTTTTGAAAAATTCGACCTCACATGCATGCACATTTATCATAGCTTAGGAAAAGTTAACGCTGGAGAAATATGCTTATTTGTGTTTGTTTCATCACCAAGGCGCAAAATTGTTTTTGAAGCTTTGGAATATATTGTTGAAGCAATAAAAGCAGACGTTCCTGTATTTGGAAAAGAGATTTTTGAAGACGAAACACATCAATGGAAACAAAACACATAATGTACTTTGTTTTTCGTTTAATTGTTGATTTGTTTAATCATAAGAAAAAGTAAAAAATGGCATACACATTTTCATTTGAAAAATTAAATGTTTGGATTGACTCAAAAAAGTTGATAAAACTTATATATCAAGTAACAAAAGGATTTCCTAATGAAGAAAAGTTTGGATTAACTAACCAATTAAGGCGTGCTTCTGTTTCGATAGCTTCAAACTTAGCAGAAGGCACATCAAGAAATACAAATAAAGATAAAGCTCATTTTACAACATTAGCTTTTAGTTCATTAATGGAAGTCCTTAATCAAATTATAATAGCCAAAGAGTTAAGTTTTATTAGCGAAGATGATTATCAAAATATTAGAATTGAAATTGAAAAAATTTCTAACAAACTCAATGCTTTAAGAAAATCTCAATTAAATAGTTAAACAAATAAACGAATCAACACCATAATGGTAGACATCACACACAAAATAAACACCTTAAGGATAGCTACTGCTCAAGCCATCGTAAAAGTAAGTAAGCCTGAAACTATTGAAGCGATTAAAAATAAAACGGTTCCTAAAGGAGATGTTTTTGCTATGAGTAAAGCAGCAGGTTTATTAGGTGTTAAAAAAACTCCAGATTTATTACCAGACTGTCATCCTCTACCCATTGAATTTACAGGAATAGAATACAAAGTTAGCGGGTTAGAAATTATCGTTTTATGTACTATAAAAACCATTTATAAAACTGGTGTTGAAGTTGAAGCGATGCATGGTGCCAGTGTAGTAGCATTAAACATGTACGACATGCTTAAACCAATTGATAAAGGTGTTGAAATACACACCATAAAGTTATTGAATAAAAAGGGTGGAAAATCTGATTTTAAAGATAAATTTAGAAAAGATATAACCGCAGCTGTTGTAGTTTGTTCTGATACTATTTCAGCAGGACAAAAAGAAGATAAAGCAGGAAAAGCAATTATTAAAAAATTGGAAGAAAGTGATGTTACTATTTCAGAATACAAAGTTATTCCTGATGAAGCCGATGTAATTCAATCAAAAGTAAAAACCTATCAATCTCAAGGTATCGATTTAATTATTTTTACGGGAGGCACAGGCTTATCAAAACGTGATGTAACTCCAGAAGCTTTAACTACACTTTTAGACAGGAATATTCCAGGGATTGAAGAGGCTATTCGCAGCTATGGACAAGAAAGGACTCCCTATTCTATGCTGTCAAGAAGTGTAGCCGGTACTTATAAAGATAGTTTGGTTTTAGCATTACCGGGGTCTACTAACGGAGCAAAAGAATCTATGGATGCAATATTCCCTTCTTTACTTCATATTTTTAGGATTTTTAAAGGTGCAAGACACGACTAATGGAAAATAGAAAAAACATATTGACTGATACTTTTGGAAGAAAACACAGCTATTTGCGTATTTCTTTGACCGAATTATGCAATTTACGTTGTACCTATTGCATGCCCGAAGAAGGAATTCCTCTATCTCCAAAGTCACATATTATGTCTTTTGATGAAGTATACACCATTGCCAAAACCTTTGTCGATAATGGCGTAACTAAAATTAGACTTACTGGTGGAGAACCTTTGGTTAGGAAAGATGTAAATATTGTTTTAGAAAAATTAGCAACACTACCTGTAGAGCTTTCAATTACTACAAATGCAGTAATAGTCCATCGTTTTATTGATACACTTAAAGCTTGTAGCATCCGTAATATTAATGTGAGTTTAGATTCTTTAATTGCTGAAAAATTCAATAAAATTACACGTAGAAATAATTTTGAAGTGGTTTATAATAATATTTTACTTTTAGTAAAAGAAGGATTCAATGTCAAGCTAAATGCTGTTTTAATTAAAGGATTTAATGATAATGAAATTGTTGATTTTATAAACCTTACCAAAACACTTCCAATCTCTGTGCGCTTTATTGAATTTATGCCTTTTGATGGAAACAAATGGAATAAAGAAAAAATGGTGTCTTATGCTGAAGTAATGGAATATGTAAATAATGTTTTTACTGAAGATGAAGTCCTTCGAATTCAAGATGCGCCAAACGATACCTCAAAAAATTATAAAATTAAAGACTATATAGGTTCTTTCGCAATTATAAGCTCAGTAACCAACCCCTTTTGCGATTCTTGTAATCGTATCCGATTAACAGCGAATGGACAGCTTAAAAATTGCTTATTTTCTAATAGCGAATCCGATTTGTTAACGACTCTCAGAGAAGGAAAAGATATTAAGCCTATTATTCAAAAAGCTATACAAGCCAAATTTAAAGTAAGAGGAGGTATGGATACACTAGAAAAGCTAGAAAAACCCCAATTACACACCAAAAACAGAAGTATGATTACAATTGGAGGCTAATAATTTTAAGAAATAGCTTGCTTTATTAACATCATGCTTTTATCTGAAAAATGCAGTTTTAAAGCAGATTCTTGTCCTTTTTTAGACATTTTACTCCACGTCTTTCTTACAATATCTATAAGCTTAGTATCATCATGTTTTCTCGAAAAGGCTTCAAAATAATATTCTAAAAACACTAAGCAAACAATATCTTCTAATACCTGCGAATCCGCATCTTTTTTTATCAGTTTTTTATTAATCAAAAAAACAACTCTATTAATAAAATCTGAGTCGTATCCAACTTTTGCTAAAAGACTAGAAGTTATATCAGCATGCATTTTCTTAAGTGCTTCTCTCCATTTCAAATACCCTACTCGATCCATAGAATAAGTATTTCTTGCTATTATCCAACGATTAATATGCTGAGCTCTAGCTGCAATTTTTAATTCGTCAGATGCACTAGGCAGATACTCTAAAAGCTTACTTGTCATTCTAAGCGAATACAGTAACTCTTTTGGGTATTCTTTATTATCAAAAGATTCCTTTCTAACATCTTTTGAGTTTTCATTATCAATGAGCTGTATCGCTTTTTCAAATTTTGTTGACATTGGGGCTTTTAATTTATATACTCTTAAACTAATTGTTTTTTAAACTTTCCTTTACTTTTTCTGATACGTACAGCAACTACTTTATATTCTGGGCACATAGCTTCACTATCATGGACATCTCCTGTAATATTATTTATCATAATGTCAGGAAAATGGAAGGTTGTACTTAAAATACCTTGTTTTACTTCATCAGTAATTCTAGCTTTAACATCTACTTTTCCCCTCGGAGATTCTAAACACACATAATCACCATCATTAATAAGATTAGTTTTAGCATCTTCAGGATTTATCATTAAGTAATCATCTTTAAGAATCAATTCGTTAGCAGTTCGACGTGTCATCGCTCCACAGTTATAGTGTTCTAGTTCTCTGTTAGTTGTTAAAATATAAGGGTATTCTTTTGCATGTTCTTTTAATTCTACAGTTTCTTCCCAAGGGTTAAATTCAAATTTTCCTTTACCGCGTTTAAATTCGGTTTTATGTAAAATTTGAGTATCAGTTCCATCTGGTGCAACTGGCCATTGCAATCCATTTTCACCTAATCTATCCCATTTAATACCTGCAAAAAACGGTACAATTTGTGAGATTTCCTCAAGCATACCATCTGGGGTATAATCTGGTTGCTCATAACCCATTCTATTCATTATATCTACAATAATTTGCCCGTCAGGTTTAGAACCAACCACAGGTTCTACCACTTGGTTTACTGCTTGTACGCGACGCTCGCCATTGGTAAAAGTTCCACTTTTTTCTAAGAAGGATGCTCCTGGCAAAATAACATCGGCATATTTAGCAGTTTCAGTCATAAATAATTCCTGAACAATAACTAAATCGGTTGCTTTAAGTGCTTTTATAACTTTTTGAGTATTCGGATCGGTTTGTACTACATCTTCACCAATAATCCAAATCGCTTTTAAATTTCCTTTTAGAGCTGCATCAAACATTTCTGGAATTTTATATCCAATATGCTTTGGAACATCAACTCCATAAAATTCATTATACTTTTTATTGACATCATCTTTTGTAACGTCCAAATAACCAGCTCCTTGATGTGGCTGTACACCCATGTCTGCAGACCCTTGCACATTGTTTTGTCCACGCAATGGGTTCACACCAACACCTCGCCTCCCAATGTTTCCTGTAAGTAATGCTAAATCTGCAATCTGCATTACTGTAAAGGTACCTTGAGAATGTTCTGTAACTCCTAAACCATGAAAAGACATAGCATTTGGTGCAGATGCATAAGCGATTGCGGCAGCTCGGACATCGCCTCTTGCAACACCAGAAACAGCTTCAATTTTATCTAAATCAATAGTTAATAACTCTTTTTTAAAATCTTCAAACCCTTCTGTTCTATTTTCTATAAACGATGTATCGACTAAGTTTTCTGTAACAATATAATACATCATCATATTAAGTACAGCCACATTAGTTCCAGGTCTTAAAGCTAAATGATGTGTTGCATATTTTGCTAATTCTGTACGTCTTGGGTCGATAACAATAGATACGTTATCAGATTTCATAGCAAACTGTTTTAGTTTTGCTCCTGTAACTGGGTGCGCATCAGTTGGGTTAGCTCCAATAACCATAATACAGTTGGTGTCTTTTAAATCGTCTATCGAATTTGTTGCAGCTCCAGTACCATAAGTTCGTTGCATTCCTAATGCTGTTGGAGAGTGACACACACGTGCACAACCATCTATATTATTTGTACTCAATACAGCTCTAAAGAATTTTTGCATTAAATAATTCTCTTCGTTTGTACAGCGTGATGAAGAAATTCCAGCCATGGAATCTGAACCAAACACTTCTTTAAATCCTGTTAATTTATTTGCAATATAATCGTAAACTTCATCCCAAGTCACTTTTTCAAATGCTCCATTACGTTTAATCATTGGTGCATTTAAACGCTCAGGATGATCATAAAACTTAAAAGCATAACGTCCTTTTAAACAAGTATGACCTTGATTCACTTCTGCATCATAAGGTGCTTGAATACTGAGTATTTCTCCATTACTAGTTGCCACATCAAGATTACAACCTACCCCACAATAGGTACAAATTGTACGTGTTGTTTCAGTTGGCTTAATAGCTTTAGATTGAAATACGTCTGAGATTGCAGATGTTGGGCATGCCTGAGAGCAAGCGCCACAGCTTACACAATCTGAATCCATAAACGAATCATCTAATCCTTTTATAATTTTAGAGTCAAAACCACGTCCAGACATACTTAGTACAAATTCACCTTGTACTTCATCGCAAGCACGTACACAACGGTAACAGTTGATGCATTTTGATAAATCTGAAGTCATATACGGATGGCTCAAATCTTTCATTCTATATAAATGATTATCACCTTCAGGGTAACGCACTTCGCGAATACCCACTTGGGCTGCTACGGTTTGTAACTCACAATTGCCATTAACTTCACAGGTTAGACAATCTAAAGGATGATCGGTTAGAACTAGCTCTAAAATATTCTTACGCAGCGCCTTCACAGATTCTGTACTCGTATAAATATATTGACCAGCTGCTACTGGTGTATGGCAAGATGCCATCGTTTTTACGATACCATTTTCGTTTAAAGCAACTTCTACACTACATACTCTACACGATCCAAAAGGATCTAAGTTTGGCGCATCACATAATGTTGGCACAAGTCCTTGTTCTTTATAGCGCCTAATGAAAGATAGCATAGTCTCTCCTTCAACTATTTCAAATTCCTGATTATCTATATATGCTGTTTTACTCATAATAATCTAATTGAAGTATTGTTTTAATTCATCATCAAAATACTGCATCGCATTACGAACAGGAAGTGGAATTCCTCCACCATGAGCACATAATGAGCCTTGTTCTAAAGTTGTTAATAAATCAGCAAATAAGGCTCTGTCTATTTTATAATCTGAAGTTAATGCTTTTTCTGATAATTCTTGCCCTCGTTTTGTTCCTAATCTGCAAGGGAAACATTTACCACAACTTTCATATGAAGCAAAGTCAAATAAGTGTTCAATAAATTTCATGATTGGAAAATCTGAAGGGACACAAACTACGGAAGCATGACCTAATAAAAACCCTTCTTTAGAAAACGATTCAAAATCTATTGTTAAATCGTTTATTTTTGAAACAGGTACTAAGCCTCCGAGTGGGCCTCCTATTTGCAATGCTTTTACATCTTGCTTAAAACCACCACCTAGTTCGTTTACAACAACAGAAAGAGGTGTTCCCATCTCAACCTCATACATTCCAGGATTATTAAAAAAACTATCTAACGATACTAATTTAGTACCAGAAGATCGTTCTGTTCCAATGCTTTTCCAGGCTTGTCCTCCGTTAGAAATTATATAATGTAATGCTGCTAAGGTTTCCACATTATTAACCGTGGTTGGCTTATTAAACAATCCTTTTTGAGCTGGAAATGGAGGACGTACACGTACCTCTGGCCGTTGCCCTTCAATTGAATTTATCAATGCCGTTTCTTCTCCACATATATAAGAGCCTTGTGCTTGTATTATTTTAAATTGAAAATCGAATCCACTATCATCAATATTTTCTCCTATTAATCCTTGTGTTTCTAAAGCATCAATAGCATTTTGAACAATTTTTACAGCTTCAGGGTATTCAGCTCTAATGTAGAGAATGCCATAATTTGCATGAGTAACATACCCAGAAATTAGCATTCCAAACAAGACTGCATGCGGTTGATGTTCTAATAAATAACGATCAGAATAGGCTCCAGGATCACCTTCATCAGCATTACAGATAATAAATTTTGTATCGTTTTTTACATTTCGACAAAATTCTAATTTTAATCCCATCGGAAAACCAGCACCGCCACGCCCACGAACATTAGACGTTTTTATTTCTTCTAAAACATCTGAAGATTCTTTTTTAAGAGCATCTTTAAAAGGTTGATAATATTCAGAAATGTTTGTAAAATCTTGAGTTAAAATTTTAGCCCCATTGTCTTTTACATTATATATATCTTGATTTAGATTGTTATCAGAATCGATAATTCTATTCAAATTATTTACAGCAGTTCCTGAATAATTTTTTCCACCATAATGAAAAGCGGAGTTTTCATGACAACGCCCTAAGCAAGTCATATGCCCTATCTCATCTAAAACAAAATGATTTTTAAGTAAGTCTATTACAGCTTCTTGAGTACCTGCACAAACACATGCAGTCCCGTTGCACACATATGCTTTTTTTCCTTTATTTTCAGGTTTTAAAAAATCATAAAAACTTGCGGTACCAAATGTATTGGCCTTACCTATTAAAAACTCATCAGCAAGTTTAGCTAATTCATCCTCAGTTGGTGTACCATCTTGTTTTGCCACATTACCTAGCTTGTCAAAGAGATTTTCTTTAACTCCTTTTCTTCCTAATAATTCACTTAAATTATCTGACATATATTTTTAACTCGCTTTAGTATTAGTTTTGGTAATTTTGGTTCGTTGCGGATTTGAATAACAAGTTGCTCTTTTATCTCTGCAAAATGCAAATAATGTAATTCCTAATTCTTTCGCATAATCAACAGCTAGTGATGATGGCGCTGATACTGCAGCCAAAAAAGGTACTTTAGCTTTAAAACACTTTATAACAATTTCATAAGAAATGCGCCCGCTAACAGTTATAATTTTTGCTTCTTTAAGTTTATTGGTTGCTATTAACTTACCAATAATTTTATCGACAGCATTGTGCCTTCCAATATCCTCCATACTGCATAATAACTCTCCTTCTAAAGAAAAAGCTGCAGCAGCATGTGTACCACCCGATTGTTTAAAATCGTGCTGTAACACATTCATTTTTTCAAATAATTGATGAATTAATGAGATATCTATTTTATTTGCATCATCAATTGTTTTTCCAATAAACGTTAAGTCTCCTAATTCAGTTTTACCACAAATTCCACATGAAGATACCGATAGTAAACTACGGCTATTAGTGTAACCATTTCCTAGTTTATCTTCAGGAATAATAACATTAACAATAGTGATTATACCATCATCGTTTTCCTTTTTTAAAATAATATCAGGATGAAAATTTGGGTCGCTAATAATATCTTCAGAATGCAACAACCCCCTAACCAAACTCATATCTTCACCTGGTGTTCGCATTGAAACCGTAAAGGGTTTGTCGTTAATATTTATTTGCAAAGCCTCTTCTATAGTGAGTGAATCAAAAGTTTTGTTCACAGCATCTACATCAAATTTTTTGCCTTCATAGTTTCGGATTGCCATAATTATTATTCTTTAATCTTATGGTAATTATTAGTTATTACACAAATTTAATCGAAATTATTGTAAGTATCTGTTAAAGTGATAGTTATTAAAACAAACCAGAAATATTTCCATTGTTATCAATATTGATATTTTCTGAAGCTGGATGTGCTGGTAGCCCAGGCATACGCATCATATCTCCAGTTATTGGAACTAAAAACCCAGCTCCGGCTGCTATTTCAATTTCTCTTACTGTTATTGAAAAACCTTTAGGTTGCCCTAATAATTTAGGATTATCTGATAACGATTTTTGTGTTTTAGCCACACATACTGGTAATCCCTCTAATCCTAAATTAGCAATGGTTCTTAAATTTTTTTTTGCTAAAGCTGAATACTCAACACCATCTGCTCCGTATATTTTTGTAGCAATAGTTTCTATTTTTGTTTTCACATCAGATTCCCAATCGTACAAAGGCTTGAAGTTAGATGAGCCTTCTTCAACTATATCAATAACATGTTGTGCTAATTCTAAGGCGCCTTTACCTCCTTTTGCCCAAACTTCAGCAAGTGCCACTCTTACATTATTATTTTTTGCAAAATCCTTAATAGTTTCAATTTCTTCATCACTATCGGTTAAAAACCTATTTATTGATATAACTGGTGTAATTCCGAATTGTTTTACGTTTTCTAGATGCTTTTCAAGATTTGGCAACCCTTTTGTTAAGGCTTCAACATTTTCTTCTGTTAAATTTTTTAAATCTGCCCCTCCATGATACTTAAGTGCTCTAATCGTAGTAGTTAACACAACGGCTTTAGGCGATAAACCAGCACTTTGACATTTAATATTTAAGAATTTTTCAGCCCCTAAATCGGCTCCAAAACCAGCTTCTGTTACTACATAATCTGATAAAGACATGCCCATACGAGTAGCAATAACCGAGTTTGTACCTTGAGCAATATTAGCAAATGGTCCTCCATGTATAATTGCAGGGTTCCCTTCTATAGTTTGAACTAAATTAGGTTTAACAGCATCTTTTAATAAAGCTGCCATAGCCCCTTCAACTTTTAAATCTTTAGCATAAATAGGTTCTCGTTTTAATGTGTAACCAATAAATATATTTCCAAGGCGCTTTTTTAAGTCTTCTAAATCGTCTGAAAGACATAATATAGCCATAATCTCTGATGCTGCTGTAATATCGAAACCTGTTTGTCTTGGCACTCCAGAAGTTGTACCTCCAAGGCCAATAACTATATTCCGTAACGATCTATCATTCATATCCATAACACGCTTCCATGTCACGGTTCTTGGATCTAAACCTACAGAATTTGTTTTACTCTGGATATTATTATCGATGATAGCAGATAATAAATTGTGTGCTTTTTCTATCGCTGAAAAATCTCCAGTAAAATGTAAATTGATGTCTTCCATTGGAAGCACCTGAGAATGCCCTCCACCAGTTGCTCCTCCTTTTATTCCAAAAACTGGACCAAGTGATGGTTCTCTAAGTACCACTGTTGTTTGTTTTCCTAATTGATTTAACCCCTCAGATAAACCTATAGACATCGTAGTTTTTCCTTCTCCGGCTGGTGTAGGAGATACCGCAGAAACTAGAATAAGATTACATCTATCAACCTTATCTTTATCCATAAGACCATGTGGTAATTTTGCTTTGTACTTTCCGTACATTTCAATATCATCAGCCTGTAATCCTAATTTTTCTGCTACGCTACTTATGTGCTTTAATTCAATCTTTTTGGCTATATCTAAATCGGTCATTTTTTAAAATATGTTTTATAAAGTTTTAAATAGTCTTTCTTAAAGTCTAAATCTACATTTTTTGCAGGAGGTATTAAAACTTTGACATGATATTTATATTTCTTTAGAAGATGTTTTGCTCCTTTATCATCATTGAGCTGTATAAGTTCTTTAAAATAACTTTTACTAAAAATAGCTGGAACACCATATTTGTTTTCATCATATGAAGTAGCAAGAATTGATTGTTTTCCTTCTTGAAATTGATTAATCATAGTATTTAAAAAATCAACTTCTATAAAGGGCTGGTCAGCAAGCATAAAAAGGGTAGCGTCTGTTCTAATAGTATCATTCATAATATGTTTCACAGCAAAAGCTATGGAACTTCCCAATCCATTTTTCCAATTTACATTATTTAAAATGGTAATTTTTGATTGCTTAATGATTTTACTTATGAGTAGATAATTTGCACCTAAAACCACAATAACATCCTTAACGTTGAGCATTTTGGCTTTTTCAATAGTACTCCCTAATAAAGTGGAATTACCCCATTTTAGCAACTGTTTAGGTTCATCCATTCTATTTGATGCTCCTGCTGCTAAAATTACTACGGTTATATTTGATGCTTCATTTTTCAAATGAAACTCATTTAATCAATATGAATTTTTCCGTTTATTTTACTAAGTGATTTTGGATCTCTTTTTTTTGTAAAAGCCAATATTTCTGATAGGATTGAAATAGCAATTTCTTGTGGTGTTTCAGATCCAATATTAAGACCTGCCGGGCCATGAATTATATCTAAAAAATCATCCTCTACGTTTGGACAATATTCAATAAATTGTGACAGCAAATCTTCTCTCCTTTTTACAGGTCCTAATACTCCAATATAATTTGGATTAGTATTTTTTAATGCTACCAAATATCGCAAATCGTTAGCAAAATTATGTGTCATTAAAACAATAGCTGTTTGGTTATCTATTAGTTTAGCATCAATTTGTTCTGGAGAAATAGCATAGAAGTTTTTGGCTCCAACAAAATCTGAAATTGATTTAGCTTCTGATACTCCAGAAATAACTGTAATCTCCCAACCTGTTAAAGCTCCATATTTGCATAACTGGACAGCATCATGCTCTGCACCTATTATTATTAATTTAAAACATGGAGGCATATTTTGTTTAAAAACGGAAAGTGTGTGTTCTTTGGTTTTTACAATATTTTTTGAAATTGAAAATAAGTTATTATTGATTTTTACTTGAGTCCCTATTCCAAAAATGACTCCTTCTTTTTTTTCAAAATATGATTGAATCACGAAATTATTTCTATTTTCTAAACATTTATTAAAAGCATTTGTAAAAGATTCATTAGGGCGAAAGGGTTCAATTAAAATATACAAAACACCTTCGCAACCTAAACGATATCTACCATCGTAAGTCATTATTTTTGCCTCATCTGTTTTAAAAACTGTCTCAGATTGTAGCAAAATTTCTTTTTCTACACAACCACCGCTCACCGCACCAATCATCTTTCCATTTTCAAGAATAAGCATTCTTACTCCAGGTCTTCTATAGGAAGAACCATCTAGAGCAACAACAGATGCTAAAACAGATTTTATTCCTTGCGATTTTGCTATTAAAGCTTCTTCTACTATATTTTTAAATTCGTGTGTCATGAAAGTTTCTAGCCAATAATCTTTTCTTCAACATTCATATTATTCATATATGGCTGCTTAGTGAGTCTTTTTCCTGTAGCGGCATAAATGGCGTTAGCTACTGCTGCTCCAATTGGAGGCAACGTAGGTT
The DNA here is from genome assembly GCF_002741945.1 of Gaetbulibacter sp. 4G1. Lineage (GTDB taxonomy): Bacteria > Bacteroidota > Bacteroidia > Flavobacteriales > Flavobacteriaceae > Wocania_A > Wocania_A spongiicola. The sequence goes on from NZ_MDVN01000024.1 coordinate 398,462, forward strand.
CTCCAAGACCAGTAGGGTTTTCAATGCTTTCGACAAAGTGCACATCGACTTCTGGAGTTTGTCCCATACGAATCAATTGATAACTATCAAAATTATCAGATTGAGGAACCCCTTTATTAAATGTTAGTTCACTATACATAGCATGTCCAATTCCGTCAATAACACCTCCTTTTATTTGATTTAACGCTCCTAAAGGGTTTACAACAATTCCACAGTCTACTGCACAGGTTACTTTTTTTACAATTGGCACTCCTTTGTCCATAATAATATCAGCAACCTCGGCTACATGTGTATTATGACAATAATACACAGAAAAGCCTTGATAAACCCCTTCTTTTGTATTACCCCAATTAGATTTATCTACCACCAATTTAATTACACCTTCTAATCGTTCTGGGTTATATTGAATGCGTTCATCACTGGTTCCTTTTACTTTCTGTAATAAATCAAGATGTAATTGAATACGATCTACCCCCATAACTCCTGCTAATTCATCAAAAAAGCTTTGTTCAGCACTAGCCAAAAAATTAGTATATGGTGCTCTCCATGCTCCAGTAGTAATATTACTTTTATAGTTAACTACATCTACTTGATAGTTTTCAACTGCTCCTGCTGGAAAAAAATTAGGAATTAGACCATACATATTACTATTAATTGCTGCTTCTTTTAAATGATAGCCTGTTAACTTCCCATCTTTTATTGATGCAGCAATTTTATATTTAATGGCAGGACGATAAACCCCTGTACCCATATCATCCTCACGAGTAGAAATCATTTTTACTGGTTTACGAATGGCATTAGAAATTTCGGCTGCTTCATAAGCAAAATCGCCGTAAAGTCGTCGTCCAAAACCGCCACCCATTCTTGTCATTTCTACGTGAACATCATCTATATTTCTACCCAATAAATCTGACACAACAGTTGCCGCTGCTGCTGGAGTTTGAACTGGCCCTACCAAATGCACTTTTTCATCAGTGACATTTGCGAAAAAATTCATAGGTTCCATACAATTATGTGGCAAAAACGGAGATTCATAAGTACGCTCCAAAACTTTATCAGCTTCAGCAAATGCTTTTTTAACATTTCCATCAGATCGCATTGTATTAAAGGTTTTCCCTTCTAACAACTCAATTAATGATTTATCATGAAACTCAGTACTTTCCAAATTAGACTCTGTATTCCATACCGCTTTAATTGCTTTTTTTCCTTTTATGGCAGACCAAGTAGAATTTGCTATTACAACTACCTTATCATTACTGTTTAGTCTTACTGACCAATTATTTTTTCCATCTTCAAAGTATTTCCTTACTTTCTCTCCAATTGTAATAACGTCTATTACACCAGGCATAGCTTTAGTAGCGGTTGCATCGAAAGATTCTAGCTTCAGACCGAAAGCGGGAGCTCTTAAAACTGAGGCATATACCATACCTTCTTCTTTATAATCTAAACCAAAAAGAGGTTTACCTGTTGTAATTTTATCAATATCAACATTACTAATACTTTTCCCAATTATTGTAAAATTCTTTGGATCTTTTAACTTAACACCTTCTGGAACTTCTAATACTGCGGCTTCTTTAACCACGTCTCCATAACTTAACGTTTCACCTTTAGCATTTGTAATATTACCCAATTTAGCTGTACATTCTGAAGCATCTACACCCCATTTAGCCGCCGCAGCATTTATTAACATTTGCTTTGCTGTTGCTCCTGTTTGTCTTAATGGCTCCCATCCAAATCTAATAGATTGACTTCCTCCAGCAACTTGACGCTGATAATTTTTAGTGTCTAAAACTCCTTGTTGAACATATACATCGTCCCATGGCACATCCAACTCTTCGGCTATAATCATAGGCATTGAAGTTTTTACGCCTTGTCCAATTTCTGGGTTTGGTGAAAATATAGTGACTTTACCTTCGTCTGATATTTTTATAAATGCGTTAAAATCGTTAAAATTTAGTTTACTAATGTCTATTGGTGGTACTACATCTTGCTTACAAGCGTTAAATAAGTTAAACCCTATTAACATCCCACCACTTGCAAGTGTAGATGTTTTTAAGAAAGATCTTCTGCTAAATGTAATTTGTTTTGAAGTTTTCATTTTATGATTGATATTTAGGTTTAACTTAGTTTCTCTGATGCAACCTTAACAGCTTTTTCAATGCTATTGTACGAAGCACATCTGCAAATATTACCATGCATAGCATTTCGTATTTCAGAGCTGCTAGGGCTAGGGTTTCTTTTTAAAAATGCTGAAGCTGTCATTATTTGCCCTGATTGGCAATAACCACATTGCGGAACATCAATATCTTTCCAAGCTTCTTGAACTGGATGATTACCATTTTCAGAAAGCCCTTCAATAGTCGTAATATTCAGACCTTCGGCTTGCGATATTTGAAGTAAACAACTTCGGGTAGCTACACCATCTACATGCACTGTACAAGCGCCACATTGACCAATACCACAGCCGTACTTTGTGCCCACTAAATTTATCTGGTCTCTTAACACCCAAAGTAAAGGCGTATCCATATCTGCCTCAACAGCATGGGTTTCGTTATTAATTTTTAAATTGAATGTTGGCATAATTATTTATTTAAGTAAAAGAATTTTAGAATTCTCTTAAAAAGTACAAAAAAATAAAAGCTATTTTTACGGATAGTTATTTTTTTAACATGGTTTTAATAAAGTTAAATGTATTTTAAAATTAAAAGATGATAAATACAAAACGCATAGGACTGTTTCTGGGTCCTATTTTTTATATATTAATTCGACTCTTTTTTGCTCCAGATGGATTATCAGATGAAGCCAATGGTGTTTTAGCTTCTACTGCTTGGATCGCTATTTGGTGGATTACTGAAGCAATTCCAATTGCAGCAACTGCTTTACTACCTATTGTATTATTTCCACTTTCTGGAAGTTTAGATATTACATCAACTACGACCTCATTCGGACATAAATATGTGTTTCTATATCTTGGTGGGTTTATCATTGCTATTGCTATTGAAAAATGGAATTTGCATAAAAGAATTGCTTTAAACATCATTAATCTTATTGGTTCAAACATTAAAAAAATTATCCTTGGTTTTATGATAGCTACTGCATTTTTGTCAATGTGGATATCTAATACTGCCACTTCAGTTATGATGTTACCCATTGGAATTGCTATTATTAAACAATTAAAAGATAATCCTGAAACTGCTGAAGATGAAAACTTAATTTTTGGAAAGGCTTTAATGCTTGCTATTGCATATAGTGCATCAATTGGTGGTTTAGCAACCATTATTGGCACACCGCCAAACTTAGTTTTAGCTGGTGTTGTTTCTGAAATTTATAGTTATGAAATAACTTTTTTGCAATGGTTTATATTTGGGTTTCCAATTTCAATTATTTTGCTAATAATATGTTGGAAATATTTGACTTCATTCGCGTTTTCATTTAAACAACAAGAGTTCCCTGGAGGGAAACAGGAAATTAAGCGCTTACTAACTTCACTTGGAAATATGTCCTACGAAGAAAAATTAGTATCTATTATTTTTGCATTAACAGCTTTTTGTTGGATTACACGATCTTTTTTACTACAAAAAATATTTCCTCAAATAGACGATACTATCATTGCCATATTATTTGCTTTAATACTTTTTTTAATTCCGTCTAAATCAAAACATAAAAAATTGATTTCTTGGAAGGACACGCAAAATTTACCTTGGGGTATCATTCTGTTATTTGGCGGAGGCATGGCACTTGCAAAGGGTTTTGAAACCACGGGATTAGCTTTGTGGATTGGTAATCAAATGACTTCATTTGCTGGTTTAAATACTTTCTTTTTAGTTTTACTTATTATTACTGCTGTAAATTTTTTAACCGAAATTACGTCAAACCTTGCCACAACTGCAATGCTTCTGCCCGTATTAGCCCCTATGGCTTTAAGTATAGACATACACCCATTTATACTAATGGTTAGCGCAACAGTTGCTGCGTCGTGTGCTTATATGTTGCCAGTTGCAACGCCACCAAATGCAGTAGTTTTTGGGTCTGGTTACTTGAAAATTCCAGATATGGTAAATAAAGGCTTCTTTATGAATATAATTTCAATTATAATCTTAACTCTTTTTGTATACTTTTTACTCCCAGAATTATGGAGCATTGTAATTGAAGGTTTTCCTGAACAACTTAGAAATTAACCCAATAAGCTAACAAACTGCAAAGCTTGCCTTTCGTTATAATAGATATTCTTTTTATCAACAAATCCAACATGTCCACCATGGTTTGGCATTTCTAAATAAAGATTTGGGTTTTCTTTAGCTTCTTTTACAGGATAGCATTCTGGTGATAAAAACGAATCGTTAAGGGCATTTATAATTAAAGTTGGTGTTTTTATATTTTTAAGAAATTGTAGACTACTGCACTTTTCGTAATAATCAAATGCATCCTTAAAGCCATGTGCTTTAGAGGTATAAACATTATCAAAATCTAGTAAAGTATTAATAGACTTAACTGTTCTAACATTTAGTATATCAGGAAATTGCAATTGCTTAATTTTCAACTTAGAAATTAGATGTTTTTTAAATCTGTCGTGGTATAATATATTTTTAAATGTATGTAATTCATTTGAAGAACCTTTTAAATAACAAGGTACGGAAATTGCTATAGCTGCTTTAATCTGTTTTGGAATATCATTACCTTCCCCTAGATATTTTAAAATAACATTACCACCAAGGCTGAATCCTTTTAAATATATTTCTGAATATTGTTTAGTTGAAGTTATATATTGAATAATTTCAACTAAATCATCTGTAGCACCAGAATGATAACTTCTATATCTTAGATTATCTTCTCCACTACAACCTCTGAAATTTACACAAACGGCATCTACAGAATTTTCATTAAACAATTTTGCAGTACCTGTCATATAAGGCCGTTGTCCATTTCCTTCTAGCCCATGTAATAAAACAATAAGTTTATTGCTTTTTTCTTTTGAAAAACTCCAATCTAAGTCTATAAAATCGTCGTCGTTTAAAATGATGCGTTCTCGCTCCTGATTTAACTCTTTTACACGTCTTATTAAACCGGAAAAAACAGTAGAAACAAATCCCTTTTTAAAGTAAAATGATGGCTTGTAGGTAGACTCTTTAATGGGCATTATAGAAATACTCTAAAAAGTTTTTTATGATAAGGTTAATATGTATTAATTAGAATTACACCATTTGCACCTCTTGAACCGTATGCAGCACATTCTGGTCCTTTTAAAACGGATACTGATTTTATTTCATTAGGATTTATAGTATCAATGTTTCTAATTGGAGATTTATTTACTACAAAAAGAGGAGCTGTATTACTTCGTAAGCTTGTTATACCTCTAACAAGAATTTCATTATTTCCACTAACCCTAACACCACTTACACGATCTCTAAAATAATCATATATAGTATTATATACTCTGTTGGCAGCAATAGCCCTTTTTGGCTTTTTTTTATAAATTGTGTAATTGAATTTATCTTTTGTCAAACTACTCTTGTCAAAAACAAAATTAATTTTATTCTCATTCTCATATAATACCTCTTCAACTCCATAAGTAGATGACAATACTGATACTTTATTAGGTGCCTTTTTTAATCTAATTTTATAATAACCTTTAGAATTTGTTTTTTTATTGGTTATTACTCCATCGATAAAAATTGAAACATTAGCAATAGGCTTATTTAATGAGTCTTTAACAAACCCATAGATAATCGTTTTTTTATTATTTTTTTGAGCATTTATATTTAGCATAAAAAAGCTTAATACAAATAACATTATAGTACATTTAAATTTCATATCGCATAATTTTTTAATCTTTTAAAGATACAAATAATTTAATTATACTCTAAAGATGTGAACTTAAAGTTTGTACCATTAAATAACCCTTTGTCACTAAGTTTTAAAGATGGAATTACCAATAATGCCATAAACGATAACGTCATGTAAGGTGCGTTCAATTTTGAGCCCAACTCTTTTGCTAAATTATCTAACTTTGCATAGTGTTTTCCAATAGTATCGCCATCTTTATCACTCATTATACCAGCTACAGGTAATGGTACTACTTCTTCTTTATAGTTTGAAACGGCGCAAATGCCTCCCTCATTTTCTATAATCAAATTAACTGCTCTACAAATTGCTTCATCTGAGGCTCCAACAGCAATTATATTATGAGAATCGTGACCAACAGACGATGCAATAGCTCCTTCATGTAATCCAAAATTTTTGATGAATGCAATCGCTGGTTGTTGATTTTCATAACGATTTACAACTGACATTTTTAAAATATCCTTTTCAATATTCGAAATTATATTTTTATTTTCAATTAAAGCATCTTCTCGTAATTCATTTGTAACTAATTGCCCTTCTAAAGCTTCAATAACTCTTATTTGTTTTGCTGAAGATTCAAATCTAAAATCTGAAATTTTCTTTTTATCACAATTGAAATTATTTAATATTTCAAAAGGAACTGGTTTTATCAAAGATTCTCCATTATCATAAACCAATTCACCATTTACATAAGTTTGAAGCGTTTTGAAGTCATACATATCTTCAACTATAATACAATCAGCAAAATCGCCTTCTTGTAACAAGCCTACATCTAAATTATAATGCTTTACTGGGTTTACACAAGCTACTTGTAAAACTTTAAACACATCAATACCTTTTGTAACAGCTCTAACACAAAGCTTATTAATATGGCTGATTATTAAATCGTCTGGATGTTTATCGTCACTACAAAACATCATGTTTTCAAAATGCTCTGGAAGCAAATCAATTAAAGCTTCAAAATTTTTGGCAGCACTACCTTCACGTATTAAAACTTTCATACCTTTTTGAAGTTTTTCTAATCCTTCTTCATATGTAAAACACTCATGATCTGTAGATATTCCAGCATTAATATATTTACTAATTTCGTTTCCTCTTACACCAGGAGCGTGTCCATCAACAGGTTTATTGTAATATTTTGCCCAAGCTATCTTTTTCATGACTTCTTCATCATCAAACAAAACCCCTGGATAGTTCATCATTTCTGCTAAATATTTGATGTCTGGATTTTCGAGCAGTTTCTTAATATCATCTGAATCTATAACAGCTCCAGCTGACTCATATGCAGTTGCTGGCACACAAGATGGTGCTCCAAAATTGAATTTAAATGGTGTTTGTTTGCCATTTTCAATCATAAACTCAACACCTTCAATTCCCAAAACATTAGCAATTTCATGCGGATCAGAAACTGTCGCTATTGTACCATGCGTTACTGCTAAGCGAGCAAATTCACTTGGCACCAACATAGAGCTTTCAATATGAATATGTGCATCAACAAAGCCAGGAAGAATATAATGATTTACGTTATGATCTTTTTCTATAATAGACTTGATTTTTCCGCTTTCAATATAGATTTCACCTTTATAAATTCGTTTATTTTGTATATCAACTATGTTTCCTTGTAGTTTCAAATTACTATTTAATTTTTGAGTGAATCACTTATTTTGTGCCTAGTATAACAACTTATTTTAATTCTATTTTAAGAATATGCTTAGTGGCTTCGGTTACTTTAAATCTATTATCTGCGCGCCGGTTAATTACCCAAACAATATCTTTTCCAGAACATAGTACCCAAACATTTTCTTTATCAAAAAGTGAAATCTTTTCATCTTTAAAATATTTACTTAGCTTCTTTTTACCTATCATTCCTAATGGGTAAAAAACATCTCCTTCCTCCCATTTTCGAATGGTTAAAGGAAAATTTAATTTATCTTTATCTACATAAACTGTATTGCTCAAATTTTCTACTATCGAATCAATTTTATTGAAAATTAAAGCCCCAAAAGGAGTTTCAATTTTATTATCAAGATTTAAGATTTTAATCGGTTTATAGCTTTCGGAAGTAATTTCAGTTAATAATAAAAATGTCCTGTCTTTTAATAAACGATGAGTATTTGAAAAAACTTGTTTTCCAGATTGGGCATCTAAAAGGTTCTCTACATCACCCCATTCGGTAAAGTTGTAATCTTTTAAAAATTCAAACAAATAAGCCTTGGGTTTACTTAGTTTTTTAATCTTAGAAATATCAAAAGATATAGACTGCGAATCCGTTTGATTAACTATATCTGTAAAAACATCTTCAATTCGATCTTCAATAATAAGTTTTGAGTTTTTTAAATAAGCCTGTGTTTTATTAAAATTTTGTAATAATTGAGGATTAATTTCTTTTAAAATTGGAATTACATCGTGTCTCAATTTGTTTCTCAAATATTTGGTTGAAATGTTACTGCTATCCTCTCTCCATTTTAGATTATTATCTTTTGCATAGGTTTCAATTGCTTCTCTAGAAAACAGCAATAACGGCCTTACTAATTTATCATTAATAACTGGAATTCCTGATAAACCATCTAAACCTGTACCACGAGATAAATTAATTAAAAATGTTTCTAAATTATCATCGGCATGATGTGCCGTTAAAACATAATCAAATTGCAATTGTGCCGCTAACTCTTCAAACCAATTATAGCGCAACTCACGAGCTGCCATTTGTATAGATAGTTTGTTTTTTTTAGCATAATTTTCGGTATCAAAGCTTTCAATAAAAACTTCTAAATCTAAATCTTCAGCTAACTGCAATATAAAATTTTCATCACTATCACTTTCTTCACCTCTCAAATTAAAATTACAATGTACTAGAGCTATATTCAAACCAAATTGGTGACATAAATGCATTAAAACCACGCTATCTAATCCGCCAGATATGGCAACAAGTAGTTTGCTTTCTTTTAAGATCGAAAAATTATTTTTTATATGACTTTTAAATTGCTCTAGCATGTTTTCAAATATACAACATTGACCATTTATATACACAACTTATACTTAGAGAACAATGACAAAAATCATATTTAAAAATTATGCTTTTAGTAACTTTAAAGTATTAATTTAATACATAAAAGTTATGTGCTCAATAGATAAATTAAACGATAAAACCACTCTTGATATTTTTAATAAAAAAGTAATCTCTGCAACACAACATCTACACGCTTACATAAAACATCGGTTATACATATGCGAGTCTAAGGGCATTATTCCTAAAAACATGTATATTTCAAACGACTTTATTGACGAAGCTATTGCAAAATTTTACGAAGAAGGTTACGATGTAGACATGGATGCCTTTGCTATAAAAATTAAGCTATTTAAAATTGTAGATTCTGATTTAGATGAACTTTTTAAAAAAGAAGCATTTCATCAAAATACTTTAAGTACAAACCCAATTTTAGAAAAAGAATTAGATGGATTGGAAGAAAATTTTACTGTAGATGAAGGTTTTGATTTTATAATGAATGAGGAGCTTAATGATATTTCATATAAGCAAAACCAAAAGCAAAAACATATTTTTTTGTATGATAATGATACTACATCAATAAAAAATGTGCTTGAAGCTGAAGATATGTCGGTATTACACAACAAAAACGTATTGGGTAAATTCTACACTTTGCTACCCCTAAAAGTATCAGAAATTGTAGATTTATTTGTTTTTGGAAGACTTTCATACAACGAAGTTGCAGAAATTAAAAAGATAGAAGCAAAACGTGTAGAACGTATTTTAAATTTAACCATTGAAAGTTTAAAAAAACACTTGGGCTAATGCTCTAAAACTGTACGCATTGCCTTAGCTTTCACTAAACATTCTTCATATTCTTTCAATGGATTACTTTTGGTAGTTATGGCACCACCTACCGAGTAAGAAACATATTGCTTAGTCTTGTTATATAAAATACTACGAATAATTACATTAAAATCGAAATCGCCATTTGGCGAAAAGTAACCAACAGTGCCAGAATAGAGTCCACGTTTTGTTTCTTCTAAATCTTCAATAATTTTCATGGCAGAAATTTTTGGAGCGCCCGTCATACTTCCCATAGGAAATGTACTTTTTATTATATCAACAGGGTGTGTATTTTCCTCAACTTTTGACGTTACTGTTGAAATCATTTGATGTACCTGATCAAAAGTATAAATTTCACATAACTCTTCAACCATAACGCTTCCTTTTATAGCCGTTTTGGACAAATCGTTACGAACCAAATCAACTATCATTATATTCTCGCTTCGCTCCTTTTCATCCTTAAGTAACTCTTCCTTTAATAATTGGTCTTCTTCTAAATCATCCGATCGTTTTGCCGTTCCCTTTATAGGTTGAGAAATAATAGTGTTTCCTGTCTTTCTTAAATAACGTTCTGGTGAAGCCGATAGTAAGTATTTGTCTTGATGTTTTAAAAAAGTTGCAAAAGGTGGGTTTGAAATAGTATTAAGTTTATTATAAGTTTCTAATGGATTAATTGCTGTGTTTTCTGCATAAAATTCTTGGCAAAAATTAGCTTCGTAAATATCACCACGATGAATGTGGGCTAGCATATGGTTTATCTTTTCAAAATACTCATCTTTATGAATGCGAAGTTTTATTTTAATAGAATTGCTTATTTGTGGTTTTGTTGATTCGTTTATTTGTTCAATTACATTTAAATCTTCTTCTAATTCATCTTCAACACCCTTTAAATATTGAATTTCAACCTGATTGTCTTTTATCAAAAAAAGTTTTTTAGGTTGGAAAAAGTATAAATCAGGAAATTCTAATCCATCAAAGTTGTTAGAGCTTAAAGCTTCAACATCATTCTTTAAATCGTAGGTTAAATAACCAAAAATCCAATCATTTGTATAATTTTGGTATTCTTTCAATTTTTCGAAACTATCATGAAAATCAGTTTGAATACTTGTAAAAGCATCAACTGCTAAAACCGCATCATAATTAGAATAGCTTTGCTCGTAATTATTAGAATCTAACCAAACTACATCTTCAAACTGTTGTGCCCAAATCAATAATTGGCTTTTAAAAATTTTAGATGATTTAGTTTTATGAAAAAAGGTTGTTCTCAACAATAAAAAATTTATGGCGTAAAGTTACTTAGAATACTTAAAAAATTAAGAGTTTTGTAGAATACTTTAAATGTAATTTTTGATGCACACTTTACAAAATAACAAACTAAAGATAGCTGTAAAAAATATTGGAGCAGAACTTTGCGAAATTTCCTCAATAAAAAACAATACACAGTTTATGTGGGATGCAAACCCAAATGTGTGGAATAGCTATGCGCCAAACCTATTCCCAATTATTGGAGCTTTAAAAAACGATGCTTACTTTTTTGAAAATAAAGAGTATAGCTTGCCAAAACATGGTTTTATTAGGCATAACAAAAATATAAAGTTGCATGAACAAACAGAAAACAGTTTAACTTTTGTATTGTTTTATAATGAAACATCTCTTAATCGCTACCCGTTTAAGTTTGAGTTTTATATAACTTATTTACTTGATGATAATAATTTAAAAGTGCTTCATAGCATTAAAAATTGTGATGATAAAACCATGTATTTTTCTGTTGGTGGGCATCCTGCTTTTAAGTGCCCTGTATTTGAAAATGAAAATTACAACGATTATAGTTTAGAGTTTGAACACATTGAAAATGCTAAAACTCATTTAATTAATATGAAAAATGGTTTAATTTCTTCAAAAGCAGAACCTATTCTTAAAAATTCAGATAGCATTAAATTAACCCATGGTTTATTTAACAGAGACGCTTTAATTTTTAAAGATTTAAAATCTAAAAAAGTAACTTTAAAAAGCAAATTAAATGGGAGTATCCTTACGGTAAGTTATCACGATTTCTCTTATTTAGGTATTTGGGCAAAACCAGATGGTGATTATGTTTGTATTGAGCCATGGTTAGGAATTGCAGATAGCGAAAACACCAATCAAGATTTTAAAACTAAGGAAGGTATTCTGTCCCTACACGATGGAAAAACTTTTGAAGCTGGTTATACTATCGAAATACATAATAATCATTTAGTCTAACAAATTAATAGTAAATTTGCAGTCTAAAACAAGATTGTGACTTTCATCTGATTATTAATATATGATTATCAAATGACAGATGTAGTTCGCCTCTATCAAATTGAGGTATTATTAAAATTCTTATGGCTCATTTCGAAGATTTAAACTTAAACACACCTCTCTATAACGCTTTAAACGATTTAGGATTTATCACACCAACGCCAATTCAAACTAAGGCGTTTAACGTTATCGCTTCTGGAAAAGATATGGTTGGTATTGCACAAACTGGTACAGGTAAAACCTTTGCCTACATGCTTCCTATACTAAAAAATCTAAAATACTCAACACAAGAAAACCCTAGAGTTTTGGTTTTAGTACCAACTCGAGAATTAGTTGTACAAGTAGTAGATGAAATAGAAAAGCTTTCAAAGTACATTAATAATCGTGTTTTAGGGGTTTACGGTGGTACTAATATCAACACACAAAAGCAGGCTATTTCTGAAGGTATAGATGTTTTAGTTGCTACACCTGGTCGTTTATATGATTTAGCTTTAAGCAGAGTTTTACAACTTAAATCGATTCAAAAATTAGTGATTGATGAAGTAGATGTGATGTTAGATTTAGGGTTTAGACATCAATTGATTAATATTTTTGATATTCTTCCAGAGCGTAGACAAAACATAATGTTTTCGGCAACTATGACGCAAGATGTAGATGAGTTGATTAATGACTTCTTTAAAGGACCAAAACGTGTTTCAATTGCTGTTTCTGGTACGCCTTTAGAAAACATTGCGCAAACACGATTTGAAGTTCCTAACTTTTATACCAAAGTTAATTTGCTAGTTCATCTATTACATGATACTGAAGCTTTTAATAAAGTTTTAGTTTTTGTAGCTTATAAAAAAATGGCAGATCGTTTATTTGAAAAATTAGATGAAATTTTTCATGAAGAACTTTGTGTGATTCATTCCAATAAAACTCAAAATTATAGACTACGAAGCATTGAGCAATTTAGAAATGGTGAAAACCGTATTTTGATAGCTACAGATGTTATGGCACGTGGGTTAGATATTGATAACGTATCTCACGTTATTAATTTTGATACACCAGATTATCCTGAAAACTATATGCATCGTATCGGAAGAACTGGTCGTGCAGAACGTAAAGGTGAATCACTTGTTTTTTCTACCGAAAAGGAATTGGAAGCTATAAAAAATATAGAAGGTTTAATGCAAATGGAAATTCCATTAATAAAAATTCCAGATAATGTTGAAATAACTACTGAGCTTATTGAAGAAGAACGACCGCAAATAAAAGAACGTAACAATCCTACAAAGCGAAAAGACGAAGATGCTCCTGGACCTGCATTTCATGAAAAATCTGAAAAAAATTCTAAAGAAAACTTAGGCGGTTCTTATAAATTTAAGATTGCAAAAAAGTACAAAAAGCCTAAAACCCGAGGAGACAAAAATTATAACAAGCGGAATAAGAGGAAGTAATCTTTTTTTAAATGATTGATAACAACTGGCTACAAAATGTGGTTTTACAGCATAAAATATTCAATAGTATCATCAATAGTATTTACGAATTTTTCAGATACATCAAAATATTTTAAATTATTTTCCTTACAGGATTTCTTTATTTTTTGACTGTGAACTATCATGTTTTTTACATGATCTATTATATATTCATCTGTTTTTTCAATTAACCAATCATTTTTTTTGCTACTAAAATCTTTTATTTCTTTAACTTTTTTGCTAACTGAAGTATCAGCAAAACCAAGGAAACATACTTTTAGTTTATCTGGATGTTTTTTTATTAATTCAATTATTAATTCAGGAAGCATCGCTTCACCTTCAATAATATAATCAACATCACTCCAAAGCATGCTTTCTATCATACTTTTAAAAAAACTCCAAAATCTTTGTGCTATTTCATCTGGGAATAGCATATCATGCAATCCATATTCTGGAATACCATTTGTAAACCCCATAATTAACCAATCAAGAGACAAGTAGGATATGCCTTTTTGAGCAGATATTTTTTTAGCAATTATAGTCTTTCCCGCCCTTGAAGCGCCACTTATTAAATATAACATAGCACTAAATATTTTACCTAATCATCAATAGATTGCATAACTAGTTTTCTGAATTTATTAGAAGTGTCATCACCATTAATTCGTTGTGTTTGTTTCAATAATACACCAATTACATTTTCTTTTGGGTCTGCAAAATATACGGTATTAAAATACCCTCCCCATATAAATGTACCTTCGCTACCAGCTCCTCCTAAATCTTGCTCTCTTTTATCAATTAAACCAAAAGCTAAACCATGTACAGCTTGTATGTTTTCAGATATATATGGTATTTGGTTAGTTAAAATGGTTTCAACTGTTGTTCTACTTAATAGCCTAGCACCATTTAATTCGCCTTTATTCAAATACATTTGTAAAAAAGTAGCGTAATCTTTTGCAGTACTAGTTAATCCTGCTCCGCCTGAAAAAAAGCGTTTTGCGCCTTTAATTGGATAATCTGTATCATAAAAAGTTACAGGGTATTTTATCCATTTATCTTCTTCTTTAGTTTGAACCGTAACCAAACGATTGTATTTAGATTCTGGAAGGTAAAACTGCGTGTCATGCATCCCTAAAGGGTCAAAAATTCTTGTTCTTAAAAATTCATCAAAAGACATTCCTGATACTATTTCAATAAAATAGCCTAACACGTCTAGCCCTTCGCTATAAGTAAATTTCTCTCCTGGATTGTGGTGTAATGGGAGCTTAGCAAGCTTCTTTATGTTGTCTCCAATACTAATATTTTTAGTGGTAAATAAATCTATAATTCCAACTTTATTGTAAAGTTTATTAAATCTGTGGTCACCATCAATCACCCCATAACCAACACCAGAAGTATGGGTTAATAAGTTTCTAATTGTTATTTGTTTTTCAGATGGTTTGGTAGTGTACGATGAGTCGCTTTCATCAAACGTATCTAAAATTTGTTCGTCTGCAAATTCTGGAATGTACTTAGAAATTGGGTCGTCTAAATTAAACTTCCCTTCTTCCCAAAGCATCATGACTGCTGTTGATGTAATTGCTTTTGATTGTGAAGCTATTCTAAATATATCTGATTGCTTTAAATCTCTTTCAGATGTATTATCAGCCATGCCAAATGATTTGTGGTATACTACTTTTCCATGCCTTGAAACTAATGCGACAGCACCAGGAATAATATTGCTCTCAACCGCTTTATTTAACATAGTATCAATATAGCTAAGCCTAAACTCTGACATTCCAGCCTCATTAGCTTGTACTTCAGGAAGAGTTTCAGACGGATTAGATTGAGTTTCGTTTTTTGATTTAAAACAGCTAACAATGAAAAATGAAGCAACAAAAATATAGAGTAGTTTTTTCATGATGAAAGTTGATGGTTTTGGTTAAACATAAAAAGCTAAGTTACTTTTTTAAAACCATTTATGAAAAGCAATATATTTATTAAAAAAAATCCCTTTTCAAATTAATGAAAAGGTTTTTAATACATATTTTTTAAATAAGCAAAATTATTTATTCTGCATTGCTCTTAAAACAATAATACCTACTCTAGATACAACAAAAGAAAAAAGCCCGAACGTAGCTGTCAATAACGATACTTTAAGTCCTCCTGCAAAAATTGCAGGATCTGGATTCCCCAGAGCTTCAACTGTATCAAAAGCAGTAATCAACCCAATAATTGAGCCTAAAAAGCCTAAAACCAAACCTAGAAGACTACTGTCTATAGCCAAACTAAGCATTTTCTTAGATTTTAAAATATCTTTCTTCAAACTTAAAAAACCTCGAACTAAAAGAAAAATAGAAAGCAATAAACATATTAAAATTAATGACATAAATAAAGGCCCCCCTTCATAAAACCTATCTGCTAAAGGATTTGATACTACTAGTAATTTCGATACTAAGAATACGCACATAACTGTTTGTTTTTTGATTAATGTTACACAAACTTAGTTTAGATTATTTATCAAAAAGTTTTAATACGACGAATAACCAAATTAGAGTTGGATATAACCTAATGCAGAAACCCTCATTAAATCTGTTATTCGTCTACAAAACATTAATTCCCTATAAAAATAGATTATTATTGTAACACTATTTACAAAGCATGATAGAAAAGAAATATATTTTAAAAAAATTAGGCACCCTTTTTCTTCACCTTTTATTTTGGTGCTTAGTATTGCTTTTTTTTACTTATTTTTTTGGTGCAGAAAGTAAAAACTATAGTGATACGCTTTCATTTTCTATTTTTTTAATGCCAATAACTATTGCCACAACCTATGTTTCTATATATAAGTTAATACCAGAGTATTTAATAACTAAACGCTATCTCCTATTTGTGCTTTATAGTTTTTATACTTTAATTATTTCTGGGTATTTAATAATGGTCTCTATCTTTTTTAGCTTCATATATCTTGCACGTTTTGAATATAATGCCATGAATCCTGTAACAAAAAATATATTGTTTGTTGCGATTGCAGTTTATTTAGTAGTCATTTTAGTAAGTGCTTTTAAACTATTAAAGCTAAATTTAAAGCACACTGAAAAGGCAAAAAGTTTAGAAACAAAAATACTAGAAACTCAGCTCAAGCTAAAGGAGCAAGAGCTTAACTATTTAAAAATGCAAATTCATCCGCATTTTTTATTTAATACACTAAATACCATGTATGGCTTTGCTTTAAAGAAAGCCGATGAGACACCAGAAATGATACTAAAACTTTCTAATTTATTAGATTATTTGTTGTATCAAGTTGACAAACCTTTTGTTCCTTTGGTTACTGAAATTAATCATATTAAAGATTATATTGAACTAGAAAAAATGCGTTTTAATAATGCTTTGAAAATCAATTTTAATCATAATAATATTTCTAAAACCATAAAAATTGCTCCTATGTTATTATTACCATTCATTGAGAATAGTTTTAAACATGGTAGTTTACAACATGGTGTTTTAAATATAAACATTGATTTAAATTGTAATGAAGAAAATATTGATTTTAAAATTAAAAATAGTTATAACAAACCTAAAACAGCAAGTAATGGCATAGGTTTGGAAAACATTAAAAAGCGATTAGATTTGGTATACAAAAATAATTACAACTTAACTATTAGTGATAACGAAGGTGTTTTTAAAATAAGCCTTAACTTAAATAATAAGTAATTGCAAAAAAATAAGACTATATCCTGCATAATTGTTGATGATGAATTCATTGCACGAGAAGTAATTGCTATGCATCTTTCTAATATTAACAGTATTAGCATTGTAGCAAGCTGTAGCAGTGCTATGGAAGCTTTTAAATATATAAGTAAACATGAAATAGATTTAGTTTTTTTAGATATAAACATGCAAGAGATATCTGGAATTTCATTTGCAAAGTCTATTAATAAAGACATTAAAATTATTTTTACAACTGCCTATCGCGATTATGCTGTTGAGGGTTTTGAATTGCAAGCTGTAGACTATTTACTAAAACCCATTTCTTTTGAACGTTTATTAAAAGCCATTAACACCTATTTTGATGTTTACAGTAATCAACAAAAAAGAATTGAAAAACATGTAGATATTAATGAATTTATATTTGTTAGATCAGACAGAATTATGGTGAAAATAAATTTTAATGATATTATATACATTGAAAGTTATAGCGATTATATTAAAATTAATTTACCAAATAAAACCATAGTTACTCGTGAAACTATTAGCGCTATTGAAGCCAAACTGCCAAAAAATTCTTTTATAAGAATTCACAGATCCTATATAATTTCAATAAAACAAATTACTTCGTTTACAAACGAACAAATAACTATTTCAAAAAAATCGTTTCCAATTAGCCGAAGTTATAAAACCAAAGTTTTGCAATTATTAGATGCCTTTTAAACAAAAAAACCCTTTTCAAATTAATGAAAAGGGATATAATATGTAGAGAGTTGCTTAATATACAGGTAGTAACCAACCAAATTTTAACCCTAACTTAAAATTAATCCTGTATTTTAACTTGGCTCTCTACAATATCTTTAATTGGTACCACAAGTTTACCTTGTTCTGTTTTTATAGTAACGGTTATACCGTCTAACGATTCTACTTCGCCTTTAATATTATTGAATTCAATGTTTTGACCTATTTCATAGGTTTTTCTAGCATAAAATGTTTTTAATAAATCTCCTACCACCTTTTGTGCTCCAAAACCAAAAGCTAAAGCAAAAGCTAATAGAAAACCTGCCAAAATCATGGTAATATTACTCGTAATTATTTCAGTATTAACGCCAGCTTGATTTAAGGCAGTTATAGAAGTGAATATGAGTATTATAAAAAATACAATCTGACTTATAATTTTAGCTCCAGATAAATCCATAGATTCAAAAAAGGACTTCAATCCTTTCTTTATTACGTTAGCTAAAACTAATCCAATGGTAAATATAACAACAGCTGCAAATAATTGTGGTAAATAACCTAATAGGTTACTAATTTGCTCAGATATCATGGTTAAATTCATAATGTCTGACACCATGATTATAAGGATAATGTACATAACCCATTTTACAAAATTTGAAACAATCTTAATCGTATCAAAATTTAATTTCTTGCCTTCAACAATCTCAATTTCATTTAACTTATCATCTAATTTATTGGCCTTTGCTAGCTTTAATGCCCTTTTAATAATACGAACTATCAATTTGGTAATTAACCAGCCTATAATCAATACTATAAATGCTACAACTAAATTAAGAAGCACTTTTGTTATTTCTGGCCACATGACTGTTAAAGACTCCAAGGCCTTATCTTTCCATCCTATTGCTTTTTCCATTATCTTAAATTTTGTTAGGGTTATTTTTGTTTAATGTTTTTATTTTGTGTCTTTTCTACTCCTCATAACAGTTTCTATCACATCACCTATATTATAAGAAAATAGTGCTGCTAACTCCATAATGAGTTTTGCCATAGCAATATCGCTCATAACCTTTGCTTTGAGTTCTTGCGGAACTTCCTTGAGAGGCTGGTTTATTTGCTTAAACGGATTCTCCATTATTTAAGGTTGTTAGTATACACATTTTTTAGTTTGTCTTTAGCGCGTTTAAGTCTCATTTTAACCGCACTTTCACCTATTCCTAAAACACTTTCAATATCTCTTATAGAAAGAAAATCTTGGTATTTTAGTAATAGAATCATTTTCTCCTCTGGAGAAATTAGCTCTAAAGCTACTTTTAATCTATCAACTTTCATATCCAGAAAACTGGTATCATCTTCATCATAATATGAAAGGTTTTCAATGTCTTTATAATCTACTGACTGTTTCTCAAACTTCTTAGCCGTATTTCTTGTTACATAATTTACACAATGATTATAAGTGAAAGCATACAACCAAGTTGAAAACTTCGATTTCCCTTTAAAGCTAGCCAATTTAACAAAGAGCTTTAAAAATACATCTTGAGTTAAATCTTTAGCTTCATCTGCATCTTTAGCAAACCCAAAACATTTATTATACACTAATGTAGCATACCTATCATACAGTATTTCGAAAAGTAATGTGTTATTGGTTTTAACAATTACTTTTACCAAATCTTCATCAGGTAACTTATTAATATTTTCTAGGGTTTTCAAATGTAGCTTATCGCTATTTTAGTTGTTATGATTTAAGACACAGGTAACTTAAATAAGTCACATAATAATTTTAATTCGTTTAAAAATTATTAAAACACTTTAATCTTTTGTAAATTGTATGACCGTAATTGACTATAAATCAAAATTTTACACAAAATGAAAAAAGGCATATTAATTCTTATCTCCCTAAGTCTATTTTTATCTTGTAAAAACAACAAATCCACTGAAGAGAGCATATTAATTTCTAAATCTCCACCATCATCTAAATATACGTGTGTTCCGCAAGTTACAGATAGTGAATGGTATAAAAAAGATAATATCGCTCCTCTTTTAGAAGGTTATGATGCGATAAATTACCCAATAACAACAGATAATGTGTTAGTACAACGGTATTTTAATCAAGGAATGACTTTGGCTTATGGGTTTAATCATGCCGAAGCGGCTCGTTCTTTTTACTATGCAACTAAGCTAGACCCTACTTGCGCTATGGCATTTTGGGGTTATGCATATGTGCTAGGGCCTAATTATAATGCAGGTATGGAAGATGATAATTATCAAAGAGCCTATCAAGCTATACAAAAGGCTATAGAGTTATCATCAAACGCTACAAAAAAAGAAAAAGATTTTATTAAAGTAATGGCTTTACGTTATGCTTCAGAACCTCCTGAAGATAGAACTGACTTAGACACACAATATTCTAATGCTTTAAAAAAGTTATATGACAAATATCCAGATGATACAGAAATAAGTGCTTTGTATGCAGAGTCCTTAATGAATTTACATCCATGGGATTTGAATGAAAAAGATGGTACTGAGAAACCTTGGACAGTTGAAATTGTATCGCTTTTAGAAAAATTGATAGCGCAAAACCCAAAACACCCAGGGGCACATCACTTTTATATACATGCTGTTGAAGCCTCAAAAACACCTGAACGTTCTGATGCATCTGCAAAATTATTTGATGAGGGCTTAGTTTCTGGCTCAGGGCATTTATTACACATGCCATCTCACACCTATATAAGAACTGGCGAATATCATAAAGGTACCTTATCTAACATTGCTGCAGTAAAAGCCGATAGTACTTATGTAACTACATGCCATGCCCAAGGTGCATATCCGTTAGGTTATTACCCACATAACTATCATTTTATGGCAGCTACTGCTACTTTGGAAGGTAATAGTCACTGGGCCATGATTGGCGCCAATAAAGTGTCAGAACATGTTCATCCAGAAATCATGAAACAACCAGGATGGGGAACTTTACAACATTATTACACAATTCCTTACTATGTTGCTGTTAAATTTAAAAAATGGGATGATATTTTAAATATGAAATTAGAGACTTACGATTTAAATTACCCAAAAGCCATTAAGCATTATGCTGAAGGTATGGCACATTTAGGAAAAGGTGATTTAAATAAAGCCAAAGCAGAGCTAGAAGCACTTAAAATATTAACTGAAAACGAAAGCTTAAAAGACGTTACCATTTGGGGTATTAATTCTGTTTACGATTTAGTTATTATTGCCTCAAAGGTTTTAGATGCTGAAATTTTGGCATCTGAATCAGTTAAAAATTATAAAGCAAGTATTGTTCTTTTAAAAGAAGCTGTAGCTATGGAAGACGCATTAAATTATAACGAGCCTCCAGATTGGTTTTTCTCTATTCGCCATCATTTGGGAAAAGTTTTAATATTAAATGGACAAAAAAGATTAGCTATCAAAATTTATCAAGAAGATTTAGAGCGTTTACCAAAAAATGGTTGGGCTTACCATGGTTTAAAACAAGCATATTCAGATTTAGGAGATCTTAAAAACGTATATAAAATTGACGAATTAATAGCAAAGAGTTGGAAACATGCTGATTTTGAAATTGAAATCAATTGATACTTTGATTATTTAAGTACAATGATATTTCCATTCCACATCGATTAAAATTGCTACAAAACTACTATTAACCATCTCAAACTTTAGGTGTTTGAGATGGTCTAATTTACTTGTAATTTATTGTTCTATCTCATTAGACATATATACTAAATTACTTTATTTACTATTGAAATGTATAACTCTCTTTTACTACTTGAGTTAATCTAAAATACCCAAAAGCATAGTTATCTGGGGTTGTAGTATTAATACAGTTTCCTCTTATCTCTGCTGCAACAGAACTGAAAGGATCTCCTCCACTATCATATTGCTCTATTAACAATTGCATGTAGTTATGGTATCTTTCGGAAATACCGAATAAAGAGATATCTACCGTATCTCCAGGGTTAAACTCTTCCGTTGGATCATCAGCATCGTCATCTTTTTCAAAAAAGTCATCGATTTCATTACCGTTTATAAACTCATCCGATATTTCTTCTAAAAACGGGAACATGTCGCCTACCTCCAAAACCCTAACTAAATAATAGTTTTCTTCATCAGCAGGATCATCCCAAAATATAGTAACATCTAAAACCTCGTCATCAAATCCTCCTTCTAAAGACTGAGTAATTCTATTAATATCTGAAACCGATTTTAAAGTTTCACTTGCTTGATAATTTTCTCCGTTATAAACAATTTCTAATGTATATGTATCATTAACAACTGGAATAAAACTTGAAGTTGTATAAGTTCCATTATTCTGATCGGTAAATGTAAATTCTGCACCACTATTAGTATTAGTTACTTTTACTGTTGCTCCTGTTACAATATTATTTGTAGTTGTATCAAAATACGGTGTAGATGTATGTAGTTTAATTGTTTGGTTGTTACCTACTGTTCCTTTTTCCCAATCTATAGAAGCTTCTACAACTAATCTTGGTGCTGCAGTCGGTACCGTTACATCAATAACATCTTCGCACGAGGCCAATATTAAGCATGCTATTATTGCTATTTGTTTTATATATTTCATGTTTTTAAAATTTAAAATTATACGTTACAGAAGGAATCATTCCAAAAATGGCTGTTCTATTTGCTTCATTTTGACCTGTATCATTATTTTGTCTAAAAGAAATAGAAGCTGCATTTTTTCGATTATACAAATTGTATATTCCAAAAACCCATTCTCCTTTCCAACGTTTATTAAGTTTCCTATTGGGTTTATATGTCGCAGATATATCTACTCTGTGGTATGCAGATAAACGGTCATCGTTTCTACCTGAATAACTTGCTATAGATAAATCTTCATATTGATACTGCCCATTTGGGTAAGTTACTGGCCTTCCTGTCTGATAAACTAAATTAGAGCTAAAACTCCATTTATCATTCAATTTATAAATTCCAGTTAGAGATACATCGTGCGTTCTATCATAGGGTGTATTATACCAATTCCCTTTGTTAATCCCTGGTCCTCCAGCTTTACCACCAAAAGTTCTTTGCTCTGATTTTGATACTGTATATGCTAACCAACCAGTAAAGTCTCCTTTGTTTTTACGTAGTAATACTTCTAATCCGTAAGCTCTAGCCTCACCATTTAATATTTCTGTTTCAATGGTATTGGTTCCTATTAAGTCAGACCCATCAACGTAATCTATTCTATTATCTACAGTTTTATAATATGTTTCTAATTCTAAAGAATACTCATTGTCTTTAAAATTTTTATAATAGCCCAAGGCATATTGATTTGATAGTTGCGGCTTTATATACTTCCCACTAGGTGTCCAAACATCTAATGGTGTTACCGCCGAGGTGTTTGACAATAAGTGTAAATATTGAGAAGACTTTGTATAACTAGCTTTTACGGACGATGACTCATTTAATTGGTATGAAAGTCCAAGACGTGGCTCAAAATTATCAAAAGTTTCAATGCTTTCTCCTTTTTTATAAAATGTTTCTCCGGCCTCAACACCTTCTTCATAAATACCTAATTCGCTATTATAAACAACAGGTTGATTATCTACATAATTCATTATGTTTTGCCCTCCTAATCTAGAAAATCTACTATATCTTAAACCGTATTGCGCAGTTAGCTTATCAGTAAGTTTATGTTCTGCACTTATATAAAGCCCGCTTTCAAAAGCTCTTTTTTGCTCAAGCTTTAAGTAATTTATTGAAGAGCTTGGATCTGTTGGTTTAACTTCTCCTGGGTTTAAACGATACAAAATACCACTAACACCAAAATCTAGTTTTAATTTTTCATTGGCGTAATATCTAAAATCATATTTTAAATTATAATTTTTAATATCTGCAATCCAATCTAGCTTAATAAAATCTAATACAATTTGATAATCATATTTACTATAAATTAATGATAAATTAGAAAAGAGTTTATCATTAAAAATATGATTCCATCTTAAATTTCCCGTTGCATTACCATATGTATTATTTATTACTTTTGACAAGTTAAAGTTATCTCGCCCAAAATATCCAGATAGAAAAACACGGTTATTTTTATTAATTTCATAATTAGTTTTAAGGTTTAAGTCATAAAAAGAAATTTTATCATCTTTAACATCTTCAATAGCCTTCATAAACAAGTGTGCATATGATGTTCTTCCAGCAATTAAAAAAGACCCTTTATCTTTAAATACTGGCCCTTCTACTGCCAACCTACTTGAAATAAGCCCTATACCCCCTGTAAGTCCAAAATTTTTGCTGTTCCCATCTTTTTGGCGAACATCTAAAACGGATGATACTCTTCCTCCAAACTTAGCAGGAATATCCCCTTTATACAGTTTAATATCTTTAATAGCATCTGTATTAAAAACAGAAAAGAAACCAAAAAAATGCGAAGTGTTATAAATGATAGCTTCATCTAATAACACTAAGTTTTGGTCTGCAGCGCCACCTCTTACATTAAACCCAGCAGTTCCTTCTCCATTATTAGTAACTCCAGGCAACATTTGAATAGATTTAATTACATCTATTTCTCCTAGAACCGCTGGCATTTGCTTAATAGTTGATGCGTTTAACTTTGAAACACTCATTTGTGGTTTTTTTATACTAACTCTTTCTGGCTCTTCAGCAGTAATTACAACTTCATCCAGTTGAGTTGATACTTCCTTGATTTCAAAATTTAATGTTTGATTTACGTCTAAAACTATATCTTTTCTAATTTCTTGATACCCCAAATAAGATACTATTACGGTATAATTTCCTTTTGGAGCTGTTAACGAAAAGAAACCATACTCATTAGTAACAGAACCATTAGTGGTTCCTTTTAAAAATACGGTGGCTCCTAATAAAGTTTCTCCATTTTTATCGTCTTTAATAGTACCATTTATCGTAAAGCTTTCTTGAGCAGAAAGTATGGACGTACATAACATAAATAACAATAATAATTGCTTCATTTTTTGATTGTTCATTCTTTGATTTTGATTTATAATTGTTTAAAAAATTGATTCTTATTTGTTTGCTTCTGCAATACTATAAATATATTCTTGAGGCTTTTTATTTAATTCTCCTTTTTTGAATTTAAACCCTGTACTCCATCCAAAACCCAAAAACGGGTTTATGGATTGACAAACGCTATTTTGGTTTTTATGTTTCATTACTATTTGCTTTTGTTTTAAACATAATACTTACTACAAGACAACCCAAAGAAGAATAGGTTGCATATTTCATGTTATTTTTTTAATTAATTTTTTATTTGACTACTGTTAATGTCTTTTTCATAGAGTTTAATTCAATACTGCTTCTATATTTTTTCAATAGAAATAAAAAAGCCTTGAATTTCTTCAAGGCTTTTTGTTATAAAAACGGTACTTGTTTTATTCAGTAATACCTTCTAAATCAAACATGAAAGCGTAAGTTAAAGCTAACCTTTTGTAACGTTCAAAACGTCCTGATGCGCCACCATGACCCGTTTCCATATTACAATCCATAACCAATAAATTGTCATCGGTTTTTAATTCACGTAATTTAGCAATCCATTTTGCAGGCTCCCAGTATTGTACTTGACTATCCCAATACCCTGTAGTTATTAAAATATTTGGGTAGTCTTTGGCTTCCACATTATCGTAAGGAGAATACGATTTCATATAATCATAGTACTCTTTATTCTTGGGATTTCCCCATTCATCAAATTCAAAAGTAGTTAATGGAATTGTTTCATCTAACATTGTTGAAACCACATCAACAAAAGGAACAGCCGCTATAACGCCATTCCACATGTCTGGTTCCATATTTAGTATAGCTCCCATTAATAACCCACCAGCAGAACCTCCATAAGCATATAGATGGTTGTTGTTTGTGAATTTTTCATCAACTAAAAACTTACCAACATCAACAAAATCTGTGAATGTGTTTTTCTTTTTTAACAGCTTTCCATTTTCATACCAATCTCTTCCCATTTCTTGTCCACCACGAATATGAGCAATGGCATAAACAAAACCTCTGTCTAATAAGCTTAAACGTGTAGAGCTAAACCTTGGTTCTTGGCTATTTCCATAAGAACCATATGCATAAAGCAATAATGGATTTTTTCCGTTTTTTTCTACTCCTTTTTTATAAACTATTGACACAGGAATTTTTGTACCATCTGTGGCTATTGCAAATAAACGCTCTGATGTATAATTTTCTATTGCAAAAGTACGATCAACTACTTCAGTTTGTTTTAAAAGCAATTGCCTCTTTTCTGCCATATTATACTCATAAGTACTATTTGGAGTGGTTAATGAGCTGTACCTGTAACGTAAAGTATCAGTGTCAAAATCTAAATTTGATGTAGTAGTGGCGAAATATGCTGGATCATTAAATTCAATATAATAATCGTCACTACCATCCCACTTTATAACTCTTATAGTTCTTAATCCTTCTTTTCTTTCTTCAGTAACTAAGTATTTTTTAAACAAATCCATACTTTGAAAATACACGTCTTCTCTGTGTGATATAACATCAACCCAATTCTCCTTTTCTGTTTTATCTACAGGAGTTTTAACAAGTTTAAAGTTTTTTGCATCTTTATTTGTTCTTATATAAAAATGATCTTCAAAATGGTCAATAGTGTACTCTAAGTTTTTCTCTCTAGGTTGAATAACTTTCCATTCTCCGTTTGGTGCATTTGCATCTAAAAATCTGAATTCTGTTGATAAGGTTTGAAAACTACCTATTACTAGATAAGCGTCAGACTTTGTCTTGCCAACACCACATCTAAACGTATCATCTTTTTCTTCGTAAACCACTACATCTTCAGATTGGTTAGTACCAATAATATGCTTTACAATTTTATTTTGTCGCAAGGTTTGTGGATCTTTTGTTGTGTAGAAAACAGTTTTCCCATCGTTTGCCCAAGTAGCACTACCCCCAGTGTTACTAAGCTTATCGGTTAGCAACTCTCCAGTTTCTAAGTTTTTAAAATACAAGGTGTATTGTCGTCTAGAAATAGTATCAATTCCAAAGGCCAGCATTTTATTATCTGGGCTTACAGAACGTCCTCCAAAACCATAATAAGAATAGCCTTTTGCCATTTCTGGGCCATTAAGCATAATTTCCTCTATAGCTCCTTTTTCTAATTTTTTTCTACAATACAAAGCATAATCTCCTCCTTTTTCAAAGCGTGTATAATACGAATAACCATTATCGTTTACTGGAACAGATTGATCGTCTTTTTTAATACGCCCTACAATTTCATTATATAATTTGTCTTGCAAACTATCAGTATGAGCCATTGCTTTGCTTAAATAATCGTTCTCTGCATTCAAATAGTCTAATACATCTTGTGTTTGCTCATCTGCCGTTTCTGCATTTTTCTGTTCGTCGCTTAAACGCATCCAAAAATAATTATCGATTCGAGTATCATCATGAATAGTTAGTTCTTTTGGTATTTTTTTTGCAGATGGTGCTTCCATAGAAGAATATGGTTTTTGGTTTTCTTTTTGTTGGCATGAAGAAGCCATTAAAATAATAGCAAAAATTGAGTAAATTGAAGCTTTCATTGAATTATAGTTTGTTTTAGTTAGTGTATAAAGGAACAAAAATAAGTTTATAAAAATTGGAAGAAATTGAAAATTAACAGTAATACAGATTAAAGAATATTGAATTTTCTAACAATAAAGATTATTTATTAATCGGTATTTAAAATAACATCTAATCTATCACAATACTTTTCTTCACTAACACAAAGAATGCCTAAAGTTTCAATCATTAATTCATTTAGTTCTTTATCTTTTGGTTTAATGTTATAAGCCAAATTAAATTCAGAATAAGCTCCAAATATATTATTAGAAAGTAATCTGCTTTTTCCTGATTTCATTAAAAAATCAAATGCTTCATTATCCTTTGACTCATTTATTGCAGTAATTGAAATAGCTTGATTATTTGAATAAGCAACAAATCTGTTTACCAAAAAGAATGAAAAGATTGCAAATACTAAAATTATAACTAATGTTAAAAAATTATCCAAATCTTTATTCTCATTTACGATTGGTTTAAGTTTAAATTTTCTTGAATAATTTGGTAGTGGTGAAAATGAGGGTAGGCTTTCTCTTTTTGAAAATGGTTTCCTAGGACTCTTTTTATAAATCCAACTTTGCATCCCAAAATCCATATAACCAGACATAATAAGCTTTATTTATAGGTCTAAATTTAATATGAATTGTTACATGTTTTTATTAATTAAGTAGAAAATAGATAAGTACAAAAACTAAGAGAACTATTGTGATTAATAAATAATCTAGTCTTTTTTCTTTTTTAATTTTTGCTCTTATTTTGGTTTTAACTTTTTCTAATTCTGGTTTTTTAAGAACAGGAAAATCAAATTGAGTTTTTTCCTCTGAAGCGCTATAATTTAGCCTCTTCTTATCAAATCTTCCTTCAGCTTTAGCTTTACGCTCCTTTTTCCTTTGTAATGTCGCTTTAAAATGTCCTAAACTACCATGCATATTAATTATTATTAGCCTTCAAAGAATCAATTTGCCGTTGTAGTCTTTCAATTTCTTCAGTTTTCTTGTCAACTACAGGAATTACGATAGTTGAATCTGAAGTTTGTTCAATAATATCAATTTCTTTAGCATCTTCGGCAAAATAATAACCAATCCCTTCGCTCGACCTCCAAGCTTCATTTAATTGCTCATAAACCGTTTTATCCCATTGACTTGGGTGTTTAACATCAATCCAAATAACATCTCGATATTCACTATCTATCAGCACTAAATCTGGAGTTGCAGAACCATCAAATTGTCCTGCATCTTTTTCACTAATAGCAGAAACAGTTCCTAAAAAGAACATGCGCTTTCTTCCAGCAATATCTTTGATATATGGTCTGAATTCTACAGGTGTGTTCGCATTCCAATCGTATTCTTTTCTCGATTCTTTTACTTTTTGGGGCATTGCAGATACGCCTGCATAACCTTGTTTTTTTGCTGCATGATCGTAATAATACATTTTATCTGTTCCGTCTGCAGGAATAAACACACTATAACTCAAACTAGTACGCTCCTGACCTACTGGTTCTAATCCAAACCAATGGTATAAACCATTATAGGCATTAGAATCAGTATCAGAAAAATTAAAGTCTGTAACATAAGGTTGCTCATTTTGATCTTTAGGCATTTCTGGAATTTTAACTGCAGTTAGCATATTCCATGGCAATGGATCACTAAATCCTCCTAAAAATTTTAATGATTCCGCTTGTAGCTGTGATACTTTTTCGGCTAATATATTTTGACCTATTAAAAACGGATAATTTTTCATCTCTTCTGGACTTATATAAGTGCCCTTTCCTATTAAAATACGCTCCATATAATCATTAAAATCGTGCTCGCCATTATTTACAACCATAACACCACCAAATGTTGGATATGGGAATAAAAACCCTTTCCATTTAATTAAGCTCACTACTTGCACCCATTGTCCTGTATCATTTTTCATATAAAATGTATCACTAGGTTCCATCATAAATAATTGAAAGAAGTTGAAACGTTGCACAACAGCATTATACGTGTTTCTACTAAATTTTAATGATTCGCCTATTGAAAAAGTTACAGGAATTCTATTTTCGTTTGAAAACCTTGGAAATGGTGTTGTACTTGATACTGCAAATACTTCTTCTGTGTTATCGCTTATTTGCTGAAATGTATAATTTTCAGAAGGCTGGATAGCCATCGTCCATTTATTTTCATCATCAACTCGAACTAAATGTGGTAAAGACACATCTTTAGTCTCTCCTACACTTTCATTTGCCATAGTAAAAATATTTTGCAATGGCTGAATACGCTCATTCTGCGTTAATGGTAATTCGTTTATTTCAACTTTATTAAGATTATTAAATACATTAAATGTTTTCATGTAATCGTACATTTTAAAATGCCAACCTACAACGTATAAAAGACCGAAAAAAACAGCCAATACTCCTAAAACACCAATACGCTTTCCTGTACTAGCAGAGTTTCTAAATTTTCGTAATCCAAAAAATAAAACAACTGCACTTAATAGAATGATAAAGATGAATTTTCTAACAAACAAAAGAGCTGGTTGATAATCGTCGCGCAAAACAAATAATGCGATTAATAATATTAAAGCAATTATTATAGTTATTGTTTTTTGTTTTTTACCTTTATTCCAGTAGTTCTTTAACATAATAAGGTTTTTTAATTTTCGCCATGTTTTTTAGTATGTCTAATAGATAATACCATAGCGATAATCATTAAAATAGGTGTTAATAATCTTAAACTATTTTTCCATTGAAAACCACTTTTATAGTCGTAGACAAACAACTCTACAACAATCAAAATAGCAAATAGTACAATGAATACGTATCGAAATTTATTTTTGCTCATTTTATAAAGATTTATAACAATCCTTTATCTTTCAACCGTTCTCTAGCACTCTTCTCTTCAGGTTTTGGTCTCTCTTTTATAGTTTCAGGTTCTTCAGTTAAATCTGCATCTTTCGACTTTAAATCTTCTATAAAATCCTTGCCTTTCTCTATAGTATCTTCCATAATATCTCCAATAGAATCGCTTTTATCTTCTATAACTTTAGTAGATTTTATAACAAAATTTGCTAAATAAGTACCAATTAAAGTCCCAACAACTACTGATGAAAATGCAGAAATTCCATTATAACTTCCAAATATTTTGAAAGGTGTTAAAAATTGAAATACTAGCCCAATTAACAAAAAAGTGGTTGCTACAAAAACCAATCGTGGTAAAAAAGCTTGCTTATATACAAATCCCTTTCGGTTTTCTGGTTTCATTTGAAGAGCTTTAGAGTTTACCATTTTGTTTACAAAACGATATAAACCATTACCGTTAGATTCTCTCCAATACAAAAAGATACCAAAAAGTATCGCTCCTATAAAAATTACTAATTCTAGTCCCATGGTTTTTTGTTTTAATGATGCTGTATAAAATTAGTCTATAATTATTAAATATTGTTACTAATAGTCTCAATAGTCCACTCTTTAAAAGAATCGTCCCAAGTTTTAAAACTATTATAAAATGCTTCTTTATCGTACCAATACAGGTACAACACGTCTTTTGGAGATACATTTACCAACAACATCCAAATTAAATCTTGATGTTTAGCGTCTAAAGATGAATGCGGTTGATGCAAAGCCTCAAAGAGTTTAACATCAACAATATCGGCAATTTTGTATTGATTACTAGTCTCAATTTTTTCTAAATAGCGTTCTACACTCATTACTTTTTTTCGTGCTTCAATATTTAACTTGTTAAGGTAACTTTTGTACAGTAATGGATCGTTTAAAATGTTTTTAATAGGATGTTGAGGCTTTTTTAAATGCTGAAACATCTCAAACTTTTTAATTCGATGGTATCGCTTTGTTTTTACAACAGCCTCCAAATCGTATTCGATAATAACGTGGTCTCGAAGTTTATCCATTAATTCAGATTGATGGATATGATAAATAAGCACTTCGTAGCTTACATCTTTAATCGCTTCCTTATGCCATTTCTTATCTTCAAAAACTACTATAGGTGTTATAAAATCTCGCAATACATAAACACCTCCAAAAGCTTTTGTATAGAAGGAATCTGTGGTAAATTGTAATGCATGTAAATCTAAATCTCTGTGACGCAAGTCTCCATAAGTGTTTGCAGAATCTAATAATTGTTGATGCAAATTTTCATCAATAAAATTGTTACCTCTATTAAAAGTTTCAACTAGCTCTAATTGTTGTTCCTTTATTTTATCTAGATTGTTTATTAAATGAAAACTTATAGAAATTGTGTTGTACTTTAAAACATCCAAAGGCTCATAAAAAGCATCAATATTTTGGTCGAAATCTAAACAAATAGCACAATCGCGTGTAATATCATTTATTTTGCTTCCATGTATTTTGAAAACAAATTTCATTATATCTCTATCAAACGTATGAAACGGAACATACACAGGCTTTCCTTTTTGTAATGGTGAGATAATTATTCCGTGCGGATTGGCATCACCATTATTTAAATAGTGAATCTCTTTTTTTTCCTCAGCAATCTCTGGGCTCCAACCAATGCCATCTATTGAAAACGTTTTTAGTTTTGTTTTTGTAAATCCGAGCTTTACCAAACATTTATTATAACGCTCAACAAGCTTTCCGCTTACAGGAATTAATTCGCTTCTATATAAATTAGCTGTTTTTAGTTTATCCATTACAACAGTTTATTTATTTGAATGTATTGCAACAACATAATCGTTCTAGCATCAATAATCTCTCCCGAATCAATCATTTCCATAGCCTTGGTAAAAGTGACTTCCAAAACTTCTATTTCTTCATTTTCGGTTTCTAAACCACCTCCATTATCAATTCTATCAGAATCGGTATAATTCCCAGTAAAAAGATGTACACGCTCTCTTACTATTCCTGGTGATAAAAACACATTACTTACAGCCTTTAAATTAGAGACATTATACCCCAATTCTTCTTTAACTTCTCTAACAACACATGTTTCTGGTGATTCACCATCATCAATGGCTCCTCCACAAACTTCTATAGAAACGCCCTCGGAAACGCCAGAAATATATACAGGTATTCTAAATTGTTTTGATAAAAGAACTTTTTTTGATACTGCATTGTACAATAATATCGCAACACCATCACTCTTACCATAAGCTTCGTGGGCTATTCGTTTCCATTTTCCATTTTTAAATTTATAATCAAAATCTATTCGCTCTAGCTTACCCCAAAAATTGGATAATACAGTTGATGTTATATTCTTTATTCTTTTATCTTTTGTCATCAAATTGCTCTCTAGCCTCAGTTTCTATATTCAATTGATTAACTCTTGCATCTACTTTTCGTTTAAAATCAGTATCGGCAATAGTTGCTACATTATCTAAATAACGCACAACTTCTTGACGTCTAATTTCTGAAAAATCCAACCCCTTCATATTGCTTTTCATCAATTCTTGAAGCATTCCAAACTTAGTTTCATAATCTTTTTTGAAATAAATATCTGGATTTTCAAACCAATCATCCTCTAAATCAAAATCAGTTAACCGTAAAGATATTGCCGATTGTATATTCCGTACATCACGCGATGAAAAGAATGGAAATATCTTTTGAATTTCTTTATACAAACTCGCATAAAACATATGCTCATTGGTATCATGCATTTTATCAACTCTTTCAAAGGTTTCTAAAACACGCTCTTCTGAAGGTTTTTCAATAGCATCTAAAATATCACCCATATTTTTTGCTAAACCTTGATCTTCTAAATATTTATAGCCTTGTGGGTTTTGCATATTTACAAAGTCTGGCATGGTTTTATCAAACTTTTTCCACCAAATATAATCTTGATCTAAAAAGTCATGCTCGCTTCTTGCTCCATCAATTTTAAAACGCCCCTGCACACGAGAAATAACGGCTTTATCAAGCATTTCTGGAAGGTTAGTAAACAATCCAATAGAACTGTTACCATAGTTTACGGCATAAGCGCCTTCAGTATATCTTAAAAACACGCCTATAACTTCCTTGACACCAGCAGAAACTCCCTGAGCTGTTCGCTCTTGTAAATTGTTTTCGGCATCATCAATAGGTGCAAAAATAAGTTTTGATGGGTCTTGTAAAGGCTTCATCCATTCAACCATTTTTTCAGCACTGCCACCTTGAAATGTACTAATTAAAGTATCTGGCATAGGGTGAAACAAAAACGGAATATCCAAATTATCACAATGCTCCTTAAGTCGCGTAGCAATGGCTGCTATAAGCATACTTTTTCCTGTTCCTGGAATACCATAGCCCATAAACACTGGCATAAAACCTCCTAATTCTTGAAAAGGATTCTTCTTTGCCACAAAATCATAACTCAGCATACGTTCGGTTAATCGACGTGCAAAATGTTTGGCATCTCGATTACCAACAATTTGTTCAAATTGAATTTTATTAAACTCAATACTTTTAGCTGTTCCGGAAAATACGTTATTCCAACCTGATACTGCAAATTCAGATTTCTCTAATTTATATGTTCTATCTTCAATGGTTTCGGTATATTCTAAAGCACTTTTGCGTAATTGAATTTCATCAATTAACGCTTCAAAATATACTACTGTAAAATCAATAACGTCTTTATCTGATTTTATAATTTCTGGATGCCCTAAATATTTATCAAAATAAAACAAACTACATGAAATTCCTTTTAATGGCGACATGAGTGATACTTCTGGAATACCTGCAAACTTTTGTTTCATCACACTTAAATCGTCTGAGGCATGAGGTTTTAAATCATGTAATATTTTATAAGCTGTCGAGAATAGCATAAAAGCTGTTGCCGTGTGCATTTTACTTTCAAACTCACGTTTTCCGTTGGTATCTAAAGCTGATTTGTTTTCGTTTAAGCTTGATAAACCCGAAGCATCGTAAAAACTATCTTTAATCCAAATACCTAAAGTGATTCCTTCTTGAACAGCATATAAAGTTTGGTTTAAATAAATAGGGATGGCCACAGAGTCTGGTAACAATCGCTTTTTTAGAGCAAGAATAGTTTTTGAAACCGAAGTTATTTCTGCAGTATTTGTTCCATTATTGGCACGCGATAAATACAGTAAAATTGATTCATCCTTTGCGTTTTTATCCTTGTTTTTTGCGCGAGCTCCCTGCTCCCATTGTATAGACTTCAAATAGGATGCAGCTTCATCACGAAGCATATCTAGTTCGGTAAGTTTTATTGGAAATGTTGAGTTGTGTTCCATATATTTATTTTTACGTCATTGCGAATAAAATGTAGCAATCTACTTCTCTTATTTAGGTAACCACGTCGATTTGTTTTTCTTTATGACTTTACTTTTTAATATCTATTTTTAATTCTGAAATTTGAATAGGTGCCTTTTCTAACGTATCTATAACATCTGGTGTTTTGTTATATAATAATTGAATAATTCTATGTGGAGCAAACACGTATTTTTGCTTAAACACCTCATCCCACTTTTGTAAAATTTGCTTGTTAAAAAAGCTTCCTTCTTTAAATTCACTACCAGAACTTACTTCGTCTAATCGCAATGAAATAGCATAAGATTCTAGCGGAATTTCTTTTTTACCAATAGCCTCCAAAATAGTATGCGTTATATCATTTTCGTCTTTTGCAAATACATTATGTATTGGTCCTAAATCAATTCGCTTTATAAGTTTAGGCGATACTTTTGGTAGTTTTCTATCAATAGTATATGCCATAGTATCCAAAGCCATGTCTCTATCAGCTACCGTTTTTAAAACCTCATAAATCTCATCTTTATAATCATTTATTTTTGTGCCATCGTAATTGAAATACATAAAACATATAAATGGCCTGTTGTGAGACACATCATAAAAACCCCAACTTATTAGCAAATCACCAGCAGAATGTTCTGGAGCACTTAATATTTTGCCTTGCACAAAACGATTAAATATATATTCCTTTTTAACTGACGAATAATAGACTATAGATGCTGCTTGAAAAAGTTTGCTCTTTTTTATCGGTTCTTTTTTTCTCATCAATGTATCTAAAAATTCTTCCTTTAAATTACTTATAGGAGTCAATCTGCCTAAATATTCATCGCGTAATTCTAAATCATTAAATAAGTATCTGAATTCTAAATAGTTAGGAAACCCAGAGTAAGTTAAATCTACTTTCATATTATCCTCATCATCATACATATATTTAACACGCATGGCTTCAATAGAGTATAACAATAAGTCGCAATACTGCTTAAACAACTGAACTTCTTGAGCGTTACAAATTTTTTGTTGTTGTACAGCAACAATAAGCTCTTTAAAAGAAAAATCCATCATTTTATGGTAAAACACATAATGCTCTTTGGAGTCTAGAACAGCAGAATCTAATGGTGTAACTATATGATTTATGGACATGTTTTTAATTAATAATTGACAATTGTCAATTTTTTGGGCGTTACCCGTAGGGGTCAGGCTTTCGGCAGTCGCTCTTTTCAAGGAGCTCCAACAAATGCCTCAATCCTTAACGCAGTACGAGAATACCACAGAATTTATAGTTTCATTTGATGAGATTCCTGCCTTCGCAGGAATAATATTAACTTAATAAATCGTCGTCGGTAGCTTCAGGTTTTGGACTTGGCTTATCACCTTCACCCTCACCATCAGATGGCTTGTTTGCGTCTGCTTTATAATAATCTTCAAAAATCTCTTTCATATCAATGCCATAACGCTCAGCAAAATTCTTTTGGATGTCGCTATCTTTTGCACGAATTTCTTGTAAAGCCTCTGCATAACTACTATAAACACCTTGCATTACTTTTTCATGTACTGGTATATTATCCATCATGTCCTGACGCGCTTTCGCACTTGCGGTATGCATAGATGCTAAAGTTTCCCCAATGTGTTCATCCGTTTTAACACCTAAATGTTCTAAAATAGCAGCAAATTCTTGATCCGTTCTTGCTTTTAAAGCTACCACATAACCATCATAATACTTAAGTCGTTCTTCAGTATCACTCTTTAATTTAGCACGATGTGTTTGCAAATTACTACGTAAAGAAGTTAATACTTTAATGGTTAAGTTATGTTTGTGTACAAAGCTATCCTTACTCGCAGCAAGCGTGGTATATGCATTTTTAAGACCTTCTAGTTCTTCTACCTTTTGCTCTAAGGTTGTTACTTTACCTATAGCTTCTGCGTATTCTGAAGACTGCTTATCGGCAATATCTTCAAGCTCTTGGCGAGCCTGCTTTAAAAGTGCATATTGCTCTTCTAATTTTGCCTCAACTTCTTTCTTTTTCTCTAAAGCTTTAGTATGATTTTTAGAAGCTTCAACAATGGCATCCTTTAGTTTTTCTTCTACTTCTTTTATTTCTACTTCTCTATTTTTTAAACGGCTAACGGCTGCTTGACTTTTATAAGACAATTCACTTAAAAGTGTTTGTATGTCTGCACTTTCAATACGCTCTTGAAACATTGCTTTTGCTTTATTATCTGCACCAGCTCGTACTTTTTCAGCAGCTTTTAACTCATCTTGGGCTTTTTTTATTTTACTCTTTCGCCCCCAAAGGTTATTCCACCAAGTATCAGGTTTTGCTTCGGCATCTTCTAATTCAATTTTGGCACGCTCTAAAGCTTTTTGAGCATCATCAATTACTTTTTGTTCTGTAGCATTTAATGATGAAAACTTTTCAAAAATAATACCAACCTCATCCTGATAATCAGTTAAATCTTTGATAGCGTCTAAAAGCGTAGTTCTATCTTTTTCTGCCATATGCACCACATCGTCTAAAGTGGCGTTTAATATTTTTTGTCTAACCTCAGGGTCATCTTCTTGAGACAATTTAGATTTCATAGTATCAATGGCTTTTCCCCAATTAACATCTACTTTTTCTGTTTTTTCGTTTGAAGAGGTTTCTAATAAATCAAAATCATCTGACATGTTATATACTGTATTTAAGGTTGAACAATTTTACGGACAAGCAATTTCGTTAAAAAATATCAATTTTAAAATTTATACTACTTAAATTATTGGTATAAAAAGTTTATAAAATGTTACATTAATATTTTGTCACTTGCTAAGAGGTGATTTTGAAATTAATTTTCAATCAGAAAAGAAGCTTTACTTGAGTTTATATTACAACATAAGCATCTTAAATACAGCTATGTACCTTTTATACATGTAATAATTAGTAAAAAAACAGTATATTTGAACAGCTATTAACCCAAATAAAATACTACCAAATGCTACTAAAAACTTTTATTTTAGGTTGCATCCCTCTAATAAGCCAAACCGACATTGTAACAATATTAATTGTTGTTGTTGTAATTTTTTCTTTTTTACTTATACTCGGTGTTAGAAAATCATACAAACTTAAGAAGGAAAATGATCGTTTAAATAGTATGAATACGACTATTGAGGATGAGAACAAAAAACCTTATAAAGATTTTACTGATGGCCATATGTATGGTGGCAATTAATACAATTTAAATATGAAAACTCTGGTCCTTTTATTTATCGCAACGTATTTTATTGAATTGTTATATCGTAGAATTATATTAGATAAACAATTGGAAAATGAAATAAAAAAGTTCAACCAAAACAAAGATTATATTATGAACCAAAGCCTTAATAATTATGAATTAGGTTCTAATCATTTATATAAATAAAAATGCCCACTTTACAGTGAGCATTTATTTATGTTTTTATCTAATTAACTTTTTATATTTAATTCGCTTCGGTATTAAATCTCCACCAAGACGTTTCTTTTTATTTTCTTCATAATCGCTAAAACCACCTTCGAAGAAATAGACTTGACTATCGCCTTCAAAAGCTAAAATATGTGTACAAATACGATCTAAAAACCAACGGTCGTGAC
The DNA here is from genome assembly GCF_002741945.1 of Gaetbulibacter sp. 4G1. Lineage (GTDB taxonomy): Bacteria > Bacteroidota > Bacteroidia > Flavobacteriales > Flavobacteriaceae > Wocania_A > Wocania_A spongiicola. Next base: position 436,673 of record NZ_MDVN01000024.1, read on the forward strand.
TAATCACTACGGCACAACCTGCAAAGTTCTCAAGACCTTCTTCAAGTGCTCTTAATGTGTTGACATCAAGATCATTAGTTGGCTCATCTAAAAGTAACACATTACCTTCTTCTTTAAGTGTCATTGCCAAATGCAAGCGATTACGTTCACCTCCAGAAAGTAAGTTTACTTTTTTATTTTGCTCGCTTCCAGAAAAATTAAAACGACTTAAATATGCACGAGAGTTCACTTGCTTTCCTCCCATCATAACTAACTCTTGTTCATCACTAAAGTTTTGCCAAATAGTTTTATTTGAATCAATATTAGAGTGCTTCTGATCTACATATGCTATTTTAGCAGTATCACCTACAACAAACTCACCTTTATCTGGGGTTTCTTCTCCCATTATCATTCTGAAAATAGTTGTTTTACCAGCTCCATTAGGTCCAATTACACCAACTATTCCAGCTTGTGGCAGGTTGAAACTTAAATCATCATATAATAACTTATCGTCATATCCTTTTGCAACATCTTTAGCCTCAATAACATTTGTACCAAGTCGTGGTCCATTAGGAATATAAATTTCTAACTTTTCATCAAGTTGCTTTTGATCTTGACTCATTAGCTTATCATAATTCTTTAAACGCGCTTTTTGCTTTGTTTGCCGACCTTTAGCTCCTTGTCGAACCCATTCTAACTCGCGTTCTAAGGTTTTCTGACGTTTTGATGCCGTTTTACTTTCCTGAGCTAATCGTTTAGATTTTTGATCTAACCAAGACGAATAATTCCCTTTCCAAGGTATCCCTTCTCCTCTATCCAACTCTAAAATCCAGCCAGCAACATTGTCTAAAAAGTATCTGTCGTGCGTTACAGCAATTACGGTTCCTTTATACTGAGCTAAATGATGCTCTAACCAATGTACAGATTCTGCATCTAAATGGTTTGTAGGCTCATCTAATAATAATACATCTGGTTCTTGCAATAACAAGCGACATAAAGCAACGCGACGACGTTCCCCGCCAGATAGTACACCAATTTTTTTATCACCATCAGGAGTTCGTAAAGCATCCATGGCAATTTCTAATTTGGTATCAAGCTCCCATGCATTTGCAGCATCAATCTGATCTTGCAATTCAGCTTGACGGTTCATAAGTTTTTCCATCTTATCTGGATCAGAATATACTTCCTCTAGCCCAAACATATCGTTTATCTTATTATACTCATCAAGAATTGCAACAGTTTCAGCAGCACCTTCTCGAACTACTTCCATTACGGTTTTCTCTTCATCTAACTTTGGTTCTTGTTCTAAGTAACCCACAGAATAGTCTTGCGAAAACACTACATCTCCTTGGTAATTTTTATCAACTCCAGCAATAATTTTTAAAAGAGTTGATTTACCAGAACCATTGAGTCCTAAAATTCCTATTTTCGCTCCGTAAAAAAAACTCAAGTAAATGTTTTTTAAAACTGGAGTATTTGCACTCTGAAATGTCTTGGTTACACCAGACATTGAGAAAATTATCTTCTTATCATCACTCATTACACTCTTCCTTTTAATGCATTAAACACCCATGCATTTGCAAAAAAACCAATACCAACAGCTGCAAAACCCCAGCCTGCAACATCATCATACCTAAAGGCTCCTAATGCTATTAATGCTAATCCTACTATAATCATAATTGTGGTAGCCCAGGCTAGCACAGTGTTTTTATTCATTGCCATAATCTTAATTCTTAAATTTTGGTGGTTAGTCTTAAAGCAAATATCGTTTTTTTAGATAAAAAAAGCATCCTATATAGGATGCTTTTTATTAACTCGCAGGAAGAAATCCCATTTTACCCATTTGGTAATCGCGTAAAGCTTCCATAATTTCAGTTTGGGTATTCATTACGTATGGGCCCCAACTTGATACTTTTTCCTTAAAAGGAGTTCCCGATAAAAAGAGTAATTTACTTTTAGTGTTTCCTTTTAATTTAAAGCCTTCTCCATCTTGATTAAATTCAATCAATTGATTTTTATCTTTAACTAATTCTATATCGTTATTAACGCTAACGCTTCCATTAAGTAAGTACAATACAGATTGGTGAGTATTGTCAATTGAAATAAAATGTTCTCCACCTTCTTCTGTGTCTATCATGTATGCATTCACAGATGTTTGTGTAGCAATCCTTCCATTTTTTCCCTCTAGAGCCCCAGCAACAATTTGAATGGCAACTTTACCATCATCAGAATTCACAACTTTAAAATCTTCATGTTTAACATGTTGATAATTGGGTTGAATCATCTTCTTTTCCGCAGGTAAGTTTAACCATAATTGAATTCCTTCTAGGGTTCCTCCTTTTTTAACAAAGTCTTTAGTTGGGCCTTCAGCATGAATTATACCACGACCAGCAGTGGTCCATTGCACATCTCCAGCTTTAACAATGCTTTCATGCCCAAGAGAATCTCGATGTAATTGTTCACCTTGAATTAAGAAGGTAATTGGTTCAAATCCGCGATGTGGATGTGGTCCTAAATCAAAAGGGTTATTCATTTCATCTATAGTATACGGTCCATAATGATGTAATAATATAAATGGGTCAATCATTTCTATTTCATGCGTAGGTATAGGTTGCCGCAATTTTATAGGCCCCATATTTACAAAATCACTTCGGCCTACTCTTTTTATTGTGTTTAATTTCATAATTTTTACTTTTTTAGTTTCCATGGAAACTATTTGGTTAAAAAAATACTTATCGTATTTTATCTAGCAAATCACTTAAAAGACCTGCTTCTTCTTCAGTCAGATTATCTATATAATCTGATTTCATGTTCTTACTTATTTCATCTAATAATTCCAATCCTTTCTTCGTTATATTTATATGTACAACTCTCCTATCATTTGGGCAATGTAAACGCTCAATTAATTGCTTATCGCACAATTTATCCATTAATCGTGTAGCATTTGGAGCTCTCTCTAACATACGTTCTTTAATAGTTTGCACCTTAATTGCTTCTCCAGCTCCACGAAGAATTCTTAAAATATTAAACTGTTGTGGAGAAATACCATAAGGCTTGAAAAAGCTATTCTGTTTGCTACTTATCCAATTAGCTGTATAAATTATATTCAGCAAAGCCTTAACCTTGTTGTTAGGAAATTTAGAATTTATATCTTTAGAAATATTACCCATCAAATGGCCTTTTCAAAAATTGAAACTAGCTTTAACAGTTCATTATTTAATTCTTTGTTAGAAATTTTTCCTTCAGAAAAATTAGCGCTAAACGAAGGAAAACTAAAATCTGCTACTATATTACCCCCCATGTAAGGAAAACGACCTTTCGCAATTTCTAGAACCGTAGCTCCTCCTCTTGCTCCTGGAGATGTAGCCATTAACAACATAGGTTTTTCGCTCCATAGTTTTCCATCAATTCTAGACATCCAGTCAAAAATATTTTTAAATACTGTTGAATAAGCTCCATTATGCTCAGCTAAAGATAAAATAATACCATCAGATGATTTTATATTATCCAAAAATTTATTAGCATTATCTGGAATACCGTGTTCAATCTCGTAATCTATTCCATATAAGGGTAATTCAAAATCATTGAGATCTAAAACTTTTACTTTAACCCCATTAACCAAATTTGCAGCATATTCAGCTAACTGCTTGTTTATCGAATTTTTACTATTACTTCCTGCAAAGGCAATTATATTTTTCATATTAATTATTTATTCTTTTGTTAAAAATATAAGACACAATTAATAACACAAAAGCTATTAATGCTCCTGTTTGTTCACCGTCACCAATCATATAATGTGCAAAAAATGCTAAAATAAAGGCAAAAAAGAAACCTGCATAGGCCCATTCTTTAATTGCTTTAAAATTTGGGTTCCAAATTGCAAATATCCCTAGAAGTTTAGCGACTGCATAAGGGTAAATAATATATGTAGGATAACCAAACGTAGTAAACATAGTAGCGACATCATCATGCTTAAAAAAATACATACTTACTGAAAATAGCATTAATAAAGTTAATAGTCCTGTAGCGATGTAATAAATAATTTTATCTCTTTTCATTTTTATAGTTTTAAATTATGGTACAAATATATAATAAATAATTTTATTTTCCAAGGAATATATTTCCGTGTAATATATTTTAATAAATAATTAACAGTAAAATTTAAAAGATTCCCCCTTTCGAGGGAAATACAACTTTTGTACATTAGCATCAAACTAAAAAATAAATGGATATTAACTTCAATAAAAATGAAGATTATAATAAACTTCTACTTTCAGAATTAAATAATCGATTAGCTAAAGTTAGCCTTGGTGGTGGAAAATCTAGAATTGAAAAGCATCATGCCAAAGGAAAAATGACGGCAAGAGAACGTATAGATTATTTATTCGATGCAAAATCTAAATCTATTGAGATTGCCACTTTTGCAGGTGAAGATATGTATATAGAGCATGGCGGTTGCCCTTCTGGTGGTGTAGTGGTTAAAATAGGCTATGTTAAAGGCAAGCAATGCATTGTTGTTGCTAATGATGCCACTGTAAAAGCAGGTGCTTGGTTTCCTATTACTGGAAAAAAGAATTTAAGAGCTCAAGAAATAGCGATAGAAAACAGGTTGCCTATAATTTATTTAGTAGACTCTGCTGGTGTCTATTTACCTATGCAAGATGAAATTTTTCCAGATAAAGAACATTTTGGTCGTATTTTTAGAAACAATGCTATTATGAGTAGTATGGGTATTACTCAAATTGCAGCAGTTATGGGTAGTTGTGTTGCTGGAGGTGCCTATTTACCTATTATGAGTGATGAAGCACTGATTGTTGATAAAACTGGGAGTATTTTTCTTGCTGGAAGCTATTTGGTTAAAGCTGCAATAGGAGAATCTATAGATAATGAAACACTTGGTGGGGCAACTACACATTGTGAAATTTCTGGAGTTACTGATTATAAAGCAAAAGATGACGCCAATGCTTTAGATACTATAAAAAGTATTATAGACAAAATTGGTGATTATGATAAAGCAGGATTTAATAGAAGTGAAATAAAAAAACCAAAAGAAAATCCTGAAGACATCTATGGTATTATTCCTAAATCGCGTGCAGATCAATACGATATGTACGAGATTATAAAACGATTAGTTGATAATTCAGAATTTGATGAATATAAAGCTGGTTATGGACAAACCATCATAACCTGTTATGCCCGAATTGACGGTTGGGCAGTTGGTATTGTTGCTAATCAAAGGAAACTGGTAAAAACCAAAAAAGGTGAAATGCAATTTGGGGGTGTTATTTATAACGATAGTGCTGATAAAGCTACACGCTTTATTGCCAATTGTAACCAAAAGAAAATACCATTAATATTTTTACAAGATGTTACTGGCTTTATGGTAGGCAGCAAATCAGAGCACGGTGGTATTATTAAAGATGGTGCTAAAATGGTAAATGCTGTAAGTAATTCAGTGGTACCTAAATTCACAATTATAATTGGTAATTCTTATGGTGCAGGAAATTATGCAATGTGCGGAAAAGCTTACGATCCAAGGTTAATTGTTGCATGGCCTAGTGCAGAGCTTGCAGTTATGAGTGGTAATTCTGCTGCCAAAGTATTATTACAAATTGAAAAAGCATCGCTCGAAAAAAAGGGTGAAAAAATTACTCCTGAAAAGGAAGCCGAACTTTTCAATAAAATAAAAGATAGATACGATAATCAAGTCTCTCCATATTATGCTGCTTCCAGAATTTGGACAGATGGAATCATTGACCCTCTTGATACTAGAAAGTGGATTAGTATGGGTATTGAAGCTGCAAACCATTCTCCTATCGAAAAGCAATTTAATTTGGGAGTTTTGCAGGTTTAGGTTTAATATGCAAAAAGAAAATACTAAAGAACAACCTCGTTATATAATAATACTATTGATATTAGCAGCTGAAGCTGTTTTTATTCTACCCTTTGTTTTACAACGTATTTTTAGAACGACGTTTTTAGAATCTTTTGACATAAGTCAAACTGAGTTAGGTAGTTGTTTTTCAGCTTATGGTATTGTAGCACTGGTATCTTATTTATTTGGAGGCCCTTTTGCCGATAGGTTTAAACCAAATTTATTAATGTCAATAGCATTAATTCTAACAGGTTTAGGGGGTTTATATTTAGCTACCTACCCTAACCTTTTTAGCCTACATATTCTATATGGTTTTTGGGGGTTTACTACTATTTTTTTGTTTTGGGCTGCGATGATTAAAGCTACAAGAATTTGGGGAGGAACTAACAATCAAGGCATTGCTTTTGGCTTTTTAGATGGTGGTCGTGGATTGGTAGCAGCTCTTTTTGGTTCTGTCGGCGTCATTATTTTTTCTCTCTTCATAACAAAGGATATCGAATTAACTTCAGTTGAAGAAAGGCGTATTGCATTTAAAGAAGTCATCACATATACATCATTCGCAGTTATTACCGTTGGAATTATTGTTCTTTTATTTTTAAAATTAAATACAGAGAAGGCTTTAGCATCTGAAAAAGCTTCTAAACTTATTACAATAGAAAATTTTAAAATAGTAATGAAGTACAAATCTGTTTGGTTACTCATGATTATTATTCTATGTGCTTATTATGGATACAAAATGACTAACCTTTTTAGTCAATACGCAGAGCAGGTAATGAATTACGATAAAATTGAAGCGGCAAAAGTTGGAACTTATTTATTGTATACAAGGCCAATTATTGGAGTTGTTATAGGTTTGTTGGCAGATAGAACAAAAGCCAGTCTTTGGATTATTATTGGCTTCTTTTTAATGGCAATAACGAGCTTAGTGTTTGCTCTTGGCCTTATAAATGATTCAACTAATCTTTTATTTATATTATCAATAGGTATAATGGCAATAGGTGTTTATTCAGCAAGGGTTTTATATTTTGCTACATTAGAAGAAACGAAGATACCAATGGCTGTTACTGGTACTGCAGTAGGGTTCATTTCAGTTATTGGTTATACTCCTGATATTTTTACTGGCTTAATAAATGGTTATTTTTTAGATGCCTATAATGAAAAAATTGGACATCAAATTGTATTTGCTATCATGTTTGGCTTCGCTATCATTGGCCTCACAGCGTCATTCAAATTGTTTAAACATTCTAAACTAAACACACCCTAATTCCCTTGATGGTCTTTAACTCTAGGAATTATCAATAGTTTAGTTTGTCTACCATTAACATATCTAAACCCATCTTCACCATAAAAACCTGCTTCTTCTAGCATAACTCTAATATCTCGTTTCCATTCTGGAATAGTTACCGTGGTATTTAATTCGATAGCATAAACTGTATTTGGGTACAATGGATAATCTCCAGCACCTTCTACTCCATCTTGGGAATCCCATAGTCCAATGGTGGGGCCGGAAGAATGCCCATAACTCCCTAAAGGGTGTGTATAAATCGCAGGTTTATAACCTGCCAGTTTTGCTTGTTCTAATGATTTCGATAAAATCTCATTACCCGTTTTTCCAGTCACAAAATTACTTGTAAATATATCTTGCACACGATTCCCTTCCTTTAAAGCATTAACCAAAAATTGGGGCGGTTTAGTTTCATTAGATTTTAAGACATAAGCTAATTCTTGACAATCTGTGTTTAATCTTAAATACTTAATTCCAAAATCGCAATGCAAAAGATCACCTGGTAAAATGACTTGCTCCTCTGGACGATCTGAAAACGAATACAGGTGGCCTTTTAACTCATCTTTTGTTCTCTGAACGTCAACCGTTGGGTGGAACCATGTTTCCAATCCCAAATCACTTACTTTCTGGCGCATCCACCATTCCACTTCAGAAGTAGTAGTAATTCCAGTTGTAATAACTTGCTCTGAAAATGCTTCAGATATAATATCGTGTGTTATATCCACAAGTTGACTATAAATAACCATTTCACGTTTGGTTCTAGTTTCTATCCAAGCTATAGAAAGTTGTTCAGCTGACTTTACTTTATGATGATGCTCTTCTGGTAAAACGCTCATAAATTCATCATAATCTGTTTTATCTAAACCATCACTAATATTAAAGTCTGCAGAATAGTTTAAACCAATATGTTCTGGGTTTCGTTCTTCAATAATCTGAATTAATCGCTTCCATTGATTCGGTTCTTTATTTTTTTCCCAAGCAGAAATAATATGATCACCAAAATTATAACGTGCTACTGCAAGTTTTTCTATTGTATTCTTTGCTTTATCCCTATAAAAAACAATTATTGTCCTTCTTCTTGCATATAACCAAGTTGCAGGAAGCATCGTTTTTAAAACAGGGTCTTCATTATATTCCCTTGAAATTAAGATCCACATATCTAGATTTGCTCTATCCATTAATTCTGGTAATAAATTATTTAAACGATCTGCAAGAATTTCATCAATAACTCTTGCTTGTTCTTTAACCGATAAAATTTGTTGAGCATTAATATGGAAGGCAAATAATAATACTAAAATCCATAATCTTTTCATGTAGTTGATAGTTTTCATTAAAAGTATGGGTTTTTAGCAAATAAAAAAAGAGCGATATAATTATCGCTCTTTCTGAAATATGGATATTTAAAAGCTTTGATAAGACCCAACCAATCGTATAAACTCTGCTCTATAACCATCTCCATCTATACCTCTACCTTCTTTAGCTAGCGATATTACTTGATCTATTGAAGCGTTATTAAAGTAACTTGAACGTCTTAACTGCATTCCAAATAGTGCAACCGCAGAAGCAAACTTTAAATCTTCAGAAGCTACTCCGAACTTATTTTTTTGCACATGAATCATTTCAATACTTTCATCACCATCTGGCTTTTTATATCTAAATTTTACTGTAAATAACTCATCTGCATAATTGTTTGAGCTTTTCACTTTAGTATATTTTAAATCAGATACTTCTTTTAAATAATTACTTTTAATACCAACGGGAATTATTTCATATAAAGCAGTTACAGTATGCCCACTTCCTAATTCTCCAGCATCTTTTGTGTCATCAATAAAATCTTCATCTTCTAACATTCTGTTTTCGTAACCAATTAACCTATAAGCTTGTACCTCATTTGGATTAAATTCAACTTGAATTTTAACATCTTTTGCAATTGTATAAAGAGTGCCACCAAATTCTTTACCAAAAACCTTTTGTGCTTCTTGCATATTATCAATATAAGCATGATTCCCATTTCCTTTATCAGCTAAAGTTTCAAGTTTTGAATCTTTATAATTTCCGTAACCAAATCCTAAAACTGATAAGAATACACCAGATTCACGTTTTTCTTCAATTAATTTTTCCATGGCTTTATCACTTGAAGCTCCAACATTAAAATCGCCATCGGTAGCTAATATTACTCTGTTGTTTCCATCTTTTTTAAAATGTTTTTCTGCTAATTTATATGCTAATTTTATACCAGCACCGCCAGCTGTTGAACCTCCTGAATTTAAATTATTTAAAGCCGATAATATTTTTTCTTTGTTAGTTCCTGATGTTGGTTCTAAAACAACTCCAGCTGCACCAGCATAAACTACTATTGACACTTTATCTTGTTCTCGTAATTGGTTTACCAATAATTTAAATGCAGATTTTAACAACGGTAATTTATTTTGAGACCCCATAGAACCAGAAACATCAATTAAAAAAGTAAGGCTTGATGCTGGTAATTCTTCATTTTTATATCTTTTTCCTTGAAGCCCTATTTTTACAATTTTAGTATCAACATTCCATGGTGTTTGCGAAGCTTCGGTGTTTATAGAAAATGGATGACTATCTATTGGTTGCGGATAATTGTAATCAAAATAATTAATCATTTCTTCTATTTTAACAGCATCAGATTCTATCGCCATTCCGTTATTAATCATTCGTCTAATGTTACTATACGAAGCTTTATCTACATCAATTGAGAAGGTAGATAATGGAGAAAATGAAGTTCTCTCAAAATTATTTTCTTCAATAACTGCATAACTTTCATTATTATTAATTCTAAAATTTCCTTGATGTGTGGTTATTACTATACATCCATTATTTGCTATTTTTCCGAATTTTGTCTTTGCTTTTGATTTACTGTATTGTTTTCTACTATCAATATCTGATTTTGCTAAACTTTCAACAATATGATTATTCTCTTTTTTAATTGGAATACCATCAACAATATATAAAGGCTTTTCAACTTTTTCAGTATTACTGTTTTTAGTAGAAACAACTATCACACCATTACTCCCTCTACTTCCATATAATGCTGCAGCACTAGCATCCTTTAATATGCTAATATTTTGAATATCCTTTGGTTTTATATTATTCATGTTATTATAAGAGGTCACAACACCATCAACAACTAATAATGGTTCTGTTCCTTTTAATACAGAAGCATTTCCTCTAATAATAATTTTAGTGTTAGATTTTGGTTCACTTAAAGCTGGGTCGATTTTAACGCCTACTACCTTGCCTTGTAAGGATTGACTGATTGGGGTTGGCTGAATTTGGCTAGCTAATTTATTATGATATGCTTTTTGTTTTTGGCGTTTTATTTGAGATTTGGAAATTGATTCTGATCGAACGGTCGAAACTGAGTAGCTTAAGGATTTTTTTTCTCTCTTAGTTCCATATGCAACAACAACAACTTCATCCAAATGTGCAATATCTTCTTGTAAAGCCACATTAATAGTGTTAGAACTTCCTACAGTAATTTCTTGAGTTTTAAATCCAACATAATTGAATACCAAAATATCCCCTAAACTACATTTAATAGAATAAAAACCATCAAAGTTAGTTTGCGAGCCAGCTACAGTATCTTTAATTAAAATGTTAGCTCCAGCTAAAGGATAATTATCATTCGCTGATGTTACTTTTCCAGAAATTAATTTTTCTTGCGCCTGTAATTGTATTGAAATCGTCAATACAAGAATGAATTTTAATAATGCTTTCATAATAGTTGATTTTTTTAAGTTTAACATAAAACTATAACCAAACAACATATTAAAAAACCTACAATGAGCGAAGTATACTTTTGAATGAGTTAACTATAAAATAAAAAAGGTTAAGCTTTCACTTAACCTTCAAATTTATATTAATAATTTTTATTTACTTAATTTCAATATTAAAAGGAAACAATAGCTGAACACCTTTTTGTTCAGACATTGATTTAATTTCTTTCAACACTTTGTAATTAGCTTCTCCAAGTTCTTCCTTTAAAATATCTTCTTTTGCTTTTGCTAAACCAAAACTTTGCAACACTTTATCTAAATCTTTTTCAAAAACTGGAAATTCTTTAATTTTATAATCTTCTATTTCTGCGGCTTCAGCTGCATATTTTAGCGCTAGCTCTAAACCTCCAAGTTCATCAATCAATCCATTACTTAAAGCATCAACACCTGTCCAAACACGTCCTTGCGCAATCGCTTTAACATCATCTTGAGTCATCCCTCTACCATCTGCAACTCTATTTGTAAACAATTCATAAATATCGTTAATGCCTTCTTTAATAAAAGCTTCTTGTTCTTCGTTCATTGGTTCAAAAAAGCTATAAGGAATTGAGTTTTTATTAGTTGTTACCTGTTCGGCATTAATTCCCCATTTATCTGCAAGCCCTTTAACGTTTGGCAACATTCCAAAAACGCCTATGCTTCCTGTAATAGTAGTTGGTTCTGCTATAATTTTATCGGCATTACAAGCAATATAGTAACCACCAGATGCAGCAAGATCTCCCATTGATACGATAACAGGTTTTACTTTTTTGGTTAACTCTATTTCTCTCCAAATAAGTTCACTAGCTAAAGCGCTACCTCCTGGAGAATTAATTCGAATAACCACTGCTTTGATTTTATCATCTTCTCTAGCTTTTTTTAAAGATCGGTTCATAGCTCCTTGACCTACTCGGTCTTCATCTCCTTCTCCATAAATTATTTCTCCTTCGGCATAAATAACAGCCACCTTATTACTACTTGTTTTCTTCATTATTTGATTAGCTGTATGAATAGCATAATCTTTTATAGAAATGGTTTTAATTTCTTTTGAAGCTTCTATATTAATAGCGTGTCTTAAACCACTTTCATACTCGTCATGATATGCAACTCTATCAATTAATTTTGATGATTTTGCTAAACTTGCTGTTCTAGACAACAAACTATCGGCAATAGTATTTAGCCTTTCTACAGAAACATTTCTACTAACCGAAATTTCTTTTTTAACTTCGCTCCATATACCATTTAAATAAACTTCGATTTGCTCGCGATTATTATCACTCATTTCATTTTCTAAAAATGGCTCAACTGCGCTTTTATATTTACCTAAACGAATAACTTCCATTTTGATTCCCGATTTTTCTTGAAAATCTTTATAATACAAACGTTCTGTAGACAAGCCATTAAATTCCATCATGCCAACAGGATTCATATAAATAGTATCTGCAACCGAGCTTAAATAATAATCTTTTTGAGAATAAACATCAGCATAAGCCAGAATAAACTTGTCAGATTTTTTAAACTCTAAAAGAGCATCTCTAATTGCTTTAGTTTGAGAAAACCCAGCTTGAATGAAATTATTATCTATTGATATACCTTTTATTTTATCGTCTGTAGCTGCATATTTTATTGCATCGATGATATTAAAAAGACCATCCTTTTTGTTTTCGTTTAAAAAATTATACTGCTTGAAAACTGTTTTTCCAGCATAGTCTTTTATTGGAAAATCTAATTTAAGGTCTAACACTGAATTATCTTTAACAATAATTTTTTCATCAGATGATGACCCTGTTAATAATCCAATCAGTATTAATAATGCAAAACAAATAAACAGAAATACAAAAATTCCTGTAACGGTTGATAATACACGTTTTATAAAGCTCATTTTTTTAAATTTTATTGTTAGTAGAGTAAATGTTGGCAATGTTACAATTAATTTTAAAATTTTAATTGTTTTAAAGTTTCTTTACGCTGAATTTTACCAGAATTTGTTTCAATAAATTGATTAATATTGTAAATGCCTTTAGGTTTTTCAAATTTTTCTAAATCGGAAAATATATTGTCATCAATTTTATTTGTATTACCTTCAACAACCAAAATAAGTTGTTCTCCTAAAACCTCTTCTTTTTTTGATGCTACAAAAAAGCGTTGTTTTATTTTGTTTTGAAGTTTAGTTTCTATTTGTTCTGGATATAATTTAACACCTCCAGAATTAATAACATTATCATAACGTCCTAACCATTCAAACTCGGTATCAGAATGTAGCTTAACCATATCGTTTGTAATAATAGTTTCATTTGAAAGTTTCGGAGCTTTAATTACCAAACACCCTCTTTCATCCTCAGATATTGAAATATTTGGTAATGTTTTAAAATAAGACTCAACAGATTCTTTCGTTGCGCTTCCTTGTGAAAAATCAAAATTATTTATCTTTTTTAGTGCAATGTGTGTAATAGTTTCTGTCATACCATAAGTTTCATAAACACTCGATTTTATGCTGTTTACAGTTTCTTTTAAAGTCTTAGAAACTGCAGCACCCCCTACTATTATGGTTTTTATATTATCACAATAATTATAAATTTTTTCTAATTGCATGGGTACCATAGCTGCAAAATCATAATATTCTTCATAATCAAAAATTGGCTGAGATGTAGGTTGTGTTAAATCTAATTCTAAACCAAGAATAATAGCTCGGATTAACATCATTTTGCCTGCCACATAATTAGAAGGTAAACAGTATAAAGCTTTATCGCTTGGTTTCAAATTAAAAAAATCGCCAGTTGCTATAGCAGAATTAACCATAGCTTGCTTTTTGATTTTTATACGCTTAGGTTTTCCTGTAGATCCAGAAGTATTTACATATATAAAATCTTTTTCGTCTAACCAATCCAATAAGAAATCGCCAATAATTCTCTCATAAGGCATTCCCTCTTTTATAAAACTATAAGCAACTTCCATAAGATCATCATAAGAATAGTGAATCTTATTAAGTTTAAATTTTAAATGAACTTTATTATAACTGGGTATCACTACTGCCTATTTCTTCTAAAATCTTATAATTTTCTTTTGGAGGCTCAATTACTTTTCCAAATAATTTATCCTTCCAATTACTCCAATTATATTTTTTGGATAAGATGAAAAGTAAAATTGGAAATACTACAAAAACTGGAACAAATATTTCTGCTAAACCCATTTTTTCTGGATCGGACATATCCTTCAATATTGAATCTGTTTGAAATGCAGTCCAATCAGCTGTAACTAAAAGTGCTGTAAACAAATTATTTGCTGCATGAAATCCTAAAGCCAACTCTAAGCCTTCATCCATAAGTGTTATGATTCCTAAAAACAAGCCTGTACCAATGTAATATACCATAATTACATAGCCTAATTTATCTACTTCGGGGTTTGCGATATGAAGCAAGCCAAATCCAACAGAAGTAATTAATAAAGGAGCCCATTTATTTTTAAAAATCACCCCAATACCTTGCATTAAATATCCTCTAAACAAATATTCTTCAAAGCTCGTTTGTAGCGGTACTAGTAAAATAGCAATAACACATAAAATTAGAAATGGCTTTAAGTTAAAATTAAAAACATAATCTTCTGGAGTAAAGAAAAAATAATCTACAAGAACGAAACTACTAGATACAATTCCCCAAAGTAAGAATATAAACCAAAACCGCTTCCAATCTATTTTTTTTCGTGTGGTTGTTAAATGAGTGATAGATTGTTTATGAAGAAACTTTACTGTAAACAGTAACCCTACTAGCCCAATAGCAAAGGATAAAAGCATTAAAAACAAAAACAAATTATTTCCCAAAAGTGTAACCATTTGTGGTATATCAGTGGGAATTTCTCCTGTACCAATAGCTTTAATTCCAATCGCAAGAAATAAAGGAACCATACCTACTAATTGCCATGCAATAAAAACAATTACTACACCTACCAAATATCTCCACCAATCATGCAACACATTAAATGTTTGAGCTATATACATACCTATTTCTTATAAGTTAAATTTCCAATTAATACTATCATTATATTGCAATGTACCATTTTTAACTTGCAATGGGCTATCAAAATTATTAGTAAACAATGCACCAGTACCTAAGCCTTGAGGTAAATCACTTTGTTTACTATAAGCATATTGAGCTATAGCATTTAGTCCAACATTACTTTCCAAAGCACTAGTAATCCACCAACCAATATTTTGATTTTCAGCCATACTAATCCAATCATCACTTCCTTTAAATCCTCCAATTAAACTAGGTTTTAAAATAATGTATTGCGGATTTATAGTTTGTAGTAATTCCTGCTTTTTTGTTACAGTAAAAACACCTATTAATTCTTCATCTAAAGCAATTGGTAACGGGGTAACTTCACACAGCTTAGCCATATCTTCAATTTGGCCTTGTTTTATAGGTTGTTCTATAGAGTGCAAATCGAATTCTGATAGTACTTTTAATTTCTCTAAAGCTTCATTTTTAGAAAAAGCACCATTAGCATCCACACGCAATTCTATATCTTTTGATGAAAACTCTTTTCTAATAGATCTTATAAGATTAATTTCTGTTTGAAAATCAATTGCTCCAATTTTCATTTTAATACAATTAAATCCAGATGAAATTTTATCTTTTATTTGTTGCTTCATAAATTCTTCTGAACCCATCCAAATAAGACCATTTATCGGAATTGAAGCTTTGCTTTTAGTGAAGTCAGACGGAAACAACTCGAATTCATTTTCGCTCTTCAAAGACTTAAATGCCATTTCTAAACCAAACTGAATGCTAGGAAATTCAATAAGTTGTTTAACCAAAACATCTAAACCTAGATTTATGTGTTTGCAAACCCATTGCAATTTTTCTTCATAATCTGGTCTATCATCAATTGATAGTCCTCTAAATAAACCACATTCACCAACACCTCTTTTTTCATCGTGCTCTAATACAATAAACCAAGTTTCTTTAGTTTTTAAAACGCCACGGGATGTCCCGCTTGGGTTTTTAAAATTCAAAATATATCTATGGTAAGTAGCAATCATATAGTTTTCAAAAATAATCAATAAAAATGTTTAATTTGTAAACCATTTAGAACAAATTTTAAAAGCAATGCATAGTCCTGAGTTTCCTAACATAATTCTATTTGCCATTCCTTTTTTTGTACTTTCTATGCTAGTAGAATTGTATGTTACAGTAAAAGAAGGCATAAATACTTATGAAAAAAAAGATGCTATATCATCAATTACAATGGGTTTGGGCAATGTGTTTTTAGGGTATTTCAGTAAAGCTGTTGTATTATTTTCATTTTTACTTATATATGAAAACTTTAGACTCTTTACAATTCCTGTTACTTGGTGGAGTTTTATTCTTATCTTCTTTGCAGATGATATTGCTTATTACTGGTTTCATAGAATATCGCACGAATGTCGTTTGTTTTGGGCATCGCATGTAGTGCATCATTCATCTCAACACTACAATTTAAGTACAGCCTTAAGGCAAACATGGTCTGGTGGGTTTTACACCTTTATTTTCTGGCTATGGCTACCTCTTATTGGGTTTCATCCAGCTATGATTATGCTTCAAATGTCTATTAGTTTATTATATCAATTTTGGATACATACCGAAACTATTGATAAAATGCCCAAATGGTTTGAAGCTGTTTTTAATACCCCATCACACCACAGAGTACATCATGGTAAAAATCCTATTTATTTAGATAGAAACCATGCTGGTATTCTTATTATTTGGGATAAGTTTTTTGACACATTCCAGCCAGAACTTAAAGATGAAAAAGTGATTTATGGATTGGTAAAAAATATCAACACTTACAATCCTATTAAAATTGCTTTTATTGAATGGATAAACATGTTTAAAGATGTGTTTTCTGGAAAAAAATCAATAAACAGTAGATTGTTATATTTTATAAAACCACCAGGTTGGAAACACGACGGTTCTGGAAAAATTTCTGATGATTTACGAAAAGAATGGTTGGATTCAGTTAACAGAAATCAACCCTCAGTAGATAGCAAAAAATAATCAAACATTTATAGCTCTAAACTTCCCCCAATCTCAAGAAGCATTAAATCTTTATCTTTTTCAAAAAACTTGCGTTTAGCAACTTCATGATCTATTTCTATATATCCAAAAGTGTCAAAATGATAACCTAAAATTTTATCGCATTCCACAAAATCACTTGCTAAAATAGCATCATCAATTCCCATGGTAAAATTATCGCCAATAGGCAAAATAGCTAAATCTAACTTGGTTTGAAGTGGAATTAATTTCATATCAAAAGTTAAAGCTGTATCGCCAGCTATATAAATATTTTTATGTTCGCCTTCAATTACAAAACCACCAGGTTGTCCGCCATAACTCCCGTCTGGAAATGAAGACGTGTGAATGGCATTTACATATTTTACAGTACCAAATTCAAAATCCCATTGCCCTCCATGATTCATTGGATGTCCTTCTAAACCCAGATTTCCAAAATATGTAACAATTTCATAATTAGATATAATGACAGCATTGGTGCGTTTTGCAATAGTTTCAACGTCTAAGATATGATCTTGATGTGCATGCGTTACTAAAATATAATCTGCTTTAAGATTATTAATGTCTATACTAGAAGCATTAGGGTTTCCTGTTATAAATGGATCGACCAAAATATGAGTATCTCCAATCTGAATTCCTAAACTAGCGTGTCCATAAAATGTAATTTTCATGCCTATTATTTTTATTTATAAAAAATAGTGATTTTACTCCAAAATTAAAAATTGTTTTTTACCACCACTTCTACTAATAGTAATAAAACGTTCGCCATTATAAACTCCAAAATATGGCATATAAAAGGTGTTACCTTTATTATCTTGAATTTTGTTATATGAAACGTCTCCACTATCACTAAAAACAATATCATATAACGATGACGATTCAAATAAACCTTTTGAAACTTTTACTCTACCATCTTCCTTTTCGGTTAAATTCTTTCCAGAATTTAAAATAACATGTAATTCATCATTTTTAATAAATGCATTATATGATGGCACTTGATCTCTTTTAAAAATGCTTCTAGCCCATTCTAATTCATTTGCTGCGTTAAGTTTTAAAACAAGTACATTATTGTAATGATAAACAGTTTGCATATACCCTCCTCCAGCTCCAGTAGACACATAAACGGTAGTAATAAAAAACTCTTCAGCCAACAAATAGGTATTGCCTTTATTGTCATCAATTACATAATCTACGTAGTAACTTGACAACTCTTTACCTTTGTTTTTCTTTCTCTTTGCTTTGTTTTCATTATATAAATCTTTGTAAACGGCTTCAGGGAGGTTAAATGATTTATTTTGAGAAATTTGCATGTTAGCCGTATCTACATTAAAGATTAATGCACCTTTAATTTTACCTGCTCTTTCTTCAGAATAAAAACCAAGTAATCGTATTTGGTTTTTAATATTTGAAATAATTAATGAGCTAATATGCTCTTCTTTACTAAAATTAATTGTTTGAGTTATTACTTCAGAATCAGATATTTTATTTAAAACAAAATCATAATTGGCTTTACCTTCTTTTTTTTGAGATCTACCTTCTAAATATAACTTTCCAAGAGCATAAACATTGGCATTATCATCTATTGATAAATCATTAGCCTCATAAAATTTATCTGTATTCTCTTGATAGTTTACTTTATAGATTAAATTTAAGCTTTCAGAATCGTAAACATGAACAGTATACGAATTAGAATGTTTTTTAATATTATCAGTAGAAACAACAAAATATTTACCATTTGGCGACATTGCAAAGCCGGTTTCACGTTTATTTTCTCCAGAAAATATACTTCGGTTTTTTTCTAATTCTATTCTAAAAAGTTTGGTTTTTTTATGAGAGCCATCAATAATATTAAATTCATGACAATAAACAATACGCTCCTTTTTTGAGGGTGAAAAAACCGTAAATACTTTCATGGTGTTATCAAAAGACAAATCGCCATAAAAATTTTCTTTCTTATCTACAGGAATTAAAATGTTTTTAACTCTGTCAAGTGACTCATTAAAAACATCAAACAGTAAGTTTTTTTTGCTATTTCTAACAATGCCTGTTAATCCTGATTGTGATGTGTGAATTGAAAGGACTGCTCCAGATCTTACTTTATCTTTAAATTCAGCGCTTTCTTTTACTTTTAAATTTGATTTACTTTGAGCAAAACTGAAAACCGATATCAAGAATAAAAAACTAAAAATTACTTTTTTCATTAGGTTAGATTTGAATTAAATGCCCTACTCCCATTAAAATAGCTAGAAATACAGTTGTTAATGCTAGTTTTTTTAATTCTGGATCCAACAATTTTGGGTCTGTTGTACTATTTACTTTTTTAATATGAATTAGTAAGGGAATATATGCTATAGAAAAAATTAAATTATACGGAGATGAATAATATAAGATACCAAACAGCGTTGATAAAGCAATAGCCAAACCTATAAGTATAGTGTGATATACTTTAACTTTCTTTTGACCTAATTTAACTGCAAATGTGATTTTATTTGATTTTTCGTCTGAAACAATATCTCGCATATTATTCAAATTTAAAACCCCCATACTTAACAATCCAATAGTACAAGCAGGTAAAAAAACTACATGATCTATAGTTTTGGCAAATAAAACATAACAGCCAATAACACTTACCAATCCAAAGAAAACAAATACAAAAACATCTCCTAACCCCCTATAACCATAGGCATTATTACCCACAGTATAGCGAATTGCAGCAACTATACAGGCAATACCTAATGCAAAGAAAAGCATTGTAAGCAAAAAGTGTTTCACACCAAAAGCTGAAAATATTAATGCAAAAGCTAAGCCTATTGAAATTAAAATATTAATTCTAATAGCATTAAACATATCATCTGGAGAGATTTTACCACTTTGAATTGCGCGTTCTGGACCTATTCTATCATCATTATCTGTACCTTTAACACCATCGCCATAATCATTTGCTAGATTAGACAATATTTGTAAACTTAATGTGGTTAAAATAGCAAGAATAAATATTTTCCAATTAAAATAACCATTGTATTCTGCTAGACAAGATGCTAATATTATTCCCGAAATCGATAATGGTAGCGTTCTTAAACGCATTGTTGAAACCCAAAGAGAGATATTTTTCATTTTACGGAATCCATTTTTTTTCAAAGTTAGGCTTACGCTTTTCAAGAAAGGCATTTCTACCTTCAATAGCTTCGTCTGTCATATAAGCTAAACGTGTTGCTTCTCCTGCAAATACTTGTTGCCCTACCATACCATCATCTGTTAAATTCATAGCAAATTTTAGCATTTTAATTGAAGTTGGTGATTTTGCTAATATTTCTTGAGCCCATTGATACGCTGTATCTTCAAGCTCATCATGAGGAATTACAGCATTTACCATTCCCATTTCATATGCTTCTTGCGCTGAATAGTTTCTTCCTAAAAAGAAAATTTCTCGTGCTTTTTTCTGACCAACCATTTTTGCTAAATAAGCAGAGCCATAGCCACCATCAAAACTAGTTACATCAGCATCAGTTTGTTTAAAAATAGCATGCTCTTTACTTGCCAAGGTTAAATCACAAATTACATGTAAGCTATGTCCACCTCCAACCGCCCAACCAGGAACCACAGCAATAACTGCTTTTGGCATAAAACGAATGAGTCGTTGCACTTCCAAAATGTTTAAACGATGATAACCATCTTCTCCAACATAACCTTGATGTCCCCTAGCTTTTTGATCGCCACCTGAGCAAAAGCTCCAAACCCCATCTTTAGTTGACGGCCCCTCAGCAGATAATAAAACTACACCTATATTTACATCTTCATTAGCATCATAAAAAGCATCGTATAGCTCACTTGTGGTTTTTGGTCTGAACGCATTTCTAACATCTGGCCTATTAAATGCAATTCTTGCAACACCTTTATATTTTTTATAGGTAATATCTTGATATTCTTTAGCGGTTACCCATTTTGCTTGATCCATTTTTTATATTTTAGTCAAAAATAAATTTTATTTCATTAAAACACTTACTTAGCCATGAAAAATAGTATTTCAATTGTTATTTTCCTTTTTGTTGCACTTATAGGTTATACCCAATCTTATGAATTTGAAACTATTATAGATTTAGAAACAACCGATGTTATTAGTCAAGGTAGCACAGGGACTTGCTGGAGTTTTTCAACATCATCATTTTTGGAAAGTGAAATAATGCGTATTGCAGGAAAAAAAATAGACTTGTCTGAAATGTATACGGTACGAAATACTTACCCCAAAAAAGCTTGGAATTATATAATGAGACAAGGAAAAGCTCAATTTAGCGAAGGTGGTTTAGCTCATGATGTGATGAACAGTGTTGCGGAATATGGATTAGTTCCTAATAATATATATTCAGGTTTAGAAGACAATGCTACAAGACATAATCATTCTGAAATGATAGCAGTTTTAAGAGGCTTATTAGATACATATATTGATAACCCTGGCAGACAATTATCTCCTAAATGGAAACAAGTAACGGAAAGTGTTTTAGATATTTACTTAGGTAAGAACGTGTCAAATTTTAGCTATGATGGGACTCAATATACTCCAAAATCATTTTTAGAAATGACAAAAATAAATCCAAAAGATTATATAAGTATTACATCGTTCTCTCATAAGCCGTTTAACACATACTTTATATTAAATATTCCTGACAATTTTTCTAATGGTAAATTTTTAAACATTAAGCTTGATGATTTGGTAGATGTTACAAATAAAGCTTTAAAAGCAGGTTATACGATAGAATTGGATTGTGATGTAAGTGAAAAAACTTTTTCGTCAAAACACGGCTTAGCAGTAATACCAAAAGATGTTAACAGTAAATTAGAGGCTTTGCAAAAAGTATTACCAGAAAAGAGTATCTCACAAGAATTAAGACAACAAGAATTTGAAAATTATAACACAACAGATGACCATTTAATGCACATTACTGGGATGCTAAAAGACCAAAATGGAACGATTTATTATAAAGTAAAAAACTCTTGGGGTAAGAATTCTGATCGTGTTGCTAATAACGGATACATATATATGAGCGAAGCATATTTTAGATTAAAAACTATTTCTATTATGGTACATAAGGATATTATTCCAACAGAAATATTGAATTAGGATAAAATAATTAAAAAATAAGATAAAAAACATATTGTTTGTAGTCTTTTATTTATTAGTTTTGTAGCATAGTGAATTTTTATCGATAAAAATAGCGTTTAAACTGTTTTTTTTGTATTTTGTCGATAAATAAATCCCAAAATACCTATGTTATTAACAATTACTATTTCAATTACAGCATTAGTTGCAGTAAATTTTTTACTATTAAAGTTTAGTAGTAATAAAATAAGCAGGAAGCCTAAAGTAAATAAGAAACCTATTGTTTTAAAGCCAGATATTGTTTTAGAACAAGAATCAAAAAGGCTTGCTCCTACAGGAAGTTAATTTAAAATGTGACTAATATTTTAATTCGTGTCAAATATTTATAAAACAATTTTGACCGATGCTTCTACATATATTTATTATTGTTTCAAGCCTAGTTGCTTTAAACTTTTTATTGCTCTTTTTAAGTTGCAATAAAGGTATTTTTAGTAATAAAAAACTTGAAAACAAATCATTTACTGCACAAAAAACTACCATTCAATTAGCCCCAAACCCACTTGCTCCAACAGGAAGTTAGTTTTACTAAAATGCTTATTATCAAACCAGTACCCCCTATTTGCACTCAATGGAGAAGGGTGTCCTGACTCTAAAACATGATGCTTTTTATTGTCTATTAGTTTTACTTTTTGTTTTGCAAAACCACCCCAAAGTAAAAAAACAACATCTTTCTTGTTTTTACTTATAAGACTAATTACTGCATCTGTAAATATTTCCCATCCCTTTTTTTGATGACTACCAGCTTGATGTGCTCTAACTGTTAATGTAGCATTCAGCAAAAGCACCCCTTGATTTGCCCAACGCAATAAATTTCCGCTTTTTGGATAAGGTATTCCTAAATCTGATTCTACTTCTTTAAAAATATTAATTAATGATGGCGGGTGTACAATATTATCATTAACAGAAAAGCATAAACCATTTGCTTGCCCAACACCATGGTAAGGGTCTTGTCCAATAATTACTACCCTTACATCGTTAAAATGACAATGATTAAACGCATTGAAGATTTGATTTCCCAAAGGAAAACATTTAAAATTTTTATACTCAGATTTCACAAATAAGACCAAACTCTTAAAATATTCCTTTTCAAACTCTTCCTGCAAAAAAGGCTTCCAACTATCGTGTATGTCAACTTTCATCTATCAAACTCTTTTATAAAACTTAAAACAAATTAACCCATAACTTACTTATAGCTTGTGTTAATTTTATAAGCGATTACACTATTTCCAAAAAATGTAGGAACTAGCAATATATTCTTTTCTGGTATAATAGAAATATCAGCTGCGTTAAGTTTTCTGCTTTTGTATCTAATATTTTTATCGCTTTACTATTTTTTAAATGTCTATCTACAAAGAAAATTTCGCCTTGACAAGTAGAAACAATATACCCTTCTTTAATAGACACGATTCCGTCACCACCAACAATTCCTGTAGCTATAACATCTTTCTTTTTTGTTTTTTTATCTATACTTATAAGATTTCCGTTGCTATATGAAACCACTAAAACGCGTTCCTTTTCTACAAGTATACCATTTGGATTAATACCAATTAAGTCTAACCAAGGAGAAACTTTGTTATTGACCAATTTTAAAACTCGGTCTCCTCTGGAATCGGTAAAAAAAACATCTCCATTAAGGTCAACACTTAAATCATTTAAAAAAACAGCATCTTGAACTAAATGTTTATTATTTACATGTCCAGTTTCAATATCAATCTCAACAACTTCATTAACATCAGTGACATAAAGTGTGTTTTTATAGAAATCAGATCCTTTTGGTGCACTAATCCCAGTTACCCAGTTTTGATTTAAAACTTTTCCACTTTCATCAAGTATAGAAATGCTTCCATCGTTATCTTTTGCATCTGGAGGCACGTTTCCTATATTAGACACATAAATTAGGCTTTTATTAGGGTTATATCTAACTGCTTCACACGTTTTTAGTATGGTATCTGTTTCCCAAAGTTTTTCTAATACAATTTCAACGCTCTTCTCTGTTTTTTTCTTTTTAGTTTTTGCTTGATTACAACAAACCAAAATTGGAAAACAAAACATTATTAAATATTTCACATTGTCCATATCTATTTATTTAAGATAAAATCTTTACCAACAACTCCTTTAATAGATCCCCCTGTGGAACTGCATTGCTTCCTACTCCTTTGCTTTTAACATCAAACTCTCGCAATATGGAGACAATAGCACTCACTTTCCTCATGGGGTAATTTCTGGCAGCAGCAATATACTCATTAACAAAATATGGGTTCACTTTCAAAGCAGATGCAACACTTCGCGGAGATTTATCTTTTAACCCATGGAAATGAAGTAATTGCGAAAAAAAGTTAAACAATAATGCTACAGTAACAACCATTGGATTATCCTTTGGGTTATCAGCAAAATAATTAACTATTTGATGGGCTTTAATTATATTACGCTCTCCAATAGCTTTTCGTAGTTCAAAATTGTTGAAGTCTTTACTTATTCCTATATTCTCTTCAATAATCTCCGGAGTTATCTGACTTCCTTTTGGCAAAATAATTTGAAGCTTTTCCAACTCATTATTAATCTTACTTAAGTCAGTTCCCAAAAATTCAACCAGCATTTGTGCAGCTTTTGGAGAAATAGTATAATTTTTAGGAGATAATACACGGCGAATCCAATCTGCTACCTGATTTTCATACAACTTTTTACTTTCATAAACGACTCCAATTTTTTTAATGGCCTTATATAAAGCTTTACGCTTATCAATTTTCTTGTATTTATAATTAACAACCAAAACCGTTGTAGGTTGAGGGTTATTAACATAATCTGCCAGCTTTTCAATAGTACGCGATAAGTCTTGAGCCTCTTTTATAATAACGACTTGTCGTTCAGCCATCATAGGGTATCGCTTTGCATTGCCTACTATATCTTCAATAGATACATCACGTCCATACAAAACCATTTGATTAAAACCTTTCTCTTCTTCTAATAGCACATTGCTTTCAATAAAATCTGAAATTTTATCAATATAATAAGACTCTTCTCCCATTAAAAAGTAAATGGGTTTCAAATTTTTGTTTTTTATATCGTTAACTAATTGTTTGACTTCGTCCATTGAAAAAAAATCACCAAATTTGTGTAGTGCAAAAACTTAATTTCCCTACATATTCGTTTCGTTTCAAAAGTAGCGAAAATAAAATTTCTATTTTCGATAGTATTCGCAAAAAATTTGTGATTTTACAACCCGAAGAATGGGTGCGTCAACATTGTATCCAATATTTAATTCATGTTAAGCAATACCCAAAATCTTTAATAAATATTGAAAAAGAACTGGTTGTCAATACTTTAAAAAAGAGATACGACATTGTTGTTTACAATTCTGATGGTAGCATTCATTTAATTGTTGAGTGTAAATCTCCGGCAATTACCATTAATCAAAGTACTTTTGATCAAATTGCACAATATAATTTGGTGCTTAATGCAAACTATTTAATGGTAACAAACGGATTAAATCATTATTATTGTCAAATGGATTTTGATAATGAGTGTTATAATTTTTTAAAAGATATACCAGATTATAATCAATGAAAGTAGCTATCGTCATATTAAACTGGAACGGAAAAAAATTATTGGAGCAATTCTTACCATCAATAATTAAACATTCGTTGAAAGATGCTGATATTTATTTGGCAGATAATGCCTCTTCTGATGATTCAATTGAATTTGTAAAAGAAACATTTTCTTCAGTAAAAATTATACAAAACAAGGTTAATGGAGGTTATGCAAAAGGCTACAATGATGCCTTAAGAGAGATTGATGCTGAAGTATTTTGTTTGCTAAACAGTGATGTTGAAGTTACAGAAACCTGGCTTAACCCAATTATACGAACCTTTCAAAAGGAACCTAACACGGCAATAATTCAGCCAAAATTATTGGATTTTAAAAAGAAAGATTACTTTGAATATGCAGGAGCTGCTGGTGGGTTTATTGATAAATATAGTTATCCTTATTGTCGAGGACGCATTTTTAATACCATTGAAAAAGATTCTGGACAGTTTGATGATACGGCTGAAATATTTTGGGCTTCTGGTGCTTGCTTATTTATAAGGCGTAACGTTTTTGAAAAATTAAACGGACTAGATGAAGCTTTTTTTGCACATATGGAAGAGATTGATTTGTGCTGGAGAGCCAAAAATTTAGGCTATAATATAAAATATGTGGGAGCATCAACTATTTATCATGTTGGTGGGGCCACTTTAAGCAGTACAAATCCTAAAAAAACTTTTTTGAACTTTAGAAATAGCCTATTCACACTAACAAAAAACGCAAAGGGCAATATTTTTTATTTAATACTTATTCGCTTAATTTTAGATGGTATAGCTGGAATCAAATTTTTGTTACAGCTAAAATTTAAACACACTATAGCTATTATTAAAGCACACCTTAGTTTTTATTCACATTTAGGTTATTTATTAAAACAACGGAAAGCACTAAAACAATCTATAAAATATTATCAAAAAACATCTATAGTCTTTGCTTATTTCGTAAATAATAAAAAAATATATAAAAGTTTATAAATAGTTAGCAAAAGTTTTGTTAACAATGTCACATTAAACGGTTTTTTATATACTTTTGTCGATATCAACAAAAACAGGGAACCTAATCCATTATTTAATTATGAAAAAAGTTTTATTACTTAGCTTATCCACCGTTTTTCTATTAAGTTCATGTGTTTCAAAAAAACAATTTACAGACTTAGAAGCAAAACAAAAAGAAACTCAAGATTTATTAAACTCTGCAACTGTTAAACTAAACTCATGTTTAGAAGACAGAGCATCTGCAACAGCTAGAGCAACAGCCCTAGAAGAACAAGTAGCCGATTTAAGAAAAAGCAATGATAATTTGCAAATATTATCTGCCAAAGGAGCTAGTAATGTTGAAAAAACTCTTGAAAGCATTAAAGAAAAAGACCTTAAAATTACACGTTTACAAGATGCCATTACTAAAAAAGACAGTGTAACATTGGCTCTTGTAACAAGTTTAAAACGTGAAGTTGGTATAAACGATCCAGATATTGAAGTAAACGTAGAAAAAGGTGTTGTATTTATTTCTATTGCCGATAAATTATTATTTAAAAGCGGTAGCTATAATGTAACAAGCAAAGCAAAAGATGTACTTGCAAAGGTGGCAAAAGTAGTAAACAGTAAGCCAGACTTTGAGTGTATGGTAGAAGGTCATACAGACAATGTATCATACAGAAAAGAGCCTTTATTAGATAACTGGGATTTAAGTGTAAAGCGTTCTACATCTATCATTAGAGTATTACAAGAGCTTAATGTAAACCCAAGCCAATTAATTGCAGCTGGTCGTAGTTCTTATGTACCATTAGTAGATAATGACACTGCTGAAAACAGAGCAAAAAACAGACGTACACGTGTGGTTATCTTACCAAAAATCGATCAGTTTTACGACATGATTGAAAAAGAAATGAAAAACCTTGAAGCTGGTGGTCAATAATTAGCTTTCAATTATAATATTAAAAAGCTCAATCGAAAGGTTGAGCTTTTTCTTTGTGCTGAATTTATTTCAGTATTATGGCGTTACCCAATCGAGTCAGGCTTTCCATTATATCTTTTTTTTGCACACTCAAAAAAGGATGCCATTGTAATCCTTAACGCGCGACATTTGTTAATTAATGTTTTTAAGTGAAAGGTGTTTTGTTTTTCTTTTCCTGCTTAAAGTAAAATCCTAAAGATTTTGTAGACATCAAAAAAACACATAAATCTTAAGATTAAACCAGAAGTCGTATTGTTTATAGGTTCTGTTGTGCACAGGCTTTTCTCAGTTTTTGGACGTTTTTTCCTTTATCCATACAGGCGTTGTGTCCGAATTATGGTTTCCGCCAATTATGTCCTTGTATAGTTCGGGTCTACGAGCATTTCTGTATCTCCAACCTCCCGATAGTTGAATTTTTTCTTTTGTGATTCTAGAAATCGTAATGCCATCTTCAAAGGATTTTATTTCTGATAAAACTTCTCCATAGGGGTCAATTATCATCGAATTACCATTTTTTAAATGTTCGCCGTCATAACCAATCGGATTTGTAAACGCATAATAAACTCCATTATCGTAAGCCCTTGCTGGTAGCCAACGCATTAACCAAAGCCTACCTTTTGGTCCATCAAATTCCATCCGCAACGAGACAGGGTCGTTTTCACGATTTTGCCAATATTTGTCAGCAACAAAACCTCTATGAGGCATAGCAGATGGCGTACAACCTGTAACGTGGGGTGCAAAGATTAATTCTGCACCTAAAAGGCTCGTTGCCCGCACGTTTTCTATTACGTTGTTGTCATAGCAAATCAAAATCCCGAATTTCCAACCAAATAAATTAAACAAACAATATTCATTGCCAGCTGACATATATTTGTTGATAAAAGGATGTATTTTTCGGTATTTGGTGACAACTCCATCGCGCGTAACACAGATATAAGTATTATAAATTTTTCCCTCAGATTTTTCCACTAGACCAGCCAAAATCGGAATGTCCAAATCGCTGGAAATAGCTATCAAGTCCTTCGTGCTTTTTCCATTTGGAACGTTTTCTGCTAATGCCATTATCTCTTCTAAACTTAAATCTTTTGTAAAAGTGTATGCTGTGATAGACATTTCATGAAAACTGATTAAATCAGCTCCCATTAATTTTGCTTTTTTCGCAAGTTTTCGGATTACCGACAAGTTGTATGTTTTATCTCCGTCCTTCGGTTGAAATTGCGCTACTGCAATATTTAGCTTATCCATATGATTAAAAATTTGAATACAAAAATATGGATTGATTGAGAACAAAAATTGGACAAACCCGACAAGTGAGAATTGTTAAATCTCTATTAGATTAACCGCAAGTCGTGGTATATTTAGATATTTAGAAGGCACAAAACCTACCGTTTTTTTAAATTCTTTTATGAGATGTGCCTGGTCGTAATATCCAGCTTGAAGGCTTAAATTAGTCAAAGAGGAAAGACCACTTTGATTTCTCAATAGACTTAAAAAGTAATGCAGTTTAATGTTGCTAATGAATTTTTTTGGGGCAATACCTATTTGCTTAGAAAACATTCTTTGCATTTTTCTCTCCTTAACACCTAATTGTGAGCAAAGTTCATTAACTGAGACATTACCCTTTTCCTTATAGGCAAGTTGAATAGTATTCATTAGAAAAGGATCTAAAATGTATTTAGATATTTTTAATTTTTTAGTAAAATAGGAATTCAAATAATTAATTGCTTCACTTGAATTAGTGCTTGATTGCAGACAGTCTTTAAGTTCCAAAATCTCTTTGCCAAAAATTAAATAAGAATCTTCAAAGTCATTTATATAGTTATTTGCAGGAATACCAGTTAATCCAAAGAAGCCCAAAGGCTGAAATAATACAATTATTATGGACGTAGCTCCGTTGATGCCAAAATCTTGATTTTCTGAAATTTGTCCAAAAATGAAAGTTTCTGGTAATGTAGTCTTTGAATTTAACGAAACGAATTCCTTTTTTTTCAATGTAAAGACTAGACCGTTATGACCATTTGAAAAGTGTCTAAATTGTTTTTGACCGCTTGATGGAACATCAAATATTAGATAATGTTTAATAAAATTAGAAAGGTTTTTAGACGGGGCGTATTGCATTGTATTAATATTTGATAAGCCAAAGATAATTTATATGGTTTGCATGCTTGTACACAATCCTTTCAAGTATATAAATCCGTTTTAATAATTCTTACACAGCATCAAACGAAATTAGCTAATTTTTCTTACAAAACCAAGAAGATTTTATCTCTAAAAAAATAGCTAATTATATGCTAAATCAACTCACCCACTTCATCATTAAAGCACAAGCAAAAGCACCGTAAGTTCCTAAAGCGTATCCTAAAACCGCTAATAAAACGCCAACTGGCGCTAACGATGGATGAAAGGCTCCGGCAACAACTGGCGCGGATGCTGCTCCGCCAATATTGGCTTTAGAGCCTACTGCTAAAAAGAAATATGGGGCTTTTATGATTTTAGCCACAATAAATAATAAGCCCACATGAATAATCATCCAAACAAATCCAATAGCAAACAAGCTTATATTATCTACAATGGCATTTAAATTCATTTTCATACCTATAGATGCAACAAGAATATAAATAAAAACAGTTCCTATTTTACTAGCCCCAGCGCCTTCATAACTTTTAAGCTTAGTAAACGATAAAACAATACCAATAGTTGTTGCCGTTATAATTAACCAGAAAAACGAACTTCCTAACCCAAAATCAACAAGAAGCGGTGCATTTTCTTTTATCCAAACACCTAAGTTATCACCTACCAAATGCCCTATTGAAGTCACACCAAAACCTATACCCAAAAGTATTATCAAATCATTAAAAGAAGGAACTCTAGCTGTTTCCAAACTAAACTTCTCCATCTTATTTTTAAGTGCTGTTATTGAAGAGTTATCTGCTTTAAAATACTTGTCTAATCTATCAGATTTTGCAACTCCTAAAAGTAAAAATGCCATCCAAACTTCGGCTACTAAAACATCAACTACAGCCATGATACTAAAAAGACTATCACTTACTTCCCATTGCTCTTTCATAGCCAATTGATTAGCGCCTCCACCAATCCAACTTCCTGCTACTGTAGATAAACCTTTCCATAACTCCGTTCCTTCTACTGCAATTAATATATCTGGTGCTACATAATTAAAAAACACAATAGCTAAAGGCCCTCCAATCATAACGCCTATTGTGGCTGTTAAAAACATAATTAAAGCTTTAGACCCTAGCTTAAACACTCCTTTTAAATCAATACTCATGGTTAAAAGAACCAATGATGCGGGCAATAAAAACCTTGAGGCTACATAATACAATTTACTGCCTCCAACAAACTTTGAATATTCAGATACATCAATCTTATTTGCTGAAACATAATCTTTTAAAGTATCTAAATTTGTAACACCATCTAAATTACCATAAAGTGATTTTAAATGATCTATAGCAGCCGAAACGTCTATCCATTTATCAGCAATTAAGCCAACTGAACTTAATACTGAAGGAATAAAATAGCATAATAAAAGTGCAGGAACTATATTATAAAACTTTTTAAAACGAGGTAAACTAGATGTGTAAAATATTAATGCAAGTGTTATACTTAAAACGCCAAAAATAATGGTGTCGTTTGCGAATAAAGGAATGTCACTATTAATTTCGGCTAAATTCATAAAGTTGTATTTATTAATTGTCTTTGTAAAATTATCTATTCAATTTATATACTCAATGGAATTAGAAAATCTCTAAACTCCCTTTTCCTTCTCTAATAATTACTGGTTCGTCTCCTGATAAATCTATAATTGTTGAAGGCTCATTATCTCCATAACCACCATCAATAACTAAGTCTACCTTATCTCCCCATTTTTCTAAAATCAATTCTGGATCAGTAGTGTATTCTAAAACTTCATCTTCATCATGTATAGACGTTGATATTATAGGGTTACCCAACTGCCTAACAATATCTAAAGCTATATTATTATTTGGTACACGAATACCAACTGTTTTACGCTTTTTAAAAGGGTTTGGTAATGTTTTAGCACCTGGGAGAATAAATGTATAAGCACCAGGAAGTGCACGCTTTAAAATTTTAAACGTTGATGTATCTATCTGCTTCACATAATCACTTAAGTTACTTAAATCATGACAAACAAAAGAGAAGTTAGCTTTTTCTAGCTTTACTTGCTTAATCTTTGCAATACGCTCTAAAGCTTTTATGTTAGTAATATCGCAACCCAAACCATAAACTGAATCTGTTGGATAAATAATTAGGCCTCCACGTTTAAGAATAGCAACCACGTTTTCAATCGCCGCAGGATTGGGGTTTTCTTCATATATTCTTATAAACTCAGCCATAATAACTATCTTGTAAATGCGTTTACAAAGTAAATATTATTTTTAAAATGAAGCTTAAAAAAGGAAAAATCTTGGTTTTTGCTTTTGCTTTGATGCTTTTTAATTGTTCAAACGAGAAAGCTATTGAAGAAAACAACTCTGGAATTGACCCAACAAAATACTACCAAGAATTAAACATTTCGTACGGAGAAGATAACGATCAAAAATTTGATTTGTATTTACCTGCAAATAGAACTGCAATCACTAAAGTAATGGTTTTAGTGCATGGTGGCGGGTGGACCTCTGGTGACAAATCTGATATGAACCCGATAAAAGATTTATTGCGGCAAGATTTTCCAGATTTAGCTATTGTAAATATTAACTACAGATTAGCAGATGATAATAACAAACCCTACCCTATGCAAATTGATGATATCACAAGTATTATTAATTTTTTAAATGATAATAAAGTAAAATACTCCATTTCTAACACCTTAGGATTTATTGGTACAAGCGCTGGTGCACACTTATCTTTGCTTTGGAGTTATGCTTTTGACACTAATAGTAATGTAAATATGGTTTGTAGCATTGTTGGCCCAACAAATTTTACAGACCTTGCATATTTAAGCAATACAAGTCCTACTTTACAAGGTTTACTCAATTTGTATGGAGAAAATGCAACAACTTCTTTTTTAGAAGAAGTTAGCCCTTATCATCAAGCTAAAACCAACTCGCCTCCAACCATTCTGTTTTATGGTGGGAAAGATCCATTAATTCCAACAACGCAAGGAACAGATATGCGAGACAAACTCCAAAACCTAGGAGTTGTTCAAGAATTTACACTTTACCCTAATGCTGGACACGGTTGGATTGGTATAGAATTGCTAGATACGTGGCAAAAACTTAAAGTTTTCACAAATAACCATTTATAGTATAAATTTTGTAACATTTTGTATTTATTTTAGTCTTAGTAATATGCCTAGGCTTCTTTTTTATATAATAGTTTTTTCTCTTAATATTCACTTGGTTTATGCAACTAGTGATATTAAAAAATCTATTCTCTTTCCTGAAGCCGAAATTATAAATGAATATACTAGCAGAATCCCCTTTAAATTAATCGATCATTTAATTGTAGTTGAAGCTGAATTATTAAATAAAAAAGGCAATTTTATTATTGATACAGGATCAGAAACTTTAATACTAAATAGCGGGCATTTCCCAAATATGTACGCAAATAATACTAAATACAAAGAGACTTCAGGAGTTTTGCAGGCCATTGATTACTCATACGAAAAGCATGTAAAGGAATTTGTATTGCAAAATTTTAGATTAGAAAACAAAAACTCAGACGTTATAGACTTGTCTCATATTGAAAATAGCAAAAAAATAAAGCTTCTGGGTATTATAGGCTACAACATATTAAAAGATTATGAAATTTTTATAGATATGCATCTAAATCAGATAACTTTAACTAAAGTAGACGCTTTAGGAAACAAGCTAGATAATCATGTATATCTTGAAAAAATTGTTGATAGCATAGATTTTAAACTTAAAAAACACACCATTGTTTTAAATAGTACTATAAACAATCAAAAGCTTAAATTTGGGCTTGATACTGCTGCTGAATTTAACCAAATAAGCAAAAACGTTAACAAAAAGGTGTTAAAATATTTTATACCAAAAAAGCGATTAAAATTAATTGGTGCTAGTAATAAAAAAATTGAAGTTTTGGCAGGGAAATTGCATCGCGTTAAACTAAATGAAACTATTTATTTTGGCCCTATGCTTACCGTTTTAACAAATTTAAATAAAATGAACGAAGCTTTTGGTACCGATTTAGATGGTATTTTTGGTTATGAATTTTTTGCGCAAAAAAGAACCATTATAAATTATCAAAAAGAAACTTTGTACTTTGTAGATTACCCATTAAGAAGACAGTGAAATATTTATTAAAACATATAACCATTATAGTTTTTGCTTTTATAAGCTTAAATTCTTATGCTCAAAAAGATGATTTTAAGGGGTATAGAATTGAAGGCGATACCATTGTGTTTTCTTTTGACAAAAATGATTATACAAAAGCTACTCACGATTTTGATGGGGACAAGTATGATTTTGATGATTTTGATATTGAAAATGTTGTCGTCTCTGGTGAGTTTAACAATTGGTCTAAAAACAAATGGTATATGACTAAGGTTGGAGTTGACAGATACGAACTCAAAAAAAACATTCATGATTTTACCGATGAATTTTCTTGGGAATTTAAGTTTGTAATCAATAATTCCTTTTGGGCAGAGCCATCAAAAAAAGATGGTAATATTGCAAAGGCAAAAAAAAATGGAAGAAAGTTACATGGTGTATATAATTTAAAAATGTATTTAGCACACCCTAACGAGAAGGGTAATGCGCATTTTAAATTAAAAGGATTTACTGATGCCAAAAGAGTTATTGTTGCTGGCTCTTTTAATAAATGGAATGAGAATCTATTTAAAATGGAGAAGATAGACGATGGTTGGGAACTCACATTGAAAATAAAACCTGGAGTTTACGAATATCGTTTTATTGTAGATGGTAAATGGATGGAAGACCCTAACAATATTCATAAAGTAAAGAATGAATTTAAGGAATATAATTCATTAATAGACATTAAGGAATATACAGCATTTAAACTTAGAGGATACACTAATGCTAAAAAAGTAGTCCTTACTGGCACATTTAATAATTGGAATGAGCATGACTATGTGATGCGCAAAATGGATTATGGCTGGAAATATGTTATTCCACTTTCTGGAGGCAAACACCACTATAAGTTTATAGTAGATGGGACGTGGGTTTTAGACCCACATAACTCTGTAAAAGAATATGATAACAATGGGCATGTTAATTCGGTTTGTATGATTAAATAAGAAACACTACCCAACAACCTCCAACTTAGCAAAACGCAATAACAACTTTTTAACACCGCCATGCTGAAAATTAATTTCAGCCTTAATGTCTGCTCCTGCACCTTCAATTTTCATTACTTCTCCAGTACCAAACCTAATATGCTTTACAATATTTCCTACTACTAATTTACTATCAAATAAATTAGTATTACCACCTGTTTTAGCAACTGGTTTTAAATTTTTTGGTGTAGTAACGTTAAACTTCTCTGGAGATTTCTTTACGCCACCCTTTTTCAATACTGGTTGTTTTGCAGGCTTGTATCTAATTTTATTAGGTTCTACATCGCCAAAAATATCGGCATCAAGCATTGGGTTAAATCGGCGTTCTTCAATAGGTGTAACAATATCTAAATACTGTTCATCAATTTCTTCAATAAAACGACTAGGCTCGGAATCAATTAATTTCCCCCAGCGGTATCGCGATAATGCATAGGTTAAATAAGCCTGCTTTTCAGCTCGGGTCAAAGCCACGTAAAACAAGCGTCGCTCCTCCTCTAGCTCGCTACGCGTATTCATACTCATAGCACTTGGAAATAAATCTTCTTCTAAACCAACAATAAAAACATACGGAAACTCCAATCCTTTTGCCAAATGTATAGTCATTAACGCCACATGATCTACATCACCCTTATCAGCATCCAAATCTGTTGCCAAAGCTACATCTTCTAAAAACTCTGCTAAAGAGCCAGTAGTATCGGCAATTTCTTTTTGTCCTTCAACAAAATCTTTCATACCGTTTAAAAGCTCCTCGATATTTTCCATTCTGGTAACACCTTCAGGTGTTCCATCTTTATTAAACTCTCTTATTAAACCACTGGTTCTGGTAACATGTTCTGCCAATTCAAAAACATCGGCAGTTTGATTTAATACTTGGAAACTCTCTATAAGAGTTACAAAATTTTGAAGTTTTGTTTTTGTGCCCGAATTAACTTTTACATCCGTTTTATCAATATGTTTCATTACTTCAAAAATGGTTCGGTTATAACCATTTGCAGAAACAATTAACTTATCAACAGTAGTTTGCCCAATTCCTCGTGGTGGGAAATTAATAACACGTTTTAAAGCTTCTTCATCAGCAGGGTTTATAATGAGTCGTAAATACGACAACACATCTTTTATTTCTTTGCGCTGATAAAATGAAAGCCCTCCATAAATTCGATATTTAATATCGCGTTTTCTTAATGCATCTTCAATAGCACGCGACTGTGCATTGGTTCTATATAAAATAGCAAAATCACTGTTCTTTAGTTGGTGATTCATTTTGCTTTCCCAAATAGTACTTGCTACATATCTCCCTTCATCACCGTCAGTTAACGACCTATTTACTTTTATTTTATCTCCTTCATCATTTGCAGTCCAAACAATTTTATCAAGTTTCGTTTGGTTTTTATCGATGATTGAATTTGCCGCATTTACAATGTTTTTAGTAGAACGATAATTTTGCTCTAATCGAAATACTTTTACATCATCGTAATCTTTCTGAAAATTTAATATATTATTAATATTTGCTCCACGGAAAGCATAAATACTTTGCGCATCATCACCTACCACACAAATATTTTGAAACTTATCAGACAAGGCTCTTACAATTAAATATTGCGAATGATTTGTATCTTGATACTCATCAACTAAAATATATTTAAAGCGGTTTTGATATTTTGCTAAAACTTCAGGAAAACGTGTTAATAACTCATTAGTTTTCAATAATAAATCATCAAAATCCATAGCGCCTGCTTTAAAACAACGCTCCACATATTCTTTATAAATATCTCCCATTCGCGGTCTGCGTGCCATTGCATCAGCTTCTTTTAGCTCTGGGTTTTGAAAATATGCACGTACAGTAATCAAGCTATTTTTGTAGGAGGAAATTCTAGAACGTACTTGCTTATATTTATAAATATCTTTATCAAGACTCATCTCTTTAATAATAGATGCAATCAATCTATCAGAATCCTGTGTATCATAAATTGTAAAATTACTAGGGTAACCTAATCTATCAGCTTCAATTCGTAAAATTTTAGCAAAAACCGAGTGAAACGTACCCATCCATAAATTCTTCGCTTCACTAGCACCAACAATAGTTGCAATACGCTCTTTCATTTCTCGCGCCGCTTTGTTGGTAAATGTTAGCGATAATATATTAAAAGGATCAATTCCTTTACTCATCATATAAGCGATACGATATGTGAGCACACGTGTTTTTCCTGAACCTGCGCCAGCAATAACAATCATAGGCCCATCAATTTGTATTGTAGGCTCTAATTGTGCATCATTTAACTGACTTAAATACTTCTCCAAATCATTTTCATTTTAAGTTGTGAAAATAACCAATGTTATGCGTTTAATTAAGTGGAATTATTAATAATTATAAACAATTAATCTCTGTATCATCTTTTATAAAAATTTGAATATCTTTAGCTTCATAAAAATAAACTCTTTTAATTTTTAGTATGAAATACCTCTTCTTTTTTTTTATATGTTTAGGCATATCGAATACGTACTCGCAAAACAATTTAGAACAACAATTTATAGATATAGAAGAAAAAGTAATTGAATGGCGTAGACATTTTCATCAAAACCCAGAACTTTCAAACAGAGAGTTCAAAACAGCAGAAACCATTGCTAAACATCTAAAAGACTTAGGGTTAGAAGTTAAAACAGGTGTCGCTCATACAGGTGTTGTTGCTATTTTAAGAGGGAAATCGCCAGGAAAAGTGATTGCTTTACGTGCTGATATTGATGCACTACCTGTAACAGAAAGGAATAATTTGCCTTTTAAGTCTGAAGTAAAAACGACATTTTTAAACACAGAAACAGGTGTGATGCATGCTTGCGGACACGATACTCACACAGCTATTTTAATGGGTGTCGCAGAAATTCTAACTAAAAATAAAGACAAAATTAAAGGCACTGTAAAGTTTATTTTTCAGCCTGCTGAAGAAGGTCCTTTACCAGGAGAAGAAGGCGGGGCAAAATTAATGATTAAAGAAGGTGTTTTAGAAAACCCAAAAGTGGATGCTATTTTCGGGTTACATATACGTTCAAACTATGAGGTAGGTACCATTCACTATAAAAAAGGGGGTATTATGGCATCGGTTGAGCGTTTTGTAATTCATGTAAAAGGAAAGCAAACTCATGGAGGAAGGCCTTGGCAAGGTGTTGACCCTATCCTAATTTCTGCAAAAATTATTGACGGATTACAAACTATTATTAGCCGAGAATCTAAATTAGTTGATGAAGCTGCTGTTATTACCGTTGGTAAAATTACAGCTGGTACGCGTTTTAATATTATTCCTGAAAGTGCAGAACTTATAGGTACTGTACGAACTTTAGACCCTAAAATGAAAGCACATATTGAAAAGCGAATGACAGAAATGGTTACTACTCTAGCAAAAGCTTATGGAGGTGAAGCTACTATCAGTTTTCAAAATAACACAGCAATAACTTATAACGATTCCGATTTAGTTGATAAAATGTTACCTACTCTACAAAAAGTTGCTGGAGTAAAAAATGTACGCTTAAGAAAAGCAACTACTGGTGGTGAAGATTTTTCGTATTTTCAAGAAATCATTCCTGGCTTTTATTTCTTCTTGGGAGGTATGACCCCAGGAAATAAAGAAGCATTTCCGCATCATACCCCTGATTTTAAAATTGATGAAAGTGGCATGCTTTTAGGTGTAAAAACGTTAACAAATATTACTTTTGACTACTTAAATAATTAGAATGGATTCTGTATTAGATTTTTTATCAAACATAGCTTGGTGGGGTTGGATTTTAATTGGGTTGTTTTTAGTAGCAATTCGCGATATATTCTTTCAAAAAAAGCACACCATAAGCCACAATTACCCGATTGTTGGTCATTTACGCTATTTATTTGAAAGCATCGGCCCTGAAATGCGTCAATACTTTGTTGCAAATAACAGAGAAGAATTGCCTTTTAACCGTATAGAAAGAGGATGGATTTATGCATCAGCTAAAAAGGAGAACAATTACGAAGGTTTTGGTACAGATAGAGACATTTATGAGCATCAACATATTTTTATTAATAATGCAATGATGCCGTTTAAAATAGATAAAAATCATCCTAACAAGTTAGATAAAACCTTTTTACCATGTGCTAAAGTTATGGGTGAATTTAACAAAAGGAAACGACCATATCGTCCAGCATCAGTTATAAACGTGTCGGCGATGAGTTTTGGCTCTCTTTCAGCAAAAGCGGTAGAATCTTTGAACAAAGGTGTTAAAATTGCAGGGGCTTATCATAATACTGGAGAAGGTGGATTGTCGCCTTATCACAGCAATGGCGGCGATGTAGTTTTTCATTTTGGAACAGGCTATTTTGGGGTGCGTGCAAAAGATGGTGGTTTTTCTATGGAAAAAATGATAAAAATGGTTGATGACAACCCATTTATCCGTGCTATAGAAGTAAAACTATCACAAGGGGCAAAACCTGGAAAAGGCGGAGTTTTACCAGGAGCAAAAATAACCAAACAAATTGCAGAAATTAGAGGTGTAGAAATAGGCAAAGATGTATTATCTCCACCAAATCACAAAGCATTTTCTAATGTGCCAGAGATGGTTGATTTTATAGAAAAAATTGCAGAAGCCACCGGATTGCCTGTTGGCATTAAAGCAGCCATAGGCAAACTAGAACAATGGGAAGAACTCGCAGATATTATGCTAAAAACTGGTAAAGGTCCTGATTTTATTACAGTGGATGGTGGTGAAGGCGGAACTGGGGCAGCTCCACCAAGTTTTGCTGACCATGTTTCATTACCTTGGGTTTATGGGTTTAGCGACTTATATAAGCTCTTTAAATACAAAGGATTATCTGAACGCATTGTATTTATTGGCAGTGGTAAATTAGGGTTTCCAGCGAAAGCAGCTATGGCATTTGCCATGGGTGCAGATTGTATTAATGTAGCAAGAGAAGCCATGATGAGCATTGGATGTATTCAAGCTCAAATATGTCATACTAACCGCTGCCCTAGCGGTGTGGCAACACAAAGCAAATGGTTACAAAACGGTATAGACCCTACTTTAAAATCTGAACGATTAGCACAATACTTTAAAACGTTTAGGAAAGAATTAGTGGAAATTACTCATGCTGCAGGATATGAACACCCTTGTCAATTTAAAATGAGTGATATAGAAATTAATGTTGATGATCATAACATATCCAAAGAATTGAATAGAACTTATATGTATGAGAAATCTCATGTCCCATTTACTAACATGCAAACTTTAAAAGATTGTTTATATTTGGGCGGACAATTAGAACCTTCTCCTCAAACCAATTAAAAAACCATGGACGCAGAAAGAATTATTGATTTACTTTTATTCGCAATCCCCTCATTAATTGTTGGAATTATTGCATACTATTTTTTTAAAGAACATACAAAAAACGAAGATGGCAGAAGACGCTATTTATTAAAAAAGGATTTACAAGTTTCATCAATGCCATTGCGTCTTCAAGCTTATGAAAGACTTGCATTGTTTTTAGAAAGAATCTCTCCAAACAAATTAATGATTAGAGTTTCTCCAATATCCTCAAATAAAGATGATTATGAACGATTACTTATACAAAATATTGAACAAGAAATGGAACATAATTTATCGCAACAAATATATGTTAGCGAAAAATGTTGGAGCATTATATCTGCCGCAAAAAGCGCCACTATTCAATTGATAAGAAAAGCCAGTTTACTAGAAAAAACGGATACTGCCGATAAACTTAGAGAAGTAGTTTTAACCGAAATGATGGAA
This sequence comes from Gaetbulibacter sp. 4G1, assembly GCF_002741945.1. Lineage (GTDB taxonomy): Bacteria > Bacteroidota > Bacteroidia > Flavobacteriales > Flavobacteriaceae > Wocania_A > Wocania_A spongiicola. Next base: position 477,394 of record NZ_MDVN01000024.1, read on the forward strand.
CGCAGAGCTCCTAGCGACGCCGCCTTATCCTTTATAAAAGAGGAGATTTCAGATTTATGGTAAAATCAATCTATCCTTAATTCGTTAGAGCGCGCTTCTAAACACTTTTGTTTCGCATAATAATATCCTTGTTGCCACCAAGTAGTCATTAGTTTTTTATTAAAAATTAATGAGTTTTCTGTAAGCTTTGACGGCGTATAGTATAAATTAAGTTTTACATTTTTATTTTTTGCAGCTAATTTTCCAATGGTAACATCACTTCTTTCTACTTGATCTAATAAATGAGAAAACAAATTAATCATAAGAGAAAACGGATTCTTCCCTAATACTTTATTATACTGCATATTTTCAGATTCCAAAATCACAGCATCTACCTCAGTAGCTCCTCTTAAAATTGCTTCCCGTATAGGTACAACACATCCTAAACCTCCGTCAGCATACTCAAAACCATTCTTTTTCACCAAAGACATAAAAGGAATGTAATTACAAGAAATCCAAATCCAGTCACAAAATTCATCATAACTAAATTCTTTTATTGACTTATACTCTACTCGATTTTTAGAAAGATTAGAAACTGTAACTACTACATCATCTTTAGTTTCTTTAATTAAATTATATTCTTCAAAAGTGAAATGCTTTTTTATATGACGTCTAAGCGCTTTACTTTCACCAAAAGTACGCTTCATTTTAATAAACTGCCATAGTGTATTTACAAAATCAATAGAAACAAATTCCCTATTTCCTTTTTTACGCAAAACAAATGGGTTAACACTAAAAATATTATGTTGATTAACATTAGTAAACACCTGATGAATTTTATCAATCTTTCCGGCTGCTAAATGAGGAACAAGCAAACTACCTGTTGATGTACCTAAAAACATATCATAATCCACACCTTCTTCTTGCATAAGGTATTGCGCCACACCTCCTGCGTATGCCCCCTTACTACCTCCTCCTGAAATTACTAATGCTCTCATTTATTTATACTTTTTATCAGCTCTTTTGCAAATTTTTTAAATCGCCAATTATGATGCTTCGTTGCTTGTTCTAAATTTTCTTGACACCTAGTACCACATGAACTTATCCATGCTAGATAACTAAATGCATTTTGTCGAATTTCGAAACCATATTTAGGACTTGTGTAACTTTCTAACTCATTAAAATAAAGCGTTTCGTTTTCAGGCTCAAAATCACCAGTAATAAGCGCCAATGTCAACCAAAGTATTCTAATATTTTTATCATTAAACCCTTGAATATCTTTTGTTTTTTGCAGGTATTTACTTTGGTCCTCAGGAAAATTATTCCACAATCCAAATAAAGCAGCCTCAATAGTTAGATAGGATTTATCATCTAAAAGAGATTCATAATCTTCTTTTAATTCTAAAGGAATTTTTGATAATGATTTCGCAATTGCTTGGCGCACCTTTATACTGTTTTTAAAGTCCTTTTTTTTAATATGACCAGGTATTTGACCAATTACTTTAATTTTAGCTTCGTCTGAAATCCATGAGCTTAAATAGTCTTTACATTTAGATGTATAGTTTTCACAATCTATTTGAATGTATTGCTTTACAAATGTTGAACTTAAATATAATATCTCTTCAACTTTTTCATAATTAAACTTAACTTCACTCAACCACTCTTTTACAAATTGACTTAAATCTTTACCGGAAGCCTTTTCAACTTCAACTATAAAATCATTTGTCTCAACATTTTTAAATTGATGTTTTTTTAAATAGTTTTTAACTGCCACTCTAAAAGCTTTATCTTCAACTTTGTCACGCAAAATATGCAAAACCAAACAACCTTTTTTATAAAACGTTGTACTACTCGATTTTGGATTTAAAAGCGACGTACTAGCCCCTCTTCTTTCTTGATCTAACAATTCTTGAGCGTATTCATATAATCGCCAATAGTAGTAATCTTCTCCAAAAATATCACGCTCTGCTAACAATGCATAATACGTAGCAAACCCCTCTTGTAACCAATGGTGCGTTCCAGAAGTTTCGGTAACCAAATCTCCAAACCATTGATGCGCTAATTCGTGAGCATTTACGTTAACATAGTTTTTATCTATAAATCCTATGGAATCAACAACAAATCCATCCGAAAAAATGGTGGTACTTGTATTTTCCATTCCCGCATATAAAAAATCTTTTACAGGCACTTGCTTGTAATTTTGCCATGGATACGGAACACCAATTTCTTCCTCAAGAAAATCAAACATTTGTTTAGTATAGCGATAAGTTGGTTCAACTTTTAATGAATCTTCAGGGTAATAATACATTTCTAAGGGAATACCGCTTTTAGAATATTCTACTTTTTTATCGTATTTACCAATAACTAAAGCAACTAAATAGCTAGACATGGGTTTTTGCATATCGTAATACCATGTTGTGGTTGATTCGCTGATTCGCTTATCTATCAGCTTACCATTAGCAACAACTTTATAATCAGAATCAAAGGTAATCGACAAATCAAATTCAATTTTATCATTCATATCATCAATGCTTGGCAACCAATTGCTTGTGTATTTACCTTGTCCTTGAGTCCAAACTTGCTTATTCCTATTTTCATTTTTCCAATCAATGAAATACAGTGCCTTTTTAGGCTTAGCAGCATACTTCAAAACCAATTCATAAACTTCGCCTTTTTTGAATTCGTTATAAATTATAATCTGGCTTGAGTTATTTTTAGATTTAATACCATAATGCAAAACGTCAACATGAACTCCAACTTCGCGCAATTCAACTTTAGAAAATTCCATATTTTTAGCATCAAGATACACTGAGTCAATATCTCTAATTACTACAAACTCATAAGTTATCAGTCCTTCAATTTCTTTTTTTACTAAATCTCTAAAAATTATATCAGCCTTAGCGGTTTTAAAATCAACGTATTCAGTTTGTTGAGCTATCCCAATAGAACAAACAAACAAAAAAGAAAGAAGTATTAAATTTTTCATATTTAAACCACAACAAGTATTAGACCAAAATAGCACTTTTAATCTTAATTGAAATACACTAAATTCGCTTTTATGAGTGTTAACCTTCAAACCCCAATTGATTATTTAAAAGGCGTTGGCCCTAATCGTGCTGATTTACTACGTAAGGAACTAGGTATTCATACTTATCAAGATTTAATCAATCTATTTCCAAACAGATACATAGATAGAACGCATTATTATAAAATCAATAAACTACAACGCAATAATGCCGATGTACAAGTTATTGGTAAAATAACTGGCTTTAAAGAAGTGGCTCAAAAACGAGGAAAACGACTGGTAGCAACTTTTCAAGACGAAACTGGTACTATGGAACTTGTTTGGTTTAGAGGGCAAAAGTGGATAAGAGAAAATTTAAAACTAAACAAACCCTATGTAGCTTTTGGGAAAACCAATTGGTTTAGCAGCAAATTTAATATGGCGCACCCAGATTTAGAACTTCTGGAAGAACATGAAAAGAATCTGCGTTCTGGAATGCAAGCTATTTATCCTTCTACCGAGAAATTATCAAATAAAGGCATTAGTAATCGTGTAGTTGGCAAAATCATGCAACAGCTTTTTATCGAAACTGGCGGAAAGTTTACCGAAACCCTATCTGAAAATTTACTTTCAGAATTAAAACTAATTAGTAAAAAAGACGCACTCTTTAATGTTCATTTTCCGAAAAATCAAAAGTTACTTTCAAAGGCTCAATATCGATTAAAATTTGAAGAATTATTTTACATCCAATTACAATTAATTTTAAAAAATTTAATTCATAAATCAAAAATTAAAGGCTTTCCTTTTGAAAAAGTAGGAGACTACTTTAACAGTTTTTTTAATAACCATTTACCCTTCGAATTGACCAATGCACAAAAACGTGTTTTAAAAGAAATTCGTTCCGATTTAGGCAGTAACGCGCAAATGAATCGGTTATTACAAGGCGATGTGGGTTCTGGAAAAACCATAGTAGCCCTCATGTCAATGTTAATAGCACTTGACAACGATTTTCAAGCCTGCTTAATGGCACCAACTGAAATTTTGTCAGTCCAACATTATAATGGATTATTAGATCTGTGTAACAATCTAAATATCAGAATAAAACTATTAACAGGTTCAACTAAAACTTCAGATAGAAAAAAAATTCATAAATCTTTAGAAAATGGTGAATTGCAAATACTAATTGGCACACATGCTTTGCTTGAAGACAAGGTGAGATTTAAAAATTTAGGGCTAGCAATTATTGATGAACAACATAGATTTGGGGTTGCTCAACGGTCAAAATTATGGAAAAAAAACACCTCCCCCCCACACGTTTTAGTGATGACTGCAACACCAATTCCTAGAACATTAGCAATGTCAATTTATGGTGATTTAGACATCTCAATAATTGATGAATTACCACCCGGAAGAAAGTCTATAAAAACAGTTCACAGATATGATAAAAACCGACTAAATGTATTTCGATTTATTCGTGATGAAATTGATAAAGGAAGACAAATTTATATTGTTTATCCTCTAATTCAAGAAAGCTCAGCTATGGATTATAAAGATTTAATGGATGGTTACGAAAGTATCTCCAGAGATTTTCCAATGCCAAAATATCAAATATCTATAGTTCACGGAAAAATGAAACCTGCAGACAAAGATTACGAAATGCAACGTTTTATTAAAGGCGAAACACAAATTATGGTAGCAACTACTGTTATTGAGGTAGGTGTAAACGTACCGAATGCTTCTGTTATGATAATAGAAAGTGCAGAGCGCTTTGGATTGTCCCAACTTCATCAATTACGTGGTCGTGTTGGTCGTGGTGCAGAACAAAGCTATTGCATTTTAATGACTAGCCATAAACTTAGCAACGATAGCAAAATACGCTTAGAAACCATGGTTAAAACCAATGATGGATTTGAAATTGCTGAAGTAGATTTGAAATTGAGAGGCCCAGGAGATATTATGGGCACTCAACAAAGCGGTGTTTTAAATTTAAAGATTGCTGATATAATTAAGGATAATGATATTTTGCAAAGCGCCAGATTTTATGCTAAAAAAATTCTTCAAAGTGACCCTGCTTTATCAAAGCAAGAGAATCATACTATTTTAAATACCTATAGACAATTAAGCAAATACAAGAATATCTGGAACTATATTAGTTAGATATCTAGTTTTTAAACACATCTCATTTTTTAACAGTCATTTTTGTTAAAGTTCTGTAAAACAGTCTTTAAAACTAAACTTTCCTTATACCTTTAAAGGTATCTGATTACTAACTAACATAAGTATACCATGAAGCTCATAAAATTAATATACAAATTTAACTTCATTATATTCTTCCTCTTCAACATAGCTCATTCTCAAGAAAACACTTATAGCTGCAAAAATGAAGCTTATAGTTTTCTTAAACAAACCATTGGCAAATGGCATGTAATAGCTAAAGATCGTACATCCCCTAATGTATATGAAAACAATTACGGTACCTCAATAATTACAAGCTCCATTGAAGGGTGTGGTGTTAAAGAATCTTATAAAGGTGTTTATAGAAATAAAAATTATGCTAGAGAAGTTTTTCTTACAGGGTTAGATTCAACAAATGTAGAAATGTTAGCATTAGACTCAGAGCATGGGTCGTTTTCAACTTTAAACGGATCAATTAAAAATAATGAGTTAACCACTTATTGGTACCGAAACAAAGAAGTTAAAAGGCTGCAGTCAAAATACATTATGTCATTTACTGATACTAATACTTTTGAATTTTCATCTTATTTGTCAACCAATCATGGTAAAGATTGGGCATTAACTCATCAAAGAAAATATTACAGAATAAACTACGAAGAGGTTGAAATGAAGACCAAAGACAGTATATTAGTTTACGGCGATTTATATACAATTAAAAAAGAATACCCAACTATTATACTATTTCATCAAGGAGGTTCTAATGCAAAAGGCGAGTATCATTCAATAGTTCCTAAATTGCTTAATGAAGGTTTCAATATTATGGCTATAGACCAAAGAGTTGGTGGCTCATCATATTATGGTGGCTATAATAGAACTATTTCAAAACTAGGCACAAATAGCTTCACTTATTGCGATGCGTATACTGATTTAGAGGCTGCCCTAGATTACATAATAGACAAAAAATATAACGGAAATAAAATTTTATGGGGAAGCAGTTATGGTGCAGCTTTAGCCATTCAATTAGCGAGTAAAAGAGAGCATGATATTTCAGCATTATTAGCTTTTTCGCCATCAACTGGAAATGCAGTTGAAACATGTCATCCAAATCAGTATATAAATCAAATAGGCCTTCCTTTTTTATTGCTAAGACCAAAGAAAGAAATGGAACGAGAAAGCTCAGTAGAGCAATTTAGTATTGCCAAAGAACATGGACATCAAACTTATATTGCAGAACACGGTACACACGGTTCTTCTATGTTGGTTAAAGATCGTGTAGGTGCTGATGTGAATAAAAATTGGAATATAGTTTTGGAATTTCTAAATAAACACAGAAATTAATAAAGCTCAATCATATAGATTGAGCTTTATAAACTGATAGTAGCTTGATTGATGATTTTTACATTACTCCCAACTCCTTTAAAAGCTTTTCTGAATTTGCTTTTACATTTGCCGGCGGATTAAGTGACAATGATTTTTTTAAGTTTTTAATTGCATTCTTTTTATCTCCCATATTTTTATAGCATTCACCTAAGCTATCATAAACATTGGCGTTGTTTGGATTATTAGCTACATTTAATTTAAAATATTTTAATGCTCGATTAAAATCTTTAGCAGCAACCATTTGGTAGCCTAAATTATTTAATTGATTGGTATTTGCCATAGCTGAAGCTTCATCCATTAATGCTGCATATTCATCTGTTTTCCCCAGTTTGTTTAATATTTGACCTTTAAGCGCTACATTATTAAACGTTTTCTGACTAAAAAATTGTCCAGCTATTGCTGCATCCACCCAACCTAAAGCCTCATTAAGATCGCCACCATTGTTTAAAGCAAAACGGGCAGCTTGCTCCCAGTTTTGGCGTTGAAATCCATCTTGACCTTTAAATTTAGCCCTAAAATCGTTTAACACAATTTCTGTAACATCAAAAGAAACCTTAAAAGGGAATCCTTTTTTCTCCCATGCAAGCACAGCTGTTGCTGATTCTGCATCAACATTATTGAATTCAAAAGATAGTAATTCGTGGTGCGGAACAGTAGTGGTTTTAATATCTGCTCTTAAGGCATCTTTACTCTTATCATAAAAATAACTACCCCATGCATTAGCATCATGTGATAATATAAGAGTAGCCGTGTTATCTGCTTTAACCTCTAGATGCAAACCGTAAGTTCCTGCCTTTATAGGCTTGCCTTCTACTTTGGCATCATGAGAAAATGTAATGGTTGTATTTTCATTAGCACCAGCGCGCCATGGTGCTGCGGTTGCTGTACCAAAACCTAGATTATTCATCCCGTAAGGGACTAACTTCCCCCAGACCTCTCTACCTTTTACACTTGGTCTAGAATAAGTGATTGAAACATCTGAAACACCTACGCGTTGAGACACTGTAGCCTGCTGACTACCTCTTGGTGTGTTTAATTGAGAATAAGCACTGAAACTAAAAGCAAGTACCAGTAGCATACAAAATTTAGTAAGTTTGTTGTTTTTCATTTTTGATTGTGTTTAGTTTGTACCTCAAGGTATTGACAAATAGTAATAGCAAGTGTTAGCGTTTTGTTAAAGAAGCACACCCATTTGTTAATTAACTATTTATTAAGAAGAATTTAACAACATAAAACCTCGTAGAGAATGTTTAACTTTGCGAGCCTTTTATAAAAAGAAGAATGATACACATTCACGAAAAGACTTTACAAGATTTAGAATTTCCTACAGTTTTACAACATGTTAGCGAGCATTGTGTAACACCGTTAGGAAATGAAAGAGCTCTTAAAATTTTACCATACAAAAAAAAAGAAGAGCTCCGTATGGCTTTGCAATTAACCAACGAATATTTATCATCCTTTTATAACGATAACCGAATTCCAAACCATGGTTTTGATTCAATTGTAAAAGAAATTAAACTTTTACGCATCGAAAACACATACCTTGAAGTACATGGTTTAAAAAAATTAGTTTCAATTTCGTTAACTGCTAATGAAATTGTTAACTATTTAAAAAAGTTTGAAGAATATTACCCCGCTCTAAACCAATATGCTTCACATATAGAAGTCACAAAAGTAATTATCGAAAAAGTTGATGCTATCGTAGATCGATTTGGGGATATTAAAGATAATGCATCACCGCTTCTTTTTGATTTAAGGCAATCAATAAATCGTATAAAAGGAAAAATAAATGCAAGCTTTTCATCAGCACTAAACACTTATCATAATCTTGAATATTTAGATGATATTAGAGAATCTGTAGTAGATAACAAACGAGTATTAGCTGTAAAAGCAATGTATCGTCGTAAAGTTAAAGGCGCCATTATGGGCGGCAGTAAAACAGGAAGTATTGTTTATATAGAACCAGAAACAACACTTCAACATTCGCGAGAGCTTAATAATTTAGAGTATGAAGAACAGGAAGAAGTTGTTAGGGTTTTAAAGGAAGTTACTAATTTTATACGACCGTTTTTACCATTATTAGAACAATATCAAGCATTTTTAATTGATATTGATGTTATTTCCGCTAAAGCGAAATATGCAAAATCTATGAATGGTATTCTTCCAGAAATTTCAGAAGACAGAAAGATATTTCTTCGTGATGCCTATCATCCTTTGCTGTATTTAAATAATTTAGAGAAGAAAGAAAAGACATTTCCTCAAACTATCGAATTAAAACAAGATAGCAGAATTATTGTTATTTCTGGTCCTAATGCAGGTGGAAAAAGCATTACATTAAAAACAGTTGGACTATTACAAGTTATGCTACAAAGCGGGATGTTAATCCCTGTTCATGAGCGTAGCAAGGCCTGTTTGTTTGATCAAGTTTTAAGTGATATTGGAGATAATCAATCAATAGAAAACCATTTAAGCACCTATAGCTATCGCTTAAAGCAAATGAATTACTTTTTAAAAAAGTGCAATAAGAATACGCTCTTTTTAATTGATGAATTTGGAACAGGTAGTGATCCCGAACTTGGTGGTGCTTTGGCAGAAACTTTTTTAGAAGAGTTTTATCATCGTGAAGCTTTTGGAATAATAACAACTCACTATTCTAATTTAAAAATATTAGCAAATGAATTACCACACATGCTTAATGCTAATATGCTTTTTGATGAACGCACTTTAGAACCCCTTTTTAAATTGGTTATTGGGCAAGCAGGAAGTAGTTTTACCTTTGAGGTTGCTCAGAAAAATGGTATTCCTTATAGTTTAATAAATCGAGCCAAAAAGAAGATAGAACGTAGCAAAGTACGGTTTGATGCTACTATAGCAAAGCTTCAAAAAGAACGCTCTCGATTAGAAAAAACAGGGCAATCGTTAAAACAAAACGAAAAGAAAAAGATAGAGGAAGCCGATAAACTCGAAGAAATTAACAACAAAATTCAGAAGAAACTAGAAAGCTATCAAGAATTATATGATAATAACCAACGCCTTATTTATCTTGGACAAAAGCTAAACGATATTGCTGAGAAATATTTTGAAAACAAACAAAAAAGAGCTTTAATGGATGAGCTTTTTAAATTAGTTCAAATAGAAAATTCTAAACGCAAAAAAGTTTCCGCGAAAGCGAAAAAAGTATTAAAAGCCAAAGAAAAACAAGTAAAACAGGAAGCAGAAAAAAAAGTTGAAGTTATTAGAAAAAAGAAAAAAGCAGCGAAGAAAAAAGCTGTTGAAGCTCCTAAACCAAAGCCTGTATTAAAAATTGGAGATCGAGTTCGAATGGAAGATGGGCGTGCTATTGGTAGTATTGATAAGATTGAAAAAAATAAAGCCATAGTTAACTACGGCTTATTTACTACTAATGTAAGTTTAGAACAATTGGAATTGGTTGAAGCTGTTAAAAAATAATCATGGCTTTATAAACTTTATTGCTTCTCTATTTTTTAGTTTTAAGAAATACAATCCGCTTGAGAGGTTTTCTATATTAATAGAATTTCCATTCAATAAAGTTCCTTTTAAAATAGGTTTGCCAACTACATCATAAACATTATAACTACTTCTCTCACTTAAACCTGTAATAGAAATGTTTGTTGTGGCTGGGTTAGGAAATAGTTTTATTACCAACTCTTTTTCTAAATAATTTGTGCTTAAAGTTCCATTTATGGTTCCAAAATCCTGCCAAATAGAAGCGGTTGAGTAAGCACTATCACTACCTACTGGCACGCTTAACGTTACAAGAGATAAATTCCTCCCTTGAAATACCGATGTTGTAATAGCTAAGGGTACTTGAATATCAATATTAAATGCTTCTAATGTGTAATTGCCATAAAAAGCATAATCTCCAATTGAAGTAACTGAACTTGGTACATTAACAGTTTTCATATCTCTACAAACTTCAAAGGCATAATTATCAATTAATGTTACTGAACTTGGAATATCTATTGACGTTAAACCACTATAGGCAAATGCTCTAGTTCCTATTGATTTTACTGTATTTGGTATATTTATTTGTGTTAGACTTTCGCAATAATGAAAAACATTATTACCTATACTTTCCAAAGTATTAGGTAAAATAATTGAAACTGTATTTTCGCATCGCAAAAAAGCATAACCTCCAATTTCTGTCAAAATTGTTGCAGATAAATCTATAGACAATAAGCTGGTACAATTTCTAAATGCCATATAACCTATGGTGCTAATAGAACTTGTAAAGTTTATTGAGCTTAAATTTGTACATTCTAAAAAGGCCTGAGATTTTATTTCTGTTACTGAATCTGGCAGATTAATTGAAGTTAATCCATTGCATTGATAAAATGCATTTATCCCAATGGCAGTAACGCTATATATTACTCCCAGATTTTCAACTGTTTCTGGAATTACTATATCTCCAGTATAACATTCAGGTTTATTAGAAACTTCAACTTCTGTGGTATTAAGAATATTATATTTTACTCCATCAACTTCAAAATTTTGTGCCGTAACCTTACTAAAACTGATTAGGGCTATGAATATATAAAGATGTATTTGTATTTTCATTTTTATTGCTTTTTTAAGTGAAATAACAGCCGACACCAAGTTGTTGAATCGACAACTTTAAGTGCCGACTGTTTGATTAATAGTCTCTTACTTAATTCTAGTTACAGCAAAATATGCTCTAACTTCATGATCAGACTTTTCATCAAAATCGAGTCTGTAATTAAACTCTCTATCATCATCGCTAAATGTTTTATCTGGATCTCCAGGAAGATTGTATGGGATGCTACTTAATGACACTTGCAATTCTCTAAAGCCTAAGTTATCATTAAAGCTTGCATCTTTATCATATAACTGACCTGACAAATACACATAATCTTCACCATAATTAGGCCTGTACAATTCAAATTCCTTTATACTGTATATATGATGATGTCCCTCTAATTTTAGATCATTACTTTCAGTCCTAGACCATTTCACCTCTCTATCTTCTCCACTCTCTTGAACATAGCCATTACCGCTATATAAACGCCCTTTAACATTTCCAAAAAGCTCTAAATGATTACCCTCAAAACCTCCAGGGGTTTTTCTAACTCTTATTTTTATAAGCTCTACTTTAAACTTTGGGTAAGCTAAGTCACAAGTTCTAACAGCATACTCACTAGATAAAACAACCTTTGCAATAGGAAAATCTTTCTTTATATATCTTAAAGTATAACCAAGCGGTAAACCAGGAGAATCCACCGAATAATCACCACCATTCGTTATATACTCAAAAGCGCCAGATGGTCCCTCTACTACCTTTGCTGCATCTCCGCCAGAGCCTCCAATAACCAAAGCTTTTACTACAGAACTGTTCCAAAAACCATTATACTCTCCATTAGTCCCAGCCGTACCCCCATTAAATGCAGCGCTAAATGCGGCATGTGCTTCTGTAATTTCAGAATCTGTTTCAACAGTATAAAGCAGCATTCTTCCATATTTTACAGAAGATACTATTACTGGGCTAATGGAATTTAAATTAGGTTTAGAAGTAAATAAAGCCCCTGGGTTATCATTAGGAGGTAGGGTTAAATCTATAGTATAATAAATTTGTAAATATTTTATAACATAGCGGTATTTTTTTGTAGAATTACTAAAATCAAAAGATGCAGACACACTATTTTTTCCTTTAGAATAGCTAGCCCCTAATGCAACACTTAAATGCTCTTCTGAATATACCTCTTCGGTTGTAAAATTAATTTTTGCCGCAGTAGATCCTGTAACACCTTGTTGCAACATATCTTTTACACCTTCTCTAACGGTATCTAAACTCGGATTTTCAATAACCGTAGACGGTTTACCGTTTAAATTTTCTAATGATACTGATAAAGTTATTGGAGCTCTACCTCCATTAATACCTATATATTCTCCTGTTGGTATAGATTCACCCTTTAACATTGCTCCTGGATAAATAACATCACTAGTTGGGTCTAGCAATATCATTTCACTAAAACCCGGTGCAGTTTTATAATGTTTAACTACACATTCTAAAGAGGTGTCTTCAGTATCGCGCTCAGGATCTTCTTCACTTACAAATTCTTGACCAGACTCTGCTGGCTGACTAAAAGTTGAAAGTGATGCTAAATAATCACTGATGTCTTTTTGGTTTTCTTCTGAAATAGTATCATTATTATCATTTACGCTTTCAGAGCTGCATCCGTTGCAAGAAAACAAGGTTATAATAAAAAATGCACTGTAAAAAATGTGTTTAGCTGTTAATAATTGTGTTTTCATAATTTCTAATTTTTGTGATTCAACACTTCAAAACTAGATAGGAAAGCAAGTGAAAACTAATTTTTGGCATGGACAAAGTATGGACATGAAAAATTTTAGCACATAAAACAATATGAAAACGAACTAAACACCAAATCAAAAAAATATTCACAAAGTACTGTTTTTTAAATGTTTACAATTTTAAATATTGTTTTAATACTATAACCTTAAGTAAATAATAACAACGAGCGATCAACTTATATACATATATCCCATTGTGATTCAGTAAGATAATTAGCTACATTAGCAATAAACATTTCTTTTAAACATGAAATTAAAAACAATAACCCCCTTTTTCATTTTATTAAGTTCTTTTCTTATGTCTCAAGAAGACAATAAAATAAAAGCTCTTGAAGGAAACTTAATAAATGAATCGGACACTATTCAAAAAATACTAATCTTAGAGAAATTGTGGCAAAAATCGGCTTATAAAAATGAGTCCAAAGCCATTAAATATACTAATAAATCAATTGAATTATCTAAAGCAATATCAAATAAAGAACAATTGGCTAAAGCCTACGAGAGGTTAGGCATTTCTTATTCTAATATTTCTAATCTAAAAAAATCAAATCACTATTACTCCCTTTCAATTATTTTAAATAAAGAAATTGGAAACATTTCTCGTGTTGGTAGTCTTTTAATTAATAAGGGCATAAATTATAAAGATATTGGTCAATTAGACAGTGCTTTTGTTTATTTAGAACAATCTAAAGAACTCTTAAAAGAAGTAAACACTAAAAAAGATTCTGCACTACTAGCAAAATACCACGGCATTAAAGCAAATTTTTTAATGTCTAAGGCTTATTACACTTTAGCTTTAGAAAATGCAACAAAGGCTGCAAATTTAGAGCAAAAATTAGGCGATAATTTAAGGTATGCAGATAACATACAAGTAATAGCAGATGCAAACGAGTCTTTAGGCAATAAAAATATTGCTATTAATTACTTTAAGGAAAGTTTAGATATTTATAAAAAAGAAGAAGACACGTATTTTGAAACTGATGTTTGTATAAAAATTGGGTATTTATATTCTAACATGAAACCAGTTGAATTAGATAGTGCTAGATTTTATTATGAAAAATCAATAGATTTAGCAACTAGTATTAATATAACCTCTTTAAAAACAAGAGCTTTAATTGATTACGCAAAGTTATTGATAAAAATAAAATCATTTAATGACGCTAAACTACTATTAGATGAAAGTATATCTCTAGCTATTAGAATTAAAGACTCTTTTGGTTTATCTGATATTTATTTATACTCTGGCAAGATTCATTTAGAAAAAGAGCAATTAGAAAAAGCTAAGGAAAAAATAAGCAAGTCCCTACTATTAAAACAAAAAATGGGACTACTCTCTGGTTCGGCAGAAGCTCTTCAAGATTTATCAAACATAGAATTTAAAAGGGGAAAATATGCTAATGCTTATAATTTTCAAAAACAATTCAAAATACTTTCAGATAGTATATACAATAAAGGAAAAGCAAATAAATTTAATGAACTACAAATACTTTTTGATACCCAGAAAAAAGAATCTGAAATTGCTCTACAAAATGAAGAAATAAAAACACTAAACACTCAAGCTAAAAACAACCAACTCACCAAAACACTTTATGGAATTGGCATGTTTTCATTGTTAGCAATTGCTAGCTTGCTCTACTTTGGATTTAAACAACGTATTAAGAAAAACAAAATAGCACGCGAAAAACAAGAAGAAATATATAAACAAGAAATAGCATTCAAGAAAAAAGAGCTCACCTCACAAACACTCCATTTGGTTCAAAAAAACACGTTTATTCAAGAATTAAAAGAGAACTTAGAAAAAATTAAAAAATCACCAGAGTTGTTTAAAGTTGAGTTTAGACGTTTAGTGATGTTACTAAAAAAAGAAAGTGCCGAGGATAAAGATTGGGAGATATTTAAAAGCTACTTTTCTGAAGTGCACAATAATTTTGACAATAAACTTAAAACCATTTATGCTGGCATTAGTGAAAAAGAAATACGGTTAGCTTCTTTTTTAAGAATGAATCTTTCTACAAAAGAGATAGCATCTATGTTAAATGTATTGCCAGATAGTGTATTAAAATCGAAGTACAGGTTAAAGAAAAAACTTGGTTTAGACAAAGATACAGACCTTAATAACTACTTGAATACGCTTTAAATTAGTCGTATCTTTGTAGTATGAATTTTGAGTTCCCAAAAGGCAAAAAATTAATTCTATTCGATGGTGTTTGTAATCTTTGCAATACATCTGTGCAATACGTAATAAGACATGATAAAAAGAATGCTTTTATGTTTACAGCTTTACAGAGCGAAACTGGAAATAAAATCATTAAACATTATAATATAGATACTTCTAAAATAGATTCTATCTTACTTTATACTCCACAAAAAGGTATTGATTATAAAAGTACTGCAGCATTAAAAATTGCATCACAACTAGGGTTTCCTCAAAATTTAATGAATATATTTTTTATTATCCCTCCGTTTATACGCAATTGGGTTTACGATTATATTGCAAAAAATCGTTACAAATGGTATGGCAAAAGAGATGCTTGTATGATTCCTACTCCTGAATTGAAAAGTAAGTTTCTAGAATAAGTAAAGTTATAACATTAACTTATTAATTGCCTCAAAAAATTGTTTCTTGTAAGTATCACCAATCGGCAAATTATTGCCATTAGAAATATAAACACTTAAAGTATCGGTTTTAATGATATTTTGAATAGAGACAACATAAGATTTATGAATTTTAATAAACTTATTTTTTGGTAATTCTGTTTCAAAATACTTCAAAGTACTATAAGTAATGATTTGTTTGTCTGTAAGATGTATAGAGACATAGTTTTTTAAACTTTCTATATACAAAATATCTTTTAAACTAACCTTTTCAAAGTTGTTTTTTCCGTCTGTTTTTATAAAAATAAAATTGTTAAAAGCTGTTTGATTAGCTGGAGCATCCTTAGATTTGATCTTTAAAACAGCATTATAAAAACGCTCAAACTCAAAAGGCTTTAGTAAATAGTCTACGGCATTTAATTCATAGCTTTCTAATGCAAATTGCGGATATGCTGTTGTAAAAATAACATGCACTTTACCTTTTATAATTTTAGATAATTGTATACCAGTAATAGTTGGCATTTGTATGTCTAAAAAGATGATATCTAACCTTTCTTTCTCAATAATACTTAAAGCTTCAATAGGGTTTGTAGTAGAGGCCACTAATTTTAAAAAAGGAACCTTGCTTACATATGATTCTAATAGCCTAACAGCAGGGGCTTCATCATCAACAATTAAACAATTTAAAGTTTTCATAATTAATTGTTTTTTAATGGAATTTTTAAATAAGTAGAATAAGTATTATTAGACTCTTTGTGATTAAGTGTATAATTATCATTAAATAATAATTGTAATCGTTTATTTAAATTTTCTCTTCCAATGCCTGTGCTACTATAGTTCTTTACGTTAGAAATTTTATTTTTCGTCATTAATTCTAGGCTATTGTCATTAATTTTTATAGATATTTCTGCTGGAATAGATGAATCATTTGTAATACCGTGTTTAAAAATATTCTCTATAAAATGAATAAGAATTAAAGATGGTATTTCTTGCTGTTTAATATCTCCGTTAATAGAAAAATTTAAGAATAAGTTATTTTCAAAACGTTTTTTATAAAAATAAACATAGTCCTCTATAAATTTTAACTCCTTTTTTAATGGCATAAAATCTTTTTGAGCATCATAGGTAAGGTATCTTAAAAGTTCAGACAATTTGTGAATTCCTTTTGCTGTTTCTGGTTGTTTATCAGCTAATTCTGAATAAAACACATTTAAGGTGTTAAATAGAAAATGGGGCTCTAATTGCGTTTTCAAAGCATCTAATTTCGCTTTTTGTTGCTCCAATTGCAACTGGTGTATTGTTGAATTACTTTTTAAATACATAAATAGAAAATACATAAACGTACTAAACAAAATAGCTTTTAAGGCATAATAAGAGTTATCAAAAATATAAAACCAAAATACTCTTGTTCTATCTGAATAATTATGAAATCCGCCAATTGAATACACTAATATTTCTTCAAAAAAATAACGAACTCCTGCAAATATGAAAAAAAGTGAAATTTGTCCTAAAATAAAAAGCAACACATTCTTCTTAGGTAATGTATTAGGGCAAATTATTTTATAATTAATTGCATACACACAAAAAAATGCAATATTAAATGTAAACAAATATATTATGCCTAAAGGGAAAAGTCTTTCGTAAAGCTTTTCAGGCCCCATTCTAATATAACTATCAAACAGGTTCATCCCTATAATAATAACCCCAAGGAGAAAATGATATTTAAAAGTACGTTTTAATCTCATACATCAAATGTAACGATTAATCTCAATCTCCTTTTCGTTTTAATTTATCACTAAGCTTTTTTAGGACAAACAGGTTAAAACACAAAACGAAACAAATGATGTAACGTTTAGCATGGTTAATACAATAAAAATAGGCTTATATGGAATTTTAATTTAAGCGTGAATATGTATAAGTATTTTCGAAGTGTAAATTAAAAAAACATTTTTCTATGAAACCTAAAACCATATCATTGCTTACGTTTATATTACTGGCAGTTTCTCTATTTGCTCAAAAAGCACAAATAGAAGAGCATTTTAAAAATATTAATTCATCTGATTTACTAATATTAGGATCTTTTCACTTTGCAAACCCACAATTAGATACTTACAAACCAAAATATAGTATAAATATCTTTTCTGAGAAAAAACAACAAGAATTAAACGAACTATTAAGTGTAATTAAAAAATTCGCACCTACAAAAATTGCAGTGGAATGGAAAGCAAGTAATCAAATAAAACTTGATTCTATATATAATGCCTATCTAAAGGGTGAATTTAAATTAAAATCGAATGAAATTTACCAAATTGCTTTTCAGTTAGCTAAAATACTTGGGCACAAAAAAATATATGCCGTAGACGCTCCATCAAGGGGTTTTAAAAACAACTTATCTAAAGAAGAATACAAAGAAAAACAAAACAGCTTTTACATAAAAGCTGGTCAAGAAAAGGTCAATAGAGAAATGCAAATTAATGATACTTATTTTAGTTTATATGAAAAAGGAGATAAACTAAAGACCGAAATACCACTTATAGACTATTTTAAAATTATGAACGATCCAGATGTAGTTAATCACAACCATGGTCATTATTTAATGGGTGAATTTAAAATGGGTGATGCTGAGGTAGATGATTACTTCGGTGCAGATAATTCTATATGGTGGTATAGTAGAAACTTAAGAATTTTTCAAAACATTTTAAACATAAATACTCCAGGGAAAGACAGAATGTTTCTTTTAATTGGAGCTGGCCATTTATCAATTCTTAATTATTTGGCAAATGCATCTGTAGACTTTAATTTAAAAAGCTTTGAGAGTTTAATTAGAGAATAAAACAAATACAATAAAAACTTAAAAAACAACAAGATGAAAACTAAAACAATAGTAATAATCTGCTTTGTACTAACCTTAAATAATTTAGTCGCTCAAAATAACATTATCAAAGACAATTTATTCACAGCAAACAAATTATCATCAGAAAAATTACAGACATTTTTAAAAAGCAAAATTGAAGGCACTCAATTTATAATGTTAGGAGAGCAACACGGCATTAAAGAAGTTGGAAAAATTACTAATGAACTATATAATATTGGTGTGGAATACGGATACAACACCCTTTGTATAGAAACCGATCCTATTGCTGCAAAAACTATTGAAACCCTTTTTTCAAAATCCAAAAACTCAGAAAAATCATTTAGTGAATTATATCAAAAATATCCTTATACTATTCCTTTTTACAATAATAAAAATGATATAGAATTATTTCAAAATATATCAAATCATAAAGGAAAAATTTGGGGTATTGATCAAGTGTTTATGGTAGAGTTTAGATTGGTTTTTGATTACATTTTAAATAACAGTTCAAACAAGCAATTAAAAAGGGCTATAAAACCATTATTGATTGAGGCCAAAAACAATTATAAAATGGCAGTAGAAGACAAAAACTATATGGCTCCATTCATTTTTAAATACTCTGATAAACTCCATCAAAAACTAATAACTCTATGTCATTCAGAAAAAGAAAAGGATATTCTAAAGAGCTTAAAAGCTACTAAAGAAATTTATCTTTATAACTTCCAAAAACATTATTACTTAAATAATAATGAGAGGGCTAAACTAATGAAGAATAATTTTCTAAACTACTATAAAGAAGCTACTCTAAATATAAAAGCACCAAAAGTATTGTTTAAGTTAGGGGCTAATCATGTAAAAAAAGGGCTGAATAACACTAATGTTTTTGATATTTCAAATACCGTATCAGAATTAGCCTTTATTAATGGTGAGAAATCGTTACATATCCGCGCTACAGGGATTAACGGTTTGAAAAATATGGGAAATCCATTTGCACCTGTATCAGTAGTTCCTTTTGATAATACAAAAGATTTGCCAAAAGAAATTCTTGAAAACATTGAAGGTTTAAAAGAGAAATATTTAATAATAAACACGGTTCCTTTAAGATCGATAACTCATAAATTATCAAAAGAAATGGAAACCCTTGTGCTAAAGTATGATATATTAATTTACATTAAAGATTGTGAAGCATTAGAAGACCTAGAAACAGATTGATTGCTTACTTTAAATTTTTAAGAATAAAATCTACAGTTTTATTAGTATTACTATTCTCTGCATAAGAATCAGTAATATGCTTTGAAGGTACCGCGAAACCTTTTTTAATAAGTGATTGAATAGCATCGGCATACTCTAAGGTTACTTTACCAGTAAGTAATAAACTTAAGTCTTTACCTTCATGATAATAATCGTAGACTTTTTTTAATCCAGTTAAATACAAATAATCCTTTGTAAACCCACCACCACGGTGCGCTCTAACTGTAATATAATATGATTCTTCTCGATCCAAATCATATTGATTATGAAGTAATCTAAATGTTCTTGAAAACGAATACCCTTTAGCTAAGCTATCAACAGCAATAACGCGATATGCCAATTCTTTTAAACGCGTTACTGTTAAATTATTACTCATATATTCAGCAAAAACAGCCAATCCTTCTTGGGTTTCTTCATTATTAGGAAAACCATGAGAAAATATTTTTAAAGGGTGCAACAAACCATTCATTGTCGTTACCATATGCACTCCAATTTCGTGGTTTGTTAATACAGCAATCTCATTATCTGAGTAGGTATGATTACTGTTTAAAACCAAGGTTTTTACATTATTTAAAACCATAGCTATAGCAGAAAGCTTATCAGAGTGCTTTATAGAGTATGTAAAATCGTATTTCTTGGAAAATGTTCGAAAAAAAGCTTCGGCTTCAATGGCGCTATATTTTGATAAAAAAGCATCGTCATTTTTATCCTCGTCATCAAAATGAAGTATAAACTTAGCGTTTTCAACATCTTGCTCTGTTGGTGTACCAAAACAATGTAAGCTATTATAATAAAATTGTTTACCGCCCCCTATAGTTTCTATACATTGTATTAAACCAGAATACGTATAAATAATAGTTTCGTAAAAATCTCTTATCTCTTCATCTTCAATAAGTTCCAAAGGCATTGTAAACAATTCCCTATGCAACTTAAATTTATCAAAATTAATTTCTGGGTATTTAAAAACGGGGTCCTCTAAATATTTTGAAGCGTAAAATTTCTGTTTCTCTTCTTCTATATTTGTAGGGTTTACATAGCTCAGCAATTCTATTTGCTTAACTAGATTATCTATTCGTTTGTCAATATCTAAAAGAGCTTTAGACCCTACATTAATATCAATCTTCATTTTCTATCTTTTAAAGGTATTATACACACTTAAAGCGTGTTGTGGTATTCTGGTAATCAAATCTTTTTCAACAGCCTTAACAACTTCAGGGTACACAATTTGTTCATATTCATCGCAATACACTTTAGCAATTTCGGTTGCCAAAACTAAGCTATTCTTAAAGTTATTTGTAATATATTTTAAAAAATATCCGTTACCCAGAAAAGTATCATTAATTTTAGCTGTAGATTTTATATTATTTGGAAGTTTAATTTCTGAAAGACTTTGCCTCCAGCTATTAATAACATCTCCAAAGCGTGTATTATCAACATTACTTGTTCCTAAATTCCAAGTAGGCACCTCCCTATCCCATCGCTTCCAGTTATAACTATGCATATCATAAATAGTACAAAACCCAAATTTAGATTCCAATTTATTTACTAAAGTGTGCACTATTTTATAAAAATTGGTATGCTTTCGTAAACTTTTATCCTTCATCTTTTCTGAAAGTGGTTTACTCCATAATTGCTTTCCCCAAGCAGTATCAAAAACAGCATTTTCTGGGTCTCGATTTAAATCGTATTCAAAACGCGAATCACAACCAGCAAGAACTATTGAGTGCGATTTAATCATATTTTTTGTTTCTGGGTCTTCTTCATACCAGCGCTCGTATTCTGTATGAATGCAATTCTCCCAAAGTTCTTTTCTAAATTGATGTCCATCATGTATCGCAGCACAAGCATACGGAACATACTGATCAATTTTTATAGTGAATGAATAATCTGAAGATACTGCTTCAAAAGTTTCTTCTCTACTAATCTTACTAATTATATCTTTTATTGAAAGTCTTTCCATAACTATTTATCAACTAAGCTGCCCCATTCTGTCCATGATCCGTCATAAACAGAAATATTTTGATATCCAGATATTTTTGCTCCTAGAGCCAAAACACAAGCCGTAATACCAGAGCCACAAGAAAAAATAACATCATCATTCTTATCTATAACTTCAGAAAAAATATCATCTAATTCTTCTTTTGGTTTTAACAAATGTTCATCGTTTAAAAGCTTCTTAAAAGGAATGTTTTTAGAGTTTGGAATGGTACCACTACGCAACCCTGCTCTTGGCTCATCAACTAAACAATTAAATCGATCTGCTGAGCGCGCATCAATTATTTTATGCGATCCTTGTTTTGAAGCTTTAGCTACATCATCAAAAAATTGCATAAACTCAGGTTGAAGTTTAGCTACAAAATCGCCTGCTTTATTAGCGTCATTTATAAAAGATTCGATTGGGCACTCTGCTTTTAACCATGCAGGAAATCCACCATCTAAAACTGCAACATTACTATGCCCAAAAGCTTTAAACAACCACCAAACACGTGCACTGGAATATATTCCCTTATCGTCGTAAACTACAATAGCGCTATTTGCATTAATTCCAAGGTTTCTTGCTTCATTTTGGAAATGTTTAGGTGTTGGAAATGCATTTGGAAATGGGTTAGATAAATCGCTAAACTTTTTTTTTATATCGAAAAAGCGAGATCCAGGGATTTGAGTTATTGACGTACCAAAAACCTTATTTATAGTTCCATCTAAAATCACCAGATTTTTGGTATTTATATTATTATAAAGCCATTTTACAGATACAACATCTTGTGAAATTGGTATTTCAGAATTCATTAAAACCTAATTTATTGATTACTTAGACTAAATGCTACAGCCTTAATTAAGCATCTTGCACTGTTTTTCTTAATCTTGTACGTCTATCAAAAGCTTGAAGCTTGTCTAAAACTTTCATTTCTAAAAAGTCAATTACTTTTTCTTCAACCTTAATCTTTAACTTATAAACTTTGTTTATATATGTTATTCCTCCAGGAGACATAACGTTAACCTCTACTAATTTCCCTCCTATAACATCAATACCTACAAAGTAGAGTCCGTCGTTTACTAACTTAGGCCCTATTTGCTTGCATAGTGCTTTTTCTGTTTTAGTTAAAGTGTGCTTTTGCACGCTACCTCCTGCAGAAACATTTGAACGATGATCTTCCTTTCCTGGTACACGTTTCATGGCTCCAACTGGTTCGCCATTTAAAATTAAAATTCTAACATCACCCTCATCTGCACCTTCAATATAGTCTTGAAGAATAACATAATTTGAAGAACCATCTCCACTTGTTATATAAAAATCTAATAATGAGTTAATATTACTCATTGCTGATTTTTCAATAAGAATAACACCAGAACCTCCAAAACCATTAAGCGGTTTTAGAATCATTTTATCTGCAGCAGACTCTTTAATTTGTTTGATTAAATAGTTTTTGCTTTTTGAAACATGAGTAGCTGGAATAATATTACTATGCGCATCACCAAAAGCTGCTGTATATAATTTATTGTTGGCTTCTCGCATACCTTCCAAAGAATTCATAATAAAAACATCGTCCTTAACAGAATCTAAAAAATTAAGCATAATAGGGTCTAATGGTGGATTTGCTCTAAAGAAAATCACATCAAACCCAGCAAGTGGTAACATCTCTTCTCGTAATTCGGCTTTATTATAAAATGATTTAAGTGAGCTTGGAGTTTTTTCCATTCTGCCAATAACGGTACAGTTAGCAGTGGTTACACTATTACGAATAGTTAAGTTTGCAGGTGTACACATAGCAACACCATGCTTTCTCTTAACACACTCTTTTATTAAGGCTAAACTTGTATCATTTTCAGGGTCTATCTCATCCCATGGATACATAATAAAACAAACATTCATAATTCAATAAATTGAAGATTATTTAAATTTAAAAAAATTATTTTACTTCGTCGTAATGGTCATCCCATTCTTTAGGTTTCGGATCATGTAGTTTGTTTAAAGACTTAGCTACAATCATAGAAACTGTTGCATCTCCTGTTACATTCACTACAGTTCTACACATATCCAAAGGTCTATCTACTGCAAAAATAAGAGCTAATCCTATTGGCAATAATTCTGCTGGAAATCCAATAGATTCTAATACAATGACCAGCATAACCATACCCGCACTTGGTACTGCTGCACTACCAATAGAGGCCAATAATGCAGTAGCAACTATAACTAGTTGGTTTGTAAAAGTTAACCCTTCTGGCCAGATTACTTGCATTATAAATACAGCTGCAATACCTTGATATAAACTGGTGCCATCCATATTTACAGTTGCTCCAACTGGTAATACAAAACCAGACACTTCTTTATCTACACCTATATGTTCTTCAACACGTTCCATAGTAACTGGCAATGTAGCTGCGCTACTACTGGTTGAAAACGCTAATAGTTGCGCTGGACTAATCTGTTTTAAAAACCATATAGGTGATTTTTTGGTATATACACTAACCAATATAAGATAGAATCCTATCATTAAAATGAGACCACCCACAACACAAAAAGCATAATACAGTAGTTTAATTAAAATTTCTACATCATCAAAGGCGATAATAACATTTGCTAGTAAAGCAAAAACTGCATAGGGAGCAAACAACATAATTAAATCGACCATTTTCATAACTACCTCATTGAGGGAGTCAAAAAACTTAACCAAAGGCTTTGCTTTTTTCTCTCCAATTAGCAATAAACAAATCCCTACAAATAGAGCAAAGAATATAATTTGAAGCATTTTTGCTTCCCCTAAAGATGTAAATATATTACTTGGGAAAATATCAACCAAGGCTTGTAACGGACCTGCATCTTTTTGAGCCGAAGCCTTCATTAACTTATCGGTTACACCTGCATCATTTTCGTATTTTAATTTAATTTTTTCAATAGTTTCCTGTGGCATTCCATTTCCTGGTTTAACCACATTTACAATACTTAAACCAATGACAATAGCTACTAAAGTAGTTGCAACATAAATACCTATGGTACGCAAGCCCATAGATTTTATTTTAGAAATATCTTTTAAATCTGAAATCCCTTTAATTAAAGATGCCAAAATTAAAGGTACAGCAATAAGTTTTAAAAGATTAATAAATATAGTTCCGAAAGGTGCAATCCAATCAGTTACAAAACCTTTTCCTCCATCAACGGTATTCATAATAAAACCAAAAATGATTCCTAAAACCATTCCTATAATAATCTTCCAATGTAGTGCTAGTTTTTTCATCTGCTATGCTAGTATATTTAAGTGGAGAACAAGATAAGTATTTTTTAGTTTCAATCAAGTTAGAATACTTTTTTGCATATTCAATTGAAAACCAGATAGAATAAAATAAAATAATGCTGTACCCAATAGATAGTTAATCATATTAGAAGTAAAAAAAGGTATGTCAAAAACCATTACAGATAATTTAGCCCCGGTTAATAGGCTTCGCACTGGGTAAATTCCAAGCGGAAAATAGCTTCTAACTATAAAGCTTATTTAATAAATGAAAATCTGCTAAAACCAATGCCGCCATGGCTTCTACAATAGGAACCGCTCTAGGCACAACACATGGATCATGACGCCCTTTACCTTGCATTTCGACTGCATTACCATCTTTATCTATGGTTTCGTATTTCTGGATAAGCGTAGCCACAGGTTTAAATGCCACATTAAAATAAATGTCCATACCGTTGCTTATACCACCTTGAACACCTCCTGAAAAATTAGTTTTTGTAGTTCCGTCACTATTAAAAGCATCGTTATGGTCACTTCCATACATAGTACTTCCGTGAAATCCGCTTCCATACTCAAAACCTTTTACTGCATTTATAGAAAGCATAGCTTTACCAAGTTCTGCATGCAACTTATCAAATACGGGTTCGCCTAAGCCTACAGGTGCATTTTTAATAACACAACTTACAATACCTCCAACGGTATCCCCTTTACTACGCACTTCTTTAATATAGTTTTCCATATTTGAAGCCATTGTTTCGTCTGGACAGCGAACAATGTTAGACTCGGTTTTTGTTAAATCTAACTTGGTATAAGGCTTATCAAGCTTCATCGTTCCAACAGCAGAAACATATGCAACAATCTCAATATTTTTTAGCATTTGTTTTGCAATCGCACCTGCAACGACACGACATGCGGTTTCTCTAGCAGAACTTCGTCCGCCACCACGATAATCTCTAAAACCATATTTCTGGTCATAAACATAATCGGCATGGCTTGGTCTGTAACTATCTTTTATATGGGTATAATCGTGAGATTTTTGGTTGGTGTTTTCTATAACAAAACCTATAGAAGTTCCTGTAGTTCTTCCTTCAAAAATACCTGAATGAAATTTAACAGTATCTGGTTCTTTTCGTTGTGTAACAATGGCAGATTGACCTGGTTTACGTCTATTCAATTCATTTTGTATAGCCTCTAAATCTAATTCTATTCCAGACGGACAACCGTCTATAACACCACCTAATGCGGGTCCGTGAGATTCACCATAAGTAGTAAGGTTAAATAGTTTTCCGAAAGAATTACCTGCCATAAATTAAATTTTGATGCTAAAATAAAGCTATTCCTATAAAAAAGGAAACAAAATCGTGTTTAGCTTTTTAAACCATAACCAAATTATGCATAACGATTACTTAACAATATGCTGATATTTAACTAATTATTAAGTAATGATTAAGTAATACTAAATCGAGTTATTTGTATTGAAATAATCTTACCCAAATTGAAAATTAAAAGAAAAATAGAAGTTGCAGTAATATCTGATGTGCATTTAGGTACTTTTGGTTGCCATGCAAAACACTTAGTAACGTATTTAAACAGTATTGAACCTAAAAAATTAGTACTTAATGGCGATATTATTGATATATGGCAATTTAGTAAGCGTTACTTTCCTAAACCCCATTTAAAAGTTATAAAAAAGATAATGACAATGGCTTCTGATGGTGTTGAAGTTATTTACATTACTGGAAATCATGACGAAATGCTACGAAAATTTAGTGGTACTACTATTGGTAATATTTCCATAGTTAATAAAGCAGTTTTAGATCTGGATGGCAAAAAAGCATGGTTCTTTCATGGTGATGTATTTGATATCTCAATACAAAATGCCAAATGGCTTGCTAAACTTGGTGGTTATGGTTATGATTTATTAACACTTCTTAATAGGTTAGTAAATTGGTATTTAGAAAAACGTGGTAAAGAGCGCTATTCATTATCAAAAAGAGTGAAAAACGGGGTTAAAGGTGCCGTAAAATACATTAACGATTACGAAAAGGTAATCTCTGATTTAGCTATTGAAAACGGTTATGATTATGTGGTATGTGGACATATCCACCAACCCAAAATGGAATATGTAGAAAATAAACACGGGAAAACCATGTATTTGAATTCTGGTGATTGGGTTGAAAACTTTACCGCCTTAGAATACCAATTTAAACGTTGGAAAATTTACAATTACAATAAAGATAAATTAGCGCCTTTTGTTACAGATGAAGATTTTGAAAAATTAGAAACTCAAGACCTAATTGCTGCACTAACTATTATTGAACAACATGAGAAAAAATCAAATTAAAGCTTCCTTCAAAATAGTGATAGGATGCTTAGCCTCTCGGTTAGTGCCATCTTTAATTTGATGCCTACAACTTGTTCCGTTTGCAGACATAACAACGTCTTCAGAAGCCTTTCTAATGGCTGGAAATAGCGTTTGTTCGCCTATTTGCATACTAACCTCATAATGTTCTTTTTCATAACCAAAACTTCCAGCCATACCACAACAACCACTTGGAATAATTGTTACTTTATAGTTTTTAGGCAAGTTTAAAACTGAAAAACTAGATAATTGGTTACTTATTGCTTTTTGATGGCAATGTCCATGAAATTTTATGGTTTTTTCTTCTAAAGTAAACTGTTCGGGGTTTATATTACCAAATTCTATTTCTTTATGAATAAACTCTTCAATTAAAAAGGTATGCTTAGCAATCGCTTCCGCGGAAAATTTGTCATCTGCTAATTTTAAATATTCGTCTTTAAAAGTAAAGATGGCAGACGGTTCAATTCCAATTAATGGCGTGTCACTTGTAACTTTATTTTTAAAAAGAGATACATTTTTATTTGCCAATTTTCTTGCTTGCTCTAATAATCCTTTTGATAAAAACGAACGGCCAGATTCAGCATTATCAACAAACTTGACTTCGTAATTTAAAGCCGTTAAAAGTTGAATTGCATCAAGTCCAATAGAAGTATCCAAATGGTTAGTAAACTCATCGTTAAAAAAATAAACAGTTTTAATTTTATTTTCTTTAAAATATTGTTTTTTAATACTTTGAATACTATTATTTAAACTCTTATTTGAAATTAAAGGCAAACTCCTTTCTTTAGCAACACCAAAGCTTTTCTTTAATAATGAAGATGTAAACCCGTTGGAAAAAACAAAATTAGTTAGCTTAGGAATTCTACTTCCAATACCATTTAATTTGTTATTGTAAGCAAACAATTTAGTACGTAACGATACACCATTCTCCTTTTGATATTGATATTGAAACTCTGCTTTTAAACTTGCCACATCTACACTACTTGGGCATTCGCTTGCACAAGCCTTACAGCTTAAACACAAATCGAAGACTTGCTTAAGTTCTTTATGATTGAACTTATTTTTTTTACTTGAATTGGTTAAAAACTCACGTAATGCATTTGCACGTGCACGTGTAGTATCTTTTTCGTTTCTAGTTGCTCTATAGCTTGGGCACATAGTCCCTCCAAATTCTGGTAGTTTTCTACAATCTCCTGAACCATTACACTTTTCAGTTTCACGAAGGATACCTTGAGATTTTGAAAAATCCATGAGTGTTTCTACTTGTGGCTCTACCCTACCTGAAACATAACGCAACGACTCATCTATAGCATAAGCTTCAACTATTTTTCCTGGATTAAATATATTATCAGCATCAAAAGCTGTTTTAACACGTTTTAAAACCTCATAATTTTCCTCACCAATCATTAACGGAATAAACTCTGCTCGCACAATACCATCACCATGTTCGCCACTCATAGAGCCTTGGTATTTTTTTACTAAATGCGCAACATCAGTAGTTATCTTTCTAAATAAAACAACATCTTCCTTCTTTTTTAAATCTAAAATGGGGCGTAAATGAATTTCACCAGCTCCAGCATGAGCATAATACACAGCATCTTGCTTATAACTTTTCATTAAACTAGTAAATTCCGAAATATAGCTTGCTAAATCTTTCAAAACTACTGCAGTATCTTCAATACACGCCACTGCTTTTTTGTCTCCAATAATATTTCCTAGTAAACCCAAACCAGCACTACGCAAGTTATTAGCTTTATTAATGTTATTACCAATAAGCATTGGGTATGCGTAACTTAAATTTGACTCCTTAATAGCTTCAACAAGTTTAGCAGCCTTATTCTTTACATCTTCAAGAGTATTGGCCTTTACTTCACACATTAAAATAGCCATAGGGTCTCCTACTAAAAATTGTCTATTTATTTCTTGAGTTTTGTTTTGTTTTGTGCAATCTAAAATGGTTTTATCCATCATTTCACAAGTAAACAAATTATGTTTAATTACTAACTCAACAGTATTTAAGCAGTTTTCAATACTACTAAAATGTGCTGCAACCATAATGCTTTCCTTTGGAGGTAACTCATCTAGCTTCAAGGTTATTTGAGTTGTAAATGCCAGCGTACCTTCACTCCCAGAAAGCAGTTTGCACATATTAAAATTATCAGAAGTATCAGAAAATATATTAGATTTTAATAACTCATCAATAGCATAACCTGTATTGCGTCGATGTATTTCTGGTTTAGGAAATTTTTCTTTTATATTATTTTGAACAGCCTCAGGTTCTAGTTCGTTGTAAATTGTTTTATAAATATGTCCTTCTAAGGTAGGCTCGTTCTTTTTGTTTTCAAATTCATTCGAAGATACTTCTCCAAAAATCACCTCACTTCCATCACTTAAAATAGTATGCAATTCTATTACTTTATCTCGCGTAACACCGTATTGAATTGAAGTTGTACCTGAAGAGTTATTACCAACCATTCCTCCAATCATGCATCTATTTGAGGTTGATGTGTTAGGGCCAAAAAACAAGCCAAAAGGTTTTAAATAGTTGTTTAACTGATCTCTGACAACTCCAGGCTGTACAGTTACTGTTTGCTTTTTTTCGTCAACATTTAAAATTTTTGTAAAATACTTTGAAACATCTACCACAATACCTTTACCTACGCATTGCCCTGCAAGCGATGTTCCTGCTGTTCTAGGGATTAAAGATGTGCCATGCGTTTTTGCAAACTCAATAAGTTGTTTTATATCTGCATTATTTTTTGGGTAAGCAACAGCCAAAGGCAACATTCTATAAACAGAAGCATCAGTGGCATATATGGATTTTATTAAATCATCATAAAAAAGCTCACCTGAAAGATTTTCTTTTAAAGCTTGTAAATGTGGTATTAAGCTCATGTATTATTAAATATTTTTTTTAAAACTAAAAAGAAGTTAAATATAAATACAATTTTGGCGTTATTTTTGTAAAAACTAATCTGAATTACAAAAAGTGACGTATTTATATAATAGTGTCTAAAAAATTAAACAAAAACTTAAAACTTATGAAGAAATTATTTTTATTATCAGTTGCCGTACTAGGATTTACATTTGCTGCAAGCGCTCAAGAGATCTCAGAAAATGCTATTGGACTACGTTTAGGTGATAGCGATGGCTTTGGAGCTGAAATATCTTACCAACGTGCTTTAGGAGATAGTAATCGTTTAGAACTAGATTTAGGATGGCGTGATGGCAAAAACTACGACGGCTTTAAGCTTGCTGGTTTATACCAATGGGTTATGCCATTAGATGGGAATTTTAATTGGTATGCTGGTGTTGGTGGCGGATTAGGATCATTTAGCGTTAATGTTCCTGGAGGAAGGGACATTACTGATACCTTTGTTTTTGCTGCTGGTGATGTAGGTATTGAATATAATTTTGATATCCCTTTATTATTATCGCTTGATTTTAGACCAGAAATTGGTTTTGGTGATGATTTATACGATAACAATGATTTAGATTTTGATATTGCTTTAGGTATTCGTTACCAATTCTAAAAAAGTAATTTATATAATTTAAAAAGCGCCCAATTGGGCGCTTTTTTTTGCGGTAATTATTTTATTATTGCTTTAAGTTTATAAGAAAAAAGGTCGAGATTCGTTTAAAGTTGTACAAAATCACAAAAAAAACATTCATAGCAGGCAAAAAAGTGACAATGCATATATTTAGAAGTATATTATTTTTTTACGAGAAATTATTTGCACCTGCATTGTCAATCTCAATTTTGATTGGGTTAATTGGATTAGCATTATTTGGTACTTTTTCTTTTAAATCTGTAGGGCTATCATACATTTTTATAGGAATGCTATGCCATTATTTCATATATGAGATACGAACTCCAAATGAATATTATTTTTATTTTAATATTGGGCTAAGTAAGCTCATTCTTTGGATTTCCACTCTAGTGATAAACATAATTATTGGAGTGATTTTAATCAGTATATAACCAAATAAAAAGCTAATAATGTTTTGGCAAACTCATATCCAATTTACCAAACATAAAAAAACATTATATTCTTCCTGTTAAGCAAATTCTAAACTTTAAAGCACCAAACACTTAGCCAAAGTATCTTCGTAAATCGCTTCGTATTGTGGTACAATATTATGCAAATCGTATTTTAAAGATTCTTTTCTGGCATTGCTTTTAAAAGCTTGCAATCGGTCGTCATCACTTAAAATATGTAATGCATTTTTTGTCATATCTTCAACATCGCCTACATTACTTAAAAAACCAGATATACCATGCACGTTAACTTCTGGAATGCCTCCTGTATTACTAGAAATAACAGGTACTCCTGAAGCCATGGCCTCAAGTGCTGCCAAACCAAAACTTTCGGTTTGTGATGGAAGCAAAAACAAATCACTAAAACAGAGTATTTTATCTATTTCATTACTTTTCCCAAAGAAAATCACCTTATCAGTAATACCTAATTCTTTACAGCGGCATTCAAGTTTTTCGCGCTCTGGTCCTTCTCCTACCAACATAAGTTTTGCTGGCATTTCCTTTTGAATATTGTAAAAAACACTAATTACATCCTGTACACGTTTTACCTCTCTTAAATTACTAATATGTGTAATAATTTTTTCATCATCATTTGCCATCATTGCTCGCTGACAATCTGTAAACCCGTGATTATACTTACTTAAATCGATAAAATTAGGAACTACACTAATTCCATTTTTAATATCAAATAAACGTAGTGTATCTTCTTTTAAACTCTGAGAAACTGCAGTAACAGCATCAGATTTGTTAATACTAAATGTAACTGCAGGCTTGTAAAACGGGTGGCTCCCTACAAGCGTAATATCTGTACCATGAAGTGTAGTTACAATAGGGACATAGATATTCTCTTCAATCAGCATTTTTTTAGCCATATATGCTGCATAAGCGTGAGGAATGGCATAATGCACATGCAAAATTTCAATTTTATGAAGTTTTACCATGTCTACCAACTTACTCGATAGAGCCAATTCGTATGGTTGGTAATGAAACAAAGGATATTCTGGCACATTTACTTCATGATAATGCACATTATTACCTAACAACTCCAACCTAACGGGTTGGTTATAGGTTATAAAATGGATTTCATGCCCACGCTTAGATAACTCTAAACCAAGCTCGGTAGCAACTACTCCACTACCTCCAAATGTTGGATAACAAACTATTCCTATCTTCATAAAATTTTATTCTTCTATCGCTTCATAAATTAAGCGTTGAATATCTGTTCTAATATTCTTTTTTAACAATATATTTTTACCAGCTCTTGGATATGTTCTATTAGCTAAAAAAACATATACAAGCTCCTCTTCTGGGTCTGCCCAAGCATAGGTTCCTGTAAAACCAGAATGTCCAAAACTCGTCATAGATATGCAACCACAAGTTGGGCCTTCTTCTCCTAACTGAGGCTTATCAAAACCAACACCTCTTCTATTATTGCTTTCACAAAAATAACAGGTGTTGAATTTATCTATGGTTTCTGGCTTTAAATAACGTTTACCGCCATAAAATCCCTTTTGCAAATACATTTGCATAATTTTAGCAACATCATTAGCGTTGCTAAAAACTCCTGCATGACCGCCTACTCCATCTTGCATTGCTGCCCCCATATCGTGTACATATCCGTGTACTTTTTGATAACGATAATAATCATCAATCTCGGTCGGAACTATCTTTTTATTACTAATTTTATGATATGGATTATACAGTGTATAATTTGCTCCTAAAGATTGATAAAAATGGTTTTGTGCTATTTCGTCCAACCTTTTGTCGTAATGCTTTTCAATAAATTTCTTCAATATGTAATAAGGAAAATCGCTATAGCGATACCTTAACCTGTCTAACAATTCTGAATCCTTTATAATACCCTGAATAGAATCCTTATAATCAGTACGTAAGAACAAATTTTTTGTTACTTCAATATTGAATTTTTCGCTTCGGATTTTTCTATAATATTTTGGACTAGGACGTTTTGTAACTGAATCGAGTGTTTTATAATAAAATGGTTCCCATGGGCGTAATCTCGCATAGTGAGACAACATCTTTTTAATAGTAATATCTTTTTTATTGGATTTTTTATACTCTGGTAAAATCTGTGAAAGCTTATTATCTAAAGATACTATACCTTCTTCTTCTAATTCCATTAACAATGGCAATGTTGCTAATATTTTTGTTAATGATGCTACATCATAAACATCATCAAAAGCTACTTTTTCTTTTCCTTTATAAGTGTGCTTTCCAAAGTTTTTATTATAAATAACTTTACCGCGCCTTGCTACCAAAAGTTGTATCCCTGGTGTCATCATAGAATCTACAGCCATTTGAGCTATTGAACTTATTTTCTCTAGTTTCTCGGAATTCATTCCAACACGCTCTGGAGCAGCATAACCTAATCGTTTTATTGAAAAATTAGAAATCCCATCTCCTTCTTTAAAAAATTCACCTGTAGACACTGGTAAAGCCCCTTTTGCTGCAAAAGCTCCAAATATAAGTTGCGCTGATTTTTGTTGCGCTATTTCGCTATTTTGATAGCTCACAACTATACTTTCGATGTTTTCAATGGTTTTTAAATCTGAAAGCGCATAGGGTTTTACAAAAACATCTAATATAACAGTATGTGTTCTAGCAATTTCATATAGCCAAACCAATTCTTTATCGGTAAGCTTATAAGGTTTCCATGGGCTTGCATTAGAACGGTGTAAACCAACTACAACAGTATTATATGGTTGTAATTTATTCATTAAATCGTCTAATTTTTCAGCTTCAATGGCATGGACTTTAGTATATTTTTTAAGCTCATTAAAAAATGTAGCGCCACTATCATCACCCAGTTTAACGTAAGCCATAGTTTTGGTTTCTAACTGACGTATCGGTAACAAATCATTTTTATTTTTTACAATTGTTATAGCACTTTCTATAAGTTCTTCATACAAAATATCGTCTTCAATTCTATTTAAATCTTTAGATAAATTATATAATCCTATGGGCTTATAATTATTCAATCCCACTTTATACTTAGCTTGGAGTACTTTTTTTACTGAATGTGCTAAACGTTCTTCTGTTATATCTCCTTTTTCATAAGCTTCTACAATTTTTGAAATCCCAGCAGGCACATCCTCAGAAATAAGTAAAACATCGTTTCCGGCTTTAAACGCAGTCAAATCTATATCGCCAGAGGTATTAAATTTTTTAGACGCATTGCCATCTACTGTAGGTTCTACATAATCTGCAACACCTTTCATGTTTAAAGCATCTGTAAATATTAGTCCTTTAAATCCTAAACGTTCTTTTAAAATATCGGTAACAATATGTTTTGATAAAGAAGACGGGTACCCTGAACGCGATTCTAAGCTAGGTATGTTTAAGTGTGCTACCATAACGCTAGAAAGCCCTTCTTTAATTAATTTCTTATAAGGATAAAGCTCAATAGAATCTATTCGTTTTTCACTAAAACTAACTGATGGTAATGTTTTATGAGAATCTTGGTCAGTGTCACCATGCCCTGGGAAATGTTTAGCATTAGCCAAAACACCTGCACCTTGCATACCTTGCATTAACGCTAACGATTTTGCTGTAACATTATCGCGATCTTCTCCAAATGACCTATTTCCTATTATTGGGTTTTTAGGATTGGTATTTATATCTGTAACCGGTGCAAAATTAAAATGAACACCTAAACGCTTACAGTGTTCGCCTATATGCTTCCCTGTTTGCTTTATAAGGTCGTTATCTTTTATAGCCCCAAGTGTCATGTTCCAAGGAAAAGAGTACGTAGAATCTAAACGCATTCCTAAGCCCCATTCGGCATCCATACCAACTAAAAGCGGCACTTTTGAAGTTGCCTGCAATTCATTATTTAATCTAGCTTGCCTTACTGGACCTCCTAAAGAATATATAACACCTCCTAGTTTATGATCTTGAATTAATTTTACGTTGGCATCAATCTGTTTTTTTTCTTGATTTGTAAAAATCATGATCATATATAACTGCCCAACTTTTTCTTTAAGCGTTAACGAATTATATACACTGTCTACCCATTTTTGTTGTGCTTCAACATCAGCATGCAATAAAGGGTTTTTAGTAGTTTGACCAAAAGTCAAAAGGATTAAAAAAAAGAAAGATATAGAGAGTAAGATGTGGCGCATAAAGGTTTTCAATTAAATTATTAATAGCAAAATATATTAATACCAGAAATAACTATGCCAAAATAATACTTTTAAAAAGAAGATGAAAAGACTTTAAGATAGAATTATAATAAGATTATAAACAGTTAACTAAATTGACCTAAGGTAACTACTCAATCAAATCTATATGCCTGTCGTGATAACCTAATAAATATAAAACGCCATCTAATCCAATACTAGATATAGCACTTTGCGCATTATTTTTTACGGTTGGTTTAGCATGAAAAGCTATACCTAATCCTGCTAGATTTAACATTGGTAGATCATTAGCACCATCACCAACAGCAATGGTTTGACTAATATCAATGCCTTCATTTTTAGCAATTTCTTTAAGATACTCTGCTTTTTTATTACCATCGACAATATCGCCAAGGTAACCACCAGTTAAAACTCCGTTTTCAATTTCTAAATGGTTTGCATATACATAATCCATACCTAGTTCCTCCTTTAAATAATGTCCAAAGTATGAGAACCCTCCAGATAAAATAGCTGTTTTAAACCCGTAACTTTTTAAAGTATCTATCAACCTTCTTGCTCCTTTAGTAATAGGTAAATTAACAGCAACATCTTTCAAGACTTCTTCTTTTAAACCTTTTAAGAGTTTCATACGACTAATAAAACTTTCTTTAAAATCTATTTCCCCTTGCATTGCCGATTCTGTAATAGCTCTTACTTCGTCTCCAACTCCAGCTAATTCTGCTAATTCATCAATAACTTCCGTTTGTATTAGAGTTGAATCCATATCAAAACACACTAAGCGTCTGTTACGTCTATAAATATTATCTTCTTGAAATGCTATATCTACATCTAATTCTCTTGAAATTTCCATGAATCTCTTCGTGAATTCGGCTTTACTACCTAATTTTCCTCTAATTGATAACTGGATTGACGCTCTTGGATATTCTTCTTGTTTAATAAGCGATAAACGTCCTGTAAGTCTTTTTATAGAATCTATATTTAAATTCTTTTCTAAAATGACTTTCGTTACTTCTGTTATTTGCTTAGCTGTTAGTTTTTCTCCTAATAAAGTAACGATATACCGGTCTTTGCCTTGTAGATTAACCCAATGTTCATACTCATTAAGTGAAATTGGAGTAAATTTTGCTGTAATACCAAGTTCGTAAGACTTAAAAAGCAAATCTTTTAGTACTGGTGCAGAATCTGCTCCAGATTCAATTTCAAACATCATACCTAAAGATAGGGATTCATGAATATTTGCTTGACCTATATCTAACACTTTAGCATCATATTGAGCTAAAACACCTGTTAAAGCAGCAGTTAGTCCAGGTTTATCTTGTCCTGAAATATTTAATAAGAAAATCTCTTTAGACATAAAGTAAAGTATTTACACTCTGAAAAAGTTGTAAAAATCATTATTCTATTTTAAATATGAAAATTTTTGTGGTCATATTACAAGACGTTCAGGAAGTTTTAAGGATTTTATTTTAATACCTTATAAATATTGAGAAAATGCCAACAATATTATGTTTAACGATAGAGTTGGGTATGTTTTATTTAACAAAACGACTGTGCCAGCTATCGCTTGCAGGAACCTCCCAGTTCTCTTTAAACTCTGCTATGTTACTAACTAGGTTATTAAATACAATAGTGTTTTTAGAAACAGCTTTATCTTTTGCCATTTTTCTAAAATCTGTAAGCGATTTATAAGCTACATATTCTCCTTGCTTATAAGACACATTCATTTTGTCCATTAAATCGACATTATACTCTTTTTCTATTTGTTGAATAAAATGAACAGAAGCGTCTATAGAACAACCTGTGGCTTTGTTTAAATCTTGGTTTAAACCAATTATTATAAAACGTTTATACTTTATGGTATAACCTGATTGTAAATCGCTTCCGTGTGCTGTCCAGTTTTCAATAAAAGTATTTAGTTTAGATTGAATTTCTTCAAGCTCTGTCTCGGTAAAGGAACGATTAGCTTGGTAAATCCAAACTCGAGATTCTTCTGGTAATGTGCTAAATTCTACTAGCATAGGCTATAATAATGCTATTTTTTTTATAATTTTAAAATTACGGTAGTCATCAATTTTTGGGTCGTACAATTCTTTTTCAATATACGTAACTTTAACTTTTTTCTTTTTTAACTTCCCTAAGTCATCAAATAAATTGCCTCCTTCAAAATATTCTAACCAAAGTAATTTTTGAACTCTATTACCTGTATCTCTTATTTCAACAATATTAAATTGAGACTCTTGAATGTTAGTAATTTTACCTACTATAACAATATCTTCTTTAGTTGCTTCAAGCTCATCAGCTGCATAATCTCCAGCTAATTTCATCATAAAATCTGAACAATGGGTCATCATTTTTAAAGCAACTTCAACTCCAAGGTTTTCTAAAGACTTTTCATCATCAAAAGAAACTTCCAAGTACTTATCTGTCAGTTCCTTATTTTTACTATAGCTTTCCATCACACATAAGCCATACTCTAATTCTAATTGAGTTGATTCTATAGTTGAAAAGTCTAAATCTTTATTATTAACACAATCACAAGTTTCGATTGCAATTAAATCTAATAATTTATCTTTTGAATCTATATCTTGTGCGAATAAAAAATTGCAAAATATTGATGAAAAAATTAATAAATAGGTAGTTGATTTATTCATAATTGTTTAGTTAGTTATATATCTTGAGCATTAGCAATAAGTTCTGCAATGTCCATAACTTCAACATCATTTTCTTTTTCTTTAGCTTTAACACCATCAGTCATCATGGTATTACAAAATGGGCAACCCGCAGCAATTATTTCCGGTTTAACATCTAAGGCTTGCTCTGTACGCTCTACATTAACGTCCTTATCGCCTTGTTCTGGTTCTTTAAACATTTGTGCACCTCCTGCTCCACAGCACAAACCATTTCTACGGCAATTTTTCATTTCAACTAACTCTGCTTCTAACTTTTGAATTAGTTCTCGCGGAGCTTCATATACATTATTAGCGCGACCTAAATAACAAGGGTCGTGAAATGTGATACGCTTGCCTTTAAACTTACCTCCTTCAATGGTTAAGCGCCCTTCTTCCAATAACGTTTTTAAAAACTGGGTGTGATGCATAACTTCATAATTACCGCCTAATTCTGGGTATTCATTTTTAATAGTATTAAAGCAATGTGGGCAAGCTGTTACTATTTTTTTTACTTCGTAGGCATTGAGTACTTCTATATTGGTTACAGCTTGCATTTGAAATAAAAACTCATTTCCTGCACGTTTTGCAGGGTCGCCTGTACAACTTTCTTCGGTTCCTAATACAGCAAACTCTACGTTGGCTTTGTTTAAGAGTTTCACAAAGGCCTTTGTTATTTTTTTTGCTCTATCATCAAAACTACCTGCGCAACCTACCCAAAATAATACTTCTGGTTGCTTGCCTTGGGCCATAAATTCGGCCATGGTTGGTACTTTAAGTAATTCGCTCATTTTGTTGAGTTGTTTGTTATTTTGTTGCGTTAGGGATTGCAGCGGCATCCTTTTGCTTTTGCAAAAGATATAGCGGAAAGCCCGACCCTTTATGGGTAACGCCCGAGTTATTTAATTATTCGTTTTTCCAATTCAATCGATCCATTTGATTGTATGGCCATGGAGCACCATTGTTTTCAATATTTGTCATCATATTATTAAGTTCGACTGGTGCTGCTGATTGCTCCATAACCAAATAGCGGCGCATATCTAAAATAATAGATAAAGGATCGATACTAACCGGACAAGCTTCTGTACAGGCATTACAAGAGGTACAAGCCCAAAGCTCTTCGCGTGTAATGTAATTGTCTAAAAGTTGTTTTTCGTCGTCTTTAAATTCGCCTTTATTTGCATCAATGTTTTTACCAACTTCTTCCAAACGGTCTCTTGTATCCATCATTATTTTTCGCGGAGACAGTTTTTTACCAGTTTGATTGGCAGGACATTCGCTTGTACACCTTCCACATTCTGTACATGTATAGGCATTTAATAACTGCACCCAGCTTAAATCTTGCACATCACTTGCTCCAAATTTTGCCGGTGCTTCTCCCTCTTCTTCTGTTACTGCATAAGGATCGGCATCTGGATCCATCATCATTTTTACTTCATTGGTTACTGCTTCAAGGTTATTTAATTGTCCTTTTGGCATTAATTTACCATAATAAGTGTTTGGAAACGCCAATAGTATATGCAAATGTTTTGAAAAGTATAAGTAATTTAAAAAGATGAAAATTCCAATAATATGCAGCCACCAAGCACCTCTTTCTATAACATGCAATGTAGTTTCTTGTAATTCTGAAAACCATGGTGAAATAAATTGACTAACTACATTGCCTGAATTTAATGCTTGAAAATGAACATCAGTAGCATTCATAACTAAAAACAGCGTCATTAGCACCATTTCAAAATACAAAATAAAATTACCATCGTTTTTTGGCCAGCTAGTCATTTCGCTTTTCCAAAAACGTGCTAGTTTTATAATATTTCTACGTATCCAAAATATTATAACTGATACAAATACTAAAACTGCTAGTATCTCGAAAGACCCAATTAAAAAACCATAAACAGATTCTGGTAATACTTTTAAACCAATTCTGTGTGTCCCAAACAAACCATCAATAATAATTTCTAAAACTTCAATATTGATGATTATAAAACCTACATAAACAACAACATGTAAAAATCCGGCAATGGGACGGCGTACCATTTTGCTTTGCCCAAGTGCAATCATTGCCATATTTCGCCAACGCTGCGATTTATTGTCAGAAACATCTACATCTTGGCCAAGTTTAATGTTTCGAATTAATTTTTTTACGTTTTTTGCAAAATATCGAATACCTATTATAAGTATGATTGCAAAAAGTATATTAGGCAAGTATTCCATTTATTTTTAGTTGGTTTCTGCTTCTTTATAAGGGATTTCTTTTTTTGAAAGGATTCTAAAATAGCGCTTTGGATGTAGTTTTATATCTTCTAAAAGTTCTTCCATTTCTTTTGAAGCTCCTTTTAAATTGTTATACAAAGCATCATCTTTAAGCAATTTACCCATAGTACCTTCCCCTTTTTCTAAACTTATTATAATTTTATCGAAGTTTTTAAGGGTTGACTCTAAACTTTTGATGGTTTTTTTAAGGTCAGATTCAGAAATAGTATTCGTTATTTTAGCTAAATCACCAGTAAGTTTATCTGCATTAGTTAGTACATTATCAATCTTTTCTTGATTATTTTTAACAGTTTGATTTAGAGATATAGAAGTACTTTTAAAAGAATCTATAGTAGAACTTAAACTTGCTATGCTTTTTTTAAGGTTAGTTTTAGTCTTTTCATCAAAAACTTGATTCAAATTATTTAATAAACTATCTGCACTAACCATCATGCTTTCAATTTTACCTTGAAGTGGTGTTAATTTCTGATTTACTAATTCACTTAAACCTGCTTTTACAGAACCTTCCAAATATGAGTCGCTTATAGCATTTTCAGCATTATCAAAAGCAGGAACAATAGCTATGGCTTTTCCTCCTATTAAGCCCGTTTCGTAAAGTTCTGCTTTACTGTTTTTTGAAAATTGGAAATCGCTATCTACCAAAAGTTTTACTTGTAACTTACCTGAAGCATCATCTTTAAACTCAATATCAACTACTTTACCTACAATTAAGCCATTAATTGTAACTGGTGTTGATGATGTTAAACCTTCAACATTATCATAAACTGAATAAAATGTACGAGAAGAATCGAGTAGATTTTGACCTTTTAAATAATTAAATCCAAAAATAAAAAGGACAATTCCGGCTATTACTAATATTGATGTTTTTACTTCTTTTGATATTTTCATCTAAAAATATTATTTACTTTATTTAAGTGAGATGCAGTTTGTGTACAAACCTAATAATTGACTATTAAATTTTTTCATACTCATTTCAAAATAAATATGTTTAGTGAAACAAATTTAAGATAAATTTAAAAAGAATGAATTTAATTCGCAGTTGTTTTTAAAGCTTCAGTTAAAGTTATTTTCTCACCCGCTTTAAAAGCTACAATATAACCTGTTTTAAAACCAGCGGTTTTAGCTTCTTCTTCTAGTTTTTTTACGGTATTATAACTTGAAGTTTCTCCGTAATAATATTTGTATAAGTTATTCTCTTTGACTCTAGAAATATTATTTAACCCTTTAAAATTATATGGTTTTGTCTCCAAAGATTTTGAGCTTGCAGCTATTTGAACTTTAAATTTTATTGAATTCTCATTATTTAGAATAGTAGTATTAGTGGTTTTTTCTAATTCACCATCTAAATCTAAAATACTGGAGCTTAAATTTAAACTTTCAAGATATCGCTTAGTAGCATTAAATAAAGACTTAGTCATTATGCTCTTGCCTTTTTTAGAATTTAAAAAATCTTCTTCTTTTTTATGAGTGAGAAAACCAAGTTCAACTAAAACACTTGGCATATAAGTATATGCCAAAACATAAAATATATTTTGTTTAACACCTCTACTTCTTCGTTTCGCAGTTACTTGAAATTCATTTTCGATGTAACTGGCAAGTTTTATACTTTGATCTAAATAATCCTCTTGAGCTAAAGTCAGCCCTATTAATGATTCTGGTAAATTGGGGTCAAAGTCTTTATAAATTGATTTATGATTGTCTTCTAAGAAAATAACTGAATTTTCTCGTTTTGCAACTTCAAGATTCTGTTTGTTTTTTGTTGTTCCAAGAACATAAGTTTCCGAACCATAAGCTGTTCCTTTCTTTCCTGGTTGTGCATTACAATGAATAGATATAAATAAATCTACATCCTTACTGTTAGCAACCTTAGCCCTTCCATTCAATGTTGGAAAAACATCTTTTTTTCGAGTATATACAACATTCACATACGGCAAGTTGCTTTCCAGCATTTTTCCCAATGCTAATGATACATCTAAAGCTATATCTTTCTCAGTGGTTTTGTAACGTCCTGTACCTGGTGTTCCCCCATCCTTACCCCCATGACCAGGATCAATCATGATAGTAAAAGGAATATCTTCTGATTGACTGTACAATTTAGTATTACCAATAAATGTTAATACTATTATAAAAAATACTAAAACTAATAATTTGGACGTTTGCATAAGTGTTTTTAACGCGTAAAAATTCGGTTTATTACTCAGTTTAATTGAGTAAATATTTAATTTAAAATTTTTCCGTTGAATAATAAATTATCACAGAAAAATATATGTAATTTTGGCAATTCAAAAACCGAGCCATACTTTTACAAAAATACATTTAAAAGCGTTGCATACAAACAACTTTAAAATACTTTTTGCATTAAGTTTTACAGTGTTTATTAACACGTTTAGCTTCGCTCAAGATATACAGAAACCTACAGATAGCATTAAACCTACTGTTAAAGATAGTCTGGTTATTAATGCAAAGAATATTATAAAATATGAAGCTCCAGCAGAAAAACCACAAGACACTACTGCAACAGATTCCATAAAGCCTAAAAAAGAAACATTAGAGCATATTGTAAAGTATAAAGCTACTGATTACACGTCCTTCAATCAAAAAAAGCAAAAATTATATTTATACAATGAAGCTGAAATAGATTATGGTGACATAAATATTAAATCTGGTAGTATAACTATAGATTATAGCACCAATACTGTTTATGCTAAAGGTATACTAGATTCTATTGGGGAGTACTCTCAAGCACCAATTTTTACTCAAGGAGCAAATATTGTAGAACCTGATTCCATTATTTTTAATACAAAATCAGAAAAAGCTCTTATTTACAATTCAAAAACAGAACAATCTGGAGGTACTGTAATTGCTCAAATAACAAAAAAAGAAAACGATTCAGTTTATTTTATACATAGAGGAAAATATACCACTGCCGAAGATTTGGAAGATCCAGAGTATTACATCTTGCTAAGAAAAGCAAAAGTTGTGCCTGGTAAAAAAATAGTAACGGGTTTAGCAAACCTCTTTATTTACGATGTACCAACACCAATTGGCTTGCCTTTTGGGTTTTTTCCACAATCTGAGAAACAAACCTCCGGTGTTATCATCCCAAGCTTTGGTGAACAAAACGATCGTGGTTACTTTTTACAAAACGGAGGATATTATTTTGCCATAAGTGATTACGTCGATTTAGCCGTTTTAGGTGATTATTATACTAACGGCAGTTATGGATTACGCCTAGAAAACACATATGCTAAACGCTATAAGTTTAGAGGAAATGTTGGATTTCGATATGAAAATTTAATCACTAGCGAGCGTGGTTTTCCAGATTACGGAAAATCTACGGTATATAATTTACGTTGGTCGCATAGTCAAGATAGTAAAGCTAACCCAAGCTCACGCTTCTCTGCTTCGGTAAACTTAGGTAGTAGTACTTATTACAGAACATCACTTAATCAAGTGAATTCAGGTGCTTTCTTGAATAACACTTTAGCATCATCCGTGTCGTACTCTAAAACCTTTGAAGGAGAACCATCAGTAAATTTCAGTGTAACGGCTACGCATTCTCAAAATACAAATACAGAACAAATTAATATGACGCTTCCTACATTTCAAGGAAACGTAAGTAGAATATTTCCTTTTGCACCTAAAGTTGGATCAAAAAAAGGTATTATACAAAATATAAACCTTCAGTATAGTGTAAGAGGAGAAAATAGAATACAAACTACAGACTCTCTTTTCTTTAAAAAGGAAATGTTTGATGATGCAAAAGCTGGTTTTCAACATACTGTTCCTTTAAGTACAAACTTTAAAATATTTAAACATTTTAGTTTGAGTGCTTCTACAAGTTTAAACGAAGTATGGACTTTTAAGACTATAGATAGATATTACGATAACGTGAATGATGAGGTAATAACTGAAACAATAAACGGCTTTGATTCTTTTAGAACATATAATTTTAGCACTAGTTTAGGGACAACAATTTATGGGATGTTTAACTTTAAAAAAGAAGGTGGAAATCCAAAAATTCATGCTATTCGTCATGTCATTCGTCCATCAATAAGCTATAATATCAACCCTGCTTTTGACAAATATTATGACACATATGAAGTTGTTAGTGCAGACGGATTAACTACTGAAGATGTTGAATTTACGAGGTTTGAGCAAGGCCTTTTTGGAACTCCAAGTAAAAACTTTTCTAGCTCTATGGGCATATCTATAGCTAATAATTTTGAAGCTAAAGTAAGAGATAAAGACAGTACAGCAACTGAACCGAAAAAGATTATTTTACTTAATAACTTAAATTTTTCTACTTCATACAATTTTGCTGGAGACTCGCTACAATGGAGTCCTGTTAGAGTAAGTGGAGGTACTCAATTATTTGAAAATAAGTTAAGTTTAAATTTTGGTGCAACTTTAGATCCATATGCTTTAGACAATAATAACAATCGTATTGATAAATTTAACATTGACAATGGTGGCAGTCTTTTTAGATTAACTAGTGCAAACCTAACAGCAAGTTATTCGCTTTCTGGTGGTAAAGGGGATCAAAAAAACGATAGTGAAAGTGGAGCTGCTATACAGGAAAATTTACGTAGTGGTGGTCGTGACGACGACTTATTTGGGGTTTCTGAAGATTTTTCTAGATTCAATGAAGAAAAGGGAGATAAAGAAGAGGAAGAGCCTAGT
Source organism: Gaetbulibacter sp. 4G1 (assembly GCF_002741945.1). Lineage (GTDB taxonomy): Bacteria > Bacteroidota > Bacteroidia > Flavobacteriales > Flavobacteriaceae > Wocania_A > Wocania_A spongiicola. The sequence goes on from NZ_MDVN01000024.1 coordinate 522,392, forward strand.
GAGTTTTATAATTTTAAAATACCCTGGAGTTTACGCTTGGCATATGCTGTTAATTATTCTAACTCTAGAAGGCAAAGTGAAATATCCTCACACTCACTCATGTTTTCCGGAGATATAGAATTGTCGCCTAAATGGTCTGTAGGCGCATCTTCAGGTTACGATCTAAAAGACAAAGGATTCACTTATACCCAGTTGCGTTTTGAACGTGATTTATTAAGTTGGCGAATGAATTTTAGTTGGGTTCCTTTTAGTGCAAGAAGTTCGTGGAATTTCTTCATAGGAATAAAATCTAATATCCTAAAAGATCTTAAATACGAAAAACGTAGGCAACCCGATCAAAGGCTTTAAGGTTAAAAAAAAACAATCAGGTACCCTGCTTCGAGGGAATAACAAAAATTACTAATTTGATGAAAAAAATTATTACTACAACAAATGCACCAGCACCTATTGGGCCATATAATCAAGCTGTTTTAAGCGGAAACACCCTTTATACATCTGGACAAATTGCATTAAATCCAAAAACAGGTGAGTTAATATTAGGTGATATTAAGACAGAAACTAAACAAGTTATGGAAAACATGAAAGCTGTTTTAAAAGCTGCTAACATGACTTTTGATAACGTTATTAAGTCTTCAATATTTATAAGTGATATGAATAATTTTTCAGAAATTAACGCCATTTATGGAAGCTATTTTGATGATACTAATGCCCCTGCACGTGAAACAGTAGAAGTTGCGAGGTTGCCAAAAAATGTAAATGTTGAGATTAGCATGATAGCTATAAAATAGCTAAGCTGGTTCATCAACCGAGGCATATTTAACAAGTAATTCTTTTAATTTTTCTACCTCAATTGGCTTAGCCAAAAAATCGTCAATACCAGCTAATTTAGCATTTTCAATATCTTCTTCAAAAGCACTGGCAGAAACTGCTATTATAGGTGTCTTATGCTTGTTATACTTCCTTGTTCTTTTGATTTTCTCAGTAGCTTGGTAACCATCTAAATCTGGCATATAAATATCCATAAATACCATATCGAAATCTAAAATCTTGTATAAATCAACTGCCTCTAATCCATTCTTAGCAAAAGTACAATCGGCTCCTTGTTGTTCTAACAAAAACTTTATCACTTTTTGGTTCATCCTATTATCTTCTGCAACTAATACATTAAACTTATTTAGGAGTATTGGTTTAACCTCTGTACTTATGGCTTCAATATTTAAAGTCTTTTTAAGTTGCAAACTAAAATAAAACGTAGTGCCTTTATTTTCTTTACTTTCAATTTTAAGTTCGCCTCCCATTAATTTTACTAAGTCTCTCGAAATTGAAAGCCCATAACCTCCTCCTCTATAATCTTTAAAATCGGATAATCCTACATTTTCTGAAGTTTCAAGGATTCTCTTAACTTCGTAAGATCGCATACCAATACCTGTATCTTTTATATAAAAAGTAACAATTTGATCTTCATCAATACTAACCGTTTGATCAACAATTATTGTAATTTTTCCATTATTAGTAAACTTAATAGCATTATTAATTAAGTTAATAAGTACTTGTTGAATTTTTGAAGAATCTCCTAAAACATAAAACTTTTTTTCATCTTCAAATAAAAATTTAAACTCTAGTTCTAAGCCTTTTTCCCAAGCTTGATATTCAAATATTTTAAATAATCTAGATAAATCTGATTTTAGATTTATAGCCACTAAATTTAAATTTATGGTACCTTCATCCGCCTTAGAATTATCAATAATCATATTTACCAATTGCAATAAATGTTCAGAAGAGTAATCGGCAATTTCGACTTGTGCTTTTTGGTCTGCATCTAAATTAGTTTCTTTCAACATATTTAGCATTCCTAAAACTGTATTTAAGGGTGTTCTTATTTCATGACTCATATTAGCCAAATAAATAGATTTATATTCAGCTGTATCAAATGCTTCATTTAATTTTTGCTTTAAATCTATTATAAGATTATTTAAGTTTTCAACTTCTAACTCATTTGAATATTGGTGTTTAAAAAAATGAAACGCCACAACCACCATAATTATCATTATAAAGGCTAGCAGTAAAGCTATATTCTTTAAGTCTGAACTTGACTCAATATAATTAAAGCCAACAAAGAAAATAACAGCAAAAGCAATGAGCACAAAAATTGATAAAACAATTTTTGCTTGTATTGGTCTCATTGGGTTTTTATAAAAAGGCATCAATAATTATTTAAACAAACTTATTTATAAATATACTAAATATCAAAAGTATAACTTACGAACTAGTATTGCTATAAAATATTAAGAAGTTTTAATAGATTTACCTATAGATCCTGTAGGTTCTGGTAATAATTGATAAATAAAACTAGGTTTTAATAGGCTTTCTTCTTTTCTGTGAGAAACATATAGAATGGCTGTATTGCTTTCTGAAGCTATTTTATTTACCAATTTGGAAAACAACTCTGCATCATTATCATCTAAACCGTTTGTGGGCTCGTCCAAAATAAGTAATGGTGGATGCTTAACCATGGCTCTAGCAATTAAAACTAATCGTTGGTGTCCCACAGATAAGCTTAAAAAACTCTTAGTTTTAATATCGAACATATCCAACACCTTAAGCCATTGGTGCGCTAACATAATTTGTCTTTCGCTTGGTATTTTATAAAGCCCGATAGAATCGAAGAAACCCGAAATAATCATTTTTTCAATAGAGTGTAGACGCTCAAACCCCCTTAAGTATTCAGAAGAAAAATAACCTATTTTCCGTTTAATATCCCAAACGCTCTCACCACTACCCTTTTTAACTCCAAATAAAGTAATATCTTGATTGTATGCTTTAGGGTTATCACCAGAGATAAGGCTTAAAAGGGTACTCTTACCGGAACCATTTGGTCCTACTAATTGCCAAAACTCGCCTGGTTTAATTTGCCAATTAATATTTTTAACAATAGTTCTGTCTCCATAGCGTATTGTAACATTATTAAATTTTACTAATAAATCAAATTGGGGTTTTATTAAATTGTATGGTTTTGGTAAATCTTGAGAAAAATGCTTTATTTCTTCTTTCTTTATAGTTTTAGTTTCTTTACATAAAACTAGGGTTTTATTTTCCAACTTATAAACCCTATCGATAAATGGAAGTACGTCTTTTTTTCTATTAGTAATTTGAATTACTGGTATTTTAAGGCTTAGCTTTGCTAATGTTTCTTCAATATTTTTTTGCGCATTAATATCTAAATTACCAAAAACATTATCAACTAAAATATATTCAGGATTTTGTAAAATAAGGTGTTTTAGTAATGCCTTTTTACGCTCACCTTCAGAAGAGTTTAGTAAGCTATTTTTTGTACTTGTAACAATATTAAAGTTTCCATGACGAACTTCTTCATCTATAAACTTGTCCAATGTTTTTTTAGAAAATATTGCACCTTTTAATTTTGAATAATTAATTATGGAATTTTTTGATAAAATATGCTCGATAAGTTGATTCTTATCATCTTTATTGGAAATATAAAGCGCAATGTGTTTTTGCAAAAAACTATTGTTTTTTTTAAGTTACCTATAAGTTTTTTATGTGAAAAGATACTAGACCCTCTATAGGTCTTCGCTCAAAATTACCGACAGTAAAGCCCATTTCTTCCCCAACTTCTTTAATTTCCTTCTGAGAGAAAAATGCAATGGATCCTGCAAAGTGCACGGGAACAGTTTTAAGCTCTTCTTTATATTGCATTATCATAGTTTTAGTAAACAATCGAATACCTCTTTTTATAAGCTCAATCGTGTATTCTGAATCTTTATGTAAAAACATAAATTCTGCAAAACTTGCTAAATATGCATTAGGGTTAGGTTGTTTGTATAAGTTATATTTTATATAATCATCCTCAACATTAAACTTTGTTTCAAAAGCAATTTTTACATTTTCGGGCATCTGATTAAAATAATAATCTCTAATTAACTGCTTCCCATAATAGTTTCCAGAGGCATCATCCATGATAGAGTATCCTAAAGATTTTACTTTTTGATGAACTTTCTCTCCATCATAATAACTACAATTAGACCCAGTCCCTAAAATACATACAACTGCAGCTTCTTTAGGATGATTTATAGTAGAAAAAACAGCAGCCATTGTGTCCTCACTAACTTCAATAGCAGCATTTACAAAAACATCTTGTAATACTCCTTTTAAAAGTGCATTTGCTTTAGGAGTACCACAACCTGCGCCATAAAAAAACACGTTAGTAACAATGTTCCTGTTTTCTTTTAAATCTTTACTTTTTTTAATTATTTTTTTTAGCTTTTTTTCTGGTAATATGGCAGGATTTAAACCTTTAGTACGGATTTTTTCCAACAATCTGTTACCGTCTTTATCTACTGCAATCCAATCTGATTTTGTAGAACCACTATCAACAATTAAAATCATAAGTTTAAAATTAAAAAATCCACAGAATTATCAAACAATTATTAAGGAAGACAATTCTGTGGAATTATATTAAATATTTATATTGAACCAATATGTTGTGCTAAATCAACTAATTTAGTTGAATAGCCAAACTCATTATCGTACCAAGATACTAATTTAACAAAATTATCATTTAATGCCATACTTGCATTAGCATCAAATGTACTTGTTTTTGGTTCTGACACAAAATCTTGAGATACTACACCTTCTTCTGTATATCCTAAAACACCATTTAATTCATTTTCTGATGCATCTTTTAAAGCCGCTTTAACTTCCTCAAAAGAAGCGCTTTTTTCTAGACGACAAGTTAAATCTACTACAGAAACATCAACAGTTGGAACTCTAAATGCCATACCTGTAAGCTTTCCATTTAATTCAGGAATTACTTTACCTACTGCTTTTGCAGCTCCCGTAGAAGCAGGCACAATGTTATTTAATGAAGCTCTTCCTAATCTATAATCTTTTCTTGAAACACCATCAACAGTAGATTGTGTAGCAGTCGCTGCATGAACTGTTGTCATTAATCCTTCTGCTATTCCGAATTTATCGTTAATTACTTTAGCTAATGGGGCTAAACAGTTAGTTGTACATGATGCGTTTGACACAATAGTATCATCTGCAGTAATTTTATTGTGATTTACTCCCATTACAAACATAGGTGCATCAGCTGATGGTGCAGATATAGCAACTTTTTTAGCTCCTGCTGTGATGTGCTTTTGGGCTCCTTCTAAGGTTGTAAATATACCTGTACAATCTAAAACAACTTCTGCTCCAACTTCGTCCCACTTTAAATCTTCAGGGTTACGTTCGGCAGTTATTCTAATTTCATTTCCGTTAACTATTAACTTTCCTTTTTCTGTTTCAATAGTTCCATCAAATTTACCATGTACAGAATCGTATTTTAATAAGTATGCCAAATGTTCTACATCTAACAAATCATTAATTCCAACTATTTCAATATTTGGTCTTGCAACAGCTACTCTAAAAGCTATTCTTCCTATTCTACCAAATCCGTTAATTCCTACTTTTAATTTTGACATAATTTTAATTATAAATGTTTAAGTGCTCATAATGTCTGAGACACGCAATAATTCTAAATTTATTTTAGTTTTTCCTTTAATGGCATTATCTAGAGGAGTTAGCTCTATTTTATTATTTAGTAATCCCACCATATAATTAGTTTTACTTTCCAATAAAGACTCAACGGCTTTAACTCCCATCCTGCTGGCTAAAACACGATCAAAGCAAGATGGAGCTCCACCACGCTGCATGTGACCCAAAACTGACACTCTTACATCATAGCCTTCCATGTTTTCATCAACATAATCTTTAAGTTCGAAAATATTTTTTCCAATTTTATCTCCTTCAGCTACAATAACTATACTTGATGTTTTACCAGATTTTCTACTTTTATTTAAAGATTCTACCAATCTGTCTAACCCTAAATCTTCTTCTGGAATTAAAATTTCTTCAGCTCCACCAGCAATTCCAGTGTTCAAAGCAATATGCCCAACATCTCTACCCATAACCTCTATAAAGAATAACCTGTTATGCGAGCTAGCTGTATCTCGTATTTTATCTATAGCATCTACAACTGTATTTAGCGCTGTATCAAAACCTAATGTATGAGAAGTACCAAAAATATCGTTATCAATAGTACCTGGTATTCCCATTACTGGAAAATCAAATTCTTGGTTAAAAATAAGCCCTCCTGTAAACGATCCATCTCCTCCTATAATAACTAAACCACCAACATTTGCCTCTATTAATTTATTATAAGCTTGCTGTCTTCCTTCTTTAGTTCTAAATTCTTTTGAACGCGCAGATTTTAATATAGTGCCTCCTTTGTTAATAATGCCTTTTACACTTCTAGCATCCATAGCTTTAAAGTCGCCTTCCATTAAACCTTCATAACCGCGATAAATACCAACACATTCTATATCATGATATGCACAAGTTCTAACTACAGATCTTATGGCTGCATTCATTCCTGGTGAATCTCCACCTGATGTTAAAACACCTATTTTTTTTATTTTATTTGGCATTAATTTTATAATTATTAAGTAAAATTAGTAAACTAATATTACAAATTTATAACATATGTCATATTTTAACGATAGTTGTTAAACTATAACGTTTTAGTTAATAAAAAAAATGATTTTATAAAAAAATATGCAACAAAAAGTTGAGAAAACTGCTAATTATTCTTTTTTGAAGATGATTTATGAGTAATAAAGTCTGGTGAAGTATCCTCTTCGTCTTTTTCAGATTCATTGGATAATTCAGCCTCTTGTTTTGGTTTCTTTTTAAATAAGTTTTGAATTAATTCTTTAAAGGTATCAAAATCTACATTGTATGATAAACCAACGCCTTGGGTATAACCAATTTTTTCTCCAAAATTGCGAATGCTATTTTCTCTATTAAATACCTTAGCGGTTAGCGTGCCTTCTTCATTTAATAAAAAATTTATTTCTACATCACCAGCAATAACAGTTTCAGTAGCTCCACCCACAGGAACTCCTAGTTTTCCATTAAATAAAACCTTATCACTAATTTTAGTTTGAATTGTCGCACTTACTCTATCGTCTGTCTTATAGTCTGGTCGATTTTCTCCAACCTCGTAGTTAAATCCAAAATCAAATTTTCCATTTTCACTTGAAAAAATACCATTTACTATACCATTAAGTCTTTCTGCTATAGTTCCAGAAAAATTTAAATCACTTGATCCTCTATTTTGAAATGCACCTCCACTTGCTAAAAAATAAAGAGCTTGATTTTCTCTTTCAGATTCAGAATCTAATCTATACTGAAGCTCAGACTTTATAGATGAATTAGCAGTTGGAAATTGAAACTCGAATTGTGGTTCTGGTTGTTCCAATACACCTATTAAACTTATTTTTAGTTCTACAGGAATACTTCTATTTATAGGATTATCTAATAAAGGTGATGGATTGGCACTGGTTTTATATATAGCATCCATATTAATTCTGGCTTTTAAAGGCTCTCCTTCCCAAGCTAATGTACCACCAGGTTGTACTATAAACTGTTTTTGTACTAAACCACCAAAAGCAAAATTATAAATACCTTCAAACACTGAAAAATCTCCCCACATATTAAACTTTCCATTAGTATTTATTTCAACTAAAAGACCACCTACTCCTCTTCCTTTTAATGTATGTCCTGTACTTTTATCTATAATTATTTCAACTTCGGCATCCTCGGTAATATCCAAATCAAAATTTAATTCTAGTCCTTTAACCTCCTCAAAGGCAATGTCTACACCTTGCTCTTTAGCTAGTTTTTCTTCTTTTGTAATAAAATGAATGAATGAATTATCACCAAAAGATTCTGCATCACTAAGCGGTATTTTAAAAACTGTTCCTCTTTTGGTTTCACCAATCACATTAATGACTAATTCTTCTGTTGGCCCTTTTATACTAGCATTACCTCCAATAAAGCCTGTTCCATAATACAAAGCTTCTTCGGTTTCCTTAGTATCCAATACTAATAGTCTATTTGTATCTATATTTAAATCTAAGCCCCATTTTGAGAGGTTTACATGACTTAACGCTCCGTTTAATCGCCCTGAAGAATTAAACTTAGTATCTGTTAACTGAACATTCTTAAATATAAAACTTTGATTTTCTAATTCTACTGAAGCTATCTCGTTAAAACTATAATCTACATTTAAATAAGGTATGCCAAACCCAGAATTTTCCAAAGCGAGTTCCCCATTTATGTTTGGTCGCTTTAAGTTGCCTACAACTTTAGCTTCACCAGTTACTAACCCTCTAATATTAGATAATACATCTTGCAATAGCGGATTTAATGGTTTTAAATTAAATTCATTAAAGGTTAAATCGACATCAATATTCGATTTTTTACCAACTACACTTATGTTTCCTATTGCACTAAATGATTTTGAGAAATCATTTTTAATAACCGCATTTACATTATAATTAGATAAATCTTCATTACCAGCTATTGTAGCATCAAATGAGCCTAAAGGGAAATTATTAACTTTAAAGTTATCTATTATAACTGATGAATTTGGCAAATAACTACCATTCTGTTGTAAAATGTCTAACTTACCATTAACATTTCCTGCCAACGATAAACTATCAATATCTGGTGTTATTTTAGCTAAATCAACATTCTTAAAATTCAACTTTAAATCTTTTTGAGTTGAATCTTTTATAAAACCTGAAAGCTTAATTTCTTCATTATTATGATTTACTTTAAGCTTATCAATTGTAAAAGTTGTAAGTTTCTTATCAAACGAAATTTTATTAAATCGATCTTTATCTTCATTAATAAACCATTTACTGTTTTTGACCGTTACGTCAGATTTTTTAAATCCAATTACTGATTCATTTTCTTCATTAATTGTATGGTAAAAACTTAAATTAAATACATCGCTACTCTTTTTACCACCTTTAAACTCTGAACGCATAAACAAAGTATCATTAACTGTTACATTAATTAAGTTAAACTTAGACACATTGTAGTACTTAGTATTTATACTATCTACCTCTACATATGTATTAAATAATGGGTTATTATTATCTACTTGTAGTTCTATATTATTAGCAAAATGATTTAATAATTTAATTTTGGGCGACTTAAATGTGAGCTTAAATTCTTCTTCCTCACTCTCAACCCTACCACGAACAAAAGTGTTTTTACCTAATTGAATATCTGGGTAAAAGACTTCAACAATTTTATTATAAATTTTAAAATTGAAGTCGATACTTTGGTTTGCTGTTACTTCATGTGGAATATAATTGGTATAAATATGCCCTAATGAATTTTCGAAAAGCTTTTTTATATCTTTAAATACAAACTTTCCTTCAAGGCTTCCTTGTATTATATCTGGCGAGTTAATTTCTATAAATCGTACATCATTATCAAACCTTGACGATATTGCAAACTCATCAAAATAATACGTGTCTTTTTGGTTTTTGTATGATGTATTCCTAAACAACACTCTACCATAAGCATCATCATAGCTATTGGCATTCATATTCATTTTCACCTTACTTTTAAAGATTGAAATACTATCATTCTTTATAAAGTTTAGTGCTTTTAAATTGGCATAATCTACATTAGCTGCAAAATCATATTTTTTTATACTTCCAGAAAAGTCAACAAGACCATTAAAATTTAATTGTAAATTTTTATCATTAGCAATTAAATTACCATCAAATATTCTGTTCTTAACATTACCTGCTACTTTAATTTTCTTATAATTATAGTCATTATAAATAATATCAAAAACATCTCCTTCTACCTGAGTATCTATAGTTTCTGCAATAAACCCTGTACCGTTTACATTTAAATTAAGTGATGTGTTACCAACTTTTGGGTCTTCAATTAAAGTTCCTAAATCAAACTCTTCAAAAATTATATTGCCTTTATAAGATGAGTTATCAATATCATTAATCTTTGTTATTTCCAGTTTAGAATCTACAAAACCTAAATCTGTATTAATCTCAATATCTGCGTTTATTGTTGAAGCTGTTATTTGTGATTGCCCCATAATTTTAAACTTGCCCAATCTATCAAACGAAGAAGGAATAGCCTGCCCCAAAACATTTGGTAGCAATGCTGTCAAATCTTTATATGTAGATGATAAATTGTTGAATTTACCATCCATATAAAAATCATTCTCTTCTTTACTAAATAAATTTTTAAACTTAATATCACCATAAACTCTAGTATTTCGGCTGGTGTTCAATCTTAAATTTGTGGTTTGTAAATCGTTTAAAGTTCCAGATAAATCAACACTAAATCTGGCATATTGATTATTGCCAAATTCATCATAAAACATGTTTAATTCATTAAGTAAAACATTAGAATCCTTAAAGTTTGCAGAAACTATTACTCTGTCTTCAAAAAATTGTAAATCTTCTCTCTTATACGAAAATTTTAAATTGCCTTTTAGTACAGAATTTGGAGTTTTAATATTTAAATTATCAAAAGTCATATCTGTTAGCGTATAACTAAAATTAGTCATTAAGTTTTTTACAACAACGCCTCTACTATCTTTAAACGCTAAAGTGTTAATTCTAGCGCTTACATCACTCCCACTTATTAAAAAATTAGTTGCATTTATATTTAAATTTTCAAAATCTAGTCTTTTTGAAACCGCTCTGTTTTTATCAGATAACTTAAAATGCCCATTGTAGATAGATACATCACTTGAAGACAACAAAAAATTACCACTTTTTACTTCAGGGTTGTCTCCATCTAATTTCGCCACAAAAATATCTAAATTAGTATCGGTAGTATCTTTATAGGTTTTTATATTGAAAACTAAATCGATAATATCAATATCTCCAAAAACCAATTTACCATTATATAAATTTTTAAAGCTTAAAATTGATGTATTAAGCTCTGCAATATTAATAAGTGTATCCTTTTTGTAATCTTCAATATAAATATTTTTTAGTTCAACGTCTCCGTTAAACTGCAATCCAACTTTATCAATATTTATATTAGTACCAAACTCGTTGTTAAGTTTTTTAGTAGCATAATTACCCAAACTTGTTTGAACAAAGGGAATAGAAAGCACCAACACCAAAATGATGAAAAGCAGCAATAAAATGCCTACTATTTTTGATATTATTTTAAGTACTTTTTTGATATGCGTTAAAGTTATGATTTTATTAAGAATAAACTACATTTGTACTTACGAATAAATGAAGTTATCAGATGTTTATCTGTTTTCAAAATTAACAATTATTGTGCCTAATTTTTATTAATGTCTTCACAAAATATTTACATACTAGGAATTGAGTCTTCATGCGATGATACAGCCGCTTCTATAATACACAACGGGAAAATTTTAAGCAATGTTGTTGCAAATCAAAAAATACACGAAGAGTATGGTGGAGTTGTCCCAGAATTAGCATCAAGGGCACACCAACAAAATATAGTCCCTGTAGTACATCAAGCCTTAAAAAAAGCAAATATAAATAAGGAACAACTTAATGCCATTGCTTTTACACGTGGCCCTGGCTTAATGGGTTCTTTATTAGTAGGCACTTCGTTTGCGAAATCTTTAGCATACGGATTAAATATTCCACTTATAGATGTTAACCATATGCAGGCGCATATTTTAGCTCATTTTATAGATGAAGACGGCTTTGACAAACCACCGTTCCCTTTTTTAGCAATGACTATTTCTGGTGGACATACACAAATTGTCAAAGTTGATAACTATTTTAATATGACTGTTATTGGTGAAACCATTGATGATGCCGTTGGTGAAGCTTTTGATAAAAGTGGAAAAATTCTTGGTTTGGGTTATCCCGCAGGACCAGAAATTGATAAACGTGCGCAATTAGGAAACCCAAAAGCATACCAATTTACCAAACCAAAAGTTGATGGTTTAAACTTTAGTTTTTCGGGTTTAAAAACAGCTATTTTGTATTTTATTCAACGTGAAGTAAAAGCTAATCCTAATTTTATTGTCGAAAACTTAAATGATATTTGTGCTTCAATTCAATATACAATTATTGGTATTTTGATTAACAAATTAAAACTAGCTACAAAACAAACTGGTATAAAACACATTGCTATTGGTGGTGGTGTTTCGGCAAATTCAGGAATAAGAAAGGCTTTAAAAGATGGTGAACAAAAATTTGGGTGGACTACTTACGTACCAAAATTTGAATTCACAACCGATAATGCAGCTATGATTGCTATAGTTGGCTATTTAAAGTATTTAGAAGGTAATTTTGCAGAACAAAGTGTAATGGCTTCAGCTAGGTTGAAGATTTAAGAATGAAAATAGAAAAAACTCATATATACTTTTGGGTATCCTCCGTATTTATATTTGTACTTGGCTTTTCTTATTATAATTCAGTAGAAACCGAAGTTATCAGTTTCAACATACATGATACTTACTACATAATTGAAATACCACTTATAACTAACTTTGTCTCAATTATACTTTTTATTACTGGGTTAGTTTATTGGTTCTTTATTAAATTGAATATTAGACTTTTTAAATTATTCATTATTATACATTTCATTCTGAGTATTGGGATTTTTCTAGCTTTCCTAATCGGTTTATCATACTTTAAAATGTCATTTTTAGCTCAAAACAATAAAAACTTTCATTTATTTGATGATAGCTTAAATCAGGATTTATTTAACAGTGTTCTTTTCTTTATCTTCTTTTTGATTCAAATAGTTTTTGTAATTAATTTGGTTATATCAGTTTTGAGACATTTTTTCAAACCAATTAAGCAATAATTAACTCTGATTCTGAAATCATTCTTATATTCGTTCCATGCAACTCTTTTACAATTCAGACATATCAGAAATCACCACACAATTTACTTTTAGCAAAGAAGAAAGTAAACATATTGTAAAAGTATTACGCAAAAATATTGGAGATACTTTGCATATTACAAACGGAAAAGGTTGGTTGTTTACTGCAGAAATTACGATACCAAATATTAACAAATGCATTGCTACGGTTGTTACTAAAACCCAACAAACAAGAAGAAATTACAATTTGCATCTTGCAGTAGCACCAACAAAAATGAATGATCGATACGAATGGTTTTTAGAAAAGGCAACCGAAATTGGTATCGATAGCATCACGCCAATTATCTGTGACCATAGCGAACGAAAAGTTATAAAAGCAGAACGTTACGAAAAGATTTTACAATCGGCTATGAAACAATCTTTAAACAGCCATTTACCAAAACTAAATGAAGCTATATCTTTTAAAACTTTTATAAAGCAAGATTTTACAGGTGATTTATTTATTGCGCATTGTGAAGAAACCGATAGGAAATCTTTAAAGCAAGAATTAAACCCAAATCAAAACGTTACTATTTTAATTGGACCTGAAGGTGATTTTTCTGTTAAAGAAATAGAAATGGCGTTGTCTAATAATTTTATTCCTGTAACTTTGGGTGAAACCAGATTACGTACTGAAACTGCGGCAATAGTTGCATGCCACTCAGTCGCTTTTATAAACGAGTAATATGAAGCTAATTTTTTCTCTTTTATTTTTTCTCTTTTCATTCTTCTCTTTCAGTCAAGATTTAGCTATTTTAAAGTATAAAGGTGGCGGCGATTGGTATGGCAATCCTACTGCTTTACCTAATCTTATTGCGTTTTGTAATAACAATATAAATACTAAAATAAACTCTAAACCTCAAACAGTTGAAGTTGGTAGTACTGATATTTTTCAATATCCGTTTTTGTACATGACGGGGCATGGCAATGTATTTTTTAGTGAAACTGATGCCGAAAATCTTCGTAATTACTTAATTTCTGGTGGTTTTTTACATATTGATGATAATTATGGTATGCAACCATATATTACAAAAGAATTAAAAAAGGTATTTCCAAACCAAGAATTAATAGAGTTACCTGCAAATCATAACATATTCAATAACGTCTATAAATTTCAAAAAGGCTTGCCAAAAATACATGAACATGATGGCAAACGACCACAAGCATTTGGAATCTTCAACAATGACAGATTGGTTTTATTGTTTACTTACGAAAGTGATTTAGGTGATGGATGGGAAGACGCAGAAGTACATAACGATCCGGCAGATGTTAGAGAAAAAGCTTTGAAAATGGGTGCAAATATTGTTAAATATGCTTTTGAAAATTAAATTGCCACTAATTCATGGCAAAACAACTAAACAAATCAACATTTAAATTGCAACTCACTCACTACAATACCAACTTTAAAAAACAAACATTCCCAATAACTTTGGTTTGCGACCATGTTACCAGTGCTCCAAACATTGGAAGTTTATTTAGAATCGCTGATGCCTTTGGTATTGAAAAACTTATACTGTGTGGAGAGCATATTCCATTTGGACGAAAAATGACTAAAACCTCAAGAGCTACAGAAAAAGTGGTTCGTTACGAGGTTGTAAAATCAGCTTCAAAAACTGTAGAAAACCTAAAAAATGAGAACTATCAAATCATAGCATTAGAAATTACAGATGCTAGTAGAGCTATCCATTCTTTTAATTTCTCAAAAGAAAAACCAATCGCTTTAATTATTGGTGATGAAAATTTTGGAGTTTCAGAAGATATTCTGAAAATTTCAGATGCCATTATTCATATAGATATGTTTGGGCAAAATAGTAGTATGAATGTAGTACAAGCTACAAACATAGCTTTATACGAAATGACCAAACAGCTTTTATAATTTATTACTTTCTTCGGTAAATAATATTATATTTACTACATGAATTCCAACATCATATCAAACGGTATTTTAAAGGCTTTAGGTATTATTCTAGGCATAGCCTTAGTATTATTTTTTCTTTATAAAATACAATCAGTTATAGTATACATTGCTATAGCAGCAGTTATATCATTAATTGGGAGGCCCATTGTTTTATTTTTGCAACGCCGATTAAAATTTAAAAATACTATTGCAGTAATTGTAACAATGGTCGTTCTTTTAGCTCTTTTTATAGGTTTAGTAAGTCTCTTTATTCCTTTAGTAGTAGAACAAGGACATAATCTGTCCTTATTAAATATTGATGAATTACAAAGTAATGTTGAAGATTTATACAGGGAAATAATTTCATATTTTGATTTAAATAAAATTGATATTGAACAGTCTATTAAAGATTCTAACCTTCTCACTAAAATAGACTATTCACTAATTCCAAATTTTTTAAATTCTGTGGTTAGCGGATTAGGTAGTTTTAGTATTGGATTATTTTCGGTATTGTTTATATCCTTTTTTTTCTTAAAAGACAGCAAATTATTTGAAAATGGCATTTTAACTTTCATTCCAGACAATAAAGAATCTCGCTGGAAAGATTCTTCAACAAAAATTAAAGATTTACTTTCAAGATACTTTGTAGGTCTTATTTTTCAAATACTTATACTATTCATAATTTATACAATAGGGCTACTTATTATAGGTGTAGAAAATGCTATAGTTATAGCATTTTTATGTGCTTTACTTAACCTAATCCCTTATGTTGGACCATTGGTTGGAGCATTTCTAATGCTTACACTCACCATGACAAGTAATCTTGGGCAAAGCTTTAGTGAGGTAATTTTACCTAAAACCTTTTGGGTATTTATAGTATTTATGATTGGACAGTTGGTTGATAATTTTGGAAGTCAGCCTATAATTTTTTCGAAAAGTGTAAAATCTCACCCTTTAGAGATTTTCTTAATCATTCTAATTACTGGTATTTTGTTTGGTGTTATTGGTTTAATAATTGCGGTTCCTGCTTATACTGCTATAAAAGTAATTTTAAAGGAATTTTTATCCGAAAACAAAATTGTAAAAAAACTTACCAAAGATCTATAACTACTATTGAATCATTCTATTTTAAATATTGAAATTCAAGAGTTTATAAACAAAAGCTTGAATGTTGATATTTCAAAATTACTACTAAAAGGTATCCATTTTCAAGGCGTGGAAACCAAAGAAGTTATCGAACAAATTGAAGCCAAAAAGCGTTGTAAAAAAAAATTAGCAACATGGTTTAGCTCGGAAAATATATACTATCCCAATAAATTAAACATTGAGCAAACATCTTCTGAAGTTACTGCAAAATACAAATCAAGCTTGGTTAATGGCGAATCTATTATAGATTTAACTGGAGGTTTCGGGGTGGATTGTTACTACTTTTCAAAACACTTTAAAACTGTAGAGCATTGTGAAATTAATGAAAAACTTTCAAATATTGTTAGCTATAATTACAAACAGCTCAATATTAAAAATATAAGCACGCATAATATCGATGGTATTGAATATTTAAAAAACAATAAAAAATCATACGATTGGATATATATTGACCCTTCTAGGCGACATGATAGTAAAGGCAAGGTCTTTTTTTTAAATGATTGTTTGCCTAACATTCCAGAATATTCAGATTTACTTTTTAAGCATTCAAAAAATATTTTAATTAAAACTTCTCCTCTACTCGATTTATCAGTTGGCATTAACGAGTTAAAACATGTGAAAACCATTTATGTAGTAGCTGTAAATAATGAAGTAAAAGAATTACTTTGGGTTTTGGAGCGAGATTTTTGTGGGGAGATTAATATTGAAACTGTTAACATTAAAAATGAATTAAAAGATTTTTTTCAATTTTCTTTAGAAAAAGAAAAAGCTTCAACATCTAAATACAGTCTACCATTAACCTATTTATACGAGCCAAATAGTGCTATTTTAAAAGGCGGAGGGTTTCATTCAATTTCAAAACAATTAAATGTTTTTAAACTTCACCAAAATTCTCATTTGTATACTAGCAAATTGCTTTTAGATTTTCCTGGAAGGTGCTTCAAAATTGAAAGTATATTACCTTTCAATAAAAAAGCATTAAAAAGAGAAGCCATTAAAAAGGCAAATATTACAACACGAAATTTTCCAGATACTGTTCAGCAAATCAGAAAAAAATTCAATATTAAAGATGGTGGAAATATTTACTTATTTTTTACTACAGATATTAGTAATCAAAAAATTGTAATTATTTGTATTAAAACAGATTAAAAAATTAAAACACAATTTATTCTATACATTTAAGCTTATCTATAAAAAAGTTTTTATAATCTATATCTGAAATGTTTTTCGTCCTTTTTGTACCCTTAAATAATATAGATTTAATTGGGGATTCTTTCAGCTTTTGAATATGAGAACTAGATATTCTGCCTTTAAAGTTGAAGTTATCGCAATCAATATTCCATGAATGGTATAACACTAATGTTTGGTTATTTTCAAGCGTGATTTTTACTGAAGACCTATTACTTGGCAAATAACTAGCACAGCCTAAGTTTTCTGATAAAGTAAAAAAAACACTTATAGTTTTTCCCTGTCTATACAATTCTGCAGTAACATTATTATTTATTTTATAAAGTTCTGTTCTAATTAATTTTTCTTTATAAAATTCATCATATTCATTGATTAGATATTTACAATTGTTGTCAAGTTTCTCTTTATTAGCATTTTGCTTCTCTAATTCTTTAGCTTTAGTGATGGAATCTCGCTGTCTTCTAGCTTTCTCTTCTGCTTGTTTTCGTAATAACTCTTGCACAACTATACGTTGCCTTTCTAGCTCTTTAGCTTGAGCGATGGAATCTCGTTGTCTTTTAGCTTTCTCCTCTGCTTGTTTTCGTAATAACTCTTGTGCTGCTATACGTTGTCTTTCCAGCTCTTTAACTTGAGCTATAGAATCTCGCTGTCTTTTAGCTTTCTCTTCTGCTTGTTTTCGTAATAACTCTTGTACTGCTATACGTTGTTTTTCTAGCTCTTTAACTTGAGCGATGGAATCTCGTTGTCTTTTAGCTTTCTCCTCTGCTTGTTTTCGTAATAACTCTTGTGCTGCTATACGTTGTCTTTCCAGCTCTTTAACTTGAGCTATAGAATCTCGCTGTCTTTTAGCTTTCTCTTCTGCTTGTTTTCGTAATAACTGTTGTGCTGCTATACGTTGTCTTTCCAGCTCTTTAACTTGAGCTATAGAATCTCGCTGTCTTTTAGCTTTCTCTTCTGCTTGTTTTCGTAATAACTCTTGTGCTGCTATACGTTGTTTTTCTAGCTCTTTAACTTGAGCGATGGAATCTTGCTGTCTTTTAGCTTTCTCCTCTGCTTGTTTTCGTAATAACTCTTGCGCTGCTATACGTTGTCTTTCCAGCTCTTTAACTTGAGCGATGGAATCTTGTTGTCTTTTAGCTTTCTCTTCTGCTTGTTTTCGTAATAACTCTTGCACAACTATACGTTGCCTTTCTAGCTCTTTAACTTGAGCGATGGAATCTTGTTGTCTTTTAGCTTTCTCCTCTGCTTGTTTTCGTAATAACTCTTGTGCTGCTATACGTTGTTTTTCTAGTTCTTTAACTTGAGCGATGGAATCTCGTTGTCTTTTAGCTTTCTCCTCTGCTTGTTTTCGTAATAACTCTTGTGCTGCTATACGTTGCCTTTCCAGCTCTTTAACTTGAGCGATGGAATCTTGTTGTCTTTTAGCTTTCTCCTCTGCTTGTTTTCGTAATAACTCTTGTGCTGCTATACGTTGTCTTTCTAGTTCTTTAACTTGAGCGATGGAATCTTGTTGTCTTTTAGCTTTCTCCTCTGCTTGTTTTCGTAATAACTCTTGCGCTGCTATACGTTGCCTTTCTAGTTCTTTAACTTGAGCGATGGAATCTTGTTGTCTTTTAGCTTTCTCCTCTGCTTGTTTTCGTAATAACTCTTGTGCTGCTATACGTTGTCTTTCTAGTTCTTTAGCCTTAGCAATTGAGTCCTTCTTTCTTTTTTCTCTTTCAGCTGGACTATTTCTTACTATCTCTTGTATCCTTTTTTTTCTATTTTCTCTTTCTTCAATTACTTTAAGCCTTTCTTTTTCTTGAAAGTCATAATATAAATCCATCATCTCTTCATTAATAAATAAAAAATCTGAATTTAAAAACCCAACCCATTCCTTATATTGTACTTTATAATTATCTCTTCCTACATAATCAACTACAATACATTTCTCATTTTTTTTGAATAAAGTTAAGGTCTTAGGAGACGTGGTTAAACTATCATATAATGCACCGTCTTCACTAAATCTTGTAGAAATAGAAACATCTTGAGAGAAAATGTAATTTGATATTACAAAGCAAATAAATAGGAGATTTTTTTTCATATAATCTATTTGCTAAACTAATAAATATTATAATTAATTAACTAAGGAATTTTATAATTCCAAAAAGTTTAAAAACAAAAAAGCTTCACTTTGCAAGTGAAGCTTTTTGTGAGCCCTGAAGGATTCGAACTATTTTCTTAATCTCGCTTATATATTGACTTATAATTCTTTTCAAAAGAATTGGTGAAATAATAGCGAAATATCATTTTTTCATTACCAATTCAAATATAATATTTTTGAGTATTAATTTAGATTCAATATGATAAATTTTAACTATAAAAAAAGCTTAACTTAAAATCCAAAATATGCAACAGCATATAAATGAATATAGAAATATTAAAAATAGCTCAAGCCTATATTTGTATACTACTTTTCGCATAATTAAAATTCCTATTAAACAAAAGAGGTTTTCAAAATGAATACCTCTTCTATCTATCTAATATAATTTGAACTTTTATTTTTTAATAAATTTTAACGCTTTGGCTTTATTTATTGAAATGAAATAAATACCAGACGATAATTCACTAACGTCTATTTTCTCGGAACTACTAGAAATCTCAACACTTTTTAATTCTTTTCCTAAAAAATCGAATATTCTTGCACTAGTTTTCTCTTTTATATTTGACACACTTATAAAATCAGTTGATGGATTAGGGTATAATTTAAATACATTTAAAACTTTAGAATCGATACTTAAAGCCGCACTTAATGCGCCTACAAATTTAACCTCTCCTAAAGCTGCACGACCACCGCCATGATTATCTGTAAATGACATTCTAACAAAGTTAGCTGTCTTTATACTAGAGAAAATCAAAATTGCTGCATTACTATTTCCTCCTAAAGCTGATACGCTTACTACATTTTCTGTACCACTAGCATAACTAGCTCCTCCATCAGTAGAAAATTCTAAAGTAATGTCCTTAGCTTCAGCACTACTATCAAGAGGGTAACCCCAAATAATTAAAGCAGACATATTATAACTATCTCCTAAATCTAAAGTAAATCTTGGGTTTGGGTTAGCGGGCTCACTAAAATATCCTCCAGCTTGATCTGTAGCTGTTGCAAACGCATTCCCTTCTCCAAAATTACCTGAATGTGTTATGCTGTTTATATTTGTTACATCTGGTGTTGCTGATAATCCAGAATCGTCAATCATATCTCCAACAGACAAACCACAACATCCTTCACTATTTCCTTGATTTTGCGCAATAGATGCAGGTGTTACTAAAATAGTAGGTCTTCCATTTATTGCATTCGTAGCACCACTGCCTTCAGCTTTACCAGTTGAATCTCCAGTGCCATTTGTTGCAGTAACTCTATAACTATAAATGGTATATGGTGAAAGTCCAGAATCATCAAAACTTGTAGCATTAGTTGCTGGAGTTGCAATTTGAACAAAAGCACCAGAGCCTTCTTTTCGCTCTAATTTGAAACCAGTTTCGTCATTTGAGTTATCATTCCAATTAACAGTAACTTCGGTTGACGAAATTGTCGTTACAGTCAGGTTTGATGGGTCCGCCGGTAAACCTGCTTGCGGTGTTCCACCAAAACGCAA
This sequence comes from Gaetbulibacter sp. 4G1, assembly GCF_002741945.1. Taxonomy (GTDB): domain Bacteria; phylum Bacteroidota; class Bacteroidia; order Flavobacteriales; family Flavobacteriaceae; genus Wocania_A; species Wocania_A spongiicola. Next base: position 543,023 of record NZ_MDVN01000024.1, read on the forward strand.
TTCTCCAAAGCCAATTCTACCTCCTCCATGATTATCCGTAATAGTTAATCTAACAAAATTTGCTTGACGTGTAGCGGATAACGTAGCAGCTTGATGAATAATACCGCTACCACCATCTGCTGAAGATACTAAAGATATATTTTCAGTAGTAGCATATGTTGTCCCTCCATTTGTGGAAAACTCTAAAGTAACATCTTTAGGATTATTTAATGGGAATACAGGATAACCCCAATATGCAAATGAAGTTACGTCAAAGGTTGCTCCTAAATCAATTTCAAATACAACATCGGGATAATTAGCAGCGTCTCCAAAATAACTTGGCGTACCTTCATCTGCAGTTGCCCAACTATCAGCCCAAGAAACAGCATGTGTTGTTGTTACTAAATCTCCAACAGTTGCTGGTTCACTACTTAAGCCTGATCCCGTAATTAAATCGTCAAGAGACAAGCCTAACCCCGATTCAGAAGTACCAGCAGTTTGAGTAATTGCTGTAGGCTTAATAATTTGCTGTGAATGTACACCAGTATATATCAAAGATGCCACAAATAATAGTAATAGTTTTTTCATGCGATTAAATTTAAATTAGTTTATAATTTCTACTGAATAAAATTATAATTAGCATGAAAATTAACAGTCTAACTATTAATCTAAAAGGTATGAATTTTGGTCTTTTATTTATTTTAAGATATTATGGAAAAGAAATAATTAAACTAAATGAATTATTTCTACTATACTTATTATAATATAATTGATCGTCAGATTAGAAATCTAATAGTTTATTTTAGATGAATTGTCCCATTTTTTATATTCATCTCCCAATAAATCTAAATCTCCTTTTGAGTTAATTGGTGGGTTAGGTATACTACCACTCAAAAATCCATTTATCCAATAATTACAAAATATCGACATACTTCCCATTTCAGATATAGACACATGAATGCTTTGACTTTTTTTAGGACACCAAGCATATACTTTACCATGAAAAAAACGTGAGTTTCCTGTTAAATAATGCTTTTCATTACAACATCTATGAGTAAACCATAAATTTTCATCAAGCTCAATTTTATTTTTCATTTATTTTTACTATACACTTTATAATAACTATTAACTAATTGTAGTCTACATTATCGCAAATTATTAAAAGTACTAGTTAGCTTGAACTTTAAAGCCTCCAAATATTTTTGATATCTTTTCAATATCCAATACTGTTAAAGGTGTAAGAGAATCATTCCAAATTTTCAAATTATCAAATCCAAAACTATTACTAATGTCTTTGTATAATAATTCACTAGATGATTCAACTCCGTCAGACAAATCCCAAACTTCATCAGCTGTATAATCATTCTCTATGAAATTTGAATATCCTTTTTTTGAAAGCTCTTTTTTTAAATTTTCAGCAGACCATGAAGCTCCAAAGTTTCGGGTAGAGTTTAACCAAAGTTTTAGATTTTGTGTTTTTGTATTGGGATAGTAATACTTAATAGCTTTAAACACATTGTTCTCAAATCTATGTACTGTATATTTTGCACCAACCAATTGCCAATACAATAATGGAATGAATCCTTTCTTTGCTTCAATAACTGGATGTGATAATAAATATGGATTAAAAACTACACCTTTTATACCATCAAACTTATCTCTATTTTTATCCATTAATGCTAATACACTATAAGAGCCTAAATTATATAAATGAGTTAGGTCTTCTGCAGTTACTGCAACAACCCTAATTTCGTTATCAATTGTTTTAGTATTCTTACTAAAATTTGTCAATTGTTTTTGATTTATACCGCTTTCCCAATCGGCTATTCTTATAAAACGCTCTTGCTGCTTAAAATCTTTTAGGTCAACTATTTTTTTATTTAACGTTTTTACATCATCAGGTGAGGTTCCTGGGTACATTATATAAATACTCCTATTAGCATATTCGCCTTTTATAGTACCGTCATACATTAGTTGCTTTGCTTTAGTTTCTCCTCCACTTGTCCCTGTTGCTCCAAGAATTACAACATTCTTCACTTTATGATTTTTTACAAAATCTTTATAAGCTTTAGGTAATTCTAATAACTTAATCCAAGAAACTGCATAGGGTACTGATGGGTCATGACTTAATGTAGCATATGATGCAATACCCTTATCATTAGCAGTTTTTAAAATAGTTTGAATTTCTTTTACAGTATTAACGCTCACCAAAAAATGCAATGGTAATACAGGGGCCTTTAGGGCATTAGAAATATAGGGTATTGATGGAAAACCTGTCGAAATCATTACCGTTTCTATTTCAGCATATTCTCCAAATGTATCATTATAAAAATCAACTGTTTTGTTAATCGATTTCTCTAAGTAATTGGGCGTTCCCAACACATGGTTTGGTCCAGATCCTGGCCCATTAACGTTCCAAGAATGAGATATTCCCGAGGTTAGATTTTCAGCCGACTTTTCTACAATGTACTCGGCGCTCATACCTCCATCCAATTTATAGATGGGAACATTGTTTATTCTTTCTGTTTCAATTTCAAAAACTGTTAATTCATCATCATTAATTATTCTAAAGAAGGTTTGATATGTTTCATCTTCCTTAAATCCTTTCTCTTTTTGAATGATATAAATCCCATAAGCCCCTTCTTTAAAGTGTTTTGGAATAGCTATATCTAATGTTATAGAATCTTTCTTTCTAGTTTTCCATTTAAAATCTTCTTCCTTTAATTCTTTTGTAAGTGAGTTTAAATTATCAGAAATATTAACAATTCTTAAATCTAAGTCTTCTATAACAATTGCTTCGTTCTTTTTATTCTCCAATGCAATAGTTATCTTAATAACATCCTCTTTTTTATAAGACCCCTTACTTAATATTACATTAGCATCTATGGAAAGTTCTTGTCTAACTACTTGGTCTTTACTTTCATATTTACAACCAACTAATAATATAACTATTAGTAGATATGTAGATTTTATAATTCTCATTTAAATTTTATTCTAATTTATTTAATGGTAACTTTAATTTCAGGAAATTTATTAGATACATCCTGTAAATCATTTATATCTAAATACTGTAAGCTTTCGTTCCAGCTTTTAAACTCTGTTGTCGTTGTTTTATTGAGTATATCAACAGCTCTAACTTCTGTTAAACTATTTAAACCATTACTTGCATCCCAAAGTTGTCCTTCTTGATAATTACTTGATCTAACAATCAATCCTTTAGATTTTAATAGAGCATCCATTGAAGCATCATTTGTCCAAAATGTTAAATCTTCAAAAACAATATCTTGGAAATAACTATTTACAGCTGATTTTATTTTTGTACTCAGCCAATTATCATACTGAAATTCGGCAGAAAATCCTGCAAAATACAAGAATGGCACATATCTAATATAGCTTTCATAACCTGGATTCCCCAGTAAATATTGATTTGTAGAAATCCCTCTTACTGCGGGTCCTCCAACTTCAAAAATAGTTTTGTTTTTCTGTATTAACGATAATGATGTATAAGTTCCTAAATTCCATAAATGCACACCATCATCAGCCGTAACAGAAGTAACAGAAACACCAGTTTCTGCTTTAAGTTTATTACTAAAATTGTCTATTTGTTCAGAAATAATACCTGCTTCCCAATCAGCAACTTTGGTAACGCCAGATAATTGAGTAGCAGTATAATCACTTAATATTTGTTTTAAATATCCATCTGAAGCATCCCCTGAAAACCGCATTAAATACAATGATCCTTTTTCATATTTACCTCGACTATCTGTTACTTTCTGAGCTTCAGTTTCCCCATCGCTCGTTCCTGTATGGCCTAATAAAATAACATTTTTTACCTGATGATCATTGATGAATTTTTTATATTGATCTGGTAACTCCAGAAGTTTAATCCATCCAACACTTTCTGTATTAGTGATTGAAAAATCATGACCAATCGTACCATAGGCAGAATAGCCTGTATTATTGGCATGCTCTAAAATAGTTTGAGCTTCTTTTACTGTACCCGATGCTACTAAATAATGCAAAGGCAGCACTATGGCTTTCATGTTTCTTGCTAGATATTGTACCCCAGGGATTCCTGTAGATATGATAATATTTTCAACTGGTGTTGTTGCACCTAAAGCTTCATTATAAAAATTAATAGTGTTATTAATAGATCGCTCTAAAAAGTTTGGTGTAGAAGCCACAGTTTCTATAGGTGTAGTCCATGTATGCGAAATTCCAGACACAAATGTTGCTGCTGATTTTTGAATGGCATATTCTGCACTTAAACCTCCTCTTAATTTAAAGACAGGTAAGCCTTGATAATCTTCTTTATCTATTTTATAAGTTAATAGAGTATTTGTATCAGAAACTCTAAAAAATGTTTTATAGAATTTTTTAATTGCTCCCCCAGCAAATTTAACATCAATATAAACACCATAAGATTCTTTTTGAAAACCAGAAGGAATTGAAATTATAGCTTGACTTGCAATAGTATGGCTATTATTCACAGGTATCTCTATACTTTTTCCTAGCTCAAATATATGTGCACTATTATTTGGCTCATTAAAATTTACTACCCTAGCAACAACACTAGAAACACTAACTTTAGTAGTAGATGTATTTTTTATAGTAAAAGTATTTAAGGTTACATTTTCTCCTATTGCAAAATCACCTTTATTTGGACATATAAAATCGTCTATACTAACTTCTGTTTCCAATACTGGTAAAAATGTAGTATCAGCCATTGTATTATTTTTAGAACAACTCCAAAAAAACACCATTATTATTGATACAGTTTTAAGTAATACGCATTTTCTTTTCATAATATAAAACAGGCTTAATTTTATTTAAGAATAGTATCTTTATAGCTATTTACTATCCTTTTAGCAATCTCTACTGAACTACCGTTAGTCGCATTTGGATAAATTTCTTTCCCTTGAGTCCATTCCCACTCAAATTGGGTTACTTTTTCATAAAATACTGTTTCATCAAATGATTTGTTATTTTCAACAGCATCAATAACATCGGTTACAAACATTTCCCAACGCTTTTTATAATATCCTTTTACCAAACCTGACCAAGTTCTATTAGCGTAATCATTCAAACTTTGATTAGCAGTTCCCCAAGTGGTAATAATATTTCGAGCATTGTGTTCGTAATATGCTTTCTCTTCTTCATTTGTAGCAAAAGCCTTAGCATCATTTAACCATTTTCCCAATAAAAAAGTATTATTTGTAGCTAGCAATGCTTCTAGATCATCCAATAATTGTAGCATTTTAACGCCATCAGATTTTAATTTTACTAAATTTTTAGATTTATAACTTTGAGTGAAATTATCTCTTAAAACACTAAAATGGTTCCCCAATACTTGGCGCCCAATATTGACAACATCGTATTTATAGCTTTCTTTTTCGCTTGGGTGCTGTAACATTATTCCCCAAGCTTTGAATAAATCTGAATTGTTATAATTTATAGTTGGATCTGTTGTCCAGTTTCCACTTCCTGTTAATGTAGGTCTAGCATTTGTTAAAGTTCCTTGCCCTAATCTAGCTGGATACTTATAAATACTATCATGTAAAATACTCCATGCTTTTTGATTGGTGTTATTTACATCTCCATGACGCATATCTGCCCAATTTTTAATCCATTCTCCAGAGCTTGTAGATGATGAATCCCATACTTTTTCAAATACATATTCATACATCATCGGGTTTACATCAAAAGCTTCTAAAGTAGAACCTATACCCCACATGTTTTTATTATTCGCAAGGGCATTTTCTATACGTAATTCAACTTCATCTAAATTACCTGCCATCATAGTATTACCTCCAAAATTACCTAAATAGCACCAAATAAAAGGTTGATTAAAAAATGAATCTGTCATTTTCCAAACCTCTTTATTTTCGCAATAATAATCTAATAACATCATTTTATCTTGTGGCACTGCACGAATCATTGCTTCTATACGTTCGTTATTCCAATGCTCTCTTTCAAAATAAAAGATCCAAGACATTTGTAACCAAGTGGCATCGGAATCGATATTTTTAATAGATGAATAAATAGTATTTGATACAGATGCTAAATATTCAGGTTCCCAGCTTGGTGGATGTACCTCATTGAAAGGGTCAGCTCCGTAAATATTAGCAGTTCCATAAATTTCTATTTGTTTGGTTAAAAATTTATGCTGAATACCTTTAAATAATGGATCTAAAGGGTCTAAAAAGAAACTTCTATATTTATCATCAAAACCGCCCCAAGAACTTAATTGATTAATTTTCGCATTAGGTTGCGCTATTTTTAATGCTTCAGGTACATGGCCTGCAAAGGCTGGTAAAACAGGTTTCATACCCAACTCACGTTCTCGCTTTACTATTTGTTTTTGTAATTCTTTTTGATGACTTAACCAAGATTGGGGTAATGCACCTCCCCATTTATCTAAATTAGACATGCGATGCCAAGGTAAGTGTGCAGGTCCAGTAAAATAACTTCTTATTTGTTTATCAGACAGACCGTATTCTTTCCACACATCGTACCAAATTGCTTCTTGACCAGTAATCGCTAAAGGCATATTGATACCATTTAATGCCATCCAATCAATAAAACGTTCCCAATCTTTCCATTGCCACCAAGGCATAGTATAACCAAATGTGCAATAGTTTAAAAAGAAACGGTTTTCTACTCGTGCCTGTTTTGATATTTTTTCTGAAAGTACAGGTAATGTCTCGGGTAATTCTATTTTATCGTTAGCATACCAAGACACATAAGTATTACAATAGTGTTTTAAATAGTAATTTAAACCTACGGCCATTGAATTATAGTTATTACCAGAAATAACAATAGTATTTTTATCAGTTACTATTTCAAAGACATCATTTGGACTATTAATAATTTTAAACTTTATTTTATCAGCGATTTCTGGAATCAGCCTTGAGACTAACTTATTGATGGGGCTTGTTGTTCCCTCATATAAACTAGAGTTTTTGCTAGTGCAACTAATAAAATTAATAGTTATAAAAAATATTACAATACAGTATAGCTTATTCATTCTCTATTTATCTTAGTTAATTTAATTTCACCTTCTTCTTTAGTTTCTTCTTCGATAAGCCAAGGTTTTAGTTTTAATAAAAACCTATTTATGAAGCTTTTGTAAGTAATTGGAGTCTTTGCCGTTTTTCTCATTGTCAAATTATTATTTACACAAATCAAATTTAACTAGCATTCTTTTTTTTTAAGTCTAATTTTTAATCAAATGGGTTCATCTATTCATCATAAAATCATTCGTCACTAGCAATCGTAATGAATTGTAATGCTTCATTGTTTTTTGCAAAAACAATAATAGGTTTGTTTGTTTTAGCTTTTATAAAAGCAGTTTGCTTTACATCACCGTTTATGAATAACCCACTTTTAGAAGTAGTTACTGGTTTAAAACTGCCTTTACCATCGCCTTCTAGATAGAGTCCATAGCTAGCATCATTTCTAGGAGTTTCGGCTTCGGAAGCATATAAGTTCCCTGAAATTATTAAGTCTAAACAACCATCTTTGTTTATGTCTTCTGAAAGAATAGAATTAATAGAAGCATATTGAGCTTCAAGAGGTAAATTTTTAATTTTAAAGGAATCATTTCCTTTGTTTTCAATATAACTATTAGCAAAATTGTAAGCTTTATAATGTATTTTGGCATTCTTCAAGCTTTGTGTCGAATAAATATCGGTAATGTTAGCTTCTGCAAATGAGTTGTAATCTTTAAACTTAATTTCTATAGCTGGAATTTGTTGCGAAGAACATTGCCTACCACGAACAGGAAACTGCTCGCCATCATTGTAGTATCCGAGAACGATATCTAAACTTTTATTATTATCAAAATCATCTGCATAAATATCAAATGATGCTTCTTTAGAAGCTTTATATTTATAGTTCAACCCTAAATTTCCTGCTACAAAATCTATATCACCATCTTTATCAAAATCTTCTGCAATAATACTAGACCACCATCCAGTAGACTTATCCATGTTATAGGTTTTAGTTTCATTTATAAATTGTCCGTTTTTATTTGTAATAAATGTAAGGGGCATCCACTCACCAACAAGGACTAAATCTAATGTGTTATCACTATTATAATCTGCCCAAACCGCATCTGTAACCATTCCAATATTTTTTAAATCTGGAGCTATTTCTTGAGTTACATTTGTAAAAACAATATTAGATTGATTACTATCATTTCTTAAAATAAAGCTTGTAACTGGTTCTGGATAATTTCTAGGTAAATGTCTACCTCCAACAAATAAATCAATATCACCATCATTATCATAATCTGCTGGCACTACTTTAGAGCCACTCGAAAATATCTGAGGTAAAGCCTTTTCGTTTTTAATAAAACTTCCATTTTTATCATTTACATATAAACGATCTTGATACGGTTTTGAATTTTTATAAAACTCGTTACCACCACTTACCACATATAAATCTAGGTAGCCATCATTATTTGCGTCAAAAAAAACAGCATTGGTATCTTCTTTTATTTCATCTTTTTTCCAACTGTCGTGGATTTGTAATTTAGAAAACGTTCCATTCACCTCCTGTTTATATATGGCTCCTAATTTACCTGAAGCTCCTCCAATATAAAAATCATCTAAACCATCATTATTAATATCTCCTGTTGTCAAAGCTGGTCCAAATTGTGACATTTTATGTGGTAGCAGTACTTGATAATAATAATCGTCAAAACTATTTTCTTGATGTTGGTAATCTACATTTGTAATTTCTGTAACATCATTAAATATTATGCGATTCTTTCTATCCTTTAACTCATTTATAGTAGCATTACTATAATCTAAATCTAGTGATTTATTTCCCTCTATATTCTTTAAACTTTGTTGTTTTCCATCCTGCCAAACAACTAATATACTATCTACTTTTGTATGATTTCCTAAGCCAAAATGTAACTTAGGTGTTACAGAAGATTGAAACCCTCTAGACAACATTAATTCTTGATATTGCCTTCTCCCTTTATGATAGATGGTTACTTTTGTTCCTACACCCAATGGGTTTTTAGAGTTTCCTTTAAATTTAAATTGTAAATAGTTTGATGATTTATTATCTGAAGTTATGTTTTTATATACTATGCTTGGTTCATCAAAATTATTAATAACCAAGTCTAAATCTCCATCATTATCTAAATCGGCATAAGCTGTACCATTAGAAAATCCTTTATAATTTAATCCCCATTCTTCACTTACGTCTCTAAATGTTATATCTCCATTATTTTTAAAGACATAATTTTCTATTTTTTCTGATGGCATTTGTTCAATGTATTTTAACAAATCCATTTCTTCTTTCTTTTTATGCCCGTGCTCTTTTCTTAATTTGTTAAAAAAATCTTTGTTATTAATTTCTCGCCTAGAACCATTTGTTACAAACAAATCTTTAAAACCATCATTATCAAAATCAGCAAAAAGTGAAGCCCAGCTCCAGTCTGTTAAGGCGACTCCACTTAATTGGGATACGTTACTAAAATGAGGTATTCCATTTTTGTCTATTCCTCTATTAACTTGTAAACTGTTTTGCATGTATTGATAGAAAAAAACATCTTTAGTCATGTTTTCAAACTTCTCTATATTCATACTTTGCATGTTAGCTTTTGAGCGTCTATTATCTTTAGGGGTCATATCTAGCTGTATAATGTCTAACAACCCATCATTATTTATATCGGCTACATCGGTTCCCATGCCGTAAAACGATACTTGATTTGTAGCTTTTACAAGTTGGTCTGTGAATGTACCATCACCATTGTTTAAGTAAAGATTATCTAAACTTTCAAAGTCGTTAGAGACATACATATCTTGCCATCCATCATTATTATAATCTCCAATAGCCACAGATAACGACAAACTAAATTGATGCAAACCAGAAGCTTTGGTAACATCTGTAAATGTATTGTCGCCATTATTTCTATATAAAGTATTTGACTCGATATCAGTAACTGTTTGTAGTTTTCTTTTGTAGTAAGATAAAGAAGATTGAAATGGCGTTGGTGGATAGTTTAATACGTACAAATCTAAATCTCCATCGTTATCATAATCAAAAAATGTGGATTGTGTGCTATTTCCTTTGTCAGCAATTCCATAAACTTCAGCTTGCTCTGTAAATGTTGGGATATTTTCTGTACTAATTCCATCATTAATATACAGTAGATTTTTTGTTGTTGCCCAAATACCAGATACACTTACATAAATATCTAACCAACCATCTGCATTTACATCTACCATAGTTACTCCAGTAACCCATCTATCGTCAGCCTCAGTCTTTGAAGCCTCTGAAATATCTTCAAACTGCAAGTTTCCTTTATTAAGATATAAGGCATTGTTTACCATATTGCCGGTAAAATAGATATCATCTAATCCATCATTATTTATATCCCCTATAGCTACACCACCTCCCATATAGATATAGCCATAATTAAAATAGTTAACTGAATCGTTTTCTGTTAACTTATTCATAAACCTAATACCAGAGTCTTTAGTATTAAGAGAGATAAACCTTTTTTCACTATTTGATTTTGTTTGTTTATTACTACAAGAATAGAAACAAACAACTAACACAAAAAATAATAAGATGAGTCTTATAAACTTCATAAACTAGACTAAAAAGAAAAATTAAGAAAAGCAATGTACAATATACATTGCCTTTCAAAACCAATAAAATTAAGCACTAACTTTTATCATACTAATATCCAGGGTTTTGAGTAAGAGAAGGACTTGCTTCAACTTCACTCCTAGGTATTGGTAAATAATATAATTTATCGTCCCAGATTCTTAAGTCATCAACTACATTATCATCATAATCATAAGTAATAGTTGCTGGGTTTGTTGTATTATCTTTTAAAACCCTAACTCCTTTAGCTGGTTGAGCTAAAACAGTTGGAGCAACTTTCCAACGTATAATATCATACCAACGATGGTTTTCAAAAGCAAGTTCTACACGCCTTTCATTTCTATAGCGTGTTTTTAAATCATCCCCAGATTCTGTAAATTCAGGCATATTAACATTAGTTCTACTTCTTACTACTTGGATTGCTGCCCTAGCACCTCCATCATCACCTAACTCAATAAGTGCTTCAGCATAGTTTAGATACATTTCAGCAAGTCTAAAAAACACCCATGGGTTTTCATGTGGCTCTGCTCCAAACGTTGCTGTTAAATTAGGATCTGTTTGCTTTAAGACATTGTAATTTGACTGTGTTCCACCTCGTAAAGCCGATGCTGGACCTGCTAAGGTAGAATTAGACGGATCATTTTTATCAATATGATATTCAATCGTGTTACCTGCAATCACACTTCCGTGATGGATGATTGTCATATCTAGACGTGGATCTCTATTAACCCAAGGGTTCTGTGGGTCTACAGGACTACCATCCAAGGTTTCGTATGCATCAACTAAACTTTGCAATGGTTTAAAAAAATTAGTATCAACATTACCAAAATATCCTGAGGGTAAATAATAGCGATCTATTCCTGTATTCCAAGCGGCTAACCAACCATCCAATACTGGGTTTTCCTGTGTAAAGCTACGTGCAAACATAACTTCATTAGAAATATTTTTATTAAATAAATTGCTGTAATTTGGGTCTATACTATAATCTCCAAGATCAATAGCTGCCTTAGCTGCATCTCTTGCTGCTTCCCATTTACTCATATCGTTTGACGGATTATGCAATTCGCTTGCTGCATATAATAACGCTCTAGACCTTAACGCTGCAGCTGCGCCACGAGTGGCTCTACCATTAAAAGTCCCTCCTGTATCTTCTTGAGGTAATTCTAAAACTGCTTTATCCATTTCTTCTTTAATAAATGCAACAATTTCGTCATAAGGAGTTCTTGGTGTATCAAAAGATTCTTGCCCTAACTCAAATAAACTTGTTTTAAATGGTACATCTCCAAACAAATTAATTAAATCAAAATAACACCAAGCTCTTATAAAGCGCATCTCACCTGTAAGTCGCTTTACTAATTCTGGTGATGCGTTTGAGTCATCAATCCTATCAAAAAAGATATTGGTATTTCTAATAGATTTATAATTATGATTCCAAGCATCTTGCAAAACACCTCCTTCTTCACCATAAAAATCTGGAGTAATCAAACCACGATTATATGCTACAAAGGCATTATTAACAGCGTCATCAGAAATACCATCTTTATGAAAGGCACCAAACTGAAAAAACTTGAATGCTCTATAATTACCATTTACATAAGATTCTAATAATTGATCATTATTGAATACATCTACATCAGAAATATCTCCTAATGGTTTTTGATCTAAAAAATCATTACTACAAGACATTAAAATAGAAACTATTGTTAAAGTAATTACTGTTCTTAATGCAATAGTTTTTTTAATATTAAATTTTATATTTTTCATCATTATTTTTTTAAAAAGTTACATTTAGTCCAAGATTAAATAGCTTTTGATGTGGGATTGCCCATCCCAATTCGCTTACCTGCTCAGGATCTGCCAATCCATCTTTTTTGAGTTTATCTAAAGTTATTAAATTTGTCCCGCTTATATAAATTCTTAAACTATTGACACCTATTTTAGACATAACATCTGATGGGAGATTATATGCTAGTTCAACATTTTTAAGCCTTACGAAAGAAGCATCACGTTGCCAAAATGTAGAAGCATTTGCGGCACCGTCATAACCATTTAATTGTGATTGGGTATCACCAATTCTAGGTAATGAAGCATTAGGAGTTAATGTAGTATACGCATTATTTAAAAAATATTCTGGAACATTTTGTGAATTGGAGGCTCCACTAAAAATGGCTCTTGTTTCAATATTTGCGTTAGTTTGCCCTTGCAATAGAACACTTAAGTCAAATCCTTTGTATTGTGCCCCCAGATTTAAACCAAATTGCATTTCTGGAATAGCTGTCTTTTCAAACGCTATTCTATCATTTGCATCTATAGTTCCATCTTCATTGGTGTCTGCATAAATTAAGTCTCCTAAACCAGCACCTGGCAACCCAGGGTTATCATCTAAATCTGTTTGCGTTCTATAAATACCTATTGCATTATATATTAAACGCGTTCCAATAGGTCGCCCTTCTAAATTTTGATACTCTTCAGCTGGTTCTACTGCATCTTGAAATACTAATTTATTTTTGGAGTATGCAACATTACCTTCAATATTAAAATTTACTTTTCCTATTTGAGTTCTATAACCTAATACTGCCTCAAACCCTTTGTTTTTTGTTATTCCCAAATTTTCATCTGGTAATGTAATTCCAGTAAAATTAGGAACCGTTGCGTTACGAGGTGTTAATATATCTTTTCTATCCTCTTTAAACACATTAACTTCTAGAGTAAGCTTGTTTTTGAAAAACCCAGCTTCAACCCCTAAGTTTAAGGATTCAGCAGTTTCCCATGTGATATTAGGATTTCCATCTGGCCCAATTGTAGTAATTACAGGTACATTTCCTCCACCAATAGGAAAAGTGCCATTAGACCCAAAACGGTTTAAAAACTGAAATGCAGGGACTCTATCATTACCTAATTGCCCCCAAGTTCCTTTAATCTTTAAATTAGATACAATTTGACTGTCTTTAAGGAAATTTTCTTCGGACACTCTCCAACCTACCGAAACTGTTGGAAAAAAGCCAAAACGGTTGTCTTTAGCAAAATTAAAACTACCGTCATATCTAAATGAAAATTCTGTAAAGTATTTTTTAGAAAAATCATAGCTTAATCTCCCTAAATAACTTTGCCTTGCCGTTATACCTTCTCCCCCAGCAGTAGCCTGGTTTTCAGTGTCTCCAGAAGATAATTGGTCGGTTAACTCTAGCAGGCCATCCTGTCTTGATAAATTACTAAAATTATTTTTAGTTCTACTCTCTTCATACCCAATAAATGCAGAAATACTATGATTTTTAAAGGTATTTGCATATTCAATCCTAGAAGTAAAGGTAAGTAACCTCTGTCTCCAATATGCTTCTTCTACTTTGAATACTGGTGACCCTATTTTTTGTTCGATAAGTTTTGTGTTATCTGTAGGGTCTTCAACATATTGGGTTAATGGACGTAAATAATTTTTATGAAAATTTTGTGTAAAATCTACTGATCCTTGAGCGCTAATACTTAGTCCTTCAATTTTTGGTATTTTATATTTTACGCTTAAAGTCCCGTTAAAAAGAGTGTTATTTTGTCTGTTATAACCTCCTTCTTCCTGTACAAATGCCAATGGATTAAATCTACCTATTCCTGCAAATAACTTACCATCTCTATATACAGGATCTAATGGGTTTGCCTTAGCTGTATTTTGAAGCACATCAAAAGATGAAGCTCCATACCATTGACGCTCTTCTAATCTACCTGCCAGATTTAAAGCTACATCTATCCTATCAGTAGCTTGAACATCTATATTTGATCTAAAGTTATATTGTGAAACGTCTGTGCTTTTATCAGTTTTAATAACTCCTTCTTGCTGCGTAGTTCCTAAAGACAAAAAATAGCGTGCCTTTTCTGTCCCTCCCCTTAATGATAAATTATACCTTTTTTGAGCAGATTGCCTATCATACACTTCTCGCCACCAATCTGTGGTTGCAAAGTTTGGGTTTTGAAAATTAGCTAAATCGTTAGCACTATAAATTGGAGTAGCGCCAGTTCGTGTTTGCACTTCATTTATTTGTCTAGCATAATCATAAGCATTAGCGTTTTTCACAAAACGTGTTGGAGCAGTAATACTATAATTAGAAGTAAAACTAAATTTAGGCTTTCCTATTTCACCGCGTTTGGTAGTAATTAAAATAACCCCATTTGCAGCTCTTGCTCCATAAATTGAAGCCGATGCGTCTTTTAACACTGATACACTTTCTATATCTTGTGGATCTAACCTATCTAAACCATCACGCCCAGGAATTCCATCTATAACAACCAAAACAGTATTATCTCGAAACGTTCCTCTACCGCGAATTAAAATATTAACATTTTCACGCCCTGGCTCAGCTGTAGTCTGATTAATAACTAAACCTGGTAAACGTCCTGCCAATGAAGTGGTAAAATTAGCAGATTGATTCTTCTTTACTACATCACCAGATACTTGAGCAACAGAACTTATAACCTCTGATTTTTTCTTAGTACCATAACCAACTACCATTACCTCATTAAGATTTGTTATTTTCTCTTCTAGACTAACATTAATTTCTGTCTGATTACTTACAACTACTTCTTTTGTCACAAAACTTATATATGTGAATATTAAAGTCGCATTGTTTGATACATCAGATATGGAGTAATTCCCATCAAAATCAGTAGTTGTGCCATTAGTTGTTCCTTTAACTACAATTGTGGCACCTGCCAAAGGTTCATTATTATTAGCTGTTACTTTTCCTGTAATTTGTTTTTGAGCAAGCAAACTTGTTGTGAAAAGTAGTAAGACAAAAACAAAGTTTATTTTAAAATATCCTTTTTTCATTTACATAAAAATTTTTGAGATTAGTTTATTTTGTAAAATTATATCTCACATTAAAGTTAAAGGTTCAATATTTAATCTTAATGGTTTCATTATCATTCAATTTTAAATCTCATAATAAAACTGATCCTTTTTTTAATTGAATTACTCTTATATTTATATGCTTATTCATTCTAAAAGTATTTATATTAAGTGGTTAATAAACAAATTTTATTAAATAATTTGTTACGGTTTTTACTCGTACTACCCTTTGTTTTGTTTTCTCAAAACGACAAATTACTATTTGAAGAGTTTGTTATTGAAGATGGTTTAGCTTCGGTAAATTGTATTTTAAAAGATAAAAATGGATTTATGTGGTTTGGAGGAACTCATGGACTCTATAGATATGATGGTTATAAGTTTAAAGCATTTAACTCGAATAAAAATGACACTTATTCTTTAAGTAACAATAATATTACGTGTTTATTTGAAGATCACGATGGGTTTTTATGGGTGGGTACTATGCAAGGCGGCCTAAACAAGTACAATCCGTTTAATGATTCATTTACTAATTATAAAAATAAAAAAAATAATTCTACATACTCTACAAATCATATTACTAGTATAGCAGAAGATCAGCACCATACCATTTGGGTTGGTACTTTTGGAGAGGGTTTATATACTTTAAACAAAAATACTGGAGCACAGAAAAAATTTAATCAAGACATTCATGATTCTAATACAGTAAGCGATGATAATATTTTTTCCATAGCTATAGAGCGAGAGAATGTTTGGATTACATCTAATGCTGGAATATTGGATTGCTTCAATATCAACACGCAAAAATTTAGTCATTATAAATATAATGATACAGATTATCACAGTACAAGAACAGGGCAACGTATTTGTTTTGATTCTTATAACAATTTATGGATTGGCACTGAAGGTAATGGGGTATACAGGTTTAATATTCATAGTAAAATTTTTGAACACTTTAAAAAAGAAAATAATAAATCCTCAATAAATTCGAATGAAATAACTGATATTAAGGAAGGAAAACCAGGAGAAATATGGATTACTTCTTATGGAGGATTAAACCTTTTGAATACCAATACTAATGAAGTACAAGTTTATAAAAATGATGCTTTTAATAAATATAGTATTACTAATAACGTATCATATTGTTTATTTATAGACAATAATACGTCTCTTTGGATGGGAATGGGAGATGGTACTGTAAACAAAACAAAACATTCTTCTTTTGAACTTTATCAGACTTCAATCTTAAAAGAACCAAGTAGTCTAAGTTTTAATGTTGTAACCTCTCTTTTTATGTCAGATAATGCATTATGGGTTGGAACAGGTGGTGGGGGGTTAGACAAGCTCGATTTAAAAACTGATTCTTTTTTCAACTTTAAAGAAAATCAAAAAAACAACACATCTATTCCTTCAAATATTGTCATGAATGTCATTGAAGACAAGAATAAAAATATATGGATAGGTGGGTTTAATAGAAGTATTATTGGTTATAAAGAAGAGAACTCCAATGTATTTAAAGAAGCTGAATTTAATAAGGCTAATATACCTAATGTTATAAATAATTTAGTTTTTGATTTAGTAGAAGATAATCTTAATAATATATGGATAGCAACTTATAATGAAGGTTTATACAAGTACGATAAAACCTCTAAGACTTTTACTAATTATAAAGTTGAAGATGGATTAATCTCAAACAACCTGTTATGTTTACTTTATGATAGTACTGGTAAATTATGGATTGGTTCTTTAAATAAAGGGTTTCAAGTTTTTGATACCAAAAAAAATAAATTCTTAAATCCTTCAGAAGCTGGAATAAATAATGACACAAAAATAAATTATCCTATTAAAGCTATTTTTGAAGACACCCTTAAAAGTATTTGGTTTGCCACCGAAGGTGATGGAGTTTATCAATTCAAAACCTTCAAAAAACAATTTAGTAGATTAAATATTGAACAAGGATTACCAAGTAATTCCATTTATGGTATTATACAGGATAATGCTAACAACATTTGGTTTAGTACAAATAGAGGGATTGCCACTTTTAATCCAGTAAGCAAAAAAATTTTAACATATAATACATTCGATGGCCTGCCAACCAATGATTTTGAATCTGGGGCCATAGCAAAAGCAAAGGATGGCAAATTATTTTTTGGAAGTAAAAAAGGGCTTATTGCTTTTTATCCCAGTTTGTTAAACACGCAATCAGCACCCATTAATCTCATGCTTACAAATTTTAGATTATTTAATGAAGATATTGAGGCTAATGAAGCTATAGAATCTTATACTCCTTTAGACTCATCCATCGTTTTTACTAAAAATATTAAACTCCCATATTTTTTAAATAATTTCACTTTTGAATTTGCTACACCGGGATATCCTTCCCCACACAATATAAGATATGAATATAAATTAGAGGGGTTAGATGATCGATGGATTACCACTCCCTCAGAGCATCATTTCGCAAATTATTCTAATATATCTTCAGGGTCTTATACTTTTAAGGTTAGAGCTACTGAAGAGAACAGTGTTGATACTAATAATTTTTCAGAAAAACACATTCAAATTCTAATCACTCCAGTCTGGTGGCAAACAAATATTGCCTATTTAGTATATATACTAATACTTACTTCGCTAATATATTTCATTTTTTATAGCGTAAAAAATAGAATACGATTAAAAAATGAGCTAGTCATAGAAAAGTATAAGCATGAAAAAGATGAAGAATTGCATCAATCTAAAATAAATTTCTTCACTACCATTTCACATGAATTAAGAACTTCATTAACCTTAATTCTTGGCCCTTTGCAAGAATTAAAAAAAATTAAAAGTACAAACAATCGAACCAATAATTTAGTAATGACCATGAATAGAAATGGTCAAAGGCTCTTAAGTTTGGTAACACAAATATTAGATTTTAGAAAAATGGAATCTGGCATGGTTAAATTAAAAATAAGCATAACTAATATTAAAGAGTTTTTTAATGAACTTTGTATCCCTTTTTATCAATATGCCCAAGAAAAGAACATACATTTTCAGCTAACAGTTTCTAATAGCTGTGATCAAGGTTGGTTTGATGCAAACAAACTTGAGGTAATTTTATATAACATTTTATCTAACGCTTTTAAGTTTACAAATAGTAAGGTAGATATTAATGTAGATTTAGATGAAAAAGATGAAAAGTTAATTATTAAAATTAAAGATAATGGTCATGGATTATCTCCTGAAGAAATTTCAAAAATTTTTAAAGACTTTTACCAAGTAAATACGGAAAACACTAAGGCAATTACAGGAACAGGAATTGGGTTAGCTATTACCAAAAATCTAGTTCAAATTCATTATGGAGAAATTTTGGTTAAAAGTGAACCAAACGAATACACAATATTTAACGTTATAATCCCAATTACTAGGGCATTTTATAATAACAATGAAATAGTCGATTCTTTACATGAAACACCTCTAGTCGAGGAAATCTTTGATGAGAAAATTATTTTGGAAGCAGATACACCAAAAAATGACAAAGAAGATAAGCCAATATTATTGGTTGTAGAAGATAATTTTGAAATTAGAGACCATATAAAGAATAATTTATCGGATCACTATAAGGTTATAACTGCAACTAATGGTGCTGAAGGTTGTCAAAAAGCTTTCGAAATAATACCTGATGTAATTATTTCTGATATTATGATGCCTGAAATGAACGGGTTAGAATTGTGTAAAAAAATAAAGCTTGATAATAGAACGTCTCATATTCCTATAATACTCTTAACAGCTAGGGGAGCACATGCCCTTAAAATGGAAGGTTTTGAATATGGAGCCGATGATTATATTACAAAACCTTTCAACATTGATGTTTTAAATATTAGAGTTATGAATTTGATAGAAAACAGACGTATTTTGAGAGATATATTTAGAAAGGAAATATTATTAAAACCAAAGGATGTAGCAATAAATAATGTTGACGAAATATTTATAGAAAAAGTAATGAAAATCATTGAAGAGAACATGCCAGATCCAAAATTTTCTGTATCATTAATGGCTTCTAACATCGGGATGAGTCATTCCGTTTTATATAGAAAAATTATGGCTTTAACTGGTCAAAATATTAACGAATTTATAAAATCAGTAAAGTTAGCAAGAGCCTCACAATTAATATTAGATAGTGATTATTCTATTAATGAAATTAGTGATATGACAGGGTTTTCAAATTCAAAATATTTCAGTACTTGCTTTAAGAAAAAATATAACGTAACTCCTTCAAGTTATAAAAAAAATCAGGCTTAGATAGTGTCGTTAATTTTTAAAGATTATGGCATCACCAATTAATTGCTCTATCAGAATGAAATATGAATTATTTAACAGGCTCAAATATTTATTTTGAATAATATGGTCCATACTTTTTAATTTTTGGTGAAATAAGTGTTTTTGGTGAAATAATAGCGGAACAAAAAAGTGACATCAAGCGGATTAAACCGAAATCATATGAAAACAAAAACCCCACAGTTCCTATAAACTGTGGGGTAATGAATTAAATTGAAAATAATTAAGTGAGCCCTGAAGGATTCGAACCTTCGACCGCCTCCTTAGAAGGGAGGTGCTCTATCCAGCTGAGCTAAGAGCCCGTAGTTTTTATGTTTCTACTTAACAGTATTGAAGTGGTTAAAAACTGCCACTCACATTATATTCTTTAAAATCAAACTTTACACTTTTTAATTAAACTTAGCAACTAAAAAAAATTGTTATTTGAATTAGAACTTTTGTTTTTATTTTACCTTTTTTAAGGTGCGTGCAAATATAATATGCTATTCAGTATTAAGCAAGATTATTTTATGATTTTTATTTAAATCAATAAGTTTGTAGTTTATTATTCATATCCTTTGATTTAATCCATTGATGTTAGTTGTTTTTTGATAAGTGTAATATAATAATGGAAAAAATTACTAGATGATTAATTTTTCCTAAATCATATCTAGAAAACAAATTTAATTTTACTTGTGTTAGGTGTTATACCAGATTTAGTTTTCCAAATGTTTAAGTCTGGTTCTCCAACTTTAATGGTATATGAATTCAAGTTATCAAATACTTTGAGTTTAAATATGTTTGTATTAAGGCGTAATGAGTATTCTGTTTCATTTGTGGATTCATTTATAATTTCCACTACAGGTTTTTTCAAGCCTTCAATTTTAATTTCTGGTAAGTATGCTTGAGCCTTACGTCCATAATTATCTTCTTGAGTAATTGTTTGAGGCCAACCAGGATATTGTGCATCTTTTTCATCTGGATTAACAAATCGTTTATAACATTCAGTTTTAATGGTTCTGTCTTTTTTGTTGAAAGTAACTATACCATAACCAACTGCTCTATTATGTAAAACTTTAGGTTCTAAATGCATATTGTGTGGGTTTGCGACAGCTTTAACTGTCATTTTATTGCCAAACCCATCTAAATGATTGCCAGTATACGCAGGATTTATATAACTATGATTAGAACTATCTACTGGTGGCCAAAAACGCCGCGGCCAAATGTTATTTAAAGCTGGTCCTGCAAAAGTAAATCCGCTATCACCAAATTCTTCTACACCATATTGAACAAAAGACCCTAAATGTTGGTCGCCTGCTATATGAAATGCAAAAGCTTTTCTAATAATTTCAACGGCCTTGTCTCTTTTATTAGCTGGCCAACCATTAGAATCCATATCTACAGTAGCTTTATCTCCTTCTATATACTCACCAATTTCTGGAATATACAGTTTAGGTATTACAGCTCCTGTTTTTGCTTCTTTTGGTAATGTTGCAACCGTAGCAAAATTGGTTTGTGATAGAACTGCTTTCATTTCGGCTCCATGAGACCAATCTTTACCCCATGCTTCTAAAAACTGTTCTTGTCGCTCTCCTAATAAATCTGCTTTTAAATCTCTGTACTGCTTAATATCAAAATCATCAGCCATAATCCAACCATTATTCACCTTTGCCTCTTTTGGCAAAATATGAGCGGGTGCCGATTTAAATTTTCTATCTTCTAAAATAGCAAAACTGATTCCAGCATAATTCCAATGTGTGTAATAAACACCTATATTGTTCTTAACTGGTGTAGGATTGTATGGGTCTGGTAAGTGACTGGTTTGAGTAAATTGCACCATATTAACCCATTCTGGAGACATTTTATATCCTCCACTATCCTGTGATGATGCTCCATAACCATTACTATTGTCTGCTAACTTTCCTTCTTCACCCCAAATATTACCATGA
Source organism: Gaetbulibacter sp. 4G1 (assembly GCF_002741945.1). Classification (GTDB taxonomy): domain Bacteria; phylum Bacteroidota; class Bacteroidia; order Flavobacteriales; family Flavobacteriaceae; genus Wocania_A; species Wocania_A spongiicola. Next base: position 564,710 of record NZ_MDVN01000024.1, read on the forward strand.
TAGACATCATGATCGTCAGGAATTATTGCACAAGGTCGATGTCTAAACAATTCGCGGTAAGACCATCCAAACATAAACCACTTACGCAAATAATCCAGACAAATTTTATCAAAACCTCCAGTAAATTGCGCTCCAAAACCTCCTGTACCTTCATAAAATTGGTCTCCAAGAAATAAACAGATATCTGGATTTAATTTTGAGACATTTTCATTAACATCTGAATCTGGAAATCCATAGTCGAAATTACAGCTAAAAACAGCAGCTTTTAATGTTTCTTTATTTTTAGGTTCTCTTAAAATAGTACCTTCATAATCATATTGATGTAAGCCCTCTACTAAAGGTATTTGCAAACGAATTCTATATGGGATATTTGTTATAGTATTCCAATTAGCTATCGAAAAATTAACAGCACGTCCTGCATGCGTAATTACTTGCTCCTCTTGAGTAACCCATTCATCACCTGTTTTAAATTGCAACAAAACCTTGTGCCCCTTTACCTCTTCTACCGGAGACAATTGAGTTGTAATTTTCAACTCATTTTGATGTAAGGTGTATTGTGAAAAACAAATGGGTCCGAAAATATTATCCTCATTTGAATAAAGTGATTCAGAGTTAATACTCCAGTGTTCAAACTCAACTACTGGTTTGTAGTTATTATTTCTTTTAACATCTATATCTGAAAGTAGAGCAAAGCCTCCTTTTAAGTTTTCATAAGACGCTTCAAAATTATTTATAGTGTATAATGTTTTATTAGAAGAATCTTTAACATCAACTTTAAGCAATTGTTTATCAATTCCTTTACTTTTAACATTAATGTTTAAAGTGAATTTGTTAGGAATTTTAGTAAACTTCGTTTTATAAATTTTATCTCCTAAAACTAAATCGCCTTTGAGATTTAGTCCTATATCTAAACCTTTTCCAAAAACCGCAGCAGATCGATAATCGTCAAATCTTCCTTTAGTTCCAATTCTAACTCCAAAACAGCTTTTTCCTGAATTTTCAATCCTACTGTCTAAAACATTTATTGTAACTTTAGTTTGGTATTCGGCATTACCGTTCGGGTTTTGCACTGTAAGCAAGTGTAAGTTTCTGTTTTTTCCTTTAACTGTACATACCACTTTCCCATTAATTAACTCCCAATCTTGCAGTCTATTCCCCCAATATTGTGGGCCAACCCACTTCATGTTTTGCCATAAATGCCACTCGCTTTTATATGCCAAAATCTTTTGATTGGAGAATCCAATTTTAGAAAGATTTGTAATTCCGTAACAAGATGCTGCAGGGATAACAGACCCTAATAAAAAGGTTTTTATGTAATTTCTTCGATTCATTATTGTATAAAAGGTATTACTTAAGGAGGCTGTAATCTGGGTTTAATTCTTTTGGAACTGGTGCTTGTCTAGCTTCCCTCCATGTATTTAACTCATCAAGTAATTCTTGAGCTTTTTCTTGGTTATCTTCAATCAAATTAATTCTTTCTCCAATATCAGCATCTAAATCATAAAGCTCCAATTCTCCGTTTTCAAAATACTCATGTAGTTTCCATTTTCCTTTTCTAATAACACTTCCTGGTCGTGTTCTAAATAAAGAATCTCTGGCATCATCCTTTTTAGTATTAACACCTTGTAAATAAATAGGGAAATGCCAAACCAAAGACCTTTCTTTAACACTTTTATTTTCAGTTAATAATGGTAGCAAAGAGGTGCCTTCTAAATTATAATCGTTTTTATCATTAACTATATCCATAAGTGTTGGAAAAATATCTAGACCACTAATTACTGCATTTGTTTTTTTTGTTTTTTCAATTTTTTTAGGCCATTTTATAATACAGGGAACACGAATACCTCCTTCGTAATAAGACCCTTTTCCTGCTCGTAAAGGGAATTGCGTTGATACCGAAGCTAACCCTCCATTATCAGACATAAAAATTACAATGGTGTTCTCTTCAATTTTAAGTGTTTTTAACGAATTTAGTAGCTTACCAACATTATCATCCATACTTTCAACCATAGCTCCATACATTGGGTTAAATCTTTGATCATTTTTAATTTTTGATTTATACTTTTCTATTAAATGTTGTTTGCCTTGTAATGGCGTATGTACAGTAAAATAAGGCAAATACAGAAAAAAAGGCTTTTCTTTATTTGCACTAATAAAATTAATAGCTTCACTAGTTATCCTATCAGTAAGGTACTCTCCCTTAGTACCATCTTCTATGTTTTTATTTTTATAAGGACTAAAATATGATTTAGGATGTCCCGCATGAGATCCTGCTACATTAATATTAAAACCCTGTGTTTTAGGGTCTTCTCCTAAATGCCATTTTCCAATTGATGCACTTGTATAACCATGCTTTTTTAAAGCTTCGGCAATTGTTACTATACTATCTGATAAGGCTACTGTGTTTTTAGTTGGGATTAATTTTCTGTTTTTAGATTTTCCTCTTTCAGATGAGCCTACTGTATAAATACCATGAAATGGCGTATTCTTACCAGACATTATACATGCTCTACTGGGAGCACAATTCGCAGCTGGTGCATATGCATTTGAAAACACAACCGACTCATTAGATAACTTGTCCAAATTTGGGGTTTCATATACTGGGTTACCCATAAAACTAGTATCACTCCATCCCAAATCATCAACCAAAATTAAAACAATATTGGGTCTTTCTAATTCTTTATAATCGTTGCTTTTAATAGAGTTGCAAGCAACAAAATTGATGCATATAAATACAATGCACAAATTGAATATTTTATTATTCATCTTAATTTGGTTTTCACAATTACCTAATTTCTTATCTATCTTATTAAAAAAGAGTTTATCACTATTATTATATCCTGCATGAAATACTATTCAATGTTAGATTTCACGGTAATTATAAAATTAGTTCTAATAAACATTTGTCAAAAAATAAAAATACTACTACTATTTATAACTAAGCTGTATTAAACATTATTTTTTAGCAATTTTTAAATTTGAACGTTCTCCATTTGCATCTTCTATCATTACATTATATAAACCGCTTGACAAATGACTCATGTCTATTTTTACTTGCCCATAATCATTACTAAGAATATTAGTTTTAACAGATGCTCCTAACATATTATATACTGAAACATTTAATTTGCTTGTTAATGAAGATTTAATAGTTAGTACATCATACACAGCGTTAGGAAATGCTTTTAGCGTAGTTGCTACTTTATCTCCTTTCGTGCTTAGCACTCCTCCTGACATTACAGTTGTTACTTGAGCACTTGTGAGCTCTCCAGAATAAATACGCACATCGTTTAATTCTCCTCTAAAAAAATGTGTAGTACTATATACGGCTTCTCCTATTCTAATATCATTTGTAGCTGTATCGGTATTTATAACAATTCCTGGATTAAAAGAAGAGTTAATAGTTTGCAATACTCCATCAATATACATTTTACACGATGATAATTTTGCGCCATCTGTAGTTGGGTTAAAAGTTACAGCTACATGATGCCAGCTACCATTAGGTATTATTCCTTCACTTAAGATACTTGAGCTTCCTCCTTCTACTCTAACTCTTCCACTATGCACCATGACGTTAAACATTTGTCCTGCTGAATTTTGGCCCCAAGAAACAATAGTCCTTCTATTACCTCCTGCTCTTAATTTAATCCAAGCTGAAACTGTTCTTTCTCCATTACCTGAGATTCCTTTATAACCCGTTGCTAGTAAATACTCTCCAGTTGCATCAAAAGCATCAAATGCGCTAGTGGTATTTGTAAAATTATCTGTAGTAAATGGTTTTAACGCGCTTCCTGTTTTTGTTAAGTTTCTACCATTTACAGAGGTATCATTCAAATTATTTGAAAATTCGTAATGCACTTCTAACGTTTGAGAAAACGTGCTAACACTTAGAAGATTAAGTATTATAACCGATATAAATATTGGTTTTAGAAAAGTAATTTTTAACATCATAATTTTATATTTTAGAAAGGTTATTAGTATTAAGATTTATTTTTATGTTAGGTGTTTTTTCAAGTATATAGCTACTGCATTTAAATCAATCAATTGTGAATTTAAATGTTTCAGATTGAGAGTTGTTTCCCTCTTCATCTTTGGTTATTATATACCAATAATAAGTAGTTCCAGAAGTTACTGCTACATCTACTAATGAGCTTTCTGGATGATCTGTTTTGAAAGAAGGAGGAGTTGTTGTCGTTCCAAAATATATATCATATACTGAAATATCATTATCAACATCACTCCCATTCCAATCTAATGTCACTTTATCTGTAGTTGCTACGTTTACATTATTAACTGGAGCAACAACTTCAGCTGGAAAAGGCGCATAAGAAACTGTACCTTCTCCAGCATTATAAAACTTCCATGTTTGGCTTTGGGCTGTGTTATCCACACTATTAGATTTAGAAACTATAAACCAAGAATATGGTGTTCCTTTTAATAATTCAATGCTTATCTTATTAGTAGTAGCATTATGTGTTGTGGTACTTCCTAATTCCAGATTTTTAAGTGATAACTCATAAGTGTCTGTATTAGCACTTACATTCCATTCAAACTCAACAGTGCTATTTGTAGTTGTTACATTTGTACCTGTTGTACATTCAGAATTTTGTTCTGGGTATACCAAAATTGCAGACGCAGGGTTTTTGGGAGCTGGTACACCAGGACCGGAATCATCAGATCCTCCACCGCTACAACTTATATATATCAATACTATTAAGCTATAAATTAACTTCTTCATATGTTATTGCTTTATAATTTTATAATTGACAACATCCTTGTTAGATATAAGAGAAACTATGTATATCCCTTTTTGAAGGGGTTCTGTGTTTACTCTAATTTTGCCGTTAGAAGGAGTTTTGTATTCTTTTGATAAAACTTGTTTTCCATTTACAGAAAAAATAGTAAGCAAAATAGTATCTGCTTTTTCGAATAATTTTCGTGTTGAAATGGTTAATTTATTTGAAACTGGGTTTGGATAAAAAATGGTGTCATTCAACATAATGTTTTCTTCAAAAACACCTTGGCAATTTAAATCTGTACTTACTTTAAGTGTATTATTTTTATTAGATTCTAAATCAAGTGTAATCTCATTTTTACTTGTAAAATACTTCTTGTCATTTAACTCTATGGTATATGATGACGCCCCAAATAAAGTTAATGAGACTGTTTTTGATTTAGTATTTACCTTTGATAAAACACTTAGGTCTTCTGGCTGACTCACAACAACAGTAAAGCATTTATTATAATATGTTACACCAGTAATTGTTATACATACCTGATATGTGCCAGCTGGAAGATTTTCTATATGTAATGGATTAGAAACACTAAAAGCCTGTGTAATTTCAGATATGTTACTTCCAGTTATAGTAGCTGTGTAATCGTAATCTTCTTTTACCGTAATATCTATAATTCCATTATTACTATTTCTGCAGGTTTCTCCAGTAATTTGGATGGTATAATTATCTATAGGTAATCCCAAAGGTTTATACACTGTAATGTAATTAACCTCCTCTTTTGTATCATCTCCTATTGTGTTACTCGCTGTTAATGTTACTTTATAGGTGCCTTCGGTATTATAAGTAATTACAGGATTTTGTTCAGTACTACTTGTAGGTGTTCCTCCTTCAAAAGTCCATAGCCATGAGGTTGGATCATCTGCAGAGGTGTCTGTAAAGTTTACAGAATCTCCTTCAAATATTTCTAGATTATTTGCTGAAAAATTAGCTGTTGGAGCAGGTCTTTGGGTTACGCTTATATAATCTACTATTTCTTTTGTATCTGCTCCAAAAGCATTAGTTGCAGTTAAGGTAACTTTATAGGTGCCAATTGTTGAATAGCTAACTGTAGGGTTTTTAAGGATACTAGTTATTGGTGTTCCACCTTCAAAAACCCAACTCCATGATGTTGGATTCCCTATAGATGTATCATTAAAATCTACATCATCTCCAGAAAAAATATTAGTATCACTTGCAACAAAATTTGCTACTGGTGGCATATCTGGAGTTTCATTCATAACAGTTACTACTTCTTCGGCAGTTAATGCAACAGAATAAATACGAACATCATCTAATGCTCCTCGCCAGTAATAGCCAGCATTATAGTTTGCATTACCAATTTGTATATTATTAGTTGTAATATCTGTATTAATAACTGTGGCTTCAGAATTAAAAGAGTCTCCAGAATCTGGCTGGTTAGCATAATAAACACCGTCTATATATAGCTTTATGTCTTTGGCTCTATCTCCATCTGAAGGATTGTAGGTTACAGCTATATGGCGCCAAGTATCATCATCCAATCTCGCTACCGTAGAATCATCATTCTGTACATTACACCCACCGCCTTCAACTCTTATATTGCCATTTTCTATCATGACATTAAACATTTGTCCTGGCGAGTTTTGTCCCCAAGAAACAATAGTTTTTCTAGTCCCTGCATTATTTGTTTTTATCCATGCAGTTACAGTTCTTTCTCCATTTACACCTATGCCTTTATAATTGTTGGTTAAATACTTATTAGACTCGTTAGGTGCTTGGTAGGCGCTATTTAAATTTGAATTATTATCTGCTATGTAGCTTGGTGTAAACCCACCCTCTACTATTAAATTTCTTGAATACGAAGAATCATCTATAAGGTTTCCTTGAAAATTATACTGTGCCTGTAATGGTCCAGAACCTGTGTTTTCAGTTACCGTAATATAATCTACAACTTCCTTGGTATTGGTTCCTGCCAAATTTGTTGCTTCTAAAGTAACTTTATAGTTTCCTAAAGTATTATATGTAATAATTGGGTTTTGTTCTGTACTTGTTGATGGTGTGCCTCCTTCAAAAGTCCATAACCATGAGGTTGGATCACCTAAGGAAGTATCAATAAACTCTAGAGCATTACCTTGAAAAACTGTTTGATTATTTACAGAAAAATCTGCGGTAGGTACCACAGGAGCTTCAACAGTAATATAATTTGGTGTAGACTTAGTTGTTGTTCCAGCATTTGTAAAGTATGTTAAAGTAACATCATAATTTCCTATAGTATTGTAAGTAACTATAGGGTTTCGCTCTACACTTGTTGCTGGTGAGCCTCCTTCAAAAGTCCACAAAAATGAGCCTACAGAAATTTCAGTAGATTCATTTACAAATTCTATTTGTCCATCTTGATAAATAGACGTTCTGTTTGAAGAAAACCCTACAGTAGGTGCTGTAGCAGTAATATCATTTAATTCTGACCTCCAAAAACCTCTTCCATCTGTTGATACAGTTAAAAAACTTTCCTCTCTTGTAGCTCCATAATAAATATCCATTCCAGATACTCTAATTACTGGTAATCCATCAGAATAATCTATCCAACTTGATAAAGTGGCATCTTTGTAATATATGCCTATATCTGTGCCTACATATATACCTTCATCACTAGATTTATCATATATCATTTCTAATAAAGCTACTCCTGGTAATCCATTAGAAATATTAGTCCAACTACTCCCTTTATCTTCAGATTTATATATTTGACTTCCTAATAATATATAAACTAGATTTTCATTTGTTGGATGTGTTGCTATATCTGTTACTTTTCCAGATGCAGGTAAATTAGATGTCAAATCAGTAAAGTTGGGCGATGCAGCTCTTACATTATCTGATCTATAAAAATTATTACCTTCTCTAGACACATACATAATATTATGATTGGCGTCACATTGTTCAATCTTTTCTATTCTAGAATTTCCTCCAAAAGAAGAAATCTTGTCCCAAGCTTGAGATGATGTTGCTGTACGTGCATTATTAATTTTCTCTACTTCAAACAAACCAACAAATAGAGTATTAACATCACTTTTATCTAAAACCCCTGTTCCTGTATAAAAGCCTCGGTCTGCCGAAGAAGAATTAATTCTTTGAAACGAAAGACCGCCATCAACAGATCTACTTATTTTTTCATACTTAAAGTGATAGGCATATGTATCATCAGAATAATCAAACAATACAGTAGCTTCATCTCCTCCCCAAGGAGACAACCAAACACCATCTTTATTTAATTTAATACCACAGTGAAATGTCCCTCCAGCTACATTAGTTGGATTTTGCTGACTTTGAGTACATTCCCAAACCTCTGCAATAGGTAATCCATCTGTAATTGATTGAAACTTATCGTTAGTATTTAAAAAATATATTCCTCCATCATTTACTGCAAATAGCTTATCGTTAATAGGTGAATATGACCATGTTAACTGGTCTAGGTGTAATCCACCACCATCAGAAGTAACATCATTAAACACTTGAGTCCAACTTATTCCTCCATTAATTGATTTCCATGATTTTACACCTCCTGCATATACTATATTGGCATTATTGGGATCTGAAACTATAAACAAGTTGTAATTAGGCTGCCCTCTTGATATTGCTCCACTATTATCATAACCTGTAATGCATGGTGTTTCTCCAGATTGCTTAGTAAAAGTTAGTCCAGAATCTGTAGATCTATATACCCCTTCAAAAGAATCTTGATTTAAGTGATCTCTTGAGTTGATAACATAAACATAATTTGGTTCTGCTGGAGTAACGGCAATTTTCATAAAAGCTCCCTGTCCGAAGGATGTATCTTCAGTCCATGTAGCACCGCCATCTGTGGAACGAAAAAACTGTGATGTCGATCCATTAGTTCCTGCATACATAATACTTGAATTTGTTGGGTGAACCCTTAACTCTTCAACATTACTTGCAGATTGCACTTGTGTCCATGTGCTTCCCTCATTAGTAGACCTATAAATACCCGATTGTGTTCCAGCTATAAGAACATTTTCTTCATCTGGCTTAATAATTAAAGCATTTGTTTTTGTTGAAGTTAATGATGTATTACTCCAAGTGTTGCCTCCATCTATAGACTTTAGAACCCCGGAATTGGTACCTATAAAAATAGTACTAGGGTTTGAAGGCAGTATTTTTGAAATATAAACTTCTTGCGGTAACTGGTCAGTTAGAGGGGTCCATGTTAAACCGGCATCAGTGGTTTTAAATAAACCACTTTTAAAACAGGACACTAAATAAGTATTTTCGTCTGTTGGATGAAATGCAATATCCTTTACACGTCCACCATCTTTTTTAATCCCGTTTCGTGGCCCTACAGTAATAGGTCCATAATTATACCATTTTCCTTTTTGCTCAAAATTTCCAAAAGACCTCATCCTTTGAAATTCTTGCCTCACTTGTTCAGCCGAAATAACATTTCCATATGCATCCAATCTCTTTGAATTTATAACATACCAGCGCTCAAATTGCTTAGACCTATCACCTTTAAAATGGGTGTTATGTTTCCAGTAAGCATCAAATGCCTTTCTCGCATCTTCCATATTGACAGACGACTGTTCCATCATATCTATCCATATTGGATAGTCTTCTATTGTTTTTACTTTTTCTTGCGCTACTAGAGTTAGATTTAAAGTAAGCGCTAAAAAAACAATGATTATAGTATTCTTTTTTATGTGCATCTTTTATTTTTCTTTCATTTTTAATTGACAATAAAAAGAAGTGTTTATTAACATTTAAGCTATTTATCCACTTTCTTTTTAAACTTTCAACAAAACATTTATTAATTAAATTATCAGTAAGAATTAATTGTCTTTTATCTCTAAAATTTGAGTAGAAGTAAGTGCTTCAGAATAAATTCTTACATCATCGATTGCTCCTTGCCAGAAATAATTGCTGTTATATTCTGCAGATCCAATACGAATATTATTTGTGGAAACATCAGTATTTATTACAACAACTTCTGAACGATATGAATTTCCTGTTCCATCAGAAGTATTAGTATCCAAAACACCATCAACATACACTTTAACATCTTTTAATTTGTCACCATCAGATGGATTAAATGTAACCGCTATATGATGCCATTCATCATTATCTAGTCCAGTTGCAGTGGATCTTAAAGAACATGATCCTGCTTCTATTCTAACTCTACCGTCATGAATCATAACATTGAACATTTGTCCTTCAGAATTTTTACCCCATGACACAATTGTTTTTCTTGAACCTACCGCTGTTGTTTTAAACCATGCAGTAACGGTTCTAGCTTCATTTGCTCCTATACCATTATAATTATTATTTGTTAAATACTTAGCGTCTTCACCTGATGCTTCATAGGCGTTATTAGCTACTAAGTTTTTATCAGTAGTATATGTTGCTGTAAATCCGCCAACTTCAGATAAATCTCTATGATAAGAAGTTTCATCCAATAAATTTCCTGTGAAGTTATAATGAACTTGCAATGTTCCTGTGCCTCCTTCTGAAACTGTAATGTACCCCATTTCAGTTTTAGTATCTGAGCCTGCACTGTTAGTAGCTGTTAAAGTTACCGCATAACTTCCTACATCGCTATATGTAATTGTTGGGTTTTCATCTGTACTGGTTGCAGGTGTTCCTCCTTCAAAAGTCCACAAACGACTATCTGGGTAATTTGATGAGGTATCAGAAAAAGTCACTGATTGGTTGACTGTTATATTCGTAGAGCTTGCGCCGAAATTTGATACTGGCGTTACAGCAGGACCGTTAACATTAGTTGTTTTAAACTTTTGTGTATCGTATGACCACGTTATGCCTTGGTCATTTTTGATTTTGATTCTGTAATAATAATCGGTGTTTTGTTCAAGATCGTCTAATGTAAATTCATTTAATCCGCCATTAACTGCAATAGATTTTTTATTTGTCCATTTATCTTCTTTAGTAAGCCCTTCTTCTATATCCCAAAAAACCTCAGCTGAGGCACCAGTACCCAAATCTGAAACATTAAAACTTAGCTTTGCTGATCTGTTTAAAACTTCTGTAGGGGCATTATCTGTAAAGGTTGATGGCATTTTATATAATTCATCTAAATATGCTCCTTTAAGATAATCTGGGGCAGAATCTGGATTATTTAATGTTAATGTTTTCTTTTCAATTCCAGGTTCTCCCCATCCTCCCATTTGCATTGAAAATTTATTATCAACTATATTCCAGTCTCTGAAACTTAAATTATTTTGATTGGTACTACCAGCCATTGTATTAATAGGATACCAGTTTCCTGAAGTATCCATTTGCCAGCCTCTATATTGAGTTTCGCATATTACATTCCCATTTCTTACTTTATGAGCTCCTCCAGGGACCTCTACAAAAGCTCCTGTTGTTAAATATTTGATTTCTCCACTTTCATTATATTTTTTACCACAACCATACAATTTCCAATGTCCATCATTAGGGTCTAAATAATAGCTCCAATAAGTATCATATGTTTCTCCAGGCACCATCCTAACAGCTATAGTTTGAACATTAGTATCAACTCCAATATATGGATGATCTCCTCTTGGTTTTACTCCAGTACCTTCATGCCCATAAGAACCAAATTCAAGATTTGGACCTACAGCTATTAAGTGACTTTCTTGATAAAATGGAGGAACAGGATCATTAGCGCCGTAGGACCACAGTGAAAAATTATAGCCTCCAAATGTTTGTGTGTCTTTATCCCAGGTTGACCCTGTATATCCAAAAGGTGTTGTTATTGGCTGATAATAATCTTGCGATTTACTAATAATAGTAAGCTCGTGTACGCTAATTTCAATAGGGTTTGTACTCTCTGTTTCCCATTTACAGTGCACCGCTTTTGCTCGATAACGGCGCATTACATTTTCTGAATCTTTTGCAGCTGGCCCTGTTAAATGTAAATTATTTAAGTTTCCTACTCCCTCGCTGGAATCAATAAGTGATTTTAATTGCAACTTAACAGTATGAAAACCAACAGGAACATCATCAAAGGTCACTTCGTTTTGAATTTCATAGGTCTCTAACGACCCCGTTGCTTTTAAAGTAATTTCTTTACTTGTATTATTTATATAGATTAATAATTTAGATCCTTCTTGAGATGTAGGGATAGCCATTTCCGGCTTTATAATTAGATCACCAGCTGTTTTTATGTTTACTCCAAAAACAATAGTGTCTGTAAGAACTTTCCAATCAGTTATATAATCGTAGTATTCATTTTTATTATACTCATTCCCGCTTGTTTTATCTCTTAAGTGTGCCAATAAGGTTCCTGTAGGGGAAAAGAAGCTTTCATTAGGTGTAAATACGAGTGTTTCATAATCTTCATTTGTAGGCTCCTCTTCTTTTTCTTCTTCAACAGGAGGAGTTACTGCATCGTCTTTTTTTGAGCAAGCTAAAAATATTAAGCATGCTAGGATTAAAAATACATTTAACTTGACTATATAATTACTCTTTCTATATTTCATTTTTATAACTCTTAGTGTTTTTATCTATTATTCACTTTATTGCTTTTTTATGCAATCCCAAATAATATTTTATCTATTCGTTAGCTAATAATCCATTTTCAATTAATGGAATTCTAAAGCGCTCTATTTCTGCATTTTGATGTTCTCTTTTAAAAATTGCTTCGGCTTGCTTTAAAATATCTGGATGTTGTTCTGCTACGTTGATTGATTCTGTAGGGTCATCTGATAAATTGTATAACTCTAATGTGGCTTCCTTTTTCTTGTTTTTTAAATTTTGACGTATCACTTTCCAATCTCCTATTCTAATAGCTACTTGTCCACCATACTCTGGATATTCCCAAAACAAAAATTCATGTTTAACTTGATTATCTTTTCCTAATAATGTGGGTAAAAAACTAATGCCATCAGTGTCTAAAGGTTTTTCAAATTCGACCAACTCAGATAAAGTAGCCATAACATCATAATGAGCAGAAACTAAATCTGTAGTGCTTTCGGGTTTTATATGGTTAGGCCACGAAGCAATCATAGGTACTCTTATGCCTCCTTCATAAACAAAACCTTTAGCCTTACCATAAGCTTCTCCAAACTCCCCAGAACTATTAAAATATGCTCCGTCTGTTCCTCCTGAATAAGTTACTCCGTTATCAGATGTGAATATTATAAGTGTATTATCATATAAATTATTCTCCTTTAAATGTTTTACTAATTTTCCAACATTCTCATCTAAATAAGAAATCATAGCGGCATAACCAGCCCTTGGGTTTTGATGTGGATAGTACCCTATTTCACCCAAATAAGGTTCTTCTTCTCCAAACTTATTCTTGTAATAATCTACCCAGTGCTGTGGTGCCTGAATAGGATTGTGTGGTATTGGCGTAGCCCAATAAAAGAAAAAAGGATTGTCTTTTTTTCTATCTATAAAGCTAATCATCTCATTAAACATTAAATCTGGCGTATATTCATTTAATGTATAGTCTGTATAACTTTCAGGGTTATTAGGATCTGCATCTTTTAGAAGCTTTCTAGATGGTCTAATCGTATCATTATTTAAATGCACTCGCTCTTCATTTCTATACAAATGAACAGGATAATAAGTGTGAGCTTGTCGTTGGCAATTATAACCGAAGAAAAAATCGAAGCCCATTTTTGTAGGTAATGCATCGGTATGCGGTGCTCCTAAGCCCCATTTACCAACCATACCTGTTGCATAACCATTCTCCTTTAACTTCTTTGGAAATAAAAGTGTATTGCTTGGTATTGGTCTTTGCCCCTCTAATGTTGAGTCTAATATAGTTTCTCTATAATTCCATACATCTCCACGCTGGCTCCATTCATCATTTCCTCTAATATATGCATGTCCTGAATGCTTTCCTGTTAGCAACATATACCTTGCTGGTGCACAAACTGGTGCACTGGTATAGTGCTGAGTAAAAACCATACCCTCTTTTGCTAGGGCATCAATATTTGGGGTTTCAATTTTAGTTTGTCCATATGCTCCTAACTCTCCATACCCCAAATCGTCTGCAAGAATATAGATGATGTTAGGTTTTTGGTTAACAACAGTGTTTTCTGTTTTCTTTATTTTTTTGTTACAAGAAAATAGAACAACCAATATACCACCAAGTATAAAAGATCTTATTATGTTGCTATTATTGTTCATAAAAAATAATTGTGAATATTGGTTGTTCATTTTTATATTTTAGAGTATTAACTTGGTTTTTTAAATAAAAAGGTGCTTATCTATATCCAAAATTTTCAATGGCTTCAACAAACACCTTTTTAAAAACTAACTCAAAAAACTATTAAAAACTCTCTTTATTTAAGGTATACTATTTCATTAAAGTCCTGCTAGATCTGCTATCTCTCCAGCAGATAAAGCACGGTTATAAAGTCTAAAGTCATCCATTGCCCCAGAGAAAGGTCTAAATGTTAAACTTCCATCCGCACTTCCTTCAGAACCAATAGTTATTTGTCTATCTCCTGTAACTCCTGTGTTAATTTTAGTTTCTGGTCTAGTAAAATCTAAAACTCCATCTACATAAACTTTAATCTCTGCTCCATCGTATGTATATGCGATATGATGCCAAACCCCATCATTTGCAGTTATTGCTGTATTTTGTCCACCACCTTGATACTCAAATCTAACAGTACCATTTCCATTAACTACAAAAGTATTTCTGCTAAAAGTTCCAGCATTACCCCAAGTAGCGACACCTTGCCTTGATGTGTTAGTAGTTTTAATCCATACAGCTACGGTTCTTGGGTTGTTTCCGGTTATACCGTTATATCCATCTATAGTAATACCGCTTCCATCAAATGTGCCTGCAAAATCATTAACAACTCCAGCTTCATAACCTGAAATTGAACCAGTTGCAGTAGTTCCTGATGCTTCTTCAAATATGCTTTGCTCGAAGTTTATACGAACTTCTATTGCAGGGTCTAAAGGCTCTCCTTCTACTGTAATAAACCCTTCTTTAGTTTCTTCTTGTGCACCATATTGATTTCTAATCTTAAGCGAAACAGGATATGTTCCTTTAACAGTATATTTTACATCAACATTTGCTGCTGTACTTGTGCCAGGGCTACCTCCAGAAAAAGTCCAGGTATACAAATCACCTTCGTTAACTGTAGCTGGTGAAAAACTTATAGTTTCAAACTGAAAAATTGAAGTTGATGAAGCTGCAAAATCTGCATTTGGTAAAAGACTAGGATCTACATTAGATTCCTTACGATAACCATTTTCATTAGGCGAGCATGCTATAAAAACACCTATTACGGTTAAAGCCAAAAGGCTCAACTTAACTGTGGTATATATTTTTATTTTATTCATTTTTTATATTTTTTATGAAGACTAGGTTTGTTAAAACCTAGTCTAGTTTTAATATTTTTAATACCCTGGATTTTGAACTAACTGATCGTTTAACGCAATCTCACTTGAAGGTATAGGGAACAGGTAATAATGCTCTGGAAAAGCAGGAGGAGTATTAGGTATTAATTGTAAATAACCTTCAGAGGCTCCATTTTGTATTGGTAATGTTATAGGATAATCTGATTGTCTTTCCCAACGCCCTAACTTTACTTCAGTAGCATAATCCATTTTTTTCCAACGTCTTAAGTCAAGTGTTCTATAACCATCACCTAAAAGTTCTATAGCTCGTTCTCGACGTATTTCCCAAAGTACTGGGTCTACAGCTGGGTCTCTCATAGGGTCCCAATCTGCTGTAATTGAACCTATACTAAGACCAGCAACATTTCCTCTTGTCCTTAACTTACTAATGGTTGCATCAGCAATAGCTTGATTAAATTGTCCCATTTCAAAAGTAGCTTCAGCATAATTCAACATTACTTCTCCCATCCTAAAAATTGCAAAATCATTAAGATCTGCCGACGATACTTTAAAATTATGCTCATTCCATATTTTCCAAAAGCGATATCCATTTGACGTTTGTGTTGGTACTAACCTATTGTAATTAGGTACTTCTCCAGTAACACGCCCCGACCAGTTTCTGTCAGGAAGATTTTTATAAGGAAACCCAGTGGTTATAGATTCTAGTACACTAAAATACTTTTGTTCTAATGCATTACCTGTATGAGTAAAATCTTGAGAACCATCACCGTTTACCTTATAAGGAGGTGGCGTCATAATTAATAATCTATCATCACGATTATCAAATTCTGTATAGCGATCTTTATCTCCCTGGTATAATGTATTTCCTGCATTATGAATAGGTAATCCATCTTTGGTCAAAAATTTATCTATACCCTTTTTTGTTATATCAATTTTATTGTTTGTTGATCTTGTATTTGTAGATATTGAATGCCATAACTCATCTAGTACATAATGCGTATAAAGCAAGATTCCTGCTTTTCCTCCAAGGTCGTCACTATTATACACCTGATCATAATTAGGATGAATGCTTGGGTATTTATTTACTAGATACTCTGATGCTGTAATACAAGCATTTAGAAACTTTTCATGGTCTCCTAAACTATGATATTTTCTCCATGTACCTTCAAATAATCCGAAACGTGATAATAATGCACGTGCTACATCTGGGTTAACTGTATTTGTACCGTCTCCCTGTTCATTAATATTGCTAATTGCCTCTTGTAAATCTCTTAAAATATTATCCGCAACCAAATCGCGCGTGTCCCTTGGTCCATATAAAATATCAGTATCTACATCTGTTAATTCTTTTTCAACCCATGGTACTCCTCCATAGGTGCTTAATAAACGAAAGTATTCATGAGCTCTAAAGAATAAGCCTACACCTCTCCAATGTGCTCTTTCGTCTTCAGTAATATCAGACGTTTCAATATTATCTAACATAATATTAATTTTTCTAATGTTAGAATAAGAGCCTGTCCACGTACCCGATGTACTTGGAATAGTTAAACTATTATTTAAATAATTTGGGTTTACAGTGCTATATCCGTTTTGAATTAAATCTGAATTATAATCACTAACAGCTGGCCAAACAGTACTACGTTGATAATCATCAAAGAAGCTATAAAAACTCCATGCATAAGTTTTTATATTATTATAAGTACTAAAAATGGTAGCAGCGGACAACTCATCTTTTGGTGATTTATCTAAAAAATCTTCGTCATTACAAGCTACAATGAAAAGGCAACTCATAATAAAAATTGTAATTCGTTTTATATTTTTCATAATTATATATCTTTTTTAAAATGAAAGGTTAAAACCAACTGAATAATTAGTCATAATTGGATAAACACCATTAGACCCTTGATCTATATCTAATCCTTTAGGTAATTTATCGAATGTATGTAGATTACTTCCAGCAATAAAAAACCTAAACTTCTCAATATTCCACTTATCTAAAAGCTTAGAGTCTATAGTATATCCTAAAGTTATGTTTTGTATACGTAAATAGCTTTCATCGCTTAAATACTTTGTTTGTACTCTTCTACTTCTACTATAATTGCTGTCTAAGTTTCCAGAACTAGCATCTCCATATATTCTTGGATAATATGCATTTTGATTATCTGGTGTCCAATAATCTAATTGATGCTTATATATATTATCAAAAGTTCCGGGCCATGGCCAGATTAAATCTGAACTTCTCCATCTATCTTGTTTACCAACACCACTTAAAACAAATGACATATCAAACCCTTTATAAGACATTGAACCATTTATACCAAACTGGTAACGCTTTCCTGAATTACCAATAACTTTTCTGTCTCCTGGTCCAGTAGTAATTACTCCATCAGCATTTGTAACTGGGTTTCCATTACTATCTAACTCAGTAATTAAAGTGCTATTACCGTTATTAATAACTCCATCGCCATTTAAATCTTTATACTTTATATCTCCTGGATATGGAGTTGGAGCTCCTTCAATTTGCACTACACCATCCAATAGTTGTCTATTAGCTCCTGAAAGATCTGCATTAAGAGTACCTGGAACAAAATCATCTACTGTATAGTATCCATCTGTAACATTACCCCAAATTTCTCCTAATTTTTGGCCTACATAAAAATCACTTAGTAAACCAGCTGGGTTATCAAATTTTGTTATTTCTGAAGTGTTATCAAAAACATTAACATTAATATTATAACTAAAATCTCCTTTACGGTCACTCCACCCTATTTGGGCTTCCCAACCAATAGTTTCAACATCTGCGACATTCTGAAAAGGAGCCTCTGTACCTAAAATTGTTGGCAATGGTTGCCCTGGTGCTAACATGCCTATAGTTTCTCTTTTATATACTTCAAAACTACCTGTTAAGCGGTTTTTAAGCATTCCTATATCTAAACCTACATTTGATGTAACAACTCTCTCCCAAGTTAAACCTCCACTTACTAACTGTGCAGGATCAAAGGTTAGGTATCTCAAATCTGTGTCTAAATTTATCCAAGATGCATCAAATGGTGAATATCCTGGAATAGTTGGATAATAATCATCTGTATTGGTTCTTGGAAATACGGTTCTCTGATTTCCTATCTCACCCCAAGAAACTCTTGGTTTTAATAAGTTAATGATATCTACATTTTCCATAAAGGGTTCTTTAGCTATATTCCATCCTGCAGAAAAAGAAGGTAACACAGCGAAGCGATCATCTGAAGCAAACCTTGAAGACCCATCATAACGGATGTTTGCTTCAAGAAAATAGCGCTCTTTAAAATTATAATTAAAACGACTAAAGTAACCTACAACCGCCCAATCATAAAACCTTTCAGAAATATTAATACTTTCCCCTTCGGCTAAATTAAATGTTGGTGTAGTAGGGTCTATCAATCCATTTCTGGATGCAGACAATTGTTCGAAATTTGCCTCTTCCCTATTTAAACCTGCTAATAACTCTATATTATGATTTCCTAAATTAACATTATACTTCCCATATAAGTTTAAAGCGTTATAGACTCTATTACTTTTAGTACGAGCCAAACTCGTATTATTTATAGCATTAGCAGCTGTGCTAGTTGGATTAAACCTAAATGAACTAACAAAACGTTGCCCATTATTAACGCTAACTAGATTCCTGTCATTCTTTTCATAAGTATATTCACCTGTTAAAGTCACATTCTTTAATGGCGCCCATTGTAGTTTTTGGAATAGCCTTAAATTTTCATCATAAGTTTTCCCTGGCTCTGTATAACGAACAACATTTCCTGGTGTATCAAAAGGTAATGTTACACCCTCTGGTTCATATTCAAACCATCCAGTAGGATCATACATACGTACTTGAATAGCATTAGCGTATCGTGCATTTGGCCTTGACTGTACACTTGACTTATAAATTATATTTGTAGTAGATTTTAATTTATCAGTAAGATCTGCATCAAGAATAGCATTGATATTATACTTCTTAAAATTATCTTTATTGGTAACCATAATACCATCTACAAAACTATAGCCTGTACTAATTCTATAAGCTAGTTTTTCTGCCCCTCCACTCATCTCAAAATTGTGAATGGTAGAATATCCAAAATGATCTAAAAAATCTCCTATAGGATCGGCATCTGCAACAGGATAATATTGACCTCCATCAAAATGAATAGGATAAGTTGTACCATTAACTGGATCTGTTGCTAAATTCAATTGACTCGGATCCGAATCATATGTATTAATATATCCCAACCAGTCTTGTACATTTTGTCCTGCAAAATAACTTTGAACTCCCCATTCATTTAGTGCTTCAACAAACTCCCTAGTAGTTGCCTTTTCAGGTAAATCTGATGGTGTAGACACACTAGTTGTTGTAGAATAGCTAAAACGCGTTTTTTGACCACGTCTTGCCTGCTTAGTTGTAATTATAACAACACCAAATGCTGCTCTAGATCCATATATAGATGATGCTGCCGCATCTTTTAATACTGAAATAGATTCAATATCTTGCGGGTTAATATCATCTATAGATCCAGGTACATTGTTTATTAATATTAATGGGCTACCTCCATTTATAGAAGTAAAACCACGAATATTTATAGCTGTAGCTGAGTTACCTGGTTGTCCTGATCCAACAGTTACACCTAATCCTGCTGCAATACCTTGCAATGCATCAGCTGTATTAGTTATAGGTCTATCTGCTATAATAGCATCCATTTTCACATAAGACGTTGCTCCAGTAACGCTTTCTTTCTTTTGCGTTCCAAAACCTACCACAACTACTTCATCTAATTGCGATGCATCTTCTATTAATGTAGCATTGATTGTAGTTTTCCCACTTACGGCAATTTCTTGTGTAATGTAACCGATAAACGATACAATAATAATATCGCTCTCGCTAGCTGTAATTGTATAGTTACCATCAAAGTCGGCTGCAACACCGTTTGTAGTCCCTTTTACAATTATTGATGCACCAGATAATGGGAATCCAGACTCATCAACAACTTGTCCTTTAATTTCCTTGGCTTGTTGCCCCTGCATGGAACTTGAAATAAGTAGCAGAAACATTATTAATCCTTGAGTAATTAGTTTTTTCATACGTATTGATTAATTGTTAGTAATATTCATGATTAGTTAAAATTTAGTTTACTTATATATTTAAAATTGGTTTAGTTTTATATTAATAAGTTTCTTTCATCCAGTTATAAGGTTTACGTTTTACCCACATTCCTCTTGTAAAATCTGGAAAGTCTTGTGGTGCACCATTGTTCTCAATCGATAATTCAGATAATGGTGTAACTGCACTCCATGCTGCTGCATCATAAGCATCCATTGGTGGGGCTATGTTTTCTTTTGCCGATTCTACAAAGGCATTTAACACAAAGAAATCTATACCTCCATGACCTGCTTTTGTTGCATTAGCTCCATATTTCTTCCATAATGGATGATCGTATTTTTCAAACCAAGCATCCATAGCTTCCCAACCATGCCCCTTGGTGGTGCCTTCTACGTGTATTCGCTGAGTGTGGTAATCAAAATCTGTAAGTCCCTGAACACCCTGTACCTTAAAGCCTAATGAATATGGATGTGGAGTATTTACATTATGTGTAACTATAATGGTTTCTCCATTTGAAGTTTCTATTGTTGAAGTGATTATATCTCCTTGTTTCCATTTCAACTTGGCATTCGGGTGATCCTTCCCCCCATTGTCAACTATGTATTTATTTAAGCCTATAGCCTTGGTTGCATGAGAGGTTAAA
>NZ_MDVN01000025.1 GCF_002741945.1 Gaetbulibacter sp. 4G1
ATTATGTAGGCGGTACATTAACGAATGCTTTGGGTTGTACTTATACCATATCACCAAGGCAAGCTATAACAGTAACCCTAAACCCATTACCAGAAATTCCGGTAGGAGGAAATGGCGATAGTATTTGTAGTTCAGGTAGTGTAACTGTTAGTGCTACACCAGGTAATAATGGTAACACAGTGCGTTGGTATACTGAGGCATCAGGAGGAACATATTTAGGAGAAGGGAATTCATATACAACAACAATTAGTGCAACAACAACTTTTTATGCAGAGACATATGCCCCTGGATGTGTATCTTCTAGTCGATTACCAGTTACAGCTACGGTACATCCATCAGTTATAGCAGGAAGTGTAGGTAGTAACCAGACTATTTGTTATAATGGTAACCCATCAGTTTTTACAAACACAACTAGTGCTAGTGGTGGAGATGGAAATTACAGTTACCAATGGCAATATTCAGATAATAACAGTACTTGGACAAATATATCTGGAGCTACAGTTTCAAGTTATGATCCGCCAGCTGGATTAACAGCTGATCGATGGTATAGAAGAGGTGTGACTTCTTGTGGTACAACATTGTATGCTGCAAGCGTGAAAATAACGGTAAGACCAAATTTAGTAGCCGGAAGTATATCTGGAGCACAAACTATTTGTTACAATAATAGCCCAGTAGCTTTTACAAGTACAGCTATTGCTAGCGGGGGAGATGGTAACTATAGTTATCAGTGGCAATCCTCTACTAACAACGTGGCATGGAGTGATATTAATGGTCAGACAGGGTTGACTTATGATGCAGGTACTTTAACCTCAGATCGTTGGTATCGTAGAAAGGTTACTTCGTGTTCTCAAGTTACTTATACCTCGAGTGTAAAAGTCACGGTAAATCCTACACCAGGAGCTGCAACAGGCTCTGATGTTACACGTTGTGGAACCGGCTCGATAACCTTGACTGCTTCTCCCGGGAGTAATGCAAACAGTATTCGATGGTATACAGCATCAAGCGGCGGAACCTTATTACATACAGGAACTAGCTACAGCCCAAGCAAAAGTGCTACAACGGTTTATTATGCAGCTTCATATGATAATGCTTTAGGTTGTGAGACAAGCAATAGAACAGCTATAACAGCCAATGTTTATGAATCGTCACTACAAGTCAATGGTGGTCAGAACACTTGCAGTGTATCAGATATTACTTTATTCGCTCTTAGTATAAATGCACCAGTAGGTACGGTGCATAAG
>NZ_MDVN01000026.1 GCF_002741945.1 Gaetbulibacter sp. 4G1
TAGGAGAGATGAATGCCAAACTCTTGGAGAAAATAGAAGAGCTAACACTCTATGTTTTGCAGTTAAAAAAAGAACTAGACGTTCAAAAAGTACAGATTAAAAATCTAGAAAGAAACTAGAATAATTTATAAAAATTATAATAACCTAAGTTATGATTCACAAAATAAGAACCAGTAAGTTTTCAAAAATTATAGCAAGTTATTTAGCTATACAACTCATGTTAACTACTGTACAACCTTCAAATCTGTTTGCACAAACAAGCGGACCGTCTCAACCCGAGTTTAATGCCTTTACACCTATTGGTACTTCCGATATGGTAAATTTATCTACAGGCGATTTTAATTATAACATCCCTATTATGGATGTAGGAGGCTACCCTTTGAATTTGGCATACAACGCTGGTATTACTATGGATCAGGAGGCATCTTGGGTTGGCTTAGGCTGGAATCTTAACGTAGGCCAAATAAATAGACAAGTGCGTGGTATTCCTGATGATTTTAAGGGAGATGAAATAACTTACGAAAAAAAATTAAAAGACCATGTAACGGTAGGAATAAATGCAGCTTTAGATGCTCAGGTTTTTGGTTTAGAACCAGATCAATCATCAGGCGTTAATGTAATTGATGGCAATAATGGGGTTTCTTTGGGTTTAGGTGTGAAATATAGTAATTATCATGGTATAAGTTTTACCCCTTCTTATGGTTTGTCATTTGATTTGTCTGATCAAGTAAGCGTGGGAATGGATGTACAAACTTCAGCCACAGAAGGTGTTACCATTTCACCGAGGCTAAACGCTAAAGCCAATTTAAGAAACAAAGAAAAATTTTTAATTACTGGAGGGTTGAATGCTGGGCTTTCATATAATTCTAATAGAGGGCTAACAAATTATAGTTTTGGAGCTTCTTTAGCGAGACCTACTTTTGGAGTTTATGCAATAGATAAGGCTTTAAATCTGGTAAATTCAAGAATAGGCGGTCAATTGTCCTTTTCAGACCCAATTCCTTTAACTCCAAGAAAACGGTCAGCGTTTCAAGATATTAATACTACGTTTTCGTTTTCATTTGGAGTAGACTTATGGGGTATTGATGGTGAGGTAGAGTTATCAGCTAATGGTTCTGTTCAAAAGCTTAAAGATACTTACAAAAAAGAAAAAGCCTATGGTTATGAATTTACAGGACAAGCTTCTAAAGAAGATGTATTAGATTATAATAGAGAGAATGACAGAATAATCAATGAAAATATAACAGTACTACCAACTACAAATTATACCTATGATATTTATACGGTTAATGGTCAAGGTATTAGTGGTATGTTTCGCCCGCACCGTAGTCAAATTGGACAAATTTATGATGAATTTGTTGAAGATGAAAGTTTAGGATTAAGTACAGGAGCTGAACTTGAAGGTGGGCCTGGGTCATGGCATGTAGGCGCAAACTTAACGGTTGCACCTTCTAAAAGCCATACTGGTGTATGGAAAACAAAAGCGACAAGTATTTTTACTAACGAAAATGAGAATACACTTAACGGGGACAAGATTGATTACGAACCTGTATATTTTAAATACGTTGGTGAGAATAAAGTAAACCAAGAACATTCTATGTTTACAGAACAACTTCATGGTGATAAACCTATGGCTTTAAGAATTGGTGGGAGTAAAAGTGATTTTGGAAAGTATGCTGATAATTCTTTTATAGTTAAAACATATGAAGGAGCAAGTAACAAACCCATTTACCCTTACCCAGTCAAACATATCTCTAATACCAAAATAAAGCGAACAAAAAGAGACCTTAGAAATCAAGCCATTCAAAAATTCACTAAAAAAGAAATTTCTGAGATTTATAATGAAGAGTATGCTAACAAGCGCATTAACGAACACGCAGAAGATCATCATACAGCAGAGGTTAGAGTGTTAAAAACAGACGGGGCAACGTATGTATTTGGTGAAACGGCTTATAATACTACCAAGCATGAAGTTACTTTTGCGACTAATTCGGATGGTGATTGTGAATCAGGTATGGTTGAATATAATGATCCAATAAAATCAAATCAAAAAGAAAACACTGTTGAAAATGAAAGTGGAATAGATCATTTTTATGATCGTGTTATAACACCAGCTTATGCTCATACTTATTTATTGTCAGCTGTATTATCTTCTGATTATGAAGACCAAACTGGAAATGGACCAACAGATGACGATTTTGGCGCGTATACTCTTTTTGAGTATGAAAAGAATGCAAACGAAGATTTTAAATGGCGGATTCCATTTGGTAATAGAGAAGCCTCATATAATGCCGGTTTAAACAGCGATAATACCGATCAAAAAGCTAGTTATATCTATGGCGAGAAAGAAATTAAATACATCAATAAAATCATAACTAAAACACATATAGCAGTATTTGATTTGTTAGACCGTTTTGATGGTATAGGTACATTAGGAGATGATGGCGGCATCGGACTAGGAAGACAAAAACGTATAGATAAAATAAGATTATATTCTAAACCAGAATATATAAAACATGAAACTTTATTAGAAGATAACGACCCAACCAACGACCCTGTACTCCCCATTAAAACAGCACATTTTGACTATAATTATTCATTATGCCAAGGGTTACCAAACTTTGACACTGTAGCTGCGTCTAATGCAGGAATCATTGAAGATGGTAAGTTAACCTTAGAAAAGGTATATTTTTCATATAGAAATTCAAATATGGGGAAATATACACCCTATGTATTTAATTATGATGGTTTAAATGAACCTTATAGCTTAAAGGCTAATGATATCTGGGGGAATTATAAGCCAAACATTGGCAATTGTAGCCCTAGTAGTAATACCTTAACAAACCCTGAATTTCCTTTTGTAAATCAAGATAATACAGACAACCAAGATGATTATGCAGGAGCTTGGTCGCTCACATCTATAGACTTGCCTTCTGGGGGTACCATTCAAGTTGAGTACGAATCTGACGATTATCAGTATGTACAAGATAAGCATACCATGCAAATGTTTCAGGTTGTAGGAGTAGGGCATCATAGTGGCGATTGGTCACCTCCAGCAGACCCTGAATCCAATCAATTATTATATAAAATTAATCAAGATGGAAGCGAGTCAGGTGAAGCTACACATTTATATGTAGAATTACCTGAAGAAACACTTGAATTATCGACCGATGATTTTAAGAAAAAATACCTTAAAGAACAAGAAGAAAAACCTATCTATTTTAGGTTTTTGCTTAATATGACACCTTTGGGGGGTAATAATAATCTAACGCCTACTGGAGATGCCTTTGATTATGTAACGGGGTATTTTAATTTAAATGATAACCTTCATACGTTTACTGCTGCCAATAGTAAAATATATGCTGCCATACCTATGACTTCAATTAAAATTGGAGGCGGGTTAGATCCTAATCAAAAGGTAAACCCAATTTCAAAAGCAGGTTGGCATTTTGGGCGTTCTTACTTAAACGGTGTAGTTAATTTTGGTAAACCTCAAGATTATCGTACAGATAATATAAAAACTATTGCAGAAAAACTGGCAAAAAATATTGGAGCTTTTGCAGAGATATTTAAAGGCCCAAATAGGAAGTTGCGAGCTAATAATAAGTTAATTGCTCGCAGATTTGTAGCTGGTAAATCCTGGATACGTTTATCAACACCTAAAACCTATAAGATGGGAGGCGGGCTAAGAGTAAAAAAAATTGCCTTGTCTGATAAATGGCAATCTATGAATACCAATGGATTTGACCATGATTATGGACAAACCTATGAGTATACATTAGAAGATGATACTACAAGTGGCGTCGCTACTTTTGAGCCTAATGATTCAGCCGAAAACCCTTTTGTAGAACCAGTTTATGATGATACAAATATAAACACCCTAATAGCACCAAGAGAAGTTAATTATGTAGAAAAACCTTTTGGGAAAGCCTTTTTTCCATATTCTAAAATCACTTATAGTAGAGTAACTGTGAAAAATATAAAAAGAGCAAATATTACCAGACATGCTACAGGAAAAGTGGTGTCTGAATTCTATACTACTAAAGATTTTCCAACCAAAGTAGATTATACTGACTTAAGTATTAATAAACAATTTAAAGACAATAAGAATGCTGTGCTTGAAAATGCACTTAAAGGTTTAATAGGCTTAAAAGTAAATGTAAAACATGAATTTGCTTTGTCCCAAGGGTTCTCTGTTCACACCAATGATATGGATGGGAAGTCCAAATCGCAACAAGTCTATCAAGAAGGTGTAGATACACCTATCTCATCTGTTGAATATAAATACAGTACAAATCCAGATAACGATAATATACTAAACAACAAACTACTTGTAGTAGATAAAAATGGCAGTGTAAGTAATCAGGAAATAGGGGTAGATTATGATGTTATTACAGATTTTAGAGAAAGCTATACTAACTCTAAAACAACAGGATTAAATGTAAATGTAGCAACACTATTTTTTGGTATTTTTCCAGCAATTATTCCAACATCATTCCCTTCCAGATCTGAGCATGAAAATATAGCTCATAGTGTTATAACTACTAAAACGATTCATACTACTGCTATTTTAAAAGAAAAGATAGCCATGGATTTGGGGTCTACAGTATCTACAGTTAATGAGGCTTGGGATGCTGAGTCTGGAGAAATTATTCTAACCAAAACGGTTAATGAATTTGATGACAAATACTACAACTTCAATTTTCCTGCCTATTGGGCCCATCAAAATATGGGGCAGGCCTCAAAAAATATGGGACTTAAAGGTACCTTACAATTTTCAGGAGATAAATTTACACTTAATAATGCCGATGAATATTTAACCCTAGGAGATGAAATTATAGCGTATTATGGCGATACATATAAAAGGCTATGGGTAGTAGATGTTGATATTAATGATACTGTATTACTTATGGATAGAGACGGAAGTATTGTAAATAGTACATCTATTAATACGATTCAAGAAGATATTAATTTTAAAGTAATTAGGTCTGGATATCGAAATCAACAAATGGCAAATATGGCATCGATAACCATGATGGAATCTCCTCTTAAAATAGACCCTGCAGATCCAACACCTAATGAAGTAGACTATTTAAAGATAGATC
This sequence comes from Gaetbulibacter sp. 4G1, assembly GCF_002741945.1. Lineage (GTDB taxonomy): Bacteria > Bacteroidota > Bacteroidia > Flavobacteriales > Flavobacteriaceae > Wocania_A > Wocania_A spongiicola. Next base: position 5,106 of record NZ_MDVN01000026.1, read on the forward strand.
ACAATACATTTTTGTTAAGCGATACAACACCTTTGGCAAATAATCCTCGTATTATAAATGCTAGTGCTGTAGCCTATGATGATTTTTGGAATGCACAATGTGAAAACGGACTAAAAAGTATTCCCTATGCAAACGTAGGTTCAGATGATGTATTAGAACCTAATGTTGAAAGCTACGGTTTTAACCCTTATGTAAGTAATGTAAGAGGACTATGGAGGGCCGAAAAGTCTTATGCCTATTTAACTGAAAGAACCAATGTAAAAAACAATACGATTAATAAATCTAATACTCGAAAAGAAGGCTATTTAAAAACATTTGTCCCTTTTTATGCTTTAGAATCAAATAATACAGCATGGGAATTAAACCCAGATTTAATAGATCAAACTAACCCGGAAACTATAAAGCATTGGACCTTTGCTAGTGAAGTTACACAGTATAGCCCTTATGGAGCTGAGATAGAAAATAAAGATGCCTTAAATAGGTACTCTTCTGCTCAATATGGATATAATTTTACCTTACCTACAGCGGTAACATCTAATAGTAGATACCGTTATATGGGAGCTGATAATTTTGAAGATTACAATTATGATGTAACTACAGATGGGCACTTTAATTACAAGGCCGTAGCAGATGTAGATGGTGATAGCGGTATAGAAATAAGCACAGATTATGCACATACAGGAAATACCAGCTTGCTTGTGCCTCAAGAAGCAGGTGGAAATTATGCCGGATTAGATGTAGAGCTAATAGGTGATGAAGCTCCAAATAAAGATGCAGATGGTGACGGTGTTGATGATGATTATGATAATTGCCCATATACGCCTAATAAAGACCAATATGATTATGACGGGGATGATATTGGCGATGTTTGTGATGATGAAGCTACTCCTCAACTTAAAAATATCGAAACAAAATATCAAATTAAGTCTCGTGAAGCGCAAGCTGAATTTACAATACATGGAACACCAAATACAACAGTTCATTATGCAATCATTGAACAATCTAGTAATCCAAACGGTTGGTATGCCTATGTAAATGGAACATTTATAAACAGAATTATAAATCAAAAACAACAAAACTTTACGATAGATTTAGATGCTACGGGAAGAGTACTAGTACAATTTCAAATTTCATCTCACAAAAGAAATCGTGGAAAGGCTGACAATAGTCCTGCTATAATTGATTTTCAACTTTTACATAAAAAAACATTGAATAACATAGAAGATCAGGTGGTGCGTATAAAAGCTATTGGATTTAGGAATGATAGGAAAAAAGAATATGTAGAAAGTATATTTCCAAAACTATAATAAAAACGAAAAAATATGAAACCACAATACAAACTATTCATTTTAGTAATCATTTTTAGCTTTTCGCAGCTAAGCTTAGCTCAAGATCCTAATACAATGCTGCATGGTACGTGGGAACTAGATTATCAAGCAACCTTAAGTGCTGCTTTGATAGATACTCAAAACAAAATTAATAATATGCCAGCGGCTCCCAAAGCTCATATGGAAGCCGTTTATATTGATAGGGAAATGCATTTTGATGCTTTTGGAAATTGCCTCCTAACGCTTCAGGGTGGGCAGTCAAAAACATTTACCTGGACATATAACGCACAAACGGATGTGGTCACCTTGACCGATACGGCAAACAAGGTGCAAACTTTTGAAATATTGAATTTAACGTCTGGTGCATTATCCTTTGAAATTAAAACCGCCCCATCGGATGTCAGTGCTTTCGTTTTTTCAGAGCTCTATTTTAACAAAATATAAAACGCTTTCTATAATTTGAATAATAATCAATCATGAAAAGATTCATATACAAAAAATTATTTTTTATTGTACTCTTAATGATGCCTATAGTTTCTGTTGCTCAGTATTCTATAGATGGGCCAACGACTGTCAACGAAGGTTCAACGCACACTTATAAGATTTACTATAATAATTCTCCAACCACGTTAGCGGCAGTTGAATGGTTCCCAACACACTTAAATCCTCATACGCTCTCTGGGCATGATATAAATATTACATTCACGAATGCAAACAATTCAGGTAGCGAGTCATTATATGCCAATATAACAACTGATTTTTTTAATTATACTATAGTAGGCCCAATTACGATTACGATCAATAGCCCCTTGGATGCTGGTACCATTGGAGGAACCCAAACCATATGTTCTTCTGGAGACCCAAGTGTTTTGAGTAGTACTGCGCTTGCTAGCAATGGTAATGGCTCATATAATTATCTATGGCAATATTCTAATACTGGCTCTAGCGGATGGACTGATATTTCTGGAGCTACAGCAACAAGCTATGACCCAGGCTCAACACCTGTATTAACAGCAGATCGTTGGTATCGTAGAAAAGTGACTTCTGATGGGAATACAGCTTATACCTCGAGTGTAAAAGTCACGGTAAATCCTACACCAGGAGCTGCAACAGGCTCTGATGTTACACGTTGTGGAACCGGCTCGATAACCTTGACTGCTTCTCCCGGGAGTAATGCAAACAGTATTCGATGGTATACAGCATCAAGTGGCGGAACCTTATTACATACAGGAACCAGCTACAGCCCAAGTATAAGTGCTACAACGGTTTATTATGCAGCTTCATATGATAATGCTTTAGGTTGTGAGACAAGCAATAGAACAGCTATAACAGCCAATGTTTATGAATCGTCACTACAAGTCAATGGTGGTCAGAACACTTGCAGTGTATCAGATATTACTTTATTCGCTCTTAGTATAAATGCACCAGTAGGTACGGTGCATAAG